>AAVV01000008.1 GCA_000169115.1 marine gamma proteobacterium HTCC2080
AAACCAACGATCGGAAAATACCATCACTGCGAAGGAGCCATGGGATACCACCATGGGTAGTGATAGACGGGCCAACGCCCGCAGGGTTGTCAGAGACAAGAATTTCATGCGAGCAAAGTTGCCGGGAACGCCAATGAGGATGGGGGGCGCAAGTATAGGGGCAGCGACTGCAATGGGATACTTATTAACTCAGTCTGCCACGTTAACAGTGAATATGATCCGAGACATAGGAAAAATAAATGGGCTGTTGTGAGCAGATTTTCTTGCTGAGACTGACGGCTGAACTGGAGAAAGTCGCAAACCAGCCCCTGATTGCTCTGAAAAGTTGTCGGCGGCGATAATCGTTAAGAGGTTGCAGGAGCAGCTCGAAGCGCACCGCGTCGCTCTTTGAAAATGGTGGGCCCAGTAGGACTTGAACCTACGACCAATCGATTATGAGGAACCTGGAGATTCTAGCTGGTCTCCCGCAAGCGGAAGATTCGTAGGATATTTTTAGGATGTGGATTCCCGATATGACGCAGTCCGAACCTATTCCGAACCTCGGCTGAACTTTAGACCAACACAAATTCAGCAAGTCGAAGATTCATAACAAGATTCTCCAATCGAACACCGAACTGAGGCCGAACCAACCTCGCTGATTGATCCTTACAGGAGCGAATCGGGCGTTGTGATGGAACCTTTTAGCGATTTAATGAAAATCTTCATAGGCAGTCTAAAAGTTAGCTGAAAGCCTATTAGTGTGATGAGGCGGGACGGGTCAATGTCTAAACCTTATAACTCTAAACGGACTCCTCAACCCACTGCATGACGACCGACTTCAAGGTTCTATGCTTACCAGGCTTAATATTTGGCGGAGACTGCACAGGGGCTGGCGGGGAATGCCAAGCGTAATTATCGGTGCGGCTACAAACTAAGTATGTGAATTAAATAAGAGCATGGAGGTGCGTATGGTTATCCCGCTAATAGTATCGATCAGAAGCCGCAAGTCGTTCTTACATTCAAGTTCATTTGTCCTGCTCTTTCTTTTTCTCGGCACTAACACGAGCACTGCGCAAATTTCTGAATATCAGGAGTGCTCTGGCGGCTTGGATCTTGAGTCATTTGACGAAAACCTTACTGCACAAGAGCGAATTGCAGTGATGGATGCACAGTTCGACGTAGAAATTTCAGACACAGAACGGTGTGATACGTCAAGTGCTGGCGGTGGAGTTGGAGGTGGCGGTGGAGGTGGCGGTGGAGCAGTAGGTGTTGGGGGAGTTGGCGGCAGTGCTGCGGCATTGAGCCAGTCGGCTGGTAGCTCTCAAGCGAGTCCAAACTTACTCGAAAGTGGTGGTCGCTCGGTGGCAGTTTCCAGTGATTTAACGCCGGACGCCATCATGGAGCAGGCAAGGAGTGCGGCACTCGGTCCGGGAGATCCGGCAGATCCGGGAAGTAACGGTAAAAGTCATGAGTCTTTAGCGAGTGCTGACAATAAAACAGCACTGGCAGAAAGCATTCTGAAAAAGGCCGAAGAAGAGAAAGACCCAATTATCAAAGCGGCGCTTATGAAGCGCTACGAGGAGCTTACACAATGATTTATGCCCTGAATTTAATTAAGGCAAGGCTGTGTGGAAATCTACATGTCATGGTCATCTTATCCATACTCTTGTCGGGCTGCGCCAGCACAGGAGGTGCGGGAGGTAGCATAGGTGCTTCTTCAGTTGGTCCGAAACAGATTGAAGCAAGCGAAGTCATGGCACATGCGGGCCCTGCGATCTCTAGGCCATTCATGGTTGTGCCAATCTTTGACCCGAACATACCAGAAGATAAAGCTCGCATTGACAAGCTGTCAATTTGGCCCGAAGTGCGGCGAACAGAGGCCGTGCGGGGTGCTATAACTTTGACGAATAAGCTTGCAGACACCAATCTGTTTAACGGTGTTCGAGTTACACCAGACAGCGATACGAGCGCACACCTGTACACGCTCGGAAAGATCCAAAAGTCTAACGGTCGAGAGCTTGATGTGGAGATAGAAGTTATTGGTATCGATGGAAAGAGAGTGTTTGAGAAAAATTACAACTTCACGGTTGACGAATATGACCTTGATGACCCTCGCAAAGGTAACAATTCAGATTTATATGAAAGCTTTTATGCAGAGATTGCTGCGGATATTGCAGCCAAACTTCAAAAAGCCAAACAGAAGGATTTAGATGAGCTGGCAAAAGTTGAGGAGTTACGGTACGCCGATTTTTTTGAACCAAATTTTTCCACACAATTCACCACTCAAAATTGGCGTGGCGATACGGTGATTACTTCCTACCCAAACACTGAAGACCCTATGATGCGACGCATTTCCTCTCTCAAAGTTCAGGATCAGATGTTCGTTGACAATTTACAAACTGATTACCAAGACTTTTATGATGCATCGAATGATGCGTACGCGACCTGGCAGCGTGCTGCTTACACTGAAACCAAGGCAGCTAGTGAAGCCAAGACTAAGGCGGCAGTTAAAGGAATAGTGGGGCTCCTAGCAGTGGCAGGTGCCGTTGCTGCGGGAAATAACGCTGGTTATACGGACTATGGAACACAACTTGGCGCTGTTGTGTTGGCTGTAGGAGGCGTCGCAGCAATTAAAGGAGCCATGGGCGATTCTAAGCAGGCTAAAGCACATAAGGAAACCCTGTCTGAACTAGGCAAGAGCTTGAACTCTGAAATCGCACCTAGAGTGATGGAGCTTGAAGATACGGAGATAGAGCTGAAAGGTAGCGCGCAGGAACAATATGCAAGCTGGCGTATGGCTCTTCGAAAAGTGTATGAGCAGGAGCAAGTTCCTGACGTCGCTCTTTGAGAATGAGAGGTATTGACCCTTGATTGTCCCGTCTAATATTGCCTTGAGCATGGCGGTTTTGCAAAACCGCAAGCGAACGCAGGTTATCGTCGCTATGATTGCACTGGTGGCCTTAGTTTCGATGGGGAGCGCGCTATTCGTCTACGCCCCCATTACTCCTCTGTCGGAAACTACATCGGCAGACGCTCCTAATAAAACTTCGCCCTCATCCCCGCTGACGCCAGCAGAGGAAGAGGTCTTGCAAGTTGAAAAACCTGAGCAGACGCAAACAAGCGAATATGGTGAGCTCATTGCAACACTCGACCTACTAGAGAACGATAGGGTATACGCGGATTTGGTAAGAAAAATACGCTCAGCGCTTCGAAATAATCAACAGCCGACAGGCCAACAGCTGCAGCAACTGAATGTGGCTTTAGCTGGCAAGGTTGTTCAGCTCAATGCAGCGCTGACACAGGCCATCTCTGTTGGCAATGTCCAACTACTATCAAAATTGGCGGCCTCAAATTTTTTCCAGCAGTATGCGGTTTATAAGCTCCTTGGTTGGAGTTGGCTGTCCGCTTCTGCTTTTGAGAAATACAAGGCAGCCGCGAGTGCACTGACAAGAGCGGAAGAGACAGGTGACGACACTAGCGTTGTTGAATCACTCAAGTCCATTCGTGATATTACCGGCTATCAGGGTTATAACGACAGAATAAGCTCCCTTGATGAATTGCTCGCCTCTGAGTACGAGGAGGACGTTAAGTCAAGGATGCTTTCTTCTATGGCGGCTGGCGACCACGATACAGTGCTCTCAGTAGCAAGAGAAAATTCTGACTTGGTCTCAGGGGACCTCGCGTTGAAAGACCTTCTTCAACAAGCGATTGCTGCCAAAACAAAAGCATCCCGCGATGAGTCATTTGTTACTGCCTTGGAGCAGGCTGAAAGTGATGACTGGGAGGCTGCTATTCAAACTGCCAGGAGCATACCTGCCGAGCTTCGTTTTAACGAGATAGATGAGATTATCAAGACTGGTGAAAGGATTTTAGCCGCCAAGAAGACATTGCGGTCTCTAGCATTAAAACCAGACCGTCTAACGGATAGTAATGTAGGGCGTTATGCGCGCAAAAAAATTGAAAGTGTTGCGGACCTTAGGCCTCTTAGTCCATCACTAGATCGGGCTGTTGTTACGTTGTCTGACCTCTTGGAGGGAGCCTCTGAAACAGTCACCGTAAATATTCTATCGGACAGTCGAGCAACTATATTGATTCCGAGGCTAGGATTCATAGAACCGACCTTTGAAAAGGCACTTAAGCTGACTCGGTCAGAGTATAAGTTCATAGTTCGGTGTGAGGGTAAGCAAGATATTTTCAAGTATCTTGATCTTAGAGGGGTGTCATCGACAGACGCTCAGAGCATAAGGCTTACTTGTGAAAGCTGACTTATTAAACCAAATTGAAGTGGCGCAACGCCGGCGTAGACGGCAGATCATAGCTGCGACGGTTGCAATATTGATCATAGCTGCAGTTGCAATTGCTGCCTTTTCTACAAAGGTCTATCGGGTGGAAAGCTTTCCAAAGATGGCCCCTGCAGAAAATGCCCTTACGAAACTACTGGCTGGTTCAGGCATAAAGATTGGTAATCGATTTTTTCTCTTTTCAGATGCCGCCACAATTCAATTTTCTTACCAGGGACACATTTCTGAAGAAAGAATACTGACCGTAGGAGAGACATTAGATAGTCTCAGTATTGAGTTAATCCCCATGCCTAAGCAGCTCTTGTTAAGAACTAAGCCGAGCGTGGCCGTAACTTGGCTTGTCAACGAAGAGTTCACTGGACGGGAATCCTCGCTCGAAATTGAAGTCACTCCAAATGTTGTTAATTCGATTGAGGCGCTTGATTTCTTCGGCCGATCGATCACACAGAAAGTACAAGTTGACTGGCAAGAAACGAACTCAGGAGAGGTGACCTTTGATGTAGAAGAATGGTCTATTTCTGTAACGAGTACTCCCGAGGGTGCGGAAATCCTGGCGGGGGATAAGAAGCTAGGAGTGACGCCAGTTAACTTGGTGCCTGGCTTGCAGCAAGATCGTCTGATGATTCGAAAAGATGGTTATGAGACTCAGCAGTTCTTACTTTCGAGTATCAAAGGGAAATCGTTATCGTCGATAAATGTGCCTCTAAAGAAGAGCGTCAGAGGCCTGCCGGTGGCGTTACAACCGCCCGGTGGAGAGCTTCTTGGGGGCGTGCTCAATACGGAGAAAACTCTGCTTACGCCAGCCCATCCATTGCCACGTGAAATCACCTACTTAAAGCAAGGCTATGTGGCAGAGACAAAGACCGTGACTCTAGTGACTGAAAAACTGAGTTTTGACTTAAAACCTGCAAATGGAGAGCTTTTGGTGGCCTCTCCGGTAGGTGGTGAAGTTAAAATTTCGCAGATGGCGGCACAGAAAATTCCTGCTCGCTTAAAGCTGCCCATTGGTGACGCGACAGTTGCTGTTTCTTCAGACGGTTTTCAGAGTCAACAGATTGACGTCTCGATATTTCAGGATGAAACAACAACCATTTCCCCAGTTTTAGAACCGATCGCTGTTTATCGTGCTCGCACGGCTAGACCCACAGAGGTAGCACCGCATGAGATTAAGCTGACTAAAATGGTTGGTGAGCCGCTTCAGATCGGGGCTAGCAGGAGTGTGAAAGGTCAAAGAGCCAACGAAATTTTGCGCGATGTTAAATTCACTCGGCATTTTTATTTTGCGGAGTCTGAAATTTCGGAGGCGCAGTTTGGGGCCTATTTGGGAAAGGCCTCCACGTCTAAGCTACCCGTCACTAATATTACTTGGGAGGAGGCTGCAAAGTACTGCAACTACTTGAGCGAAAAGCAAGGTTTAGACCCCTTTTACCTGATCCGGAGAGGTCGAGTAGTTGGGTGGAACTCTAAATCGATTGGTTATCGGCTGCCGACCGAGGCTGAATGGGAGTATGTAGCCTCCAAATATACCAAACGTACGCCAAGAATTTTTGTTTGGGGTGATGCCTTTGAAATACCGCAAAATGGCTTCGGCAACATCGCAGATAAAGAAGCTCAAGGAAAAGCCAAAAAGTTTATAGCGGATAGGTCTGATGGACACGCGGGGCTAGCCCCTGTAGGTTTTTCTAACCAAGTAGGGAGCATAAGCGATTTATCTGGGAACGTCAGCGAATGGGTACACGACTATTACTCAGTTTCATTTCCGACCGAACAACCGTTGGCCGATTACCAGGGACCGACGGCAGGGAGACAGCACTTTATTAAGGGTTCCAATTACCTATCATCATCATGGACTGAGCTTAGAAGCTCATACCGAGAGCCAATTGATGGGGCGCGGACAGATGTGGGATTTCGAATAGCAAGGTACATTTTCTAGATGAATAAAAAACTAATTTTTGTATTTCTTATCTTGCTGATTTTTGGGGGACTTACAGCCAAGATTGCAAGCAGTCGGTCCAATATCAGTCTCAATGAAAGTGCTCTTTATCCCGAGGATATATAGTGAACCGAAACTTACTGGATGTACTGCTTTTTTCTGTGGCCGTAGTGGTTGTTCAGCTGATTTACACCATTTGGATTGACCCTGCCGCAGCAGCCCTCACATCGGACAGTGAGAATCTTGACGGTCGAAACTTCTACGTTATCGTCAAAGATACCGAGCAGAAAATTTGCTTTATGTTGCTGTTATGGGCGATTGCATTAGTTGTGCGGGAGTTTATTACTCTGGAAAGTCATGCCTATATCTTCAAGGTCGATCTGTTCGAGGATGAGGACATGGATCGCCAAGCTAGCTCCTCTCTCTTATCCTCAATAGAAAAGTTACCCCTCGAAATAAAATCGACACCTTTAGTATCCGTTATCAGCGCAGCTCTGAGACGCTTTGCGTTAACGGGCGATGTTCATAGCTCGGCGGGTGCTATTGAGCCAGCATTGGACGCGCTTGCCGTTCAAAATGACGGTCGGCTGACTATCTTGCGGTACATCACTTGGGCGATTCCATCGATTGGCTTCATCGGTACGGTTAGAGGGATAGGTCAAGCCATGTCACAAGCTGAATTGGCTGTTGACGGTAATATCGGCCCGATGACTAGTAGTCTCGGGGTAGCATTTAACTCCACTTTTGTCGCCCTTCTGATCAGTGTCTTTATCATGTTCGCGGTATCCATGCTCCAACGCAGGCAGGATGAACAACTGGTGAACATTCAGCAATACGTAGAGGATTACATCATCAAACGAGTTGTACTGGCAGACTAATAATGAGACCCAAGCGCAAGTCCATGGGCGGAGGCGCAGTTGCCTTTATCGACGTGATGGCCTGTGGCTTAGGGGCTGTGGTTCTTTTGCTGGTTATTGTTGACTTCAACATAGTTGAAATTATCACTCCGCGCGTAGAGCCGACACCGGTGCGTGCGACAGAGCTTCCTCAGCCCTCGATGACTGAGTTGCAAGCCAGACTGGAATTGCTCCAGAGCAAAAATGTGGTCCTTGCGGATTCCGTAGCAAATCTAACCGCAGCGGTGCTTGAGCAAAAGATAACCGGAGATGCTTTGAGGGTATCTGTAGAAAAGCCCGAATCCCCGCCGGTAACAGACCCGATCTCTAATAAGTCAGGGCAGCTCATTGGGCTAAAGGTTAACGGTAGGTCTATCGTAATTCTTCTCGATAAAAGTGGCTCGATGTACTCAGATATATTGGCCGAAAACGTTCTTTACGCGGTCGCGCCCAGCAAAATGAAAAGTGATCAATCCGCCAAATGGGCGCAAGGCAAGCGCATAGCGCAGTGGATTGTTGATGTGGCGCCTGAAAACGCCAACCTTAAACTGGCAACGTTTGCTGAGTCCGTCAGTGAGGTTTCGAACGGATGGCAGAAGAAAGCCAGCCTTGGTGCTTCAGCAGCTTCATCATTAGATAAAATAGTGCCTCAAAGCGGTACGGATCTTCATTCGACATTTGCCTGGCTTACTAAAAATGCCGTTCGTAACGCACAAGTGTTTTTGATCACCGATGGTTTGCCGACGAAGATTTCGAGTCAAGGGTTTGTCTCACGTATGTTCTCGACATGTGCGAGAGATCCGAAGGGTTTTGTTGGCGGTCAGTGTCGACAGCAGATTTTCACAAAGAGCGCCGCCCTATTAGCAAGTGCTGACGTTGAGCTTAATGTGATTCTTTTGCCATCGGAGGGCGACCCACTGGCGGCTCCTCAATATTGGGCGCTCGCTAAAAGTAAAGGTGGTTTGCTGTTTTCTCCGGAACTTAACTGGCCATGAGGCGCCCTAATCGAGAAGATCATGAAGTGTTTGGGATGAGCTTTCTGGACGTTATCTCTTGTGGTTTCGCGGCGATGGTCGCGATTCTAATGCTGGCAAAACAACAACCCGAACCCATTGTTCTGAAGCCAAGAACAGAGGTGATAAAGCCGAGCTCGGTGGACTACGGAAGAATTGAGCAGTTGAAAGTTAAGGTGTCTTCCGAAGCCAGCAGGTCTGTAGAACTCGTTGAAAGAGAAATTGTCTTAACCCAAGAGCTAGCGGCTGCTGAACAAGAGGTGCGATCGCTGTCTGACGAGATTGGTCGAGCGGCTATGAAAGCGACAGAAAAAGGTACGGTGGACTCACCTTATGACGGTGGCGTTCCAGTCGACGCAACGCACGTTGTTTTTGTGATTGATAGCTCCGGAAGCATGCGAAGCAACTGGGCTCAAGTTACTGCCAAGGTAGAGCAGCTACTAGCCATTCACCCAAAGGTGTCAGCCATGCAAGTTTTAAGCGACATGGGGGAATCTTTGATACCCGGGTATAACCGAAAATGGATTCCTGATACTCCCTCCGCCCGAAAAAACTTTAATCAGAGTTTGGCCAATATGTCTGCGTTCTCTAATAGCAGTCCGGTTGAAGGAATCGAGCAAGCCCTTCGTATTTATGCCCCTAAGGCGGAGAAATTAGCAATCTACGTTTTAGGGGATGACTTCACCGGTGGTGACTTTGAGGGTGCTCTCCAAAACATTGATAAACTCAATACAAAAAATGGCCGTCGGACTGCGCGAATTCACGCTATCGGATTTCCATGGGGTCAAGGTGATCGATTTTCCACTCTGATGAGAGAGGTGGCTCACCGGAATAATGGTGTATTCCTAGGGCTGTAAGTGCGGCTTCGCAAAGCAAAATCAAGGAATAAGATCGAAGATTCGTAATAAGATTCGGCCGCCGAACGCGGTACACTTAATAAAGCCTGTATAGATGTGTCAGGCTCACGCACACCGAGCAAAGATGTGCATAATCCTCTCCCCTAACTCATAATGTCAGAACCAGTGATGATCTGTGGGAAAAACTATGATCGTGGACGTGACACATCCAGAAACCGGAGAGACCATCAAGGTGGACATGCCAAACCTTAATGAGTCTACTCTCGCAGCATTGCAAAAAGAGCACGCAACAAACCAACAGTTGAGAGAACATTTAGAGCGCTTACCAGTTTCTGCTGAAGTTAAGGCGATTCTGTTTAACTTAGCTAAGTTTACCATTCGTGCTGGAGAGACAATTATCTTGCTCGGCAAAAGATTGGTTGAAGTCGGACTTACTCTGGCCAACAAGTATCCAAATGCAACAATGGGTGTAATTGTTGCTGCGCTACTCTCCGCTTTAATTGCACTGGTTCCGGTCATTGGGCCTGCTATAACAGGTTTTTTGGCTCCGTTAATGATGCTTTACGGATTGGTCGATGGCTTTCTCGCGGACTTTAAAAGTAGTAAGCCTAAATTGGCTGAGGATATTCGAGAGGCAACTGCCTTTGCCGCAGCATGAGTGTAGATACTGATCTCTCAGAGTTTTTCGGAAAAGACGTAATACAAGTTGTTTCGGATCAAGAGCGTTTTCGCCGACGATTAAAAATCGGCGGGGATGCCTTCCAGTACTTAAAGAAGGCTGAAAACGTTCACACTACGGCTTCGTCTTTACTTGGTGGCGCCGGTGCGGCTGGTGCAGTCTATGCTGGCTGGTTCGCCTCAATTGGAACTCTCGGTCAAGTTGGCTTGGCCGCTGGCATGGTGGCGACCCCTTTGGGAGCGCTAGCTGCTGCAGGGGCGGTAGGTGCGGGCGGGATGTACTTGACACAGCGGTTACTCAAGAATGCTAGGAAGGGAGTCGTTGAAGAAATCCCGAGCTTTATTAATACGCCCATCGATGTTCTCGGCACAACCCTCATAGATATATTGTTACCGGTGCTGTTAAAAATTGCGGATTCAGATGGAGAGGTTCTCGAAGAAGAAAGAGATCTCATAGCAAAATATCTCGAAAATGAGTGGGGTTTCGACCCTCATTTTATCGTTGGTGCAATCGCTGCTGAAATGGTGCAGATAGACCAATGGAGCTTTGAGTCAATAAGAAAGCTGATAAACGAAGTCAGCAAAACTGGTGATCTTGACGTGTCAGAATTCAAGACAGATCTGATGGCTGTAGCTCGAGATGTATCTCACGCGGATGGAAAATTAGTGTCCAGCGAGGTGGCCTCTTTGGAGGCGCTAGAGGTTTCACTTGAGCTTCGATCATCCTCTGTAGCAAGACGGTCTTTTTGGGAATGGTTACGGTCGGTTTTTCGCCTACGCGATGGTGTTTAGTTTTCGATAGTACTCGAAGGCCGGCAGTTATTCTGGGTGTTCCATCTGTTTCGAGTGAGTACTGCAAGTGACGTAGGATCAAAAGTCAAAACTTAGCGTCTATTCATTAAGGTTACGGATATGTCCGCACAGAGCCCTATAGAAATTTCAAAAGTTGCCAAAGGCAGCTCTGATGATGGATTGAGCCTGCAAGGGGGAGTTATGGGTGGGGGTAAAACCTATGGGGCCTACTTGGATTATCAGGCAGAGATATCGAATTGAAATTCACGTCGGCATCAGAAAAATATAGAAAATAATCCACCACTTATCATCTACTCTTCATTCCCCTGCTCGCCATATTTCGGCTGTTCCTTAGGTACTGTATGGATTTGCCAGCAAATCGGATGATCTGATGGTGCGGCTATATCAAGGATGGCACTCGTCCCCCTCTATCCCTCCAAATAGCAGCGTTATGCAAGGATTTCCCCGGTTCAAATCAGTGATTTCAAACCTTCTGAGGTTTTCCTCTTGGGTGCTCTGCAAAAAAAAAAAAGAGTAGACCCGGAACCCCGAAGGGTCCCGAGTGGTGGCCAATCATGCTCCCATTGCCGCCATGATCTGCTTGGAAGCACTGTTGGCTGCCTTGTGCAGGCTGTCTTTCGACAGGTGTGCATAGATAAGCAAATCAACCCTGTTGAAGCTCTTAAGGAGATCGCGAACTCGGTTGAGAGAACTGATAGCTATAAGGATCGATACGAGCGATTCCAGAGATATCTCGTAGAATACCATCAGGGACCAGAGGACTGAATGGTCTGCAGGGACACCTGAGGGTCTTATAGGAGGGGTCATCCATTAATAGATTATTAATGAATGATGAACATCTGGTCTGGGGGACCACTTGAGTCCCTGGGAGAACCGTAAGGGTCTATAGAAGCCAAGGGGTCCCTCCATTACCTGCGTCTAATTGTTTTTATGGGAAAAATTGCTAAGAAGTATCTTAGAGATTGCCAAACGGTAAGCTAGGGATCTTCAACAATTTAGGTGGATGACATTAATGATGAATTTTCGGGGATTTTTGCTCGTAATCTGCGGCTTTGGTTTCCTTGTGGGCGCTCCTCAGCTCACCGCTCAAGATATGATCAAGGCCAACGCAAATTCTCCTTTTTGCCCACCCGGTTGGGAATACTTGAGCGGTGGCTTTTGCCAGAACACTGACGCTATCAACGCACGACGCGAAGCCGAGCGCGACCAAAGGGTTCGAGACTTGGTGGAAGATACTGACCGCTTACTGGAGAAATACGAAAAGGAGGAGGCCTCCCAGAAGGCCGAGGATCAACTGTCCTCTCTCACGAATCTGCTGATGCGCAAACCATACATGGATTTTCTGCAGGGCCGAATCGATTCAGATAAGTCAGTCCCACCCGAAACGTGCATGGAAGATTTCGTTAACACTTCTTCAGGAATAATTGATGGGGTTGGAATCAGCAGTAGGCTAGCGGGATTACTCCCAGGAGACCACATTATTGAACAAGATGGCCGCCCTTGGGGTAATACGACAAGTGTAAAAAAAGGAGAGCCGACCTCACTCAAAGTGAGAAGAGGTGATTTAGAGCTCACCATAACGTTCGAGTGTCCGTTCAGTTACGGAGAATACGATCAAAACCTGGAGTCTTTGTATGTCGCAATTCGTGATGCGGAATGGCATGAATGTATGTATATCTCAAAGGCATCCCGCAGATTCACAGGAAGGGCGGAGTTCTTCGAGCAGTTTTACGTTATGTGCTTAGGTATGGTTTCGCCAAGAATAAATAACCATGCGAAGTTCGAGCACGCAATGTTGAGCCTGCGATACGCCGCTCATGAAAAAGCCACGCTAAAGCAACACAGCAGGCAGGTAGAAAGCATGACGAAATATTTCACCAAACAAAACTTGCCTGAATATGCTCGCCAGTTGGAAGAAGAATACGCAGCCGCGCTGAATCAATTTATTGACTAACCTCGACCCTGGCTCTTCATCCCGCCATCCAGAATCGACTGGTCGCTCATAGAGGAACACGAAGCACATCAAGGAAATATGGTGGGCCCAGTAGGACTTGAACCTTCGACCTGCCGATTATGAGTCGGATGCCGTTTTATCGGTGCGCTGTATCGGTTTCTCATGCCTGTTATGAGAGCGGCCAGTGTGGCCGCTAGCTGTTTAAACTGGCCAGCTCTGATTCCAATCGTTTCTTTGCGGTGCCCCGAGGCTTTGCAAGCCGAGCAATGCCTAAATACACCACCGGTGTCAGGTAGAGCGTAAAAATCGCCGCCAAGCCTAGTCCGCCAAAAACCACCCAGCCCACGGCCTCTCGGGCTTCGGACCCAGGGCCCGAGGCTAATATTAAGGGCAGCGCCCCCACAATCGTTGAGACCAAGGTCATGGCGATAGGGCGCAGTCGGGTGTGGGCGGCCTCTGTGATCGCTTCTCGAACTGAAAGGCCTTCATCCCGCAGCTGATCAGCGAACTCGACGAGTAAAATGCCGTTTTTCGCGATCAAGCCAATAAGCATCACTAACCCAACTTGAGAGTAAATGTTGAGGGAGGTGCCCGTCATAAACAGCGCGAAAATAGCAGCGGCGAGTCCGAAGGGTACGATGGTCATAATGACCACAGCTGATGTGACACTTTCAAACTGTGCAACCAGTACTAAAAAGACCACCAGTAGCGCAAAACCATAGCTCATCAGCGTGTCTCGGGTGGCCTCATCGAGAGCTGCAGCTTCACCGCGGGTAATTATCGAGACATCGGCAGGGAGTACCTTTGTTGCCAGCGTCATCAGGTCATCAATAGCCGTTTGTAGGGCAACGCCGGGTTGCACCTCAACGTCAATTTCGATGGCGCGCCGTTGTACTCGTCGATCTAGCTGACCGGCGACACCACGTTCGGCGAGGGTTACGACACTAGACAGTGGAATAACGGCATTACCGTCAGTGCGGATATACAAGTTAACCAAGTCACTAGGATCATTGATTTTGTCGGCGCCGGCCTCAAGCACAATGGGTACGGTTTGATCATCGACATTAAGATCGACGACCCGAAAGCCATCGACCATAACTCGCAGAGTTTGAGCCACATCGTCAAGTGACACATTTAAATCAGAAGCACGTTCACGGTCTATTTGCACCGAGAGTTGGGGCTGCGACGGGTCGTAGCTCACTCTCGGCCTGCTGACGCTATCGAGCTGCTCACGAATGGCGTCGCTGTAGGTTCTCGCCGAGGCAAACAAACTGTCGTAATCAGTCCCCAGCAGCGCGAGGCTAATACCTCCGGTAGAAGCGCCGCGAATATTGAGCGAGTTACCGCTAAAAATTCGTGTTGTCATGCCAGGGATATCGGCAAATAAAGGTTTAAGTTCGGCGGCAATTTCCTGTTGAGTGCGTTCTCGCTGATCCCAGGGCACCAGTCTGGCATTGATGAAAACGATATTAGGATCCCACCGGCCAATTACAGTGTAGAGGCTCGCGATTTCACCATTGTCGATAAGGGGTACCAAAATATTTTCTAATTGATCGCCCTGGCGTTCAACGTATGCCAAGCCAACACCATCGGGCCCTCTGGAAAAAATATTCAGCGTGCCGCGGTCCTCCGAGGGGAGTAACTCTCGATCGAGCTGCCAATATAAGGCGCCGGCGGCGCTGGCAGCTCCCATACAAACAAACAGAGCGATAAGCGGCCAACGCAACACATGGCTCAAGCTTCGATCATAAAACCCGCCTAGGAGTGCTCCCAGTGCGTCAGCTCGGCGGGAGCGCGGATTATGCGCGGCAAGTTTTGCCATAGCGGCGGGCACTAAACTCAAGGCCACAAAAGAGGAGACCGCAACTGCAATAGCGAGCATCAAGCCAAACTCGCGAAATAATCGACCTGCCGTTCCAGGCAAAAAGGCAATAGGAATAAAGACCGCTACGAGTACGGCCGTGGTCGCAATCACTGCAAAGAAGACACGGCGGGTGCCAACTACCGCGGCAACGCTCGAAGGTTCACCGGCAGCGCGTCTCCGCTGCACACTCTCGAGAACCACAATGGCATCATCGACGATTAGCCCTGTCGCCAACACCAAGGCGAGCAGGGTGAGAATGTTAATAGAAAAACCTAGCAGCCAGCAGGCGGCCATCGTACCCAACAATGAAATTGGTATGGCAATGGCGGGAATCAAGGTAAGCCGCATCGAACCCGAAAACAGCCTGATGGTAGCAATGACCACCAACACAGCAATCCCCAGGGTGAATAACACCTCTTTAACAGCACCGCGGATGAAGACAGCGTTATCAGAAATGATAGAAAGTGAGAGGTCTTCAGAGCCAGCATTGATGGCATCTATGGCTGCTTTAACTCCGTCAGAAATTTCTATCGTGTTTGATCCCGCCTGCCTGACAATTCCAATGCCTACAACTCGTTCGCCGTTGAGGCGCACAATACTGTTGGCATCTGCTGGAGAGAATGTCACACGGGCTACATCGCCCACCCGAATGCCATTGCGTATCACCAGAGACTCGATATCTTGCTCTCGAGTGACGGCAGCGTCAGCGCGAACTAAAAGCTGCTGTTCGCCGGCTCGGAAGCTACCCGCAGGCACATCCAGTGGTGCCCCTCGAAGTACATTTGCCACGTCGGTGACTGTTAATCCGTAACTCGTGAGTCTTAGGGGGTCTAGAATGACTCGAAGAATCCGTTCCCGCGCGCCAAATAAAGGAACATCTGCAACCCCGGGGAGGGAGATAAAGCGCGGCACAATATCTTGTTCTATACGCCGTGCTAGGGCTTCTTCATTCAGGTTGTTGCCTGTTACCGCAATTCGGAGGATCTCGTCTCCTTGTTGATCGGCTTTAAAAACCGAAACCGCTTCAATGGCATCGGGGAGTTCGCGCTCAATGCGACTCACCGCTTCTCGCACATCTGAAGCTGCTTTATCGACGCTGGTGCCCGGGCGAAATTCGATCCAGATACGCGTATTGTTTTCTTCGCTGGAGGAGTTGATTTCCTGCACGCCCGTGACTCGCGCTACAGCACCCTCTAAGAGTCGAGTTACTTCGGCATCCATTGTTTCTGGCGATGCCCCGGGGAGCTGCGCCCGGACGGTCACCAATGGGCGATCAACATCGGGTAACTCCCGCACCTCAATCGCCATGAGGGCCGCAATCCCTGCCATGGCAATGAGTAAATTTAATACCAGAGTAAGAAGCGGACGTTTGACTCCGAGTTCCGGAAGTCCTCCACCTAAACCACCGCCAAATCGATCACCCATTATTGGGAGCGTCCGAGTTCGACCTGAGTTCTGCTGCAGTTCTAGAAGTGGTCTGATCCGCGCTCACAGGGTTGAGGTCTTTCAGTGTTGCGCCAGCTCGTACTGCTTGAACGCCCTCGGTGACGACGCGGGTACCCAGCGGGATATCAGCTTCTATTAAGATTTCCCCCGCAAGGCGCTTCACCAGCTGAACATCGCGTCGCACCGCTTTGCCCTCTAGCGACGTCCAAATATAAGCGCCATCAGCGCCCCATTGTACTGCGACATCGGGAACTGCTTTAAAGGCGCCCCGTTCTGCGCGAACACTGATTTCAAATGCCATGCCCGGTCGATACTGATCCGATGCATTATCAATAGCAGCCCTGGCGGTGAATGCTCTCGATGTCGGGTCGATTCTTGAATCGACTGCAATAATTTCTCCTGAAAGCGGTTTATCTGCACCATCCCACAATCTTACTTCCACCGCGGTGCCTGATAAGACCTTACCCACATAGACCTCCGGAACCGCAAAATTCACCAGAAGTTGGCTGCGGTCGTCGAGGGTTGTGACTTGAGTGCTGGTATCGATACGGTCGCCTGAGTCGATCTCCGTGATACCGACGACACCCGCAAAGGGAGCTCGAATAAAACGTCGGTCCAGGCTAACTCGAGCTTGATCTAGCGTAATGCGCGCGGTGTCGGCTGTCGCTATCGCGGCGTCGACCTGACTCTCTGGAAGATTGGTGTTCTCCAGATTTACCTGCTTGTACCGCCGAACCACTCGTTCAGCGTCAGCCAGTTGAACCTCTGCTAATTCAACGGCTAGGCGCTCATCACGGTTGTCGAGCTCGAGCAATGTTGCACCGGCATCGACCCAAGTGTTGGCATTGAGGTGTACTGCGCGAACGATGCCTGCAGCTTCAGGATAGAGCACAACGCTGTGTATGGCTCTTGCGGTACCAACCGCTTGGATAGTTTCGATGAGTGGCTGCTCGACAATGGCTTGGGTGACGACATTGGTGACACTGCTACGCTGCCGAAAACCCTGAGCTCCGTTATCGCGGTCGCCGTCGGTATCACCGCAACCCGTGGTAACAGCCGTCCCCATGACACTTAAGCACAACAGGAATACAGCTCGAGCCTTCCGCGTGATGCACGTGTCAGGGGGTGATTTGGAAGCTTTGGCAGGCGTTGAAGCCATGAATGGGGCCCTCTATTGATCCTTCTGTATACGGACGGGCATGTCCGCAGGATCCATAATTCCGAGGCGCCATAATACCATCGACACAGTTGGTTTGGGGGATGTGGGCCAGGTACCGAGGTTAAACCGCGTGTCGATAAAAATCCTCAACCCGAGCGTGCCTTTTACGTACGTTTAATCGCCTTTCCCCTTCAAGGCTTTGGCCTGGGTAAGGCGTGGCGGTATCGAAAGCGTTTCTGTTTTATAACTTACCCCTGAGGATTGGAATGGGCGTAACCGGGTAAAATAACTTCGATCAGGTGTGGGCCTCGTTGTTGCATCGCATCAGCAAACTGCTGATCAAAATCAGCCACGCTCTCTGAGCGGCGAGCAGTCATACCCATACCCTGTGCGATGTGTACCCAGTCGATAGTAGGATTACTCAAGTCGAGCAAAGATCGTGCTTTTTCAGAGGGATTCACCACACCCACGCGCTCCATTTCAATATTAAGGATGGCATAGGAGCTGTTGTTGAGAAGGACAACGGTAACGTCAAGATTTTCTCGGACCATAGTCCACAGTGATTGCACGGTGTACATGGCGCCGCCGTCTGCCTGCAGGGCAATAACCTTTTGATCAGGGCAGGCTACTGCTGCTCCAAGGGCTAATGGTAATCCCTGACCAATAGCACCTCCGGTGAGCATGAGCCACTCGTGGGGAGCCGAGTAGCCGGTGTAAGCAAAGGCTCCCATACCATTGGTAGCACCCTCGTCAGAAACGATCGCGTTTTCGGGAAGGTGGTTGGCGATGACTTTACCCAGCTCCAACATATTCATTGGTCCGGGTTCCAGCGTATGGGTGGTCGATGCTTGCAACACTTTTGGAGATTGTGGTGCGTCCAGAGCATCGGCGAGTCGGGTAAGGGCATCTAGCGCGTCATTGCGCACGTCGGCAAGAGTCAAGACATCGGTCGCATCCGAGGGGAGATAGCTGGGCTTGTCGGGGTAGGCAAAAAATGAAACAGGGGCCTTAGAGCCAACCACTACGAGGGTGTTTATATCTTGTATAAACTCAGCGGCTTGCTCCCCAAAATAAGGTAACCGTTCAACAGGAACTCGGCCTGCCCCGCGTTGTATTCGCGCACAAAACGTTTCGCTAATAAGGCGAGCACCCGTCGCTGCGGCGATGCGTCCTGCCTGCCACAATGCATCCGCTCGAAGTGCCCGGCCCCCGAGGAACAGAGCGCTAACATCACCGCGGCGTAATGCTTGCGCGGTATTGGCGATGGCCTGATCGGTGACGCAGGGCGTCGCGCCTATTGACGCTACCGGTGGCGTTGCGGCCGTTTCTGACCAAGCGTGATCGGCGGGTGCAATAAAGCTTGCGATTTGTCCCGGGTAAACACAGGAGGCTTCTAAAGCTTCTACACCAATTTCGGCGAGTTGCTCGGGGCTTTTAGAGTGCCCAATCCAGTCAGAGACGGGGGAGGCGAATCCGTCAATGTCGGAGGTGAGCGGCGCGTCGAATTTGCGGTGATAGGTAGCGTGGTCGCCAATCATATTAATCACTGGAGAGTGGGCGCGACGGGCATTGTGCAGGTTTGCAGAGCCGTTACCGAACCCGGGACCAAGGTGTAGCAGCGTTAGGGCGGGTTTGTCTGCCATTCTCCCGTAGCCGTCGGCGGCGCCGGTGACGACGCCCTCAAACAGACCAAGAATGGCGCGCATTCGGGGCTCGCCGTCGATGGCCGCGACCAGTTGCATTTCCGAGGTGCCGGGATTGGCAAAACAGACTTCCACACCCGCGTCTGCCAACGCTTCAATCAATACATCTGCACCTGTCACTCTAGCTCTCTCTGTGTTGTTAACAAAGGTGGCATATTAGCATTCCACGCTTTTAGGTGGGATTTAAATGATTTCGATTGGTGTCATTAAATTTGCTGGCGTTGTAGTTTAATTGAACTTCGCGTATGTTTTTCTACGCTTCGGAATCCCTTGATATAAGCTTGCGGATTTCTCGGCATTGGCTGCGCTTCAGCGAGTTGTAAGCCCCGCTGTGGGCATTGACTGCAGTTAGCCTGATGCACGCTAATCACGGCTGCCTTCTTTTGCATGGGGGCTTTGTCATACGGCGCCGAGTTTTTTGGAGCGCTTCTTTTAACAGTTGAAATGCTGGTAGCCGCTAAGGTCTCAGCAACAGTTCAGATCTTGGCTGAGTGAGCCTAGACGTGCTTTCTGTGTGCAGGCAGTAAAACGATTAACATTGAATAAGCAGTGTATTTTAAAACGAATAGGCAAGGGCCCCATCATGATTCCAAGAACATTATTCGATTCCGAGCACGAGCAATTCCGTGAGTCTTTTCGCCGATTTTTGGAAGCAGAAGCGGTTCCACATTACGACCAGTGGGAGAAGGATGGCGAGATAGATCGCAGCCTGTGGACGAAGGCAGGCGCTCAAGGGTATTTATGCCCCACCGTGTCTGAAGCTTATGGTGGCGCTGGCGCTGACTACCGTTACAACGTCATTGTGGGAGAAGAGCTGTCTGACTTGGGCATGGCGGGTGTCGGTTTTATTTTGCACTCGGATATTGTGGTGCCTTACATCGAAAACGTCGGTAATGAGGCACAGAAGCAGAAATTTTTGCCTAAATGTATTTCTGGGGAAATAGTCACGGCTATTGCGATGACTGAGCCCGGTACCGGATCAGACTTACAAGGTATTCGCTCATCCGCCGTCGATTGCGGCGATCACTATCTTCTTAATGGTGCCAAAACCTTTATCAGCAGTGGTCAGCAGGCCGATGTGGTTATCGTGGTGTGCCGCACGAATGACGCACCCGATGCCGGTGCAAAAGCCTTTAGCCTATTATTGGTCGAGCGCGGCATGCCCGGCTTCGAGCGCGGCCGCAATTTAGACAAAGTAGGCCAGAAAGCGGCGGATACTTCAGAGTTATTTTTCAATGATGTGAAGGTTCCCAAGGAGAATTTGCTCGGAGAGGAAGGCATGGGGTTTATGTACCTGATGCAGGAACTACCTCAGGAGCGATTGACGATTGCCGCCTCTGCAGTAGCGGCAACGGAAGCGGCTTTGACAATGACGGTGGCCTACGTCAAAGAGCGCTCGGCGTTCGGTAAGCGCATTGCTGACTTCCAACACACGCAGTTTCAATTGGCTCAGCTCGATGCTGAGGTGACAGCAATGCGCACCTTCGTCGATCGCTGCGCTGAATTACATTTGAGTAAGGCGCTTAGTGCAGTTGACGCCTCCAAAGCAAAATTACTCGCGACAGAATTGCAGTGTAAGGTAGTGGACGATTGTGTGCAGATGCATGGCGGCTATGGTTATATGACCGAATACCCTATAGCCAGAGCATATGCCGATGCACGGGTACAACGTATTTACGGCGGTACCAGCGAAATTATGAAGCTTATTATTGGTCGTGATTTGCTAGCGGCCTAGAGCGACACTGGTGAAAGCTAGCTCAGATTTCGGCTAAACAAACCCTCTAAAAACATTAGGAGTTTTCAATGTCCCAAGGACCACTCGCGGGTGTCAAAGTTGTTGAATTGGCGGGCATTGGCCCCGGTCCCTGTGCGGGGATGATGCTGGCTGACATGGGCGCTGAAGTCACCGTAATCGAGCGACGATCGCCAAACGCCAATGCGGCCCCAACCAGTCAACAGATGGCGGCGCATACGTTTTACAATCGGGGCAAACGTTCAGTAGCTGTTGACCTCAAAAATCCTGCCGGTGTTGAGCTAGTTCTGGAACTGGTGGCTGACAGCGATTTATTGATTGAGGGGTTTCGTCCCGGTGTTATGGAGCGCTTGGGGCTGGGCCCTGATGTCTGTTTAGCACGCAATCCTCGTCTGGTCTTTGGTCGCATGACCGGCTGGGGCCAAAGTGGCCCCTTGGCTCATGCAGCAGGACACGACCCCAACTATATTGCCCTTAGCGGTGCGTTGTGGCCGGGCGGCAGTACAGACCGTGTGCCCTCCGCACCACTCACATTGGTTGGGGATATTGGCGGGGGAACCATGATATTAATCTTTGGTTTGCTCAGCGGCTTGTTCCATGCTCAAAAAACCGGTCAAGGACAGGTGGTCGACGCTGCGATTACCGATGGTTCGGCGTACATCTCATCACTGCTGCGCATGATGCACAACACTGGCCAGATCAGCGATGAGCCAGGTTCCGGATGGGCAGATTTTGGTGCGCCATGGAACGATACCTACGCTTGCTCTGACGGCCAATACATTACAATTTGCCCCCTTGAGCCGCAATTTTATGGCGACCTCATTGCACGTTTGGGGCTTGGAGATGATCCTTTATTCGCGGATCAGTGGGATAAAACGCAGTGGCCCGCTGGAAAGCTGCGCATGGCCGAATTATTTGGCGAAAAAACCCGCGACGACTGGTGTGCTTTGCTCGAGGGTACTGACGTCTGTTTTGCGCCTGTGCTCAATTTAACCGAGGCGGTCGAACACCCACACAATGTTGCGCGGGAGACTTTTATTACCCGCGAGGGAGTGGTTCAGCCTGCGCCTGCACCGCAGTTTAGTGTGACAAAGCCAACCGTTGGGGCGTGTCCGGTACCGGGGCAGCACACTGCGGAAATTGTGCAGGCGTTGGGTCTAGATGAGGCCAAGCTCCGTGACAGCGGTGCCATTTAGACACACTGGTTACACGGGGGGTGGTTGCTGATTTGACGTCGGCGACCTGGATTAGCTGTTAAAGCGCATGTCTCCAAGGTAATCGAGCTTGCCCAGAGTGACACCGAGATGGCGCAATATCGCGTATGTTGTCGCGGCGTGAAAATGCACGTTGGGTAGGGAAAAGCTCAGTAAAAAGCCCTCAGTTGTGAAAGGCATCTCACGCTGCCCAACCCGGAAAACCATATCTTTACCCATCAGTGCGTTAATGGTGTCTGGATCTTGCTCGACAAGGTAGTCTTCAGCTTCTTTAAGCAGCTCTTTGAGCTTTGACCATGAAAGGTCGGTAACTTTTGGTGGTGGTTCAAATAGTCCCGCCTTCATGCCCTTGAGTGCGCCCAGAGAATGATGCCAAACAGAGATGACCTGAAAAGAGAAAGGCAGCATGTTGTCTCTTAGCTGAAAATCTAGGGTCGACTCGAGGTCTAATATGTTGTCAGCGGCCGCTTCTTCGGCAAGTTTGAGGGTTTTTGAAACAGCTTTTACCGTTTGCAGATACGATAAAACACTGGCGTCGTATAGGTTAATTGACATTGATAGATCCCCTGCGACCAAACGATTAACGATTAACGATTAACGAAAAGTAGTAGACACGGAGCATACTATGGAAGCGGCAACAGAACTTAGCGGGCACGCACATTATCCTCGCCTTTTTGCGCCACTGGATCTGGGTTTCACGCAGCTTAGGAACCGCAGCATTATGGGGTCTATGCATACCGGCCTAGAAGAAATGCCCGACGGTTTTGATCGCATGGCTGCCTTCTATGCCGAACGCGCAGCGGGTGGCATCGGTATGATTATCACGGGTGGTATCTCACCCAACGAAGAGGGCGGGATTGTTGTTAAAGATGAGCAGGGTAATCCGGCTTTCTCCGCTTCCAAGCTCAATAACGCCGAGGAAGCTGAGGGCCACCGACGGGTAACCGATGCGGTGCACAAAGCCGCGCCTGAGGTAAAAATTTGCATGCAAATTTTGCACATGGGCCCCCTTGCTTACAACGAGCAGCTTGTCGCTCCCTCGGCCGTTAGGTCACGCATTGGAGCCTACACGCCTCTAGAACTCGATGAGGCCGGGATAGAGAAGCAAATAGCTGATCATGCAAACTGCGCCAAATTGGCCCAAGGCGCGGGCTATGATGGTATCGAAATTATTGGTTCTGCAGGTTATCTGCTGTCGACGTTTTTAGTGGAGAAAACCAATCAGCGCACCGATCAGTGGGGCGGCAGTTATGCCAACCGTATGCGCTTTCCTCTCGAGGTTGTGCGCCGGGTACGTGAGGCCGTCGGTAACGAATTTATCGTGATCTTTCGCATTGCTGCGATGGATATGTTGCAGGGTGGTATGAGTTGGGATGAGGTGGCTGAGCTTTCTCGAGAACTCGAAAGCGCTGGTGTCACCATGATCTCAACGCACTTTACTTGGCACGAGTCTCAGGTGCCTACCATAGCCACCATGGTTCCCCGTGCCGCTTTCACCGGGGTTACCCATCGAGTGCGTAATGAGGTCTCGATACCGGTAATCACCTCTAACAGAATTAATACCCCCGACGTCGCCGAATCGGTGCTGGAGCAGGGGGATGCCGATTTAGTTTCTATGGCGAGACCCATGCTGGCCGACAGTCAGTTTATGCGTAAGGCTGATGCCGGTGCAGCGGACGAGATCAATACTTGTATTGCCTGTAATCAGGCTTGTTTAGATCACACGTTTAGCTTTAAAACCACGTCTTGCTTGGTAAACCCCCGAGCGTGCAACGAGACACTGCTTAACTACAATCCTACTGATAATCCCAAGTCGGTGGCGGTGGTGGGCGCAGGGCCTGCGGGTTTGGCATATGCAACCGTTGCGGCAGAGCGAGGGCATCGTGTGACCTTGTTTGACGCCTCAGCCGAAGTGGGTGGGCAGTTTAATTTAGCCAAGCAGGTGCCTGGTAAAGAGGAGTTTCACGAGACAATTCGCTACTACAAAAAGCAGCTTGAAAAATTAGGTGTCGACGTAAAACTGAATACCCGGGTCGATGCTGACACTATCGCGGCGGGTAACTTTGACCACACGATGGTTGCAACAGGTATCGTCCCGCGCCAGCCCAATATCCCGGGCATCGATCACCCGATGGTAATGGGTTACATCGATGCTATTAACGGCACTCGACCCATTGGTAAAAAGGTGGCCGTCATTGGAGCAGGGGGCATTGGCTTTGACGTGACCGACACCATCACTCATGACGGTCCCTCGGCGGCCGTTGATATCGATGTGTTCGCGAAGGAGTGGGGTGTCGATTTTGAGAATCATCCTCGGGGTGGTGTGACGGGCGTGGAGCCTGTTGTTGCTAAAGCCGATCGCGAAGTCTGGTTGATGCAGCGCAAGGAGACTAAAGTCGGCCGAGGTCTGGGCAAGACGACGGGCTGGACTCACCGTCTTACTCTGGGGCGCCGCGGCGTTAATATGCTAAACAGCGTCGAGTATGTGGGCATTGATGATGGTGGCTTGCACGTATTAATTGGGAATCAGCCTCGAACCCTAGACGTTGATACGGTCATTATTTGTGCAGGCCAAGAGCCTCTCAGGGCCCTGCACGATGAGCTGCAGGCTCGTAATATTTCGTCTGAGCTGGTGGGGGGGGCAGAAGAAGCACTAGAGCTCGATGCCAAGGAGGCGATTAATCAAGCGAGCTGGCGTGCTGCAGCGATTTGATGGGACTACACCCAAAGCACCAACAATGATGTGCGCTTCACATGTTGTGCTGCAGATCCCGTAGGATCTAGTTCCCACTGGCAATGGTGTAGCGGCGCTCTATCTGCGCCGAACGGTCATCGCTACGAAACAGGGCTTTGTGTAAGACTTCGTTCGCGAAGTCTTCCGTCTGGTCATGAAAGTGAGGGTCTAGGGGGTCATCAAAATGGTTACCGTATTGATGCGTTCCCTGAATGCTCTGCTTGCCATCGGCGTCCCAGCGGACTAAGTAATACAGCCCATCGCCTCCCGTTACACGATTAAACGTTTTATCTTCCCCGCCCGGCGCTGCGTAGGCTGCTCTGAGCGTGTCAGGTCCACCTGCCATGGCGTAGTGGGTGTCGCCGCGTCCGTGCCGATTGACTTCGCCCCAAGTCGGACGCAGTCTTCCTGTCATTTCAACGACTTGTTGAGCACAGTCTTTTAACGTTGCTTGTGGGTCTGGTATTTCAGTGCCTCCGCTCTCTGACAGCCATTCAGCCGCAAGAATACAAACGCCCAAAGGTGCATTTTGATTGCCTTTATCGGTCGCGCGGTCCCACTCCCTAATCGCTCGCTGAGCCTCCAACATTTGTGGATCGGTCAGCTGCAGTGCAATCACCTGACGGAGAAAATCCATTCCTCGATAATTTTCGTCATAAACATGGTCGTGTTTGATGTCTAAAAGCTGCTGCTCTGAAACGGTGTTGTGTTGGGCAAAAAGCGAGAGTCCACGTACAGCGCGATTGGTCATGCGGGTTTGCCAGCCGCCATTGGGCGCGACGCTGCTGGGGTCAGGATTACTTCCGGCCTCGGTAATGGCGAAGGGTGACTGGTTCGTACTGAGTAGGAAGCCTGAATCAGGGTTGGTGACCTGCGGCATCATTCGGGTGTCGTAGTAGCTTTTCCAGATGAGATCAGAGCGGTCTCCCGGCAGATATTGTGACCAATCCCAGCCGGGGACGCGTTTCGGCATTTGCGCATTATGGATGAAGTGAATGTTGCCGGCCTCGCCCGCGAATACGAAGTTGAAGCTCTGAATATGATTCAGCGCCATGGCATCCTGCCAAGCTTCAAAGCTCCGTGCGCGGTTCATGGCCCGCCATTGCTCGACTTGTTTTAATTCGCCCATGCCCGCATAGCGCACAGCATAGGTGCCGTGAGAGGTCTTCAGCACGGGGCCGTGCACCGATCGATAGACGGTTTCCGTGACAGACCACGGAATAAAACCCCAGATAAGCACTTTTATTTTCACGGGTTTTTGTTCCAATTCCAGCCACTGTCCGTCAAGTCGGTATCGGTTCTCATCCTCTGGGTCGACATCTAAAACGAAGACATCGACAAGATCGGGTTTATTGACCGTTGCTCCCCAAGCAATTTCCGGTGTAAAGCCCACTCCAATAGCGGGGGCGCCGGGAAACAGGCCTCCCATTACATTGAGGCCAGTCTCAGACTGGAGGTGTGCCTCATACCATGCCACCGGGCCGGTCAATGGTTGATGGGAATTAATCACCAGCATCGTCGAGCCGTCATTGCTTCGCTTGGGTCCTACGGCAATAGCATTGGAGCCGATGGGCTGTTCGTTTAGCGTGACGCTGCCCGCGGTAGCGATCGGGCGGGCCCGAGTTTCTCCCAACAATTCGGTCACTGTACTTTGGAAGCCATAAAATAGCGGGTGTCGCAGCATGTGACCGGCAATAACATCCTTACCAGTGACGGGTAATACATCGAGTGAAACCGCCTCCGGATGTTCCTCGGCATAGCGGTTTATGCCCGCCGCATAGGCTTCCACGTACTCCCGAGTTTCTGGCTTTAAATCACTTTCGTAGCGCAGCTCAAGATCGTCCCAGAGTCCTAGCCAATGGACTACGTAATCTTGCTTGGCGGCGTCTGGACCGAAGAAGCTCCCTGCGTTACCTCGGTAGTAAGGGATCATGGCTTCGATAACCTTCCAGGTGTCTTCAGCCATTGCGTAACCCAGTCCATAGGCAGCATCGGCGTCCGTAGCGCCCTTAATATGCGGCACGCCCCAAATGTCTCGCTCTATTGTTGCTTCCCAAGCTGAAAGGGAGGCAGGAAGCCCAAGCAATGCTAGGGAAAAAATGAGTGGCGCAAAAAACTTGTGCATATTGACTCCGAGGTACGGGGGTTCTTCTGTCTGCAAAGGCTGTTTAGGTACCCTACCGCCAGGCAGCGCTGCGACCAGAGAGGTTGCGGCGTTCGGCGTATTAGCAACTACCTAACTCGAATGATTACGAAAATTATGGGGGGCTAGACCAAGTTTGCCCTGTAATTTAAGGATTCGCTGGTGTCGATGTGACGGCACCAATGGTAACAGGCAGGTCAGGCCCAGCCTCGGTTTCTTTGGTAAGTGGTGCCGCGTTTGATCGGTTTGTTCTATAGTGACAGCGAAACGCGCCGGGCTCTATGGGGCCCCAGCGCTCAATTTTTGAGGAAAGTCATTAACAGTGGATCTTATTCAGCTCGCAGTTCCCTTTTTCTTGCTAGCGATGGCGTTTGAGCTTGTTTTTGGCATCGTTCGGGGCCGGAATACATATCGCTTAAACGATGCTTTCAGTAGCTTGATGTTGGGAATTCTCAGCCAGGCTCGAAAGTTCGTAGTGCTTGGCGTGGGGGGGCTTGTTTATGCCTGGGCGGCAAAACAGACGGCGATTACGCAGTGGTCAGTAGATTCCCTTGGGGCTTGGGTGATCGCATTCGTGCTGTACGATCTATGCTACTACTGGCAGCACCGAATAGGTCACGAACGACAGTTTTTTTGGGCAGCGCATATTGCTCATCATCAGAGCGAGGATTACAACCTGTCTACCGCTTTGCGCCAGACCAGTACAGGGTTTGTGTTGGGCTGGGTTTTTTACGTTCCCTTGTTTCTGCTGGGTATTCCCGCCGAGATGGTGGTAACGGTCGGGGCACTGAACCTTATTTATCAGTTTTGGGTGCACACACAGCATATTCCCGAGCTGGGTTTGATGGAGCGGGCATTCGTGACGCCTTCTAATCACCGCGTCCATCACGCTCAGAACGATTGCTATCTGGATCGCAACTATGGCGGCGTGTTTATTGTTTGGGACCGTCTATTCGGCACTTATCAACGGGAATTACCGAACGAACCCTGCGTTTATGGTATCCGGGGCCCTATTCGAAGTTGGAACCCCCTCGTGGCTTTGACGCATGTTTATAAGGATATGTTTGATGACATGCGTCGAACTACTCGCTGGTCGGATCGACTCCGGGTGTTGTGGGCGCGCACGGGTTGGCAACCCAGCGATGTGCGTAGAAGTTGGCCGCGTGAAAAAGCCGACCTTACACAGTTCGAGCGTTTTGACCCTCAAGTCTCCATGCCCCGAACGGTTTACGGAGGTTTGCAGTTGCTTGCCGCGACGGCATTGCTGCTCTGGGGGCAACTAGAGCCTTTGTCTCCCGAGGGTTACTGGATATGGTGGCTGCTGCTGGTCTGGACGGGAATCGTGACTGCCGGCTGGTTACAGCCATGGCGTTTTTCGACATTGTGTTTGCTCGATCTACCGCGTTTGATCGCAGTCGTATTTGCTTTGGCCGTTGTAACGCCGAGTGAGGGCTGGCTAATCGCGGCCTGCGCATGGTGTGCGGCTAGTTTGGCGGTGATAGCGTGGGAATTTGGACGCAGGTCGCAGGCCAATGCCGTCGAGGTTTGAGCATTCTGGGCTCGACCTAGGTCACTTTTCTGGGTAATGGGCTTGGCGCATGATTAGCGACAAAAACTTGCGTCCTTAAGCGCGCACAGGGCAGTTGCTATAGGTGGCGATTGGACGTTTCAGGGCTTTGTGGTGACCCTCTTGGACCCTCGACGTGCCCAGCAATTGCGGGCTCCGTTGATCTGCTGCTTGCGGTGAGAGCTTGAGTGGGGTGGTGGTGCCCATCGGCACTACCTTGCCCCAGCTCGTCGTCTTTAATTAGAGTGTTGAAATATACGCGGCAAGGTTTTCGATATCGGAATCAGCCATGGGCTTGGCGACTGGCCACATCATGGCAGACTGCCCGCCACGTTGCTCTCCAGCGCGATAGGCCGTTAATTTCATTGCAATATCCGAACCGGGCTGCCCTTGTAGTTGAGGCCCGATGCCGCCTCCACCATTGCCACCGTGACAGGCGACACATTGACCATAGTATTTTTCACCCAGTGCAGCTGGGGAGGCAGCCGCTAAGGCTTCCTGTTTTACGCGTTCAACATCAGCAATGCTGCCGCCATTCTCAGCTTTCCAATCGGCGTAGCATTCATCAATGCACTGGTTTTTGTTGCCACTCCAGCTAGGGTCATTATTATTCATGCCCGCCCATATCAGGCCGGAGATTACGAGCATAAACAGGAGTATGGCGAAATTGCTATTCATCGTATTACGGGCTCCAAAGGGCTAGGGATCGTGAAATTCTGCGCGGGGAATATTAAAGGGTTTTGACGGTAAGTAGAACCCATGACCTAGGCACTATTGCCGAAGCGTAAGGGTATCGCCTCGCTGAACCATTTCTAAGTGCTTTAGAAATGACATGCCGAGTAAAACCTGACCAGTGGCAAGCCCCGGGGCGATTTGAGCGGGCACATTATTTTGCTCAATGGCTCCCAACTGCACCGAATTGAGTCTTGTCAAAAAGCCTTGGGCGGTGCCGTTAGCGGTCCTCGTCAAAATAGATTGACCTCGCGGTGCCCCGGTTCGTTGAGCTAACTCAGGTGAAATCGCGACACCAGTAGCACCGGTATCGAGTAGAAATGTGACACCAACACCGTTAATAGTGCCGTTGGCGACGTAATGTCCCATACGGTTTCGCTCGAGAACCACCTCGGTGCGTCCGTCCTCGCCTCTACTGGAATTCACGGATCTGTTGGGGTTGCTTCGGTCATCTAGCTTGCCCTGAAAAAATGCAGTCATCATGCCGAGAAAAATGATCCAGGCAATAATTGCCATGCCCCGGCTGATTCCCCGAGTAGACTCAGGTTCAGAAGGTGTCTTTGCTGATTGTTGTCCCAAAACGGGGGATTCCTCGTATCGTGCACAGTGTCACCAGACCGACTTTACTCCTTTGCGTGCCGGTAATCAGTTGTGGCAAGGGAGTCTTGCCGTCGCATCTATTAGGGCTGGCAGTAGGTCTAGTACTAGGGCGAGAAGTTTGCGCTAGATTGATCGAATTTCGCTCCTCTTTCGTACTCTGACAGTATTACGATACCTAACGCGTTCTACAACCGGAGCAAAACCGGGGAGCGTCGGATTGGGGGTATGTAGCAGCGCCCGTGCAGGCCAGAGAAGGGTTTTCATTAATCTCTCGAGGCATTCTGCAGAGCGGGCGGTACGTGCCAATAAATGTGTATGAAAAATCGAGGTTTACTATGTCGTACCCGTACGTTGGCGAGCAAAAAGTTCGCTTTGCAGACACGGACGCTAATGGCCATGCTTATTTTGCAACCTATTTGGTCTTAGCCGATGAGGTGTCAGCAGACTTTTGGGCGGAGCTTGGCTGGGACTTCAACAAAATTCATGAGCAGCCTACGCTCACGTTTACAGTGAACGCCAACATCGACTTTGTTAGCGAATGTTTACCGGGCGACTGGGTAGATGTTGGTGTTGCTTTTACTAAGTTGGGTAACAGTAGCCTAACCTCAGAATGGGAAATGACAAACCGGCGAACGGGGGAGGTCGCGGCTCGAGGAAGTTTTGTCAGCGTTTTTGTCGATAAGAGTGATCGAAAACCGTGTCCTATTCCTGCGGCTTTGCGTTCGGCAATCGTTGCGCTGCAACCTGAGTTAGCCTAATGACGCATCCGGTTATTCCCGAGGGTAATCCTCAGGGCAAAGGGCTCGTTCCAATTTTAGACTCGTTAAATGCGTTGCAGCCCTGGTCCGTTGATAAAAAGTCCGGAGAAGCCATTCTCAGAGATTTTTGTCTTTCGACACTGGTATTGTCGGCCCGGTTCGATTTTAGGGTGGTTCCGGGTAAAACCTACTTTCTGTATCGACAGGACGCAGGCTGGAGATTGTCACTGATTTCTCCTCAAGAGTGGGGAGACCGCTTAGCGGGGCGCTGGGTAGCGCGGTGCGACCTACGCACCGACATGACCTGGGATGTCAATCTTGCCCCTGAGGTTGCTGAGGATTCAGAGCTGGTTAATGCATTAGAGGCGCATTTGCGCGGCTTTGTTGAAAGAATTGACGGTGCAGAAAGCCTGGAGGCAGCGTTGCCGGTCTATGAACAGCAACTTCCTTATCAGCAACGAATGATGGCGACTGCACTGTCTTCGTCGCTGCAAACATCTTTGCTGTTGTCCGGATTATCGGGCCAGTCAGGCCAGGCCTGGTTGGGCAACGGCGAATTAAAAACGCTGTTGCTGCGTGCCGAGTAATCTGAAGTCGGCCTAGATGCGCGGTCTTCTTGCCCGTGGCACTCGCTTTCAGCAGCCTAAGGTGGGAGCGGCGCACGACCCATAATGTCTTTGCGTCTAATTAAAAGCCTTGAACGCGTGTCAATGCCGCAACATGCTGTGGGTTTTGGGTCGCAATAGGATCCTCTATGACACGCGTTGAATTAAGCCGCCGGCTCAGTGCTGTAATACCAAATGCTGCACTGGAGGTCGTTGCACTTCCTGAGGTTCCGAGGATTCGGCTCGCGCTGCTGCAAGAGTCTTACCCCCAGCATTTGCTCGACAGCGACACAGTCGTCAGCATCATGAATACCCCAATGTATTGGGCGTTTTGTTGGGCATCTGGGCAGGTGCTGGCTCGATTTATCATGGATAATCCCCAGTATGTAAAAGGGCGCAGAGTGCTAGATTTTGGCGCCGGTTCGGGTGTTGTTGCAGTGGCAGCCGCAATTGCGGGCGCAAAGGCGGTAGTGGTCTGCGATACTGACCCACTCGCGCTGCTTGCATGTGCCTGTAATGCAGAGTTAAACGATGTGGTGCTCGAATGTGCCCCGTCATTGGACGGCTATAGCGGTGAAATCGATACTATCTTGGCTTCTGACGTCCTTTATGATCGAGCGAATTTGGCTTGGCTACAGGTATTTCTTGACCGCGCGCCTTCAGTGCTGGTCGCTGATTCACGAATACGGAACTTCGGAGCTGAGAACTATCGGCTGCTGAGTGCTAGCAGCGGTTACACTTTTCCCGACCTCGATGAATCTCAGGAATTTCGGCAGGTAAAAGTGTATCTTGGCTCTCGATCTTGACGGGTTGTTCACGACCTACATAACAGAGGCTTTTTATGTCTAATCCCGCGTTCGTAAGTGTCCCCTGGGTTCTAGCCAATTTTGAGGCGCCGGGGATTAGCATTATTGATGGCTCTTGGCACATGCCTGCCGCCGGGCGAGATGCTCGCGCTGAATTTTCGGAGAAAGCACTTCCCGGTGCTGTGTTCTTCGATATTGAAGAAGTGGCAGATACTGCGGCAGCACTTCCTCACACCTGCCCCACGGCAGAGCAATTTGCCCATGCCATGCCGGCGATGGGCATAAAAAACACCGATTTTGTTGTTATCTATGACACGCAGGGCTTGTTTACTGCGGCCCGAGTTTGGTGGTTATTTCGTCTGTTTGGGCATGAGCGGGTGGCGATTATGGAGGGCGGGCTGCCGGCATGGGAGGCCGCTAACCTGCCTACGAGCCCTGGGGAGGCCCCTGCATTGCAAACGGAACCTTACTCGGCAGCTTTTAATGATGCGCTTTTTGCCTCCTATCGAGACGTTGATGGTGCTGTTAGGGCGCAGGATGTCACTATTTTTGATGCGCGGTCGGCAGGGCGTTTTTCTGGTGCAGAACCCGAGCCCCGACCGAACCTCCCGAGTGGGCATATGCCCGGTGCTATTAATATTCCATTTAACCTGCTGATTGAATCGGCGACCGGTGGGTTTAAATCAAAAGATCAGCTGCGAAATATTTTTGGCGATTCCTTATCCATCGAGCAGGGCATTATTACGACTTGCGGTAGCGGTGTAACGGCCTGCGTGCTGGCTTTGGCGTTGTATCACTTGGGCATCACAGCTCGAGTGTACGATGGTTCTTGGACTGAGTGGGCCAGCCAGCCAGATGCTAACATCCGTGTTTTGAGCCCTTGAAGTTCACTGAGCAGCGTGGCCGTATTTTGGTGTAGGCTTTGGTCTGTTGGTGCTTACGACATCTTGAACACGCCGCAGATATGGAGCGCCGTCTAGATTAATTGCTGGATGAAGGTTGAGTCTTTGAAGAAGCAAACTTTCTGTCGAATTTGTGAGGCAAGCTGCGCACTGGAGGTATCCGTCGAAGCCGGTGCTGTAGCGCGCATAGAGCCGCGTAAAGGGCATCATGGAACCCTCGGTTTTGCATGCATGAAGGGGTTGGCTCAGGGTGAGATGTATAGCTCACCTGATCGCTTAACAACACCTCTCAAACGCGTAGGTGATCAATATGAACCGGTGAGCTGGCAGACAGCGCTTAAAGAAATCGGCGCTATTGTGCGCGCGGAGCGCAAGGTGAGTCCCCACCGGGTTGGCATGTACGTCGGGACAGCGGCAGGTTTTAGTTTGCTGCACCCCATTTTTGCTCAGGGTTTTATGGAGGGTGTTGGCTCGCGCAATGTTTATAGCTCAGCAACGCAAGATTGCGCACATCGCTTTGCTGCAGCCCAAGAAATCTATGGTTTCCCGTTTACGCAACCCTTCCCTGATTTAGAAAAGCTTGAATTTCTACTGATTCTCGGGACCAATCCGGTTGTTTCCAAGTGGACGTTTCTGCAAGTCGCTCATCCGGTAAAAAGGCTTAAAAGTATTGTAAGTCGGGGTGGTCGAGTTGTGGTTGTTGATCCTCGAGAGACTGAGACCGCAAAAGTAGCCGGAGAGTATCAGGCTATTCGCCCCGGAAGTGACGTGTATTTTCTGCTCAGTTTCTTACACACACTGGTTGATCTTTACCCCCCGGTAAAAACATTGGACGCACAGTATTTTGATGGCATCGACCAACTCGAGTCGCTTGTCAGCGATTGGGCCCCAGAACGTACTGCCTCGATAACCGGTATTTCCCCAGATCAATTAAGAGATCTTGTTGGTGCGTTTTGCCGCGCAAAAGGTGCTGCCATCGCGACGGGTACGGGATTGGGTATGGGGGGGCAGGGCACCCTAGCTCAGTGGTTGGTTGAGGTCATCATTGCCCTTAGTGGGAACTTGGATCGGGAAGGCGGTCACTTGATCGGTGAGGGAATCTTTGACTTCGCGGCCTACGCCAAGCGCAAGGGGTTGTTCGCCCGAGATACGCGCTCTAGGGTTGGCGATTTTCGCAGTCTCAATGGCGCCATGCCGGGCGGCATATTGGCTGATGAAATTCTGACTCCGGGAAAAGAGCAGGTTTCAACCTTATTTGTAACGGGGGGCAATCCTTTGATGACAATGCCCAATGCCGAGCGCCTTCGTTGTGCCTTCAAAAAGTTGAAGCTTCTGGTCGTGACTGATATTTATTTAAATGAGACGGCCAGCTTGGCAGATTATGTCCTTCCGGCGACTTCGCCGTTAGAGCGACCTGATCTGCCCTTTGTTTTTCCGCTGTTTTTAGGCTTGCAATCGATCCCCTATTTGGCAGCAACTGAAGCTGTACTGGCACCTCCCGGAGAGACTCGCGACGAGGCAACAATTTACACACAACTGGCGTCAGCCAGCGGGGTGGGACTGTTTGGTTCCAAGTTGGTTCAGCGCGTTTTGAGTGGCCTCACTTGGCTGGGTTCATTGCGTGGTCGGGGTTTCCCTCAGCGCTGGCTGCTCAACCGCATTCTAAAATTTAATAAGGCACCGGGTTTTCAGGAGTTGCTCGATCATCCCGATGGGTACCCGATGGCCAGCACCAAGCCCGGTAGTTTTTTGGGGAAACGCGTTACTACCGAAAGCGGTAAAGTACAGCTGGCACCCCCAGATTTCGTGGCGCAGTTGGCAGCGCTGGCAACACCCGATAGCGATACCGCAACGCCGGGTTACTTCAGACTGATCTCAAAGCGACGCCACAACACGCACAATAGTTGGACTCAGAACGTGGCTTCTTTGACGCGAGGCGATAACGAACAAACGAATGTGGCTTATATGAACCCAGCCGATTTGGCGGTCTTAAAGCTTTCAGCAGGGAGTGCTGTTGATATTAGCTCTGCAGCGGGCAAGATCCGCTTGCCGGTAGCATCGTTGCAAACCTTGGAACCGGGTTTGGTCTCAGTGCCACATGGGTGGGGGCATCAGCATGCTCAAGGACTAAATATTGCCAACAAGCTGCGGGGAGCCAACGTTAATATTCTGGCATCTGATGGCCCTGAAGGTCTGGAGCCGCTTTCGGGCATGGCGCACTTGACGGGTATTCCCGTGAAAGTAGTGGCATCTCAGGAACCTGTAAACCCCAATAGCTGGTCGGGTATTTGATCAAATGGTTGCTGTTATTTCGCGAGATCTTTGCCACCAGATACTCAAGGAAGCGCCAGCCAGCGGTGGTTCTAGATCAATGTGCGAAGGGGAGTTTGATGAGGCTACTTGAAGCCTGGGTCACTCGCTGTTTCGCTAATCCATCAGCAACACTGCTGTTGCTGCTGGGCATTACCGTTGTAGCCGGCGCCTTTGGAGCGAGTCAGTTCCGCATTAATTCTTCAATGGATGAAGTGATACTGCCTCGCGAGTCAGAGCATTGGTTCAGTGATGACGAAGCGTTAAAAGCGAATTTCCCCCAACTTCGTAATGTGACCATCATTGTAGTGGCAGGTGCCGAGGCAAAGCAGGTCTCTGAAGCGGTTGATACGGTTTTGGCTGGTGCCCCCGATTTTGTAGAGCGCAATCAAATCGCTACCCCGATGCGGGAACCCGCGATCCGCAATGCGCTGGCGTTTTATCTCGACCGTCAAGATTTTTCGGCGCTGATTGACGGCGTACAACCATTAGTGACGCTCAGCACGGTACTGCAGGGAGAAGGTGCTCTGACCGGTACATTGGGGGTGCTCGGTGTAACCTTGCCCAATGATACGCCCTCGGTGTTGCTAGATCTCTTACAGGGCAAAGCAACCACGTTAAAGAACCTAGAGCTGGTCGAAAATGCCGAGCCAGCCATGGTCAGCGCCTATGATGGTTTATTTTATGAGCTGATTCTTGTCAGTGATAAGCCCGATTTTGATGCGCAGTTCCCCGGCGCTGAGATTGTTCAGAATATAGAAACTTGGATTGCACCAGTGGTGGCAGCCTACCCTGCGTTAAACATAGCTTTGACGGGTGATATCGTCCTCGCCCATGAAGAAATTTCAGATGCTCTTGCAGGGGTTAAACTGGCGGCAGGGTTATCGACGGTATTTCTCATATTGGTGTTGGCGCTGGGTGTAAGGTCGGGGGTTTTGACCGCAGGCATGCTGCTGCTCGTCGTTATCGGAAGTATTTGGACCCACGCTTTAGCGATGATCACCGTGGGTCAATACAACACCTTGTCCCTCGCCTTTCTGGTCATGTTCTTTGGTTTGGGTGTCGACTTTGGATTGCACTACGGCCTATCAGTGCGTGAGGTCCGAACCGAAAGTAATGCCGTGGCAACGGCGGTTCGCAATACGGGGGTTGCTCTGATGCTGTCGGCGGCAACAACGGCTTGGGCATTTTTGTCTTTTGTGCCCACCGAATACCAAGGGCTTGGTGAGTTGGGGGTGATTTCAGCCGGCGGTATGCTGGTGGCCATTTTTCTAACAGTTACCTTGTTGCCGGCACTGTTTGGCTTGCTGGGTTTGCCGGACAACGCGCCCTCTAAAGGACACCCATTTAAGTTCCGATGGCCTAGCATGCGGTTAACTTTGGCTATTTGGCTGGTATTAGGGGCAACCGCCACATTAAAAGCGCGCGATGCCCACTTCGATTACTCGGTCGCGGGGCTGCGCGATCTTGAGACACCGGCAATGACGTTACTTGATCGACTGCAACGCGGTGGCTTCAGTACCGATTACAGTATTTCCACCATGGCTTTGCCGGGCGATTTGCCAGATTTAAAAGCACAGCTTATCGAATTAGATGCTGTTGGCTACGTGAGATCTATCGCAGATTTTCTGCCTCAGATCGATCACAAGGACCGTGCCACAGAGCTGGCTCAACTGCGCGAGGCACTAGACCTTGTTTCAGAATTTCCAGCGCTTGAACCTCAAGTTGCAAGAGAGCAATTAGCAGTACTGTTAACAATGCCGGCATTACCCGAGGAGATTTTAGATTTAATCACTTTGCTGCAGGGTTACGATGATGCCCAGTTAATTGCCCTTGATGGAGAAATCCGTGAGGCAATTTCGCAATGGCGAAAAGACCTAGAGCCACTGCTCACAAGTGAACCTCCTCAACTCAGTGATTTATCGCAACAGTTGCGAAGCCGATGGATTTTACCGGATGGACGTCATCGACTTGAATTTGGACCTGCCGCGCCGACACAAAGTAGAGAAGGGTTGAACACGTTTGTCAGTGCGGCAAACACCATTGTGGATAACGGGGGTGGCCGCGCAGTCATCGAGTACGGTGTGGGGAGCGTCGTTGTTAGAGCCTTTCAGCAGGCCTCAATTCTGGCGGTGCTGGGCATCGCCCTATTGTTAACGCTTTATTATCGAAATTTGATTATGCCCATGGTCGTTATTGTTCCACTAATGCTCACAACCGTATTAACCTTTGCGGTTATGGAGTGGGTAGGGCTCTCTCTCAACATGGCTAACGTCTTAGTAGTGCCGCTCATTTTTGGTTTAGGTATTGATTCAGCGATTCACATTGCGCACCGTTACCAGACGTTGGGTTCTGTCGAGCGCCTAATGCAATCGAGTACTCCAAGAGCGGTCATGCTCTCAGCCGTAACGACGGTGGCAACCTTTGCCTCTTTGATGACAAGCACCCACCGAGGTGCAGCGTCCTTAGGTCAGTTACTGACTATCGCAATTCCTATTATGGTGATTGTGACCTTCTCCTTGGTGCCGGTTCTAATGAACTATTTTGGAAGATTCACCGAACGTCCTCTACATAATTAAAAGGTAGCTCTACCATGCGTGCAATTTGGCAAAGACCCCATCCAGAGATACCCAAGTCTGAGGCCTTAGTAAGGGTCACGGTGGTTTACATGATTGCCTTGTTTGTCGCGGGGTTGGTGCTCATTTTGTCAACGGCTGAACCTTTGTGGCGCGCACTGTGGGCTGATTTAGCCGCAACATTGGTCGTATTTGGAGCTAGCCGGTGGCATCGTAATAGCAGTTTTTATGATGCGTTCTGGTCTGTAATTCCACCTGTACTAATGCTTTGGTGGATGGTGGTAGGCAGCAGCGCTTCAACGCTTCGAGAAATGCTGGTCCTTGCCTTATTGCTTTTTTGGGCGACACGATTGACCTGCCACTGGGCGTATTACTGGCCGGGCTTGCACCATGAGGACTGGCGATACGGCATGCTTCGAGAGCAGGCGGGTCGTAATGCTGTTGTTGTGGATTTAATGGGTGTTCATGTCTTTCCAACAATACAGGTGTTTCTGGGTATGTTGCCGGTTTATGCCGTTACGGTACTCGGAGATCAGCCCCTCAATGTAATAGACGGTTTAGCGGCGCTTGTTATGTTCGCTGCGATTTCCTTGCAGATGACCGCCGATGTCCAGCTGCACGCGTTTGCGGCACAGGCAAAGCCCGGTGATACCTTGGAGACGGGGCTCTGGTCACGCAGTCGACATCCTAACTATCTGGGTGAAATCGGTATGTGGGTGGGTTTGGCGCTTTTTGGACTGGCTGCTTATCCTCAGGGTGCATGGTGGGTAGGGCTAGGCGCTCTGGCCATGATCCTTATGTTCCGCTACGCCAGTATTCCCATGATGGAGAAACGCTCCTTGGCGCGTCGGCCTGAATACGCAGACACAATGGCACGAATCCCCATGTTGCTTCCGCGGCTACGCAAACCTACTAAGGGCTCAAGCGACTGAGCGCTACTCACCGCTAGACTGAGCGCTACTCACCGCTAAATGGTGCTCGAAGTCGGTTTACAGCGAGCCTGCCTAGGCGCCGTGTTTGCACCGCTAAGCTTCTGTTGATAGCAAAGTAGCGTTGGGCAGGGCGTTGGCAGAGTTTCTGCGAGGTGCTGGGTGCCATGACGTTGAGGGACGCGAGAGGTATTGGAGTGGGGGTGCTTAAGATCCCTGTATCCTCAGTAAGATTCGCTATGAGTTCCCCAAGGGTGGGTTTGAACAGTCGGGAACATAAACGCGACATTGCCAAGGGCGAGGGAAATGCCGGGCGCTTTGCTTTAACGCACCTCTGATATAACAAAACAGCGAACGACGGATATGTTTCTTTCAGTCGTATCACTTAATGTGAAGAGGTAAACGGGAGCTTAGTATGGCGAGACGAGAACAGAGATGTATTGTTATGCAAGGAGCAACCGCTGTCACAGCCGTCCAAATCATAGGGCTGCTTCTCGCGCTCAGCTTTTCCAGTATTTCTTCGGCTCAAGGTGCCGGGAATACTTTTATGGACCTTGTGCGTGTTGTTAAAGAGGTCCGGGGTGAGTTCTTCGACGATAATACCGGCGATTCTGAAACCGATGCCCTACCTTTCGCGAGTGAGGCCAGTACATCCCGATTTCTCTCTCAAGCGACCTTTGGGGCTACGCGCAGTGATGTGTCGGCCTTGGTCGGTACCAGCGTCTCTGATTGGCTGCTGCAGCAGTTTAGTGAGGATCCTTCTGACTATCTTGCGACTCTCGATAGTTATCAGGCTCAGCTTCCATTCCTGATTCTAAACCCATGGAATCGCTCGGCGACGACTTTTGCATTTTGGCAGCATAGCATCGCTGGAAAAGATCAGCTTCGTCAGCGAATGGTTTACGCGCTGTCTCAAATTTTAGTGATTTCCAATGGTGGAGGTAATGCGCTCACCGAATATCCGGAGGCGGTGGCCTACCACCAGTCTTTATTGACCGAGTTCGGTTTCGGTAATTACCGGGAGTTACTGGAGGCGATTACGTATTCACCCGGAATGGGATATTTCTTAACCTACATGGGAAATCAAAAGGGAGATCCTGACACAGGGCGTCAACCCGATGAAAACTACGCGAGGGAAATCCTTCAGCTGTTCACCATGGGGCTAGTCGCTCTAAATGACGACGGTACGGCGGCCAGCGGTAGCAATGACGACAATGGTTCCGCCGAGCTATACGATAACGATGACATTACAGGCTTGGCAAAAGTATTCACGGGGCTGGATCGCAGTGTCAATGCCGCGCAGGGTCAAAATGATCCTGAAGCACCAGAAGTCCTTAGGAGTTGGCGGGAACCCATGGCTGTTTACCCAGCACGGCATTCTGCAAGCGCAAAAACCTTTCTGGGTCTTACTATTCCAGAAAATACTAGTGCCGAGGACAGCATCACGCTAGCACTAGATCGATTAATGAGCGTGGCGAGTGTTGGGCCATTTCTTTCACGCCAGCTCATTCAGAGGTTCACCACATCCAATCCATCTGCTGGTTATATCTCGAGAGTTACTCAAGTTTTTAATAATGGCCGGTACTCGCTCCCCAACGGTACCGTTGTTGGTGGCGGGCTGCGCGGCGATCTTAAGGCAACTATTGCAGCCATTTTGCTCGATCGTGAAAACCTGCAGCCAGAGGCACCAAACACTTTTGGCAAACTGCGCGAGCCCGTATTGCGTTTTACCCAATGGGCCAGGGCGTTTAATGCGGGCGCTATAACCCCTGAATACACGGTTGAGCTATATGATCTGTCCTCGGTATCGATTTACGGTCAGGGTCTGGCTCAACACCCATTTCGGGCGCCATCGGTATTCAATTTCTATCGTCCGGGTTACGTGCCTCCCGGAACAGATAGCGGCGCTGCAGGCATGACGGTGCCTGAATTACAAATTCTTACCACAGAGACGATTCCGGCTTACATGAATTTCATCACGTTTTTCGCAATGGCCAACACGCAATACGCAGACCTGTCGACCTACCGCGAAATAGGGGGGCTGACAGGAGTTAATTTCGATCCAGAGCTGGCGCGCACCAGTTTTCTTCCCGATTACAGCTATGAAAAAACTCTGGCAGATGATTTGCCAGAACTTTTCGCCCACCTGAATCTGTTGCTGGCGGGTGGTGCTATGTCCCAGGCAGCTGTCGACAGTTTTAGTGATGTGGTGGCAGGCGTGCCAGCCGAGGCTGGTGAGGACGATTGGCGCGCGACTAGAGTGGGACTAGCCGTGGCGTTAGTCATGACGTCAGCCGACTACCTGGTCGCATACTGAGGGCAATCCAATGACGCACTTTTTAAATAGACGCCATTTTCTGTCGAGTAGTTTGGGCTGTCTGGGTTCTCTGGCCATGGCGTCCTTCACGCAGCCCTTAAGAGCGCAGGAAAATGATGAATATCAAGCTTTAGTTCTACTTTTCCAATTTGGAGGAGTGGATTGCCACGATGTGGTGATTCCCTATGGCGTTGGTGAATACAACGAGTACGCTAACATTCGCAGTGAGCTAATGAGCGCTTATGGTAGCGATCGAGCGCGCAGCAGCCTATTGCAGCTGGCCTCATCTGGGGCGAGTGCGGGGTTTGCCTTGCCACCAGAATTATCGGGTATCAAGGCATTGTTTGACGAGGGAACAGCGGCCTTAGTGGGCAATGTCGGACCCCTTGTTGAGCCGACGAACCGGGACAGCTTTTCCGCGGGAGGGGTTGCCTTGCCGCCGCGCTTGTTTTCACATAACGATCAGCAGTCATTATGGCAGTCGAGTTCCCCGGAGGGCGCTTCGGTAGGCTGGGGAGGTCTGTTTTCAGATCTTCTCATTGGTCAGGGGATCAGTACGCTGTCAGATTTTTCTGCGCTGACAACGGCGCGAGACCGCCTGTTTGTTACAGGTTATGAGACGGCGCCTTACACGGCCTCGGCGGGTGGGTTAAACCTCGATCTCCTTGACGTAGTAAACGCTCAAACCGACGGTAATTTGTCTGCGGTGTATCAAATGTTAAGGGCTCAAGGTGAATCAGCGGCTCATATTCTGACCCGAGATTTTGCGGGTACGACCGTAAATGCGTTTGACGCAAACATAGAATATTCGTCGATTCTTGGCGAGGCACCCGATTTGGGGGTGGCATTTCAAGCAGATCCGGTTGGCACGCAACTTGAGCGCGTTGCAAAAATTATTGCAAGCAGGCAGGAGTTTGGCGTAAACCGCCAAATCTTCTTAGTGGGTGCTTATGGTTACGATACCCACAGCGCTCAGCCCACAAGCTTACCCAACTTGCACAGCCGGCTCGATGCGGGCGTGAGTGCCTTTAGCGAATCAATGAAAAATATGGGTATCTTTAACCGTGTGACCTTGGCGACCGCTTCAGATTTTGGGCGTACGCTGGCAGACAACGGTGATGGCACCGATCATGGCTGGGGAGGCCATCAGTTTGTTGTCGGCGGGGCTGTTAATGGCGGATCGCTCTATGGTGACATACCGCCCCCTAGCTTTGAGCACGGTCAGGATGCAGGGCGTGGCAGGTTGATCCCAACAATTGCCGTGGATCAGTACGCGGCTTCACTGGGGCGATGGCTGGGTCTCGATGACAGCAGCTTGGCACAAGCGCTACCCAACCTAAATAATTTTAGCTCCAACCCACTGGCCAACCTCCTTCTATGAGAGAACCCAGCTGACTTGAGCTGGTAGAAGCCCGCTGGCCGAAGAGGGCGGCAAACCGATATGATTGGCGTTCTCAAAAAGGCTGAAACTGTCATGCCCCCACACAGCTTCATTGAAACTTATAAAGTCGAGCACGCGGTTTGCGATCGTATTGCCGACTTCTTTCAAGATAACAAGCATTTGGCCCAGCCGGGGCGGCTTGGGGAAAACCCTCGAGTCGATAAATCGATGAAAGATTCGCTGGACCTGAGTATTCCTATTCGCATTTATGGTCAGGTTGATCCCTTTTTCGAGTTACTCACGGGGTTTGTGAAGCGATACGTTGATAAATACTATTACGATTGTGGCGCCAATGGGCTTGGACCGCTTGGGTTCTCGGAGTGGTCAAATGTTCAGGAGTACCCAATTGGCGGAGGCTACCCAGCCATTCACTGTGAGCGTGATCGACTTGAATACGGTCATCGGGCTTTGGTCTGGATGCTCTACCTCACCGATACTCCGGGAGGAGGCACTGAATTTCCACACCAGGGGATAACTACTGAATGTATCAAAGGTGACGTGATTCTTTGGCCAAGTGATATGACCCACATGCATCGGGGTGTTGTGTCTAGCACTCATGAGAAAATGATCTTCACCGGGTGGATTGATTTTATTACGGCTGAGCGTAGCCAGAAGGCCTGAGGTGGTTCACTGTAGGTTGCGGCAGTGTCGGCCATCCGGTCTCTATGTGTTTTCCTAAAGTAACGAGTCGTAGCTCTCTAGACGTTAGGCGCTTAAGTGAGTGTACGTCCGCACGCGGGTATACTTGTTAGCCGGCTGTATGAGAAGCCGCTTAATACCCCGATGCGATGGCCTTGGGTGATGAAAACAGCGTTCGATTCAAGCCTCAGACTAAAAGTGTTGCGCAAGGGTAAATGACAGTATGTCGGGACCAAGAGAAACTGAAATAAACGATCAGGCTGAACTTTTGTGGGCGCCCTCTGTGGCTCGACTCACGCAAAGTCGCCTCCGAGATTTTATGGGTTACCTCGAGACTCAGGGCGAGGGTAGTTTCGATGACTACTACACGCTGCACCAGTTTTCAGTAACACACAGGGAACGTTTTTGGTCGGCGCTCTGGGACTATACCGATATTGTGGCCGAGCAGAAGGGTGCCGTTATTGCCGAAAACTGTGACACTTTTCCCTGTCAGCCTGACGCAGGTGTGCGTTGGTTTCCAGAGGCACGCCTAAATTTTGCCGAGAACTTATTGCGGTATCGTGATGATCGCCCCGCACTTATTTCCCGCCTAGAAAACGGACAGCGGCGAGTCGTCACCTATAAACAGCTCTATGCCAATGTGGCTGCGTTGGCGGCGAGTTTGCGCGCTCTCGGTGTAGGGCCAGGTGATCGTGTCGCGGGCTTCATGCCTAATGTTATTGAAACGGTAGAAGCCATGTTGGCAACAACCAGTCTCGGTGCAATCTGGTCATCTTGCTCGCCCGATTTCGGTATCAACGGTGTGCTCGATCGTTTTGGTCAAATTAGACCTAAAGTTCTATTTGCCGCTGACGGTTATTTTTACAACGGTAAAGTCTGCGACTCATTGGAACGACTGGCTGCGATTAGCGAGGCCATCGATACCCTGGAACAGGTCGTGGTGATACCGGTTGTGTCTGAAAAACCCGATTGCTCTGGGCTTTCGAAATCGGTGCTCTGGCAAGACTTTCTCGATCCGTCTACGACCGAGATAGATTTTGCCCAGTTACCTTTTGATCACCCATTATTCATTATGTATTCATCAGGCACTACCGGTATGCCCAAGTGTATTGTCCATGGTGCGGGTGGTACCTTAATTCAGCACGTAAAAGAACATCAGCTGCAGGTAGATCTGAGTAGAGAAGATGTGATGTTTTACTTCACGACCTGCGGGTGGATGATGTGGAATTGGTTGGTGTCGGGGCTTGCCAGCGGTGCAGCACTGGTGTTGTACGACGGATCGCCTTTTGCACAAGATGGGCTGTCCTTGTTGAAGGCGATAGAAACGGAAAAGATTTCGATTTTTGGTGTAGGCGCAAAGTATCTTGCGGCTTTAGAGAAGGCCGGCATCGTCCCTCGGGATGAGGTTGATCTGGCAAGCCTTAAGACGGTTTTATCGACCGGTTCGCCGCTGTCTCATGAAAGTTTTCGTTACGTCTATAAAGAATTCAAAGCCGATATTTGTTTGTCATCAATCAGTGGTGGTACCGATATTTTGTCGTGTTTCGTCGGGGGTAGTCCCATTCTTCCGGTACACGTTGGGGAAATTCAGGCGCCGGGTCTTGGCATGGCGGTGGAGATCTGGAGCGATGTCGGCAAACCGATCTTGGAGGAAAAGGGTGAGTTGGTTTGTACGAAGCCCTTTCCCAGTATGCCAATTGGTTTTTGGAATGATGCTGATGGTGATCTCTATCGTCAGGCTTACTTCAATACCTGGGCTAATGTGTGGGCGCATGGTGACTATGGTGAAGTAACACCGTCACAGGGTTACATCATTCATGGGCGCTCTGATGCCGTTTTGAATCCCGGTGGTGTGCGCATCGGAACGGCAGAAATCTATCGGCAGGTTGAACGGCTCGCGGAAGTGCAGGAGAGCATTGTGGTGGGCCAAGATTGGGACAACGATGTCCGTGTGGTGCTATTTGTCGTGCTGACCCCTGGTGCCGCACTCAGCGAAGATGTTCGTGCTCGCATCGCTAGCGCCATTCGCGAAAATACGACGCCTCGGCATGTTCCAGCCAAGATTCTTGAGGTGCCCGATATCCCACGAACACTGAGTGGGAAAATTGTAGAGCTTGCGGTGCGTAATGCGATTCATGGGCAACCGGTTAAAAACACCGATGCCCTCGCCAACCCAGAGGCCCTCGACGCCTTCAGGGGGCGCGAGGAACTCCGCAGCTGAAATTTTTCAATAACCAGCCAGGCCCACCAGCGCTGACCGGACAGCCCGTGGCGCTCCTGTGGCTGGTGGTTGTGCCAGTGTGTTGGCTGGTCTTGCCCTCAGGCGGCTCTGAGTGCTTGACCCAAAGTGTCTCGTCCTAACGCCGCCTGCGCTTCGCCATTGGCCCAGGCCAATACGCCGTTGATAAACACTGAAGCAACGATGCCCTTGGGGCGATTAACCATCTGCTTGTGGTCAAATATGTCGCGGTGCTCAAGTACTCGTGTCTGATCGGGCTCCCAGTTATCGAGGGCTTTCGGATTAATTAAAACCATATCGGCGCGAGCACCAATCGCAAGGGAGCCCGCGTCCAGGCCAAACACAGTGGCAGGTTCTTTAGTGAGGCGATGAACCATCCGTGCCACGGTTGCCTCGTCGCGTTCTTTGGCTAATTTCAGTGACATCAGGTTGCTGTCGAAAAACGCCATATTAGTGATGTGAGCGCCGGAATCATTAAATCCGGGTAAAGCTTGATCATCGAGTAAATAGTCGAGGGTGGCTTTGTTTCCCTCATTGGCAATGTCGGCATAAAAACGGAAGGTTTTGTCGTAGCGACGCATCATGTGCAGCATGAAGTCAGCATCGTCGCGCAAAATCGCGGGAAATTCCTCAAAAGCGGTTTGTTCTGCTCGCGAACGTGCAGCAGTTTCGTCCCCTGCCTTAAAGCGCTGTACTCGTGCCATAACCAACGCCATTGACTCACCGTCCCAATGACTAATGGGCGCCCCATCAAATATCAGCTTGTCGGCATCACGGATAACGAGACTGTCAGGGAAGCCATTGCGAGTTTTCCAGCTGGCGAAGTCGCCTCCCGTGCGTCCATGCATCCATTCTTTGCGAAACATCGCCACCCAGTCGGGGTCGTGCATCAGCTTTTGCCGACCCTCGACATCATCGTACTCTTTAGCAATAAGCTGTGAGGTTGCCGTCATTTCTTCAAATAGCGGACTAACGATACCGTCTGACCAGACCCTAAAATTTGTGCCCAAAGCTTGAAAGTGAAGCTTTCCCTTGAATAACCAAGTATTGAGAAGGCGCGCAACCTTCAGGAACAGGCGCCCTGACTTGGGTGCAGCAGTCATCTCCATTGCAGAGAGTGCTGAAGTTTTCAGCGGCTTGCCGAATAGTCTTCCACTGGTCAGAGAAAAATAGAACAAAGCCATTAAGCGGTTTTCAAGGATAGGGGTGGTTTGCCAGACGCGATCATATTTGCGCACCACTTTCAGCAGGCGACGAAGCTCTTTAAATGACGCAAATTGCGTCGGAATTCGTTTTGAGGTGTTGGGATCATTCGACAGGTAGTGAAAAGGCAGCCCGTCGGTACTCAGTCCCATGTATCCCTGTTGCATTGCGGTTTCTAGGAGCGTCTCCATTTCGACCAATTCGGCTTCCGTCGGGGCTCGACTGACGCTTTCTTCAAGGCCCATGACCTCAATGCGTAGCATTGAGTGGGGCACGAAAGTGGCGACGTTTGGGCCAAGAGGCAGGTCAGCGAAGTGATCCATGTAGTCGCCTGTGTTGTCCCAGGTTATTTTTTCTGAAACTTTGCGCAACACCGCTTTTGGGATGTTTTCAACCCGAGTAAAGCAGTCAACGATGGGCTCCTGATCGCCTGTTTTCTGGCTGCCAAAGCTAGTGCCAAGACTGCAATTACCGACGACTACTGTGGTCGTGCCATGTCGAACAACTTCTGGCAAGGCAGGCTCTACATCGACTTCAAGGTCGAGGTGGGTGTGAATGTCGAGTAAGCCCGGCATAAGCCATTGACCTGAGGCCTCCACGACAGCCTCTGCATGTCCAGCCGGCAAATTTTCTCCTCTGGCCACCACCTTGCCTTCCCGTACCGCCACATCCTGAACGGCTGGAAGGTCACCGCTGCCATCGAAAAATGTTGCGCCTTTGATTAAAAGGTCCCATGTGCTTGCCACTATTACTGCCCCCAGTTAGATCGCTGGCCAAATTTACGCCGTGGTCGGTGATTTTAGCTCAGTTAGACCCCGACTGCGCCTGAAGTTTTACCTAAGGGTACCTCGGGCTTTTATTGACTTGTTCCCGCGAAGGGGCTTGGACCGTGAACCTTAAAATTGCTTCCTGTTGCATACTCGTAGGAGCGCAGGCCCCCGTGGTACCCAAGAACGGTGGTAATCGTTGTTTTTAAACGCTTGTGAGCGACATTTTGGGTCAAAAAAACGACGTCAATCTAACGGGATTATGCACAGTCTAAGAACTGGAGATGACCTGTAGTATGTCGGAGTTAGGCAGTGCACAGCGGGGAAAGGCTGTTTTTCCCGCGATAAACGCCATAAATGGGAGTTTGTTGTCGCAGCAACAGCGCTGCGGTCGGCTAGGTGCACATCGCAGTGTGAGAATATCGTTATAACAAACTGTGATGAAGGTGATTGCTATGCAGAATGATGTCTCCAATAATGCCGGGGTGCGGTGGTTTGGGCCGGTCTCTGCACAGATGTTCTTGGGTTATTTGAAAGGGCATTTCTAGCTAAGCGAGGGGCTATATGCGTTGGGGGGCGCGATGACGATGGCCAACAAACAAAATAATAAAATGCGTGCCGATACCGACTCAACGGGGTGGGCAAAACCACCGATCTAAATTCAAAAACAAGCTTGGATCATCCGAGCGCTTTACCCATGATCATTTTGAAGGAATTGTGAACCATGCCTAGTGATATCGATATTGCCCAGGCGGCAACCCCGCAGCCCATCGCTGACATAGCGAAAGGCCTGTCCATACCTGAAGAGGCTCTGGAGCCTTATGGTCGCACCAAGGGTAAAATCAACCTGAATTGGTTATTAGAGCAGCCTATAAGACCCTCGGCACGAATGATTTTAGTGACTGCCATCAGTCCAACCCCCTCGGGTGAAGGCAAGACCACCACGACGGTAGGTTTGGGCGATGCGCTGCGGCACATCGGAAAGGACGCGATGATTTGCCTTCGCGAGCCTTCCCTGGGGCCCGTATTTGGTATGAAAGGCGGTGCTGCTGGCGGGGGCTACGCCCAAGTGATCCCGATGGAGGATATTAACCTCCATTTCAACGGTGATCTTCACGCTATTGGCGTTGCCAACAACCTTTTATCAGCCTTGCTCGATAATCATATTCATCACGGTAATGCTCTGGGTATCGACGTGCGTCGTGTTACTTGGAAGCGAGTGCTGGATATGAACGATCGAGCCCTGCGAGACATCACTGTGGCTATGGGCGGCGTTGGCAATGGCTACCCGAGACAAGACGGCTTCGATATTGTCGTTGCCTCAGAGATTATGGCTATTTTCTGCCTCGCAACTGACCTTGCTGATCTTAAGGCGCGTATTGGTCGCATTGTGGTGGGTTACACGCGGGATAAAACCCCTGTGCGAGCCTCCGACCTGAAGGCCGAGGGAGCGCTCACGGCGGTGCTCAAAGATGCCTTGGCGCCCAACTTGGTGCAAACCCTGGAAGGAACCCCTGCGTTTGTCCACGGCGGACCCTTTGCCAATATTGCTCACGGCTGTAACAGCGTGATTGCTACCACGGGCGCTTTGCGGTTGGCAGAATATGTTGTCACGGAGGCAGGCTTTGGCGCCGATTTGGGTGCTGAGAAATTTATCGACATAAAGTGCCGCTCTGCAAATCTTAGACCCTCAGTGGCGGTATTAGTCGCAACTATTCGAGCGTTGAAATTCCATGGTGGTGTCGCAAAGGAGAGTCTCAATGATGAAAACCTTGAGGCCCTCTCAGAGGGAATGGTAAACCTGGAACGTCATGTTAAAAATATTCGCGACAACTACGGCGTTACGCCCATTGTTTCGATTAATCAGTTCGTCAGTGACTCTGATGCAGAACTGGCATTGTTAGTCGAGCGTGTGGAAGCGATGGGTGTGCGCGTCGCCATTGCAAGTCACTGGGCAAACGGTGGCGCTGGCGCGGCAGAGCTTGCTCGAATGGTTGCCGAAGTTTGTGATGCGGATAAAAAAGCCGCCAACGCGGGCCATGAGACATACGTATACCCTGATTCTGCTAGCCTCATTGAAAAAATCGAAGCTGTCGCGACAAAAGTTTACGGTGCCAGCGAGGTAACGATTAGCGGGAAAGTCCGCAATCGCCTCAAGGAACTTGAAGCCGAGGGCTACGGCGGAATGCCGGTTTGCATTGCGAAAACGCCTTATTCGTTTTCTACAGATCCGCAGTTAAAGGGAGCCCCTTCAGGGCACGTCATGGATATTCGTGAAATTCGATTATCAGTGGGCGCCGGCTTTGTTGTTGTGGTGTGTGGTGATGTCATGACAATGCCCGGCCTGCCTAAGGTTCCGGCCAGCGAAAATATCGATGTGGTTAATGGGCAAGTAACCGGACTCTTCTAGATGCCAGCTCATGCAACAGATGCCAGACCCATGCTTCGCGTCAATGACGTGACGGCGACGACTGCGTGTTCGATTGATCAATTCGATCGCGTTGTTGTTGAGGCCCCTTTGGCAATTACGGTGGACCAACAGACCCTGCTAACGACCATGCGTACACCAGGGCACGATGAAGAGTTGGCGGTTGGATGGTTACTGAGCGAAGCCGAAATAACGAGCCCGACCGACATCATTAGTGTGGAGCGTGTCGGCGCCTCTGAGTTACGGGGCTGGGGGGTAGAGGGAGAGTCCGCAGTGGATACGGTGTTAGCCGAATTGGGTGTTGGGGTTGTGCCTCCTAGGCCAAGGGCTTATCTGACTTCCAGCTCCTGCGGCGTTTGCAGTAGTGATGTGCTGGCTACTACACCGCGACCCACTGTGGCGCTGCACAGTGTCGATTGGGTGATCACGCCGCAGGTCGCCCATGCGCTTATTCACAACATGCGATCTGAGCAGAAGATGTTTGATCTGACAGGATCTCTTCATGCTGCGGCCTTGGCGGGCCCAGACAATAAAATACTAGTCGTTCGGGAAGATGTTGGGCGGCATAACGCCGTCGATAAAGTGTTGGGAAACGCGTTTCTTGACGGTAACTTTCCCCTGACTGATCACATACTCGTGGTTAGTGGCCGAGTATCCTATGAAATTGTTACCAAGGCTTTAAGTGCGAGTGTTGCAGCAATTGTGGCGGTCTCAGGTCCTACGACGCTGGCGGTAGATCTCGCCAGGGCCCATGGTCTGGTGTTGATCGGCTTTACACGCGATGACCGCTTAAATGTGTACTCAGGCAAGGGACGGGTAAAACTGTGACGGAATCCCCAATCAAAACAGCAGAGCAGATTGAGAACTTAAAAGGGTTGCTGACCCCCATTGCTGAACGCGAGCCGGGGCCTGTGCTGTTGTGTTTGCAAGCGGTACAGACGCATTACGGTTATGTGCCAGAAGGGGCGGTCGCTGTCGTCGCTGAGGTTTGCAATGTTACTCGGGCTGATGCTCATGGTGTTTTTTCTTATTACAGCGATCTCAGAAAAACGCCACCGCCGCTGATTTCTGTACGATTGTGTGCAGCTGAAGCCTGCCAAGCAGTGGGTGGCCGGGCGCTGGCTGCTGCATGGGGTGAGGCCTGCGCGGCGGATCCGAATTTGGCTGGCGCAACCGGTACCGATGAACCGGTTTTTTGCTTGGGCAACTGTGCCTTGGGACCTGCAGCGCTGGTTAACGATCAGCTGATTGGGAACGTCAGCGTAGAAGCACTAAAATCTGCGGTGGCGGCTGCTCAGAATGCAGCGGAGGCATCGTTATGACAGTTTGGTTTGTTCCTCGAGATGCTGCAGCCCTTTCTGTTGGCGCCGATGCCGTGGCCGCAGCATTGGAAGCTCGCGGTGAACACGTTGTTCGCACGGGAAGCCGCGGTTTGTTATGGCTTGAGCCCTTGGTCGAACGGGCTGATTCCCGTGATGGCACACGGGTAGGCTGGAGCAATGTCCAGGCCGGTGACTTGAGTGAAGGTGTTCTCTCTGAAGCCGCAGCCAATTTTCTAGGGATCGTTGAAGAGCTTGATTACCTGGCATGTCAGAATCGCTGGATTTATGAGCGAGTAGGCATCATTGATCCTGTAGATCCTGATGACTATGTATCTCATGGAGGTATGGCGGGCCTACAACGCGCCCTAGAGATGAGTCCCATGTCTGTCGTTCAAGCGGTGACTGAGTCAGGTCTGCGCGGGCGCGGCGGCGCTGGTTTCCCTACGGGTATTAAGTGGCAGACCGTGGCTGAGCAAGCCCCCGTGCCGCATAAAGGTGATCCGGTAGACGCGCCACGCCACAAGTACATTTGCGTTAATGCCGACGAAGGCGACAGTGGCACCTTTGCTGATCGTATGTTGATGGAAGGCGATCCTTTTTGCCTTCTTGAAGGGATGGCGATTGCTGCACATGCAGTGGGTGCAGATAGAGGTATGATTTATCTGAGATCCGAGTACCCGGCGGCTATTGCAGTCATGAGTGATGCGATTGAAAAAGCCAGAGCCCGCGGGTGGCTAGGGGAGAGCATCCTCGGCTCTTCCTGTAACTTTGATGTCACCATTCGAGTCGGCGCTGGCTCTTATGTTTGTGGCGAAGAAACAGCGATGCTTGAAAGCCTCGAAGGACGGCGAGGAACCGTGCGTGCGAAGCCACCACTACCCGCTATCGAAGGGCTCTTTGGCACGCCCACAGTTATAAACAACGTACTGACAATTGCTAGTGTGCCCTCTATTCTTGCGCGAGGCCCGGAGGCATATGCGGAACTGGGGCAAGAGCGGTCTCGCGGTACTCAGGTTTTTCAATTGGCTGGAAATATCGCAAGGGGCGGCATTGTCGAAGTGGCGTTTGGTATCTCCGCCCATGAACTTATTTTTGGGTTGGGGCAGGGCACGAAATCGGGTAAGCCCTTGAAGGCCGTGCAGGTTGGAGGGCCTTTGGGCGCTTACCTCACGGCAGACGCTCTGCAGGTACCTATGGCGTATGAATCGTTAGCTGCCGAGGGCGCTATGCTGGGCCACGGCGGACTGGTTGTTTTTGATGATTCGGTAGATATGGCTGAGCAGGCACGCTTTGCTATGGAGTTTTGTGTTGAAGAGTCTTGCGGTAAATGCACGCCCTGTCGTATCGGTGCGGTGCGCGGTGTTGAGGTTATAGATGATCTTCTCGCTTCCGACGCACCAGAAAATGCGGAGCAGCTCTTGCGCGACCTTTGCGATGTTATGACGCAGGGCTCCCTGTGTGCCATGGGGGGGCTGACGCCGCAGCCTGTGTTGAGTGCCCTAGACCAGTTTCCTGAAGATTTTAAGCGTGTGGCTGTTCGTGTTGATGTCGCTGCCCAAGGAGTTGTCCATGAATAAACCAATAGAAATAGCCATCGAAGATCTTGATCTGGGTACGCCGGCAGCACTGTCGGAGAGTACGGTTACCGTTCATATCGATGGCAAGGCTGTTGATGTTCCTGCGGGCACATCGATCATGCGCGCGGCAAGTCTTGCTGGCACGCAGATCCCAAAATTGTGTGCTACCGATAGTCTCGATGCTCATGGCTCCTGCCGCCTCTGCCTCGTTGAAGTGGAGGGTCGCAAAGGGACTCCCGCATCCTGCACGACGCCCTGCCAAGAAGGTATGTCTGTAAAAACTCAAACCCCTCGTTTGGATAAGCTCCGAAAGGGCGTTATGGAATTGTATATTTCAGACCACCCTCTCGATTGCCTGACTTGCTCTGCCAATGGTGATTGCGAGCTTCAAGACATGGCGGGTGTGGTTGGGTTGCGCTCTGTGCGCTACGAAGAGGGTTCGAATCATCTCGATGCTGGTAAAGATAATTCCAACCCTTACTTTAGTTTTGACGCTAGCAAGTGCATCGTGTGTAGTCGCTGCGTGCGCGCTTGTTCCGAGGTTCAGGGTACGTTTGCTCTGACCATCGCCGCACGGGGTTTTGAATCTAAGGTATCGCCCAGCGAGGAAAATGCCTTTTTGGATAGTGAGTGCGTGTCCTGTGGCGCCTGCGTTCAAGCCTGCCCTACTGCAACGCTTCAAGAAAAGCAGGTTATCGACTTGGGTGTACCTACGCGTAAAGTCAAAACGACCTGTGCCTACTGCGGTGTGGGTTGTTCCTTCGTCGCGGAGCTGCGTGGCGATGAGCTGGTCCGTATGGTTCCCGATAAGCAGGGTGGCGCCAATGCGGGACACTCTTGTGTGAAGGGACGTTTCGCCTGGGGTTATGCCACACACTCTGACCGCATTACGCGCCCCATGGTTAGGGAAACCACCGACAGTGAGTGGCGTGAAGTAGAGTGGCCTGAGGCCATCGCTTTTGCCGCAGACCGCTTTAAAGCGATACAGCAGAAACATGGCATTGACGCCTTGGGCGGTATTACGTCATCGCGCTGCACGAATGAAGAAGTTTATGTGGTGCAAAAAATGGTGCGCGCTTCGCTGCAAACCAACAATGTGGATACCTGTGCCAGGGTCTGTCACTCGCCTACGGGTTATGGTTTGAAGCAAACGTTTGGCACTAGCGCGGGTACTCAGGATTTTGCTTCGGTTCAACAGGCAGACGTCATCATGGTCATCGGTGCGAATCCTACCGATGCTCACCCGGTATTTGGCTCGCGCATGAAACGGCGGCTGAGAGAGGGTGCAAAACTCATTGTTATTGATCCGCGCTCTATCGATCTTGTGAAATCCCCGCACATAAAGGCAACATCACACCTTCAACTACAGCCCGGCACCAACGTGGCCGTTGTCAATGCATTGGCTCATGTCATTGCCACTGAAGGTTGGATTGACGAGGCTTTTGTTCAAGAACGTTGCGATGTGGCTTCATTTAACGCCTGGCGACGATTTATTAGCCTGCCTGAAAATAGCCCAGAGAATCTCGCCGAGATCAGCGGTGTCGCAGCTGAAACAATCCGCGAGGCGGCGGCGACTTACGCGAAAGCCGGTAATAGCGCTATCTATTACGGACTAGGTGTGACCGAGCACTCTCAAGGCTCAACCATGGTAATGGCCATGGCGAATTTGGCTATGGCCACTGGGAACATTGGTCGTGACGGTGTTGGTATAAACCCGCTGCGAGGCCAGAACAACGTGCAAGGCGCCTGCGACATGGGCTCTTTTCCTCATGAGTTCAGCGGTTATCGACATGTTTCTGACGAAACTGCTAGGGAGCAATTTACCGCACTTTGGGGTGTGGACTTGCGCGAGGAGCCGGGTATGCGTATTCCCAATATGCTCGACGCAGCTATCTCTGGAAATTTCCGAGGTATGTACATTCAGGGTGAGGACATTGCTCAATCTGATCCTAACTCTCAGCATGTGGCAGCGGCCCTAAGCGCCATGGATTGCGTGGTTGTTCAGGACCTATTTTTGAACGAAACCTCCAAATTTGCCCACGTGTTTTTACCTGGCACTTCCTTTCTGGAAAAAGATGGCACTTTCACCAATGCGGAGCGGCGAATCAATCGAGTACGCCCTGTGGTACCCCCGGCTTCTGGGTTGGCGGAGTGGGAGGTGACCTGCGCACTCAGTGAGGCAATGGGTTACACCATGGACTATGCCAACGCGTCTGAGATCATGGATGAAATTGCCGCGCTGACGCCCACTTTTGCTGGCGTATCTTTCGACTTACTTGATGAGCGGGGCAGCATTCAATGGCCGTGCAATGAGCAAGCGCCAGAAGGGACGCCGATTATGCATGCCCAACGCTTTGTTCGTGGAGAGGGGCAGTTCGTGACCACGCCCTATGTGCCTACCGATGAGCGTTCCACCCGCAAATTCCCGCTGCTGCTTACGACCGGCAGAATCCTCAGTCAATACAATGTCGGCGCTCAAACTCGACGCACGGACAATACGGTTTGGCATGCCGAAGATATTCTGGAGATCCATGAGGCAGACGCAGAATTAAGAGGCGTAGCAGATGGTGACTGGATCGAGGTGGCCAGCCGTGCTGGTAGTACTCGAATGCGAGCACATATTAGCGATGACATACCTGCGGGCGTGGTTTATACAACCTTTCACCATCCCGTCAGTGGCACTAATGTCATTACGACTGATAACTCAGATTGGGCAACCAACTGTCCTGAGTACAAGGTTACGGCCGTAGAAATACGGCCCTCCAGTGCCATAGCAGTGGGGATGTAATAAGGTGACCTTCGATTATAACCAGCAGCATTTAATCAAGATGGCGAACCAGATCGCTGGCAATATGCCAACACGGGAGAACGTGCCCGCTCAAATTGTGCAACATATGATGCAATTTTGGACACCACCCATGCGTGCCGATCTCAAAAAAATAGCTGAACACACCGCTGAATTGCTCAGTGACGATGTGCTTGCTGCGGTGGCGATGCAAGATTGATAGGGTCTCCAGAAGCCATAGCTTTGCTTTCTGTATTTGGATGATCTGGGAGGGTTACCGACTCCTATTTCTAAAGAAGCGTGATGGGCGTTGGAAGCACCTGGCGCGCTGACATTTGCCGCTCGCTAGGTGGCGTTTTTAGACGCAAAAATGTCGTAAATAATTGAGCGAAAAGTAGGTAAAAAGCGCCAAATCCGTGGCGGTGAATTCGTAATTTATAATTTGTTTTTTGCAGGGGGCCCCATGGCAAAGTTACCCGAACACGCACGCGTGGTTATTATTGGACAAGGAGGTATTGTCGGTGCTTCCGTCGCTCACCACTTAATAGCAGAGGGCTGGGACGATATCGTGGGGCTCGAAAAGTCTGCGATTCCAACAGACATTGGATCAACTTCACACGCGTCTGATTTCTGTTACATGACCTCCCATGACAAGCTCAACGTATTCACCAGCACTTATAGCCGCGAGTTTTATCGGTCTCGAGGGAATTACATTGAAATCGGTGGCATGGAGGTGGCTAGAAAGGGCGACGACGAGCGAATGCTGGAATTGCAGCGCAAGGTCGCTTCGGGTAAAGCCTTTGGTAGCAATGCTTACATGATTTCAGCGGCGGAAGCCAAAGAGAAGTTTCCCCTGGTCGAAGAAGACATGATTCAGGGCGCTATGTGGGATCCCGACGCGGGCCTCGTGACGCCGCGATCTCAGAAAGTTGCCGGGGACCTCGTTGATGAGGCGGTGGCGAGTGGCAAGCTCAATACCTTTGCCTACACCGCCGCAAATAAAATTATTGTTGAAAACGGCCGTGCGGTTGGCGTAGAGACTGACAAAGGGACCATCATGGCCGATAACGTCGTGCTTTGTGCCGGGATTTGGGGCTCGTTGGTTTCCCAAACTGCTGGAGTGAAGTTGCCGTTGATGCCCCTTGAGCACCCACTGCTGTTCTTTGGACCTTGGGACGCGCTGAAGGGTACTGGTAAGGACATTGTTTATCCGTTGTTCCGTGACCAGGGAAACTCGGCTTACGTGCGTGACACCGGAGACCCCACTACTCCTGAGGGCGGTTTGCTCGAATGGGGATACTACGAGCCCGACAACCCAAGACTTGTCGACCCTGAAGAGATTTTAGAGGCCGGGGACGCCAGACTCTCGCCCTCAATGCGTGACCTCACTCTTGATCAGGTGATGGAGGCCTTTGAGAAGGCTGTTGAACTGACCCCTGTGCTGGGTGAGCTAGGTTGGGAGGAGCGGCGCTCTTTTAATGGGCTATTGTCTGTGACCACCGATGGTACTTCGGTCATTGGTGAGGCCCCTGACGTTGACGGCTTATGGCTGTGTGAGGCTGTTTGGGTCAAGGACGGTCCCGGTGCCGGTAAGCTGATGGCAGATTTGATGACCCACGGCCGCACTGAGATGGACTCGCATAATGTCGATCCAGCCCGTCATTACCCTATTCAGCTGACGCCAGAGTACGTACGCAATCGTAGCTATGAGATTGCCCAGAAAATTTATACCCCAGGCGTGCACCCCCGAGAACCCTACCTGTCGTCGCGGGGCCTTCGTACTAGCCCTTTTTATGAGCGTGAAGTGGCGCTGGGTGGTTATTTCATGGAGGTGGCTGGCTGGGAGCGAGCCCACGGCTACGCTTCGAATGAGGCGACGTTGTTAGTGAAATATCGAGATCAGGTGCCTACCCGGGAAGCCGAGTGGGATAACCGGCATTTTTGGGAGGTTTCCAACGCCGAACATCTGGCGCTCAGCGATGGGGTTGGCATGATCAACCTGTCACATTTCGCGATTTTTGATGTCGTGGGGGCCGATGCAGAAGCTTTATTGGAGTATCTCTCTGTTGCCAAGCTGGGTACCAATACGCCTATCGGTAAAGGCGTTTATACCCACTTCCTTGATCATACCGGAGGGGTGCGTTCAGACCTGACCATTGTTCGATTGGCTGAAGATGCTTTCCGTGTTATTTGCGGCGGTGATACGGGTTATCGCGATTATGTATGGATGAAAAAATTCCGCGGAAAGCTGGGACTCACCAACGTAGAATTCATTGATCAATCGGAGCAGTTAGCAACCCTAGGGTTGTGGGGGCCAGAGGCACGGTCTACTTTGCAGAAGTTGATGGATGATCCTGACAGTGTTTCAGGAGAGGCTTTCCCCTACACAATGACCCGTGAAATTGATGTGTTGGGTGTCAAGGTATGGGCATTTCGCATCTCCTACGTTGGAGAGCAGGGTTGGGAGCTTTACTTCCCATTTGCGGACGGATTAAAGCTTTGGGACGCGCTTGCGGAACTCGGCGTTACACCCGTGGGCATTGAGACCTATGCAAATAGCCGTCGCCTAGAAAAAAGCCTGCGATTACAAAATGCTGATTTGGAAACAGACTACAACCTCTATGAGGCGGGTTTGGCGCGGCCAAAGGTAAAGGCGGCAGATTTTCACGGTAAGGACGCCTATGTAGCCCAGCGTGAGTTGCCCGAACAGGTGGCTTATCTTTGTACTTTTGCGTTGGAAGATACGACCGATAGCGACGGTGTAGTGCGCTATCCCGTAGGACAGTGGCCGTTGTTGGACAAAGAGACCAAGGAGGTTATTGTAGATAGCCATGGGCGCCGGTCCTACACCACGAGCGTGGCGTTTGGCCCCTCTTTGGGTCAAAACATCGCCATGGGCTACTTACCCGCCGACCGTGCCAAAGAGGGCGATACCGTTTATATGGAATATTTCGGTAATTTTTTCTCCGCTAGAGTTACCGCGGTGGGGTATCGTGCGATGCTAGACCCTGACAATATAAGGGTCAAAACCTAGTCCCGTAAAATAAAAAAAGGGGGTGATGTGTGCGCAATTCCACAGTGACAGGGTCACCTAACACCCCCTATCGAGTCGGCTTCTTACTGGTTAATGAGTTTACGCTCATTTCCCTGTCCAGCGCTGTAGAGCCGTTGCGTGTGGCTAACCAATTGGCGGGGCGAGAGTTATATGCCTGGGAGCTACTTGGTGAGGGGCCTGATACTCAGTCTTGTAGCGATGGCTTTGCTGTTAACCTCGACAAGACACTTTCTGATGTTGCTGACTATGATCTTGTAATTGTGGTCGGTGGGCTGGCGATTGAGCAAAACGTGGCAAGGTCCGTTCTCGCCTGGCTTAGGAAACAGTCTCAACGTGGCGTGGTGGTCGGTTCTGTTTGCACGGGAGCCTATGTTCTGGCGAGTGCAGGCCTTCTTGATGGCTACCAATGCAGCGCACACTGGGATTGCCTCACAATTCTCACTGACCGATTTCCGCGTGTTGGCTGTAACAATCAACTCTATACCATCGATAGGGATCGAATGACTTGCACTGGGGGAACAATCCCAATGCACATGATGTTGGCGCTGTTGTCATCGCGACACCCGCAAGCTTTGGTTGATGCGGTTGCAGATATGTTGATTTGCGAGCGTTATCGTGCCGATGTAGAAATGCAGTTGGTGCCTATGTGGTCGAGAAAGGTCGAGATGCAGCCTAAGTTGAAAGAGGTTCTGCAGCTTATGGAGGCGAACCTTGAGGAGCCCATCTCGCTACAAGAGTTGGCTGATTTTGTGCAATTGTCACGACGACAACTCGAGCGACTGTTCCTCAAATACCTCCACTGTACGCCGTCACGCTACTACCTAAAGCTGCGTCTTGATCGCGCACGACGTTTGGTTAAACAAAGCACTCGTTCTATCGTGGAAATTACCTCGATGTGCGGTTTTGTTTCCACCACTCATTTCAGCCGTTGTTATCGCAAGTACATTGGTGTTTCCCCTAGGGTCGACCGGCTCAATTGCCAGCCTGAGTTCCAGTCAGCGGCTAATGAGCAGTTGTCTGCCTAAATGGGGTTTAAGTGAATCTCCCTCCGGGTCTTGGAAACAGGCCCAATATACCTAATAGTACTGCGAAAGCGGGAAGGGCTACTGTCCTGAAATTTGGTGCGATTACTCACCAATGCAGTGCGAGACTGCGCTATCGCTACTTTAGGTGGTCTGGGGAGCATCGTGGTACATAGCTGGCGACGCAGTTCATCAATAAGCGGTATTGTCCCGGTCACCGATCTCGATGCTCCTAGCGTCAGCCACTAAAGCATCCACGTTGCTTGCCGTCAGGGTTCGTAAAAATTCAACCAGGGCTTCCTGTTCTTCTGCGGTGATGTCTAAGGGTCGAATGCGTTGATCTTGATGGGGGTCATGCCCACCGCCTTGAACATAGAATGTAACGACATCTTCCAGGCTGCGAATGGAGCCATCGTGCATATAAGGAGCGGTGAGCGCGACGTTTCTAAGCGACGGCGTGCGGTATCGCCAGCGGTCTTCCGAGCGTCCGGTGACTTCTTGACGTCCTTCATCGATGAAGGTCTCTGTCTCAACGTCGACTCGAGGGATCACGAAAACCCCCGGCGCTACCTGCACCTGCTTGGGCATGATCCCTCGCTCTTCGCGCAGTAAACCTGTGCCGGTATTATGGAAGTCGCCGTCGGTGAAGAGGGCGTACTCGCCTCCTACCGTATGACAAGATTGACACCCCTGATTTTTAAAAACGTCAAAGCCTCGCGCAGCCTGTGAACTAAAGTCACCGGTATTTTTTGAAGAGGCAAAGTACCAGCGATCAAACGGTGAGTTTCCGCTAATAAGCGCACGTTGATAGGCAGCCAGGGCGAGACCCAGGGTTTGGGCGGTTAGACCTTGATCGTAGTGTGCCGCGAAGGCAGATTCATAGGCGGGTATTGATGTTAAACGCTCAAGCACGGCTTCCTTGGAGGGATTGGCCATCTCATTGCGTGCCAACAGCGGTGACCACACTTGAGCCTCGAGGGAATGCTCTCTGCCGTCCCAAAAAAGCGATGGTTGAAACGCCAAATTGTACAGCGACGGCGCATTGCGCCGCCCACCTCGGCCCTCATCGCCCACGGGGGTGGCCAGCTCATTTTGGGTAAATCCCTGTTCCGGTACGTGACACATGGCACAGGACAAATTGGCATTGGCGGACAGTCGACGATCGAAGAATAGCTGGCGCCCCAGATCAACTTCTTCACTGTGTAACGCTTTCGCTATCCGGGGGAGCCCGAGTTGGGGGTCGTTAGCTTGCTCCGCTAGAGGTAAGCGCTGCCCCGACTGTTCTAATACGGCCTCTGACTGGGTTTTATACTGGGTGGATTCGTAGCCCTCACGGTTGTCGGCCAATCCCACACGATGCGCCGCTTGCCCATGGGCATAGGGCGCCGAATGGAGTGCTATAGCCAGCCCTAAAAACAGCAGATCTCGGGGTTTTTTCATTTGCTTTAAAAGTCCTGCAAAGGGTTCCGATTTTACTTTGGAAAGTGCTAGTCTCATGGTTATAAGGATAAACCATTGGAGTGCAAACTATGAGTCGAATATTTATCGCCGCGTTGGGCTTTTTAATGATGGCTGTAGCGCCCGTGACCCTTGCAGATGAAACCTGCATGTCGCCTTACATGGCGAAAATTGTGGGTCAAGAAGACTACGTTTATATCTGGACCTTGGGCATGGAAGGCGTGGGTGACGGGGAGGATAAGCTGGTCACGGTTGACGTGAATCCCGATTCCAAGACCTACGGTGAGGTGGTGCACAGTTTATCGGTAGGGGGGCGCAACGAAGCGCACCACTCAGGACTCACTGACGATCGTCGTTATCTCTGGGCGTCGGGTCTCGACACCAGCAAAATCTTTATTTTTGATATCTATACCGACCCCGCTCAGCCACGATTACATCGCGAGATCGATGACTTTGTCGCAAAGACCGGAGGTATCGTTGGACCTCACACGAATTACGCGCTGCCAGGCCGCATGCTGATAACGGGATTGTCTAACAATCGCGATCATGGCGGCCGCACAGGTATGGCTGAGTACACAAACGACGGTGATTTTATTACCAGCGTTTGGATGCCCACCGATGATAATTTGCAAGGTGCAGTTAAGTCGGGTAATTACGCCGATGGCTATGGTTACGATGCACGAGCCTTACCGCGGCGAAATGTCTTGGTGACTTCCTCCTTTACGGGTTGGAACAACTACATGATGAACCTCGGTAAAATGATGGGCGATCCCGAAGCTATGAAGCGCTTTGGCAATACCGTCGTTATTTGGGATTTACATGCACGCACGCCCAAGAAGGTTCTCGATGTGCCCGGTGCCCCCTTAGAGCTTCGTTGTGCTTGGGGTTCACGCTCTAACTATTGCTTCACGACTACGGCGCTGACCTCAAAGATTTGGTTGATTTATGAGGATGACGCAGGGGAATGGCAGGCGAAGGCGGTTGCCGATATTGGTGATGCCAGCAAGATACCGCTGCCGGTAGATATCTCTATCTCGGCCGATGATAACCACCTATGGGTCAACACTTGGAATGATGGTTTGGTGCGGTTGTTTGATATTTCTGATCCCCACGCACCTGAGCAGGTGTTTGAAAAGCGTATTGGTGAGCAAATCAACATGGTGTCTCAAAGCTGGGATGGCGAACGCGTGTACTTCACTTCATCGCTGCTCGCTAACTGGGATAAGACCGAGTCTGGTGGTGAGGACGATGTTCAGTACTTCAAGCTTTACAACTGGGATGGGGCAACGCTGACGCCGCAATTTAGTCTCGATTTTGTCGAGATGGGTCTTGGGTCACCGCATCAAATGCGTTTTGGGGCCCATGCACTTTACGGCAAGGCACCTGCTAAAACCGGCCACGATGATATGGCCGCGCGCTAACGCTATGCGGCAGTGGTTAATAGGCCTGCTAGGGTGGTGTGCGGTATCAGCATTGGCTGCACCCCACCAACACGAGCCCCCGGTGGTATTGGCGCCGGGGTATGAGGATCTTCAGTTTGAGCCCCCGTCTGCGGGCAGCTATCAACTTCCGTCTATGGGTGAGGCAGCCGATGGCCTGATACTTAATACCTTGGGTAATGCTGGTCGTTTGCATGATTACTTGGGTGATAAAGCGACGGTGTTGAGTTTTATTTTCACCACCTGTAACGATGTGAACGGCTGTCCCCTTGCGACCTATGTTATGAGCGGTGTTCAAAAGGCCGTCCTGAAAGATCCTGATCTTGTCGATCAAGTCCGTATCGTTAGCTTTAGTTTTGATCCCGAGAAAGACACCCCTTCGGTATTGGGGCGCTATGGTGATCAGTTCAGGGCGGAAGGTTTTGATTGGGAATTTCTTACGACCGCTTCAGAGGATGCTCTTCGACCTACCCTCGATGCCTACGATCAGTGGGTGATTCGAGATTACGATGAAGAGGGTAACTACTTAGGAACTATGTCGCACATATTACGGGTGTACCTGATCGACAGTGATCGACGCATTCGCAATATCTATAGTACGTCTTACTTGCACGCGGATACTGTTGTAAATGACTTGCGAACCCTGCTCATGCAGTAGGCGCGACTTTTGATCTATGCATAACAACCGAACCAATTTATAAGCGACGTATCCGCCGCGCTAAATTTAATCCCTGTTTCTGCTGTACGCGGCGGCTGAAGTTGCTCTGGCAGGTTTTAAGGATGTGGCTGAGGAGTATTGGCATTCGGAACAGAGCATGCCACGTTGGGTAAAAGGCCTAATCGCCAGTCGTTGTTCTGATGCTGCTCGCCGTAGTCCTAGTCACAATATCAGTCTTGCCGCTGGGCTAATCAAAGTAATGAGTGATAAGTAAGGAGTAGATCATGTATATCAACGGACAGTGGCTTGAAGAAGGGCCCACCTTTGAGGTGTACAACCCTGCAACAGGCGTCTCAATAGGTTCGGTGATCGATGTTAGTAACGAGCAAGTTCTAGACGCGGTTGCCGCAGCCGAAGCGGCCTTTCCGGCGTGGTCAAAGACAACCGCTTACGAGCGATCGGCGATTTTGACGCGGTGCCATACCTTAATGATGGAGCGCCAAAGGACGCTGGCCGAGCTTATGACCTCCGAGCAGGGCAAACCCTTGAAAGCGGCCATGAACGAAGTGAAATACGCCGCCGATTTTCTACTGTGGTTTGCTGAAGAGGCTAAGCGTATATACGGCGAGACGATTCCCTCCGCCCGATCAGATCAGCGTTTTCTCGTTCACAAGCAAGCTGTTGGTGTTGTTGCCGCAATTACGCCGTGGAATTACCCCATTTCTATGCTGACGCGGAAGCTGGGTCCAGCCTTAGCGGCGGGATGTACTGCTGTTCTTAAACCGGCAGAAGCGACACCGCTGTGTGCCGTTGCGGTTTTTGAAATTCTGCATGAAGCCGGTTTGCCCGCGGGTGTTGCGAACCTTGTAACGGTCAGCGACCCCAAGCCTGTCGGCGAAATATTCTGTACGCACCGAGCCATTCGTAAGCTGACCTTCACGGGCTCCACCGCTGTAGGGAAGTCTCTGGCTCAGGCGGCGGCTCCGCAACTAAAACGTGTATCTATGGAGCTGGGAGGGCATGCGCCTTTTATTGTCTTTGATGATGCTGATCCGGTTCACGCCGCTAAGGGTGTTTCCCTGGTTAAGTTCTTGAACACGGGACAGGCCTGTATCAGCCCCAACCGAATTTTTGTCCAGCGAAAAATTCTCGATAGCTTCCTCGACACACTTCAGGGCCGAATTGAGAAACTTCACGCAGGTGACGGCATGGAGCCATCGACCACGATAGGCCCCCTCATTAATCATGCTGCAATTGAAAAAATTGACCGGCAAGTTCAGGATGCCGTCGCCCAGGGCGCAAGTCTCCATAGTGGCGGCCGCCGCCTTACTGAGGACGGTCTCGAAAAGGGCTGCTTTTATTCGCCAACCCTTCTCAGCAATGTGTCTTCTGACATGCTGATTTATCGCGAGGAGACCTTTGGGCCGGTTGCCGCTGTAATTGCCTTTGATGACGACGATGACGTTATCGCAATGGCGAACGATACTGACTATGGGCTGGCTGCTTACGTTTACACGCAGAACTTGTCTCGGGCATTACGCACCTTTGAAGAGTTGAATTTTGGCATCATCGGCATCAACGATATCAATCCAACCAGTGCCGCGGCACCATTTGGTGGTATGAAGGAGAGTGGTTTAGGACGGGAGGGTGCACGGGAGGGTCTTGAAGAATATCTTGAGACAAAACTGGGGGGGCTCAGTATTTAAATGCTGGAAGCCCTTGAACGCGGTGCGCGATTGGGTTTTGTGTTCCTGACATCTTCTAGGTTGGGTAACGTACTCGTCACATTGCCTTAGATATCTCCAAGTGACGTCATGATTGCCTCCAACAGCCTGAAGAAACTAGATTCTGTGAGGCGCTAATTCAAGCCTGAAATTAAAATAATTTAGCTGCGTGCACGCCCTCGTCGGCGTCGCGTGTTGCCTGCAGCACTTTGCTGTGTTCGTACAACCGGCGGTGGAATTTCACCAAAAAGATGTGTGAAAGGGTCAGACTTGTGGGGGAATGCCATGGCGTCTACAAAGTAGTCTTGAAATTTATCTTCGACGGCAGTTTCAATGCGCTCGGCCCAGCGCACAATTTTCTCAATGTGACCCCGACTGTCGCGGTCGAGTAGGGCAATGCGTGCTCCCATTCCGGCGGCATTACCTGCCGCGGAAACATTTTCCAATGGGCAGTCGGGTATCAATCCCAGCACCATGGCGTGGGATAGGCTAATGTGGCTGCCAAAAGCACCTGCGAGGCGAATGCGATCGATTTGTTGAGTGCCCATATGGTCTTGGAGTAGCTTAACCCCTGCATATAGGGCGGCTTTGGCCAGTTGAATTTGTCGAATATCGTTTTGAGTGACCGAGATATCGGACTGACCCTCGGCGGTAGCACTATGAAGCTTGTAGGACCAGGTTCTGTCTGAGGCGAAAATTCGTGAATTTTGGCTTTCGAGGTCACCATTCACCACACCATCGGTGGAGACTATGCCGGCTAGGAACATCTCGGCGACGGCTTCAATAATGCCAGAGCCACAGATGCCGGTGACGCCAATTGTCCCTATAGCCTGCTCAAAGCCCGGCTCATTGGACCAAAGATCAGAACCTATGACTTTAAAGCGTGGCTCCAGAGTTTCTCGGTCAATGCGAACGCGCTCGATGGCACCGAAAGTCGCTCGCTGCCCCGAGCTTATTTGAGCCCCTTCAAAGGCAGGGCCGGTGGGAGTGGAGCAGACCAGCATGCGATCTTTGTTACCCAAGACAATTTCCGCGTTCGTACCGACGTCGATTACCAGGGTCATTTCGGCGTCTTGCTCGGGATGCTCGGCTAAAATAACACCTGCCGAATCTGCGCCTACATGTCCTGCGATGCAGGGCAAGACGTAAACTCTCCCGCCAGGATGAATGTTGATGTCCAGATCTTTGGCTCTCAGCTCAAGGGCTTCGGTTGTGGTGAGGGCAAAGGGAGCACCCCCTAAATTTACAGGATCAATGCCCAGAAAAATGTGGTGCATGATGGGGTTGGCGACCAAAGTGATCTCGAGAATATCTTCCAGGTCTCCAGCGACACCCTCGCTAAGCTCAACAAACAGATCGTTCAGAGCGCGACGAATAACGGCGGTCATTTCCCCAGCGCCTTCCGGGTGCATCATAATGTACGACACCCGGCTCATAAGGTCTTCACCAAACCGAATTTGGGGATTCATGACACTCGCGGTCCCCAAGACTTCGCCATTGCCTAAATCACACAGATGCGCCGCTACGGTGGTTGAGCCCACATCAATGGCTACACCCCTAGGAGATTCAAATAGCCCGGGCCAAATGGCGATAACATCTTGAGCGTTATACACCGCGACAGTGACCGCCTGTTTACCCTCGATCAACGCTTTCTGCAGACGTGGTAGGACATTGGCTTCAATGCGTAAATTCTCGAGCTCCCAATCGCGCTTGAGTGCATCGAGAAGAAGTTGGGCTTCTCCGCGTATATCTTCAAGGCTGGCTGATTCAACTTCGACGTAGTGGAGTCGGGTCGCGGTATTAAGCCGAATATCTCGGTGTTCAGTCTCTTTACGAATAATTTGTCGATGGACCTGGCTTTCGGGAGGAACGTCAATGACAACATCGTTAAGCAGGGTGGCATGACAACTCAAGCGATGACGTTCAGGGAGAGTTCCTTTGCGTTCTTCAAACCGGGCCTCGGTAACGCTGAACGGCGACAGATTTTCGGTATCCGAGGTGAGTCCGTGTTTTGGAAAGTGCCCGGACATACACTCGACTCTGCAACGGCCACAAAGACCTCGACCACCACAAACCGAGTCTATGTCAACGCCTAGGCTTCTCGCGGCATCGAGTACCGGTGTGCCTTTGGGAAAGCTTCCCCGGCGCCCAGATGGCATGAAAAGAATTTTTACTGACTCATCAGACACAGCTAGGCACTCCTGCGCCGTCCTGTACGACCGCCACGACCACCGCGGCCGGTTCCCTCAGCAGCCGGCTCTCTGTAGGCTTTGATCCAGTTGGCACAGTTGGGGTCGTGCCCCATCATGACGTCGCCACCACGAACCGCCTGCATGACTTCAGCATGCAGGGGGCTGGTAATTGCCGAGGTCATCCCCGCACCCATTGCCATCGTTAAAAATGCGGCATTGATGCCATTGCGATTGGGCAGGCCAAAACTAACGTTGGAGGCGCCGCAGGTCGTATTGACCTGAAGTTCTTCTCTGAGACGTCGTACCAGGTGCATCACCTGCACCCCAGCGGTATTAATTGCGCCGATGGGCATAACGAGAGGGTCGACGACAATATTGCTGTGATGAATGCCGTAGTCGGCAGCGCGCTCAACAATTTTCTTGGCAACAGCGAAGCGTTCATTAGGGTCTTCAGAAATCCCCGTTTCGTCGTTAGAAATAGCAACTACGGCCGCATTATAGCGGGCTACCAGCGGCAAAACACGTTCCAATACTTCGTCTTCGCCAGTGACTGAATTGACCAATGCTTTGCCCTGATAAACGGCTAATCCTGCTTCGAGTGCCTCGACAATGGAGGAATCAATGCTTAAGGGCACGTCGGTGATGGCCTGCACGCGTCGAATCGCCTCGGCAAGAATCGCCGGTTCGTCGGCAAGCGGGATCCCTGCGTTGACGTCGAGCATTTGAGCTCCCGCGGCAACTTGCGCGAGTGCATCAGACTCCACTCGGCTGTAATCACCGACTTTCATTTCCTCGGCAAGAATTTTTCGGCCGGTGGGGTTGATGCGCTCGCCAATAATGATGAAGGGCTGATCAAAGCCGATTCGAACTTCTTTGGTTGCCGAACTGAGGATTGTCGTGGTCATGTACTGCTCCTATTCGAGTCCGCTGGACTCCAGGGCACTCGGGTGCCCAATACCTTGGATTTTGTGACGATTTCACCAATTCGGTGTTCTTGACGATAGGCCATCAGATGTATGCCGCTGACCCCCTCGATTTCTTGAATTTGCTGCATAAGGTCGATACACAGATCGACCCCTTCCTGTTTTTGATCTTTAGCACCGGCTAGGCGTTTAATCACGGAATCAGGAATGTGTACTCCAGCGACATTTTTACGGATCCAGTCGGCTGACTTTGCTGAAGCCATAGGGCCCACGCCAGGGAGAATAAACACTTTTTCGTGAAGGCCCATGTCACGGGTTTTGGCCATGAATAACTTGAGGCGCTCAATATCGAAGCAGTACTGGGTCTGCACGAACTGGGCTCCCGCCGCGATTTTTTTAGCGAGCCGTTGGGGTCGAAAATCTAGAGGCGGCGCAAAGGGGTTCGAAGCGCCGCCCATAAAAAGGCGGGGCGGTGACGACAGCGATCGGCCACTGAGAAAAGCGCTGTTGTCGCGCATGTGGCGCACCATGGACAGTGCCGAAATACTATCCATGTCAAAAACGGGTTTGGCTTCGGGGTGGTCACCCGACTGCACGCCATCGCCGCTTAGGCAAAGAATATTGGCAACACCCATGGCAGCGGCTCCGAGCACATCACCCTGCATAGATATGCGGTTTCTGTCCCGACATGACATTTGCAAAATCATCGAGTAACCCATGCGGGTGAGCAGGGCACAAATGCCCATGCTCGACATATGACAATTGGCGCCAGAACCGTCGGTTGCATTGATGGCATCAACATAGCCATTGAAATCTTCGGCTCGCGCGTAGACCTCATTGGGGTCAGCTGAGTCAGGGGGGGCTATCTCAGCTGTGACGGCAAACTGACCGGCTCTCAGTACACGCTCAAAGCGACCAGGAGAAAAATGACCGGGCAAAATAGGCAGGTTTTCGCCGGCGGCTGGCTCGTCAGCAAAGTTCATGCAGATTTCTCCCGCCGCGACTTTAACGCGCCCAGCCAACTGCTACGGCCTTTCAGGCGGGTATCGACGGGCAGTTGTATTACCTGCAATCCGCTATCACCCTGACCCATTTGCTGGCTGCCTTCCCAGGCTTTTACCCACACACAGGTCATCTCGGGTTTGATTTCGCAGCCGCCATCTTGCCTGACACCGCCACAGGGCCCGTTGCGCAGAGTCTTGGGACAGTTCATAGGGCAGGCCATGCCCGTCGCCCCTAGGGTGCACTGACCGCAGGACTGTGAGTCGAATAAAAATCCTTTGATGAGCCCTTCAAGGCGAGCAAAGGTTTTGTCTAGGCGCTGATAGCCAATTTTGTGCAAGAGAGGGTCCAGCAATTCTAAGGTCCACTCAAAGGCTTCGTATAGCCTATGCAGCCCTTTGGCGTGTCGCGTAGACCAATCTCGCGCCGCTTTCACGTGAGCGCCTCATCGAAGCCCTTCTGAGCCACGAGCCGTGCGATATCGTCATCAGAATACTGCGCTTCAATTTGTTCACCGAACTCTTGGGCAATGTCTTTCACCGAACCCTCTGCCTCGATGGACGTGGTCACCCGTCGCCACTCTTCGAGGTAGGCATCACTGCCTCCTTTCCCAGCTTTCATTGCTGCACGGTCGATAGCTGCCTGAAAGCGATGGCTGAGTAGGTGCTTGCCACGATCGCGCCCGCGTTTGATTAAAACTTGGGCTGGAATATCACGCCAATAAACATCAATGCGCTGCATGATGAGCTCCGCTAGCATGTTGCAAATTAATAACCTGTCTTTCGAGGTGTTGCCCTAGCTCGCCCATGCCTGTTGTAAGGGTTTCAAAACGAAGCCCCAGGTAGTCGGCGGCTCGGCGCGCGGCAAGCTGCAATTGTTCATCGTCTTGCTGTGCAAGATAAACAACCCGGCGGTAGTGACCGAAAAACTCCTGCAGCAGCTGTGGATGACGATCGAGCTTCAGGCCTCGGACGACCAGTCGATCGAAATGCCTTACCAGGAAATCGGTGAGATAAAAGGTGCCAGGCTCGGCGTCAGCTAACGCATTAAAACGAGCTTCAGTGGCATAAAAGGCATAGCAGTGAGCACCGGGAAGACGTTCTAGGTTCCACCGCGCCAAGACTTTATCAATGCCGCCGCCGGTGCCACAGTCGCCATAGGCGACAAAAATCTGGTCAAACTGATTATGGTTTTCAGCAATCACAGCATCGAGTTTTTCCGGGATTTTCTCCGGGCGGTTGTGCAGTTCAGCGTCGAGGCACTTTACAGACACACTTTGCCAATCATTGTTGCGCCTGAGCCATTCGATCTCCCTTGCGAGTGCCCCACAGGCGATCACAAGCAGTGACGATGACTCAGCAATACTCATCAGGGAACCTGAGCAAGGCGTCGGGCCTGTACAAAACTGACGGCAGTGGTCGCGGCCTCGGCAGCATCGCGACAGTAGGCGTCGGCGCCAACTGCTTCGCCAAACTCTTCATTTAGCGGGGCACCGCCAACAAGAACAATGTATTTATCTCTCAGCCCTTGATCTTTTAAAGCGTCGATAACCACTTTCATGTAGGGCATTGTCGTTGTCAGAAGTGCTGACATGCCAAGAATGTCAGGCTTATGCTCCTCAAGGGCAGCCAGGTAATCCTCGACAGAATTATTAATGCCAATATCGTGCACATCGAAACCTGCGCCCTCAAGCATCATGGCGACCAAATTCTTACCAATGTCATGAATGTCACCTTTGACGGTGCCTATCACCATAGTACCTACCGGCTTAGCGCCGGTTTCAGCGAGCAGAGGGCGCAATATAGACATTCCGCCTTTCATCGCGTTGGCCGCCAGCAAGACCTCCGGAACAAACAAAATACCGTCGCGGAAATCGATGCCAACAATAGTCATGCCGTCAACCAGGGCTTTGCTTAAAACTTGTTCCGCAGACCAACCTCGGTCGAGCAGAATGTGGGTCGCTGCCTCGATTTCTTCGGTCAGCCCATCATAGAGGTCATCGTGTATCTGAGGAATGAGATCTTCATCAGAGAGATCGGCGAGGATAATGTCTTCTTCATCGGACATATTGGGTGGTCCTCCTTGGGCAGTGGTCAGTAGTCACGATCTTCGAAAGAGGCTTTCTGTCGACGCATGTAATCCAACAGGGCTTCATCGATAGCGGGGTCTAGCGCGGGTGGCTCATAGTCGGCTAGCATTTTTTTCCAAATGACATTGGCGCGCTGAGCGGTGTCGAGACTTCCCTCGGCAGACCACTGCTCGTAACTGTTGCTGTCGGCTACGGTCGAGCGGTAAAAGGCCGTTTCGAAGTGCTTGAGGGTGTGCTCAGAGCCCAAAAAGTGTTTTCCGGGGCCGCCTTCTTCAAAGGCACTCATTGCCTGCGCATCTTCAGAGAGGTCTACACCGTTGAGCAGTACACCAATCATACTGGCCTGGTCGCAATCCATAATGAATTTTTCATAGCCCATCGCGAGACCGCCTTCGAGCCAGCCCGCGGTGTGAAGCATAAAGTTCACGCCGGCCAGGGCAGCGGTCTGAAGGGTATTAGCCGATTCATAAGCGGCTTGCGCATCGGGCAGTTTAGAAGCGCATAAACCGCCCCCACTTCTAAAGGGTACTCCAAGGCGTCGCGCGAGTGCCGCTGCTGCATAAATAACCATGCTTGGCTCAGGAGTGCCAAAAGTCGGTGCACCTGTTGCCATGGAGACTGCGGCGGCAAAAGTTCCAAAAACCACAGGTGCCCCGGGCCTGATTAGTTGGGTCAGAGTGATACCTGCTAAGGCCTCGGCCAAAATTTGCGTGACTGTTCCTGTCACGGTTACAGGTGACATGGCGCCTGCCAAAATAAAGGGCGAGATAACGGTGGCTTGATTATTGCGAGCGTAGACTTTCAATGATCCCAGCATGGTGCCGTCAAAGACCATAGGAGAATTGACGTTGATCAGGCTGGTTAACACGCAATTTTGATCAACAAACTCGTCGCCAAAGACGAGTTTTGCCATGTCTACAGAGTCTTGAGCTCGGCTATCCAGCGTGACTGAGCCCATAAGGGGTTTATCGCTGTATTTGAAGTGGCTGTAGACCATGTCGTAGTGACGCTTGTTAACCGGCAGATCAACGGGTTCACAGACCGTACCACCTGAGTGGTGCAAGCCGGGCGCCATGTACGCTAACTTGACGAAATTACGGAAGTCTTCAATGGTGGCGTAGCGACGCCCTTTGTCCAAATCGTGAACAAAAGGAGGGCCGTAAGCAGGGACTAGGACGGTGTTTTTCCCACCAATGGTGACGCTGCGGGCAGGATTACGCGCGTGTTGGGTGTAGCTCGCTGGGGCGCTAGCTTGAATGATCGACCGGCAAAGCCCCGGTGCAAAGCGCACACGAGTACCATCGACGTCTGCCCCGGCATTTTTGAACAGTTCCAAAACTTCAGGGTCATCCAGAAAATCGATGCCAATTTCAGCTAGCAGCCGATCAGCATTGTGCTCAATAAGTTCAAGGGCCTCGGTAGAGAGCATTTCAAAATAGGGGATCTTTCGCTCAATAAAGGGGGCCGTTGCCGCGACCGTATTGCGCGCCTCGCGTCGTCCAGCGCGCCCGCCACCTTTCCGTCTGACTCCTCGTTCACTCATTTCGACAATCACCCCCTTCAGACCTTCGTTGTGCCGTTTCGTCCGGCTTTAAGTGCGGCTCACCCATTGGCAACGCGCGTGGGCCTTTCCTCAACTAAAGCCCCTGTTGTGTTAACAATAGGCGCTGCTGGCATGCCTTGCACTGTACTTTAAAAACGAACGATTAACGCCGCTAATGTCCCCCCTATGGCCTTTTGACACTTGATCTAGACCGACATAGACGGTACCAAAAACGACCTGCTTGGTAGAAAAAATATGGCCTTTTTCTAGTTCCAAAAACGGCGGATTGGTCGACTATTATTGCGTTCAGTAAAATGTGGAATAACCAGCGATATTTTTATCACTTAAACAACAGTGCAAGTCTACATCTATGAGCGTTTCAGCCCACCTGGTGTCACCAAATTGACCTTTTGCACCGGCCAAATTTGCAGCATCGTGCCAGTGCTTTGGCTTATTGGCTTAGCTTAATGCCCTTGGATTTTACTCATCATGGCGACAGGTTCGCCTTTGGTTACCGGCGGTGTGCTAATGACGTAATTGATCACACCAGAAAAGGGCGCACGTATCTTGGTGATTTCGTTGCCAAAGAAATCTACTAAGACCCCCAGAAGAGCACCTTTTGTGACCGTATAGCCGTCTTTAGTAGCGGGCTTGAAAATTCCGGAAGCCGGGCTCTTTACCACCTGATAGTCGGTGAGCCAAGTGATACCGAGATTGGGAACCTCGACACCGGGCACCATGCGCAAGTGGCGCAGCACGTTCCAGATGCCAGACTTCGCAAGCTCCGACCAGTGCGGATCGTTGGAGCCAGACTGACCTGTCTCTGTCGTGATAGCAGGTATTCCCCTCACCAACGCCGTTTGATCGGAAAATAGCGACGGGCCTGAGGCATACTGCGGACCTGTGTCGATCACAATATGATCGAGCCCAAATGCAACAGCCATGCCTTTAATTTTTTGGTCAAACACCGTATCACCGGTAACTGGCATGTAGACGTACGGTCGTAACGCTTCATTACCGTCACCACTGTGCAGATCAATAAGATAGTCGGCCTGATCAATGACCTTGGTGGTGATTTGGTGTGCGATACGCTGACTAAGCGTGCCCTCCGGATCTCCGGGGAACATACGATTGAGATTTTTTCCATCCACAGGGCTGTAATAAATTGTGCGGCCTAAAAATGAGGGCAGATTTGCCACATGCACCAGAATGACCGTTCCTCGTAGCAAAGTAGGATCGATCTCTGATCTTATCGACTGAAGAGCTGTAATGGGAGGGTATTCGTAGCCGTGTACGCCTGCGAGTAGGGCAAGTACTGGACCGGGAGTGGCCCCATGAATAACGGTGATAGGTATCTTGCTGCCAGCGTCAGTGCCTGCAGGAACTTCTAAAAACCCTGAAACCTGTGTTCCCTCAAAAGCTTCTACATCACCCACAGAGAACGGCTCGGCGCCTGCTGAAAAAGCTGCTGTGACCAGCAGTAAAAAATAGAAAATCGCCCTTAGGTTTTGCATAACGTGTTTACCCATGTCGATGTTGCAAGCGGCCAAACTTCCGACTGGACGGACTTGGCACGTTGGATTCAATCCTGGCCTGCAAACATGTGGCGCTTAATGCCAGAGAGCGCAGCCTTTATAACCTGTGAAGTGTTTCCCGATGAACCGTATTGACGTCGTCCGATTTGGGGTAGGTGCCTATTGAATTTGGAGTCTATACTAAAACCCAAGGTGGCTTGTGACCCGCCGTTATGGGCAAGTCGCAACTGCTTCGGGGGCGAGTGACAAATGATGAAAGTCTTTAAGACAACCTATGGTCCTTGGGCGCTGGTGGCCGGTGCTTCGGAGGGGTTGGGTGCGGCGTTTGCTGAATCTCTGGCATCAAGAGGGATAAATCTTATTTTGGTTGCTAGGCGTGAGCCCCAATTACTGGCTTTCGCAGAAGTGTTGAGAGACCGTTATGGCGTTACTGTTGAAACCCACGCTTTAGATCTTGCCGTCCCCGGTGCGGCCGAAAGCTTTATTCGCGGTTTGCATCATGATGTGGGGCTGTTGATCTGTAATGCTGCTTACTCCGCTGTGGGCTTATTTCAGGAAGTTCCGCTGACTCAGTTGCAGCAAATACTGTCGGTTAACACAGCGGCGCCTTTGGCGCTGACACGTGAGCTGATCCCCAGGTTGATAAAGCGCGGCCGTGGTGGGGTTGTGCTGATGTCGTCTTTATCGGGAGGGCAGGGTAGCGCCAATATCGCCACTTATGCCGCGACCAAGGCCTTTAACACCGTGCTTGCTGAGGGCCTGTGGCAGGAGCTGGGGTCTCAAGGCATTGATGTCATCGCCTCCTGTGCCGGCGCGATCCGCACGCCGGCTTATCAAAGTGCGCAGAAAGGCGCAGAGGCGCCGGGGATTCTCAGTGCCCATACTGTGGCCGAGGAGACGCTGGGTGCTTTGGGTAAAACTCCAACCGTGATCCCTGGCCGACTCAATAAAGTGGTTGGATTTTTGATGCGACGCCTGTTGCCTAGAGCCACAGCAATACGGTTAATGTCTAAAAGTACTAAGGAGCTCCAGTGATGATTGAAGTGATGGGTTTTTTAACGCCTTTTATTGTTTACCTCTGTATTACGCTTTTGCACTTCTTCCTCCCGGGGCGGTGGGTAGTGGGTTATGTGGATAACCCTAACACTGGCCAGAAATTACGCTATCGACTGAATGGCCGGTTGGTGCTATTGGCGTCGATTGGCCTTTGGTACACCCTGGGCTATTTGGGATGGGTGTCTTGGGGTTGGCTTTATGAAGTGCGCTGGTCCAGTCTGGCGGGGGCCTGTGTCATAGGCTTGGTGTATTCCCTGGCTTCGGTTCTACCCTATCCGTCAACCGGCCGAAGTTTTCCAGTCGACTTCTTTTTGGGACGCCCTGAAAACCCTCAATTTAGAGACGGGCATATTGACGCGAAAATGTGGTTGTACCTGATTGGTGCTGTCATGTTGGCCCTCAACGTCTTGAGTTTTGCTGCGCATCATCACTTAACCTATGGGAATGAATCGTCCGCTGGAATATTCGTGAGTGCCGCACTTATTATCTATTTTATTCTGGATTACCTCACTTTTGAAAAAGTGCATCTGTATACCTACGATATTTTTGCCGAGCGGGTTGGTTTTAAGCTGGGGTGGGGCTGCCTGACGTTCTATCCCTATTTTTATGCCATAGCACTCTGGTCAACTGTCGACCTACCGAATCCCGAGCAGCCGGTCTGGTGGCCCTATTTGAGTGTCGGGCTGTTTTTCATGGGATGGTGTCTCGCTCGCGGCGCCAATATGCAAAAATTTTATTTCAAAATTCAGCCCGACAAGTCCTTTTTAGGCATCACTCCAGAAACGGTCACCGATGGGGAGCGTACGCTGTTGGTAAATGGCTTTTGGGGCCTAAGTCGCCACATCAACTACTTGGGAGAAATCTTGATGGCCAGCGGCATAGCCCTTGCGGTGGGCTACCCCGGGGCCATTTGGCCGTGGCTGTACCCACTTTATTATGTCGTGCTTTTATTTCCCCGGGAGCGCGATGATGATCGACGCTGTGCCGCCAAATATGGTCCTCTGTGGCAGGAGTACACAAGTCGGGTTAAGCACCGCATCATTCCTTACATCTATTAACCGGTCGCCTTGTGCAGCAGCACCTGCTGGGGAGCTCCACGGGTGCACGTTCTCCAAGCACTAGGACTCGGTTCGGCTTCGACTTGGCAGCAAGCCGCGTGCCGATGGGTGCGCTATCGTGATGCCGGCGCCACTTTGGGCAGCCTGGTAAAAGCGAAGGCGGCAATTGCGCCTATCAGCGCAGTCCCAAGCAGGCACATAAACATTTTTTGGAATCCCAGTAGGCCCGGGTTGTTGTCGATTAAATAACCGGCGACAGCAGCCACATAGACATCGGGCGTGTAGCCAATCACCGACACGACGCCTATTGCTGTGCCTGTCATTGCCAGAGGTATTCGACCTTCCTCGAACAGTGCGAAGTACAAACCGCGCAGTCCAAAAATGGCGATTCCCGTCACTACGGTGTTAGCCAAAATAAAGCTAAAGCTGCCCATGGCCTGACCGGTAAAAGCGAACAAGCTGTGGCTAATAATTAAAATGCCAAAACACACTACGGTCATTTTCGATACGCCAAAACGATCGGCCATCAGCCCTAAGATCAGAGCGGCGATTGGTCGCGTCCAAGCACCCAAAGTCACGATTTGCGCGGCTTCAATTTCATCAATACCGTGCCCTCGCACAGCAAACAAGGCGTACTGGTCGAAGGCTTTATAGCTCGTGTAGGCGCAAACTAAAACGATGGTTTGCAACCATACGGCGGGAATTCGCATCACCTGCCAGAAGTGAACAAACAAGGGGGATTGCGCCGATGTGGTGGTCTCCACAAGACCTCGCAATGTAAACCAGACTATAAGACCGGTTAGTGCTGTGACGGCGGTATAACCCCATATGATTTGCTGCAATGCCGCCCGTTTAGCCATTACACTTGCGGCATCGTAGCCGTCGGGAAATGCGAAAGAAAACAATGCTACCCCTAGCGATGCGAGCACGGCAGCGAGCAAACCCCGGCCGCCATCAAGAACACCATAAGCGAGACCTTGATTGGAAATTCCCCCCCAACTTCTTGTTGCCTTAATGAGGGCCGCCCAGAAAAGCAGTACGGTGGACAGCCCAAAAAATCCCCAAACAATCATGGCGCCGTAGTAGCCAGGGAAAGTTGCTAGATAAAGTCCTCCTGAGGCGGTTAGCCACAGCGAGAGCGCCAGTAATTTGCGGGCGGGAAAACGATCGGCAAGGGGGCCTCCAAAAAAGTAAGCGCCCATGGCGACAACGCCATAAGCGGCTTGGGCGACGCCTAACTCCGTCGCTGACAGGCCAAAAACTTCGAGTACCGTGGGTCGGAAAAAACGGGTGACGTGATAGGGCAAAGTAAATATGGCTTCCCCCGCCATAATAAGGGACAACATGATGATCCAGCGCTGTAAGTTAGTTTGCGGCATGCTGACATCGGGCCTCGGGTTGGTAAGGATCTACAGGTGAAGATTTACTGCCATCGGTACGTCGGTCAGGCAGGGCTACGGGTGGGTATTATAAACCCATCTGCGAGGTGTATTTTATGGTTGCGACGCTGTGTCGATAACCGTAACCTTTGGCGGATATCGTGGGTTTTATTGTAAGAAGGCAAGCTGGGACAGAGCGATGAGTGAAGTAGTAGTGAAAACCGAGCAAGCGGGTCCGGTGCTTTGGATTACTCTAAATCAGGGAAGAATACGTAATCCGTTGTCTTCTCAAATGATCGCGAGTCTCACTCAGGCATTGGCCTCGGGTTATGAAGATGACCGTTGTCGTGTCATTGTTCTAGCGGCCGAAGGCCCGGTATTCAGTTCAGGACACGATCTGAAAGAAATGCACCCGAAGGAAGGCGAAGAGAACGCTGCAACAAGGCATCGTATCGTCAATATTCTCGAAAACTGTGCGGCCCTAATGCAGGGTATTGTTCAGGCACCTAAGCCGGTTATAGCTTGCGTTCAGGGCACTGCAACTGCCGCAGGCTGTCAGCTAGTCTCGGCGTGTGACTTGGCTATTGCAGCTAGTGATGCGCATTTTTGCACGCCAGGGGTTAACGTGGGCGCGTTTTGTACTACCCCACTGGTGGGTATTGGTCGTAATGTCTCCCGCAAGCACGCTATGGAGATGGCCTTAACCGGTGACATGTTTTCTGCCGATGACGCGGTAAAGTTTGGGCTGATCAATCGTCATGTCGCGCCCGAGGTCTTGCTTGCCGAGACGGCTGCTCTAGCGCAGAAGATCGCTTCACGTTCAGCACAAAGTATTCGCGGCGGCAAAGCCGCTTTTTACCGGCAAATAGAAATGCCGCTGGCTGATGCCTTTGAGTATGCCAATCAGGTAATGCTAGAGGGTATGGCAGATAGTGGTGACCCTGAGGAAGGGCGGTTAGCTTTCATTGAAAAACGGAACCCTGTCTGGAACCAAGAGTAAGCCCGAGCCTATATTGCGCTCACATTGGCTGCGGTCGCCGTGATTTGAGCTGACCCTGCAAGGCACCCAGACGGCCCCAGATTTACTGGCCGCCCTTGTCCCGGCTGTCCTTAGATAGGCGCAACATCAGTATGGCTGCACGCTTTATGGCGAGAGCCATCGAGTCGAGCTGCAAGCTTTCGTTGGGTGTGTGACCCCCTTTGCCCAGAGCACCCAATCCTGCGAGAGCATCGGTATAAGGCGCCACGAAAGCTATATCGGCAGCACCCCTGCGCAGGGGATCCCATGTTTTCATAGCACCCCGTCCGAGGTCTTCGTTGACCTTAGATAGAGCCAGCGCGAGTGTTTTATTGCCTTCGGTTGGGGCCATGGGTGGGTAGCTATCGTCAAAGCTAAGCGTCGCTTCGGTATGCGGTAGGTGTTTTGCGACAATCGCTTGCATGTGTTGCTTGGCGTTTTTCAGTTGCTCGACAGACAGCGCTCGAATTCCTCCGTGCACGACAGTATTACTGGGCACAACGTTGGTTTTTCCGAATGTCGTTCCTTTATTGCTTGCTGCTTCATAGGTTGCCGCTGTACCCCCTTGAATATTGCCCGCGTTAAAAGTCAGGCCATATTCTCCACGGACTTGCGTGTAAAAGGCATTGAGAATTCGCACGGCTTCATTAATGGCGCCGGCACCAACATCATCACTGAAAATGGCTGATGAATGTGCCTGCCGACCTTTTACCTCAAGCAGCCAGCTGCTGGAGCTACGCCTGGCAATGGTTGCCCAATCATCGCCCTCAGTCGTGATAGCACCTTCAAAGCCCAGTGCAATATCGGCCCATTGGCCTGCCTCCAGTAAATCCCTTCGGGATACAGCAAGCGGGCGTCCCGGCTTCTCTTCGTCCCCGGTATAGGCCACTGTTACAGCCATGTCTTCAAGGGCGCCGATGTGATCAAGCGCTTTTAAGGCATAAACGATCACCGCATTGCCCGATTTCATATCGCTAATGCCGGGCCCCTCAGCAGTGTTAGCTGTGCGGTTAAAAGCTTGAAACTCGTCGTCCGCCTCAAACACGGTGTCGAGGTGCCCAATGAGCAATAATTTTGCGCCCGCGCCGGCTTTTTTTGCGAACAAGTGTCCGGCGCGGTTCACCGCCTCAGGCATATCGATCCATCGCACGTCGAGGTTAAGTGCGCTGAGCTCACGGGCCATCACGTCACCGACGGCTCGAACACCTTCGTGATTCATCGTGCCACTGCCAATGTTAACGGTCTCTTCCAGAAGGGCGATGGCCTGTTCCTGATGCTGGTCTATCCAGTCACTGATGGCTTGCTCATCATCAGAAAGCGCAGCAGCTTTACCTGAAAGGCTGATCAGTATTAAAAGTATGGTCAGTGCATGGGGATATCGCATATTTTTGCCCTTAGCTAATTTCATTGCCGCTGATATAGGCATCAAGCGCACAGCTCTTACTCATAAATATCAAGGTCTTCCGCAAGAATAACGGTGCCGTCATAGCGTGATTTTACTTCCTGAAGGACGGTTTCATCCTCGAGGCCAAAGACCAGGACATGATACAAAATTAACTGCTTGGGTTTAGCGCGAGATGCCAGCGCCGCCAGCTCATAACTCGTGGTGTGGTTGCTGCGGTGATAGTTTTGCCAAAACTCTGAACGCTGGTTTAGGGCTGCCTCAGAGACGACCTCATGAATCAGTATGTCAGCGCCCGTTGCCATGGCTTCTAATTTAGGGTCATAGGCGGCGTCCCCTGAAATGACAATGACTTTATCCGGTGTTGTAAATTTGTAAGCGAATGCATTGGGCCAGGTGCCATGCTTGACCTTAAGCGCCTCAACAGTCACCCGCTCATCGCGGTAAACAACCCCTTCTTCGATCTCATGAGCATTTATTTTCCAGCCCGATGGGGTTGCGGGCTCCAAGCCATAAAGTCGGTATCGATTGTCCTCCTGCCAGGCCTCAGCGACATTGCTGGCCATGGCGGCGGTGCCGGGTGGGCCGTAGAGTTCAAAGGCATTCTCTCGACCATGGGTCCAGCTGGTGTACACCAGATCGGGTAATCCTGCGGAGTGATCATGATGGAGGTGGGTAAGAAAGGCGATGCCCAGTTGATCTACATTAAGCGCGTTTATCGGACCCCCATACTCTTTCGATACTTCAGCTGCTCTGCGAACCACGCCAGGGCCAAAATCGACGATATAGGCTTTACCATTTACGACAATCGCCGTGGCCGGCCCTGAGCGGTTGGGTGTGGGAATGGGTGTCCCGGTACCCAGCATTACAACTTGAGTACGTGCGAGGGAATTTACAGAGAGGAGAAGCAGTAAGACGAAAAGCGCCAGTACCCTCATGGTTTGTCTCCTTATTCGCCAACACAGGCCAGCAGCTTGTGCCTATGGCCGACTTATCGGATCGGTTTAGGCCGTCGGGCCAGTTCCATGTACCGAGGCTAAAGACTCGTGGCTCAATTTACCAGTGGCCCAGTCTTATGTTGAATCCAAAAGTTTTCAAGGGCTATCGAGCACCTCGGTGACGACACCTAACCCGATACTTAGGCACGGGGTTAGACGCACAGCCAATGATTGGTGCGCCGCGATTACCCGCGATGCCCATTCGTCTTATTTGTTAAAGATTGTCACGTTTTGGTAATGCTTGTTAGAAACAAAGCAATGATAATTATCGCTTCCCAGAGCCGTAGTTACTTCCGAATATTGCGGCGCCCTAACTGTTTTGGAGTCACTTATGAAAGCGCTAGTTCGCGCCCTGTGCGTTGTGTTGGCATTGATTTCCCCCGGGGTATTTTCAGCAACCGATGCCGATCGAATTGAGCAGCTAGAAGAGCAGCTGCGAAATCAGCAACAGTTACTCGATGCCATGCAGGACGAGTTGCAGCGACTCAAGGCCGATGTTGTTGGCGTAGAGGATAGTGAGCAAGGCGTGACTGTCCCAATGGCTCTAGAGGCGTCAGTCGCCTCTGCAAAAGCGGTCTCTGAAGCGACGGTTGACGAGGCATCATCATCTTCTGCCCAGCTCTACGGCTTTGTCATGGCTGATATGATTTATGACTTTAAGCGCGTTGATCCCAATTGGAACGATACCCTTCGTGTCAGTACTATCGCGACTGACGCCGGTCAGTATGGTCAGGACGGTGAATTCATCTTTGGTGTTAGACAATCCCGTCTGGGCATCAAAGGAAACTATGGCGATGATGTGACCTACCTATTAGAGGCCGAGTTATTTGGCGTCGGCGGTGACGAAGGTCAGACGACGCCGCGCCTAAGGCATGCCTGGGCGACCTACAAAAACGTAGGCGTTGGTCAAACCTGGTCTAACTTCATGGATGGCGATATTTTCCCAAATACGATCGATTACTGGGGACCCACGGGGATGGTGTTCTATCGAAATCAACAGGCGCGATATACCTTTCCACTGGGTGAAGATGAATTTTCTATTGCCCTAGAAGATCCGTCGACCGCTTTAACTGTAGGCCGATTCAGAGACACCAACGCCTGTGAACTGAACACATCGTCGTATGATTGTGAGTCAACAGGTTCGACAGCCGCTGACATTTATCAGGCACACAACGACGTGCCTGACCTGAGCCTTCGTTATCGTAATAACGGCGACTTTGGTCATTATCAGGTGGCCGCTATGTTCCGCGAGTTGGGCTATGAGCGTTTGGATACTGGAGCGCAAGCGAGTGAGTTTGGCTGGGGTGTCAATGTGAGTGCAGGCATCAAAACCTTTGACAGCGACGTCTTGAAACTACAGGTGGTTTACGGCGAGGGTATTGGTAATTATATGAATGACGGCGGTATCGACATTGCTCCCAGCACTGACAACCTTAATACCGCGAGGGCTGAGGCCGTGCCGCTATTGGGAATTAGTGCTTACTACGACCATTACTGGAATGAGCAGTGGTCGACCTCCATAGGGTGGTCAATGAATGATCTTGATAACAGTTCTGGCCAGTCAGGTTCGGAGTTTGCAAAGGGCCAAATTGCACAGATCAATCTGCTGCATACCCCCCGTGAGAATGTGATGCTGGGTACAGAGTTTATTTGGGGCGAGCGTCAGGATGTCGATGGCGCGAAGGGCGATGACTACCGCATTCAATTTTCGCTGAAGGTGGGGTTTGACTCAGGTAATTTTCTGCGGGGCATGTGAGTTAAGCCGTAGTGCTTAACGCGTGTCACCTATGTAGCGGTGAAATGTTTAACTCAATGGCTGATTACAACTTAAGTATTTGAGCCTTTCGTAATATCCATATAAGGGAGTGTTGAAGATGACAATGCGATTAGTAGCATCCTGCTTGGCGTTAGTGTTTGCCTGTAGCCAGACCTTTGCTAAGGAGATGCCCACTGATTTTCAGGCCGTGGTTGACCGTGCCCACGCCCAGTTTAAAGATGTTAAAGATGGGGCGAATGCTGACTACATTCCAATTCTTGCAACGGTCCCTAGCGACATGTTTGGTGTGGTCATTGTGACTCGAGACGGACAGGTCTTTTCTGCGGGCGAGATGGATTACGAGTTTTCGATCCAGTCGGTATCAAAACCGTTTACGGCGTCACTCGTGATGGATCAACAAGGCCCTGCTGCCGTGCGTGAGAAAATTGGTGTTGAGCCCACAGGCTTGCCTTTTAACTCAAAGATGGCGCTTGAATTATATGCAGCTCGCTCGGTAAACCCGTTGGTTAATGCGGGTGCTATTGCCGCTGTCAGCCTTGTAGAGGCCGATTCTGAAGAAGATCGTTGGAATCAGATTCACGCTAATTTAAATGCTTATGCAGGCCGAGAACTGCCAGTCTTGGAAGAGGTTTACACCTCTGAGTACGAAGAGTCTTGGAGTAATCGTGGCATTGCTAATCTGCTCTACAACTACGGGCGACTTTACAGTGACCCTGAAGAAACATTGCGAGTCTATACCCGGCAGTGCTCTACCGGCATCAATACCCTCGATCTGGGCATGATGGGCGCAACTTTGGCTAATCAAGGTGTTAATCCGGTGTCGGGTAAGCGGGTGCTTGATGCGGCTCATATCCCAGAGTTGCTCGCCATTATGGCGACGGCGGGCTTTTATGACGAGTCGGGTGAATGGATGTACAGCGCTGGCCTGCCAGCTAAAACCGGCGTTGGCGGCGGCATTGTTGCCGTAGTGCCAGGCAAGTTTGCAATCGCTACATTTTCTCCTCCCCTCAATGAGGCGGGTAATAGTGTTAGAGGCATGCAAGCGATTCGTTACATTGCTGGAGAATTGGGCGTCGGTCTCTTTGGTGCAAACAAAGGGGAATAATTTCTCCCGACTTTTGGGGGCTGGTCGTCGATTTGTCCGCTAAAGCGAGGCATCTAGAGCGTTGAAAGTGGCGGGCTGATGTGAATTTTGATGGGGAGCCGCGATGCTCCCTTTTTCTTTGGTGTCAGCAACAGATTTTTGATGCCAGAACCCGATAGAAGCCTACACAGGCGGTCGCTAGAACGGATTAGAGCCAGCTGAACATAAGTTGAATCAAGATGACGTTAGTGACGTCAATGAAAAACGCACCGACTAGCGGTACAACGATAAACGCCTGATGGCACGGGCCATAGCGCTGCGTGACGGCCGACATATTCGCCATAGCTGTGGGCGTCGCTCCCATCGAAAACCCTCCAAACCCTGAGGCAATCACGGCAGCTTCGTAACTCTTTCCCATGATGGGAAAGACGACAAAAATCATGAAGAGTGCTGCAACGACGACTTGCGCCCCCAAGATCGAAAAGAGTGCGCCAGCGAGATCAATGACTTCCCAGAGCTGCATGCTCATCAACGACATGGCTAAAAAGGTTCCCAAGGAGATATCTGCAATGAGTGCCATGGCGGGCGTACGAGTGGGCCACTGGGTGCCTGTAATGCGAGGTAGTGCATGAGGGCGCAGGTTGGTCATGATGATGCCTGCAAATAGGCAGCTGACGAAGAGTGGCAGGTGCACGCCTACCTGGTTGAGCCCTTCATTGAGGAAGTAACCGATGATGATGCAGATGTGGAGGGCTAAAACGGCATCGAGCAACTCCATATAATTTAGGCTGACAGGGTCTGCCTCGTCATCGATGCCCACATCGAGGTTGTCATCGCTTCCCGCAACCAACTGGTGTCGCGTGACCAAGAATTTGGCCACGGGACCTCCGATCAAGCTAGCCAGAACTAACCCAAATGTAGCGCAGGCCACCCCAATTTCCATGGCGTTGGTGATGCCATAGTTTTCGGCAAATCGCGGTGCCCATGCAATGGCGGTTCCGTGTCCACCGATGAGTGAAACGGTGCCCCCGAGTAAACCCACTGCAGGTTCAAGTCCCAGCAGGGTCGCGATACCTATGCCCGTCAAATTTTGGATGATCATATAAATAACAGTTACGAGCAGTAGTAACGCGAGGGGCTTTCCGCCTGCGGCAAGGTCTTTGAAGCTTGCGTTGATGCCTATCGTGGTAAAGAAGTAAACCAGGAGTGCATCGCGAGCGCCGAGTTCAAATTCGATACTGATGTCGGCAAAGGAGTGGATTGCAAAAAGAATAACGGCGATAAACAGGCCGCCAGTGACGGGCTCTGGAATGCTATACCGGCCAAAAACGGGCACTAGCCGATTGATACGCTTGCCCAAAAACAAGACCACAATACCTATCGTGACGGCTAAAAAAGTATCGACTTGCCAAACGGAATGTACGGCTTCCATGAGCTTCCTGTGGGGCGGCGCCGCCCGTTTACTTGCCGTAACCTTCTGGGATCAACCTGCGCAGGTCAAGACAATGCCACCGAGAGCGGCAAGATGTCGTGAATGGATATAGGTTTTGCTAGGACGATTTCAGGGCAGCCATTGGCTGCGTTGGCTGCGTTGGCTACTGGGTATAAATAAGGCGTTTGGCGGACATTGCGATCGGTACCACCTGAGATAAGACATTGGGCGTTGCTTGGATTGATCGGACGGGTAGTTGGAATCCGACTGACGTCAGTATTGGAATGGCGCAATCCCCCGTTAAGAGAAAAGCGCCGGGGGTCTGTCGATCAGATCAACAACACGGCATGAACTACTCTGAGACCTTTTTAACAAAGGGTACTAGGCGATAGCCCTCATCCCTAACCCGTTCGGAGGGACGATAGTGCCTTGCGGTCAAATTAAATACCCCAGAATTATTAATTGTAGGAATGTTATTCATCGCGTCCGAGCCGCAGCCAAAACTCACCGTAAAGGTTCCATCTTCATTAGGTGTCGCGGTATCAGAGCTCACACTCGCGAGGTCGTCGAACATAAAACCCGCCTCATCATAAACAGTGAATGACCAAAAGGCGCCGTTTCTAGGGTCTTCAAAGGTCGCCTGATGGCAGCCTTCCGCGGGGTACTGTGGTGAAAGCTCGTAAAGATTATCTATAGATTGAGCTCCTCCCCACCCTAGGGCCGCTCCCATCAGATGTTTGTAAACGGTGTAGCTACCACGGGATGCGTCGGTCGGCGCGGTGAACATGCCAAATATAGCGTTGCCCCCTTCCTCAGCAAGCATTTGAGGGGCTTTTGCGCGTATGGAAGCCTCAGCGGCTATAAAGGATGCTTCATTCACGGGCTCGGCCGAGAAAGCTTCAGCACTGCCAGCAGAAATAGACATGCCGTCCTGAATACGGTTGGCGTCTGCCTGAGAAAGCGTGCTGTCCAGTCGCACTATCACATAAATATGTGAGCCTTTGTGGGTGGCGAGTTGAAAGGTGCCGCTGCCATAAGACATCGGCTGTATTCGGTGATCCTCGGTTACGGGTTGCACCGAGGCATAGGTTCCTTCGGGTATTGGCGGGATGGTAATGCTGGCACCCGCTGACACATCAACGACAGCAAAGCTGTAGTAACTGTCGCGGTTCATACGCACCACGGGTTGGTCGTTGGTCTGTGTGAGCTGACGAGCGTGGTTGAGAGCATTGACGGGTGCGCGAGACTGTGCGATCAGCAGCTGTCGGGACGTCTCTGCTGTGGGGTAATCCTCGGGAGCGACCTCCAGACCATTGGGGTCATAGAACGCATCAATAGTAGTGACGGGTGCACTCAGTGTTTCGAGACTGATAAGCGATGTTGCGATGGTTGCGGCTAACAACATTGTGCAGAGGCCCGGACGTACGTCGCTGCTGGTGGCGCTCATGATGGCTTTCCTTGAAAAATTGGCGAGCACGAATTAAACACACTCATCGAAAGTTAATCCAGCGCTTCTTGCTGGATGTGTGATTGCACGCAAAGCGCGCTTACCAGGCTTGGCAGTGGCGGTTATTTATTCAGTGCCGATCGTAGACCTTCGTCCCTTATGCTAAAGCTACCGGACAGCAGGTTGCTTTGAATTTATGAAATTTTAAGTCGGCGTAATATGTTTCAAATTTGGTCATCCGAATTTTTTCCTTTCGATGAGGAATCTCTGAGGGTGCCAACAAACAAGTGGCTTGCTTATCAGACCGCCTATCTGGCACCTTGTGGCAAAGAGGAAGGCCTATGCAGTTAGAAAATAAAGTGTCAATCGTGACCGGTGCGGCTCGTGGATTGGGGCGAGCCTATGCCGAAGCACTGGCGGGGGCGGGTTCAGCCGTATTGGCTTGTGACGTCAATGACTGTGACGAAACAGTCGAGGCCATCGTAAGAGCAGGTGGCCAAGCTGTGTCAGCAACCGTGGATATCACCGATATGGCGAGCTGCACGGCAATGGCAGACATGGCCAAGCAGTCTTTTGGTCAGATAGACGTTCTGGTCAATAATGCAGCGCTTTACGGCGGGCTCAAAGGCGCACGATTTGAATTGCTTGAAGAAGCCCAGTGGGATGCCGTGATGAATGTCAATGTTAAGGGCGTCTGGAACGCCTGTCGTGCGATCGTACAGCCTATGCGTGACTCAGGTGGTGGCTCCATCATCAACATTGCCTCGCTAGCAGCGGTCTATGGATTGCCCTACGGCTTGGACTACGTGGCCTCTAAAGCGGCAGTGATCGGCATGACTCGGGGTATGGCAAGAGAGCTAGGGCGTGACCGTATTCGAGTCAATGCCGTGGCGCCATCGGCTGTGATGACGGAGGGTACTGAGGAGTTTTTTGGCGAGAAATTGGAAAAGGCCAAAAAAGTCATCGCTTCCGGTCAGGTGATACCGCGTAATCTCGAGACCAGCGACGTCACCGGTACCGTACTGTACTTGGCTTCTGACGCCAGTGCTTTTGTCACCGGCCAAACCCATATGGTCGATGGCGGTTCTTGGTTTTTATAACATGAGTGATGAGCGGCAATACGATGATATTCGGGCAGGTGTAAAGCGCCTTTGCGATTCGTTTCCTGGAGCGTACTGGCGTGACAAAGACGAAGATCGCAGTTATCCAGTCGAGTTTGTCGAAGCGTTGACGGCAGCAGGGTATCTGTCAGTCATGATTCCGGAAGTGTATGGCGGGGCAGGGTTACCTTTAGGGGCTGCCTGCGCGATTCTCGAAGAAATTCATCGCAGTGGCTGCAACGGTGGCGCCTGTCATGCACAAATGTACACCATGGGCACGCTGCTGCGTCATGGTAGTGAAGCGCAAAAGCAGCGTTATCTTCCGGAGGTCGCCAGCGGCGCTCTGCGCTTACAGGCCTTTGGAGTGACCGAGCCCAATAGTGGTACCGACACAACGCGGATTCGTACTCACGCGGTTCAAGACGGTGATGACTATGTTGTTAATGGTCAGAAGATTTGGATTTCACGAGCTGAACACTCTGACCTTCTAGTACTACTAGTGCGCACAACACCGAGGGAAGACTGTGCCAAACGCTCCGATGGCATGTCTGTTTTATTGGTTGATATGCGCACAGCAGTCGGGCGTGGCCTGACGATCAAGCCCATTAAGACCATGATGAATCACGGGGCGACCGAACTTTTCTTCGATGATTTGCGAGTGCCTATGGCTAATCGAATCGGGGAAGAGGGAAAGGGTTTTCGTTACATCCTCGATGGTATGAATGCTGAGCGTATTTTGATTGCAGCGGAATGTATTGGTGATGCGAAATATTTTGTTGAGGCGTCGGCAAAATATGCGTCAGAGCGCGAGGTTTTTGGCGCGCCCATCGCCAAAAATCAAGGAGTGCAATTTCCCATCGCAAGGGCACATATTCAGGCACAAGCTGCTGCAGGTATGGTGCGACGAGCCATTGATTTGTTTGAGGCCGGTGAGTCCTGCGGCTCCGAGGCCAATATGGCCAAACTTTTAGCTTCGGAAGCATCGTGGGCTGCGGGGGATACTTGTATCCAAACCTTTGGGGGAGCGGGGTTTGCCACCGACTATGACATTGAGCGTAAGTTCCGTGAGACACGGCTTTATCAGGTGGCGCCCATCTCGACCAATCTCATCCTGTCACACGTTGCGACTCATGACCTGGGTATGCCTAAGTCGTTTTAATAGGCGATATCCATCAGTGATCGCGCTACATGCGTCCAGTTCTCTATTGATCACGTAGTGACTGGGCAAAAGATTTTTACGAACACGCCATTAGCAAGGGTTTTCTAATGACCGATCGACAATACGATATTGTGCTCTTTGGAGCTTCTGGTTTTACAGGTGAATTAGTTGCCGAGTATCTCGCAGCGAATGTCTCCGGCATTCGCTGGGCAATTGCGGGGCGAAGCGCTAGTAAATTGGAAGCGGTGCGAGAACGAATTGGACAGCCCGATTTAGCCATTCTAGTGGCAGACAGCGATGATGCCGCCGCGCTAACCGCGATGGCAGACCAAGCCCGAGTGGTCATATCAACCGTGGGTCCCTATGCCCGATATGGAACCACGCTGCTTGAGGTTTGTGCCCAGCAAGGCACCCATTATTGCGATCTCACTGGAGAGGCGCAGTGGATGGCAGAGGTCTATGAGCGTATCAACCCCATCGCAAAAAATAGCGGTGCTCGGTTGGTGCACTGCTGTGGATTTGATTCCTTGCCCTCGGATCTTTCGGTTTATTTCTTGCAAAAAGCGTTTAAGGCACAGTTCGGTGAGTACGCACAGTCGGTCGCGGGGCGCATGGGACGTTATTCGGGTGCCGTGAGTGGCGGCACGGTTGCCAGCATGATGTTGGTGAGTGAGCAAATTATGAAGGATGAAGCCCTTCGTAAGCGACTGATGAACCCTTACGCCTTGTATCCTGAAACCATGGAAGCGGGACCTGATCAGCCTGATCAGATGGGTGTGGCTTGGGATGAGAATTTCGGGTCTTGGACAGGGCCATTTATCATGGCAGCGATCAATACCAAGGTTGTGCGTCGCTCTAACGCTTTGGCGGGGTTACCCTATGGTAGTGATTTTCGGTACGACGAGTCGCAACTTTGTAAGGGCCGATTTTCAGCTTTAACGTCATCGATTGCTATTGGTGCCGTCATGGGTGGGGCGCTGTTTAGACCGACGCGCGCGCTGCTCAAGCGGTTCTTACCCGAACCCGGTGAGGGGCCAAATGCCGAGACTCGGGAAAATGGCTTCTTTGAATTTTGGGCGCACGGCGTATCCGGGGCGGACAACCAGAATAACTTGCGAGTAAAAGTAACGGGTAAACGTGACCCAGGATATGGGGCAACCTCACGCATGTTAGCTCAAGCCGGTCTTTGCCTGGCGCAGGATGACCTCAGTGTAGGGGGTGGTATCTGGACACCAGCGACGGCGTTTCCTGAACAGTTGATCAACAGGTTGGCACAGGTCGATGTGCACTTTGAGGTCGTGGATTAAATATAGTTCTTGGAAGCCCACTGGATGGGGCAGGTGGGGTTTTTAGGCAGTCTAGGCGGCACTCAAAAGCCAGAAACTCCCGAGGGATAGGCCGAACCGTCGCCCTCTATTGCACAGCCGTTGGCAACGCGCTCGATTGCCTCTTCCATGATCGCTAGGCCCTCACGCAAGGTGGCTTCATCCATATTGAGCGCCGGATACAGGCGTATCGTATCTTCATGATCTGAGATCGCCCAGACACCGCGCTCCAACATTTCTCCTCTTACCGCCCTTGCGGCCCACCAATCCTCGGCATCCGGATGTAACTGCTTGGTGGCCTTGAAGCTAACGCCCATGAGCAAGCCACTGCATCTAATTTGTCCAACAACGGCGTGATGTTCCCAGCCCGACATAATCTCGTAAGCCACGTCACCCAGTTTTTTGGCATGGGCTACTATTCCGTCTCGCTCGTAGATTTCGAGCGTCTTTATGGCGGCGGCGCATCCTGCAGGGGAGCCAGCGAAGGTTGACCCCGAATTGAAATGGGAGTTCTCGCCCAAAATATCATCTCTGGCTGAGATGCCTGCTAGCGGCGCGATGCCCCCGGATAAGTTTTTTCCGTAGACTAAAATGTCCGGGACAACATCGTAGTGTTCAATCGCCCACATCCTTCCCGTGCGACCCACCCCGGTCAGTACTTCATCGCTAATTAGCAGCCAATCGTTGCGATCACAAATGCGGCGTAGACCTTGAATAAACGCTTTGGAAGGAATCCAATTGCCTCCTTCGGCAAGTCCCGGTTCGATCAGCACGGCGGCTATGTTGTCGGCGCTAGCGATGGTCTCGGGGATCTGTTTTTCCAGGTACCACAAACAGAAGTCGACGTATTGCTCACTGGTCATATCGGCGGGAATATGATCGCTAAAAGGGTAAGGTGCGCGGATGACACCACCGCCCCAGCCCTCCAAATAGGCGGCCGACTCGCCGCTCAAGCCACTCAATAATTTACCGGCTAGGGAATTGCCATGATAGGAAGCACCAAAAGTCACGATATAGCGACGTTGAGTATGGGTTAGGGCGAGGTGCACTGCGGCTTCTGCAGCCTCTGTTCCCGACACCTCATAGTTAGTTCTTGGTAGAGCCTTGTCAGGCATGATGTTGGCCAAGCGTTCGGCGAGTTCGTAGCGCAGCGGATGGTCGAAATGAAAGCCGTAGCGCCGGTTAGCACTCTCAACGACATCCAAAATTTCCGGGTGACAGTTGCCCAGTGGGTTGGTGGCCCAGCCGTTTTGAAAGTCGATGTAGCGCCGGCCATCTAAGTCCCAAACATAGTCTCCAGCGGCTTTGTCGATCACAATCTGTCGAACGGGTCTAAAGCCTCTGGAACCGGCCTTGTGTTCGTCTTTTTCAAAACGCTGCCCGTTTTTAAACAGAGGAATTCCTCGACGCAGCGCCGCTTTTGTTTTCGGTCCGGGAAACGTTTTGCTCACTGTATAGCTCCTGTATCGGCGGTAGGGGTACCCGGCACTGAATCGGTGACGAAGGAATCGCTAAGGAGACCGTCTACTTGGACACGCTCACTGTGGTGTTAAGGCATCCCATTGTAAAGCCGCTGCAGCATTGACGCGTTCTGCGTCAGGCTCTAATAGAAAACCGTCACTCACCGCCTTGTCGGTGGCCTCGGCGACAGCACTGATATACCCGTCGCGATCGATATACAAACTTGCCATAGTAGCGGCATCGAATAGTTCCGTGGTGCCAGAGAGTCGGCATCCTGCATCGCCCTCATTCAGCGCACCTGACAAACGGGCTGCCGGGGCATCAACGTAAGGTGATCTCACCCCGCCCAGCACATTACCCAAATCGTCGTAAACGTAATCCGAGTCGTCATCGAGCGTCGCCAAGGGTTCGGCAGAACTCGCCGCGGTGCCATCACGCACCCAAACATCGAGTGCCTCAAAAGCGGCCATGTATAACCAGGGGTAAGCGCCTGAATTAATCGGGCGCTCGCACTGGAAAATCCCCAAAATTGAATCGTTTTCTACCACCTGTGCAAATTCTGCGCCGATGCCGATGTCATTGCGACCACTGACCAACTGATAGTTGTCGTTGTGCGCAATGCCCGCGACTTCCCACAGGCGAAAGAAATCGCTGTCAGATTGGCGCTCATCAACCGCCCCCAAGGGGATAACGTCGGTTTCTGACTGAAAGTTGATGACGGGGAATGGCAGATCATCGCGAAAAGTCACGGCGTCGGGAGCGGGTATTTCGGTCTGGGGCGGCTGGGATAATGGCTGACTGCTATCGTACCGGCTGTCCACGAGAAATGCGTCGTAGGCACCATACAATGGTTGGATGGCGTTGATGTAGGTCAGCAGCCGAGAGGCAGATTGTGATTCGCCCCCTGCGATAAGCACCTCAGCAGCAAAGCCACCCAATATGCCTGTTTCCGCCGTATCACGAATGGCGGCTGAAACTTGGGTAAAGATATCGTACGAGAAAGAGTCTCCAGGATGCGTCAGTGATTCGTAGCGTTCGGGATTCGCCACTTTAAGTGCCAGCGGTAGAGTGGGATTTTCAACGCCTTCAATACCGACTAACTGGGCTGATACATTTACCCAGGCGTGACCATCTCGCAAGGCTTCCACGTGCCCCGCTCCCCAACCCACGGGTACATCGAAGCCTTGAGTAACGTTTAGCCATTCAACGAATACGGTACCACTGAAGGCCTCACTATCTTCTGGGCGGTAGACCACAACCCGAGTTTTGTACTCCGCGGTTTCAGCCGCTTCAACTTCCCACAGTCCGTCACTACCAAGCTCGTTAAGATTGGTGAAAGACGACGCCGTACCCGAGAGAAAAAACTCTTGCTGAATAAAGCCGACAGAACCCAAGTCGAAAAATGTACTGATGAGCGATAGGTCGCCGATGTCCGGTGGTGTTTCTATGGAAGGCACAGCGACTGAGAGATATTCGGGTTCTGGTGGCGGCGGTGGCGGCTCGTAGGTGGGGCCAGAATTGCCGCTGTCACTGCAGCCCATAATAAGGAGCGATCCGAGAAAATAACCCAAGCTTGCCCGAGCAAAGTACCGTGTTTTCAAAACATGTTCTCCATGCATTTGTTGGTGGTTGCCATCTTGTTCTTGCGCCACCGGTTTGGTTTTTATATTTAGTACACACGATGTTTATACCTAAAACGCGCACTTTAGTTAACTAAATTCGCTGCAACGCCGCTCGAGACTGTGGCGCCTGCTGAATGACAAATCATCCAAGAGGTTATAGGGTACTGTTGCGCAAATAACTGGGCCAATCAGGTAAACGCTGTGGATTTACCAATAGCAGCGCTTAGCGATGTGTTTGGTGGTAACAGGTAGGCCAGCACGATCAAAGCGAGGACGTAAAGTCAGAACGCAAAGTCAGGACGCCTGACCCTCGACATGCCATGAAATTATTTATTTAGACAAATGTGGGCATCGTCTCTGAAAAAATCAGCATGAAGTAATTTGGGCTTAAAAAGGTAAAAAAATTGATACCAGAGACGAATGCAAAAACCTATAAAGCAGTCTCAGTTGCGATAGTCGGAGGAGGCTTTGGTGGTGTTGGTGCCGCAATCCGGTTACTGAAAGCTGGTGTAAAGGACCTTACCGTCTTTGAGCGAAGTGGGGGCGTTGGTGGTGTATGGCACGCCAATACGTATCCCGGCGCGGCCTGCGATGTGCCGTCGCACCTCTATTCGTTCTCGTTCGCCCCCGGTACCGAGTGGTCTCGGCGCTATGCACCACAAGCTGATATAGAAAGGTACTTAAATACGCTGGTTGACGACTTTGGAGTGCGCCCACATTTACGCTGCAACACAAGTGTTGAGAGCGCTGAGTTTGACGCTGAGGTTGGGGCTTGGCATGTAAGGACAAGCGACGGTGAGAGTCGAAACTTTGATCTTCTCATTGCGGCCTGTGGGCAGCTCTCGAACCCGGCGATTCCTGAGCTTGAGGGTATTGATGCGTTTGAGGGACCCACTTTTCATTCGGCCAATTGGGATCATGACTGTGATCTAACGGGCAAACGTATAGCTGTTGTGGGCACCGGTGCTAGTGCGATTCAGTTTGTTCCCGAGATCGCGAAACAGGCCGGGCAGCTCGACATCTATCAGCGCTCGGCTCCATGGATCATGCATAAGTTTGATCGCGAGTATCCGGAGTGGGAGAAGCGCCTATTTCGGAAGGTCCCTGCGCGTGTCGGATTGAGTCGTCGCTTTTTCTTCTCAGTGTTCGAAATTCTCACTTACGGCTTCACGAATCGTCATTGGGTCTTGAAACCTATGGCTAAATTGTCGAATGCCTATCGCCGCAAAGAGCTGGGTGAGTACCCAAAACTGTTGGCAAAGGCGACACCGGACTACCAAATTGGCTGTAAGCGCGCGTTGTTTACAAATGACTGGTATCCAACGCTTAAGCGCGACAATGTTGAATTGGTTCATGGCCAAGCACCCCGTGTTACCGCGACTGGACTGGTTGACGCTGAAGGCGTTGAGCGGCCTGCGGACGTTATTATTTGGGGCACCGGCTTCCAACCTTTAGATTTTGTTGCGCCTATGGAGATTCGGGGGCTTGAAGGTCGCGAGCTCAGCGAGGTGTGGAATGGGCGACCCGAGGCTTATCTGGGGACCACCGTCGCGGGGTTTCCCAACTTTTTTATGATGTACGGCCCTAACACTAACCATGGCTCTGGCTCGGTGCCCTATTCAAACGAGTGCCAATACAACTACATACTCGACGCGGTTGAGCGCCTGTGCGCAGGAGGTTACCGATATCTAGACCTGGAAGCCGACGCGCTTAAGCGTTGGCGTACCGAGATGGCAGAACGCAGTGCTGAAACCGTTTGGACCCAGGGGGGCTGCAACAGTTGGTATGTTACCGACAGCGGGGTCAACACCAATAACTGGCCAGGTCCCTGGCTTGAATACAAGCGACGCACCCAACAGATCGACGTCAGTGACTATCGTTTCGTAAAGTGAACAAGAGGACTGACTTTTGTACCCATGGGTGTGTTGTCAGGCGCTAAAGTGATGGGCCATAAAATGGCGAATTAAGGCCGAAACTTAATGGCTTCAGCTGTTTCGTCAGCTTTCTTATGATGATGGGAAATTGGCCTAGCGTGCTGAGATCGGGTCATTGTTGCTCCCAGTCTTCTTCGAATTCTGAGAAGTCCGGCGCTTGCTGCTTGCCATCACTTTCGCCATTTTCGAAGCGAGCGTTACAAGCATCAATTGCCGGCTTTGCCGAGGCGTAGTTCACGATTAATTCCTGAGTAATGCTGATCTCTTCAGCGAGGCTAAGATCAGTTCGCCGTAAAATTCGATTGGTCGTGGCCTGCATGCCTGCATCTAGAGGCACCGCACAGCGATGAAAGGGCATTGTTCTGCCGACCAAGGCCTGCTTTCCCTCTTGATACATAAACGCCTCCTTCGTGTCGGTGAAGTAGGCCATATCTACGGTATTGTCGCCGTCTATGTCTTGAACGCACATGCTGAATATCAGATAAGCGTCGCAGACAGTCACGCCCTTGGCCTGTTCTGCGGCCTTATCTGGCTTCACAGCGCAGGCTTGCAGTATTAACACCAACGCGAAGGCTATTAGATGTTTCTGTGAACTAGATTTAATAACGTGTTGTGGGTGACTCGGTTTTTTTTTCATCTCAGTGACAGATCATGCTTAACGACTAGGAAGACTTACTGCTACTAAAGTATAAAACGCCACATACAGTAGTAACGCAACAGCAGTTTATACTCTGCACCGCTGACTTAAAGCTCAACGATGGTTTTTCCGAAATTGCGTCCGGCAAAAAGATCGGCGTAAGCCTGCCCTATCTGGTGAATGCCTTGGAGACGATATTCAGGTGACGCTAAAGCGCCGCTGCGTAAACCCTCAGACAAGGCCTCGCGTGCTTCTTCATAACGGTCATGGCGAAAGTGAGTCATGAAGCCTTCCGCCCGAATTTCTTTAGTGACGATTTCAAAGAGGTTGCTTGGGCCGTAGGCTGGGACACCGTAGCTTGATACGGCGCCGCACAAGGCCATGCGCCCACGATGATTCATATTTGAAATGGCGGCCTCTAATGCCTCACCGCCAACGTTATCAAAAAAGGCATCAACGCCCTCAGGGCAAACTTTTCTGATGGCCTCAGCCATGTTATCGGCGTCGCCACGAACCACCGCAGCATCGTAGCCCAGCACATCGCAGATCCACTGGCCTTTTTCTTCTGAGCCAACCAGTCCCACAACGCGAGCTCCTGACTTTTTCGCCAGTTGTCCCGCAATCGAGCCGACTGCGCCACCGGCTCCGCTAATCAACACGCAGTCATTTGATGATGGTTTGAGAATGTCGGTCATACCAAAGTAGGCGGACATGCCGGTATCCCCGAGCACGCCCATATAAGCTGCGGGGTCAAACTCTAAGGTGGCCGGTAATCGTGCAATGAAATCACTGCCATCGCTAATGCTATGGGTTTGCCACGCAAATCGCGCCATGAGCATATCGCCCTGAGCGTAAAGCGGGTTGAGTGAATCTATAACCTCGCCTAAAACCAGTCCACAAACAGGCTCGCCAAGTTCCATCGCAGGTAGTACTGCATCACCCGATCCTTCGTTCATCCAGTTTCGAAACCCCGCGTCCAGTGACACGAAATGGTTGTGACAAAGCAGCTCGCCATCCCGAAGCGTGGGTAGATCGGAGACTTCAACTTGAAAGTCTTCAGCAACTGGGTTGCCCTTGGGCCGTCTGGCTAAAACCACAGACTTTACCTGTGTCATAAATACCCTCTCACAATGTGTCGATTCCTCACGGGACAGGATAGCCCAGAGACGATCGTGGCGCACAACAAAGTGTCGGGCTGATACCCTTTGTCATAGTTCGACGGCAAATTATTACAGAGCGCGTGCAGCCGCTACATGGCCACGTTCCCAAGGGGGCAGCTTTGGTGCCACTACACCACGCCTAGAGAGCAACGAGGCTGTGCGTATCACGCCAACCCGTATGCAGAAGTCGCCGAAGATAAGCGTGCGTCTATGATGTTGGATATATCGCTAAGTGGTAGAAAGCTACACGGGCACCATAGCTCCCCTTGCAGCCAATTCTGCCGCCTTAGCCCCGCGGTGCGCTAACGGGCTGAGTTAAAGGTAGCCATTAAGCGATGTGTTCCATAAAATCTTTGCCAAGCACGAGAAGATAGGAACAGCTGCATGAAAGGTGTTTTTCTAGCGATCTTGCTGGTCGCGATAGCAGGTAAAAGTCTCGCCGCCGAGACACCGACTCAATTCATAGAACGGTATGTTAGTTACTTCAACAACGAAGATTCAGCGCGCTACCAGACGACATTTAAGTTCCCTGTAATCAGCTCTAAGGGCGGTGTCCTTCAGGTTTTCTCAGACCCTGATGTACCAATGGCAAATTTCGACAATATAAAAAAGACGGGTTGGGTGACATCTCGAATCGACTCTATAAAAGTGCTGTCAGAGTCCTCTGTAGCTTCGCTAGTTGAGTTTTCTTTCTCCCGTATGGATTCCACGGGAAGCCCGTTTTTTCAATCAACCGGCCATTACGGACTTGTAAGCACTGATGATGGTTGGAAGATACAGAGCTGGTTTTTTGTAAAACCAATTACTGTAGGGAATGACTAGCCCGACGGTGGGCTAACGGGGCTGATTTTCACCAGCAAAATTTTATATAGGTCGTTGACATTGATTCTTAGGCTGCGAGGTGTTTTGCCTCCCGGGGAAGGGAGCAAGCCGGCCGTATAACAATGTGTAAATCGCAAACAAGCGGACCTACAGATGCATGAAAAAGAGCCGTTTTTAACCCGCCATCAACCTGTTTTAACGGTATTCCCCACGCATAAAAAAAGGACCAACGCGGTAAGCTGTTGATCCTTTTTGCTTTGTATGGCGCGCCTGGAAGGATTCGAACCTCCGACACCCTGATTCGTAGTCAGGTACTCTATCCAGCTGAGCTACAGGCGCTAATTTTTGCGGCTCCTTACACGTCCCCAGACGTGTGAAACGTCATGGACGGCCGTTGGCCTAATGGAGCAAGCCACCGCGGGCGAGAGTATACCGCAGAGATTTGAGTTGGGCTACACACGACATGCCCGTGTCTTTAGTTTTGGTGTATCGCTAGTTTCCAGGGGCTTTCGGTTAGCCTTTGCTGCGCCATTGGCTTGGCAGGAAAAATAAAACTGTCCGGTGCTTGCTCGCACTTTACTGTTCTGTGAATTGCTTATGGCGGGGACGAAGTGAATGGTTTTGTGTTCGCTGATGCCAGCGAGCGCTATAAATGCAGATAGCCGGGTGGGCAGTGATTAACTAAAGGGTCAGAGGCTTCACCAAGCAGCAGGGGCTCCACCTCAGGGCTCTACGGCAATGCAATCTGCGTCGATAATGCCTCGGTTGCTGCTTTCCTGCAGGCCAACGTAAAGTCGCGTGTAATGTCGCTCACGAAAGCCGCCGGACTCCTCTGCCACACAGAGGGGGAAGAACGGCACGGCCTCTGCAGTAACGGGTGTTTTTTCGGTGGTGCTACAGCCCGTAAGGAGCAGTAACCCGGCTACGTAGTACTTCATGGTGCTCGCATGGTGTGACCACTCAGTGTTTTCCTAACGCTCAACCTACAGAAAGCGACTGCCCTTGTCAGGGTTCATCATCTTTTGTGTGTCATCAAACAGTAATGGCACCGCACAAGAGGGCGCTCTTTGCTAGTTAAAGGGTTATGGATTGGTCCAGAAGCCAGCGCTTAATGGGTGGGGGAGGTACGATGAAATCTTCATGCCAACGGAGCTAGATAGCCCTCTTAGGCTCTCGAAAAATTTCAGCGCCTTAACAGGCCGCAGGAAAAGCCGCACCTTGAGAATTGCGATGGGGTTCGCAAAAGTGCCCCTTGGCCACCCTCTCGGCGCGGTTAGGCTTGGCGATTCCTATGGCTTAATGTAGTAACACAGAGCGGTAAACCATTGAACACAGATGTGAGAAGAGGACAGTGCAATGAAAGCAAAAAAAATAGCAACGCTAATCCTGACCGTTTCAGCAGTGCATGCGGCCGCGGAGCATCACCAAACAGCAGTGGCAGACCATCGATCTGCCGCTTGGCAAATTGAGGCCTACAGTACGGCCGCCCCGGAATTTATTGGCCGGTCTGCAACGATTATTGGCATCAGCGGAGATGTTCTGCGTGAGGGGAGTAATGGCTGGATCTGTCAATCGGCTAATCCTAGGCCGGTTCCCGAGGCGGGGTGGAGTTCGGCCCACGAGGCGATGGCGGCTTGTCATGATGGCGAGGGTATGAAGTGGATGACCGGTTATATGGCGGGAGAAAAGCCCCAAATGACCCGGGATACCTTCATGTGGATGCTGCACGGTGATATGGGGGAGGACAACACTAAGCCCGCGGTATTTGACAAGGGAGATTCGACACCCGGGGAATGGATAGAGTCAGGTCCCCACCTCATGTTGATGCCAAAAGATCCCGCGTCATTGGCCCATTTTCCTACCAACTTCGACACGGGTGCGCCTTACGTGATGTTTTCCGGAACAGACTACGCCCATCTGATGATTCCGGTGACCGGTTATTATCAGTACCAACCGGAATCTGCCCCAAAATAAGTTCACTCTATGAGGGCCGGTGTTCACTCCAGCCCTAGCTACCCAGGCCGACAAGTCCCGCTGAAAAGCTGAACGCCATATCGGCGTGGGTAGGTGACGCTTAGATTTCTTCTGGAACCGAGAATGCGACATAATGCGCCTCTGAGTATCGGGCTGCGCATAGGGAAATAGATTAACGCCTCTATGTCGCGTTCTGATAGACCAATAATAAAAGAGGAAACGCCCATGCCTGTCTTATCGTTGCAAGCAATAGAGAGCCTTTGCCGGGAATCACTGCTTGCTGTGGGCGCCAGTGATGAGCAGGCCGCCATAGTGGCCGCGGAGATTGCTGAGGCGGAGGCCGAGGGCATTCGCAATGTCGGTTTGGGTTATATTCATCTGTACTTGAAGCATTTAAAAGTGGGCAAGGTGAAGCCCAATGCCCAGCCCTCTGTGGTCAAAACATCAGCCGCCTCTACTGTAGTCGATGCTGATTTTGGATTTTGCCATCATGCCTACATGGTGGGTGAGCAGCGTCTTATCGAGACCGCTAGGGAGCAAGGGGTAGCTATGTTGGCTATCCACCAATCTTCCTCGGCCGGCGTGTTGGGCTGGTTTGTGCGACGCTTGGCTCAGCAGGGTTTGGTTTCGCTGATGTTTGCTAACAGCTCAAAAGCGGTTGCTGCTCACGGCGGCAAAGTGCCCTTTTTTGGGACCAACCCTTTTGCCTTTGGAGCCCCCAGGGGCACAGATGAACCTTTGGTTGTGGACATGGCGACGGCCTCTACAGCTCGAGTGAATCTAGTCAAAGCTGCGGCGGAAGGTAGAGAGATTGAACCCGGTCATGCTATTGATGCTGATGGCAACCCCACCACTGATCCTTCTGCAGGTTTAAAGGGCGCACAGTTGCCCATGGGCGGACCAAAAGGCTTTGGCTTGGGACTCATGGTAGACGTACTGGCGGGAGTGTTGACCGGTAGTAACTGTTCTTACGAGGCCTCGATGTTTGCAAATATCGACGGCGGTCCGCCAAACGTAGGTCAAACGATTATTGCCATTGACCCCAACTTTCTTGACGGCAACTTTACGACTCACCTGGAAACCATGTTTGCCGCGCTTACTGAGAACAATGATGTGCGAATCCCCGGTGAGCGTCGTGCGCAGCTTCGGGTCAAGCATGAAGCCGACGGCGTTGATGTTCCCCAAAGCCTGATTGACCAAATCACCGAGCTCGCACAAACCGCCTGACTCAGTCGGCGGTTTTCTACAGGAGACACTAACTATGCAACTCGACTACAGCAGGCTTGATCCCGAGTTATTACCCATCCTCGAGACCTTTCCGGCACTGGATATTACCCGGGATAACATCGCTGAAATTAGGGCCTTAATGGCTGAGACGCCAAGGCCAGAACCCCCTAGCGGATTGTTACAAAGGGATGCCGAGGTCAACACTCCAGAGGGCCCTGTAACGGTACATATCTCTCGTAAAAGTGATCGGCCTAATCAGCCCGCATTGCTTTGGATCCACGGAGGGGGTTATGTCATGGGTGCTGCAGACGATGAGCGCTCTATGACTATCGCCCATGAGTGTGACATCACGGTATTTTCCGTCGATTACCGACTAGCCCCCGAGCAGCCGTTTCCCGCAGGCCTGAACGACTGTTACAACGTACTGTGTTGGCTTATGAAGGAGGCCGATAGCTTGGGCATTGACCCGAGCTGTGTCGCCATTGGCGGCGCGAGTGCTGGGGCTGGTCTCGCAGCGGGGTTAGCACTTAAAAATCGCGAGGCCGCCAATTATCCCTTGCGTTTGCAACTGCTGATTTATCCGATGCTCGATAATTTACACGCGACCGAGTCGGGTCAGTTTGATAATCACCCGATCTGGACGCGCAAAGCATCGTTTAGTGCCTGGGAAATGTACTTAAACGGAACCCCCGGTGAAGCGGCGTCGCCGATGGCGGCACCAGCAAGAGCAAGCGATGTGTCAGGACTCCCGCCGGCCTACCTTAATGTGGGTGTTGAAGATCTGTTTCGCGACGAAGTCATTGGGTATGCCCGCCGATTGATGGACGCAGATATACCGACAGAGTTGGCATTGTTTCCGGGTATGTATCACGCCGGTGAGGTGTTTACACCTACGGCCGCCATTAGTCGCCGATTAAACCGAAGCTTTCTTCACGCCTTGAGTGATGCCCTGCGTTGACGGTCGTGTGGGCAGTCTTGCGGCGCGTACTTATCATGGGCTACTCGAGGCGAGCGGTTAAGAATGCATTTCACGGTTTGTTTGAGCAACGGGTCAGTATGGCATTACCGCGTCGTATTAAATTCAGCCATGGCGTCTTGCAATGCTTCCCAGGCGAAGTCAGTCAAGCTTTGGTCAATAAATAGCGAAAATACCGGCTCACCGCGCCACAGATGGTGCGCGATAATAGTCGAGACAAGCGCCATTTGGGTTTGAGCGACGGTGCCAAGAGGAAAGGCCTTAGACCGAAGGTCGACACCACAAAGTTTCGCCAGCATATCGGCTCGAGGCTCGCCAGAAAGCACCAACCAGGCATGACTGTTTTGATTATACAGCGGCCAGACCCCGGGCTTTGTACGCTCAAAGGTTGGCTCAGTGTCCCCGCTTGGATTGTCAGGGTCTAAGAGCCAAAACTCCCGAGTGCTCAGAGCCATGAGCAGACGGTGGTCTGGCAGCGCTTCAATGGTGTTGGGCTGAAGCTCATGGGGTAATGATTCTGATTTGAGCCATTGGCTTGCATGTACACCCCTCACCCCTGAGCGAGTGGCAAGGCTTAGGTCACGAAGCTTAAGAGACCCACTTCGATCGTCATCATTAGACGTAAGGCATCGTAAAGGGCTTACCAGATTTGAAGTCATAGCTGCTGCCTCGCGTTGCCTGGGTCATAAAAGGGAAGGGTGGCAATGGGTGCTTGTACGCAGACGCCGTCGGCAGTGCGTATCGTTACTTCGCTATCAGGTTGAGCATCATCGGGGTGCACGTAAGCAAGGCCTATAACCTTGGCAAGAGTAGGGGAGTACTCGCAGGAGGTCACTGTTCCTACAATGTCACCGTCACGCAACACCAAGTGACCTTCTTCAGGCTTTGGCGCTGATGGTGACAGAGTAAAGCCCACCAACTGACGTTTTAGGGGTTGTGACATTAGGATATCAACCGAGCGTCGACCCACAAAAAAGGCCTTTTTCCGATTAATAGCCCAGGCCAGCCCCACTTCTCCCGGATGGCTCATGCCATCGGTGTCCTGTCCAATAATAATGTGGCCTTTTTCCAACCGAAGTAAGCGCTGAGTTTCGACGCCAAAGGGTTTTATATTGAAGGGTTCACCCGCGACCATCAGCTTATCCCAGAGGGTTTGCGCCATCAGACTCGGCACGTGAAGCTCAAAGCCCAGCTCACCCACAAAGCCAACCCGCATTAGTCTAGCGGGAATGCCCGCGACCATACCCTCGCGACAAGCGAGATAGGGGAAGCTCTCGGATGACAATTCGATATTACAGCCGGCCTGCTCCAGCACATCACGGGAGAAGGGCCCAGCCACGTTAACCGCCGAATACGCCGAGGTCACCTGTGCAATGTCTAGATCCAGTCGCCATTGCGCATTCCAGCGCAACATTTCGCTGTATACACGGTCAACACCCGTGGTGGTTGCCGTTACATAAAAATGATCTTCCGCCAAACGTGCGGCGACGCCGTCATCGATGATCACGCCTTGTTCATTGGCGAGTGCGGCGTAGCGTGTTTTCCCTACGGGCTGCTTTAGGAACCCATAGGTATATATGCGATTCATGAACTCGGCGGCATCGGGACCACGCAGCTCAATGCCCCCCAGCGTGCTGACATCGATCATGCCCACGCCGTTTCGTACTGCGTGAGCTTCGGCTGCAATATTGGCAGCTCGATGATCGAGAGCCCCGTAAAAGGCGGGGCGGCGCCAGCTGCCGGCGGGAATCATATGGGCCCCTAGCGCCAGGTGACGCTGATCCATCGGAGTTTTTTTAATGGGGTGAAAGCGCCGGCCCGCAAGGACCCCTAGTGACTCGGGCTTCACTGGAGGACGCGCTGTTGTAACTCCGGTCTCCGTGACGGTGCGCTCGGTGGCATCAGCGATCAGTCGGGCCGTCGTTAGTGCCGAGTGACGTCCTTGGGAGGGTCCCATCCCCACCGTGGAGTAACGCTTAACCAACTGAATATCGCGGTAGCCAAGGCGCGCGCTATTGATGATGTCTTTTATCTGCAAGTCTTCGTCAAAATCGACAAACTCGCGCCCCTTTGGGTGCTTGAAAATGGGCCAGGGGTGGTTGACATGACGTTCACACTGAACCGTTTCATCGTTATCGGTTTCCAAGGCTAAGGCGCGCAGGGCACCGCGACCGGCATTGCGGCCATCGGCACAGACAGCCTTTAAATCATGAGTACTGTTAACACTGCCGGCGAGGTGCATTCCCTCTGGTAATTCTGTGAGGGTAAATTCACTCTTGTCATCGTGATACGCCAGTTTAGCGCCGCCATGACAAGCCAGTTGATAGGCGGGCATAAATCCCGCAGACATGGCGAGCAGACGACATTCTAGATGAGTGGGGGTTACGCCTACCTTGCCTTCACTTTCGATAGGATAAATTGTGACGGCTCCCAGCTGCGCCCCTGACTTATCGCTATGGGCCTCATAAACCGTCGCACTCTGATAGAGCGTTATGCCAAGTTCACTGAGTGCCGCAGGCAGTGCTAAGTCATCAGGCTCCGATCGGAGGTCGACGACCCCTGCGATGGATAAGCCCGCTTCTGCGGCTGTAATAGCTGTTAAGTAGGCATCGTCATTGCCAGCCAGAATGACCGCTGGGCCCTCAGGGCAGACTCCATGATGCATCATTAGGCGCTCAAGACCACTGCACAGAACGATACCTGGCAAATCATTGTTGCGAAACACGACCGGTTGCTCACTACTACCGGTTGCCAAAACACAGGTTTTTGCCCGTACTTTATAAAGCCGATCACCTTGAAAAACCGGCAGGTAGTGATCGCTAAACCAGGCATTGCAAGTTGCGCCAGTCAGCACGCGGATCTTGTCGTGATTGGCAACTGCGTTAGATAAAGCCTTCAAGGTCTGCGCGCGACTGTCATCCTCGAGGGTAAAACGGTGATAAGTGAGTGCGCCACCAAGAAGCTCTTGTTCGTCGACGAGTAGCACTTCGGCGCCGCCCGTTGCGGCGGTGAGGGCGGCGTTCAGTCCCGCGGGGCCTGCGCCAATGACAGCTACATCACAAAACAGATATTGCTTGTCGGTGTAGCGAGGCGTGGCCTCGAGATTGGCAACACCTAGACCCGCCGCATTACGGATAACGTTTTCCCAAAAGCGCCACATACCTCGCGGCTTGAAGAAAGCTCGGTAGTAAAAGCCCACGGGCAAAAAGCGGCCCAGTCGGTCGAGCAGACTGTAGTAATCGAACTTCAGTGAGCCCAAGTAGTTTTGCCCTGAAAGAGTTCCCTGATCTTTTGCCATCAGGTCTTCAGCCAGTCGGTTGGCTGCGGTAGGGGTCTGTATCAGCGTGTTAGCGTCGTGACCTGCTAGTGACAGTGGTCCCCTGGGGCGATGGTATTTAAAAGAGCGCGACATGAGCCAGCGCCCCTCGCCAATCAGGGCGGAGGCCACATTGTCTCCCGCATAGCCCTGTACGGTTTCTCCTTCAAATTCAAAAGTTACCGGAGTATCACGGTCGATCAATTGACCGAAGGGGTGCTCGAGTCTAGAAGGGCTCATGGTTCGTTCTCGCCAGTCGTGAAGTCAACGCGCTCGCTAAATAATTCGCCGGGGTCATAGGTACGCAAAATGTCGTCGCTGGCATTATGGCGTTCTGCAATAAACCAATAGCTACTGGGGGCGTGTTGCCACCATTCCCGCACGATGCCAATGGCATTGTTGTCATAAAATACGTAGCTCGCCCAGTCTTTGTCGGAGCACTGCTGAGGATCTGGCATGGGTTCAACCTGCCCTCCGTAAACGAACTCGCTAATATTTCTTGGCCCATTTAAGGGGCATTGCATTATCTTCATCTATCCCCCTAGTGACTGGCGGCCGTTGCGCCCATTTCATTGACTTGTTGAAAGTGATCGAAGCGCTCGAGAGTGAATGGTTGAATAAGTGTGGGCACTTCGCCGCCACTAGCGACGAGTTCGGCCATGGTCTTGCCACAGATGGGGGTTGCCTTAAATCCCCATGTACCCCAGCCCGCATCAAGGTAATAGTTTTTTAACGGGCTGAGGCCCATGATCGGGCTGTAGTCGGCAGTCATGTCAGTGATGCCGGCCCATTGTCGCAGCAGCCGCATTTCACTGAGAAACGGAAACATATCGACGGCGCTAGCGATTAAGCTCTCCTTCAGCGGCAATGAGGCGCGACTGTTGTAGAGGGGATAGGGGTCAGAACCGCCGCCAATGACAATCTCGCCGCGGCTCGTTTGCTGAACATAGCAATGCAGCGCGGACGAGCTCACCAGGGGGTTGAGAAAGGGCTTAACCGGTAGGGTGACCATGGCCTGTAGGGGGTAGGCTACTATGGGAAGCGGAAAGCCGGCTTTTTGCGACATTACAGCGCTGTGCCCTGCGACCGCCTGAATAACCGTGCCACACGCAATTTTTCCGCGATTGGTCACTACGCCCGTCACCTGCCCCGCCGCACTTTCGATACCTGTGACTTCAGTCAACTGATGCAATTCCACGCCACGCTGCGTGGCGCCTCGCGCATAGCCCCAGGCGACGGCATCGTGGCGGGCGGTAGCGCCATCTTGGTGCCACAGTCCCGCTAAAACCGGTAACTGTGCAGGATCAAGGTTAAGGCAAGGCACCAATTCGGCAATGCTCTGGCGATCAATCATCTCGGTACGGCCACCAAAGTGCTTATTAACTTCGGCCCGCTGTCGGAATGCCCGCACCGTGGCATCGGTATGGGCAAGGGTTAGCTGACCACGCTGGGAATACATAATGTTGAAGTCAAATTCGTTGGCGAGATTCTCGTAGAGTTTCACAGAGGCACTGTAGAAGCGAACGCCTTCTGGGGTAAGGTAGTTAGAGCGAATAACTGCCGTATTGCGGGCAGTATTGCCGCCGCCCAGATAGGCTTTTTCGAGCACCGCAACATTGGTAATGCCATGATATTTTGCGAGGTAATAAGCGGTAGCTACGCCGTGACCACCGCCGCCAATAATGACCACATCGTAGTGCTTCTTTAGCTCTCGCGGCCCAGGCAGATCGGGTTGACGCTCGAAGGGGTAGTCACTACCTCTCCCATATTTTAAAAGACCTAGGGGCATGGACTGTCCTCGCTGGCGAGTCTGTGAGGTTCCTTGCGGTAGCCCTTAATTGTGCGCAGCATTGGCATTGGGCTTGTCATTGACGTCGCTTCAATAATGGCAGCGCACCCCAAAGCGAGGGGAGCAAAAGTAGGGATACTGGCACGGCGGTCACGACAATAAAGTTCTGAAGTTTACCAACGCCACCGTCGGGCCCTCCCACCAGTATCATGGCCGTTACGCCAAGGGCTAGACCCCAGAACAGGCGCAGTGAGCGAGGAGGATTGTCGTGCCCAGCCGACACCACTGACAAGCTGTAGGTCATGGAATCTCCAGTGGTAGCAACAAAGAGCGCTGTGAGAATCAGAAATAGAAATGACACGATGGCGTTGAATGGCATGGATTGAGTAATGGCTAGCAACACGGCGGGCAGGTTAAAGCCCTCGAAAGGCTCGGTGATGGTTCCTGCGTTGGCCATCTCAAGCCCCAGCCCCGTGCCTCCAAGAATCGAGAACCACGCCATGGTCAGTAAGGGGGCGATTACGGACATTAAAATGATAATTTCCCGAGCGCTGCGTCCTCGGCTAATACGTGCGATGAAAATGGCCATCATGGGGCCATAACCAATAAACCACCCCCAAAAGAAAATGGTCCAGTAAGACAGCCAACCGGGGTTGTCAAACCAGCCTGCATCGCCACGATAAAGTGCCTGTTCAGGTAGCCACCGTAAATGGCTGAGTAACCCTTCAAAAAATGCCTGAAATATAAAAGCAGTAGGTCCTGCTAAAAGCAAAAACAGCAGCAATGCGACGCCAAGAACTATATTAAGTCGGCTGAGGATCTGAATACCACGATGCATGCCACTGACCGCTGATGTGAGATAAATGACCATCAGTGCGGCAATGGTGAGTAGCTGAATGGTGGTGCTATCGGGGGTGTCATAAAGCGAGCTGAGCCCGTAACTGATTTGCAGGCCCAAAAAGCCAATCGGTCCAACGGTGCCGGCAAATACTGCGAGTATTGACACAACATCAGCGGCATCACCGATAGGCCCTCGGACGCCTTTTTCACCAAGAAGCGGATACAACAATGTTCGGGGCGCCAGCGGTAATCCCATGTCGTAATGTAATCGCATTAGCACCAAGGCGGTCAGGCTGCCCAGAATTGACCAGGCAAGGAATCCCCAGTGTAAAAACGATTGGGATAATGCCAGTGGAACCGCTTCAGCGGTTTCCGGCGCGATATTACTGAAGACAGGAGGGACGGTGACAAAGTGTGCGACAGGTTCTGCTGCCGCCCAAAACACACCGCCTCCCGCAAGTAGGGTGCATAGCACCATGGCGACCCACTGGAACCCCGGAAACTCGGGTGTCTCGCAACCACCTAATTTGAACGTGGCGTAAGGGCGGGTTGCTAGAAAAATCGCAACTGCAAAATTGGCGATCATGAGTAATTGCCAAAACAGCCCAAAGTACTGGGCGCTCCAACTGAAAGATTGGTCTATCCAGCGCGAAAACAGGGCTGAATCAATAAAAAATAACGCGAGGAATCCACATACGAACAAGGCTGAAAACGCCGTGACGCGCCTGGGCGCTGTGGTACTGGATGAATGATCAGTCGGCAAAGTAGGGTCCCTTCAGTTGCGGTCGATTAGGCTTCTTGAAAGCGAATCGACACTTTGAGTTAGCAGTGCCGCGAATGGTCACCGTACTGAAGTTCATTATCACACAGGGGTGGCTCACTCAGCCGGTCCTGCGCCCAGACGCGAGGCGTCGAAGGATTCGACCAGAGCATATTGCGCGAGCTCTTTGAGTCGTAGCCAAAGCTCCCCTGATACCTCTATACCTGAAGTCATGGCGCGCTCTCTCACTGCAAGTAACTCAGATTCATCGTGTTTGGCGAGCAGGTCATACTTGAAGTCGGAGCGCATGGTAGGAAGCAGGTCGACGTGGTTCGCCATAAACAGCGTAATGCCGTCGTTAGGTTCGTTTTCCTCGGGAACTTCCTCAACCGCATAAACTCGGATTGATGGTACGGTTGAATTGGCCCTAAATCCCACTACTTGTTCAGTAAGCGGGGACTGCGCATTGCGCCAAAAGGCGGTCACATTCATGCCTCGCGCCGACAGCCTGGCAAGGTAGCCCATGATCAATTGCCGCTGTCGACAACGCCTTATTTTTATCACCGAGAGGCCTCGAGATCGTGCTTTGGCGAAGGCCAGTTCCAGTGCCAAATTGCATGCCCGTAACACGCTAAGGTTGTGGCCATCGACGACGGCTAAATCACTATCTTGATAAAGAATTTCAGGATAAGTATCGGGGTCTTCTCCGATCAAATGCTCGAGTCCCAGGTTCAATGCCTCAAGACCGTGCAGATCGTAACTTTCCATCCAAGTCACCATATCGGCGGCGTCATCAGCATGGCCCTCGGCAAAGCCAATACCAATAAAGGCTTTCCGGGACAGACCTTGGAGTTCGTTAAACGAGACTTTCATGATTTTCCACAGTGTCAAAATCCTCGCCCACTTTTAAGTCGGTCGGCGCTAATGCGTAGCTCCAGTCATCGAAAGCAAAAAGGTCGGTAGGCTCTCCATTAAGTTCATCAATGAGTGGGGCACCCTGGAAAAAAGTGACGCGAACCCAACGATCCCCCCGAGGGTCAAAGCGATTGGCGCCCAAAAATGAGAGTTTGGCTCGCAGTAAGTGCATGGGCTTCATGTCACGGTGCCACAAATTGCCCTGAATCTCGCCGTAGGCGGTGGTGGCCATGGTTTGAATGCGACGAATACTTTCCATGTGCTTTGGTTGTGCCAGAAGAAAGTCAATCGTGAGCGCCTTGGGATTGCCCTGTAGAAACTCAGTAAGCGCTGCGTAGCTGCGTTGCACGCGAGGTGCAATGGCCAGTGGTAGTTCTTTGTTCTCCCCTGGATCAACACCACGAACGCCAAGTCTTGGCTCCTCTTTTTCGACGGACTGGTACCAAAACCAATGCTTCGCTTCCGGAGCTTCGAAATCTTCAGACAGCGCCCAGTCGAACTGGGTCTCAATAACTTGCTTCAGCTGAACAAGCGGCATATCGGGTATCAGCTCAAGCTTTTCTTCAACGGCCATGGCATCCTCGAGCATGTCGACTGACTCTGGGTAGAGTTCGATCAGTAGCGTATTCAAAAGCTCTTGGGTGTCGGTAGTCTGAGCGGCCTCTGACCAGTCAGTGAGTTGCTGCCACAACGTCTCATGGAGTGCGATCTGCTCAAGCCACGGAATGATATCCGTCAGCTCTTCCACAACCGTGGCATTGCGTTCTGCCTGAGCAGTATTTTCGACCGAGGTTTCGTCTAGGTAGCGTTGGGCTCGGAGGCACAGCGCCAGGAGGCGTTCTCGACTTAGCTCTGAGGGTATCTGGGCTTTGGCTGTCGCCAATGCCTGTTCACGGGCATGAATCCATTGATTGATCAATTGCGGATGGCGGATAAGGAAGGGTGCCATGCCTAAACCGGTAGAATTTCCAATGCCTAGGTAGCGCTGTAATTTATTTGCGAGGGGAACCGCTGTCTCAGGGGCCGCTACTCGTGCCAAGTGCTCCGCTTGGTCTATGGAAAATTGTCGCAACACATAGACCGCGGTCATCTGGGCTGAGAAGGGGTATCGAAAGTCTGGGTTGCCCTGTAGACGACCGTAATCGGCAATACCGAATTTACCATTGCCGTAGACGGCTGTAGTGCGATAAAGGTAGCCAACTTCGCGAATGGCTTGTACTGGGGGCTGCTTTCCAGCTGCGAGCGCCTGCACAAACACTTCAAAATTGCGCAGGCTTTTATTGGCCCGAGAGATAACTAGTAAACGGGGGTGTTGTCGACCTGCCTCCTGAAGTGGAACGTTTTCAGCGAGTGTTGTGAACAGCGAGTCTTCTACATCGCCCTCCACTAAGCCAAAAGTAACGTCCCAGGCGTTGGCAATGACGCGATCGGTGCGTTCTTCGTCGGTGATATGTTGCGAGAAAATAACTACGTGGTATCGACCATGGGGCGTTTGCACCCGGTAGATGACTTCGCCGTAGCCACCGTCGTCCAAGGCAAAATACTCTTGCGTAATTTGCCACCGCTGTCGCGCCATTTGACGTATAAGGCTTCGGGCAAAACTGAGACGACTTGGGACGAGGGTGCCTAGCCTTTCGAGATCCATCACTAAGCTCTGTTGTCGCAGCGCGGGTGCAACGCGAGCGGCTTGTAAGACCGCGTCGATCATGCAGCGTCCTCTACAGAAAGCGACTTGATGCCCTGAGGTTTGGCGACGCGGGTCAATAGGCCTACCCAATTACCACCCATAATTTTTCCCGTCTCTTCATCATTGAAGCCTTTCGCCTGAAGTGCGGCTGCAATACCGGGAAAGTCTCGACTGTCTTTGAACCAAGTTAGCGCATCAGGCCAACCCGCATTGGCCGATGAGCCCTCGCCATAATCCATGGCCTTAGACCAGCGCCCGTTACGCATCCACTCGAGCACGCTTTGCGGTTGGTTCTGGCACAGGTCAGAGCCCAAACCGATGCGATCAATACCCATGCGGTCTGCTGTCCAGGCCACCATGTCACAAAAATCTTCAAGGGAGCATTGCGGGCCGTTTTTCAAATGGAAAGGGTACAAGGAAAAGCCCAGCAAACCCTGATTATCGGCAATGGCGTCGATGACGGTGTTCGATTTATTACGCAGTGCGGGGTGAAAATGACTGGGGTTGGCGTGGGAGATAATCACAGGCTGCTGTGAATGTTCTATTGCCTCTAGGGTCGAGCGTTCAGCGCTGTGAGACATGTCGATGACCATGCCTACCCGATTCATCTCGCGTACTACTTGTTTGCCGTATCGCGTGAGCCCGCTGTCCTCAGCTTCGTAACAGCCACAGCCCAGCAGGCTTTGGTTGTTGTAGGTCAGCTGCATGATCATGAGGCCCATGCGCCGCATAATTTCAACGAGTCGAATTTCGTCTTCAATCGGCGAGCAGTTCTGAGCGCCAAAAATGATGCCAACCTTGCCTTCTTTTTTGGCTCGATGAATGTCTGCCGGCTCGAATACGGGTGTGATTAAATCAGGGAATGTCTCAAAGCGAGCGTTCCATTCGCCCAGCCGTGTCAAGGTATCGCGGGTGGTCTCGTGGTAAGCAACAGTAACGTGGACAGCGTTAAGGCCGCCGGCACGCATTTGTTCAAAAACCTCGCGTGACCACGCTGAGTACTGTAATCCATCAATAACGGTCCAGGCTGGATTCATGTGTCGCTCCCGTTAATTAGGCTTGAATATAGGTGGTCTTAACCGTCGTGTAGAACTCGCGCGCATACTGTCCCTGTTCTCGAGGGCCAAAACTAGAATTTTTGCGCCCTCCAAAGGGCACATGATAATCGGTTCCTGCGGTCGGCAGATTCACCATGACACAGCCGCTGACGGCGCGTTTCTTGAAGTCCATAGCCAACGCGAGGGATTGGGTGATGATGCCGGCAGTGAGGCCAAACTCTGTATCGTTGAGTATTTCGAGGGCGTGCTCGTAATCTTTTGCTTTAATGACGCTCGCTATGGGTGCGAATAATTCTTCGCGATTAATGGCCATGGCATTGTCGGTGTCTACAAAAAGCGCCGGTGACATGTAATAGCCCGGTTTATCGAGGCTCAGCCTTTCGCCTCCTTGTGTGAGTTGAGCGCCTTCTGCCACCCCACGTTGAATCCAAGCGAGATTGGCTTCCAACTGCTCTTCCGATGCGATAGGACCCATGTCTACACCATCCTCAAGAGCATGTCCTACTCGGGTTGCCGAGAGTTTTTCTCCCAGCCTCGCTACGAACTCGTCATAAACCTTGGCGTCAACAATTAAACGCGAGGAGGCAGTGCACTTTTGTCCCGTACCGCTGTAAGCGCCGACGAAAGCAGCATTGACCGCGACTTCTAAATTGGCGTCAGCGGCAACGATTAACGCATTTTTGGAGCCCATTTCCAGTTGGCATTTCACCAAGTTCGCGGCGGTTGCGCTGGCCACTTGGCGTCCAACGGGGAGTGATCCGGTGAAGCTCACTGCGTGAATTTGGTCGCTATTAATCAGTGTATTACCGACTTGGCTGCCGCTGCCCATGAGTAAGTTAAAAGCGCCTGAGGGGAGAGCGGCTTGCCGGGCAATGATCTCAGTCAGTGCCCAAGCACTGGCCGGGACGAGATTGGCGGGCTTGAGAATCACCGAGTTACCAAAGGCAAGGGCCGGCGCAATTTTCCAGACAGCGGTTGCCATTGGGAAATTCCAAGGGCTGATGACCACCACCACACCAACAGGTTCTCGGCGAGTTTCTATTTCGATACCAGGTCGAACAGATTCAGCGCGATCATCGATTTGACGATGAACCTCCGCGGCGTAGTAGTGAAAAAATTGACCCGAACGATAAACTTCACCGACACCCTCAGCTCGGGTTTTACCCTCTTCTCGGGCCAATAATTCCCCCAGTTCTGCGCTGCGCTGTATCAGCTCATCACCGATCGCCATAAGGACTTGGTATCGGGTTTCTAGAGGAGACTGTCCCCATTGGGCTACCGCTCTGTTAGCGGCGTCAATGGCCTCTTTAACCTGCTCGGTATTGGCCTGAGCGTAATGCCCAATGACATCATCGGTATCGGAGGGGTTTCGGTTGGCAATGGCTTCAGGGGTGTTCACCCAGTTACCGTCGATATAAAGGGCGTGCTGTTCTGACATGATGAACTCCCGAACTGTGTAAAGAAACGATGGCGATTGCCACAGGCTAGCGGCTTGTGTTACTTAAGGAAAATTAATTAATTCAATAAAAATATAAATAATACTTATAATCTGCCGAGGTGGCGCATGAACAAAGGTTTAAAGCTGCAGCAGCTGCGATACGTTCTAGCCGTTTTGGATGAGGGCGGATTCAAAGCTGCGGCTAAGCACCTCCATCGAACGCAGCCTGCACTGTCTTTGGGGATTCGGGAGCTCGAGCACAGCTTGGGCGCTGCGCTGCTTGAAAAGCAGGGCGCTGGTCGGCTCACGCCCTTTGGTGAAATGTGTATTCCTCGATTTCGAGAGTTACTGGGTGTGCACGATCGCATCGTTAAAGATCTCGATGACGTAATCAATCGACGCAGTGGGCGCGTCGAGGTGGTTACAGCACCTTCGATCGCTAGGCGGTACATGCCCTCTGTTCTCAATCATTTTTTGCGTAAGTACCCCGGGTTAGAGGTGGGACTTCACGATGGCCCCGCTGATGTCGTAGCAGACATGGTGCGTACAGGAGAGGTGGAGTTTGGCGTCAGCTCGCTTTGGGCCGACGCTGAAGATCTTGAATTTGAGCCAATTTTGGAGGATGCCGTCGGTGCTGTTTGCCATCAGACGCATTCCCTCGCCGATGCCAATAGTTTGCGCTGGCATGATTTGATTGGCCAAACAATGATAAGGAACGGTACGTCTCGCCTGCTAGAGGCAACACCTGCCAAGGAGTTGCTGGCTGAAAGTCGAATTTATATTTCTGAAATGATTTCTATTGTCGCTATGTTAGAGACGGGGACCGCCTACACGACATTACCTAGGCTGGCATTTCAGGATAGTGCTTCAACACTGCGTTTCATTCCTATAAAAAACCCTACCGTGACTCGGGTCATTGGCATTATTACTCGCCGTGGTGTGACCCTCTCACCTGCGGCACAAACGGTAATTTCGGCCCTGCGCGAAACAATCACATCAGATGACGCAGATTAAGGGTCCGCTCGATTTTCTAGGGGGGGGGGCTAGTAATGCCCGAGGATGGTTGCTGCGTTAGCGATGATGTGACGCAATGTTTGAGTTACTGGGCCGATTTTTGGCCCCGCAGAGGGACTTTGTGAATGCTGCTATGTTGGAATTCCAAATTTACTGCCGAGTGTAATATTTTTGCATCCCTATATAACTATTTTGTTCCTCGGTGTGTTTTACTAACAACAGAACAACTAAATAATTAAAAATAAATAATTAGGAGTTCCTCAATGAAGCAAGTTATGTCGAAGTTGGTCTTGGGCGCAGCCGTGGCTGCCACCTCTATTGGAACCTGGGCTGCCGAGCTTGAAGAAGTATTAGTAACTGCCCAGAAACGTACTCAAAGCCTGCAGGATGTTCCTATATCGGTAACTGCGATCAGCGGCGAGCAAATTCAGGACGCCTCGATTAGAGGTTTGGGCGACTTGGGTGCTTACGTACCCAACTTTTCAGTCACTGAAAACGCCGTCAATACGATCATTACCATGCGGGGCATATCAGTAGGTGCTCAACAGTCTTTTGAACAGTCGGTCGGTATGTTCGTCGACGGCGTGCACTATGGCAAAAGCCGACAGGCACGACTGGGTTTGTTTGATCTAGAGCAAGTCGAGGTTCTGAGAGGGCCTCAGGGAACTCTGTTCGGAAAGAATACGCTGGCAGGCGCGATCAACGTTCGCACTGCAGCTCCTAAGGTGGGCGAAGGCTTGTCTGGCAGAGTGGCTGCGAGTTTTGAGAGTGACAATGGTAAGTACTTTGAGGGTTATGTCAGTGGCAGCCTCTCTGATAACTTCGCCATGCGCTTGGCTATTATGGATCGTGAAATTGATGGCTACCTCGACAACACATCACCCAATGCCTGGGGCGATGATATGCCCAGCACGGATGAAACGATTGCGCGTATTGGCGCTCAGTGGGAACCCTCAGATCAAACGACCTTAGCGCTTCGATACACCTACAGTGATTTCGTTCGTCAGGGCGGCACGGCTACGGTCACTACGTTCCAACCGTTACCCAATGCGCCTGCGTCGAACCAGGCAATGTATGCCACTATGGCGCTCGCCTTTCCCAATTTCCAGGCCTCGTCAAATGATACGTTCCGCGATGGCTACTCAATCGGTGGGGCAGCTTTTTCGGGCCGTGATGGCGCTGAGCGGAAAGAGGGAACCGATACTCAGAACCATGAATTTTCGGTGAACTTTGAGCACGAATTTGACAACGGCATGACCTTTGCGTCAGTGACCGGCGTGTCAAGTTATGAGTTCGAAGATGGCATCGATGCCGACTTTTTGCCCGTAGAATTTATTGGTCGAAGCGACGATTCTGAATACGAGCAATTTAGCCAAGAAATTCGATTGTCATCCGATCCTTCCAAGCGTTTTAGTTGGGTGGCGGGTGCTAACTATATTGATTCAAAGCAGGAAATTGATCGTTTGGTCGATGTCCGTGGTTCCTTAGGTCAGCCCGACCTGATGCGTTTGATTACTTGTCCTGTGCCGCAGATTCTCGGGGCCTGTGGTTTCCCGACTTTCCTTGCTTATAGCCCGGCGCAATTAGCGGGTATTGAGGCCGGTCTGGGTTTTCCACCGGGTTCATTACCGCCCGGAGTTGAGGGGCTAACCATGTATACTGACGTGGCGCGATTGTCCCGTTGGGTTCAAGATACCGAGTCTTGGGCGGTGTTCCTGCAGGGTACTTTTGATTTGACTGATACCCTTAGCATCACAGCGGGTTTACGTTACACCGAGGAAACCAAAGAAGTCTCTGCCCGCACCGACATCACGCAGGGTGCCACGGGAATTACGAATCCAGTCCCCCCCGCAGTTAATCCGCTATTACACGGGCTAATGGGTGCATCTTTTGATTCTTATGCGCATGAATTTAACGAGGAACGGGACACCGATCAGTTGATGCCGGCGGGTTCTATTAATTGGCGCCCTGCTGACGATCATCTGCTGTACGTGAGTTATGCGGAAGGCTTTAAAAGCGGCGGCTTTAACTCAGTTGATGATCAAAATCCTATCTTTTTACCCGATGGAACAATTCTCCGCGACCAACCGGGCGTAGGTTTCGAATACGACGATGAAACCGCATGGTCTGTGGAAGTGGGAGGTAAGCACACGTTCCTAGACGGTTCGTTACGTGTGAACTGGAACTACTTCAACAGTGAGTACGACGATCAGCAAGTATCAACTTTTGTGGGCTTAGGCTTCGTGGTCGCCAACGCAGCGAGTACCGAAATATCAGGCTTCGAAGTTGATGCCGCTTGGCAGGCTACTGAAAAGCTGCGCCTGAACCTAGCCTTCGGTTATATCGACGGTGAGTACGGCTCCTTCCCGGGTGCCGGTTGTACCGCTTTGCAGCAAGACGCTTTGCGCGGCTTAGGCATTACCGACTCCAGTGCGCCAGTAACGTCGGTCACGGTTGATGGGAGGACTTGCGAGCAGAAATTCTTAGGTAATGGAGCACCCTCGGGAGCCTCTCAAGACCTAAGTGGCGCTGACCTCGGCAGTGCAGAGTATTCAGGGTCCTTCGGCGCAGAGTTCGTTCAACCCATTGGCGCCATGGCCTGGTTTACACAGTTGGACGTTAACTTTACTGACGACTATTTCATGACGGGTGATCTTGATCCTATTGACGTTCAAGCGGGATTTGAAACGGTCAACATTCGTACCGGTCTTCGTGGAGATAGCTGGATGTTAATGTTTTACGGACGCAACATTGGCGATGAGAGATTCGCCACCGGCGCCTTTGACATTCCCCTTGCGTCTGGCTCTCACGGCCAGTATCAAGCTCGCGGAGAGGTCTGGGGTGTGCAGGCAGCCTGGGAGTTCTAAGTGCTTAGATAAGCAAAAAAGGCGACCAATCGGTCGCCTTTTTTTTGCCTGTGTTTGGCCTTTGGCCGGTTATTTGCGCGACATTCGGCAGCACGGTATTGAGGAAGTAGATCGCACGCTGACGTATTATCCGTGGTCAGAGCGTGTGAGGGGTGTTAACCCAAATAGTAGTATCAATAGACGTTGCGTCCCGCAGCGGCCCCTATATAATGGCACACTATATGCCAATAAATGAGGTGCTCCATGGAGTTTTTACGTACGCCAGATGACCGGTTTGAGAATTTAGAAAATTTCCCCTACGAGCCCAATTACCTGTCAGTGCCTGATGGCGAAGGGGGGCAGCTGAGAATTCACTATGTGGATACCGGTCCACGTGATGGCAGGGTTGTTTTACTGATGCATGGCCAGCCTGCATGGTGCTACCTATATAGATCAATGATTCCCTTGCTAGTTGCCAAAGGGTTTCGGGTTGTTGCCCCAGATCTAGTAGGATTTGGGCGTTCAGATAAACCTACCGAGAGAGCTAATTACACCTACGCTAATCATGTCGCCTGGATGAGTGACTGGCTCACACAGCTTGGACTAGAAGACATAACCGTCTTTTTTCAGGACTGGGGGAGTCTAATAGGTCTAAGGCTTGTGACCGCATTTTCTGAGCGCTTTAATCATGTTGTGCTAGCCAATGGCGGGCTGCCCGCTGGTATTATTCCCGAGGCATTTGCCAAGCCCTTGCAGGAGGCCTATGAAACGCTGCCAGTGCCTGAGGCACATGAGCTTGGCGATAGATTTCGGGATACTACGGGCATTCCCGGATTTCTCTACTGGCGCAAATTCGCGGCAGAGAACCCAGCCATAGCGCAGCCCGGCAAATCATTAATGAATGACTTAATGGGTGCAGGCTTGAGTCAGGGAGAAGTTGATGCCTACGATGCACCGTTTCCAGATCTGTCCTATGCGGCGGGAGCTCGCCAGTTTCCCTCCTTGGTGCCTTTATTTCATGATGAGCCGGAGGTGCCGGAGAATAAGGCGGCTTGGAAATTGCTTGAGCAATTCGATAAGCCCTTTCTGCTGGCTTTTGCAGACAACGATCCGGTGACCCAAGGTGGTGATAAAGCTTTTAAAGAGCGTGTTCCCGGTTGCCAGGGAGTCGAACATCGAACCATTAGTCCTGCGGGCCATTTTTTACAGCAGGATCAACCCGAGCAATGTGTGCAGGCGATCTTGGATGTCATGGCCCATGGCAGCTCCTGAGTTTGAGGTTTTACACTGCTTAGATTGAGTAGGTTGTGTTTTGGCACTCTCCCAAAAAAAGGTAGAGCTTTATAAAAGTGCATTCATCGCAGCCTAGTTATGGCAATGGGTAGAGTATCGCTGTTACCCCGACTTAGGGCCTAAAAACTGGGGCCTAGGGTCTGCTCTGTGCTGTGGCAACGTCAGCATGTCAGGCCGTTTATTAAATTGCTGGTTAGAACTGGCAGCCGCGGAAAGATGCCGTCCTGTGTCGCTGCATTGCTGTAGGGAATACAATTGTCGAAAGTTTGCCATTAGGGTAGCTTGGCAATTTTCTTTCGGGCAATAAGGGGCTTGGCTCAGGGTCTTTGATGAGCCTGTTTGCAGCGGTCAAAAAAAAGCCGCGACTAATGCCGCGGCTTTTTTTGCTTATCACAATCCTTACAAAGCTAACTTGATACGACCGTACCAAATTTGACCGCGTGGATCATGATGCTTTGGGTCGTAGCTGAAGTTAGCTGCATCAAAGAGTCGAGGTGCATCCTCGTCAGTAATGTTCTTACCGCCCAAAGTAATTATTGCTTCCGTATTGCCTAGGTTAAAGCTGTAGGAGTATTGCAGATCAAGAGTCATCCAAGAGTCGATGTCCTGCGAGTATCCTCGATCAAGCAGCGCATCTGGCACAACACGCGATGTTTCATACTCCGAGGTATAAAAGGCTAAAAGTGCAATTTTATGATTGCCTACGCGCCAGTCGGCTGTAGCGTTGACCTTTGTCTCAGGGATAGATCGGGCGAAGTTGTCGTAGTTAAAGTAACCCGCAACGTCCTGAACTCCACTGTCGCCTGTACAGCCTCGATCGTTGGCTGCAGTACAAGGGATTTCATAGCTCAGAAAATGCGTCGCCGACAAGTGCAGTCCGAATTCACCCGCATTGGAAGGGATCATCCAATCTGCGGTTACATCAATACCATCGGTGGTCACTTCTTGTGCGTTGAGGTAGGCCACGTTAACACCAGACAGCGTGCCGGCAGAATCGCGTATAATGTCAGCACCGTTGGGGTTGTCATTGAGCTTGCCTTGGGCGTTTTCAACAGTGATAACGTCCTCGTACTCAAAGCGCCAGTAGTCGACCCTGAAGGTGAGGTTATCGGTTGGTGTGAATACCGCGCCCATGTTGAAGTTGGTCGAGGTTTCAGGTTCCAGAGCCGTGCTTCCCTGTGAATTTACACGCACAAACAGCGCACTGCTTGAGCCGCTGGCAGGATCAACAAGTCCCTGCAGCGATGTCTCCTGGTTATAAACCTGCACCAATGAGGGTTCACGGAACGCAGAAGAAGCCGAGGCCCTAAGTACCAGCCAGTCAGCAGCTTGCCAACGGAGCGATAGCTTAGGGTCAATGCTGCTATCTGAGCTGAGGTCTTCGTATCGTACCGCAAGATTAGCTTCTAACGATGAAGTGAGGGGGAAGTTGGCTTCCGCAAACACAGCGTAGGAATCTCTCGACTCATCAATGGGCAGACCACCGCCCAAAAAGATCAAATCAACGGGAATCGTTGCGCCAGTTGCAGGATCAATCGACTGTGTATACAACTCATTACGATTGGCCGAGTAACTTTCTTCACGCCACTGGGCGCCCGCGGCAAAGCCAACGGGTCCAGCGCTCATCTCAAACAGATCGCCGCTCACAACAAAATCTGCGACCGTGAGGTCGGTTTTTTTATTGGTGAAGGTCTGGTAGCTCAGCCATTCAATCAATTCTGGCGAGTTAGCACTAGGATCGAAAGGGCTAAACGACTCGGTACCGCTGGGACCACCGGCACCACTTAACGCTGCGCTTAATCGCGAGCTGATGGTATCTGGCTGATAGACCTCGCGATCATTTTCGGAGTAGGTTAGTGATCCCATCCAGCTCCAGCCGCTGTCAAATTCACCGTCGAGCTGCAGCGATGCACGCAGTGTATCGCTATCCCGTGGCGCCAGTGGTGAGGGAGCCTCTGCACCTAAAGGTCGTCCGTACCAACGAACAGGGACACTAAAGGGGCTGCCTGCGGTGCCGGGTAACAGAGTGGGAAAGGTGAGGGCCGGGTATGAAGGGGACTGAGGGTTGTCTTTTACCTCGTGATGCGTCCATCCCAATTCTGCAACTAATGATAATGAGTCAGAAAAGTCATGAGTGACATTACCATACAGCTGCTGCTTTTCCTCTTTGTTGACTATGTTAAAGCGTGGTCCATAGGCAAACCCACACTTGCCGCCACCGCCGGTGCCCGGCCCAAATGCCCCCTCAGGTACAAACGGCGTACCAGGAGCGCCACCGTTAGCGGTACAGGCAGCGTCAGGGATTGTCTCAAGGAAGCCATAGCTACCGGCATAATCACCTGTGCCTACGCCGCCTGGCGCTAATGTTAGAAAACTTCGTCCAAGGGTAGAGACCGCATTTTCCGTTGTGTAGGGACGTTCAGAAGAGCTCAAGGGGTCCTGGCTAATAAACGAGCCTGCCAATGTGACGCGAGTGCGATCGTTGCCAAAGCCGGCTAGTACGTTTAGGTCATACTTGCCAGCACCGCCATCACTGATTTCTTCATAACCGGTAGAGACTTCGACGCCTTCAAAGTCTTTGCGTAGGATAAAGTTGACCACGCCCGCGACGGCATCAGAGCCATAGGTGGCGGTTGCGCCTTCCTTCAGAATCTCGACGCGCTCCAGCGCTGCCATGGGAATGGTGCTGGTATCAACAAACACACTGCCGTCGTTGGCGGTTGCTGCGGTGATTGTTTGGCGTTTACCGTTTACCAGCACCAGGGTGGAAGTGAGGCCTAATCCACGCAGGTTTACGTTGCTGGTGCCTTGGGTCTCGCCCGAGGTGAATGAGTCAGGGTTGTTTTCAGTACCTGAACTCACGGATAGTTTGCTCGTCAACTCACCGACATCAACAGCGCCTGAATTGACAATGTAATCGTTGGAAAGGACTTCTACTGGAGATGCCTCGTCTTGGCTGGTAGATCGAATATAGCTACCCGTCACCATGACTTCTTCAATCACGCTTTCCCCTTGCTGCGCTAGGGTCGTATTGGCGACGGCAAGACATAGAGGTGCTAACGCAAAGCCCATTAGCTGGTGGCGCAATGTAACTGTTGTGTGGTTTTTATGATTCAAAGCTTACCCTCCGGGGTATTTTTATAAAATTATTTTAGATGGCGCGAGTCCTTAACGCCTCGCATAGTGTAGGCATGGCGGACTGTCGTGTATGCCCAAATACTAACGGTTGTTTTTTTGGCAGAGGTGTGGAGGGCTAGGCATTGGTATGCTGAACTCATTCACTCACATGCCTTGTTAAAGCAGATGGATGGATCAGTGTTTAGAGACCGCTATTGATTACTGAGTGACACCTTGCACTTTTTTCAGTGAGATTTAGATGGCTCAGAGTTTAAGCCTTGGCCTTAGAAAAACGGTGCTTGCCCGTATTGGCTGAGAACGACCGGGCATTAAGGTGCTGTTAGCGCGCCTCATAACTGTGAGGTCAATAATTGTTTTAGGCCGGTTAAGCGTCCCTCAATGCTAGACCCTACAAAAAAAGGATACGACGCTGAGAGAAGACTTTGACGGCTTCTATGGGTTCAGTAGCTGTTCAAGGCGAGCCAAGCACGCCTCCATGCTTTTGCGAATAAACGCTTCTATATTGACGGGAGTAACTTCTGCGTGCCAAAGGAGTTGGCACCCTTTCGCATTGGGGATCACTTCCATTCGTGCGTAGTGTGTTTTTAGCGTCCCTGGCGCTTCAAAACAGGAGTACTCAATGATTCGCTGCTCGTTGCTGTAAAACAGTATGCGCTCTTTTATATCACCGGCTCCGGGTAGGGTGAGTGAGCGAACGTCGCCTTCAAGCACGCAGTGCTGTACCCCTGGTACCCAATCCACCCGGTCGGGTTTCCCAAGAATCTCCCATAAACGGTCGGCGGTGGTGCGAAATTGATGATCTATGTTTACCGCCATACCGGTTCTCTTTGAGCCATGCTTGGCCGTGTGGATCGATCAGATCTTACACAGGGCAAATAGTCAAATACCATGAGATATTTTGGAGGGTGAGGACAAATAATGAGTATTTGTAAAAATGCTTCTTTACGGAGAGGGCAGCGCTGTCAGCAGTTCAAAATGCAAAAATCTTACGGCGGCTGAATTCATCACAGGCCCATGTCAGTAGCGACGCGATCATTTTCAATGAGCGGTAAAGTACAAATAGTCGAATCAGGCTTTTTCAGTGGTTTTCTTGCCGTTTGGCTCAAGGCGATCACTCATAGAGAAGTTCTAGAGATCTTTTCTATTTGTGCGCTTGTAAAAATGTGGGCTTATGATTGCAATTCTAAGTGGCATAGATGACGCTTGCGGCTGGCTAATAATTATCATTTAAAAAGGAGAAGCGGTATGCCGCGAGTAAATCTAGAAGGTAGTTCTTCAATCGTTACAGGTGCAGCGTCAGGCATAGGAGAAGCCTGTGCGCGTCAGCTGGCGGAATTAGGCTCAAAAGTTGTCGTTGCTGATTTGAACGAGGAGCGCGGCAAGCAAGTGGCCGAGGAAATCGGGGGTCAATTTGTTAGGTGTGACGTCTCAAGTATTGAAGACGCGGATGCAGCCGTCGCTGCGGCTGCCGCCTTAGGCCCACTTAGAGCTTGCGTGAACTCTGCAGGATTGGGCGCCGCGGGTCGCACTGTCAGCCGTGATGGCGAACCCTTCCCGTTAGACAAGTTTAGCTTTGTGATCAAAGTAAACCTGATTGGTACGTTCAACATGCTCAGTCGTGCTGCCGCCCAAATGGCAAAGAACGAGCCCCTTGATGATGATGGCGGTCGGGGTGCAGTCGTGAACCTTGCGTCTGCCGCCGCCTTCGACGGACAAATTGGCCAGTGTGCTTACTCTGCCTCTAAAGCAGGTGTGGTTGGTATGGCACTCCCCATTGCCCGTGACCTCGCGGCAGTGGGGGTTCGCGTCAACACCGTTGCTCCCGGCCTTATTGATACGCCCATTTATGGTGAGGGGCCAGAATCAGAGGCATTCAAAGCACATCTCGGAGAGTCAGTGCTATTCCCCAAGCGATTGGGTAGCGCTGAGGAGCTCGCGTTTGCGGTCGTCGACTGCATCACAAACCCCTACATGAACGCGGAAGTCATTCGGCTTGATGGTGGTATTCGCATGCCGCCGAAGTGAGTGACGGTTAGGTTCTGCCCGTGCTTTACCAACCATTGGTCAGATAGCAGTATCGCGCGGGCAGGAGTCCTCATGGGTATGCCACTTTTCCTCAGTAACCCAAAAAAACCTTTTGTCTAATCCCAATTGTCATTTCTTTCTTTCTGAGGGAGTTATTGTTTTCGCTCAAGGGTGGGTGTTAGCCCTAGCCCTGTGTTGGCTGCGGTGACGGCTGCCGCTCTTTGCGCATTTTGGTAAGCCAGGCCATCGGGGAATAACGCTTTAGTCGGTTTCACTTCACCGATGCGCCTGATGCTGCAATCTTTATCGTAATCTGGGGCCCCTTGCAGGCCGATGATCCCTGACATTTGGCGAATCATGAACGTGTAGTTGTTGTACTGTTGGCACTCGGTCATACCCCCGTTTAGGAAGGGAGGCTCTGAATAAAAGAGCGAGGCTTCAAAGTGGGCGCTGGTGAGCATAATGGTGCCCCCCGCATTTGTGTCGATACTTTTCATGGCCCAGAGGCTGCCTTCGTGAGGAAAATATAGATCATCGTTATCCTGGGAGTCATCAACAAAGTGCGCGCGTTCTTCGGTCGTTGCATTTTCATTGTTTGCTTCAGTATAAATATAGCTTTCAGTGACCCCGCCCCAATAAATAGCTCTTAAAGGAGGGGTGCCATCAACCTCTGTTTCGTTCACTCCAGATATTCGGTGGGAGTCATAGGGTGGATTAGGATCGCTTTCAGCGCGCCATGGCCCCGCAATTTCCTCAATCGGGCCCTCCAAATATGTGGCCGCTAAGGGGCCGTATCCCAGCAGGTTACTGTGATAAGAAACGCCATCCCATTCTTGGCGAGTGAAATCTTGTGTATTGCTATCGAAGGAATACGTGCCGTTTATACCGTAGCGACAAAACTTATCTTTACAATTTTCAACGGGAACTCCGTCGTCACCTTTCCAGTAGTACCCCGCTGTTGCATAGTAAGCACCGGCACAAATACCTACATAGTTACCGCCTTGATCTAGATAAGCGGTCAGCTTAGATTTGCCAGTGGCACCTAAATTGCGCTGCATTTCGTAAGCATCACCCCCCGGCATCAGGAACAGGGAAGCTTGAGCAAGGCCCACATCGCTACAGTTGTTAAAGTCATCAAGGGTAAGCAAGACATAATTCAAACTGGGTTCGCCTGTCCAGGTTGTTCTTGTGCTGTTTAGAAGGGTGGCCTCACTGAGTTGGCGTCGTCCTGTTTTCCAAAAATGGACGAGTGCCTCTGCCCAAATCTGAGTAGTGCTTGTTGTCCCGTGGCCAATATAAATAGCGATATCGGTGTCTCTCGTCAGTTTGCACTGGCTTGCAGGGTTACCTTTGATGACGCTTTGATCGGAGCCACGTAGATCGACGATAACCCTGAGGAGCTCTGAGAATTGCGTTTGTGGATTGCTGTGAACCGACGTTGTTGCGCTACAGATGACGCCTAGGAACAGGGCGAAGGCTGGCTTGAATGTTCTAAGTTTTAAATGCACGTCGCTTTCCAATCTCAATAAGATGCTGTTAGGTGCCTCATAGATGATGTGTTCTAAATTGAAGCGACTAACCAATAATTATCCGTAAAGCGCTGCGGCATTGGTTGCTTGGACTATCGCATCGGCGGTCTCATAATAAAAACTCTTTATAGGGTTATCTATAGCCTGCTTTGAGCATCTGCCGCAAATAAAACAACTGCAACTTGGGCCGCAGTTTTTTATACGACCAAACGCATTACTTATAACCTCAGCTCTTGGACAGTCGCATGAGAGGCAAACTTTACACAGTGTGGATGACCAGATGTCACCCGTTTTCCCGGCATGGCCGAGCGATCTAAGGAGTTATGAGCCCAGTGTCAGGATAAGTCTTCAGTTTAACCCGTCCGTGGTGGATGGCCGCACTCAGTCTGACGGTGTGCTAATTTCCGTCTGCAGCGCATCCAATTCATCTGAAGTGCCCAGCATGCTGCCCTCAACTTTATGCCCAAGCGCATATTGCGGAGGCACGATTTCAGGGTGTTCACCCGGTTGACCCGGGGGGGTGAAGTAGCCCAAGGCATATTGGCCCATCGAGTAACCGATTAACTCTTGAAGCGGTTTTTCCAGATCCTTAGCGATCTCAGGAGGGCAGGTGAGGTATTGATTTTCCTCCTGCCGCAACCAACCTAACGTATAGGTAATATTGATGCCAATACGATCGTGGTTGCTGCGGTTTTCGCCACCACCATGAAAAACTGAACCTGAATAAAGAAGTACAGAGCCGGCTTTCATTTCTGCCGATGTGATCTGTTCCGGGCTAATGTGCGCATCGTCAGGCCATTGGGTGCTGCCCGGCACAACCTGAGTTGCACCGTTCTCAGCGGTAAAGTCAGTCATCGCCCAGATGGTATTAAACTGCGGTTCGACGTGCGCAAGGTGCTTGCCCCACGCCCAACGATCTCGATGGATCATTTGCGCGGTTTCACCAGGGCTGATCCGGATTATCTGTGTCAGATGCAGTTGCACCCTATGGCAATAGGGCTTCAAAAAAAGTTCACATGCCGTCAGGATGTCTTGGTGTGCAATCAGCTCTCGGCATTTTTCTGAGCGCACCATCAGGCCGCCGGTACGCGTCGTTTTAAAGCCGGCAAAGTCGTCAAAGCCGAGATTTGACCCTTCCATGTAAGAGTCCGTCTCCTCCCTAAGAGCGGCAATGAATTCCGCGCTGACTACGTTGTCGAGAATGATTGCTCCATCTTCTTTAACGGCATCCGCAATGGTTTGAGCGTCGGTGCCCATAGCAAAGTGTCTGATTTCAGGCATGTAGGTTATTCCTGTTTAACCGAGTACCGCGATGCATTTTATTTCGATTTTTAACGCCGGATCCACTAGCGCCCCTATTTGTACAAGGGTCTGGCTGACCTCAGGCGCCTTGCCGTAGATCATATGTCGCTGTGTAAACAATGCTTCGACCTGAGCCATACAGTCATTGACGTCGGTTACGAACCAGGTTTCATCGACGATGTTATCCATACCAGCCCCGAATTCTGCAAGTACAGACGCCACGTTTTGATACGCGAGTGTCATTTGTGATAACAGATCGTCAGGGATTGAGCCGCTGTCATCCATGCCTACCTGGCCGGCTAGATAGAGGGTGTTATCCACTTGAACGCCCTGACTGAAGAGATCGGCATAGGGTCCGCTTCGGTGAAGTTTCTTTTGTAGAGTCATGGGGATTTGTTCCTATGCTTGATCTTTATATTGGCATGGCAGGTTTGTTGTTTTGACTCACGGTCCCTTGCTTTAGTTCTGCCTTTACAACCTAAAGTACCACGGCTGTTTGATATTTTTGATGCAAAAAGCGACAAAGCCAACAAATGTTGGCTAATGAGCTGCGACAGTAAGCAGTATCGATACAGGAGAGTATGTTCGCGGTGATGTGTGTGCAGGGGCGCCTCGCACCGATCACATGATGTGCTCTAAGGACTGATAAGCCTTTGAAGCCTTCGAAAATGTTAGGCCCAGTAGGGTGAGGTGGGGTTTCGAGAAGCGTGGCTTCGAGCCAGCGAACGCCCAGGTGCTTTGCGCGCGGGCTGAAAAAAGCCTACTGGTTCAGCACGAACGCAGTGACGTGGTGGGCCCAGCAGGACTTGAACCTACGACCAATCGACTATGGGTAGGCTAGTTAAGACCCTGATTGGCTTGTCTGGCAGATTAAAGCGCGGTGACTGAGGGCGTCTGCCTGAACGACTATGTGTGCCAATGGAGCCCATAATTTGCGTAGTCAGGTCCTAGCGGCTAGGCAACACGCATACGCAGTGAATCAGTGCTGCGAAACAGACCTGCAAGCTTGTAGTTAGTCGTGCTGTCAAAGTTGTTGAACTTTTCGTGGCGAATTGCCGCTTGAACCGTCAGGCGATCAGTGATGTCAGTCTCAATATCCACGTAGGCGGCTGTGTTGTATTGCTTTGCCAAAGTGTCATTGGGAAAGCCGCCCCTAACCTCCCGCCAGAGACTGATGAAAACGGTTCATTCCTTTGATCCAGCGGTCATAGTCTGCTGTTTTTCGCTGCATATACTCTGTGACCTCGGGGTGAGGCAGAATCAAGAAAGACTCTTGTTGGAGTCCTTGCGCCACGATATCGGCCACCACGTTGGCTTCGAGCATGCCATCTCCAGCAGCGGCTTGCAGTCCTTCAGTGCCCAATTGATCTGGATCCGCTGCGGTCATAGCGGTACGAACTGCTTGCGGGCAGAGTAGCGACACTTTAATGCCCTGATGGCCGTAGGTAAGAGCTAACCATTCGCCAAAGCCAACAGCTGCATGCTTGGTAACACCATAGGCTGCACCTCCGATCTGGTTAAGGAGCCCTGCGGCTGAGGCTGTGTTAAGGAGATAACCGCCCCCCCGCTTGATCATTCGCGGCACCAAGTGGCGAGCGGCGTAAACGTGCGCCATGACGTTAACATCCCAGCTGATCTGCCACTCCTGATCGGGAGATTGCTCACTCGGTCCTGCCGCCAATCCGGCGTTGCTACAGAATAAATCAATAGGGCCTACCTGAGCCTCAACTTCATCGATAACTCGAATCATATCGGCTTCACATGCGACGTCAGCGGTCATTGCGAGACAGGCGTTTGCACTTGCGGTTTCTGAAGCATTTGCTGCGTCGATATCGACAGCAATGACCTGTTTCGCGCCTTCGGCCACAAATTTTTCAACGAGTGCTCTGCCGATACCACTCCCGGCACCTGTGACTACAATAATTTTTTGATTGATTTCCACAAAAACGGTCTCCAATAACTGATTTGATGCAACAAGGGTGTTTTGAACGATAGCTGGCTTAACCAATAGGTTGCGGTTGAGCCCTGCATAAATAAGCTGGTACTTTTGAATCCCAATTACGTTTGTTCGTTCCCCTTAGGCTCTGATTTTGCAGCTTTTCTTTGCAGCGCGGGTAACAATAAACACAATAGCTTGCGCTTGCCATACTGTGAAATTAATTGACATTAATAATGCCAATTATTAGGGTATTGACGTTCCGACGTTTTTACTGAAAGCGCGAATACAAAAGGGTTGCGGTCTGTGATGCGACAATCGTGAAAGAAATTAGCTAGTGCTGACTGGACAGGATGAGCCCGTGACTAGCCAGCAGGCGCTCATGCTTTATGGCTCCAATATTTCTTATTTCACTGGGAAGATGGAAAATTATTTTCGCATCCGAGGCATTCCCTATCGCTTTAAGTCCATGCAGTTTCCGCGCATGGAGCGGCAGTTAAAGCGTGAGATTGGCGTGTCGCAGATGCCTGCCGTACAGCTCTCAGATGGACGTTGGCTCACAGATACCACGAAAATGATCGAGTGGTTTGAGGCAGGGTTCTCTGATAACGCCCTGATACCATCTGACCCAGCCCAAGCTTTTATTGCTCATCTTATCGAGGATTGGGCTGACGAGTGGTGGTGGCGCCCAGCGATGCATTATCGTTGGCACTATACCGAGGGTGCTCGCTTTGCATCATGGCACCTCGCCACTGAGGTGATGGGCTCGATTTGGTTACCTGTCTGGTTGAAGCGGCGTTTGCTTAGCCAGCGCCAGCGTCGGGGCTACACAGTCGGTGATGGCCTCACGCCAACTAATATTCCGGCCGTGGAGGCGGGTGTAAGGCGTTTGTTCGGTCAACTGCAGGAGATTTTTAGCGCTAGGCCCTACTTACTGGGTCTAAGACCGTCATTGGCTGATATTGGCCTAGCGGGCCCCTTTTTCCGTCATTTCGCTCTGGACCCCGTGCCCTTGGAAATTTTGCGCCAAACGGCTCCCGCAGTACTCGAGTGGGTTGCACGCTTGTGGAATACCACTCAAGAAGATCTTCAAGGTGATTGGCTCGCTACGTTGCCTGATGACATAAAGCCGTTATTACGCGATATCGGCGCCGGCTATCTGCCTTACCTCACCGCTAATGCTGAGGCAGTGCGCGATGGCCGCCAGCGCTTCGACATTCAGATCGATGGCATCGAGTTTAAGAATGCACGGTACTCGCGGTATCGGGTGTGGTGTTTGAATGAGTTGCGAGAGCGTTGGCTAGGCCTTACTGATGAGGCTCAAAAAACGACGCAGGATTTGCTTGCGGGGCAAGGAGCTTGGGACGCGATGTGGCAGCCAAGGGAGCTGCCTTTGCTGCCTAATCAAGAGGGAGATTTGCCGTTTCGCGCAACAACGAAAATGATCGGCGTGTATTAACAGGAATGGTTGGTAAGATTAATCGAAAAGTGAAAGTAGAGAGGTTTGTGATGTTTCGCAATAGCTTGTTTGTTCTGATGCTGGTTTTTTCTTCTGAGCTTTTGGCGGGCACCCTTGAGGGGCTTTGGAAGCGGGAAGGCGAGGCGGTCTGGATTCAATTCGATGCCAACAGCAATACAGGCGTTATTGTTCGCAATGACAAAAATCCTGATGCCGTTGGTTTCGTGGTGGCACGAGATCTTAAAGCCAAAAATGCCGAAAAAAACACCTGGAAAGGTGAAGTTTTTGCTGCGCCTCTAGGAGAGTATAAGCCTGCAGACATTATGTTGCTCGAGAATGGCATGATGCGTTTTAAGGTAAAGGTGGGTTTTATGAGCCGTTCTGTAGATTGGCAGCCGGTAGTGGATTTACCCAAAGAGTAGAATATCGGTGGGTTGGCTGTATACGATTGATTGGGTTTAGCCTCGGGGCAAAATTATGTTGGAAAAAATTCGAAAGATTAAAGAGATTGCTCGAGTTTTTGGCGAGATGCGTCATTTATTGCCGGCTTTAAATTTTAAAATGCCTTCACACGAGGAAGCGATTTCGGTGGGGAGCGCCTTCGAAGATGCCGTCGCCGCCCACCCTGACCGAACCATGCTGTTTTTTGAAGGGCGCGAGTGGACTTATAGTGAGTTCAATCAATGGGTCAATCGTTTCGCTCGAGTTCTGCAGGCGCGCGGTGTAACGCGGGGCGACAGTGTTGCGTTACTGATGGAGAACCGAGCTGAATTTATTCTTAGTTTGCTAGCGACACTCAAGCTAGGTGCAAGTTGCGCGTTGATCAATAACAGCCTAACCGGAACAGGTTTGGTGCATTGTGTGCAAGCAGCCGGAGCTAAGCACATCATCGTTGGCGATGAGCGTACCTCGGTCATTGAGGCAAGTCGCGAGGCCTTAGCCCTGAGCGATTTTGGCGCCTATCTTTGGTGCTCTGACTCTGGCACCTCGACCTGTCCTGATTGGTGTGTAGATCTCAAGGCTGAAATGGCTGATCAACGTGTTGAAAACATTCCCATCACTCGAGAAATCACGGCCGGAGAGGTGGCGTTCTATATTTATACCTCGGGTACCACTGGCCTCCCTAAGGCGGCGATTATGCTGCATCGAAAAGCGTTGGCGGCTAGCACCGTGTTGGGTCGGCTGGGCTTTCGAGTAAAACCCTCTGATCGTCTGTACCTGTGTTTGCCCATTTACCATATCACCGGCCTAGGACCTGGCTTGTTGGCGTTTATATTGTCGGGCGGTTCGGTATTTTTGCGTCGCCAATTTTCAGCCTCAAAATTTTGGTCTGAAGTTCAGCAGTTTAAAACGAACAGCTTTATCTACGTCGGTGAGTTGTGCCGATACTTAAATCAGCAGCCCGAACATCCCCAAGAGAAAAATAACCCATTGGAAAAAATGCTGGGGAACGGTTTAAGGCCCGATGTCTGGGATGCTTTTAAAACACGTTTCGAAGTCGCGCGAATTTGTGAGATCTATGGCAGCAGCGAGGGCAATGTGTCCTTTGCAAATTTCTTTAATAAAGATAAAACGATTGGTGCAACATTTGCCAAGGTGGCACTGGTTGCTTACGACCAGGAAAATGATGAAATCCTCCGCAATGAGGAGGGTCACTGTACTGAGGTGCCTGCGGGTACGCCAGGGCTGTTACTAGGCGAAATAACAAGCGACTACGCCTTCGACGGTTATACCAACAAGGACGCGACAGGGAAGAAAGTTGTTCATGACGTGTTGAAAGCCGGCGATCAGTGGTTTGATACTGGCGATCTTATTCGAGAAATCGATGTGGGTTTCGCATTTGGAATTCGCCACTTTCAGTTCGTCGACAGAACGGGGGATACTTTCCGATGGCGGTCAGAAAACGTGTCGACCAATGAAGTTGCTGAGGTGCTCAATCAACACCCCCAGGTTCATCTCTCTAATGTGTACGGCGTCGAGGTGCCTGGTTGTGAGGGTAAAGCGGGAATGGTTGCACTGGCCGTCGATTCACCGGACACTTTCGATATGACAGGGTTCAGCAGGTTGGTTGATGCAGAGCTGCCTGTATATGCGCGCCCCTTGTTTATCCGCTTACAGGCTTCCCTGGAGACGACGGGTACCTTTAAACTGGTAAAAACTGAGTTAAGAGCGCAAAGCTTTCACTTAGATCAAGTAGGTCAAGACGCCATTTATGTGCGGCCCCCCAAGGCAGAAAGTTATCAGCGCCTTGATGACAATTTTTATCAAAGCCTTTGTTCCGGCACCGCAGGGTACTAAATTTTTTCAACCGTAAATTTAAGGGAAACAAGTGATGGCGATAGGACTAATTGCAACGATAAAAGTGCAAGAAGGAAAAAACGAAGCCTTCGAGACGGCTTTTTTGGAACTTGCACAGCGCGTGCGTGAAGATGAACCCGGTAATATGCTCTATGCGCTGCACAGAAGCACAACAGATGCTCAGACGTACAAAGTAATGGAGCAGTATGTCGATGCTGCAGCGCTCAAGGCTCATGGTGAAACCCCACATTTTGCGGCGGCTTTTCAACAGGTAGGTGCTCTTCTTGCCGGTGCCCCTGAGGTCGAGCAGTTAGATGTCATTGGGTAGGAAAATTTGACGTTATCCCCTTCGATGTTTGCTGAATGGGCCGTCAAAAAGCACGTTGGTAGTCTGGGCATCACTCTGGGCCCATTTAAGCTGGAATGATGGCGAGTGGAAGTTGCGTCCCTGTGAGCGGCGCAGGGGCGGTTTTAGCGGCAATTTTTTACTAGTCAATTTGGCCGATCTTTGGAGAGCATTACGGCTCTGCGAAGATTAGAAGGGTGCCTCGGAAACTCGCTTCAGGCGGTTAAAATTTATCGCCGTTTTGTTCGGCGCCGATTAAGCAGGTGATAGTCAGCGGGACAGAATCTTTGCGGCACTTTGTTCTGTGCTTTTTGACAGGAGATGTGTTTAGTTTAAAGCTCTACCGTTAGGTACATATTATGACTGAACAGTTTGAAGATCAGGGGGGGTTAGCAACGTCTGATCCTAATCGCTTAGTCCGCTGGATTTCCTCCCAGGTGATGTCTCGGTTGTTTACGATAAAGGCCGTCAATAAACGTCGAGCGGCCGCAGAGCGCGCCAGGTGTAAAAAAAAGCAACCGCACATAATCGAGTACTTCCATCAGCTTGATGACGGCTACAGCCATTTGGCTGCCCAGTTGCTTGTTAAAATGGCAGATCGCTACGATATTGAATTAGTTTGTCACCTAGTGAGTACATCGGTCAGTAAAAACGTTGCTGAGCCCGAAATGCTTGCTCGATTGTCCCGTTACGATGCACATCAGATAGCGCCAGATTACGGGCTCGAATTTGCGGAGCAAAATGATGCGCTTGATCCTGCGCAGATTAAAAAGGCACAGGGGATCTTGACGGCGGTTACTGGTGCAAAGCGGGTGTCAGCGGTTGAGCCGGTGAGTCGCGCGCTTTGGTCCAATGATATTTCTGAGCTGGATCGCTTAGCATCTGAATTCGGGTGTGCCTCAGAGACAGAAGTTGACGCAACGTTGGCCTCTGGAAACGCCCGCAGGGGCGCGCTGAAGCATTATTCAGGTGCCATGTTTTATTACGGCGGTGAGTGGTATTGGGGCGTCGATCGCCTGTACCACCTAGAGCATCGTTTGGGTGAGCTAGGGCTTGATGGCGATCATGGCGCGCCAATGTTAGCGCCACGTCAGGAGCCTAATTGGGGTGCTGTACGCAGTGACGGCTCGTTGATCTTGGAAATATATGTATCGCTACGCAGCCCCTATAGCGCTGTAATTTTCGATCGGGCTGTACAACTCGCAAGAGATTCCGGCGTAACCCTCAGGGTGCGGCCGGTGCTACCTATGGTCATGCGTGGCGTACCGGCGACGCCAATTAAGGGATTGTATATTTTTATGGATGCGGCCCGAGAGGCCCAAGTCCTAGGCATTGACTATGGCAAATTCAGCGATCCAATCGGAGAGCCTGCACGGCGATGTTACTCCCTTTACCCTTGGGCTGTAACTCAAGGAAAAGGCACTGAGCTTATCAGCAGTTTTCTGCGGCATGCGTTTGTTCTGGGGGTCAGTACGTTAGCCGATAAGGGGTTACGAAAGGTCGTCGAGGCGGCGGGTTTAGACTGGCCGATTGCGAAAAACCATCTAGGTGAACCGGGCTGGGAATCGTTACTGGAGGAAAACCGTCTGGTCATGTACGAAGCTGGATGCTGGGGGGTGCCTAGCTTTCGACTGCTCGACGGCAGCGGAATGTCCATCGTCAACTTATGGGGCCAGGACCGTCTTTGGGTCATTGCCAGAGAAATACGCAAGCAACTGCAAGATCCCGTCTGATAGGACCACAACGCTACTTAAAATACGCTACTCGGGTACTTGAACTATTTACGTGCAGGTTAATGGGTCACCACGGGGCGTTGCCTACAGGGTCTTGTACCAATTTTCGGGCCACTGTCATTCGATGAACCTCGTCGGGCCCGTCGTAAATACGAGCGTAACGGGCCTCTCGGTACATAAATTCAAGGGGGGTATCCTCGGTGACGCCTAGGGCGCCGTGGACTTGAATGGCACGGTCTATGACGTTGTGCAGCATGCGAGCCCCCCAAAATTTGATCAATGCAATTTGTACGCGTGCATCATCGCCGCTGTCCATAACGCGGGCCGCGTCGAGGGTCATAAGGCGCGCAGCCTGAATCTCCGCAGCAGATTCAGCGATATATCGTTGTATTTCGCCCTTTTCAGACAGCAATGACCCGTGTGCATAGCGTTTTCCAGCATAGTTACACATTAGCTCGAAGGCCCGCTGCGCCTGTCCCAACCAGCGCATGCAGTGAAAGATGCGACCGGGCCCTAGCCGTTTTTGGGCAATCGTAAAACCCTTGCCGCGCTCGCCAAGTAGATTCCCCGCAGGTACCCGCACATGGTCGAGCTCCAGCTCGCAATGTCCGCCGACGGTATCGCCCATTGTCTTAACCACGCGCTTTATCCGGTAGCCTGGTGTATTGGTAGGAACAATGATCGCGGAAAATTTGCCATGCCGTTGCTGCTCAGGCTCAGTCTCACAGAAGACAGTGGTGAAGGCGGCAACATTAGCGCCGGAGGTGAACCACTTGCGGCCGTTGATTAGCCATTCGTTGCCGTCGAGTTCCCCGCGACTTTGCATGAGCGTTGGATCTGAGCCCGCAACATCTGGCTCAGTTAAGCCCACAGACGGGTATATGTCTCCTGCAACGAGAGGCTCAAGCCAAGCTTCACGCTGGGCCTCACTTCCGAATTGATGGAGCATGATCGAATCTTGCATGGAGATAGAGCCCACGGCCATTTGTCCAAAATAAGAGCGGCCAATGATTTCATTAAGTTGCGCGAAATCTAGAAACGGCAATCCACCCCCGCCAAGTTCAGCGGGGTGTCCTAGCGCCCACAACCCCTGAGCTTTGGCCTGTGCTTTTAAGTCTTCCATGAGGGCGCTTGCATCCTCTCTGAGTAGAGCCGGCTCAGCAGGGATGACCGTCTCATCAATAAAATCTTTCATTCGGCCTTTTAGGCTGAGCAAGTTCATGGACATGTTCGGGCTCCCTTTAAAAAGTTTTCAGCGAGGCTCTGCTGGCTATGTAATTGAGACGTCGTCAGTTTAGTGGAGTATCGCAGCTGTGAGTATTTCATTGCGGGTCAGGCCTCGTGACGCGCCCAACGATAGAGCGGCCAACCAGCAATGAGCGCTGCGGCGAATACAGCAACTTGAGTGGGAAATGAAAATGCGGAATAAGCTAGCGTCCAACCTGTAATGCCAAGAAAAATAAGAGCAGGAAGCGGATATAGGGGCATTTGGTAGAGTGAGTCATCGGGGGGACGACGAAATTTCCTGCGGCTAATAAATAGAGCTATGACGGTGACAAAGGTGTTTGCAGCCATCAGCAAACCCGCAAAAATAAGGATTTGCTCAAAGGTCGATGACCATAAAAAAAGAAGGGCAATTCCTCCCATAAATATTACAGCGTTTTTGGGTAAGCCATCGTCGCTCAGGGTGCCAAGCCACTTAAATCGAGGGTAGTCACCGCCCAGCCGCATCAGCGCTCGAGGCCCAGCCAGCACCATTGCACTTACGGTTGAAATAAGGACGCCTGCCAAGATCACAGCAACAATCGTGGCACCGGTATCTCCCAGTAAGTAGCCTGCCACCACATAGCCAATTTCTACTTCCCCCCGCATCGTCTCGACCGGTGCTGAAATCAAGAACACGGCGTTCAACGCTAAATATAGCAACGTCACAAAGCCACAGCCTGCGAGCAGGACACGCGGTAAATGGCGTCGGGGATCTTCCATTTCACCTAAAACATAGGTGGCTGCATTCCAACCAGAGTAAGCGTAGGTCACGTAGACAAGCGCAACGGCGGCCTCGTTGCTGAGCATGTCTGCGGTGGAAAGTGGTGTGAAATTAAATAGCTGCCCCACGAATCCCGGGCTATTGAGCAATGCGAGGCCTATGAAACCAGTAATTAATAAAAGCTTGAGTACCGTAAGGTACACCTGACCAGCACTGCTCTCGCGGCGGGTCCGTGTATGAACCACCACTAAACCAATAATTAAGGCCGTTGCAGACCATTGAGGATCGACCGGGAGAAAGCCCGCCTGTAAATAGCTTCCGAAGGTGAGTGCGGCGAGGGCAATCGGGGCGGCGAATCCGACCGTTGCTGACACAAAACCAGAGATGAAACCTGCATAGGGGTGCACCAATTCGGTGAGAAAGTGATACTCCCCCCCTGATTCAGGGTGCCTCACACCAAGTTCGGCATAACACAAGGCGCCACACAGGGCGCAGATACCACCAATCAGCCAAAGTAATAAAATGACTCGGGTGTCAGAAAGCCCAAGCAGTTGAAAGCCCAGGCTGGTAAATACGCCAGTGCCCACCATGTTGGCGACAACGACCGCAAATGCGACTTTCGGTGCATACAGCTTCATAAAAACAGGGGGAGCCTCAATGTAAGTTGCCTATGGTTAGTAGTGATATCCCAAATAGTAGTGATATCCCAAAATTCTGCGCTTCTTTTAATTTGGGTCTTTGCTTGAAGAGGGCGTACCGCCTAGGCGCGATTTGAAGACTTAGCATACACTGTGCAACCGCCGGCGGCTGAATTGAAAGCGTTCGAAACCTGCGAGGCGTTTAAAGCGGCATATGAGTAGTCTGCATAGCATGGCAATTAAATATGGGCCTATAGATGCGGTAGGCCACGTGGGCTGGCGGGGCACTAGTAATCATTGAAGTTTATTGAGAGTTTTATGTCATTAGTGACTGGAGGGGGGGGGGAATAATGGGTTGGTTTCGCAGGCTTTTTAATTTAGCGCCCTCAGTCGCGATCACACAAGAGAGCGAAACTGCTGCCCCTTCTGCAAACAGTGAGCGTCGTAGAGTGATGAGTTTCTTGCGTCTGATGGGTGCTCATTCCCAAAAGGCACTGGTGAGTAGTTCTCAACTGGGCACCTCTTGGCAGGCTGCTTTTCTTCGTACTGACCGCTCAGAGGTGTTACTGCGATTGCAATCCAGTGATTTTGAGGCGCTACTCGACCCGGGTGATTTCTGCACCGTCACGTTCAGTCATGAAGATCACGCCCATGTGTTTTTGACAACTGTTAAGGCGTCAGCCCTAGGAGAGGATGGGCAGATAGAGGCAACGCTTTATTTGCCGGATGAAATTCACTCTGCAGGTAGGCGCAATCTGTATCGCGTACCGATTCTGCAGGATTTGCCCATGAAAGCTCAAATTATTGGGTGCAGTGGTGATGAGAGTCCGGCAAGGCCTCGAGATATCAATACCAGTGGTGCTCGGCTCAAGTTAGATGCCGCAAATCTGGACCAATTTAGTATTGGGGAGGAAGTTCAAATTACTTTTGAGCTTCGGGATATTCGTGTGACTCATAAAGCTGACATACGCCATGTCGATAAGAATAGCCATACACTGGGAGTGCACTTTCTCAATACGGAAGATCCACTGGTAACCCAGAATATAAGGTTGTTGGTTCGAGAGGCTGAGCGCTGTTATCTGCGTCGCGTTAACCGGCTAGAGTAATTGAGCCCCGGGCATAAATTTTTGAATGTATTCATTGGCGTGAATTTGAGCGGTCGGGTTTAGGTGGACGTTTGCGCATCTTGACTCTAAACCGTATACAGCTGCTACGGCTGGTGTCTTCGCTCAAGCCTTGCGGGAGACGGCATATTCAATTAGCTGCGTGGACAGTAACCCCTGTGACCAATCGCTTGATCTATGGGGCGAGCGCTGGGGCAGCCTAACGAGCTACCAGAGCAGCAGCGTTTCGAAATTGCTCTCTCACAACCTGCGCAATTTCGGTTAAACCTTTAACCACTGTCTCATCGCTCGCTGCATAATTGACCCGAATGCACTCGTCTTGATGTCGCCAGCTTGATTGTGCCGGCGGATAAAATGGACGGCTGGGCAGAACAAAAACGCCCTTAGCCATCAGCTGTTGATATAAGTTTTCAGAAGTCACCGGTAGCCCCTCGAACCACAGCCACAGAAATAGAGCGCCTTCAGGCTTATGGATTCGAACTGGCAGGTCGCTCATTACCTCCTCAATAACTGACAGTGCGTGGTCCCGTTTTTTCTCGTAGTGAGGGCGGATGAGTTGCTCACAAATGTTTTGCAGCTGCCCGCGTTGCAAGAGCGGTGTCAAAAGCGTTGGACCAAGTCGAGAAGGGGCGAGGCTATTGATGGCATTGTTATTTTGGATAAGTTGAATGACTTCGGGAGCGGCGACCACAATGCCTGTGCGGATACCAGGCAACCCCAGCTTGGATAAACTCAGCAGTAAGATCGTGTTGTCATCCCATACAGGTGTTGCAGGTGTAAAAATCATTCCGGGGAAGGGCAAGCCGTAAGCACCATCAACAATGAGCGGAATGTTTTTTTCGCGGCACGCAGCCCGTAACTCCGCCATCTCCTCGTCTGTGATGACATTTCCTGTCGGATTGGTGGGCCGTGATACACAGACAGCGCCATGGTTGTCATTTAACTGCAGGCCGTCGAAGTTCACTCGATATTTGAACTGGCGGTTTGGGAGTAAATCTATTTCAGCGCGCCGCCCTTCAAAAATAGGTTGTTCTGCTAAACCAACATCAAAATAGCCTACGTACTCGGGTGTTAAAGGCAAGAGAATGCGTTTATGGCTATCATCGGGAAACGAGCCGGCAAAGCTGTTAAAAAGCAGCCCGAAGCTGCTCTGGCTACCGTTTGTAATGGCAATATTGTTTTGCGTCAGAGCCCAGCCAAATTGTTCGGTCAGTAAATTTGCGAGGGTCTCCCTGAAGGCGACATTACCCCCCGGGGCATCGTATTCACCGATCATTTTGCCAAAGGCTTGAGTATCGGCGGTCAAATCTGCCATAGCCTCGCGCAGTAAGGCTTCTACTTCGGGTATGTGTGCAGGATTACCGCCGCCCAGTTGGCAAATGGAGCCGGTTGCCGAGGTTGCTGCCCCCAAGTCTTCCATTAATCGCACGGTGCCCGTGCTTTTTTGATAACGAGTGGCAAAATTTGAGAAATGCATGTGTCACTACCTACGGTCAGCAGGTAAGCTTGCCAGCAATTTTATCAATAGAGAACAGTCAATGCCGTTCGTTGCTGCAAATACTCCAGTCATCGTTGGTGCGAGCCAGTTTACTGAGCGTATTAATGATCCCGACTATGCGATGTTGTCGCCAGTCGCAATTACCGCTCGAGCCGCCGAATTGGCCCTCGCCGATGCGGGGATGGCCGATTGCCGAGCGCACATTGATACGCTGATGACCACCCGAATTTTCGAAGATTCAGCACCTCACCTAGAAGGTCCTTTTGGACGTTCAAACAACTTCCCGCGCTCAGTCTGCCAGCGACTGGGAATGACTCCTGAGACGGCCATTTGGGCAACCAGTGGTGGTGATACCCCGCAGAAGCTAGTAACAGAAGCATGTGATCGAATTTGGCAAGGGGATTCCAAGGCGGTGCTAGTCAGTGGGGGTGAGGCGCTTTCAACGACCCGTTTCCTTCAAAAGCAAGGCAGTGATGTGGACTGGTCGGAGGGTTCCAATGAATCTGTGGTTGATCGCAAGCCGACCTTGGATTACGCGACTCACGATGAACTCATGCATGGCTTGGTCTCTCCACCATTGTTTTATGGGATTATGGAGAACGCTAGGCGGATCGCTGCTGGAGTCGATGTTAAGACCTGGGCCGATCAGATGGGGGCATTGTTTGCCCCGTTCGCGGCGGTGGCTTCCAAAAATCCCTTGGCTGCTCAGCGTGATAGAGCGTTTAGCCCGGCTGACCTCGTCACAATAGAAACGGGTAACCGTCGGGTTGTCGATGCCTATCCTCAACGGTTAGTGGCACGTGATCAGGTGAATCAAAGTGCGGCATTAGTGGTGATTTCAACCGCATTGGCTGACGAGTTGAATATTCCCACCGAAAATCGCGTCTATCTTCACGGTCAGGCGACAGCAGGGGAGTTGCCAATCACACTGCGTCCAGAATTGGGTCAGGCGCCTTCAGCAGGTCTAGCGCTGCGACGCGCACTGGAGCGCGCGAACTGCAACACCGACGACATCAGCTATTTTGATTTTTACAGCTGCTTCCCAATAGCGGTAAGCAACGCGATTGACGCGATAGGTTTATCAGGGGATGACCCCAGAGGCCTGACCGTGACCGGTGGGTTGCCCTTTTTTGGTGGGCCGGGAAACAGTTACTCAATGCATGCTCTCGCAGAGATGGTGACGTGTCTGCGGGTGAACCCTGGGAAGTTCGGTTTGGTGGCGGCGAACGGGGGGCTTCTATCGAAGTATGCCGCAGGTATTTATGCGACAACGCCGGCGGCCTATGAGCCCTATGATAGCGCTGACCTTCAGGAAGAAATGTCCAAGCAGACAGCCCCTGACTTTGAGAAGAATCCAAGCGGTGAGGGTAGGCTGGAGGCCTATACGGTGGCCTATGATCGAGATGGTCAGCCGAAGGCTGCAACGATTGTCGGGCGATTATTAGCGAGTGACGCCCGGTTTATAGCCAAAGTAGGGCGCGATGCGCCGACCGTATTAGATGTTTTTAGCCGTGACGAAGCTGACGATAGGTCTGTCATGGTGACGCCGAGTGAGCTGGGCAATAGCTTCATTTTTTGTGACGCTGTTACCCATGAATAAACACAACTGAAACGGCCCGTAAGCGCGACTACGGGACCTTCGAATGCGATGAGAAAAAGAGGATAGAAAAATGAGTGACGTAGTTATTACTGAGGTAAACGATGGCGTAATGACCATCACGCTTAATCGACCTGAGGCGAAAAATGCCGTAAATCTGGCCATGGCGGAAGGCGTCGCTGCAGCCATTGATGAACTCGATAGCAACGACGAGATTCGTGTGGCAATTCTCACGGGTTCTAACAATACGTTTTGTTCCGGGATGGACCTCAAGGCGTTCGTCAGTGGTGAGGTGCCTTACATCAAGGGAAGAGGCTTTGCTGGTTTGACCGAATCGCCACCTGCGAAGCCGTTAATTGCCGCCGTTGAAGGATATGCATTGGCGGGTGGGTGTGAGCTGGCGATGGTTTGCGATCTGATCATAGCGGCAGACACAGCAAAGTTTGGTGTCCCTGAAGTGAAGCGCGGCTTGGCTGCTGCAGCCGGAGGTTTGTTGCGCTTCCCACGACAGTTGCCCTATCGGGTGGCCATGGAGTTGGCGCTGACTGGCGACTTTATGGATGCAGGTCGAGCTCGAGATTTGGGTTTCATAAACGAAACCGTGCCTGCAGGTGAGGCTGTTTCTGCCGCGCAGGCGCTGGCAGCAAAGATAGCAGGTAACGGACCTCTGGCAGTTAAGCTCAGCAAACAGGTAGTCAGAGACTCGCAGGACTGGAGCACTGATGAAATGTTTGGTCGCCAGCAGGACATCCTTCAGCCAGTATTTGTCAGTGAAGATGCTATGGAAGGGGCGATAGCTTTTGCTGAGAAGCGAGCGCCTAATTGGAAGGGCCGTTGAGTCGCTAGACCCATGGGTTTTTGCTGCTCGGGGGGCTATGCCCCCGACAATTTTTTTATTTAGGAGTGTCATATGTCTCGGTGGGATGTTTTTTGCGATCAGGTTATTTGTATTACTGGGGCTGCTAGTGGTTTTGGTAAACTTATGGCTGAAAATTTGCATGCGGCAGGGGCACGCTTGGTGATTAGTGATATCAACCCTGAGCCGCTGCAGGCAGTTGCGGCTGCCCTTGCAGATGAAACCCGAGTTGTTGCGATGACCTGTGACGTCGCCAACGAGGCAGATGTTCAGGCCATTGTAGTGGCCGCTAAAGAACGTTTTGGCCGACTCGATATCATGGTAAACAATGCAGGCCTGGGTTCCGAGCCAAAGCTGTTGACTGAAGTGACCGAGGAGGAACTGGACCTCAACTATAACGTCAACACGAAGGGCGTTTTCTTTGGCATCAAGCATGCTGTGCGGCAAATGCTGGCACAAGACTCTCCCGGCGGCACCGTGCTCAACGTGGCTTCAATGGCGGGTATAGGCGCTGCTCCTTTGCTGGGTGCCTATGCGGCTGCCAAGCATGGTGTGGTTGGACTTACAAAAACAGCCGCCTATGAGTTTGGCCGGCAAGGCGTTCGCGTTAATGCTATCTGCCCGTTTTTCTCACCGACGCCTTTGGTAACTCAGGAAGGTGGCCTGGCAGATAGAATGGACACGCTTAAAAAAAGCTCACCTATGAATCGCATGGGTGACCCCGAAGAAATGGTAGAAGTGATGCTCATGCTTATGTCCCCTACAAACAGCTTTATGAACGGACAGGCCGTAGCTGTTGATGGTGGCATGTCTGCCATTTAAGCCCGGGGGTATTGCCAAGGGCTAGGGTGGGCTTGCCTGTCCCATTACTATGATGTGACTAGGGATGTGCAGGCAGCACATCCCTCCCCGCAAGGAGACTTGTAGTCAGTGGCCACTAGGCTATTGCCACCCCAGGAAGACCCGCTATTTTTTGGCAGGCCCTGTCATGATCTTTTGCATTAAAAAGACGTAGAGCATGGCGTCACGGCGAGCATATTCGCTGAGATTTGCTGCTGCGGCGTGCCCGCCGTCGATATTTTCAAAATATAAATAGTCGTGTCCCAACGTTTCAAGTAGGTGGGACATCTTTCGCGCATGGCCGGGGTGAACGCGGTCGTCCTTGGTTGAGGTGTACAGGAAAATCTCGGGATAATCCTGCGTTGCGCTAACGTTGTGATAGGGCGAGATGCTGCGGAGAAAGGCACCTTCCTCGGGGTCATCGGGGTTCCCGTACTCTCCCATCCATGAGGCACCCGCCAGTAGTTTGTGGTAGCGCAGCATATCGAGCAGGGGCACGGCTGAGACCACGGCTTGCCAGAGATCGGGTCGCTGGGTGTACATAACGCCGGTCAGTAGTCCGCCGTTGGAGCCTCCATAGACTGCCAGGTGCTCAGCACTGCTAAGACCTTGGGCTGAAAGATCTTCCGCGACAGCGATAAGGTCATCGTATATGCGCTGTCGCTGTGTCTTGAGTCCGGCCTGATGCCAAGCCGGACCGAATTCACCACCACCGCGAATATTCGCCAAGACATAAGCGCCACCGTTCTCTAACCAAAGCTTGCCAAGGCTGCCCGAGTAGCGGGGGCGCATTGAAACTTGAAAACCGCCGTAGGCATACAAGAGGGTGGGTGTGGATCCATCCAGAGGCGTATTTTCGTGTCGAACGACGAAGTAGGGGATGACTGTGCCGTCAGGAGACCGCGTCTCGATTTGCTCCACGATGAGGCCGGAGCTATCAAAGCGTTCGGGGATAGCTTTAATAGAGCGCGTCGTCATATCGGCGGTATTGGCCAGCAGTAAAGTGTCAGGGGTTAGGAAGCCCTCGGCATTGATAAAAGCGACATCCGCTTCACGGCTAGCGCTGCTCAAACTTATCGTCAAGTTGTCAGGTGCGGGAATGGTCTCTTTTGACCATTCACCAGCGTCTACGTGAAATGCCATTAAACCGCCAATAACGTTATTGTCCACGGTGACCAGCAGCGCGCTTTTAGTGGCCGCAACGCTTCCAATCGATTCGGTTGGCGAGGGCAGATACAGTGTATTCACGGCGGAAATATCCCCCGTATCGATAAAGTCAGGCAGGTTAATCGAAACTAAAGCGCCAGCGGGATGACTGGCTGCCGTGTTCGCTGTTTTCCAGTTTTCGGCCAGAGAAAAAACGAGCTCTCCCTTATAGAGCGTCTCAATCGATGTTTTAGCCGGTATAGGAAGGATTTTAGGCTCGCCGATAGAGGGTAAATACCAGTAGGTGGATTCATAAAATGTTTGTGCCTGGGCCGCCATCATGTGCACCGTCCCACCATGGTCTTCCAAACGTACCGGCCATAAACCGACGTCTGTTGAGTTTCCTTCCAACACAACCTCGGCGCTGTCGAGCTTGGAGCCTCGTGACCAGCGGTAAATGATGGACGGATAGCCAGAGTCAGTGGTGTTGGCAGGTTCTGTTGCGAGGGCTACCAACACGGTGTTTTCATCTACCCACGCGATACTGCCCTTGGCTTCGGGTGTTTCAAAGCCATCTGCCACAAACTGCCGGTCAGACAGCGAAAACTCTCGTCGCACCGCAGCGTCACTGCCGCCTTTAGATAGCGTGATTAGGCAGCGGTCATACTTTGGAGTCAGACAGTCGGCACCACGCCAGACCCAGTTGATAGCCTCCCTGTCTGCGAGAGCGTCCAGATCAATAATGACCTCCCATTCGGGTGCGTCGGTTAGGTAGCTCGTTAGTGTTGTTCGGCGCCATAGGCCGTGGGTAAACGTACTGTCTTGCCAAAAATTCCAGACGAACCCGCCGTAATAACTGCCGTAAGGGATACGGTCGTCACTTTCATACAGCGTCTGGGCCGCGGCCATTAGTGATTCATAACGAGCGTCGCCCTGCAGTCGGACCGACGTTCGGGCGTTTTGTTTTCTCACCCAATCGAGAGCTTGCTCGCCTTCTACATCTTCAAGCCACAGCCGTGAATCTGGAGCAGGTGATTCTGGAGCTAAGGCTGAGTTTGCTGCCGGGGTAATGGTGCCCGCAGTGGTTGCAAGAGCAGATGAGCGAGGCTCAGTTTGAGATTTTGCAGTCTCGCTCCAGCATATCGAGGTCGCAACGAGGATTAATAGGGTCGAAATCGCTCTTAAGAAGTGCATCCAATGCTCCTGAAAATTAACTATTTGAGGGCGTGGTCCCCGCTTCCACAAGGATTACGGTCGTGTCCCTTCCGGGCTGCCTAAACGGCTCAGGCGAGGATCATAAATTGTTTCTGTTGAACCGTGGTTTCTGCACGACGGGTCGGTACCCAATTGTCAATCAAGCAAGTTTAAGGGGCAAGTCACGAAGGCGCTGTCCGGTTGCGCGATACACCGCATTAGCGACGGCAGGCGCAAGGGGTGGCACCCCAGGTTCACCTATTCCCGTCGGAGGTGTCTGGCTGTTTATGATGACAACATCAACCGCCGGAGATTCGTTCATGCGCAAAATGGGGTAGTTGTGGAAGTTACTTTGGACCACCGCGCCATCGTCAAGATCTATTTGGCCGTAAAGTGTTGCGGTTAGCGCAAACATAACCGCGCCCTCGAGCTGTGCTCTCACAATGTCGGGGTTAACCGCCAAGCCACAATCGACAACGCAGGTGACTTTATGTACGCGAATATTGCCATCCGTCACCGACACCTGGGCAATTTGGGCCACGTCAGTGCCAAAGGACGAATGCGCAGCAAATCCCAAATGATGATTTTCCGGTACGGTCATTGCCGCCATTAGCCTGCCCGCCTGGGCCACTACATTTTTCATCCGAGGCTTGTCTTCTAAATTTTTCAGGCGCAGCGCTACAGGATCTATCTGCCTCGCCTCTGCGAGCTCGTCCATCATCGATTCTACGGCAAAGCTGGTGTAGGAGTGTCCCACCGAACGCCAAAATGTGGTGGGCAATCCGTGATCCACTGATGCGTGGGAGACTCTGTAGCTGGGCAACGAATAGGTTTCATGAAGTCCTTCAACGCTTGAGGCGTCGACGGCCCAGTTGTCAAAGACATAATCCATGGCACCTACAAGACCGTTAAGCAGACCGGTGGGCAGGCTAGGGAGCACACCGGGTAGGGCATTCTTCATAGTTTGCGCGGTGATATTGGCCCCAGAGCGGCGGGCCTGCCACGCAGTAATACGGCCCTCATTATTTGCAGCTGCCTTTATTTTCATCATCGCCGCGGGTCTGTAGAAGCCATGGCGCAAGTCATCTTCCCGGGACCACAGCAGTTGCACGGGCTTATCAATGCTCATAGCAATCTCTGCCACCTCAACAATGTGTGACAGCGTGGCGCGGCGACCAAAGCCGCCGCCCAAAAACTGATTGTGGATTTTAATATCGCCTCTGGGCAGACCAGTCAGGCGTTCCAAAACGCCTTGAGCCGCGCCAACAAATTGCACACCAGTCCACAGATCGGCACCGTTTTCAGTGATTCGCAGGGTCGCGTTTAGCGGCTCCATGGGTGCATGGGCAAGAAAGGGCGCGTAATAGTCCGTTTCCAAAATTCTGTCGGCCTCGGCAAAGGCTTTTTCTGGATCTCCTACATGGCTCGATTCAGTATCGTCGTTGGCCTCGAGCGCCGCCGATAGATCTTGTCGCACCTGCGTTGACGTTACGCTTGAAAGCGGGCGTTTTTCCCAATCAACCGTGATCTTTTTAGCGGCCTGATAGGCCTGCCAGTAGCGCTCGGCCACCACAGCAATACCGCTAGACACAGCCACTATGTCCAGTACTCCCGGGGCTATCCTTGCGGCGCTGTCATCAAACTTCAACGCTTTCGATCCTGCAACTGGGGGGCGAACCACAACGGCGTAGACCATGCCGGGGAGGTCGGTATCGATGCCAAAGCTTGCTGTACCTGTGGCCTTCGCTAAAGCATCGACTCTTGGAGCATCGGCACCAATGTATTGAAAGTTAGAGGGCGCTTTTAGTGAGGTCGCGACAGGCATTTCTAGCGATGAAGCGGTGTCGACAAAGTCACCGTAGGGGTAGCGTCGGTCACCGGCCACAATAAATCCGTCGTCGGTGAGCAGTTGCTCCGAGGGTATTCCAAGGTCTAGAGCGGCCGCATTGAGTAGTAGTGCTCGGGTGTCGGCGCCAACCTGCCTGAGCGGCTGGTAAAAAACACGAACGGCATTAGAGCCTCCGGTTCCTTGAACACGAAACTCAGGGTTGTTGTAGTCTTCGTGGGATCCTGCGGCCTGTACCAGCATGTTGGCCGGATCAACGTCAAGTTCTTCACCGATAATCGTTGCCAGACCGGTTCTGATGCCTTGTCCCATTTCATCACTGGGACAATAGAAGGTGATTTTGTTGTCTGGGGCAATTTGCAAGAAAGCGTTGGGAATAAAGCCGGCGTCAGTAACCTCAATGGGGTGCGGGCCATTAAATGCGCAGCCAGGTAGGGCAACCGCGACGACAATGCCGCCCCCGACCATGCCAGAAGTTTTTAAAAAGTGTCTTCTGCTGAGGCTTTGACCGCTCATGAAGTCGCCTCCACTGCAGTGGCATCGTAGCTTTGAGAGTTACCGGCCACTGATGCGATGGCGGCCTTAATTCTGGGGTAGCAGCCACAGCGGCAAATATTGCCCGACATGGCCTGGTCTATGTCGTCACTGGATGCATCGGGTTTGTCTGCTATTAGCGCCGCTGCAGCCATAATTTGCCCGCTTTGGCAGTAGCCGCATTGCGGTACGTTATGTTTTACCCAAGCGGCTTGTAGTGGATGCAGCGCCTCCGGATTGCCCAACCCTTCTATTGTCGTTACCTTTTTGTTCGCCGCGGCGGCGACAGGGAGGACGCAGGTTTTGATAGCTGCTCCGTCGAGGTGCATGGTGCAAGCACCGCACAAACCCGCCCCACAGCCAAACTTGGAACCCTTAAGTTTAAAGTCATCGCGTATGACCCAAAGCAGTGGCGTATTCGGGTCGCCTTTGAAGCTTACAGAGTCGCCATTGAGAGAGAAGGTAATCACGGTTAAACATCCTTGTAGTAATAAGTGAGTGCCTATCCGGCTAAGTGCTTGGCTGCGTGAGCTTTCACGCTGCAGCCTTTATACGGTGTCAGAGGCGCTGTCGACACGACTTTATCCCAGCGCTTCGAAAGACTGTCGCATGTCATCTGACATGTTAAGTGCTAGAGGGGCCCAAAACAACACTGCCATCATTGACTGCTGTTACTGTACTCTAGCAATGTATTAGCGCATGTTACGTGTGTACAAGAGCGACGGTTCAATTGGAGTAGATAAGCTTGAATATGGGAATAAAAGGCCGGCGGGCTCTGATCTGTGCTGGCTCGAAGGGGCTGGGTAGAGGTTGCGCAGAAGCCTTGGCTGCTGAAGGTGTGCACCTGGTACTCAATGCTCGGGGTAGTGATGTCCTAGAAGCTACGGCTTCAGCCATTCGGGATGCACATGGCGTTGAAGTATCAACGGTAGCGGCTGATGTGACGACACCGACCGGACGGGAGGAGATTTTAGCCGTAAGTGGCGACTTAGATATTTTGATCAACAACGCTGGGGGCCCGCCACCGGGTAACTGGCGCGACTGGGATCGCGACGCGTTTATCGCCGCCTTTGATGCCAATGCCTATGCTGCAATAGCCCTTATGCAAGCCACCGTGCCGGGAATGTGCGATCGTGGCTGGGGTCGGGTCGTTAACATCACAAGCGTTTCAGTTAAGCAGCCTATAGGGGTGCTGGGGTTGTCTAATACAGCCAGAGCAGCGCTCACGGGTTTTGTCGCCGGTATCGCCCGTGACGTCGTGCATCAGGGAGTCACGATCAATAACTTATTGCCGGGTTTGCACGCCACCGATCGAACTATAGGGCTCGATACCTATGAGGCGAACATGACTGGAGAAACAAAAGAGGCTGTCGCAGCACGTCGCTGTGCGACTATCCCCGCTGGCAGGTATGGAACTTCTGCAGAATTTGGTACCACATGTGCCTTTATGTGCTCTGAGCATGTGGGGTTCATGGTGGGACAAAATATTTTGTTGGACGGCGGTGCCTTCAACAGTACGCTTTGATGGGTATAGTCATGGCAAATTGTTTGCGGGTCCGGCTGCGGCAGGTCATGATAGACGCAGCAAATAGTACCAGGTGAATTTACAGATACTTTTAGAGGAATCGATCATGAAATTACTCAATCGTCTTGCCATCGTGGCTATCACTATCACCGTGGCTATTCCTACGGTTGCACACATAGAAAAGGCCGAGCCGCTACAGTCGCTTCGTCAGTCTTATTTCGCTCTGCTGGGCATGACCTTTGGACCCATGGCGGACATGGTGAAAGGAAAGATTGAGTGGAATGACGAGACTTTTCAGACTTGGGCTAACGATCTGGCCGGCGTATCTGGGTATCAAGTAGAGCGCGGTTTCGCACCGGGTTCCGATACAGGTAAGACGCGCGCTAAACCTGAAATTTGGCTCAACAGTGAAGATTTCAACTCTAAGCTGGCCGATTTTCGACGTGAGGCCGCGAAACTGGCTGAGGTGGCGGCTCAGGGTGATCGCGCGGCGATTCAAGGACAATTTGGCGCCACGGGTAAAACGTGCAAAGCCTGCCATGATGAATATAAAGCCAAGGATTATCTCTACTAGGGGTTAATCTCTCTTCCGAACAGGAAGTACTTAGGCGGTTTGGCTGAGACAGGCGGTTGACTCAAATAACAGGCGGTTGACTCAAGTAAAGGGAGCAAGCGATGTCCCGTGATAGGACCGTTCTATCAATCGACGGCGGGGGCATTCGCGGAATAATCCCTGCAATGGTGCTCGACCATCTAGAGACAAGGACGGGGCATCGAGCTGCCGATCTCTTTGACCTAATGGTGGGCACCTCAACGGGTGGCATTCTAGCGCTGGGATTGGCGCAACCTGACACAGAGAAGCCGGAGAATAGCCGCTTCAGCGCTCGTGACTTGGCCGATCTCTATGCGAATCGAGGTTCACAAATTTTCGGCAAAAATTTGTGGCGCCAGTTTCGATCGGCGCTGGGCATTTTTGATGAAAGCTATTCAGCCAGCCCCCTTGAGGCAGCACTCGCCGATTATTTTGATAACAATGTTCTGGGGGACTGCCGCTGTCCAACGATTGTTACGGCCTACGACCTTGAGGCGAGATCAACCACCTTTTTTAAAAGCTTTAAGCCTGAACATGCTCAGGTTTTGTGTAAGTCAGCGGCGAGAGCTACATCGGCCGCTCCCACTTTTTTTGAACCCGCTCAGTTGGAAGTGGCTGGAAGATCGACGTCGCTCATTGATGGTGCAGTATTTCTAAACTCCCCTGTTGTATCGGCTTATGCAGAGGCGTTGAAGTTATTTCCGGGGGATAAGATCACGGTCATATCTTTGGGCACGGGTGAGCTCGCTCAGCCCATATCAGGGAAGCAAGCCGCAAGCTGGGGCAAGATTGGCTGGATGCTGCCGGTACTCGATTGTGTGTTTGATGGTATGTCCAAGGCTGCGGATTATCAAATGAGGTTGTTCCTGGGTGAGCGCTATCAGCGGTTTCAACTTACCCTCGAGAATGCAACGGATGCGCTCGACGATACTACGCCTGAAAACATTAGAGCGCTTTTTGAGGCTACGTCAACGTTGATTGACCGTGAGGGCGTGCGCCTAAACCAACTTATCAAGCAGCTACAGGGGTTAAACTCTCAAGAGGTTTGATTTCAATCAGTCGCTGCTCATTGGCGATTTTTATTTTAGCGGCAGAGTTTAGTGCTTGCGGCGCAGCTGGGTGATCTCTGCCATGATCGCCACCGCAATTTCCCAGGGCGTTTTACTGCCAATATTCAGGCCTACGGGGGCGTGTAGCCGCTGCAGTTGCGTCTCAGTGATTCCCAGTGCTGCAAGCCGTTCTAGCCGGGCGCGAGTTGTTCTGATTGAACCCAACGCTCCTACGTACCAGGCGGGAGTTTCTAGAGCTTCGAGAAGCGCCATATCATCAATGCGGGGATCATGGGTAAGCGTGACAATGATATTTTTTGGGTCGTTGCTGCGGTTCGCAATGATGTCGTCGGGAAGGCCATGCAACAGTTCTACGTCGGGTCCTTGCCACTGAGCAATAACGTCTTCCCGCGTGTCGGTAACGATCACCTCGTAATCCATAGCGAGTGCCAACTGTGCCAAAACCTGAGCGAGTTGTCCTGCACCTACCAGCAGCATTTGCATTTTGGGTCCAAGCCCTTGCTTCAATGAATTTTGTGTCAGGCTAAGAGGGACATAATCTTCTGCTACCTCTGCGCATGTGACGCCGGTTTTCAGGTCGGTCGTTCTGACCATGGAGCTCCGTGCTCGCAGAGCGGTCACCACGTCTATCACCCAATCTGCGCTTGCGGGGGAGAGCTGTTGCACCAAAATATGTAGCCGGCCTCCGCAGGGCAATCCTAAGCGTTCATTTTCCTCTGCGGAAACCCCGTATTCGATGAGTTGCGGGATGGAGGCATCGATCGCATGGGTACGCAGTTTGTCGAGCAGGTCTTCTTCGACGCAGCCTCCCGATAGCGTACCAATGCTGTGTTCACCGCAGCATCCCAGCATTGAGCCTACCGGCCTAGGTGAAGACCCTATAGCCTTTACTATAGTGCACAAATACGGCGCGCTGCCGTTTTGAAGCCACTCACCGAGTTTTTCAAAAACTTCCTGATCTTGGCTCTGCATAACGGCTCGATGACTTCCTTGTTTTTGAGGGGGTTGTTTGTAGCGTAGGTTTTAAATGCTTACTCTGACGGTTAGCGGTCAGTCCAAGCGATGATGTGGTCCTCCAGCTGCTCGGGGTCGATCGTGGTTTCACAAATGACACGGTGCTTTACGGTGCAGGTGGCTCGGTGAACCAGCGTGGGATCTTCGCTTTTTAAATAATGCCACTCAGGTAGATCCTCACCCGAGGCAAGCAATCGGTAGGCGCAGGTTGCTGGCAGCCAGTGATAGGACTCAGAGTCCGTTTGACGTAAATCTAGACAGTCAGGAACCCGTGCTAATCGATTTTTGTAGTCGCTGCATCTGCCCGAAGAGTGATCGAGTAACTGACAGGCAACGCTGGTGTAATAAATTTCTCCCGTGTCCTCATCTTCGAGCTTGTTGAGGCAGCACTTACCACAGCCATCGCACAAAGATTCCCACTGTCGATCTGAGAGCTCGCTCATTGGCGTTGTTTGCCAAAACTTTAGCGCCGTCATGCTTTTGATAGGTGTGCAAGGGAGGCAGCATTTTTCTCCCAGTTTTGTCCGTCAAAGGGTGTGTCTGTGATCGATAAAACAGTCGCTAGATTGAGACATCGCGCATGAACGCTGACACCGTCAGGATTTGATCTCGGGACGTAAAAAGATTTAACACCACAACTTTTACAAAAATAGTGTTGTGCCTGACCCGAACCAAACCGGTAGTCGCTGAGGTCCTCTGAACCCTTAAGGAGATGAAAGCGCTGCTTGGGGACAATCAAATGTTGGTAGTGGTTAATATCGCATATCGAGCAGTTGCAGGTATGTGTTTGCAAGTGAGCGGGGGCCTGTATTTGCCATTGAACATTACCGCAGTGGCATCCCCCTTCGTGGGTGGTGAACTCTAAAGCGCTGTCACTTTCAGTCATTGATATTTACTCCCCTTTATCTGGGCGCTCTAATGTGGCGAAGGTACGAAATGCCAGTTCCTCAGCTAAAACCATACAAATGACTGTGGCAATAAAGGGAAGCGCGCCGTGCATAGCGCCGTAAAAATGTATGGCGTCGCCTAAAACCAAGCCGATAGCCCACAACATAGCGAATTTTGAGCTAAATAAGATCAGCCACGCAACAAATATCCTTCCAGCACTTGCTTGCAAGGAGTTTTTGTTTTTGAAGGGCTGAGAGGCGGCGTGCTCGATTATTAAGGTGACCTGCAAAAGTAGCTGTAACAGAATTGCGGCGACCAAGCCCGCCGTGAAACTGCTTATCTGTACTCGGTCCCAAAACTGGGAGAGCAGACCCAACACGATCAAATCTGCGGTAATTGCTACGTAGTAGCGTACATATAGCCTCTGTCGTGCATTGGGTAATGCGACTGAGGCGGATGCGGCGTGGTGATGTGCTTTCATTGAAATTCTCCGCGGCGAGACAATGCGTAGGAGGAGTCTACCCGTCTGAGGTAAGGTTGTCGTCGAGACCTGAAATTTTGCGAGAACACAGGAATGTCGTTATGAACCGCGTCGTCATCATTAGCGCTAAAGCAATGCTGTTTACCCTGCTGCTGACCTTTAACTGCACCCTTATGGCACAGCCCGATCGCTTTTCTAACGTGGTGATTGAAGCGACACAGCTCACAGACTCGGTATACATGCTGACAGGGGCCGGCGGTAACCTCGCCGTAAGCGTCGGGGCAGATGGACTGCTATTAGTCGACGATCAGTATGCGGCCATGGCGGAGCGCATAGCTGAGGCCCTTGCTAACGTCTCAGGTACTGCTGAGGCGCACCAATCCCTAAAGTACGTTATCAATACGCATCATCATGGAGATCACACGGGTGGGAATGACTTCTTTGCCAAAGCCGGTGCGACTATCGTTGCCAGTGAGGCGGCGCGGGTGCGACTGCTAGCTCGAGTTCCGTCACAAGATAACCCTCTACCCGTCATTACCTACCACGAGGGCGTGCACATCTATTTCAACGACGATCGGCTCAATCTTGTTGTCCTTGAAGGGCACACGGACGGTGATACCGCCGTGTATTTCGAAGGTGCCAATGTTCTGCATGCCGGGGATTTATTTTTTAATAAACGCTTTCCATTTATCGACACTGACAGCGGCGGTAGTGTGGGTGCTTATCTGTCGAGTCAGGAGAAGTTACTCGCCATGATAAACGACGATACTCAGGTTGTACCGGGCCATGGTCCAATCGCTCGCCGCAGTGACCTGATGGCGGTTCACGCAATGATTCGAGCGACTCACAAGTCGGTGACTGAAGACATTGGAGCCGGGTTGTCGCTATCAAGTATTCAGGAGAAAGGGCTTGACGATATGTACCAGTCTTTTGCTTGGGCTTTTATTAGTGAGGCCAAATGGATAGAAACGCTCTATTGGGATGTGATTGAAAGTAACGCAGTACATTAAACCTATGCGTTTAGCTTTCGCAGCCTTTCGATGAGACTTGAGGTATCCCATCGGCCCCCACCTAGATTTTGAACGTCACCATAAAATTGGTCGACTAGTGCTGTCAGGGGTAGGGAAGCTCCCGCCCTGCTAGCGGCATCAAGCACTAGACCTAAATCTTTTCGCATCCAGTCAACCGCGAAGCCAAAATCAAACTGACCTTGAATCATTGTTTGAGAGCGGTTATCCATTTGCCAGCTTTGGGCCGCGCCCTGGCTAATAGCCTCGATGACAGCTGCCGTGTCGAGCCCCGCTCGATCGGAAAAATGTAACGCTTCAGACAGCCCCTGAAGAACTCCTGCGATACAAATTTGATTAGCCATTTTAGTGAGCTGCCCTGTGCCGCATGGACCCATGAGGCGCACGCTTTTACCGTAAATAGACATCATGGGTTGGGCACTGTCAAAGGTGCTGGTCTCACCACCCGCCATAATAGTCAGCTGCCCTGACTCAGCGCCGGCTTGCCCACCTGAGACGGGAGCATCTAAAAAGCCAATGTTCTTTTTTTGACACGCTGCCTGCAACTCCCGAGCAAGATCAGCAGAGGCTGTAGTGTGATCGATCAGTATTGATCCTGGTTTGAGTGTTGCTAACACGCCTTGGTTCCCAAAGGTCACTTCACGGACGTCGTCGTCGTTACCTACACAAACAAAAACAAGGTCAGCGTTGAGTGCTGCCTCTGCCGGGGTTGGGGCAGTCTTGCCCTGATAGGTTTCATGCCAATGGGAGGCTTTGGTGGGGGACCTGTTGTACACCGTGGTGGGATAACCTGCGCGTTGCAAGTGGCCCGCCATGGGGAAACCCATGGCGCCTAAACCTATAAAGGCTGCGCTTCGTTTTTGTTCTGCGGCGCCGTTTTGGGGCATATCTTTGTTCATGGTTGCTCGGTCCTGTGTCAAGCGACTGTCAAGATTACTCAATAGGCATACCTTGAGTCTCATGATGAGTTAACGCAAGCTGCTACAACTCGTTAGGATTCCAAACTGCTATGAGGTTCAAATATGACCACTCTATACAAACGTCTGAAGGCCTTAGCCTTGCGGTTTGCGCGTTTAACGACCATCACCTTGCTGTGGTTTTTATCCTGCTCGATTAATGCACAGTCCTTGGGTCCGGGTGCACGTCCCGTCGGAGCCGACTGGTCACGAAGTCCGGTCTATGGTGCCCAAGGAATGGCAGCTACGGCACAGCCCTTGGCCTCTCAAATCGCGATTGATATTTTGAAGCAGGGTGGCACGGCAGTCGATGCGGCCATCGCTGCTAACGCGGCGCTAGGGCTGATGGAGCCTACCGGTAATGGTATCGGTGGAGACTTATTCGCCATCGTGTGGGACCCTAAAACTCAACAACTCTACGGTTATAACGGCTCAGGGCGCAGCCCTGTAGGTCGCGATTTGGATGCACTGCTGAGCGCTATTGAGGCAATGAAGTCTGGGGGGCAACTGCCAAAGGATTATCGGGGCATACCGTCTCACGGTTCGCTAGCAGTTACGGTGCCGGGCACTGTCGATGGTTGGTTTGCGCTTCATGAACGATGGGGCGCACTGGATATGGATGAGGTGTTGGCGCCTGCCGCCGAATATGCCGAGATTGGTTTTCCAATGTCTCCTGTCATTGCGGCTGCGTTTGCAGCCAACCAGCGACGTTTCGAGCAGCGCGAATCCATGATTGAAGAGCTGGATAATGCTCGCGCGCTGTATTTTCCTGAAGGAGTTGCCCCCGCTGTCGGAACGATGTTTCGTAACCCCGACCTTGCGAAAACACTGCGGACACTCGGTGCAGAAGGGCGGGCTAGTTTTTATCAAGGGCGGTTAGCCGAGCAGATGGCTGACTACTTTGAAGCAATTGATGCCGACCTTACCGCCGCCGATCTTGCAAATCATGTCGGAGAGTGGGTAGAGCCTCGGGGTGTCGACTACCACGGTGCGACGCTTTGGGAGCTCCCTCCCAACGGTCAGGGCTTTGCGGCGCTGATGATGCTGAATATTATTAAGCAGGCTGATGTGGCCGAAATGGAGCGGGGCTCAGCTGAGCTTTTTCATCTTATGGTCGAGGCTAAGCGTCTGGCTTTTGAGGCGATGGCGCAAACTTTTGCTGACCCAGTATTTGCTCAGATTCCCGTTGATCAACTGTTATCAGATAAGTTTGCTGAGGCACAGTATGCCCGTATCAGCACAGACAAGGTTTTGACCGCTGAAGCCCTCGCAGTGCCCTTGGAGGGTGAGGGTGACACCACCTATTTAACGGTGGCTGATGCATCAGGCATGATGGTGTCTTTAATTCAGTCTAATTACCGTGGAATGGGGTCAGGCTTGGTGCCCACAGGTTTGGGTTTTATGTTGCAGGACCGGGGCGAGTTGTTTTCGCTTGATCCGAAGCACCCCAATGTTTACGCGCCGGGCAAGCGTCCTTTCCATACAATTATTCCAGCTTTTGTGACTCGAGAGGGCAAGCCCTGGATGAGCTTTGGCTTGATGGGGGGAGGCATGCAGCCACAAGGGCATGTGCAGGTGCTTGTTAACATTGTGGACTTCAATATGAATCTGCAAGAGGCAGGGGATGCTGCACGATTTTTACACGACGGTGGCAGTAGTCCCGACGGTGGAGACCCAACGGCCTATGGCACATTGTATGTAGAGCCAGGGGTTCCCGTAGAGACGGTGTCGTCGCTGCGTGAGCTAGGACATAACGTTGTTTTTGACGATACTGCGGGCCCTTTCGGGGGATATCAAGCGATACAGCGAGACCAACACACGGGGGTGTATTCCGGCGCTACAGAAATGCGTAAAGATGGCACGGTGGCCGCATGGTGATCATGATTAAAAGCAACAATGCAAGGGTATGCCAGTCTGTCTCGACTCTATGCCTTGAGCGGCAGATGATGGTTACCTTGTCCAAAATCTATGCTCTAACCTCGAGGGCAAGCCATGAAGGGTAAAGCTGTCGTGGTTGGAGCCGGAGGTATCGGTACTGCGGTTGCCAGCGCTTTGGCCGATCAAGGTTACAGTGAGGTTCATGTCGTCAGTAGGGGAGTCGAGACCCATTTATTGTCAAAAGTCTGTACTTGGTGCAGCGATTACAGTGACCCATCAATTGAGTCGATTGCCCGCGCTATCTCTGAACGCCCAGGCACGCTGGAGCGCCTAGTGATTACCAACGGCATCCTGCAGGGCGATGGATACCGTCCTGAGCGTGCTCTCAGACAGTTATCTCGGGCAACGATGGCGCAAATTTTTGACGTTAATACAATTTTGCCCATGTTATGGCTAGGTGCGTTTCATGAAGCGCTGCGCCAAGCCGATAAGCCTAGGATGGCAGTGCTATCAGCGCGTGTCGGAAGTATTGAAGATAATCACTTGGGCGGTTGGTACAGCTACCGGGCGAGTAAGGCGGCGTTAAACATGATGCTGCAGTGCGCCAGCGTAGAATTTGGGCGCCTTAACAAGTCGGCTCAGCTAGTCGCCTTCCACCCCGGAACGGTTGATACAACACTCTCAAAACCATTTCAGCGCGGGGTGCCTGAAAGCAAACTATTCACTCCAAACTTTGTGGCGAAGCGGTTAGTCGCGCTATTAGACGATGTTCCCACGGCCGAGCGCTTGCTGTACCTAGATTGGGATGGGAAGCCCATCCCGTTTTAGCTTCAACGAAGGAATTCGCTTCGTGCTGCGGGATTTTCCTTAAACATTCCCCCTAAGGACGTTGTTCGAGTTCGGGAGCTTGTGTCCATGACGCCTCGTGATTTGACGCAATAATGCACTGCCTCCATCGACACAGCTACGTTATCGGTCTCCAGCAAGGTTTGCAGCGCTACCAAAATCTGCTGGGTCAGCCGCTCCTGCACTTGTGGTCGCTGAGCAAAGAACCTAACGATGCGGTTGATTTTGCTAAGCCCGATAATTTTATTGCGCGGGAGATACGCAACCCGAGCCTGGCCGTCAATCGTCACAAAGTGATGTTCACAAGTAGACGTCAGATCGATGTCATCAATCATCACCATCTCATCGACCTGCATTTTGTTGTCGATGACCGAAATTTTCGGGAAGTTGCCGTAGTCCAAGCCCGAGAAAATTTCGTCGATATACATTCGGGAAATGCGATCAGGGGTATCGCAAAGACTGTCGTCGGTTAAATCGAGGCCTAGGGCTTGGGTGATGTCGGTAAAAGCCTCTTTAACGATAGCCAGCTTCTGTTCCCTGTTCAGACCATTGTCAATTAGCGGCGTTTCCAGCCCGCGCGCGACTAGCGCCTCTCTGACTAACGTAGCCTCGCGGGAAATCGAAGGACGAAGGTTCACGGTGTTGTCTGCCAATTCTAGTGCCTGTGGCTTTTGGTGAGTAGATGTCAACATAGCTAACTCCGGTTGGTTTATAAGATATCTACGACACGGCTTGCGCGCTGGATTGCAGGTGGATCGGAGTTTTTAAGAACGTCTGCAAAGCGGGGCGTTTTAGATTTTTAGGTATTTGTGTTGTAGGGGCGACTGTCCTGCGCCCAAGGGTGTTGTTTGGTGTGTGAAAGCGTGTAGTTAATATTACATTTCGCGCTGAGTCACTGAGTATTTTTATGGACAATGCGACATGGTAAGAAAATAGTTAGGAATGGTTACTGCATTATTAATGGTCACCTTTGGCGGTAATGCCTTTGCTTAAGACGATAGTGAAGTGATCGAGCGCTTTCGCAAAGCTGGTGCGGGTGAATTGATTGATGCTGCTTATGGCAATGCCGTTTTTCCCACGATTGGCAAAGGTGACATTGGTATTGGTGGTGCGCATGCTTCTGGCCGTGTTTACAACGGCAAGAGCAAGCTAATGGGCGAAACAAAAATGACCCAGATTATCTCCGGATTGCAGCTGGGTGGATAGGCTTTTAGCCAACTTATCCTGTTCGAAGATGAAAGATCTTTCGATGAGTTTACCGGTGGTAATTTTGAATTCGGCGCTCAGATTACGGCAGTAGCATTAACGGCGGGGGCTTGAGCCGAGGCGACCACGACGGGTGCGGGTACCAACGCTTCAGGTGGGGAAAATAACGCCAACGTCGGTAGTTCAGGATTTCGCAAGGGTATGGCCACCTTTACGATAACCAAAGGCGGACAGAAATTCTCCTACCGGCCCAACAAGGAGTAATGCTTAAGGAAGACGCCCGCAGAAGCGGGCTTTTTTTTTGCCGGATTTTAAGATTTGGTCGGGAATTTTACCGAATTGGTCAAAAAAGATGGCTTAGTCGAGTTAGAACGCTGGGTCACTGGTAGACTTAGCCCGCGCGAATTTTTGATAGTTTTTATCTTGTTGGATGCGACAAACAACACTTTGGACAGGGAGTCTGCATGCGTAGCCGAGTCAAAAGGGTCTTGGTACCACTTTCAGTTTTGCTGTCAGGGGTCACAATTGTTGTCCTCCTCGATGCGACCAAGCCCAAGCCTGATATCGCTATCGAGGCACCCAGACCAATTAGGGTCCATATCCAAGCCGCAGCAGTAGCGACCAACCAATTGACTGTCCAAACTAATGGTGACGTCAGGGCGACGCTGCGATCTGGCCTCGTGGCTCAGGTGGCAGGTCGCATTATCGAAGTCTCTGACGAATTTGTTGAGGGCGGTCGTTTTTTGGCCGGCGAAACTCTCCTCAGAATTGAGGATACTGACTACCAGGCAGCGCTCAACGAGGCTGAGGCCCGGGTGGCTGCTGCAAAGGTGGATTTAGAGACCGCTTACGCAGATGCTGATGTGGCGCGACAGCAGCTGGCGGGCGTAGACAAGCCCTCACCCCTGGCGTTAAAAAAACCTCAGGTGACCCGTGCTCAACTGGCCTTGGAGGCTGCTCAATCGGGATTATCCCTAGCGAAAACTAATCTTGAGCGCACTAAAATAGCGTTGCCTTATGCAGGGCGTTTGCGATCGACTTCTGTAGACTTGGGCGAATACGTGGGTCCGGGCAAGGTGCTCGCCTCAGCCTTTGGCACCGATCGCGTGGAAGTTCGCTTGCCCCTTACTGACAATCAGCTAGGTGCCTTAGGTGTACCAATCGGTTATCGCGCACCGAGTGGCGAGGGATTGGCTGTAGACCTCACTGCCAAGGTGGCGGGAGAGCAGCGTTTATGGACTGGGCGGGTTGAGCGATTAGATGCTGCGATAGACCCAGAAACCCGTGTTATTTATGCCACTGCCGTCGTTAATAAACCTTACGACCTTACAGAGGCTCCTGCTCAGATGCCCCTAGCGGTGGGCTTGTTTGTCGAAGCGGCCATTGCAGGTCGTATTTTGACCGACACAATTGCCATCTCATCAGACGGTCTGCGTGCCGGTGATCGAGTATTTATTCTTGATGCTAATGGGCAATTGGAAATAAGAGCCGTCGAGGTGATTCATAGCAATACCCGCGAGACATTTTTGGCCGGTGGCATCGCTGAAGGCGAGGCTGTCATTATATCGGCGATTCGTAATCCCATTCCAGGGATGGCTCTAGAGCCTATTAATGCTGCACCCGAGGCGATCGTCATTGCTTCGGAGCCAGCCGTGGCTGACTGAGGAGCGTTGACGTGACTGCACTGGTAGGTTGGTGGGTTAAAAATCCCGTAGCAGCGAATTTGCTGATGCTGGGTATTATTATCTCAGGTTGGTTGGGTCTGCAGAATATTGAAAAAGAGGCCTTTCCTACTGTGAGCCCTTATCAGGTTCAAGTAGAAGTTATCTGGCCCGGCGCATCCCCTCGAGAGGTGGAGCAACAGGTCATTCAACGTATCGAGGATGCTGTCGAGAACGTTAACAATGTCTACAGGGTTTATTCGGAGGCCAGAGAAGGCTTTGGCAATGTAAACGTCGAGACCTATGCCAACGTTGACATCAACGCCTTTATCAATGATGTCAAAAACGCAGTAGATGCTGTGACCTCGCTACCCAGAGATATTGAAAATCCGAGAGTGCGACGCCTTGAGTGGCGGCAAGAGATGCTGCGAGTTGCCGTTATTGGCGATATTGACGAGCGAGCGCTTACGCGACTGGCAGAGGATCTCCGTCAAGATCTTGCCTCTCGACCTTACATCTCAAAGGTAGAGCTCTTTGGCGTTAGACAGGAAGAGGTCACCATTGAACTTTCGGAGACGGCTCTGCGGCGTTACGGCGTGACTTTTGCCGAGGTGGCGGGCGTCATTCGAGGGAGTTCAATCAATTCTTCCTCGGGCCAGGTAAAGGCAGCGACGGGAGACGTTCAGTTGCGGGTGCTCAACCTGGCCGATTCGCAACGTGACTTTGAAAATATCATTATCAGACAAACCCGCGAGGGTGGAACCATTCGTGTAGGCGATGTCGCAAAGGTTACTGATGGTTACGAAGAGAGCGAAATTATAGCCACACTGAATGGTAAGCCTGCCGTTTTGCTGCAGGTGCAGGCCACCGACGATATGCAGGTGGTGAAGTCTAGTGAGGCAGCGAAACGCTGGATCACAGATACGCAGCCTACGCTTCCTCCCGGCATTGAATTGATGATGTGGTTCGATACCGCCGATATTTATACCTCGCGAATGGATCTCATCACCGAATCATCAGTGTTGGGTTTGCTTCTAGTCTTCATCGTTTTGGTGCTGACGACCCGACCAGCTGTAGCGCTATGGGTGACTGCGGGTATTGGCGTCGCATTCATGGGCGCCTTTGCTTTTTTGCCGGCCAGTGACGTTTCGTTAAATGTTATTTCGACCTTCGCTTTCCTGCTGGTACTGGGAATCGTCGTCGATGATGCGATTGTAGTAGGTGAAAGCATTCACCATCACAACCATAGTATGGGCCTTAGCGGTGAGGAGTCTGCCGTTGCTGGTGCGGTGAGTGTGGCGCGCCCCGTTATTTTCGCCGTGTTAACGACGATCGTAGCTTTTGCGCCCTGGCTCTTTGTTTCAGGCATTGATGCGCAGGTGACACGGCAGCTGTCAATTGTTATCACGCTGGCCCTGATCATGTCGCTGATTGAAGCTTTTTTTATTCTCCCCGTTCATCTGCGACATATTGAGCCTCGTAAAAATTTAAAGGGAATCAAGCGCTGGCAACAAAATATTGCGCACTCGATCGTAGATTTTGCCCACAATCATTATGGGCCGTTCCTCGAGCGCTGCATCCGTAATCGCTACACGACGACCATGGTTTTTTTGGTCGGCTTTATGATCTCCGTTGGCCTTTTTTCCTCCGGTTGGGTCAAATTTTTCTTCATGCCCCAAGTAGAAAACGAGCAGATTTATATCAGTGTTGACCTTCCTGTGGGCACTCCTTATGAGCGTGCGCTGCAAGTTCTAGATCAGCTGCAGGTGGCAGAGAAGGCGCTCATTGTTGAGGTGGAGAATTCTGCGCAGGATTCAGGTGAGGGAACAGGTAAGTTGATTGAGGGTTGGTACACCCGCGCTCGTCCTGAAAACGTGATTGCCATTGTTAGATTGGCGCCACCTGAAGTAAGAGATCTCAGTGCTCGCGCTGCTGCGGAGCGACTAAGAGAGCTGGCAGGCGACTTTCCAGACGCTGAAAAAGTTGAGGTGCGTTATACCCTGAACGAAGGGTCTCCCACGGTAACCTTTCTATTGCAGCATCAGGATTTTTCCGCCTTAAAAGCGGCGAGTGAAGATCTACAGCTGCATTTGCAAGGTTACGACGCCGCGTATTATGTCCGCGATGATCAACAGGGTGAGCTAAGCGAACTACGGTTCTCCTTAAAACCTGGTGCAGAAAAACTGAATGTAGATCTCGCAGAAGTATCGCGGCAAGTTAGGCAAGCTTACTATGGTGAGGAAGTGCAGCGACTCCCCAGAGAGTTCGGTGACGTGAAGGTCATGGTGCGCTACCCGCGCGATACTCGTAGTCACTTATCGTCTTTAGATGACTTCATGATTAGACTTTCGGATGGCCGCAGCATTCCGCTGCTGTCCGTTGTTGACGTGACCTTTGGTACCGGCGTCCAACGCATTAATCGCCGCAATGGAGAGCGCTTCGTTCGTGTTGTCGCTAATGTTGAGCGCGATGCCATGGAGGAAATATCCAGTTCGGTTACTGACACTTATATGCCTACCCTTGAAAGTAAGTTCCCGGGTTTGAAGGTGCTCAAAGGGGGCACTCAGGAATCGGAGGCGGAGTTTTACAGTGAAATTGCGGCGTTATACACCGTGGCGCTTTTTGCCATTTACGCCCTCATCGCGGTTGCCTTTAGGTCTTATGCATTACCCCTACTGATCATGACCGCAATTCCCTTCGGTTTTATGGGCGCTATCTTTGGGCACCTTATATTCGATATGCCGCTGGCACTGTTTTCCTATTTTGGTATTGGCGCGGCGGCGGGGGTGGTGGTCAATGACAACTTGGTACTCGTCGACTACATCCGACGTCGGGAGGATGACGGTTTAACCTCGGCAGAAGCAGTTGTCGATGCGGCGATTAATCGCTTTAGACCCATTTTTCTGACGACGGTCACGACGTGTGTCGGTTTGTTGCCGATTATGGCAGAGCGTTCTACGACAGCTGAGTTTCTTAAACCCGCCGTGTTATCGCTGTCTTTCGGTGTTTTGTTTGCACTATTTGTAAGTTTGCTTATGGTTCCCGCGCTTTACATGATTGGCTGGGACTATCAGCAGCTGATTAGACGCCTGCGCGGTCAAGACCCCGCAGGCGTTGCTGTTAGCGAATCCCGTGCATCAGACGCTTCAGAAACGGTGTCGCAATAAGTAGGACAACGCCGGCAATGACCCCAGCCCAGAGCAGCTGGTCGAATAATGTGACAAAGCCATCGGACTCGGAAACCATGGTGCCCAACAGTGCTGCTACATAGCCGGAATAAGCTGAGGCAAGAAACCACGCGCCCATCATGACGCCAACAACTCCAGGTACTGAGAGTTTGGTCACAGCCGATAAGCCCACTGGGCTTAGACATAGCTCCCCGGTGGTGTGCAATAGATAGGCGAGAATCAACCACCAAGCGGAGACAATACCGGCTTCGTTTGGAAACTGTGCTCCATAGGCGAGCGCGCCGAAACCCAAGCCCGCCTGAATAATCCCCAGAGCGAATTTCACCGGTGTGCCTGGTTCTATATTTCTTCGCCCTAACCACGTCCAAAGAAATGCGAATAGCGGGGCGAGGGTAAATATGAAGAAGGAGTTGGCGGCGCCAAACTGTGATGCGGTCAAGGTTACCCCGAAGAGCGATTTGTCAGTGTTGCGGTCTGCAAACAACGTCATAGAACCCGCTGCTTGCTCAAATAGCGCCCAGAAAAAGACTGTTGAGATAATGAGTGCCACCAATGCCAGCATGCGATCACGCTGGATACGGTCACAACGGGCAAAGATATACCAGCCTAAACCACCCAAAGTCGCGAGTGACACAACGTTGAGCAGAGTGCCAACGACAGCGGTGACCTGAACGATCTGCCAGATGACGACGACGCCGGCGATACCACTGAGATAAATCAGGTGGTCGAGTCTTAGAGGTCCCCGTTTTTCGCTAAGCGCGGTGGTCGAGGGTGCTTCACCGTGACCTTCTAGTAGCGGCTGTCCCCAAAGAAAGAGAGCGAGTCCCAGTGACATGCCAATACCTGCTGCACCAAAACCGTAGGCCCAGCCATAAACTTCGCCCAACCAGCCGCAGAGGAGGGTGGCTGTAAATGCTCCCACGTTGATGCCCATGTAAAAGATGGTGAAGCCAGCATCCCGCCGGGGGTCGTCTTCGGCGTAGAGCTTGCCCACGACCGTAGAGATGTTGGGTTTTAGAAACCCCACCCCCATAATGATCAAGGCAAGTGAAAGGTAGAAAATCTGTAGGGCCCCGTCGTCTCTGACGACACTACCGTCAAGCATCCGCGCTTGCTCACCTTCAAAGGCCATGCCCAGATGACCAGCGACCAATAATAGCCCGCCGTAGACAACCGCTCGACGCATGCCCAAGTATCGATCGGCAATGAGACCCCCCAAGAGCGGCATGGCGTACACCAGTGCGGTATAGCTTCCCAAGACCGCCAGTCCGGTACTATCGTCGAAAAGGTGGTACTTGGTGAGGTAGAGGAGCAGCAAGTACTTCATGCCATAAAAAGAAAATCGCTCCCAAAGCTCGGTACCAAAACAAATGTACAGGCCAGCAGGGTGGCCCATGAACTCTCGGCCGTGTTGGGAAGGGCTGTTCGCAGTTGTATTCATAGGGTTAGGGCTTCCTAGTGGTAATGGATGAGCGTTGTTATGCAGCTTCCGAAAGTTTTGGTGCGATAGTTTCTAAAGCCAGATCCATTTCCTCAAAGTCTCTGATGCGCTTGACTGACGAAAACAGTGCTCCAGCTTGAGGGAAATAATGCTTAAGGTACACCAACCATTGTTTTAATGGATTGCATGCGTGTCGAGGTTCGTAGGCATGGGCATTGCTGCGCAGAAAAATTTGCAACAGCGGAAATACTTCAGCCCATGTCATGGCCGGTGTGTTGAGTCCATGCCACGCATGGCGAACAGCACGGGCAAGATCCGGGCGGCAAAGCGCACCTCGGGCCAACATGAAGTCTTTGCAGTGGCTCACGGTGCCGCAGCGTATGACGTCCGACGGCGACCAAAGCTCACCGTTAGCGATAATGGGTAATCTGGCGTCGTTGGCAATTTGGGCCAGTCGTGACCAGTGTGCTGGCGGGCGGTAGCCTTGGCGGCGTGTTTTTGCATGGACAGTGAGTTCGGAAACACCGCCGTCAACAGCAGCCTTTACAATAGCCTCAAAGCTATCGTCATCTTCAAATCCCAGTCTTATTTTGGCCGTGACGGGTATTTCTGGTGCCACCGCGGCGCGAACCTCCGCGCAAACGGCACCCAATAAATCAGGTGTTTTGAGCAGCACCGCTCCCCCTTGAGATTTATTCACGGTCTTGGCAGGGCAGCCAAAATTTAAATCGATACCCGGGGCGCCTAATGCTTCAGCAACCTGTGCATTTCTGGCCATGAGGTCAGGATTATTGCCCAGTAATTGCAAAAATACGGGGGTGCCAGCGGGGGTTCGGCCACCAGTCAACAGCTCTGGGCAAAGCCGATGGAAGACTCTTGATGGCAGTATGGTTTGGGAAACTCGAACAAATTCAGTGACGCAACGATCGTAGCCTCCTATTGTCGTTAGAAGATCACGCATGACGCTATCGATCACGCCTTCCATCGGTGCAAGCACCAAGCGGTGGTCTGCTGAGGGGTGTTTAGTCGTGTCGGAGTTCATCATCGCGCGCCAAGCATACAGCACCCGTTAATGGAGTCCTACGTTGGCATGGCGTGTAAGGCCGGCCTTTTGTAAACTAGGGCAACAAATTAGGCAGCCGTGACGGTAGGTGTCCATGAATCCCAATTACCTCGACTTTGAACAACCCATTGCCGAGCTCGAGGGCAAGATCGAGGAGCTCGGCAATGTTGGCTCCGATGCGGACCTCAATTTAGCGGAGGAAATCGAGCGACTTCGAGAAAAAAGTAAGGGTCTTACTGAGAAAATTTATGCCGATCTCAGCCCCTGGGACATCGTACGTGTTGCTCGTCACCCTCAACGACCCTATACATTGGACTATATCGAACATGTTTTTACGGAGTTCGATGAGTTGCATGGGGATCGACATTTCGGTGATGACAAAGCGATTGTAGGTGGCGTTGCGCGCCTCGAGGGTCGCCCCGTTATGGTAATCGGTCAAGAGAAGGGGCGGACAGTGAAAGATAAGGTATACCGAAACTTTGGTATGCCGAAGCCTGAGGGGTACCGCAAGGCGCTTAGGCTAATGGAAATGGCTGAGCGCTTTAAAATGCCGGTCATCACCTTAATTGACACTCCCGGAGCTTATCCCGGTATTGACTCGGAAGAGCGCGGAATTTCTGAGGCCATCGCGCAAAATCTGGCAGTCATGTCGCGTTTGCGCACCCCCATTGTGTGCACTGTTATTGGTGAAGGGTCTTCAGGGGGCGCGCTGGGCATCGGAGTCGGGGATCATCTTGCGATGTTGCAGTACTCTACTTATTTTGTGATCTCTCCCGAAGGGTGTGCCAATATTATTTGGAAGAGCAGTGAATTTGCGCCCCAAGCAGCCTCCGCGATGGGAGTAACGTCATCGACACTTGAAGATTTAGATATCGTTGACGCAACAATTCGAGAGCCCATGGGGGGCGCCCATCGAGACCCAGTGGAGATGGCTCGTCGCGTAAAGGCGCACTTGGTTGAGCAGGTCGATAGGCTATGTTCGGTGGAGACAGACGATATGCTGGAGGCGCGTTACCAGCGGCTTATGTCCTACGGTAACTGACTCTGAAGGATTCCTCTCTTTTTGACCAGATAGCCTCTGAGTTTGAGCAGGACCTTTCTGCCAGTGCTTGGGTGCTGGGTTTGAGTGGGGGCTGTGACAGCATAGCGCTGCTTCACTTAGCCCACGCGTGGCTTGATCATGTGGGGCCTGAACGCAGGCCTGCATTGCGTGCAGTTCACATACACCATGGGCTGGCTCCCGAAGCTGACGCCTGGGTTGAGGTCTGCCATGACGTTTGCCAGCAGCTATCAATTGCTTTGTCGGTTTACCGTGTTACTCCTGTTACTGACGAGGGTAAAGGCATTGAGGCTGCAGCTAGAACTGCGCGGTACAGCGTTTACCGACAGGAGTTAAAGTCTGGTGAAGTGCTGTTACTGGCTCATCACGCTGACGATCAAGTTGAAACAGTTCTGCAGCGGCTATTGCGTGGAACCGGCCCTAAAGGATTCGCCGGTATGCCACGGCGGCGTGAACTGGGGCAAGGGGTTCTGTCTCGCCCTTTGCTGGGGGTGGCGCGTTCAGTGATCAAACGTTGGGCTGATAACAGAGAGCTCGCTTACGTGATTGATGCGAGTAATCAGGATATGCGCTTCGACCGCGGTTTTCTCAGGACAGAAATTCTTCCCAAGTTAGAACAGCGCTGGCCGGGTTATCGTGAGTCCATTCGGCGAGCGACTGAGCTTCAGTCAGGGCTTCTACGCCAGCACAATGCACAGCCCCTTGCGCTGACTGCGAATGTTATGGGTGAGCCGGCAATGGCTTATCACCTAAAAGACAGCGCTCAAGATAGCAGGGGGGTGTTGGCTTATTCACTGCATAGGTGGCTTTCAGAGTTGCTGCTAGATGTCCCTGCGGCTGCGCGTCTGACTGAGTTTGTTCGCCAGTGTTATGAAGCTCGCACTGACCGCTGCCCTGAGGTTGATGTGGGACGGGGTATGTTACGGGCTTGGCGTGGGCTGATTTGCTTTACTCCTTATTTTGTCGAAGAAGCCCAATTGTCAGCAACCTTGGTCGCCGGGCAAGTCTATGAAGGTAGTTGGGGCACGGTCACTTGGGCTGTCGCACCTAAAAATAGGGGGTTTTACCGAGGAGAAACAGTCACCGTACGCTATCGTGCTGCTGGCGAGCGTTTTAGGATGGACGCTGAGCATACTCGTGACTTCGGAACTTTGTGTCAGGCCCATGATATTCCGCCCTGGTGGCGGTCGAGACTGCCAATATTCGCTCGGGATGGAACCACGTCATATATTCCGGTGATTGGTTCATTATGGGAGCTTAACCAAGGGGCGCCAGCTCATTCGGAGCGGCTCCTGCCGCAATGGCAACCGATTAAACCTTCACCTTGGAATTGAGTGCAACGCGCCTAGATGGTAGACTAATTTCCCATCTGAGTTCAGGTGACTGGGGGCCCTAGGGCACTGGCACCAACGGCTTCAACCTCTTGGGATTCGTCCCTGCAACGGTGGTCGGCATGACGCGTTATGTGTTCGTTACAGGTGGGGTAGTGTCTTCCCTAGGCAAAGGTATTGCTGCGGCTTCGCTCGCCGCCGTTTTGGAGGCCCGGGGGCTCAAGGTCACGCTGCTCAAACTAGATCCCTATATAAATCTTGACCCCGGAACGATGAGCCCTTTCCAGCACGGCGAGGTCTTCGTGACCGATGATGGTGCAGAAACCGATTTGGATCTAGGGCACTACGAGCGCTTTACCCGAACCACCATGACCAAGCGCAATAACTTCACCACGGGACGTGTCTATGATGCCGTGCTTCGCAAAGAGCGCCGTGGTGATTACTTGGGTGGCACGGTACAAGTTATTCCTCATGTCACCGATGAAATTAAGCGCAGGGTCATTAAGGGCGCTGATGGTGCTGACGTGGCGGTCGTTGAAGTTGGTGGCACTGCGGGTGACATTGAAAGCCAGCCGTTTCTCGAGGCTGTTCGCCAGCTTAAACTGGAGCTAGGGCCTACCCGAGCGCTGCTCATGCACCTCACCTTAATACCGTATATAGCTACGGCAGGAGAGATAAAGACCAAGCCCACTCAGCATTCAGTCAAAGAGTTACGTTCAATCGGCCTTCAGCCTGACGTATTGCTTTGTCGCTGCGCTGTAGATGTCGATGAAGGTGCCCGTCGTAAAATCTCTTTGTTTACCAATGTTGAGTTTCGAGCGGTGATTCCGCTCCTCGATGCTGATTCCATTTATAAAATTCCGGGAAACCTAAATGCGAATGGCCTCGATGATTATGTATTAGACCAATTTCAGCTCGATAGTCCCACAGCTGACCTTTCAGAGTGGGATGAAGTCGTTGCGAGGGAGTTCAGTAAAACCAGAGGCACCGTTACGGTTGGCATGGTGGGTAAATATGTCGATTTGGCCGACGCTTACAAAAGCTTGAATGAAGCGCTGCAGCATGCGGGGCTTCAGACCCTGGCGAAAGTCGATATTCGATACATTGACGCTGAAGATATTGAGTCTGACGGCGTCGCGCTGCTGAAAAATCTTGATGCCATTTTGGTGCCTGGTGGTTTTGGTGATCGAGGCATAAACGGCAAAATTGAAGCTGTGCGCTACGCCCGTGAAAATAACATTCCATTTTTGGGCATCTGTTTGGGTATGCATATGGCCATGATTGAGTACGGTCGGCATATCTGTGGTCTCACTGGGGCGCATTCTTCGGAGATGGAGCCCACAACACCCCATCCCGTCGTTGCGTTGATCACCGAGTGGCAGGATGCCGATGGCAGCCTGGAAAAGCGAGATGCGCAGTCAGACTTAGGTGGCACTATGCGTTTGGGAGCCCAAACGTGTCATTTGGTCGAAGGAAGCCTCGCTCAAAAGGTATATGGCGCATCCGAAATTCGTGAAAGGCATCGACACCGCTACGAAATTAACAACAATTATGTCGCTCAGATTGAAGCAGCGGGTCTTCGCGTGGGGGGGTGGTCTCAGGACCGGGAGCTGGTCGAAATGGTCGAGTTACCCTCGCATCCTTGGTTTTTGGCCTGCCAGTTTCACCCTGAGTTCACCTCAAGACCTCGGGGGGGCCACCCTTTGTTCACCAGCTATATTGAGGCTGCGCTGCGACACACTGAGGCGCAGTCAGCAACAGAGGCCACGAGCTGACCCATGTCGGACACCCCTGTCATTGTCTCTGCCGGCGATATTCAGTTTGCTAATCACTTGCCCTTTGTGCTGATTGGCGGAATCAACGTACTTGAAAGCGAACAGTTTGCGGTGGATGTTGCGGGACATTACCAAGAAGTCTGTCGGCGCTTGTCCATTCCTTTGGTTTTTAAAGCGTCTTACGACAAGGCCAATCGCTCATCGGTGGCGTCGTATCGAGGGCCGGGTCTCGACTTAGGGCTTCGGCAGCTTGGCGCGGTAAAAAGCGCGCTGGGAGTTGCCATCCTGACTGACGTGCATGCCCCTGAAGAGGCGGCCGCTGCCGCTGAAGTTTGTGACATTATCCAACTGCCTGCTTTTCTAGCTCGCCAGACCGATCTGATTCAGGCGATGGCAAACACTGGGGCTGTAATAAATATTAAAAAACCGCAATTTTTAAGCCCGGAACAAATGGTTCATATCGTGGATAAATTTCGCGAGTGTGGCAACGGCCAGCTATTGCTCTGCGAGCGCGGCAGTAATTTTGGCTACGACAACCTTGTGGTCGACATGCTTGGTTTTGGTGTCATGCAGCGGGTTACTGGCGGGTTGCCGCTTATATTCGACGTTACCCACGCTTTGCAACGTCGAGATCCGGGTCAGAGCGCTTCGGGGGGCCGTAGACAGCAGGTATTATCATTGGCCCGATCAGGCATGGCCATAGGTCTCGCAGGCTTGTTTTTAGAAGCCCACCCCGAGCCCGATAAAGCGTTGTGCGATGGTCCAAGCGCCTTACCTTTAGAGCTGCTTGAGCCGTTTCTCGAGCAAATCAAAGCTGTCGATACGATGGCAAAAGCCTTGCCTCATCTCACCATAAATTAAACCAGAATGGAGAACCCTCAGTGAGCGAGATCGTCGACGTACGTGCTTTCGAAGTATTGGATTCACGGGGTAACCCCACGGTAATGGCAGAAGTCACCTTAGACAATGACGTGGTGGGAGTCGCCTGTGCGCCGTCCGGGGCCAGCACAGGTAGCCGAGAGGCTCTAGAGTTACGCGACAATGATCCGAAGCGCTATCTGGGCAAAGGTGTTCTAAACGCGGTGGGGAACATTAACGGGCCTATTCGTGAACTACTATTGGGTTACGACGCCTGTGATCAGCGGGGCGTTGACCAGCGCATGATTGAGGCCGATGGCACCGAAAACAAGGGTGAATTTGGTGCAAATGCCATTCTCGCCGTTTCGCTGGCTACGGCGAAAGTGGCATCGGCCGCAAGAGGTATTCCGCTGTACGAGCATATCGCCAATTTATCGGGCAACGAGCAGATGACAATGCCCGTACCAATGATGAACATTCTTAACGGCGGTGAGCACGCCGACAATAATGTCGATATACAGGAATTTATGATTCAGCCTGTCTCAGCGGGTACTTTTTCTGATGCCTTGCGTATGGGCGCAGAAATTTTCCATCATTTGAAAAAAGTGTTGTCCGCTCGAGGGCTCGCGACTGCGGTTGGCGATGAGGGCGGGTTTGCTCCAAACCTCCCCTCCAATGCCGCGGCTCTCGATATCATTGCTGAGGCCGTCGAGGTGGCTGGCTACAAACTGGATTCTGATATTACTCTGGCCCTTGATTGTGCGGCCTCTGAATTTTACAAAGATGGACTTTATGATCTTAAAGGCGAAGGGCGGAAGTTCAATAGCAGCGAATTCGCCGATTATTTGGGCGACTTATGTAGCCAACACCCCATTATTTCGATCGAAGACGGGCTCGATGAATCGGACTGGGAGGGCTGGGCCACCCTGACCCAAAAGCTTGGGGATCGTATTCAGCTTGTGGGGGATGACCTTTTTGTAACCAATACAAAAATTTTAGAGCGCGGTATTCGCGAGAACATTGGTAATTCAATTTTGATTAAATTTAATCAGATCGGATCATTATCCGAGACCTTAGATGCCATTGCTATGGCTCGCAGTGCAGGTTACACGGCGGTTATCTCACATCGTTCAGGGGAAACTGAAGATGCGACCATCGCTGACCTCGCTGTGGGCACGGGTGCGGGACAAATTAAAACTGGGTCACTCTGCCGATCTGATCGTGTTGCCAAGTACAACCGGTTGTTGCGTATTGAGGCGGCATTGGGATTGACTGCCCCTTATCGTGGCCGCGACGAGTTTTCTCGCAGCTAATGCGTATGCGGATTTTAGCCGTTGCTCTGCTGGGGCTGATGTCGTTTCTTCAATATCGGCTTTGGTTTGGCGATGGCGGCATTGCTGAAAGCGTGCGACTGCAGGAAAAAATAGCGATAGAAGAGGCGCGCAATGCTGAACTCAAGGCCCGCAATGACCGCTTAGCGCATCAGGTCATGGAACTTCAAAATGGACATTTGGCGGTGGAGCAGCATGCACGAGAGGAATTGGGCTTGGTCAAAGAAGATGAAGCGTACTACCAGTTCGTCGAACCATCGGAGCCGGTGCCACAGCAACCATGAGTAGCTTGTGGGCCGTGGTTCCCGCCGCTGGGTCGGGTCAACGTATGGCGGCAGAAATCCCCAAGCAGTATCTGCGGATTGCGGGGACGACGATACTTGAATATGCCTTGCGTGGCCTTCTGGCTTGCCCTGATATTCGGGGGGTTGTCGTGGTAGTAGATCCTAGCGATCGCCGTGCTGATGAGATTTCGAGTCTCAGTGATCCCAGGGTTAGCCGTGCTTCTGGGGGCGCAGAACGTGCTGACTCGGTGCTTTCTGGTTTGCGTAGTCTCGCGGGGATTGCAGCGCAGGACGATTGGGTATTAGTGCATGATGCGGCCAGGCCCTGCCTACCCTTAGCGGATTTGCAGCGATTTGTTGATTCGATTAAGGCCGGCGGTGTTGGCGGGCTCTTGGCACAGCGGGTCAATGACACTATCAAGCGCGTTGGCAGCGATCACCGCGTTGAAGAAACCCTTGATCGTGAAAGCTTGTGGCGCGCTCAAACCCCCCAGATGTTTCGCTGGTCTGAGCTGTCCTCTGCCCTTGAGCAGTCTTTAGATAAGCGGTTGCCTGTTACTGATGAGGCCAGTGCGATGGAACAAGCGGGGTATGATGTGCAGGTTGTTGAGGGTCCTTCGTGCAATTTAAAGGTGACTGTGCCTGATGACCTAAGGGTGGCAGAGTACTATTTAAAAACCTGGGCGGTGAAGCGGACATGATGCGTATCGGACATGGTTTTGACGTCCATGCTTTTGGTCCTGGAGACCATGTCATTTTGGGCGGCGAAAAAATCGCGCACAGTTCAGGCCTGATTGCCCACTCTGATGGCGATGTCGTGCTGCACGCCCTCTGCGATGCGCTGCTTGGGGCCGCTGGATTAGGTGATATTGGTGCTCATTTTCCCGATACCGACGCGACTTATGCGGATGTGGATAGTCGCGTGCTTCTGCGGCGTGTTGTCGCTTTGTTGGACGCTCATCAATGGCAGGTCGTGAACGCCGACATTACAATTATTGCCCAGAGGCCAAAAATAGCTCCTCACACCGACGCCATGCGCGGCCATATTGCGAGTGATATTGGCGTGACACATCTGGCGGTTAATGTAAAAGCAACGACTACAGAGAGCCTAGGATACATTGGCCGGGAAGAGGGTATTGCCTGCCATGCTGTCGCTTTGTTGATTGCTCGTGCCGGTACTGAGGTCTGAGTGATGGATCGTGATGGTATAGGCATGACTTCCATGCGGACGCGCCAGCGGCTGGTGCAGCGTCTGGCTGAGCAAGGTATTTCATCGGTTGAAGTCCTCGAAGCTGTCCGCTCGACACCACGACATTTGTTTGTTGATGAAGCCCTTGCGCATCGTGCTTATGAAGATACCGCATTGCCAATAGGGTGGAACCAGACGCTTTCACAACCTTACATTGTGGCTAAAATGACAGAACTCGCTCTGGCAAACGGCACACCTAAAAAGGTGCTTGAAATCGGTAGTGGCTCGGGCTACCAAACCGCGATACTGGCGCAAGTGTCTACAGAGGTCTTCGCGATGGAGCGAATCAAAGGGCTCTCAGATCGTTCTCGCAAGCGTTTTAGAGATTTACGCTTACGTAATGTGCAGCTGCGATTTGGAGATGGTCTGGCAGGCTGGCCTGATAAGGGCCCTTTTGATGTGATTTTGTCGGCAGCGGCACCGGACGAGGTGCCCGCAGTGTTGCTTGAGCAGTTAGCCATAGGGGGACGTTTGATTATGCCAGTGGGTAACCGTGAACAGGATTTGATTGTGGTCTACGCAGGTGAATCGGGCTTTGAGACCGAAGTTGTTGAGCCCGTAAACTTTGTACCTATGCTGCCCGGAGTGGAGCGATAATGGCCACCTCCAGCTGGGGCATTTTTCTGCGGGGCGCCGCTATGGGAACTGCCGATCTTGTGCCCGGGGTGTCAGGAGGTACGGTTGCGTTAATTACCGGGATTTACCCTCGACTCTTGGGGGCAGTTACTTCGGTAGATGCGGCTGCGATTCGGTTGTTGTTTCAGGGGCAGTGGTCAGGTTTATGGCGGCACGTAGACGGGGCATTTTTGTTGCCACTCATGCTGGGCATTGCATCGGCGATTTTTGGTCTGGCAGGTACGCTTAAAGTTTTGTTGGAGACGCAGCCTCTTTTCGTGTGGTCGTTTTTCTGCGGTTTGGTTTTAGTATCAAGTTTGTCACTTATTCGTACCGAAATTACTCGTCTAACGCCGACGATAGTCACAATGGTTTTATTAGGAGTCGTCGCTATGCTCGTGCTGGGTTTGGGTCCAGGAGTGAGTTTCCCCCAGCATTCAGCGGGTTTTTTCGTGGCTGGATTGTTCGGTATATGCGCAATGATTTTACCGGGAATCTCAGGCAGTTTTATCTTGTTGCTGCTTGGTATGTATGGACCAATTATTACTGCTGTTGCCGATCGAGAGGCCGTTCCGTTGCTGATTTTTGCGGCGGGTTGTGGCGTTGGATTGCTAAGCTTCAGTCGATTTCTGAGTTTCGTGTTGTCCCGAGCGCGTTCCGCCACGCTTGCGCTGCTGGTGGGATTTTTACTCGGGTCTTTAGTGATTTTATGGCCATGGCAGGAGGTACTGCAGACGACTATTGATAGTGAGGGCCAAGCTCGCCCCACACAGACGGCACCAGTTTCACCCATGTATTATGAGGCCATCGAGGGCGACAGCGAATTGCTAGGCTGTCTATTAAGTGCGTTACTTGGCGCTGGTGTGGTTATTTCCCTTCAGGGGTTGGCGGGTCGATCAGAAAAGATTCGTACTGCCGATGCACCCTAGTAAACCCAGTGGTGCGGGACTGGGATCTTTATGTGTCGTGTCTGCTCTTCTCTTCGGCTGCGCGAATAATCCACCCGCACCCATCGAAAGTCGACAGGGTGTTGTCCTTGATGCGAGCCGAGGCGCAGTAAAGCCCGAGTTAGCTCACGCACCGCATTATGGCGGCTCACTCGACCACGGTAAGCCTTATACGGTGGAGGAGGGAGATACGTTATACGCCATTGCATTTCGCCTCGGTGCCGACTATCGACTGCTTGCACGGGCAAATGATATTGCGCCGCCTTATCTCATTTATCCGGGTCAAACCCTCAGTACCATCGATCCCGTCGCTGGCTCTGTTGCTGGTCAATCTGCGGAGGTTGCTCTATCGCATCCGCCGGTAACAGCCGTAGTGACGGAAGCAACAGTTGGATCAGCGGGCACAGCCACAGCGAAATCGACCGTCGAGGTAACGTCTAAGTCCGAGGTGAAGATTGCGCCGCAGCCCCAGTCGAAATCCCAGTCGAAAGCAAAGCCACCCTCGACACCTAAGTCATCAGCACAACCAAAGCCGGCATCAAAGACCGCTGCCACAGTCACGGCTGAGTCTCAGGTGGCAACACCGCCAAAGCCTGTTTCTAAGCCTCCAACAGCTAAGGTCAAGCCCGCGGCTCAGAACAAACAGCAAAATCTGGGCCCTGTGACGCGTTGGTTGTGGCCGGGTAAGGGGCCGGTTGAGCGCGCTTATTCAGCAGTGCTTCATAAAGGTATCGATATTGCTGGTCAGCGTGGCGACCCAGTTTATGCGACGGCTGCGGGGGTTGTGGTGTATGCGGGGACAGGTTTGAAGGGTTACGGCGCGCTCCTAATCGTCAAACACAACGAGCAGTTCCTTAGCGCCTATGGACACAATGAAGTCATGTTAGTGGCTGAAGGTACAAATATTAGTGCCGGACAACAAATAGCGCGAATGGGTAGCAGTGGCACTGACACGGTAAAGCTGCATTTCGAGATCCGTAGGAAGGGACAGCCAGTAGACCCGCTTCGCCTGCTACCGCGTCGCTAGTCCAACGCGCCTCAAGGGGTTGTCGTTGGTATCGTCCACGCCCCCATCTATCGCTCTTGGTGCTGAATAAAACCAGCTAGCGCTGCAGCAGGGGCAACTTGTCAGATTTGCCGGTCCATGCCTCGGCATCTTCTAACGCAGGCTTTTTCTCTGTGATATTGGGCCAGATGTCTGCCAGCTCGGTATTCAGGGCGAGAAATTGTTCCTGGCCTGCGGGAAGTTCATCTTCAGAGTAGATAGCATCGATAGGACACTCTGGTTCACATAGTGCACAGTCGATGCACTCGTCCGGGTGTATCACTAAGAAATTGGGGCCTTCGTAAAAACAGTCCACCGGGCATACTTCAACACAGTCGGTGTGCTTACAATTGATACAGTCTTCGCCAACTACAAAGGTCATGCTTGCTCATCTCCATTTGGTCCGACGCAAGGATACGGCCTTCTGCGTCGATTTGAAATACGCGAATTACAACTGTTTGCGCAGTTCATACAGAATTTCCAGTGCAGCTCTTGGTGAGAGTTCATCGAGGCTCAAATTTTGCAGCTTTTCAATCACTGGGTGTGTCTCAGGAGTTAAGAAGAAATCGTTTTGAGAGGGTGGTGCAACGGTTTCTACTTGTATTTTTCCGGTTTCCAATTGCTTGAGTTTGTCTCGGGCGAGGGAGAGTACGCTGTCGGGCACACCGGCGAGTTTAGCAACTTGTAAACCAAAGCTGCGGTTCGCGGGGCCCTCCTGAATGTTGTGCATAAAAACCACATGGTCTTCATGCTCTGTGGCGTCCAAGTGCACGTTAGCCATGGCGTCGTGCTGCTCGGGCAAATGCGTGAGTTCAAAATAATGAGTGGCGAAGAGCGTAAATGCCCGAACTTGTGTCGCCAGTGCAACCGCCGCTGCCCAGGCTAAGCTCAACCCATCGTAGGTGCTGGTTCCCCTACCAACCTCATCCATGAGGACTAGGCTTCTTGGTGTTGCGTTATGCAGAATGTTGGCAGTCTCGGTCATTTCCACCATAAACGTTGAGCGGCCGCTGGCCAGATCGTCTGATGAGCCTATGCGGGTGAAAATACTATCTATAGGAGATAACTGAACCTGTTTTGCTGGAACGAAAGCACCGACATGGGCCAACAGTGCAATGAGCGCCGTCTGCCGCATGTAGGTCGATTTTCCGCCCATATTGGGGCCTGTAATCAACAGCATGCGCCGTTGGGCATCTAGTCGGGTGCCGTTGGCAATAAAGGGTGTTTCGAGTACCTGCTCGATAACAGGATGGCGACCGTCTTCGATGTCGAGCAACAGCGTGTCAGTAAATTCGGGACACACAAGATCTAGTGTCAATGCCCGTTCGGCAAAGCAGGCGAAAACGTCAAGATTGCAAAGTGCATCAGCCGAAGTTTGTAATGACGCAAGCTGCTGTTGTAATTGCGTGACCAAGGCTTCATAGAGATATTTTTCGCGGGACAGGGCTCGGGACTTAGCCGAGAGAGCCTTGTCTTCGAAAGCCTTCAGTTCGGGAGTAATAAAGCGCTCTGCGTTTTTGAGTGTTTGCCTTCGCACGTAGCTATCCGGTGCGGCATCAGATTGCGCTCGGGAAATTTCGATGTAGTAACCGTGGACGCGGTTATAGCCCACCTTTAATGTGTTGAGCCCTGTAGCCTCCCGTTCGCGCTGTTCAATTTCAAGGAGGTACTCGCTTGCATTGCGCGAAATATTTCGTAGTTCGTCGAGCTGCTCGTCATAACCGTCAGCGATGACCCCCCCCTCCCGAATCACAACGGGTGGATTTTCGATCAAGGCCGTCGACAACAGTTCCACTAAATCAGGGTAATCGTTCAATTGCTCTGCAATTTCCGCAAGGCGTCGTGATTGATCTGTATGAATGCTCGAAAGTTCTACTCGCAGTTGGGGCAGGGCGGCCAGGCTGTCACAAAGACGGGTGAGGTCACGGGGCCGCGCTGAGCCCAAGGCGACCCTCGCCAAAATCCGCTCAACATCGCCAACTGCTTTGAGTAAAGTTCGTACTGACTCAAAACGGTAATCCTTAATAAGGTCCTGTACTGCGCCTTGTCTGGCGCTTAACTCGGTAAGAGTACTGATGGGTCGGTGCAGCCATCGGCGCAAGTGTCGGGTACCCATGGCGGTAACAGTGGTTGCAAAAATCGAGAATAGGGTGTGTTCCTCACCTCCCTGCAGGTTGCGATCGATTTCCAGATTTCTCCGTGTTGCAGCATCTAGCAGCACCGTTTCTGTGAGTTTTTCTTCGCGCATACCTCGGATGTGTGGCAAGTTGCCGCGCTGGGTGTCCTTCAAGTAATCGAGAAGGCAGCCGGCAGCCGCAAGGCCTACGTCGAGGTCGTCGCAGCCGAAACCTCGCAGATCCTGAGTTTGGAATTGAGTATTCAGAGCCCGTCGTGCGGCGGCAGTGTCAAACTGCCAGGGCGGTTGGTATCGCACGCCACTTCGACCCTCGACACCCGGGTAAAAGCTACCTTCTGCGACTAAAATCTCTGCTGGGGATAGCCGCTCAAGCTCTGCGATAAGCGCTTCAGTGCTGCTGACTTCGGTGATGAGAAAACGCCCACTGGAAATGTCGGCCCAAGCGAGCCCTGAGCGCCCATTTTCATGATGAAGTGCGAGTAGCAGTGCGTCATTACGGGCATCGAGTAGTGACTCGTCTGTCAGCGTACCCGGGGTCACGATGCGGGTTACTTTGCGTTCGACCGGCCCTTTGCTCGTGGCGGGATCGCCAATTTGCTCGGCAATGGCGACGGCGAAGCCGTGGCGCACTAGGCGCGCTAGATAATTTTCAGCAGCATGATAAGGAACCCCCGCCATTGGAATAGGATGGCCGCCCGATTTGCCTCGGGCAGTCAGGGTAATATCGAGAGCCTCTGCGGCTACTTTGGCATCGTCGTAAAAAAGCTCGTAAAAATCACCCATGCGATAAAACAGCAGCTCATGAGGGTGGTCGCGTTTAATGGCCAGGTACTGCTGCATCATCGGTGTATGTGGGGAGGATTCTGACATGGTTGTTAAATGGGTCCGATGAGTCGTGAATTTGGTTAATAACGATATTCTACGGCCTATGCTCGCAGTAGGCGATCAGAGATACGACTAATCCGCCGGTGCAATGTTACCGATAGGGCTTGTGGGCTTCCGGCTGTCTGAACCGTCGAGGCGTGCTTAGGGTTTTTGAGCCGCGTAATAGCCGGTCTGATTGAGTTGATTTATGAGTGTTGAAGTAGGGATGGCGCGGGCTTGCACTGCACAGCCTTGGCTGAAACGCGGGGTTGGGGCATTTTGGTCAAGGAACACCGTATCTGACGTCAACCTGTCGCCAATAACGACATGTGTTCCCTGACGATACTTCTTAACCGGAGGATAAGCGTTAAAGTAGGTTGCATCTGAACACAAAAACACTGAATATACATACAGTAGTTTTAATTTAAGTCTTAACCTGAGGATAAACGCATGGATCCCAATAAAGCGAAGGCACTTGACGCTGCAATGTCTCAGATTGAACGGCAGTTTGGTAAAGGCACTGTCATGCGAATGGGTGATCAGGAGCGCGTGGCAATCCCATCTATTTCTACCGGTTCCTTGGGGCTAGATATTGCCCTTGGCATTGGTGGCCTACCCAAAGGGCGCATCTGCGAAATATACGGCCCGGAGTCGTCGGGTAAAACCACTATGACGCTGCAGGTAATTGCGGAAGCGCAGAAAAAAGGGGGCACGGCAGCCTTTATTGACGCAGAACATGCTCTTGACCCGCAGTACGCAGAGCGGTTGGGAGTTCAAGTAGACGATATGATCGTGTCGCAGCCCGACACCGGTGAGCAGGCTCTCGAGGTTGCCGAGATGTTGGTTCGATCGGGCGCAGTCGACGTCTTGGTGATCGACTCTGTGGCAGCATTGACCCCCAAAGCCGAAATCGAAGGTGAAATGGGACAATCTCATGTGGGCTTGCAGGCCCGGCTATTGAGTCAGGCGATGCGAAAACTGACGGGTGCCATCAAGCAAACGAACTGTCTCGTTATTTTCATTAACCAGATTCGCATGAAAATCGGCGTTATGTTTGGAAGCCCTGAGACGACCACCGGTGGTAATGCGCTGAAGTTCTACGCCTCAGTTCGTCTCGATATCCGTCGAACTGGAGCGGTCAAAGACGGCGACGAGGTTGTCGGTAACGAAACACGAGTCAAAGTGGTTAAAAACAAAGTATCACCGCCCTTTAAGCAGGCTGAATTTCAGATTATGTATGGCGAGGGCATCTACCACATGGGCGAGGTAATTGATTGGGGCGTTAAGCTCAATCTGGTGGATAAGAGCGGCGCCTGGTATGCCTATAAGGGCGATAAAATTGGGCAAGGTAAAGCGAATGCCTCTCGGTTTTTAGAAGAGCACCCCGATATCGCCAATGAAATTGAGAGCCAGATTCGTCATCAAACAATGGGAATGCCTTTGGCTGTCGTAGAAGCGGCGCCAATTGAGAGTGGAGAGGCTTCTGCCGAGTAAGCGACTTGGAATCACCTCTGAACCCAACCGATGTGCGCCGGGCCGCTATGGATTTATTGGCTCGGCGTGAGCATGGTGTCGATGAGTTGAGGTTGAAACTAAAGCGTCGCTTTGGGCGTGAAGAAGACTTTGAAACTATTGCGACGGAACAGTTACAACGGCTCGTCGACGAAGATTTACTGAGCGATACGCGGTTTGCAGCGGCCATGGTGCGGCAGCTGGTCAATAAGGGAATTGGGCCACGGCGGCTTGATCAAGAGCTGCGTAGTAAGGGGATCAAAAACTCCTGGCAAGACTGCGCGGCCCTCGCTGACTTAGAGGTCGATTGGTTTCGACAGGCACAACAGGTGTACAGCAAGAAATTCCCGGGCCCGATCAATGAGCCTAACGCTGACGAGCGGCGTCGCGAATGGGGTAAGCGTGCACGCTTCATGCAGTATCGAGGATTTGAGCCAGATCATTTTATGGGGCTGATCAACGACCCCAGCGGCAATTTTGATTAACCCGGAGAGCCCTTAGCCCTGCAGTTGTATTAACCGACATGTGAAAACCATTGGTAGAACTAACCCTTAGGGCGAGTGCCGATTTAGGTATTGCGATCAAGAAGCGCCCCGCGAAGCTCGCGAGCTTTGTCCTGAATTTTTTCAGCATTGGCTGGACCCATGCGCATAAGTTGTTTTTGCAGGGCGGGTAGGGTTTCTAAGCTATCGTCTTCATAGCGCCAATTCGCTTCGTCTTTGAATAAGCGTGCCTCGAGGTCTGTGGCGGGTGCGAGCAAAATCATATTGAGGGCACCCAGTGCGGCGTCATCAAACGTGGCGTCACCGTAACCAAGGCCTGCCCATACCTCTTCAAGTACAACCGAAAGTAGCCCATAGAGGGTGACTGTTGCCGCTACGTTGATCCCGGCCACAGTTGTGGCGAGACCGTCATAGCGCTCAAACCCCGCAGGATCCAAGGTCACGGCAAGACCGTCATCTTGAAACGGAAATTTTACACCGGGACGGCCCACGGGTAGCAGCTTGTAGGGCACGCTACCCATGCGAAGGTTGTCAACGATGGCAACACCCCGTTCGAGGCCGTTACCGCTCATGGCAAATTGTTGCCCAAGCATGCCACTGTTTAGCTGCGGCAAAAATTCGCTAATGACTGCGTCGCTTTCCGACAGCGTTACTGTAGGGGCTTCGATTATAGTTTCAACGGCTTCAGCGGGAGCGGCTTCAGGCTCAAGAGCGGGCTCGCTGGTAGGCACCGATGGCTGCTCAATGACAACGACTTCTGGAGTGACAACCGGTGGAGCGTTTGCCAGCACTGCAGGCTCTTCTGGCGTTGCAGCTGGCTGCTCCTGCATGAACCCCCAATATAAAACGCCACACAGAACGACAAAGCCCACCCCTGCGAGAATGATTCCAGCGTAGGGCTTTTGTGAGGGTAAGGATTGGTCGGTTTCTGTCGTCATAGGTTTTCCTGGCTTAATTCGGTCGACGGACTGCAGATGTTACACCACTATGACTCGTCCCCTTTGGGGAAAGTTCCAGAACCCAAAACGCCCTGAAGAGTCTGTCTGCAGCGATTACGTGCTAAGTTCGAGGCTTGCCACCGTGCCTTGTGATTAAGTCAGTGCATCGTCGCAGATATTGATGACTTTCAGCGAGGGTTTACCCTCGAGAATGCCTTTAATTGTTGGCTCTTACAGCTGCTTCGCTGATCGCCTCAGGTTGGGGCCTGTGCGGGCCGGTCGGCTTTCGCGTAGGCGAATCGACGCCCGTTTTTGACTGCGTGGTAACTGTCCAAACCGCAAACCGTTTGCGTATTGAGGTCGACGAGATTTACCGAGCCATCGTCTCGAATTCCAGAGGCAGGACATTGCAGCCATTGCACGCCCGCGATCAACAAATGCGTTTGATTCACGGCGAGCACCTGGTGTTCGATGAGTGAGAGCCCGAGCTTCACGGGTGATTCTTTAACGGCTGGCGCAGCAAATTCGGGGATCCATTCTTCAGTGAGTTCAGTCGCGTCAAACTCGGAGTCGCTTCGGGGGTAGCGCGCTGAGGTTTGATGGGCGGCCGGTATCATGGGCTCGGTAATATGGTTGAGGGTGAATACCTCAGTTGCCAGTATGTTATCGAGGGTATGACGTTCAGTGCCCTCTGGGCAGGGCCTTACGATTAATCCCAGCACAGGTGGGCTGGCACCAATATGAAAGACGCCAGAGAAAACCGCGAGGTTGCTTTGTCCCTGTCTGTCGGCAGTCCCCACCAGCAAAGCGGGTTTAAACCCAGCAATACCATTAATCAAATTGCCTCGATACCGGCTGGGTAATGCTCCGAGCTCTTCTGCGGTCCAGTTGCTCATAAGTTACGGCTCCGCCTTGTAGAGTCGGTCGTAGCGCCAGCGCGCCCATCGATTGTAGGCGAGCTCCACAATGGGACGAATGAGAGGCCAGGTCATCCACCGCCAAAGCACCCCGTAACGGGTGTGCTGCCAAGCGGCAACGTTGGCCTCAATTCCGGTGACCATTTGCCCATCGCGCTCCAAGTGGAGCACGCGTAGTAACTGGTCTTTGTCGACCGGGCTGTTCGGCTCACTCAGCCCATGAATATCGACTAACTGTAGCTGTTCATCTTTGATGACGCGCAGTTTATCCATCTCCTTAACGCAGAGAGGGCACTGGCCGTCGTAATAGAGCGTATCTGGCATGATGGGGAACCAAATGCAGTAATGGATATTCAGTTACGGCCAATGTCGTTGGCTGGATGATCAGGGGGCGAGGGGACCTAAGCATTTCCCCAATGGATCAATGCTCAGCCAGGGCAGCCCAGCCTCATTGAGCCATGCGGTGGCATTGTTGGCAATGTTCAGGCAGGCAACGGTAGCGACCGCGCCCGCTGTGAGACAACTGTCTGAAATGACACTGACGCTTGCGGCGCCCTCGACTGGCCACCCCGATTGGGGGTTAAGGAAGTGGCTGTAGCGTCGGCTGTTAATTTCAATAAAGCGTTGGTAGCTGCCGCTGGTGGCCAGGGCACAATTGCTGAGTTCAACCGTGACCAAGGTCTTCGATGGAGCTTCAGGGTCGCTGATTCCAATATGCCAAGGTGCCCCTGAGGCTTTACTGCCTACGGCCACCACATCCCCGGCAAGTTCCACCAGCGCGTGATTGAAACCGTGGTCCCGCAAAGATTGCGCGGCCTTGTCTGCGCCATATTCTTTCACGACACCGCCGAAGTCCAATTCCATCCCAGCATCGCTCAACCCAACACCTTTTACGCTTTGTTTCACCTTAGACCAGCCCACTTTCGCTAGCAGATTTGGCAGTTCGCTGACATCGCCTTGCTGTCCCCGAGAAAAATCCCAGACTTGCCTCAGAACGCCTGCCGTGGGGTCAAATAAACCATGGCTTTGTTCCCACAAACGCTCACAAAACGTCAGTAATGCCAGGGTCTCTTCATCAACAGGGGTTAACTTTCCGGTGCCGGCAAGACGGTTAATTTGGCTGATTAAACTGTTTTCGCGATAACGGCTGTACCGCGCTTCGAGATCACGCAACAGCCTCTCGATCGTCTGACAAGCCGCTCGCGCACTGACGGTATGGGCCGCTGCGTGTTCTATAACCAGCCGAGCGGGGCCGCCCATCACTTTGAAGGCATGCTCTGTAACGGTGAGCGGGTCAGTCAAAGCGCCAGCTGATGCCAATGGTGGCGCGCCAAAAATTCACTAGGGCGGGAGCCGCCTCTCCGTCGTATAACCCCCAATCGTTATCACTTTCATAACGCTCGAGCTGTCCTTCCATTTGCCATTCGCCAATTTGAATCGAGCTTCTCAGCCCAACGGTTAAGGCGCCATAGGACGACAGTCTAAAATCATCGGCATAAAATTCTTCGTCTAAATCAGCGATGACGCTGAAAAAATCCGCCTCTCTTTGGCTGTAATAGCGCAGGTAAGGTGTAAGTGCGAAGCGTTCAAAATTTTGATGCCAGGCCACCTCGGCAGTATGGGAGTCAGTGCCCCAATCATCAGAGTAATAGCGGTAGTCGATTTGCAGGGCGCCTTGAGCCTCTGGAAAGAACTTTCGATAACCACCGCTAAGCGCCGTACGGCCGTGTTCATCGGGGCGCGCATCAAACAGCTTGTAAGGGTCAGACAGATAGCCTTCGCTAAAGGTATAACCCAAGCCAATACGCACAATAGCGGTGCTAGACAGAATCTGGCTGACGCCAAAGTAGACCGAGGCCGTGTCAATGTCTTCACTGTCGATAAATACGGGGATGTTGCCGTTTACGGGTTCGACCCTGTCGTTAGAGGTGCTTGCCGAAGCCGACCAGGTTCTTGAATTGTCACTGCTGTTCCAAGCCACGTCGAATGCGAGGGCCAAGGCTTCGTAGTCGTCTTCCTTGGAGTGCGTCACATTAAACCCGGCGTTGCCATCGGCCCAGAAGTAACGCGTGGTGGCACCCACTTCAACGCGATTATCGTAAATGCTCGCACCGCTCATTATCACGCCGGGCTGGCCATCGATTTGAGTGCCGACGAACCATGGCGATGCGCCGCTCATCGAGTCGTTTTGAACATCGACAGCGACAGACCAATTCGAGCCTACGGGCGCCTCGATCCAGAGCTGAGTGACATCAATGTCGTAACGGCCGCGAGCTCCGGCAATCAAGTTATCCGTAGACAGGTTATCTTCGCTGTAATGGCTGTAGCGTAATCCTACCTCGGTGAACTCCGGAGGCGCATCGGCGTAGGTGTTTTGGTAGGCGGGCAGGGCAGCCACAGCGGCGCCGAGGGTTCGCACCAATGGTGACTGCCTAATGGTGGATATGGAATGCGCGCCTTTTACACCGGGCTCAATTACAGCCACAACCACCTCCTGCAGCACCGTTACCCCCAGAGGATGCCTCTTTGCTGGTATAAACGTGACCCTTAAATTTAGCTTCGCGGGTGCTCGATTGCCATTGCATAGCCTCCTCAGCGAGGTAGCCGCGCTCCCACGCCGCCACGGGTTCGAGACCCGAACAACCGGTTATTCCAATAAGAACAAAAAGACAAAAAAACCGGTAGGTTTTTAGAGTTTTATTCTTCCAGAAGCTGCAGAATTTCAGCGCGTAGTGCATCCTCATCTCCTCGTTTAAACCCGACGTGAACGGCCCTAACGCGTCCTTCGCGATCGATTAAGTAACCCGACGGCATGCCGTTGACGGCGTAGGCTTTCGGTACGTTGCCCTCGGTGTCAATGGTAACGGGATACGTGACGGGATACCGCGCCAAGAAGTCCCACGCATCCTCCTCAACGACATCAACACTGACTGCCATGACTTTGAGCCCCATTGGTGCGAGCTCCTGATAGATTTCGTCAAGTGCGGGTAGAGACAAACGGCAGGGGCCACACCACGAGGCCCAGAAATCGAGGTAGGTGACGGATCCTTTGTAATTAGCCAGTGAAATAACGCCTTCGGCATTGGCAATGGCAGGCAGGCTGAATTCCGGCGCCGCTATGGCGTCTTGTTTTGTTGTGGGGTCGCTTTGTACACCAACTGAAAACAGGGCGCAGAGTAAAAAAGCGACAAACGTTTTCATTGGGTAGGTAGAGAGCTTGCGCATTTGAGGTCCCCTAGTAGTAAAGCGCACAGTTTACAGCATTGAACACCATGTCCTCTGTAAATCTCTATACGTTTTTGCCGCGCACAGAGTGAGACTCAACGACAGATATAGGAGCCCATAGCATCGTTACTGTGTATTCCCCGAAATTGTTGTGGGGTTTGTTTGCAAAGTGTGTTGGCTCCACGACGCTCAACCAGAGGCCCACAACTCTTTCGGGTTGGGTAGTCAATCCGCTCTACTGGTGGTTTAGAGCACTCGCTATATTTTGTGGCTGACGCTTGGACAGTGGTAGTCTAGGCGCCAAGGTTGAGGGCATTTATGCTGAATTAACCCAGTGGACGTAGTCGGCACGAGGTCTGCGGGCTCACTCGCTCAGGGCCCGTAGTTAAAGCCACTTCAGTGCAGTACGGCACAGTGGTGTTATGGTCGTGCGGCGTTAGTCGTGCGGCGTTAGTAAAGGTGTGTGGTGGAGAACTTATTGAAAACAAGCACCAAAGGTTTCACCTTGGTAGAGTTATTGGTGGCTCTCGTTGTGATGGCGATACTGGTTGCTATTGCGGCTCCTGCCTTTCAGAACCTAATCAAAGGGCAGCGGCTAAAAGCCGTGGTAGAAACGACACTATCTGATCTTCAGGTTGCCCGCACAGAAGCCCTCACGCTCGGGCTCAGTGGCACGGTAACCGTCACATTTAATGAAGGTGTGTCTTGGAACTACACTATAGTGAGTTCTGGAAGCACGCCCACGGTAGCCAGGACCTATAATGATTACGGTGGCGGTGTAACCGCGGCAGTGACCGGATGGAATAAGGCGGGGGGGACGGCCGCTTTTACGATTACAACTGTGAGAAGCCTAGACGCTGCTGGGACCGGTTCCATTACCTTCACCCTCGGCAGTCTAAGTGCTAAAATCGAGCGAAATTTGCTAGGCGGAGTTTTTGTGTGTTCACCTAATGGCGACCTCGGGTATAGAACATGCAGCTAAAGGGCGTGCGGAGTTTAATAGCAGGGAAAGCTGTGTGGGGGTTCAGCCTGACAGAACTTATGGTGGCTATTGCCATTGGAAGCTTTATCGCACTGGCTGGAACGACTTTCTATGTGACGACAGTGGGTTCCAGTAAAGATGTCTACGACGCTGCGGCGCGCACAGAGCAAATATATTCACCAGCGGCGTCCTTGCTAGACGACATACGCCGAGCAGGTTACCGGGGTACGCCCGCTGCGCTCAGCTCTTACCTATTGACCACTCAGGGGTTCGGTGCCTCGGCAGGGGACGAGGGTGATTTTCCTGCGATAGAATTTGGTACGTCGGGCGCGCCAACCATGTCGGGGGCGACGACGACCGACTGCGTGCTCGTCTCCTATGTACAGCAACACACATGCGCAGCTGGAGATGGAGTCGCTGGTTGCGCTGGCGCCGGGACAGTGGTGCAGGTCCATCATAGATTTGGCTACCGACTTCGTAACCATGTGCTCGAAGCCACTGCTGGTGTTCACCCAGGGGAATACTCTGGAGGTGCACCGGTGTCTGGGTGCACTGCGCCGCCCGCAACGGCACCTTGGGTGCCGGTGACCAGGTTGGGCGATGTGTTTGTCGATACATTTACGGTGGAGCTTATCAACGAGAATATTGCTGACGGTGACAACGACTGCGTTTTGGGTGTCGCGGGAGCGGCCCCCTGTGATACCTACGGCAACACCAGCTTGCAAGCCTGCGGCTCTACGGCATTGTCTTGTCGAATTGACCGTCTTTACAAGGTAACGCTATGTGCATACCCCAAAAGCATCGATAACCAGTGTGCCAATGACCCCGACGATAAGATTTATGTCGAACTCTATGCCAAACCCCGCAACGCGGTACTTATTCAGGCGGCAGCCTCATGACGCTGTGCTGGTGGCGTTTGGGTGCTCGGCGCGCTCAGCAGGGGGCCTACACAATTTTCTTTGTTGCCGTATTGGGTTTGTTAACTTTGCTTGCCGTGCGTAGCATGACGACATCGACGGTCAATTCTGTTCGCCTGACTTCGAATACGCACAGCGCCACCGAAGGGTTCTTGGCCGCTGAGGAAGCCATGGCACAGGGTATGGAGTGGCTCGCGTCTAGCAGCAATAGCTATACCACGCATTTGTGGCCTTCTGCGCCTCACACAGTTGCAACTCCCCTTTCCTTTCCGATAGTAAACATGGGGGGACAAACGACAAGTCGGGCTTACACCCTTTCCTTTGGTTTTGAGGCAGGTCCTCCCGGGGAGTCCCTTCTAAAGGTTATTGGTCGCGCGGCTAGCAGCACAGGGCAGGGGGCGACGGTCAGCCAATGGGTCTCTCTCAACACGCTGTTACAACCGAGTGCTTTAGATGCGCCGTTGGTAGTCGCGGGTTGCCTAAACGTTGCTAGTGGGACTCCTGATATATATGCCGACCTCGTGCCTCACAATGATACTCTGGACTACATCACCTATTATCGAGGCCCCACGCGCCGCACAGCACTCAACGGCACGGCCGGAAGTCCATGTGATGAAGGAACTGGAAGTCAGCCTGAGGAGGGTGCAGCCGAAGCTCCAGAGTCGATCTGGCGCCTCAACAGCCACCTCGTCGGCACCCAGAGTGGACGTTTCGCCAACTCGGCAGAACCCATTGGGTTATCGCAGTACAGTGGTGGCGATCTTTGGCCTCGTATTTTCACAGAGTCAAGAGATTGGTTTGATGACCTGAGAGTCAATCAGCCAAACGCACTGGCCGATATGAATATTTACTACTGGAATGGGGCAGCGCCCGCTCCGGGGAGTGCACCCGATACTGGGCAGACTTGGCCAAACACCATACAAAAGAGGTCAAACGGGTCTACACAATGGCCAAACAATACCGCGACATTTGATTACGGTGGTGCGCCGCAGCCAGGCGATACTTTCAGCGCTTGGGGCACTTTTGCTAATCCTGCGGTCATTATTTATCGTGGCGCTGGTTGCCCCAATCTTGGGTTTCAAAGTAGCGGCAGCTATATCATCATCGGCGTATTGTATATTGAAGGCGCTTCAAACCCTGAAAATGCAGCCTTGGCTTGTACTGCAGATGAATGGCAACGGTTTATGATGCTGGGAACACTGATTATTAATGGCGATCTTAAAATTTTAAAGAAAAATCTTGAAATCATATCTGCTGAGGTTGGCGGGATATATGACACCAAGTTATTCCCGGTAACTGGAGTGTACGGTACGGCCGGCACGTGGAAAGTGCAGGAGAATTGATGTGAGTAAGGTGAAACTATCAACACCGCAAAAGCCACCAAAGCAAGGTGGCATGGGGTTTGTTGAAGTTTTGGTTGCGTCCGCTATTTTAGCACTCACAGTTGCGGGTTCAGTGACGTTGTTGGGCGGGTGGACACAAACGTTGTCTGAAACTCGAAATCGTACCGATGCCTTGGTGCGCCTTGTTTCTGTTATGGATCTTGGAAAACACGAAATAGCCTTGGTTAACCCTAGCGACCCGAACTACAACGCAAGTCTAGTCAATGGCGTGGTTTCTCCGACACAGCGAATCAGTGGCTTTACCTTGGGCGACGTTAACGCGGTGGCTGGTGTGAACCGAACCAAGTTTGAGGCATCAATTACATGGTTAAACCCTTATGAGTCAGGAGGGGACGCTAACTCGAAATTTGGTCTTCACTCCTATCATCCCGAGCGCAGAGGCTTTGTCTCGGTCTCCAGCCCCACGGTGCCCGTTTGTGTGGGTGTAAGTTGTCCAGGTGTTGACGATGATTGCATTGTTTCAACAGGCTCTAAAAAAGGTAAGGGAAAATCTAAAAAGTCAGACGGGACAGACTGTAATACGACGAGTAAGTCGAAGTCTTCGAAATCTGTCACCTACAAAAACGACAAATCTGATAGTGTTAGCTGCACTGCCACTGCTCAGACGGTGAATATTGTTGGTTATCCCGGTTCGCTGACGTTGGGGCAGTCAGGCAACTTAACGGCTACTGGTGGTGGCTCAAACAATCCGATCTCTTTTAGTAGTTTAACACCCGGTTCCTGCAGTGTATCCGGATCAACGCTCACGTCTGTAGGAGAGGGTCTTTGTACTTTTAAGGCCGTTCAGCCCGGTCAAAACTGCACCTTTGCTGAGGGGTCGGACCAAAAAGCTATAACTATTGGTTGTCCCGCGTTTAATCCTCTGAGCTTTTCCGGCCTGCAAACCAGCGATATCATAGACAACAGCGTTACGGTAAACGGGAGTAACGTGAGTGGTGGGAGTACTTTCAGCCCTTCACAATACAACATAGGTGCGAGCGGGGCTTGTTCACTTTCCGGCACAACTCTCACCTACGGGCCCTCAACTGGAACATGTACGGTCACCGCTACTCAAACCGGAGTTTGCACTTCCGGCGTGCAAGGAATCTCCATAGGTATCACCGTTGAGGGTGAAGTATGTGAAGCGCTCTACGGCACTTACGTAGACAGCAAGGGCAAGGCGGAAGAGGGTTATTACTTGCCAGATACGACAGCGTGCCAGTGTTATAGCGTAAGTAGTAAGAGCGGAAAATTAAAGTCTGCTACCGGGAAATCGCAAAAGGCCCAGTGTCCCTCTGCTAAAACTAAATCTGAGAAATACCCTTAGTGGCGTTATTCCCAAGGTAACCTTCTGCTGCATCGTGTTTTTTTAGGCTATCGGCGAATAAGATGTTACGGACGTTTATCCTCGTCTCTCCTCCTCACTGCCGCCATGACAGTGACAATGCGGGGACGCGGACCTTGAGATAGTCGAGCATAAAGAAGTTCAGCAGGGCTACTCCCAGCATTTCCATGAACTCCTCAATGGAATACAACACGGCATACAAAGCCGAATGCCGCACGGTTTGTTGCTCGTACACCGAGGCACTGACCATTTCGATACCCATAGCGCCCGCTAAAAATACTGTAGCGCTGAGTATCAGGCCCCATTTGGTGCGACTTGGCAGAGCGTCAAGAAAAGGTGCATATAACCCCGCCAGCAGTACGACCAATGCACCGTAGGGCAATACCCAAATAAAGTAGAGATACCCCGTTGGCGCTAGCCAGCCCATGGGTGTTAGGTACTCTTCGGTCAAACTACCGATGTGCTCATGAAAGGTGGTGCCCTCGTCGAGGGCGAGAAATAAAAAAATAAAACTCAGCGCGCGCCAACGTCCCATGAAGCGTGCTTTTTCTGATACTTCAAAGTGGGCAATTAAACCCGTGATAGCAGCTGCGGTTGTCCAAGTAAGTACCGAATACAGGGTGGGAATATTTTGCTCAATCCCGACGTTGAAGTACTCGGCAAAGTCATTGATGTACCAAGGGGCACCCGACACCCGAGCCCAAACCGCGAAGGCGCTAAAAATATGCAGCACAACAATGATTGTGAGCAATGTTTTAAAGAAGCCCCATGGATCAATGCTCAGATATCCGGGCGCGCTGCTATCGTTATTTATAGGGTTGGTCATTAAACCCTCCAAAGCCTATCTGCGTTACTCAACTTTAGAAACGGTGAACTCTTTTTCGTCGCACGCCCACGAGATTTAGCGCCAACAATCACCATTGGCATAGCTTCCCGTCATTAAAGGGGCGCCATCTTGCACGGCGAAAGTGCCACAGCTGTCGGTCTGTTGTGTGCCAGTGGGTGTCGCAGTGGCTGTATAAGAGGTTCCCGAATTGGCGGTAACGTTGATGGTGTAGTACCCGGCTTCAGACGTGCTCGCTATGCCGTAGCTCGATGTCAGCTGTGCCAGCGTGCCATAGCTTGTGCCGTTGCTGCGGTAACGTTCTTGAGCAATTTGCAATGCCAGCAGCGCGTTTCGCGCGTCAGCTCTGCGACTTGATTTAACGAAGTCTTGATAAGCGGGCAGGGCTACTGCAGTAAGCACGCCCACAATAACCGCCGCAATCAGTAACTCAACGAGGGTAAATCCCGATTCGGTTTGGTTTCTCATCGTCTCGCATGACTCCGGCCTAACAAGCTGTGCTTGATAATAGCGTAGGAGGTCCTAGAACGTCACTCCAATCCAGTCCAATCCAGTCCAATCCAGTCCAATCCAAATTATAGGGGGGGTGGTTACGAACGAGTGGTCTGACGTGGTTTTGCTGCGATGTTAGCCGTGGGGTACCAAAAGGGGCCCCGAGCTATCGCTCAGAGCCTCTTCTAGATTTACTGACGATGGGCCTGTGTAAGGCGTTCAGTCTACGACCCCAGATCAACGATTGCGTCCCAAGCGCTCATGAGCATCGACCCATTCATTGGTCCGCGTTGCTTTATCGATGCGCGTCGCGGCGGCGAGAGAAAGCTCCCCTGCGACGACCAGGCCGGCAGCAATCTCACAGAGCTTGAGGGCTTTGTCCTGACCAAAGCAATCCATCATTTTCAGACACTCGCTTTGGGTCGGCAAATTAGTACCGCCGCCGTAGCTCGCCATAATGATCGAAGGTAGGGTTATCGAGAAATAATGGTCGCCATCGCGGGTGGCGCGCTGATACACCGTGCACTGGTTGGACTCGCCAATATTGGCGATGTCTTGCCCCGTAGCTAAGTAAAGGGCGGCCAAGCCATTGGCGGGATGGCTGGCATTGTTGGAACTGTTGGACATAAACGCGGCCAAAGTCGATACCTGATACCCGTATTGCATTTGCTCGGGTGTAATGCGGAGATTGTCCATGAGCACTTTGCGCGGAATGGTAATTTCAGCAGTAACGCGTCGGCCGCGGCCTTTCAGCATGTTGACCGAGGACGTTTTCTTTTCCGTATCAAAATTACCCGAGAGCATATAGTTGCGCATGTTTCCGGGGTAATTTTCACGTATCCATTCACAGGCAAAGAAGGTGGCTCGACTGGTCATATTTTGTCCGGCCGCATCGCCCGTGGAGTAATCAAAGCGCGTGGCTATGAAGTTATGAGCGTGGTAATTCTCAATTTCTAGGAGTTTACCGACCGAGGTTGTGCTCTCGGCTTGGGCTTTAATCGCGTCAAAGTTGGCACGTAACCAAACCTGAAAATCACGGGCGTCACGGGCGTCAGCAAAAATAAATACTGGGGCGCGCTGCATCGATTCCGCAGACACCGTCGTGGTGACCCCTCCCGACTCCCGAATGACCTTCATGCCACGGTTGTAGCTGGCCAGCATAGTGCCCTCGACGGTGGCCATCGGCACATAGAACTCCCCCTGAGCGTGCTCTCCGTTCACCAGCAGCGGGCCGGCCACCCCAATTGGGATTTGGGCAACTCCCCAAATGTTCTCGATATTGCCCGCCATGACATGGGGGTCATAGGAGTACTGCTTGGTGTGGTTTAACGCCACGCCGGTTTGGGCTTCAATAAAGGCCTGGCGTGCTGCCAGGCTCTCTTCGCTGTAGTCGTCTTCTGCAGACCGTGGAATTTTTGGCGTTGAGTCGCTCATTAACCCATTACCCGTGCTTTTGCAGCGTTGTATTGTGCGGCCAATTGCGCCACGTAATCGGCGGTGGGGCCCAAGCTCTTAACGGCGCCGATACCCTGACCGGAGCCCCAGATATCTTTCCAGGCTTTGGCGTCGGTATTGCCCCCTGAACCAAAATTCATTTGCGTGGGATCGCTGACGGGGAGGTTGTCGGGGTCTAGACCAGCGCTCTCAATAGAGGGGCGCAAGTAGTTGCCATGGACACCGGTGAACAAGTTGCTGTACACAATGTCATCGGCGCCACAGTCAACAATAGCTTGCTTGTAGCCTTGCTCAGCATTGGCCTCGTCAGTGGCAATAAAGGCTGAACCGATGTAGCCCAAATCGGCTCCCATGGCCTGAGCCGCGAGTACCGCATCTCCCGTGGCAATGGCACCGGAAAGAATGAGCGGGCCTTCAAACCATTCGCGAATCTCTTGAATAAGAGCAAAGGGTGACTGGGTGCCGGCATGGCCGCCTGCACCGCTGGCGACGGCAATGAGGCCATCAGCGCCTTTTTCAACGGCTTTTTTAGCGAAGCGGTTGTTAATGATGTCATGCAGCGTAATGCCGCCATAGCTGTGCACAGCTTCGTTGACCCACTCTTTTGCGCCCAGAGAGGTAATGACAATGGGTGCTTTGTATTTCACGCACATTTCCATGTCGTATTCCAAACGGGCGTTTGAGCCATGAACAATCTGATTTACCGCATAGGGTGCGGCGGGTGAGTCTGGGTTTTCTTGGTTGTGGCGATCAAGCTCGTCGTTAATGCGCTGCAGCCACTGATCCAGCACAGGCTCAGGTCTGGCGTTTAGAGCAGGGAACGATCCCACGATCCCGGCTTTGCACTGCGCTATGACAAGGTCTGGGTTAGAAATAATAAATAGCGGCGAGGCAATAATGGGCAGGCGAAGTGTATCTTTAAGGATGGGCGGCAAAGCCATAGCGAAGTCTCCTTGGACTCAATCGTGCTTAATGTGGGGTTCAGGCTAAATTTGGGATTTGAACATACAGTATGTTTTTTTGTCGCTCAAGTATGTTTCGAGGTTTCCTTAACTGTGCGAAGCTGTCGACTTCCGCAAAAAGTGCGGCTTTTTGAAGAATTCGGACCATGTATTACAAATATTTTGGTTTAGTGGAGTCGCCGTTTTCCATTTCGGTTAATCCACGCTACCTGTTTATGAGCCCCAGGCATCGCGACGCCCTCGCTCACCTGTTGTACGGGGTGGGCAGTGGAGGTGGTTTTATTCTGCTGACGGGTGAAGTCGGCACGGGTAAAACCACCATAAACCGCGCGCTTTTGGAGCAGTTACCGGGCAATGTGGATCTCGCCATTGTGCTTAACCCGGCTCTCAGCGCGGTCGAGCTGTTAGCTACAGTTTGTGATGAATTGGCCATTGATTACCCCAAAGGTCATCACAGCTTAAAGGATCTCACCGATGCTCTGCATCGATTTCTGCTGAACAATCACGATAAGGGCCGTAAGACGGTGCTTATGATCGATGAGGCCCAGCACCTAGATTTCGACGTTCTCGAGCAAATTCGATTGCTGACCAATCTTGAAACCGACAGCGAGAAGCTTCTCCAGATTATTCTCATTGGCCAGCCGGAGCTAACGGAAAAGCTGGGCAGGCCGGAGTTAAGGCAACTTAACCAGCGCATAACAGCCCGCTACAACCTCGAGGCATTGAGCCTTGAGGAAACGAACGCTTACATTAGACACCGCCTACAGGTTGCGGGATTACCCTCCGGGCGTGAGCTGTTTGCCCCGGGTGTGGTGCGTGCTATTCATAAGCGCGCTCAGGGAATTCCACGGCAAATTAACCTTCTGTGTGATCGGGCGTTGCTAGGGGCGTATGGCCGTAAACTTGATCGCGTCAACCGCCGCCACGTTGCAGCTGCGGCTGAAGAGGTTTTTGGCACAGCTCATGCCTCGGTGAATCGGTCTTCGGTGCCACCGTGGCTTTGGATTTTTAGCGGTGTCTGTTTTGGCGGTTTGTTACTGCTACTTGCGGTTGGTTTTAGGGCTGGCCCGTCACCAATGCCAGTTCCTACAGCTGCCGACAACTTGATTAACGATGCCTCGGTGAATGCTGCTGATTCTGGCACTGACACTGTGCAAAATGTGGGCGCTAGGAGTGAACCGCAGGCCGCAGGGTGGATGATAAACGAGGCTAGGGCCCTCGAGCAGCTATGGCAGCTCAATAGTGACGCGCCCTTCCCGGCAGAAGTTTGCAGTGGCTTAGAAAATGAACCTGACGTCGATAGCCTACGCTGCCAACAGGGCACTGCCCAAGTTTGGGATTCGGTCATTGCCCTCAATCGACCAGTAATGCTCGATATGCAAACCCCAGCACGCTTTTCAGCAGCGACGCTGGTGGTGGCTTTTGAGGGCCCGCTAGCGTGGGTGCTCAGTAATGACGGAATAAAATCCATCAGGCTGGTCGATATGGCGACGGCTTGGCGAGGTCGCTATCGTATGTTTTGGCAACCTCCTCAGGGATGGAATCGACCCTTGGTCGAGGGGGATATTGATCCCGCAGTCGCGGTGGTGGCGCAACTGTTTGCAACGCTGGATCAGCAAGTCACGCCGTTAACCAAACAGCGTTTTACCCCGGCTCTAGCAGAGCGAGTCCGGTTGTTTCAGGCCCAAAATAATCTCACTGCCGATGGCGTCGTGGGTGTTCAAACGTTGTTAAAACTTAACGATGCATTGGGTAAAGGATTAGTCTCGGGTGCGGCGCTTCGTCGTGCGCAGTGGCTGATGGAAGGGCCTTGATATGTCGATGATTCTAGATGCCCTAAAACGTTCTCGAGAAGATGGCGATGTTCCTAACGCGGTGCCTTCAATCGATACCAGTCACGAATTTTCGGTAAAGGCCGCCGCACCGAGCTTTGGGTTTAAAGCGCTGGCCCTAAGCACTGGGCTCGTGGTTGTTGTCGGCTTCAGCGTTGTGGTGATTCAGGATTCCTCACAAACCTTTGCTGTGGCGAAACCTCAGCAAAACAAGATGCAGCTAAGCGGTACGCCGCAGGCAGCCACCGATCCCCTTGGAACCCCAATTCGCAACACTTCTGAAGCTCTACCGGCGCTCCCAATCTCTGGAATGACTCCCAGGACTGTGAGAGCCGAGATGCAAAATCAGGCAAAACCCACGACGAAGAACAGCGTGCCGGACAGCACCCGTGTGGCAGCGCTGTATCGTGGTGTTGAGAGGCAGCCGGGTGAGGGTTCAGATGTTCCTGCGTCAATTGCTGCATCGAATCTTGCGGCCGCGTCTGAGGACTCCACATTCACTGGGTTAGACGTGCAGCCCTCAACACGGTCACCATCACCAACAACGGACACTATGGACATTGCTGAAACGCCGCTGGGTGCGTCTTCGGCGGTGGCCCAAGGGAACCTCGCGCCTGACAACGTTGCAGAGGATGACGTCTCAGGCACTCTGCCGTTAGACATTGCAGCCGTTGTCAAGCGCGTGCAGGCTGAGCTGGGCAAGCCTGCCCTGGTTGCTCACAGCACGCCACTTATTGAGAACTTGTCGCAGCAAAAGAAGAATGCAATTCCCAGTGTTATGTACACCGTTCATGATTGGCGGCCGGATGGCTCGTCTCAAGTCACGTTGAATGGTACGGTATTGGGTGTGGGTCAGCAACGCAGTGGGTTTAAGGTTGAAGAAATTCTGGCTGACAGCGTGATCTTGAGCTACCGAGGTACGGCCTTTCGCCTCAGGGCACTCAATAGCTGGGTTAATCTCTGAGGTCTAAAGTCTAAAGTCTAAGGTCTAAGGTCTAAGGTCTAAGGTCTAAGGTCTAAGGTCTAAGGTCTAAGGTCTAGGCTTTGGGTGCTGGGTTTCAAGGCGCTGGGTCGGGAATGGCTTGATGTATGGCCTTGATTCCGGCTCGAACCTCTTTTGACAGCACAACGTCGAGGCTGCGTATGTTTTCTTCCAGTTGGGCCACACTGGTTGCACCAATAATATTCGACAGTAGAAAAGGGCGAGAGTTGACGAAAGCCAGTGCCATTTGCGCAGGGTTTAAGTCGTGTTCCTCGGCTAGTGCGACGTAGCGCTCAGCTGCCTCCCAAGTCGGTTCTGATGCATAGCGTGCGAAACGTTTGAATAAAGCCAGCCTAGATCCTTCTGGGAGTGCGCCGTTGCGGTACTTACCCGTCAGTAACCCCATGGCTAGTGGAGAATAGGCAAGCAGGCCAATGTCTTCGCGATGAGATATCTCAGCCAGACCAATCTCATAGGTTCGGTTCAACAAGCTGTACGGGTTCTGAATTGACTGCGGCCGGGGCAGACCCTCGCGGTCTGCGGTTTGTAAAAACGTCATGGCACCCCAAGGTGTTTCATTGGAGATTCCATAGCCCCGGATCTTGCCCTGTTGGATAAGTACTTCGAGCGTGCGCATGACCTCCTCGATGGGTGTCCAGTTTGATTCTGCATCGGGTAGGTGAGTGTAGCCTCTCACCCCGAAGCTGTTGGTGGGGCGTTCGGGCCAATGCAATTGGTAGAGGTCGATATAATCAGTCTGCAATCGTTGCAGGCTATTATCGACGGCTTCTACAAGGTGCTCCCGGATAAAGCGCGGGCCACCGCGTAAAAAATCAAACTCCTCACGAGGACCTGTGGCTTTTGTCGCAAGTATCCAATCTTCACGCCGTTTCGAATTGGCAAACCAGGTGCCAATATATTGCTCGGTTCGCCCCTGAGTCTCAGCCCGCGGCGGCACGGGGTACATCTCAGCCGCGTCCATGAAATTAATACCATGCTCTAGTGCATAATCAATTTGGGCATGAGCCTCCTGCTCGGTATTTTGCTCGCCCCAAGTCATGGTTCCTAAACAAATGCGCGATACCGCACGGCCGTTAATGTTAGTAAGACTCATTCATGCATTCCAAAATGTTGGTTTGAACGACTGGCTTCGTTGTCTGTGTATGTCGGGAAGACCTACAAACCTAAGAAGCTTGCCATAACGTCGTGTACTTCGCGTTGGCGCAGAAACGCGGGTATTAGCCCCTGACCAACGTCATTGGCAAAAAGTGGCACATTAGCCCCGGTATGTTCCTCTGAAACAAAGCCATTGGTGGCGTAATTAATAGTCATCAAGCTGCCATCAGGCATGATGAGGCGCGCGACGTGACCCGGTGAGTAAACGGGGACAGGAATATCAGCGTACAGACTGGGCTCGGGAATAATTTGAGCTGCCTGGGCATGATCGGAGGTCACAATGATCAGCGTCTCTGGATGTGTCTGGGCAAAAGTCAGTGCGACGCTTACAACTTCTTCAAGTTGCGCGATCTCACCGAGAGAGCCACAGGGATTACGGACGTGGCTCTCTTTATCTATAGAAGCCGATTCGACCATCAAAAATAAACCTGTATCGTTGTCTTGCGTCAGCCGATCGAGAGCAACTTCAGTTAACTTCGCCAGCCCTGGCGTATTGCCATAGGCGGGATTGGGTTCACATTTTATGGGGTCTGGCTGGGTCACACTGCCTAGGCGCCAATCCAATTTGTTGAGCGTGCTAGTGTCGGGCTGCTCGGCCCCTCGACCGTCAGAACCTTGCAGTCTCACCGGAAGGTGTCCGGTAGCGAATAATCCGATTAATCGCTGATTGGAGTCTGCCTGAGTCAGCATAGCGGGATCCGTAACAATACTTACGGGCAGAGACTCAGCCATCATTATTGCGGTCTTTCCTGATTTGGGGTCGCTTGTGGTGAAGTGGCTTAGCCCCCCGCCAAGGATCACGTCAATGGGTGCCTTCACAATCTGCTCGGCAATTGAACCGGGGCCGCCATTAACAGTGGCATCCTGTGGGCATCCCTCATAAGCAACGCTGTAAAGCTCGCCGCCCAAAATAATATCGGGATTTTCACAACCGCGGCTGGAAACGTGGCTCATAAAGCTGGCAGGGGTTGCGTCTGTGACCGAACTGCTACTCACGATACCGGTCTTAAATCCTGCTGCATTCGCCCGTTGGGCGATGGTAACTAAATCTTCATCTGTAGCACTCGTGCCAACCCTTCCCATCTGAGTCGTGACCCCAGTTGCCAAAGTAGTGGCTGTATTCGCTGAGTCAGCGACGTATACCCATTGTGTATCTTTGCCCACCGTTTGAACTTGAACGGCAGCTCTGACGGGCAGGGTGTCGATGACCAACTCACCGTCATGGCCTGCAAGAAAGTTGCGACCCATAGTGACATGCTGGTCATCAAAACCGTCACCAATAATGAGAATTACGGAGCGAGGGTTATGCGGGGAGGCGGGCGCTTCCGCTGGCTGGGCCGTAATCAGGCCGCTGATGCTAATAAAAATGCAGAAAATGAGCGCGCGAAGCATAAGGAACTCCAAATCAAAACGAAACAACACATGTATTTTATTCGGTTAGGGTACGGCGCCACTGGCACTGCCGCAAGGATATGGCATTATGCGCACCTCGATAGTCATTGTGGTGGTCACATAAAATGCACGTTACACGTAAATCGGCTTTCATAGCGTTATGCGCTTTTCTATTACCTCTTCCCGCTTTGGCTGGGGAGATTTCCTCCGCTGATACTGCGTGGCTCTTGACCGCGACTGCGCTGGTTTTATTTATGACCTTGCCGGGACTGTCGTTATTCTACGGTGGTCTAGTGCGTGTCCGTAACGTCTTGTCGGTGTTAATGCAGTGTTTTGCTTTGGCTGCGTTGATGTCAGTGGTTTGGTTTGTGGCGGGTTACACCTTGGCCTTTGGCTCTGCCGGTGTTGAGCAGGGCGCCTGGATTGGTGATCTTGGCAATCTAATGCTCATGGGCATTGATATTGATGGCGTCAACGGTTCAATTCCCGACTCCCTGTTTGTTATGTTTCAAATGACCTTTGCGATTATTACTCCAGCCCTAATTATTGGCGGTTTTGCCGAGCGTATTCGGTTTTCAGCACTATTGCTGTTCAGTACGGCATGGCTATTACTTGTCTACGCACCTATTTGTCACTGGGTTTGGGGCGGTGGCTGGTTGGGCGCCATGGGTCTTCAGGATTTTGCCGGTGGCACAGTGGTTCATATCACGGCAGGTGTCGCCGCCTTGGTCGCCGCAATCATGATGGGACCGCGTCGAGGGTTTGGTTCCGTGGCCATGCCGCCACACAACCTAACGATGACCGTGACAGGTGCCGGCATGCTTTGGGTGGGATGGTTTGGTTTTAATGCCGGTTCGGCTGTGGCGGCGGATCAAAGTGCCGCTATGGCGATGCTGGTGACACATCTTTCTGCAGCTTGCGGTTCTTTGGCATGGATGGCTATGGAGTGGGTGCGTCACGGTAAGCCCTCGGTTCTAGGCATCGTTACCGGTATGGTGGCGGGTCTGGGTACGATTACACCCGCATCAGGCTCAGTAGGGCCTGCAGCAGCGGTTGTGATTGGACTCACTGCAGGGGTCGTCTGCTACTTCGCAACGATTACCTTGAAAAATCGTCTGAAAATAGATGACAGTCTCGATGTTTTTCCCGTCCACGGTGTTGGTGGTATTTTGGGCACACTGTTGGCAGGTGTCTTTTGCTCACCGAATCTGGGCATCTTTAGCGGCAATGGTTTCTCCGACGGTATTGACAGTATCGCTGGTCAGCTTGCCGTTCAGGCGACAGGTGTCGGCGCAACGTTTCTGTATACCCTGGTCGTGAGCTACATTCTCTTTAAGGTGGTCGATGCCCTCGTGGGACTTCGCGTCGATAGTGATGAAGAAACCATCGGGCTGGATTTGGTGCTTCACGATGAGCGAGGCTACGACTTGTAGCGTGGTTCAGCGCAGGACCTGAGTGATGCCCTCAGCGGCGAGGGCTCTTGGTCAGCGACCGTAGCATTGGCAAGTTTGGAGCTGTGCCCTTAGGGGGTGCAGCCCTTTGCGAGGAAAGCACTTAATCCCTCCGCAGTGCATCGTTGCTGGCGATAGGCGTGGGAAGTCGGGTGACGACGAGGTAGCTTGAGATCAGTAACGTAAGAATCGTCGTGGCCTGAATCAGTGTATGGGCAGTAGGACTCAGGCGACCTGATTCGAGGGCTACGACCGCAATGAGTAACGCGAATTCACTACATTGGCCCAATCGAAACCCAAGATTCCACGCTAGCTTTGGTGATTCACTCACACCACGCAACAGCATCTGATAAACCACGGGTTTGAGGCACAAGTAGCTGAGTGCCAGAACCACCGCTGCTGTAGCCACACTGGGCAGGGCGGAGACGTCAAATTGTGCACCCACTGAAAAGAAGAAAATGACGAGAAAGAAATCGCGAAGAGGTTTTAGGCTCACTGCAATGTATTGAGCGATAGGGCTCGTAGCGACTGCTACGCCAGCGATAAACGCGCCGACTTCCGCGCTTAGCCCCATGAGTGCGGCAAGCTCTGCTACTCCAAGGCACCACCCGACCGAGAGTAGAAAAATATATTCGTGGTATCGGTCAAATCGCGCGATGAGTGGAATTAATACAAAGCGAACCGAAGCCCAGCAGCTCAAGACGAGTAAGGGCAGCATGATCATGGGGCGGGCGAGCGACCACACCATAGAGCTGTCAGAGTCACCGCTTTGCAACCACACCAGTACAATAATTGCGATCAGGTCCTGAAACAGCAGCAACGCCACCAGCACTTCGCCGAGGTGTTTATGGTGTAGAACCGTCGTAGGTAATAGCTTGATACCGATGATGGTAGAGGAAAACATCAATGCCGCGCCAACTAAGAGGGCATCGTTGTGGGTAAAACCAAAGCCCCGTGTAATGGCGTATCCTACGGCGATATAGATACCCGAACTAGCCAGTGCCACCCAACTGGAGCTTTTCATGCTGTTCAGCAAGGCTTTGGGTTGCATATCGAGTCCCAGCAAAAATAGCAGGAAAATGATCCCGACGTGCCCTGCGTCGCTGACTAGAGCAGTATTGCTCACAAGGCCGGTGCCAAAAGGGCCCAGTGCTGCGCCCAAAATAATGTAGGCAATAATAATGGGTTGGCGGGTATACAGCGCGATAGAGGCAAACACTGCCGCCCCCAAAAATATGGCAGCGAATGTAAACGTGATGCCACCAAAATCCATAAAACCCCCGTGGTAGTGAAAAAGACGTGCAGTAGTAAGTTTGCTCAACGTCCGATTTTGGCAAACACCAGCTGCAGATAAGGTAACAATTGGCTTTGCTTTGCGGGCCGGTTTCTTTCAAACTACGCGCGCTGAATATTAACGGTTAAATTGTTCTCATTTGAAAGGAAAAATACGATGTCTCAAAGTAATTTGTCTGACGGCGCTGCCGATGGCTTGGCCGCTGTCATCATTGTCTCTGTAGTCGTTGCTTGGGTAGTGTTTTGGCTTGGTGGTATGCCCGCCTGATTCCGTGCTAACGCGCCACAATCAATTGTACCAATAGCACCAAGCTCCCTACGAAAACTGCTGCGAAGATCAACCCCGCGATAATAAACACCCCTGCGTTGCCGCCGCTAAAATCTCGGTCACGATTTTTAGCGCTTTGCACGCCCAAAGCCGCAGCGAAAACGCTTTTGCAGCAGGCTCAGCCAAGAAAGCTTGGTTGCGGGGGGCTGTCTTTCGTTGTCGCTGTTCGTCATGTCAATGCTTGAGTATCACTAGTGTTGATACTGCCAACAATACCAATTCGCTCCCCCCGGCGTCGCGATTTATTTTGTTGTCGTCGGTTTCAGACTTCGTCAAGAATCGGGGCTAGCCAGTATTTTATATCGTCAACGGCGTCGCCTTTGCGCTCTGCCAAGGCGGCCACTTGATCATTGCCGATTTTACCCACCGAAAAATATCGAGATTCTGGATGGGAAAAGTACAGTCCACTGACCGCAGCAGTGGGGTACATAGCATAGCTCTCTGTCAGCGATACCCCGCAGTTTTTTTCGACGTCCAGTAATCTAAATAAGGTCGCTTTTTCAGTGTGATCTGGACAAGCCGGGTAGCCCGGAGCTGGCCTGATTCCCTGATATTTTTCCCGAATTAAGTCGGTATTTTCAAGGCACTCATCCGGTGCATAGCCCCAGTGCTTTGTCCGTACTTCCCGGTGCAGCTGCTCTGCAAAGGACTCCGCGAGGCGGTCGGCCAGGGCCTTAAGCATAATCGCGTTGTAGTCGTCGTGTTCAGCCTCAAAAGCTTTGGCACGCTCCTCAACTCCGTGACCCGTAGTGACACAGAAACCGCCCATCCAATCGGATGGACCCTTTTCAGGAGCCACAAAATCAGCCAGAGATAAGTTGCTTTCTCCTTCACGTTTTTGCAGTTGCTGGCGAATATGGTGTAAATCAGCCACAGGTTGGTCCTGTTCGTTAAATAGTCGAATATCGTCGCTACCCAAGCGCTGGGCGCGCCAAAAGCCAATAACGCCGTGGGCTTGCAGCCAGTTCTCCGCAATAATCTGCTCCAGCATAGATTGAGCATCGGCGAACAGCTGGCGGGCCTGTTCGCCAACCACAGCGTCTTCAAGTATGGCGGGGTATTTTCCATGAAGATCCCAAGTGATAAAAAACGGCGTCCAGTCAATGGTTTTGATTAAAGCTTCGAGGGAATAATCTCTCAAAGCTCTGACCCCTGAAAAGCTCGGTTCAGGCGGTTGATAATCATCCCAGTTCCACTGGAAGGCAGATTCAACGGCTTCACTGTAGGCAAGGCGATCACTGCGTTTTTTTCTGCGAGCTACTCGATCGCGTACCGCTACATACTCGTTGGCAATATTTTCCGCGAAGGTCGCTTTAGATGAGCCCAAAAGCTGGCTGGCCACGCTGACACTGCGTGAGGCATCTGGCACATAAACAACGGCATCGTTTTGATAGGCAGGACAAATTTTGACAGCTGTGTGCGCCTTAGAGGTGGTAGCACCGCCAATCATTAAGGGTATCTGGAAGCCTTCTTGCTGCATTTTTCCAGCAATATGGGACATTTCCTCCAGTGAAGGGGTGATGAGTCCAGATAAGCCGATAATGTCCACTTGTTCTTCGCGAGCGACCCTCAGAATCTCCTCGCAATGCACCATGACACCCAAATCGACAATTTCATAGTTGTTGCACTGAAGCACAATGCCCACAATAT
>AAVV01000007.1 GCA_000169115.1 marine gamma proteobacterium HTCC2080
TGCTCGTATCGCGACTCATAAAACTCAAACCCAAGCAGCACACCTGGCGATTCAACAACTTCTAAAAGCCACTGCACTTTCAAGGGCATGGGGGCACACTGCATTTAAGTTTTCTCAGGTTATTAACGACATATTCAATTCCCGTTCAGCAAGTATCACCCGACCCAAATTCTGATTAGCGATTATCCAAGACACGCTTTGCCTTGCCCTCTGAACGAGGTATGCCACCAACATCATGGACTTTGAGTGCGCAACTGATTCCAACGTAAGACTTAATTTGAGTTACTAATTCGTTGCTTTGAACCGCAACCTCATCAGCAACGGCGCCCAAACACTTTTCTACATGCAATCGAACGGCATCCATATTTCCACTCTTTGATAACTCAAGCTGGTAATGGGGCGCTAGAGTGGGGAATTTCAGCAATATTTCTTCAATCTGCGTGGGAAATACATTGACGCCTCGGATGATCAACATATCGTCGGTGCGTCCCGTGATCTTCGCCATTCGGCGCATCACACACTCGCTACCGGGCAATAAGCGCGTAAGGTCGCGGGTTCGGTAGCGGATAACTGGAAAAGCTTGCTTGGTGAGGCTGGTAAACACCAGCTCCCCTTGCTCTCCGTCCTGCAGTACCTCCCCAGTATCAGGATCGATGATTTCTGGTAGGAAATGGTCCTCCCAAATTGTGGGGCCATCCTTACTGCCTACAAACTCCTGCGCAACACCTGGACCCATCACCTCGGAAAGGCCGTAGATATCTGTCGCGTCTATGCCGCAACGCGTTTCGATCGCCTGTCGCATAGCGTTCGTCCAGGGCTCGGCACCAAAGATCCCAAGACGCAAGTTTAGCTCTCGGGGGTCGACACCTTGGCGGTCTAGCTCATCGGCAATATTGAGCATGTACGACGGCGTAACCATGATGATGTCGGTTTGAAAGTCTTGTAAAAGCTGGACCTGCTTTTCTGTTTGACCACCCGACATCGGGATGACGGTACAACCTAATTTCTCAGCACCGTAGTGTGCGCCCAACCCTCCAGTAAAAAGACCATATCCGTAAGCTATTTGAACACGATCACCTGATCGGCCCCCAGCAGCCTCAATAGACCTTGCGACACAGGTCGCCCAATGCTCAATATCTGCCTTTGTGTAGCCAACAACTGTCGGCTTTCCTGTCGTCCCACTCGAGGCATGAATACGAGTCACCTGCTCCATGGGTACGCTAAATAAACCAAATGGATATTGGCTGCGGAGATCCTCCTTGGTCGTAAATGGGAACTTTTTTAAATCTTCCAATGAAGCAAGGTCAGAAGGATGAACACCCGCCTCGGCAAATTTTGCACGGTAATGTGGCGAGTTTTCATAAACATGCGTTAATGTCTGCCGCAGCCGCTTAATCTGCATCGTTTGCAGGGCATCATTGGACAGCTGCCTAACATCACTGAGACTGGTTAAGAATTCCTGCACAGCGCGTGTTACCCGTGTGGCGATGTTTTCAGAGGCTGATAAAGTAATACAGTCAGCAAAGAAATTGCAATATTTTTGTATCGAATTTAAGTTCCTGCATAGTCAACATTGAGGAGGCAGCTTGAGCATCTCTAAACAGCTCCAACCGATCATCAACGCATTTAGTGAACGACAACCAATGCGGGCGAAATCGCTGATCATCACACTGTTTGGTGACGTCATTTCACAACACGGTGGAGAAATTTGGCTGGGCAGTATCGCGAAGTCAGTTGAGGCTTTAGGCGTCAATGATCGCCTGGTGAGAACCTCTGTTTTCAGGCTGGCAAAAGAGGGCTGGCTGGAAGTGGAGCGAGAAGGCCGCAAGAGCTTTTACGGATTTACCCGCAGTGGCAGTAAAGAATATCAACGCGCAGCGCAGCGCATCTACAGTGCTGGCGGAGACAGTTGGCATGGCACTTGGCAGCTGCTTGTACCCACAAATTTACCGGAAGCTCAACGCGACAATTTTAGGCGCAGTTTACATTGGCTGGGCTTTCGCGCGATTAGTAATGGCACCTTCGCACGCCCAGGCGGAGACGAGGATTCGATTCGTGACCTACTCGACGAATTTGATCTGAATAGCGGCGTGGTAGTCATGGAAGCAAAAACCTCATCACTGACCACACCGAAAGAGTGGCGCGAGCTTGTTAGCGAGCACTGGCAACTGCGGAATCTTGAGGATGAGTACCGCCAAATCATCGGATTATTCAGCCCCCTGAAAAAGGCCCTCGATAAAGGTAAGGTACCCACCCCACTAGAGGCCTTTCAGGCACGACTGCTGCTCATTCACGAATACCGCCGCATTCTTCTCAGAGATACCCCGCTGCCCACGGACCTTCTTCCAAACCGTTGGCAGGGCACAGTAGCCCGACAGCTCGCGCAGGCTTTGTATCGAGATCTGGCCAAACCTTCTACAAGCTACATTCAAACTGAGCTTGTGAACCGTCAGGGACGGCTCCCGGAATCAGAATACTATTTCTATCAGCGGTTTGGGGGTATTAGTAAAAACCTGTAACGGCTAAAAACTGCGTGTAACCCCCGTAAAAAGCACTGAGGCCGACCTTACAACCCCGGCTTATCGTTTGCGCTTGTATGGTCGCTTAGACCTGCCGATTACTCCTCAGCTGCAACGTCATATCTGCTTCAGCAGTCGGATCATCGGCTACCGTGTTACGAAGCGTTCCGATCGATGGGCAGGTAACTTCTACGACATCACCTGGCGCCAGATACCTAGGTGGGTCAAACCGAGCACCCGCACCATTGGGCGTACCCGTGGAGATCATATCCCCTGGTTGCAGCGTGTAAAAAATTGAGAGATAGCTGACAAGGTAATCAAAAGGAAACATGAGATTAGCTGTCGTATCTTGCTGCCGTAACTCTCCGTTAACCCGCGTCTCTAGAGCTAGTTCAGCGTGATTACCCACCTCAGCAGCGTCTACCAGCCAAGGCCCAATCGCCCCCGAGCAGGGAAAGTTTTTGCCCTGAGTGACATTGAACTTGGCATGACGCACCCAGTCACGAATCGTACCCTCATTCATCAGGGTGTAACCCGCCACATGCTCCATGGCCTTGTCTTGCGGTATGCGATGCCCCGCTTTACCAATCACCATCACAATCTCTCCCTCGTAATCAAGCTGAGGACTCTCTGGTGGCCGCCAAAGGCTTTGTCCACTGCCGGTGAAGGATTCTTGCCCTCTCATGAACAGGCTTGGCCATTCGGGATCAGGCGTCTGATCTTTGTATTCGGCATTACGATTCGCATAGTTCACACCAATGCAAATAATTTTTGGGCCACAAACCACAGGTGGCAGCAATATCACGTCGCCAACAGCCACATCAGGTGAATGCAGATCAGCCAGATCAGCAAGGGAGGCAATACCTCTGCCGCTCGTCAGCCTTTCCAAAACCGAACCTCCCTCACGCGCCCCCAAATCGACAATACCCTCTCCGTCAGTGGTCACTCCCCAAGAAGTCTTGTCACCAACCCTAAAACTTACCGCTCGAATCGTCATTTTTATATCACCGGATTTTTAATGGTTTCCATTGGTACGGGAAAGCTCTTTCTCTCTTCAGCAATTCGTTCAAACCAAACTCGCCGAAATTGCGCCAAGGCATTATCACTGGCTAAACCACGGGGCTGAAAATCACCATGTGCTTCCAAGAGCTGCTGCTGAGCCTCGATAATTACTTTATCTTCAAAAAAGCCATCGAACATTGCCGCTTTAAGCGTCTCCCCTGCGTCGTTGTCACCCTTGCGGAAATTCCGTAGATACTCCCAGAAAAAATGCGAGGAGTTTCTTGTTTCAGGCGTCATATATTGGCAGTTGCGAAACTCCAGTAATTCGGGCCGCTGCGCTTCTTGATCCCAGCCTTCAGGCCCAAATTGAGTGTCCATGAGAAAAATACCCGGGGTGTACATGCGGACAAAATTTCGTCGGTCTACAATCCTATCAGCAGGCCACGGCGTAATTTTTTGCAAATATGGCGGTTGCTCACTCCCCCGGTGCCAACGCTCGAACTCGAAGCCGTTATCGAGCTTGTCTACTTGCTGAGCCGACTCCGTTGCGTAATCTTCCGATCCCCCAAGGGTCGACGTATGCACGAAAGCCAAATGCGAAAAGTCGGCAAGGTTATCGACGATAAGCATCCAATTAGCGTCGTAGTGTAAATAGCAGCGATTGGGAAGACCGCACCACTGTGGATCGTCCAACGGCTCAAAATGTGGGATGTCGTCTGAATTGGCCTTATGGGCTTCTCCCATCCAGATCCAGAGCATGCCCCCTCGATCAACCAATGGGTAACTGTGCACACGGTGGTTACTACTGATCTTTGCCTGTCCGGGGATTTCAACACATTGACCGGAGGGGTCGTACTTCATCCCGTGATACATACACCGCAAACAGTCTCCCTCGATACGGCCCATCGACAGCGGCGCAGATCGGTGACAACAGCGATTATCTAAAGCCACGTAAACCCCAGATTCATTTTTGTAAATAACAATGGGCTTTTCTAACAAAGTACGAGAAAAGGGTTTACCGTCATCAATTTCACTAGTCCAGGCCGCCGCGTACCAGCAGTTGTACAAAAACCAATCTTCCGCTTCACGCATTTAGTTATAGCCTCCAGTCCTTTTTACCGACATTTTAGTTTAGTTTGCGCAGATCACTCACACCTGTGGGTCATCACATCCAACTAGCAGTGCAATTGAAAACTAACTGTTAATCTAAGTTGTTGGCGCAGATTATAGTAGGTAACATGTTACCCAATAACCCCGCCTTTGCGCCAGTGCTGGAGCTCACCATGCCGTCTAACACCACATATGCTGACAATAAAGCCAGAGCAGCCGGTTATTTGTCGCGCTTCAGCTTGAAACCCGCGGGTCACTTTATCAACGGAAAATGGGACCCTTCAGAGGGACAAGAGACCTTCTCCAACCTTGATCCCGCCACCAATCAGTCTTTGGGGGAAATCGTTGCAGGCACCGAAGCAGACATGGATCGCGCCTGCGAGGCGGCTGCAAACGCCTTTCCAGAATGGGCAGCTATGCCTGGCGCTGCGCGAAAGAAGTCCCTGCATCATTTCGCTGACCTAATCGAGCGGCGCGCTGACGAAATTGCACTCATTGAGTCTTCCGATTGTGGTCAGGCCATTCGATTTATGAAGCAGGCAGCCCTTCGGGGCGCCGCTAACTTTCGCTTTTTTGCCGACAAAGCACCCGAGGCACGCAACGGTCAATCGTTATTTCAACCTGATCACACCAACTTCACACTGCGAAGCCCCATTGGACCCGTGGGTATCATTACGCCGTGGAACACCCCTTTTATGCTGGCCACCTGGAAAATCGCTCCTGCGCTCGCTGCAGGTTGTACGGTTGTCCATAAACCCGCTGAACTCAGCCCGCTATCGGCGCAGTTACTCGCCGAAATAAGCGCAGAAGCCGGCATTCCTCCCGGTGTCTGGAATACCGTGCAGGGGTACGGAGAGACCGTGGGACGACGGCTTTGCGAGCACCCGGCTATTAAAGCTGTTGCACTGGTAGGAGAAACCCGCACAGGAAGCCAAATTTTGCGCCAAGGCGCTGACACCATTAAACGTGTACACCTCGAACTGGGGGGTAAAAACCCTGTCATTGTCTTTAACGATGCCGATTATGATCGGGCGCTGGATGCTGTCATTTTTATGATCTACAGTCTCAACGGCCAGCGCTGCACCTCTAGCTCAAGACTGTTCATTCACAACGATATTCGTGAGCAATTTTTGCAAGATGTACGAAAGCGCGTTGAAACTTTGGTCGTCGGCCCACCCTTAGACCCTGCGACAGAGGTAGGCCCACTCATTCATGAAGGGCATCTCAAAAAAGTCATGCACTACCTAAACGCAGCCGTCGAAGATGGCGCTACCGTTGCCGCAGGTGGCAATCGACGCGAGGACTTGGGACCGGGCAACTATGTATCTCCCACCCTATTCATTGACGCCAATAATAAAATGCGCGTTGCAAGAGAAGAGATTTTTGGACCTGTGCTCACCGCTATCGGCTTTGATACTGAAGAGGAGGTGATCGGCCTCGCGAACGATACAGACTTTGGGCTGGCAGGTTATATCTGGACAAAGGACACAGGACGAGCGATGCGTTTGGCACAACGCATTGAAGCTGGGATGCTCTGGGTAAACTCAGAAAATAACCGGAACCTCCCCTCGCCCTTTGGTGGTATGAAAATGAGTGGCATGGGCCGTGATGGCGGCGACTATAGCTTCGATTTTTACATGGAAACTAAAAATGTTTGTGTCGCCCACGACACCCACAGCATTCCCGTGTTAGGACACCATAATTAAGGAACTAGGTTTATGGGTAGTATCGCCTTCGCTGCAAAAATAACCCACGTGCCCTCTATGTACCTGTCGGAAATGGATGGGCCGCATAAGGGATGTCGTGACGCCGCCATCGCAGGGCATCATGAAATTGCGAGGCGCTGTCGTGAGCTGGGCGTGGATACTATTGTGGTGTTTGACACACACTGGCTGGTTAATTCGGGTTACCACATCAATAACGCCCCACACTTTAAGGGGGTATACACCAGCAATGAACTGCCTCACTTCATCAAAAATATGCCCTATGAGTACGCTGGCAACACCGCCTTGGGCGACATTATTGCTGAGGGCTGTAATCGAGCGGGGGTTCACACCCGAGCCCACAGCGATACGACCTTGGCGCTTGAATACGGCACCTTGGTACCCATGCGCTACATGAACCCAGACCAACACTTTAAAGTCGTTTCTATTTCGGCAATGTGCCAGGTCCATGACCTAGAAGAGAGCGGACGCTTGGGTGCTGCCGTAAGAGCAAGCGTAGAACAGCACTACGACGGTAAGGTTGCCTTGCTGGCATCTGGGTCTCTTTCTCATCGCTTCGCTCAAAATGGCGTATCTGAGCACTACCTGCACCGTGTTTGGTCACCCATGATGGAGCGCTTGGACCGGGAAGTCGTTCAAATGTGGGAACAAGGTGAATGGCACGAGTTTGTCGACATGCTTCCTGAGTACGCTGAGAAATGTCATGGAGAGGGATTCATGCACGATACGGCTATGCTGCTCGGTGCCCTGGGCTGGGATAGCTATCAGGGCAAGGTCGAAGTATTGACCCCCTATTTTGGCAGCTCAGGAACTGGGCAAATCAATGCCGCCTTTCCACTTCATTAGAACCTAGCAGAGCCCCACCAATATGCCGCACTTTATTGTTGAGTTTTCAAACAACCTTCCCGAAGACGCTCTTGACGTACCCGCTTTACTGGAAACCCTGTCAGAAACTGCGGTCAACACCGGGCTTTTCCCGAAGGCCGGCATCCGGGCAAGAGCTCATCGCGCTGCTTATCAGCGTGTTGGGACAGGGGACACCGCCAATGGCTTTGTGCATGTTGCGATGAATGTTGGTCAGGGTCGTAGCGAAGAGGATCGTAAAAAAGCCGGGGAAATAATTTTTGAAGCGACAAAAAATCACATGGCTGCACTGTTAGAGACGCATAAAATTGCGCTGTCCTTTGAAATGCGAGAAATCGACACAGTAAAGTTCAACTTCAAAAACACCTAAGGATGCCCATGCTAGATTCAATAGCGATAGGAAACGCAGCCGCCGCACTTTTTGAGGCCGAAAAAACGCGTCAACAAATTAGGCCTTTAACGCTCACCTATCCCGATATGACTATGGATGATGCCTACGCAGTGCAGCGTGCCTGGGTAGATCGAAAGGTTGCTGACGGTGACCGAATCACCGGCTACAAAATCGGTCTAACGTCACGGGCTATGCAAAACGCCATGAACATCACGACACCTGACTTTGGGGTGCTACTGGAGAGCATGTATTTTGCTAACAACAGTACGGTGGTTGCTGCAGATTTCTGTGATCCTAGAATCGAAGTAGAACTCGCCTTTGTCATGAAAAAACCGCTATTTGGCAATGACGTCTCCATTGAGCAAGTGCTTGATGCTACCGACTACGTAGTGCCCTCCCTAGAGCTAATCGCCGCGCGCAGCTTTCGCACCGATCCTGAATCGGGATACACCCGAAAAGTCTTCGATACGATTGCCGACAACGCTGCCAACGCCGGGTATATTGTGGGTGACGAACGATTTTCGCCTGAAGACATTGACCTCCGCTGGTCGGGGGCGATTCTTTATGTGAACGGCGAAGTTGAAGAAACCGGACTCGCTGCCGGAGTGCAGGACCATCCGGCAAAGGGTATCTGCTGGGTTTGTAAGCGCTTTGCCAATCACGGCGTTGGATTAGAGCCAGGCCAGCTGGTTCTTAGCGGTTCGTTCACACGCCCCGTAGTGGCAAAAGCTGGTGATGTGATGCACTGCGATTACGGGCCGCTGGGCAGCATTGCTGTCAATTTTAGTTAGGAATTTGATCATGAACCTGCCACGTAATGCGTTTCTAGAGCAACTTCAAAGTGGTAAAACTTTGTGGGGCTGCTGGTTGGGTTTACCTGACCCCAATGTGGCTGAAATTGCAGCCAATGCCGGTTTCGACTGGTTGTTGATAGACCACGAACATGCACCTTTTGAACTTAGCGATGTAATGGCGCATCTGCGGGCTATGGCGCCCTACCCCGTTGCACCTATAGTCCGACCCGTAAATGGGGACCCTGCTCTGCTCAAGAAGTTTCTTGAGATGGGCGTGCAAACGTTCATCGTTCCTATGGTTGATACCCCCGAGCAAGCACAAGCTTGTGTGGATGCCGTTTACTATCCGCCAGAAGGTCGTAGAGGTGTAGGGACTGCTTTGGCACGTGCCTCACACTGGAATCAGGTGCCCGATTATCTACACCATGCAAATGAGGAAATTTGTCTCATCGTGCAAGCTGAGACCGTCACTGCAATAGAAAATTTGGATGCGATTTTAGCTCTAGACAAGGTTCACGGGGTCTTCATTGGACCGTCTGATCTGGCTGCATCAATGGGAAAGATTGGCCAAGGCAATGACCCCGAACTTATAGCCCGCTGTATTAAAGCCATCAGAAAAATTAAAGCTGCCGGTAAGATTGCCGGCATCCTCACGGCTCACGAAGAGTTGATACAACAAAGCGCAGAAGCTGGAGCTAATTTCATCGGAATAGGCGTTGACACCCTACTCTTGGGTGAAGCACTTAGACAACGAGCCGCTAGTCGCCCCTAATTTTTTTACCCTCACACGTTGTTGTCACCCCCCATAAGAAGCTATAAACACGGATTGTATTTTTCCTTCACTTTTTGCTGTGTTAACCGAACGAGGTAGCGATGAACTTTGAGTTCTCAGAAGAACAACTAATGCTGCGTGAGCAGGCCCGAGGCTTTCTGGCACAGCACTGCCCTCCTACCCGAGTGCGCAAGGTCTTTGATGGTGAACAAGATTACGATGCAGCGCTGTGGACAAGCATTGCTGAAATGGGCTGGACGGCGACCGCCATCCCCGAAGCTTACGGAGGTCTGGGGCTGGGGTACTACGAACTGGCCATTATCGCTGAGGAATTGGGCCGGGCGGTGGCACCAGTGCCATTTTCATCGTCAGTTTATCTTGCAACCGAGGCCATCATGGCTTTTGGCAATGAATCTCAAAAGGAACGCTGGTTGCCGGGCCTCGCATCGGGCGAGTGTATTGCCACCTTGGCACACGCAGAAGGCGCGGGCCAAACCACGGCAAAATCTCTTAGCGCCGCGCTTTCTGATGGCGCCCTGACTGGCGTAAAAAAACCGGTTGCTGACGGTATAAATGCAAACATCGCAATTGTAACGACAGCCGCTGAGGATGGCTCGGTAACGCTATGCTTGGTTGAACTTAATCAAGACAACGTAGAACGCAGCCCCATTCAGACCCTCGATTTCAGTCGCGGGCACGCTACTCTGACCTTTAATAACGCTTCCGCGGAGGCCTTGGGTGATGGCACTGTCACTTGGTCTGCATTTGAGGCATTGCTAGATCGCGCGGCGGTGTTAATGGCTTGGGAGCAGCTAGGGCTCGCTGACAAAGCTCTCGAGCAAGCTTGCGACTACGCGCAGCAACGCTATGCCTTTGGCCGAGCGATTGGGTCATTTCAAGCGATCAAGCACAAACTCGCGGGTATGTACGTCAAAAACGCCTTAGCTCGCAGCAATGCCTACCACGGTGCATGGGCACTAGCGAGCAATAGCGACACCCTACCCCTCGCAGCGTCGACTGCCCGGGTAGCCTCTATTCAAGCATCACTAAACGCAGCACAAGAAAACATTCAGACCCATGGCGGTATGGGCTTCACATGGGAATTTGACTGTCAGTTTTATTATCGAAGGGCCAAATTATTGAGTCTTGCAATCGGCTCTGAACGGCATTGGCAAGACCGCCTGGTCACCGCCCTCGAGCAACAAAAACCTGCAGCTGCCTAAGGTCACGGAGAACAATCCTATGGATTTCAAAGATACCCCAGAAGAAGCCATTTTCCGCAGCGAAGCCGCCGCGTGGATGGCCGAGAACCAGCTCACCGCTGAAGACAAGCAAGGGTTAAGTCGACTCGACGTTGCAAAGCTTTGGCAAAAGCGCAAATACGATGGTGGCTGGGCCTGCATCGGTTGGGATGAAAAATACGGCGGACGCGGTGCCTCGGCAATTGAACGAGTTATTTGGGATCAAGAAGAGAACAAATATGATGTCCCCTCCCGATTCTTTGTAATTGGTCAGGGCATGATCGCCCCCACTATTATGGCCTGGAGTACTCAGGAGTATTGCGACCAATTTCTACCCAAGTTGGCGAGTGGAGAAGAAATTTGGTGCCAGTTGTTTTCTGAACCAGCCAGTGGCTCAGATCTAGCGGCGCTTCGAACAAAGGCCGAAAAAGATGGCGACGACTGGGTTATTAACGGCCAGAAAATATGGACCTCTGGGGCACACTATTCCGATTACGGCATGATTGTGACCCGAACCGACCCTACCGTGGCCAAGCATAAAGGGCTCACTGCGTTCCTAGTGGACATGAAGGCTGTGGGTGTCGAAACCAAGCCAATCAAGCAGCTCACTGGCGATGCCGACTTCAACGAGGTTTACTTCACCGATGTCCGTATCCCCGACAGTTATCGTCTCGGTGAGGTAGGACAGGGCTGGCAAGTCGCGCTGACCACGCTAATGAACGAGCGTCTTGCAATTGGCGGCGGCGGTGCTGGTGCTGACGTACCTTTGGCAATGAAAATTGCCCAGACGGTCTCTATTAATGACCGCCCCGCAATCGAAGATAGTGCTGTGAGGGCAAAGATTGCTAATTTCCATGTGCAAGAAGCCGGACTTAAGTACAACGGCTATCGCGCACTCAGTGCACTGTCCAGAGGCGATTTACCCGGCCCAGAGAACTCTATCGGCAAATTAGTGGGCGCCCCGAAACTACAAGATATCGCCTCATTTTGTATGGACCTGCTCGAGGAGCATGGTGCGCTTTGGGGGGACGATCTTGACTTCATGGCGGGCGCTGCACAACGGTCTTACATGGGCGCGCCGGGACTCCGGATTGCCGGTGGTACCGATGAAATTATGACCAATATCATTGCCGAACGCGTGCTGGGACTGCCTCAGGACCCACGGGCAGATAAGGGCATTCCGTTTAATGAAGTGCCGACAGGTAATTGAGCAAAACCGCGAACCGTCATGAATATCGCTGGAGGGCCGACGCCCCCAGCGCCGTTTTAACGACCCTTCTTAGCAGAGAGTTTTCAGTCAATCCCGACACGCCATTTGTCGCGTCGAGCGCAATGCTCGAACCCATGGGATTGATGCGGTCAGCAGCAGCTTGACCCCCTAGCAAGCATACCCATGATGCATCGTTGTGAAGAATATTTAAGCGGGCTGACAACCCTAGGCTCCCTTAAGAGCAGACTCACCATGACGAAGACAATTAGACAGAATAATTCCGCGAAAAAACTTTCTCCCGAGCCTGGTGGGGGCTGGAGAATTGCGCTGAAATGTCCGACACTGCGAACTTAACTTAGGAGAAGATATCATGAAAACACGCGCCGCTGTGGCCTTCGAAGCTGGCAAGCCTCTAGAGATTGTTGACGTAGACTTGCAGGGCCCTCAAGCGGGTGAGGTCATGATTGAAATTAAGGCCACGGGGGTTTGTCATACTGATGCCTTCACACTCTCCGGGGACGATCCTGAGGGCGCCTTCCCAGCAATTTTGGGTCATGAAGGTGCTGGAGTTGTTGTCGAAGTTGGCGCTGGCGTGACTAGCGTAAAACCCGGCGATCATGTTATTCCCCTGTATACCCCCGAATGCCGCGAGTGCAATTTTTGCCTGCATCCTAAAACCAATCTTTGCCAAGCTATCAGGGAAACTCAGGGCCAAGGTGTTATGCCCGATAAAACCAGCCGCTTCTCCCTAGACGGCAAGCCCCTCCTGCACTACATGGGCTGCTCAACGTTCTCTAATTTTACGGTTCTACCCGAAATTGCCGTTGCCAAAGTGCGAGAAGATGCCCCCTTCGATAAAATTTGTTACATCGGCTGCGGTGTCACGACTGGTATCGGCGCGGTTGCGTTCACCATGAATGTGGAAGCCGGCTCGACTGTTGCTGTTTTCGGTTTGGGCGGAATCGGTCTCAATGTGATCCAAGGTGCACGCCTCGTCGGTGCCACTCGGATTATTGGTGTCGACTTAAATAACGACAGAATCGAAATGGCGAAGAGATTCGGCATGACCGACTTCGTCAATCCCAATGAAGTCGATAATGTGGTCGACCATTTAGTGCAGATGACCGGCGGTGGTGTTGACTACAGTTTTGAATGTATCGGCAACGTGAACGTCATGCGCCAAGCGTTAGAGTGCTGCCATAAAGGCTGGGGACAGAGCTGCATCATTGGCGTCGCCGGAGCCGGACAAGAAATAGCCACTCGACCGTTCCAGCTCGTCACTGGACGCTCCTGGCGAGGTACTGCATTTGGCGGTGCCCGAGGCCGCACCGACGTGCCAAAGATCGTCGACTGGTATATGGAAGGCAAGATTAATATTGACGATCTAATCACCCACCAAATGCCTCTCTCGGATATCAACAAAGCTTTCGATTTAATGCACAGCGGCGAGAGCATTCGTTCTGTGGTGGTTTACTAGATATGGCTGAGGTTATTGACAGCCACCGCTGCTTTGGCGGCGAACAGCGGCGCTACCGTCATCATGCTGAAAGCCTCGGTTGCGATATGGTGTTTTCAGTATTCCTGCCCCCACAAGCCGCTGACGGGCCAGTTCCTGTTCTCTACTACCTCTCTGGTTTGACCTGCACCGACGAGAACTTCGTTGCAAAGGCCGGAGCCCAGCAATATGCGGCAGAGCACGGCATTGCAATTGTGGCGCCTGACACCAGCCCCCGTGGTGACGGTGTGCCCGATGACCCAGAGGGAAGCTGGGACTTTGGTTTAGGCGCCGGTTTTTATGTCAACGCCACTCAGGCCCCCTGGAACACGCACTACCGAATGTATGACTACGTCGTCGACGAATTGCCCGCACTAGTCAATGCCTTGCTGCCAGTCGATGGTCAACGCGCAGGTATCACAGGCCACTCTATGGGCGGCCATGGAGCGCTCACAATAGGCTTGCGCAACCCCGCACGCTTTCGATCAGTGTCAGCTTTTTCGCCCATTTGCTCACCGGCAAATTGCCCTTGGGGCCACAAGGCCCTAGGCAATTATCTCGGTGCCGACACCGCAGCTTGGCTAGAGCACGACGCCTGCCACCTGATACAGCAGACCGAAGAACATTTACCTATTTTGATTGATCAAGGTGGTAACGATGGCTTTCTAGTGGAGCAACTCAAGCCTGAATTACTGTTAAAGGCAGCCACTGATGCCGGCTATCCCGTGACACTTAGGGTGCAAGCGGGTTACGACCACAGCTATTTTTTTGTGGCGAGTTTTATCGGTGAGCACCTAGCGTTTCACGCTACTCACCTTAACTCATGAGGTGATTACTGCACCCAAGGCGACTGGCCAAAGGGGGCATCAGGAAGCTGAGTCAGGTGCCACTCTGACCTCGCAGACATTTGTTCGTCGATTTTCCGTGCTCTGCTAGACGCGGAAGATGTGGTGTTAGCGCTACAAAAACCGTTATTTAGCCAACCCAAAGCCGCATTGAGTGATGCCTCAGCCGGATCCCCAAAGTTGCGGGTTAGATCATCTCTTGCAGGGCAAAGCGTGAAGCCACCAGAGCTCACCAAACCGTTGTAATATTCCCCAGCGCCCTCCCCATTAACAATTTGGAAAGCAATGAGACGTAATCGGGTGTCGCAAGTGCTCCACTCGGCTGACCAACGGTCTTGATCGAACGCGTACTGTCCTACCGCTTTACCCAGGGTATCCTCTCCGATCAATACCACTTCGATATGGGGGGACAAACTATTAATGACCAGTTCGCTAGCCGACGCTGTTCCACCGGTCGTTATAAAAGCGATACGCAGCGGCCTCATGCTGTCTGGGAATTTCGCAAAATAAGCACCAAAATCTTCGTCACTATGCTTAGCGTTGTGAACGATACTCCAGCTATCTTGACCGGTTGCCACCAACCCTCCAAGCAAATCCAGCATGCGATCCGCGACGCTAACCAAGCCGCCCCCGTTGTAGCGTAAATCGATAACCAAGTCAGTGACTCCAGCATCACGGAACAATCGAGTTGCATCACTAAGAGCGTCGTTAGCTGTCAAAATAAAAGAACGGAGGTTAAGGTATCCCACAGGGGAGTTGCCCGCACGTTCCAGCAACAATGGCTCTGTTGCCAGGGGCGGGGTATCCAGCTCGCGTTTAGCCAATATCACCTCGACAACAGATTGATCTTGTCGAACTCGAAAGCCACGTTCCAATCCCGCTTCATTACCCCCAAATATTTCTGAAATTGTCGCCTGACGCTCCGAGAGCTCATCGATGGTTTCATAACCAGCGCCCATATCAATCGCTAGCACCTCATTACCACGTTGGAAGTTTGCATCCCCCGCAGGTCCACCCTGAAGTACATCAGAGAATAAAAATCTGTTCTGAAAATCGAATCCATAGCTGAACCCAAAACCCACGTAAGCACCGGTGCTTCCCTGGGCATCATCGGCGGCCTTGTCGGTCAGGTATGAAAAACCGGGATCCCGACCATCAGGCGCAAGTGGCGCCGTGAGCGCATCGAGGTATGCCTGCGCAGTGTCAAAATCTTCAGGCTCCACTTCAGCGAGTTCCTCGTACCACAAATACCATGACTCGGCGACACTGGAGACAAAGGCTTTCTTGCTCTCCTCACCACAGACATCGTAGGCAGGGTTTCGGGCCGCCTCAGTTTGCTTGGCAAGCGCATCAAAGAAATTGCCGGGAGCAGCCTCTACTCTTTGCGAAACCGTCATCAAAAATGCAAGGAAAAATAAAGTTTTCATATTAATTGGCTACAAGATGCGACCGTACTCTGGCACAAGCTCGATTCTAAACGAAGTCACGAGGCAGAACAGTAGGTTTTCTAAATCTTCTTGTCAGGATGAACAGCAATAAGCCCGGAAAACGGGGACACAAGGAATAGACGCTACTTGATTACAGCACTCATTATCTTGAGTCACGCGACCATGGCGGCGCCACGAGCCTTCGCCTGCCATCCGTAGCCAAAATTACACTGTTGTCGTCGAGCTTTTCCCGATCCCACAGCTCACAGGTCACCTGCTTGTGCTTTTGATCCAAGCCCTCACAGTAGTTGCTGTACCGACACAGCATGACCTCTGAGCCATGGCCTGTGCGCACCTTTTCAAACCAATCTGGATCGGCAAGTGCTTGTCGAGCAAAGCCTACAATGTCGGCCTTTTCGTCAGTAAGCAGCGCTTCGGCCTGATCGAAGCTGTAAATTCCACCCGCTGTCACTATCGGCGTTGTGAAGCCTGCCTCTCGCACTGATGTGCGAATTTTTGCAACCGGCTCTACGTTTCGGCCCCAAGGCCCCTGCTCATCGGACAGATAAGCAGGCATACACTCATAGCCACTGCGACCTGTGTAGGGATAAGCCGCAGCGCCAACGCGAGGCTGCTTTGCATCATCGAACTTACCACCCCGGGACAAGCTCAGAAAATCCATACCTGCCGCTGCGAAAGCTTGTGCGAAAGAACAAGCGTCATCAATACCGCTGCCTTGGTTTATAATCTCGTCACTGAGGAAACGGCATCCCACCGTGTAGTCTGGCCCTACACTTCCTCTAACGGCCTCATATACCTCTAGCGGTAACCGCGCTCGCTCTTTTACCCCCCCGCCATAGCCATCTGTTCGAGTGTTAGTCGCTGATAAAAACGAAGACATGGTGTAGGCATGAGCATAGTGCAACTCAACACCGTCAAACCCTGCAGTCTTCGCGCGCACGGCCGCAGCGGCAAACAACGGCGGTAATGTTTGAGGAAGGTCAGCAACCGCAGGATTTTTTATGTCGGTAACACGATCTCGAGCGCCGAACTGAAGCGCATCCCACTCACGAGCACTCAAAATCGTTTCAAGGGTTTCGCTAGAAAGCGACGCTAGCGCTTGCCTCACCTCAGCTTCTGGTGCGTCATTCAAGTTCAGCGCCTGACGGTGCTCAGGGGTAATAATGAGGAACCGATCAAAGTACTTTGCGGGGTCAGGACGCCTTCGAATATTCAGAAAATCGATGAGCTGAATCAAAAGGCGCGTTTGACCCTCACTCGCCTGGTTTACGGCGTCAACGAGTTTCTTTAGCCCTTCGATGTAGCGATCATCAGAGATGCGTAACAATGGGCCGCTGGGAATATCTCTGATACCCGTCGCCTCTACGACAATCGCACCGGGCTTACCCTGAGCAAAACGGGCATACCAGTCAATAACATCTTGGGTCACTTCCCCAGCTTCATTAGAGCGCCATGGAACCATTGCCGGTATCCAGGTGCGTTGCTCTAACGCTAAAGACCCAACGTTTATAGGAGCAAACAACTTTGATGTAGCCGTCACATCCTTAGCCGGCCATCGCGCAACCTCTGTTTGGTATTTAATTCTCTGATGAGGCTTCCACACAGTGCTTAGCCCTCCAACGGTACTACGGCGCACTTTAGCTGCGCGAGATGCTGCATGATCTGCTGATGCTCTGTCTGAGATAGGTCGCCCAGCATTTCTACCACCCAACCCTCGTGCGCTACGGCCATATCCACGAAGCGTGTACGACCCTTATCGGTCAACTTCACGCACAAAGTTCGGCGGTTATCGGGAACCGGGCTTCGATCAATGAGACCCTCTCCTTCGAGCTGATTAGCAATTCCCGAGACATTGCCGCCTGACACCATCATTCGCTGGGACAACTCCCCCATCGTAAGTCCATCGGGCGCTCGCTCCAGCTGGGCCATAAAATCAAAGCGTGGCAATGTCGTTGCAAACTCTTCTCGCAAACGTGCGCGCAGGCGCTGCTCAATCATATTGGTACAGGTCAATAGTCGCAGCCAAAGGCGAATGCTTTGGTGATCTTCGCTTTGTAAGCGTGACTCATGGTTTAGTTCTGTGGCGGTCGCTTTCTGGTTCAAAACTTAGTCTCACCTCGCTGGAAGAGCCCTGCTACAGGGATCAGAACACTACTGGCCTTTCCTCGACTACATTAACATTTTAAATATAAAACGTTTTGTCTATACTAGTCTAACATTTTAGATTTAAAGTATCAGGGCTGATAGCGCTGTGAAGGAGTTGTTATGAAAGTGGTATGTGTAGGTGGAGGCCCTGCCGGGCTTTACTTCGGCATTAGCATGAAGCTTCGCAACCCCGAGCATGAAATCGAGATCTACGAACGAAACAAGCCTGATGATACTTTCGGCTGGGGAATTGTATTTTCGGATCAAACTGTCGACAACATCATGGCAAACGATCCTGTTAGCGCCCAAACTATCATCAATGAATTTATTCACTGGGACCTCATTGACTGCCATGTCAACGGCCAAGTCGAGCGCTCAGGCGGCCACGGGTTTATTGGGCTTGGGCGTAAACGTTTTCTGCAACTCCTTCATGCTCGGGCCCGTGAACTTGGCGTAACATTAAAATTTGAGCAAGAATTTAGCCTCGACGATATTGACGGTAAATTTGGCGATGCTGACCTAATCGTCGCCAGTGATGGTCTCAACTCTAAAATCCGCAACAGTAATCTTGAAGTTTTTGAGAGTTCCATAGAGGCGCGCCCCAACAAATTTGTATGGCTAGGAACTCATCAAACTTTTCGCGATGCGTTTACCTTCATCTTCGAAAAAACTGATCACGGTTGGATTTGGGCACACGCCTATCAATTCGATGACAACACCTCCACATTCATCGTTGAGACCACGCCAGACGTTTACGACGCGCTGGGATTTGAGCACATGAGTCATGCAGAAAGCGCGGAGACTTGCCGAAAAATCTTCGAACAATATCTCGATGGCCACACCTTAATGACGAATTCAGGCCATGTTCGCGGGTCTGCCTGGATCAATTTTCCTGCCGTTTACTGCGACAATTGGATTAAAGACGACCGCGTGGTGCTTATCGGCGATGCCGCTCACACGGCGCATTTTTCGATTGGTTCGGGTACCAAATTGGGCTTGGAAGACGCGATATCACTAGCCAAACACCTCAACGTTGATACCTCAGTTCCAAACGCACTGAGGGCCTATCAAGAAGAGCGCAAAATAGATGTATTAAGGCTTCAAAATAGCGCCAGAAACGCCATGATTTGGTTTGAAAATGTTCCCCGCTATATCGAGGCTTTTGACCTCAAACAATTTAACTACTCGATGCTGACGCGCAGCCAGCGGGTCAGTCATGAAAACCTTCGACTTCGTGACGCCGAGTGGCTCGAGAGCATGGAGCAACACCTGACTACGACCTTTAGTGGAGACGGGTCACAAGGCCCAACTCCCCCAATGTTTCTCCCTTTTCAGCTGAAAGATATGAAACTCAACAACAGGGTCTGCGTCTCACCCATGTGCATGTATAGCGCCGTAGACGGCCTCCCTGATGACTGGCATCTCGTACATTACGGCGGCCTAGCTAAGGGCGGTGCGGCATTGGTCTATACCGAGATGACTAACATTAGCGCTGACGCACGAATTACCCCCGGATGTACGGGGATCTGGAACGACGAGCAAACTGAAGCATGGGCTCGTATTACCCGCTTTGTGCACAACAGCACCCAGGCAAAAATGGCAATTCAAATTGGCCATGCCGGCCCCAAAGGAGCCACGCTAGAGCCTTGGAAATGGGATCCCGCCATACTTGATGAGCCGTTACCCGCGGGTCAGCAGTGGCCATTATTATCGGCGAGCGACCAACCCTTTGACGACTACAGCCCAGTCCCGAAAGCCATGACTCGTGAAGATATGGACCACGTCCTTCAACAACATGTAGAAGCGGTAAAACGTGCCATTAAGGCTGGCTTTGACATGATCGAAATGCACGCAGCTCATGGTTATTTGTTGTCGTCCTTTATTACGCCCGCGTTGAATCGGCGTGTCGATGAATATGGCGGCTCTTTGGAAAATAGAATGCGGTACCCTCTTGAGGTCTGCACCGCAATGCGGAAAGCTTGGCCCGTGGAAAAACCCATGTCCGTTCGCATATCAGCACATGACTGGTTGGGCGCTGAAGGCGTGACTGAAGACGACTGCGTGGCAATTGCAACCGCCTTTATTGCGGCGGGTGCTGACATTGTGAACGTGTCCACCGGTCAAACGAGCCACCAAGCCAAACCTCAGCCGGGACGGATGTTCCAAACCCCTCTCTCAGATCTCATTCGTAACGAGGGCGGCATGCCGACCATCGCTGTGGGTAACATTTATGAGATCGATCACGTGAACAGCATCATCGCGGCAGGCAGGGCCGATCTTGTATGCCTGGCGCGGCCGCACCTAGCAGACCCGAACTGGACCCTGCATGCAGCAGCCGAAATGGGCTATCGCGGGAAAGGCGCAGCGGAACCCCATCAATACTTCTTGGGTTATCGACAGGCCCATACACTGGCCGATCGTGCACGTGAGGCAGCATCGTGAGCCGCCATGCGCTCATTACCGGGGCTGGAACTGGTATCGGTGCGGCTATTGCAAAACAGTTGTACCGCGAAGGCCATAACGTCTCTTTGATAGGTCGGCGACTTGAACCTTTGGCGACACTTGCGGAAACACTGGGCAACTCCTGCCGTGCCATTACTGGCGATGTCACCGATCGGGAGAGTATTGAGGCGGCATTTTCTGAGGCTACCACCAACTTTGGTCCCGTAGAGATACTCATTAACTGCGCGGGAGTGGCGCCCTCAGCCCCCTTTCATCGCATCGAGTTTGATGACTGGCAAAAGACCCTAGACGTCAATCTAAACGGAGTATTTCACTGCACACAAATTGCCTTGGGCGATATGAAGGCTTCCGGTTGGGGGCGAATTGTCACCATTGCCAGTACTGCTTCCCTCAAAGGCTTTGCCTACGTCAGCGGGTACTGCGCGTCTAAGCACGCTGCACTTGGCTTGACTCGCGCACTGGCGCTCGAAACTGCTCAGCAAGGGATTACAGTCAATGCAATCTGCCCCGGTTATGTAGACACTGATATTGTGCGCGATTCCATTCAGGGAATTATGGCAAAAACGGGACGCAGTGAAGCCGAAGCACTGCAACACTTTACTCAGAGCAATCCTCAAGGGAGACTCATTGAAGCATCTGAAGTGGCTGCCTCAGTGAGCTGGTTGTGTTCAGAAGGCGCTGCCAGTGTTACTGGACAAGCGATTGCCATTGATGGCGGTAGCACCGCATAGGAGACAGGAAGCGTATGCAAACAAACACCATGAGTCAGTATCAGGCCGAACACTTTCTTTGGGCATGTGAAGACGGTGTCGGAACGATCACCCTTAACCGCCCAGAGCGAAAAAATCCGCTAACATTTGAGTCCTATGCCGAATTGCGCGACCTCTTTCGATCCCTGGTATATGCGACTGACGTAGATGCCGTTGTTGTTCGCGGTGCCGGTGGTAACTTTTGCTCTGGTGGTGATGTTCACGAGATCATTGGCCCCCTTACCGAAATGAATATGAAGGACCTGATGGCCTTCACTCGGATGACCGGAGATTTAGTCAAGGCGATGCGGGCCTGCAGGCAACCGATTATCAGCGCCGTGGAAGGCATTTGCGCTGGCGCTGGCGCCATCATTGCCATGGCAAGTGACCTGCGCTACGCCGCTCCCTCTGCCAAAGTCGCTTTTCTTTTCAATCGAGTTGGTTTGGCCGGCTGCGATATGGGGGCTTGCTCAATTCTTCCAAGGATTATTGGCCAGGGGCGTGCCAGCGAATTACTGTACTTTGGACGAGCAATGAACGCCGAGGAAGGTGAACGCTGGGGATTTTTTAATGGCCTCGGCGACTCGCCCGAAAAGGACGCACAAAAAGCCGCGCAACGCATTGCCTCAGGCCCCACCTTTGCCAATGGCATTACCAAAAACCAATTGCACCAGCAGTGGAATATGTCTGTAGATCAATCGATAGAATGTGAGGCACAGGCCCAGGCAATTTGCATGCAAACTGAGGACTTCAAGCGCGCCTACCGCGCCTTTGTTGGCAAAGAAAAGCCAGTCTTCGCAGGCGACTAAACCGCCTCGAGCGGCTTGAGGAAACGACGATGAGCGAAACAAGTTATCTAGGTTGGCCCTTCTTTGAAGAGCATCACAGAACACTGGCGAGTACGTTGGACGCCTGGGCTAAGGTACACATGGCGGAACTTACCGCCAACGAGCATGAAGATCTCGATGGCACTTGCGTCGCACTGGTGCGAGCCTTGGGCGATGCAGGCTTCACCGGGTACGCGGTGCCCGCTAGTGGCGGTGGAAACCAGGAAAAACTCGATGTTCGAACGCTTTGCATTATCAGAGAGACATTAGCTCGCTATAGTGCCCTCGCAGATTTCGCCTTTGCTATGCAGGGTTTGGGAAGCGGACCCATCTCACTATTCGGCTCTGAACAACAGCAGTCAAACTATCTCAATGCCGTAGCTAAAGGCCACAAAATCAGCGCTTTCTCTCTGTCTGAGCCCAATGCGGGCTCAGATGTTGCCGCTATGACCTGCTCTGCGCAGCGCGATGGCGATGAATGGGTTTTAAACGGCACTAAGACATGGATTTCCAATGCGGGGATCGCTGACTTCTACACGGTATTTGCGCGTTCCAGTGACGCCGGCGGAGCCAAAGGCATTAGCTGCTTCATCGTCGAAGCGGGAACACCTGGGTTCGAGGTCACAGAGCGTATTGATCTGGTCGCCCCCCACCCACTGGGAACACTGCAATTTACCAACTGCCGAATTCCCGCGGCAAGTTTGGTGGGGGAAGAAGGCAGAGGTTTTGGCATCGCCATGGCCACTCTTGATGTATTTCGTTCAACAGTAGCTGCAGCCGCGCTAGGCATGGCTCGTCGTGCCCTTGATGAAACCCTCGATTACACCGCAGAGCGCGACATCTTCGGCGGAAAACTCGGTGACCTGCAGCTTGTGCAAGCCAAGATTGGCGAAATGGCTTTAGGCGTCGATGCCAGTGCGTTGCTTGTATACCGCGCAGCATGGACAAAAGACTGTGCGGCAGAGCGCGTCACTCGGGAAGCTGCCATGGCGAAATATCACGCGACAGAGACTGCCCAGCAAGTTATTGATGCTGCTGTGCAACTGCACGGCGGTAAGGGCGTCACCAAGGGATACATTGTGGAATCACTGTATCGCGATATTCGAGCCTTGCGAATCTATGAGGGCGCTAGCGAGGTTCAGACGACCATTATCGCCCGGCAAACGATTAATAATCACGAGCTCGGGCAGGCCTAGGGAACCCTGCCCAAGCGGGCATTTATCCACGTGGCATTAGTCGGAATATAAAAGCCCACATTAACGGCAGCTGCTAGGCCCCTGATTCGCGCTATGCTGACAGGGCCTTAGGCCTGTATCGTTTGAACGCAGACGAAACAGGAGTAACTTCTGCCAGCATTGCCTCTGCACTTGTGTTTGGCGGGCTAAAAACAAAATAGAATCTTGAGTAATGCTGCGATGAATCTAAATGACTGTCATAACTTCTCGGATTTTCGTCGGCTGGCCAAGAAGCGCTTACCGGGACCGATTTTTCACTATATTGACGGTGCCGCGGATGACGAGCTCACGTACCGCAGGAATACTGCGGCTTACGAAGACGTCGACTTGGTACCCAATGTGCTTCGCGGCGTCGCCGACATAGACACATCTGTCGAGGTCATGGGGCAGAAGCTGGATATGCCCCTGTTTTGTGCGCCCACTGCATTGCAAAGGCTGTTTCATCACGATGGAGAACGGGCGGTCGCTAAGGCGGCAACCGAATACGGGACGATGTTTGGTGTCTCATCTCTTGCCACAGTAACGGTGGAAGAAATCGCAGAACTCGCCCCTGGGCCCAAACTTTTTCAGTTTTATTTTCATAAAGACCGAGGCCTCAATAACGCCCTACTAGAGCGAGCTAGAGCTGCCAACTTTAATGTCATGGCGCTCACGGTGGATACCATCACTGGGGGTAACCGGGAGCGAGATCTTCGGACTGGCTTTACCTCACCACCCAAACTGAACTTGTCCTCAATGTGGAGTTTCGCCACCCACCCTGCCTGGGCTTGGAATTTTTTCACAGGAGACAAATTTGATATGCCCCATCTTTCAGGGCACATCAATGAAGGGACTAACGTCGCGGTCTCTGTAGGTGACTATTTTTCCACCATGCTAGATCCCACCATGAGCTGGGATGATGCAGAAAAACTCTGTGCCCAGTGGAACGGGCAGTTTGCCCTGAAAGGCATTATGAGCGTTGAAGACGCAGAGCGCGCCGTTGATATCGGCTGCACGGGCATTATGGTGTCCAATCACGGTGGGCGACAACTCGATGGCTCAAGAGCGCCCTTTGATCAACTCGAGGAAATTTGCGATGCCGTTGGCGATAAAATCGATGTGATCTGTGAAGGCGGCATTCAACGCGGCACGCATGTTCTTAAGGCGCTATCAGCTGGTGCCAAAGCGGTTTCTGGAGGCCGGCTTTATCTTTATGCACTCGCCGCGGCGGGTCAGGCTGGGGTCGAACGCGCCTTAGGCAATTTTAAAACAGAAATAGAACGCGACATGCGCCTTATGGGCGTTCAACGCATCGATGAGCTGGGGCGCGGCAACTTGCGCCGGAGATGTCGCTAAAACGGGCTAAGCTACCCTTGGATCCCTAAGTGCCCCTCAATCCTAGCCCTCACAATCACCCCACAGACTCAACCCTGGCACCGCTAGTAACATCCCGCAACAGCCTCACTAAGTGTTACTCGATGGCGTCAGCCACGTGCCACGCGGGACGACTCTCAAGTCGGTCTATATAGGCATTGAGTGCCTCAAGCTCGGGAGCCACACAGCCAAGACGTCGACTCATAATGCAGGCGTGTCCCAGCATAATATCGGCACCCGAAAAGTCTCCGATCAAATATTCCTTATCCGATAAAGCCTCTTCCAACGGCAAAAGCGCACGGGATAATAATTTCTGAGCTTGTCCCAACACCACTGGATCCCGCCGATCTGGTGGCAGTAATAGCGTATGTACAACAATGGTATTCATTGAGGGCATGACCATGCCTTCGCAATAATGAAACCATTGCAAATACTTTCCATACATTGGGTGCGAAGAAGCCGGTTTGAGACCACCGTTTTTATGACACTCGAGAATGTAATCAACAATCGCACCGCTCTCCCATATTTGCTGTCCATCATCTTCAAGCACAGGAATGCGCCCCAGGGGATGTCGTTCTCGATGCGCATCTGATTTCAGATCCTCAGGGTGAAAACGCATCGCATTAAGCTCGTAGGGCAGATCCAGCTCAGCAAACAGCCAAGCGACGCGAACTGCCCGAGAATTGGGTGCAAAATGAAGGGTAAGCATGGGTATCTCCGTTTTCTTGTTAACTTGCATTTGCGGTTTACCACCGACCAAACCTTAGCTAGCGATCGGTGGGGTGGCAAATAAAAAGTGCCATCATCGTCATCTCATGACCACCGAAGCAACGCCGCGGCCAAACTGCTCAGATAGTGTTTGTTGCACTCGTCAAAGCGACACGCATTCCTTCGTAAGGCCTTAGACTGCGACAACATTAATCACCGATCGCCAACACGATTTTACCTCGAGTATGGCCATCCTCCGAACGCTGATGCGCCTCTACTGCAGCAGCGAGAGGAAGCACCTCAACGGGAGGCGCGGGCAAAATTTCTTGCCCGTAGAGATCTGCTAACTCAGCCAGCATCGCGCCATCTGGCCTGTGATGTAAAAACTGACTGCGAATGCCCCTAGCCTCAATTTCAGGCAACTCCGGTGGCTCATTATTCATAAATATGACTGTGCCGCCATCTTTAGCCAAACCAATAGCCGTTTCAGCAACACCATCACCCAACAGGGTTTCAAGTATCACATCCAAACCTTCAGGCTCTAAATCGCGCAGTACCTGAGCATAGTCCTGCTGAGTGTAATCGATCACAACGTCGGCCCCCCGGACGCTGACGTAGTCCGTGCTGGCACTGCTGCACGTTGCATAAACACGGGCTCCCAAATGCTTAGCCATGGGGATAGCGACACTTCCCACGCCTCCAGCGCCCGCCTGAATCAGCGCTGACTGCCCCTTCGTCAATCCGCCGTATTCATGAAGTGATTGCCAGGCGGTGAGACTCACCAAAGGCAATGCCGCGGCCTGAAACAAATCAAAACCCGTTGGAACCTTCGCTATAGAAGCTGCGTCGACGGGGACATATTCAGCATAAGTCCCATGCTGGATAGACCAGGTAAAAGCTAAGCCCATAACCTGATCACCCACCTGCCAATCTGATGTTACGGCGGAACCCAGAGCCACAATTTCACCAGCGAAATCCCACCCGGGCACTACCGGAAAAGTGCGAGAAATATATTCCTGCAATTCACCACTGCGCAATCGGCGGTCAATGGGGTTCACTCCTGCCGCTGCAACACGAACAAGAACTTGCTCCGGAGCAGGCTCGGGCATGGCCAGGTCACCCACTTCCAGCACCTCTGCGGAACCATGTTGACGGTAAAAAACGGCTTTCATATAGGCGCACTCCCAAAGTTTATTAAGCGCCCCGAATAAGCAGGACGTCTAGCAAAGCGCAGTTACGCATGGTCAACGAAGAAGCTACTGCCCCTTTGCACGTTGGAAATATTGATAACAGGCGCGAGTGAAACTGACAATCAAAATCTTCGAGCTCTTTGGCACCTACATAAGGAGCTGGCAGCGACTGTAACTCCGAATAACTGCCTTTACGGAATTCAATAGTGACTCTGCGAACAAACGGTTAGCTGTGCAATGGTCGGGCTCACTCAGAGTTTTAGGCCAATATTCTGCGGCAAACTCTGTTAAACCCAGCCACTCAGGATCAGAGACTAAGTAACGTCGGGATAAGATGTTGTAGGCCCAGCAATTTACCCAGCATCTCAAGCTAGATTACTTCAGGTTACAATTAAAAAACTGACAACGGCGAATACACTGCGCCCTGTCCTATCTCGTATCAGGAATTTCTTGAATTATGTCGGAAGCACGCTCTGTAGATAGTCCCGCCATCACCTTGGATGAGCAAAGCATTGTTGATTTTGCGCAACTTTTCGATCCTCAGCCCTATCACCTTGATCGTGAGGCCGCTGACGCCTCAATTTTTGGCGGACTTTGTGCCAGCGGCTGGCAAATAGGTGCACTGGCCTCGCGCCTCACCGGTGAGGCGCTTGTTGATGCGGGCGTTCCCTACGTTACAACCACTCAGGTCAACTATATGCGCTGGCTGCGCCCTACGTTCGTCGATGATCAATTAGTCGCGCAGGTCTCATTTGGCGATGTATTGTCAGGTAGCCCTGTTCCTGACTGTGACTCCCTCGATGTTGTGGTAGTCCTACAAGATGCGAAAGACCAAGCGGTAGCCGAGATGACGTGTCGAGTCGCTGTAGCCACGGGTGAAATAATATGAGCGCGCTCTACTTAAGAAATCGCGGATTTGAGGATATCCCCGTCGGTGAGTTTCATGTGTTCGGCAGCCACACCTTCAGCGAGCTTGAAATGGTTGAATTTGCAACACGCTACGCCCCAACCCCTGAATTTATGGACCCGGAGGCTGCTCGCCAGCTACGTTGGGGTGGCCTAGTGGCTACGCCCTGGCACCTCTGTGCCATGTGGATGCGCAAAATGGTCAACTACATGGAGGTTTATGCCCAAGGGGTTAATGACGGGCGCAGAAATGGCGCTGGCGTCGCTATTCTGGAGCTCGATTGGCTGGAACCCGTACGGCCGGGCCATACCCTGACCTACACCTACGAAATAATCAGTAAGTCGGACAAGATCGTTCGTGATCGCTGGGGCATTATTCGTAGTCGCAATGAAGCATTTAACCAATACGGCAACAAGGTGATGAGCTTCGAAATTGATATTTTAGCTGAGCGAAATCACTGACGGTGTGAAACACCCGATAGCTACGTAGCTATCCACAGTAGATAAGCCACAATAATTGCTGCAATAAAAAGCGTCTCGCCCACAATTAATAAAACAGGCTTTAACCCAATAGTCATGACTTCTTGCATAGAAGTGCGTATTCCCAGAGCGGCAATAGCGACCAATAAAAGCGCAGGGGCGAGATTCGCGACTGGTTGAATAAGGTCTCCCGGAATCAACCCCGTGCTATTTACCGCAAATAAAACAATAAAGCCGATGAGAAAGAAAGGAAAGGTAGGCGCCTTTTCCCGATCCGCGGCGGCGCTAACTTTGTTGCGAAAAATAATGCCTATCATCAGTACGACCGGCACCAACATTGCCACTCGTAGAAGTTTTATAAAGGTCCCTAAGTCACCTGTTGTGGGGGATACGCTATAGCCTGCCCCGACAACCTGCGCAACATCGTGAATCGTCGCACCGATAAAAATACCCATTTCTTGGTCATTAAACTGCAAAACGTCACCGATAATCGGATAGAGCACCATGGCGATGGTACTCAAGCTTGTCACGCCGATAATGGTAAACAACGTCTGACGCTGGGTATCCATTCCTTTAGGAAGGACGCTGCTAATCGCCATCGCTGCCGAGGCGCCACAAATCGCCACGCTGCCTCCTGTTAATACGCCCAGCTGTCGCTCACAACCCAAGAGCCGGCCTAGCACAACACCAAACAGCAGGGTTGCCAGCACTGCAGAGAGAACGAGTAGCACGGGGGTCCAACCTAACGAAGCAACATCTGCGACGGTAAGACGCAGCCCAAGCAACGCCACACCTAACCGCAAGGCTTTAACCGCTACAAGCTCTAACCCCGGTCCAACGCGAGGCGTTTCGTTCAAAAAATGAAAGGCCATCCCGAGCAACAGGCCCATGAGCATAGCGGGCGCACCATAACGCTGCGCAATGAATGAGGCCGCAAGTGCCACCGCAGTGGCTACGGCAACACCGGGAAAGTATTGTGCCCAAGCGGCAATTAGACGATCTATCACTGAACAGCATGTTCCATTAAAGACGATTCACTCTGTATTAAATCATCAAATGCCGCCGAGTCTTCTCCCAGCATTGCCGCCTTTTGTGCTCGACAAATGAAATCAGCCGTCACCACATCCTGTGTCTTTATCGCATCTAAAATAACGAGCAGTCGTGAGGTCGTACGATGTCGCGTGGCGCCGTACCCCTTGACCATACCACCGCAATCCGCGATAGCTTTTGCGACGACTGGCGATGGTGCCGACAGCACAGCAGAAAACCAGCGCTCAATCATGACCCATTCCTGACTAAAACCTAGACTTTTCCGACGACCACCTTTCAAAGCCGCTAGCCGGCGCAGCGTCCACTGTGTCAGCACCTTGTCTGTTCGCAATTTCCTGGCGCCCAGCATCGACTCCAAGACTTTTGTCAGCAAATTAGAATTCAACAATCGCTGCCCCCATGCTTTGGGGAGCAGCGCTGCCACCTCCTCAACACGAGGATGGAAAAATTCGGTGACCTGAATAAACTGACCCGAGGCTGCACGAACCTCCTCGCGAATTTCCGTTTCACGAGCGGGCCTGCACTTAAGCTGGGCTACTCTTGGTATATCTTCAAATGCCATCCAAAGTGCCAACCACCGAGCAGTTTCCTGCGTGAGGTCATAACCGTTGTGACCAGAATCAATATCCACCACCTGAGCAACTCGCTGGAGAAAGTCTGCTGCATAGGCTTCATCCTGATAGTCCAATAGGCGCAAGACTCCCTGGTAAACAACCTCATGGACCCCCTCAGGCAGCGCAGCGACCAGTGGTAACAGCCTAGCTCCAAGTGGTGTGGTGGCCTCAGGCAAACCAAATACAGACGGTGGATCGGGATCATAAAGTGCAACGCCGCCGGAGTGTGCGCGATCAAAGCTTTCGTCAAAGGCGGCTCGATTTGCTGCCGCGCCCTTTCCAACGGCAAGGACTTCAGTAAAAACATCGCGCTGAAATGGCAGCACCCCTGCTCCAGCAATAGCACCAAATAAACCTGCAGAAATTACCGTACCGTGCCGCTGCACTAATTCCAGCAAATCGAAATGCACGAAACGATTTGCATAGCGCGTCGAAAGATCAAGGATAAAAGCCGTATCAGCCGTACCGTCTGCGGTAGCGCTTTTTTCTGTAATGCCATAAACCCGGTGATCTGAGGAAATTAGCGTGGTTCGCTCTGGGGAGATAAAGCCGCGGCTGATCATGCGGCCCGCCTCGGCTATCTCCGAGGTTACTGCAATATCAATGTCTCCCTGAGCAGGAAATAAACTCATGACCGGCTCAGGTTGATTCTTTGAGCGGGGTATAAACTCTAAATAGTAAATCGTGGCGCCAGTACGCTGGGCAACTCCGGCCAATGAAGTGCTCTGACAGTACCAACCTGAGCGCTTCGCAACGTCAATCAGCCAGTTAGTCAGTACACCGCCGCCCTCGCCGCCAAGTGCCGCGACAATCATATTGATGGTTTTCAACGGTGCAGTCACAGCCTTGCCAGCTCCCTTCGGCGAAGATCTCGGTCTCGCCACCAGTTGCGAACACGCGCACGCAACCCGTGGCGAAGTCGTTCAAAGCGTGTGGGATTATAAACAAGGTCAATCTGAGAGAAGGACGGGCACAATATGGCGCTGTGTGCGTTAGTGCCACAAACACCGCACCCCACACAACTGTTATCGACGTAAGACACCGGATCGACCCGAAGAGGGTCTGGGTTATCTTTAATGGTTAATGAGGGGCAACCTGATAGACGAATACATCCATGGTCACCCGTGCAGGTCTCAGCATCAATATAAAACCGCGCGCGATCAACACGCTGCCCGGTATCAATCGCTTTTTTCAGCAGGGGCTTTATCCGCCGCTGACGGTTAAGCATGCATTCACCCTCTGCGATCACGACTTTGAGGCCTGGAGCGTCTGTCGTTAACGCTTCACGCAACGTGTGCTTCATCGCTTCGATATTGTAAGTGCTAACCGTTTGTAGCCAATCGACCCCTGCCCCTCGACAGGCATCTTCAATGCTTTGCCATTGTTCGCGCTGGGGCTGCTGCGCATCAATAGTCGACGCAATTAAGCTGGGCTCAACTAAAGAGGGAATATCCTGTCCGCCCGTCGCCGCCGAATAACCGTTGTCAATAATAATTAGCAGACCATCATGACCATTAAATACCGCGCTAGTCACACCGCTGGTCAATCCGTTATGCCAAAACCCGCCATCTCCCATAATACTGATAGCTTTGTGGGGTAACGCATGTCGCATTCCAGACGAGCTCGCCAAAGACAACCCGTAACCCATAATGGTATTACCCAAGTTAAATGGCGCTGCCGTTGCAAAGGAGTGGCAGCCGATGTCTGATGAAATATGGAAGGGGCCCATCTCCTCCTGCAACTGCTTAATGGCGGAAAATAGTGGCCGCTCCGGACATCCTGTACACAACCCCGCAGGCCTAGGGGGTAAATTCTCCATGAGCGCAGCAATATCCTCATCGCTCACGGGGGTTTGCAGGGCGAGCACCGATGCCAGATCTAACTCCAGGGGAATCTGCTGCTCGGTGGCGGCAAGTAAAAATCGAGTCACTCCCTCCAACATGACTTGACCGGTGTACTCCCCAGCCATGGGCATAATGTCCTTGCCATACACTCGTGTCTGAACATCGCGGCGCCGTAAGATCGTTTGTATGCCCTGCTCAATATATTCGGGCTGACCCTCCTCCAACACCAGCACCTGCTCTTTGCCGACACAAAATTCGATTAGCTCATCGGGCACCAAAGGGTAAGCTACGTTCATGCAGTAAATTGGAACCTCGGCATTACCGTACACATCGGCTAACCCCTGCCGTTGTAACGCTCGAATAACCGTGTTGTAGGAACCACCACAAGTAATAATTCCCAGGGATTCGTAACGCCCCGGAAAGTGTTCGTTAAGCCCCTGCTCACGAATAAATTTAATCGCCGCGGGCAAACGCTGGGCAATTTTCTCCCGCTCTTGCTCATAGACGTAGGGTGGCAGGATGATTTTTTCAGGCTCGCGCTGTGGTACCACTGGAGCGTGCTTGTTGAAGGCAGGCGCTACATTGTCCTTGGCAGTAAATTCCCCAGTCACATGACAGCCTCGAATACGCATCATGTAAAAGACGGGGGTATTAGAGGCCTCTGATAGCTCAAAGCCCCGCTCCACCATTTCGGTAATGCTGGTTAGGTTTGGTCTTGGATCCATTAGCCACATTTGAGCCTTCATTGCGAAAGCGTAGCTGCGCTCTTGCATAATGCTGGAGCCTTCGCCGTAATCCTCCCCTACGATCACTAGCGCCCCACCAGTAACACCTGCAGATGCAAGATTAGACAACGCATCTGAAGCCACATTAGTTCCAACGGTGGACTTCCACGTTACTGCGCCCCTCAGGGGATAATTAATCGACGCAGATAACATTGCGGCGGCGGTGGCTTCAGATCCATTCGCCTCAAAATGCACACCCAGCTCACTCAGAATTTCCTGAGCATCGTTGAGGACATCCATAAGGTGTGAAATCGGCGAACCTTGATAGCCGCCAACATAAGACACCCCAGACTGCAGCAGTGCCTTGGTGATAGCCAAGATACCTTCACCTTCGAAGATATCCCCTGCACCGGCTCGCAGTTTCTTTACCTCTTCCGAAAACGAGCGTTCAGCCATACCTTACTTTCCTGATTATCAAGCCGTTAATACGACGTCCGCGCTCAGGCAGGCACTAACGCAATAACTCGACAGGGGCTGCCAGAACCGTTTTGTATTTTAAGCGGCGCCGCTACTAGTATAGCCCCGGTAGCGGGCAACTCGTCGAGATTACACAGACTAGCCAAACCACATTTATTGGCGCCGTGCATCAGATTGTGACAGGGAAACATAGGATCTTGCGCAGCTGCCTGTCCAGCGTCAGTCCCCACGGTTTCAGTACCTACACCGAGAATATCTCGCTCCTCGGCAAGGAAAGTAATAGTAGCAGGATCCCACCCAGGACTGTGATTGCCATCTTCGCGCTTGTTAAGAAATTCCTCGGGGTCTTTACGTTTAGACCAGTCGGTTCGGTAAAGCACCCAGGCCCCTTTAGGGATTTGTCCGTGCTCTGCCTCCCAGTTCTTAAGGAAATCAACGCTGAGAAGAAAGTCTTCATCCGCCTGACTTTCAGCTGTTGCATCAATAACGACAGCGGGGCCCACGAAAGTGCTTGGCGGCAGCGTGTCAGTCGCATGATTTTCATGGTCCTTACCGGTTACCCAGTGAATCGGGGCATCAAAATGCGTGCCCGTATGCTCACCGCATTTGATGTTATTCCAGTACCAAGCCGGTCCACGTTCGTCATAACGCGATATTTCTTCCTTACTAAACGGCCAAGCATTCTTCCACCCAAACTCTTCAGGCAACTGTAGGATGGGCGTCTCTGATGTTAGCGTCACGCTAAGATCTACGACCTTAATTGAGCCCGACACTAAGCCTGCTGCTACGTCCATTAGTACATTATTCATTTCGTTCCCCCTCGCGTCGCTACGCGAATACTGAATTTAATAACGGTAGTGCTGCCGTAGGTTGGGCTGGCCTCTTGACCACTCCTAATGATACTTTAGGTATAAAGTATTACGCTTCACAACTCATTGCAAATGGAAGAGCTCATGCATACCACATTACTCCCCGATGGATGGCCGCGACCTAAAGGTTATGCAAATGGCGTTATGGCACAAGGCACCCATCACATTTTTTGCGGCGGACAAATTGGTTGGAATTCAGCGGAAGTTTTTGAATGCCAAGATTTCGCAGGGCAGCTCCGTCAAGCCTTGGAAAATGTGTTGGCCATTTTACGAGCAGCCGAGGCAGGTCCAGAGCACATGACGCGCATGACTTGGTATATCACCGATAAGCAAGCTTATCTGGGTAACCTTCGAGAGGTGGGGGCCATTTACCGCGAAATCATGGGCAAACACTATCCGGCCATGAGTGTGGTTGAGGTTACCGCACTCATAGAAGATGACGCGCTCGTTGAAGTTGAAGTTACTGCACTACGATGACCTATGGAGCCCAGTTTTACAGGACAACTCAAAAAAATGGGTTGTCAGGCTCGGGCAGTCCTGCTATTTATATTTTAAGCTTAAAATAAAACGAGAGATGTTGCAGACACACAGAGCAAAAACGAACGCCAACACGAAAGGTCTTTAACGAATGACTGCACTGATGCGCGAATCAAAAAACAAATTGAAATTGGGCACCTTCTCTGCCAATTGCTCAGGGGGCATGGCCGTTACCAAAGTTGAAGAGCGCTGGAATAACAACTGGGAAAACAACATCAACTTGGTCAAGCAGTGCGACGACGCCGGTATTGAGTTTATGCTACCCATAGCGCGCTGGATTGGCTACGGCGGCGAAAAAGATTTTCATGGCAATGTCCTCGAAACAGTGACGTGGGCCGCGGGATTAGCGGCACACTCCAAAAATATCCAGGTTTTTGCGACCGTTCATACGGCGTTTAATCACCCCATAGTGACCGCAAAACAACTAGCCACACTCGACCAAATGTCGGGAGGACGGTTAGGGCTAAATGTCGTCGCTGGCTGGAACAAACCTGAATACGACGCCTTCGGTAAAGATCTGCCTGGCGATCACTGCGACCGTTACGCCATGGCACAAGAGTGGTTCGATTACGTGCAAAAGCTGTGGAATGAAGACAAGCCGTTTGACTGGGAAGGCACGTTTTATCAGGGCAAGGGCGTTTACAGCCTCCCCCACCCTATTCAAAAAAGAATGCCCATCATCAATGCAGCTGCGTCTGATGAGGGTCGCAACTTTGCCATGCGTAACGCTGATTTCCTGTTTACACCGGTCTTTGATTTTGAACAGGCAGCGGAAACCGTTAAAGACATAACGGCTAGAGCCGCCAGTGCTCAACGCACAGTCGATGTATTGACCTTTTGTACGGTTGTTTGTCGCCCCACTCAAAAAGAAGCCGATGACTACCTCAACTGGTACGCAAACGAAAATGCCGATTGGGAAGCCGTTGACAACCTAATGACCCTGCAAGGTCTGCATGCTCAGTCCTTCCCGCCCGAGGCGTTATCGATGTTTAGGGATCGCTTTGCGGCTGGCCATGGCGGCTTCCCCTTAGTGGGAACCCCAGACAAAATTGCCGACTTGCTCGAACAATTGAGTAACACCGGGATAGCCGGCACCACGTTATCCTTTGTCGATTACGCCAAAGAGTTCCCCTATTTTAGGCAGGAGGTTATGCCTCGACTGGAGCGCAAGGGGTTGCGACTACCCAGACAAGACTCTTAAAGTGAAAAAAATCTGGCCGTACTTAGCTGAAACAAGCAATAAAATTAACCTAAAAATACAATAAACCACTCTCAGGAGCTCATGATGAAACAACCACTTTCAATGCTATCTAAACTAGCCGTTGCCATCAGCGCGATCACTCTTGCCGCACCTGCCTTTAGTCAGAGTGTTTTAGAGGAGATCGTCGTCGTTGCTCAAAAACGCGAGCAAAATCTTCAGGATGTCCCAATCGCCATCTCCGCTTTTACTGGCGCACAAATGGATGCCCTTGGCGTCTCTGAGAGCTTTGACATCGCCACCTTTGCGCCTGGCGTTCATATTTCAGGGAACCTCGCCGGCCAGAACACGCAGTTCTCTATTCGCGGCGTAACCCAAAACGATTTCAACGACATTATCGAGGCACCCAACGCTGTTTATCTCGATGAGGGTTATATTGCCGTCGCTCAAGCGCAGACCTTTGCTGTTTTTGATATTGATCGCGTTGAAATTCTGAAGGGACCTCAGGGAACGCTTTTCGGACGCAACGCTACCGGCGGCCTAGTACATTTTATATCCAACTCGCCTAGTTTTGATGAGACCTCAGGCTATCTAGACGTCGAAGTGGGTCAGTTTGACACCGCAAACAACGCTAACCGATATGTGGTTGAAGGCGCTGTTGGCGGCCCCCTCAGCGATACCATCGCCGCTCGTGCAGCCTTTCGATACAGCAAGCAAGATCCTTACTTAAAGAACCTTTACAGCAATGCAGACCAACTGCCATTTCTGGGCGATCCCGGACCAGGTTCCGGTGCCGATCTTGGTGACGATGACACCATGGCTGCGCGTTTAAGGTTCGCCTTTCAGCCCAGTGACGACCTTCGCATGGACTTGAGCTTTAATTACTCTGACAGCGAAGTCGCCACCGGTCCTTACCAAAGCAAATCGACTCTCGGTATTGCTCAGGATCACGACAACAATCCAGACACACCACCTGAGCTCATTAATGTCATCAACACGCCTAGCAACGAAACTCGCCTAACTGCACTGTTAGACGCGAGCGGCAACGATACGGGCCTAGATGCAGGTGCCGATATTGAAGATGGCGACTCCTTCCTTCCCGGTGGCGGCGGTGGCTTGCCCGGTCGTCTTGCTCCGGGCGCTGACTTCTTTGGCTACATTGACCCCGATGGCGATGACTTCACGTTCTCTGGAGATTTTGCGTTTGCAGACCAAGGCAGCACAGAAAATTCGGGCGTCAATTTCAAACTGGCTTGGGACCTTTCAGACAGCACCACGTTCACGTCGATAACCGATTATAAAAACTATGAAAAGTTATTATTTATCGACGTCGATTCAGCACCTGTAAACCAGCTAGCCAACTATGCTGCCGTTGATGCAGACAGCTTCACACAAGAACTCCGCCTCAATGGAGAAAATGATCGAAGCCGATGGGTGGCGGGCTTTTTCTACCTGAATATCGACTCTCAGTCAGAGAACGGTCTGAAAGGGCCACAAGCCTCTTTCGCCGACGTATTTGGCGGCGTTCCGATTGATGTCGGTACTACGGCTCAATTAGAAACGGACTCTTACAGTATTTTTGGTCAATATGAGTACGATATCTCCGATCGCCTTACGGTGATTGCCGGCTTGCGAGCTATGCGCGAAGAGAAAGACTTTGGTTTAGTGCTTGGTGTTGCGCCGTCCGAGTCGTCTTTTGTAGTCAACACCTCACCGTGCTTCTCAGGTCAACTCGATCAATGCTTCCCAGGCACAGGGGTCAGCTATACCGATGAGCGCTCTGAAAACCTCTGGGCTGGAAAGCTACAGCTGACTTATCAAGTTAACGACGACCTCATGCTCTATGGTGGCGTCAACCGGGGCGTAAAGGCAGGGAGCTACAATGCACCACTGCTAGGTGCCTATTTTGGTTCCGGTGGCGACGCAGGTCTTCCCTACGATTCAGAAGAACTCACATCCTATGAAGGTGGCTTTAAGGCCACTTTAGGAGGAGGAAAGACTCGCATCAATGGTACGGCGTTTTACTACGACTACGCCGATTACCAAGCCTTCCTATTTGTGGGCGTGGGTGGCGTTGTCATCAACAAGGATGCTGATAACTACGGCGTCGAGCTTGAGATCCAAACCAACCCTGTCGAAGGCCTAGACCTCATACTGAGCGGCTCTTACTTTGACGCAACGGTTAAAGACGTTTCTCTGCGTAACGGATCACCCTTGCCCGCCAGCGACGTAGATCCGACCTATGCTCCTGAATTCCAAGTGACCGGTTTAGCACGTTATAGCTTCGATGCCATGGGCGGCCAAATGGCCATACAAGGGGATGTAAGTTACTCAGATGAGTACTACTACAACCTGCGTAATTTCGATGCCGATGTCTTCGATAGTTACACCGTCATAAATGCACAGATCAGCTACGCAAATAATGGCTGGCTGGCAACACTGGCAGCCAGAAATTTGACCGATGAGCGCCCAGGAATTCAAGGCTTTGACCTTGCGACCCTGTGTGGCTGTAACGAAGTAGCCTACAAAGCACCACGCTATTACGCTCTCAGCCTACGTAAGGAGTTTTAATGGCAGCCGGTCCTACCCGGCGTGATGTGATTTCCGGGGGCGCTACCGCCCTCGGTTTCTTTTTAATTGGCGGGCAGCAGGTCTGGGCGACAGCTAGTGAAGCCGTAGCCCGAGATTTTACGCCTCAAATACTTTCCGCCCCCCAAATCAAAGCGTTGACTGCCCTCACCGAGCACTTGGTTCCGGGTAGTGCCAAGGCCGGCATCAGTGCCTACATTGATGCACAACTAGCCGCGGGTGCAGACTCACTCCTCATGGCAAAATATGTAGGGGTTCCTGTTGAACAACAGATAGATTTTTACTCATCAGCGCTTAATGCAGTTATGAATGCTTTAGAAAAAGGATCGGTTGATGCTGTAGCCGCTACGATGGCAACAGACACCGTTCCTGATTGGCAAGGCCCACCCGCAAGCTATGTATTCTTTTTGCTCAGAGCAGATGCACTCGACGCCACCTACGGGTCAGAAGCCGGATTCGCAACCCTTGATATCCCCTACAGTGCCCACATTCGCCCGGAGACTACTTGGTGACAACAAGCGCACCCGATACCGTCATTGTTGGCGCCGGCGCAGCGGGCTTACTTTTGGCAGCGAGACTGTCTGAAGCCGGCGAGTCCGTAGTCGTTTTAGAAGCCGGGCCCGAGCGCTCAACCGACGACATGATCAGCTCCCAAATCTGGGCTCGAAAACTCAAATGGTCTGGTGCTGCTGTTGAAGAAACGGGCACTCACCCCGTAGGACATGCGTTTAACGCAGGTTCCGGTACTGGTGGCTCAGCAGCGCATCATTACGGCGTCTGGCTGCGCTTGCATCCTGAAGATTTCAAAGTACGCAACAAGCATAAGCGCAGTCTCGACTGGCCACTGTCCTATGAAGACCTGCAACCTTACTACGATCGTATCCAAGATTCCGTCGGCCTTAGCGGCGACCACACGGCGGAAGTTTGGCGACCACCCGGGACTCCCTATCCCATGCCACCACTGCCAGTCTTCGCACAAGGACGCGTTCTCGACCGGGGCTTTCAGGCAACCGGTCGAAGCACCGCCCCGCTGCCGTTAGCCATCAACAGTATTCCTCGGAATGGTCGAGCCCCCTGCCAGTTTGATGGCTGGTGCGACGCAGGATGTCCAATCGGTGCCCTCGCGAACCCACTCGTCACATCGTTACCCCAAGCTCTAAAAGCAGGTGCCGAAATTCGCTACGGCGCTCAGGTACTTAGAGTGCTTCGGGATTCGGGAAATGCGAAAAATATCCGTGCCGTTGAATACTCCCAGCACGGCGAACGACACCAGATAGCTGCTAAACGTTTCATTATTGCGGCATTCACCGTACAAACCAGTCGTATTCTTCTGAATTCTGGTGACAGCTCAGCAGTTGCTCCAGGCAATCGTCACGATCAGCTGGGTCGATATATAACCACACACCCAGCCGGAACAGTCTTCGGATTATTTGATGACGAAACGACGCCCCACCTCGGGGTCTCAGGGGGCCAACTACTGTGCCATGATGACTATGCCGACAAAGATCAGGCCGGGGGCTTTGGTTCGTCACAATGGTTAATTGCTAACGCCATTAAACCCCACGACTTATTAGGCTATGGAACTTCCAGGCCCGACATTACCGGTGCAGCACTGCGCCCATGGCTTCAGCGAGCCGCAAAACATCTGGCCAACATGACACTAGTTGTTGAAGACATTTCAAGCTCAAATAACCGCGTAACCCTAAGCGATAGCCTCGACGATGTAGGCATGCCAAAAGCCCATGCTCACCACGACATTGACCCTGACGCAGCTGCTCGTTGGCAACAAAGAGTTGAAGAAGGCGAGGAAATTTTCCGTGCTGCCGGAGCCAGTGAAGTTTGGCACGGGCCCCGAGTAGCTATGCACATTATGGGCGGCACTGTCATGGGAAGTCATGAGGCAGAATCTGTCACCGACGAGTTTGGTCGCGTGCACGATACCGACAACCTATATGTCTCTGGACCCAGCCTTTTCCCCAGTAGCGGCGCTGTTAATCCGACATTTACGCTGACTGCATTAGCCGAGCGCCAAGCCGACCACCTACTCGGCATACCGCTGGCAAATCCCTGATATCTCTCGCACCTGCCAGATGCTTTAAGCTTAAAGTGTTTGTGTTTGTTTGATAAACTCCCATGAACACCGGACTGCCTATACACTCAACAACACGGCACGTGCCGAATTACACGCATTACCAAGGGGTTTCAAGATGGGAACAGTGGTGAACTACGAGCGACATGGTCAGATCGGTGTTATCCGCATCAACAACCCACCTGTTAATGCGCTATCCCACGCGGTCAGATCTGGAATCGTGGATGCACTGGCAACCGCCGCTGCTGATGACTCATCAGCCGTTGTACTATGCTGTGAAGGCCGAACATTTATTGCCGGAGCCGACATCACCGAATTCGGTAAACCACCTCAAGCGCCGTCGCTGCCTGACCTTCTGCATGTACTCGACCACCACCCAAAATTAACCGTCGCCGCCATTCACGGGACCGCATTAGGGGGCGGCTTTGAGGTTGCACTAACCTGCAACTACCGGATCGCCTTAGCCAGTGGAAAAGTGGGGTTGCCTGAAGTCAAGTTAGGTCTGCTCCCCGGCGCAGGCGGTACCCAGCGCACTCCCCGGCTTGCCGGCCTCCCTGCCGCTGTCGAGCTGATTACATCAGGTAATCCCATAAACGCCCAGCGCGCTATGGCACTGCAACTCGTGGATAAAGTCGCTGAGGATAATCTGTTAGACGCAGCCATCGCTTATAGCGTCGCGCTCGTGGAGCAAAGTGCTCCCCAAAGACAGGCAAGCGCTTTGACGCTATCCGTAAGTACAGAGGACACCGACCTTATAGCGAGTATGAGGGCTAAACTTTTGAAAAAAACTCGGGGCGAACGTGCGCCACAGCGCATCCTCGACTGCTTGCTGGCCGCCGCTGACAGCCCCTTTGAGACAGGCTTAAAACGAGAGCGCGAAGAGTTTATGGCATGCCTTGAAGACCCACAATCCGCCGCTTTACGACACATGTTCTTTGCGGAGCGTGCGGCTGGAAAAATCGACAGCCTGCCTAAAGACACCAAAGCCCTAGACATTGCCAGCGTGGGAATAATTGGCGCAGGCACCATGGGCGGCGGTATTGCGATGTGTTTCGCCCAGGCAGGCATCGCAGTCACCCTCGTCGATATGACTGACGAGGCTGTTAAAGGGGGCCTCGAAAAAATTGCTAAGAACTACGCGATCAGCGTCAAAAAAGGACGACTTACAGTCGCTCAAACAGACGCAATCCTGGCCAACATTACCACCTCATCATCCTTTGACGACCTCGCTAATGTCGACATGGTGATCGAAGCGGTCTTTGAGAATCTCGAAGTCAAGAAGGAGGTCTTTGGGAAACTGGACGTCATCTGCAAGCCCGGCGCCGTTCTCGCAAGCAACACTTCGTACCAAAGTATCGACGCTATAGCAGCCGCTACTTCACGTCCCGAGTCAGTTTTAGGCATGCATTTTTTCAGCCCAGCCAATGTCATGAAGCTGCTTGAAGTCGTGAAAGGTGCCAGCAGCAGCGATATCGTCATCGCAACCGCGATGGCTGTTGGTAAAAAAATTGGCAAAGTGTCCGTGCTATCCGGTATGTGCTACGGGTTTATCGGTAATCGTATGCTGCGGCACTACGGTAGAGAAGCCGCCCTTTGCCTCATTGAGGGAGGTACGCCCGCTCAAATCGACAGCGCTATGGAGTCTTGGGGAATGGCTATGGGCCCTCTAGCAGTTAGTGATCTAGCGGGGCTAGACATAGGCTACAAGGCGAGAGAACAACTTACTGCGGAACAAAAGGGAGATCCCGCGAGCTACATGGTTGCAGATCGCTTGGTAGAAGCCGGCCGGCTGGGACAAAAATCTGGTGCAGGCTATTACCAATACGATCCCGAGACTCGTCAGCGGCAGGAAGATCCCGCCGTCATGGCAATAGTCGCTGAAGCACGTCGGGAGCTGGGTATCACACCCCGCCGTTTTGAAGACGAAGAAATTATTAATCGCCTGACCCTTGCCTTAGCCAACGAGGGCGCGAAACTTTTGCAAGAAGGTATTGCACAACGCGCCAGTGATATTGATGTTGTATATTGCTACGGCTATGGCTTTCCCAGATTCAAAGGCGGCCCCATGCATACCGTTGAATCAATGGGCCTTGATAAAGCCGTCTCGCTGCTCAACGAATTCCATGATCAACTCAACCCTGAGCATTGGCAGGTCGCTCCACTACTCACGAAACTGGTAGCAAATGGAGGACAGCTCGCTGATTCCCACCGTGACTGAAATGCTGCCAGAGAGCCCCAGAGATGTGCTGGCCCTGACTGCCACGCGCTTCCCTAACCATGATGCTCTACATATTCCAATAAGCGCCTGTCAGCACTACTCGTCGCAGGAAATTACTCTAAGCTACAGCGAACTCGATGCTGCTGTCTCTCAAGCCACTGAGGTTTGGCGACAGGCGGGGGTCGCCGGTCGCGTTGCTCTGATGTTGGAAAATCGCCCCGAATTTTTCGTACAGTGGCTTGCGCTCAACGCCCTTGGAATTTCCGTAATTCCCATTAATCACGAAATGCCAGATGCCGAAATCCCCTATTATTTAGAGCACGGTGAGGCCACGGCCGTACTGACACTAGGCGCACACCGTACCCGACTCATGAACGTTATCGCCTCGCTGACAAAATCAATTCCAGTTATTACCCAAGATGAAGTTAGTACGCTGAAGCTCGCTGACGTACCGGGGATAACCGAAACTACAACTGACTCAAACAGCGAATGCGCCCTACTCTATACATCAGGAAGCACTGGTAAACCCAAGGGCTGCCTACTTAACAATGATTACTTCCTCCAACAGGGCGTTTGGTATCAAAACCTGGGTGGTCACATTGACTTACGCGAGGGGCGCGAACGCCTGCTTACGCCCCTGCCGCTAAGCCATATGAACGCCATGTCAGTCTCCACCATGGCCATGTTTATGACCGGCGGATGCCTGATTCAGCTAGACCGCTTTCATCCCGGAACATGGTGGCAAAGCCTGCGTGACTCGAAGGCTACTGCCATCCACTATCTAGGCGTTTTACCGGCGATCTTGTTAGCCTTACCCGAAGACTCCCAGGACGACTTTTCCACGCAAATTCGCTTTGGGTTCGGTGCCGGGGTCAATCCAGCGCACCATGAACGCTTTGAAAAGCGCTTTGGATTTCCCTTGATCGAAGCATGGGCTATGACAGAGTGCGGGGCTGGGGGCGCCATCATTGCCTGTGACGAGCCCCGGCATGTCGGCCATTGCTGTTTCGGCAAACCTCCAGAGGCTATGGAATGGCAACTTGTGGACGAGCAGAAACTCCCAGTAGAAAAAGGAAGACCTGGCGAGTTACGAGTACGCGCCCGAGGTCCCAACCCACAAAAAGGCTATTTTTCTGGCTATCTAAAAAATGCTGAGGCTACCGCCGACGCTTGGGCAGATGGCTGGCTCAATACAGGTGATGTTGTCGTAGAGCTCGAAGACGGCAATCTCGCTTTTGTGGATCGCAGAAAAAACATCATCCGGCGCTCTGGTGAAAACATCTCGGCGTTAGAAATTGAGGCAGCTCTGGGAGACCACCCGGCGATTAAGTCTGCCATCGCCACTGCCGTTTCAGACGAGATACGCGGGGATGAAGTTGCCTTGTGCGTTATTCTCAACACAGCAGTCCCAAACAACCTCGATACGGCCCGTGCCATACAAGCAATCGCCCTAGAAAAGCTGGTGTACTTTAAAGCGCCAGGCTGGATTCTCTTTGCGGAAACCCTACCGGTGACGGCCGCTAACAAACCTAAGCGTGCCGATATAAAACAATATGCCAAAACACGCGTCAGCAACGGTGAAGCCTATGACCTTCGTGCTTATAAAACTCGGAGAAAGCCGGCATGAAGGACTATAGCGGCGTCGTCTTAACAACGCCCATTAGTATGGGCTATGCGCGCCAAAGCCCCCACGGGGCCGCATGGTTTGTCGGCTCAGTGTTACGCGAAATGATAAGCGCTGCCGGCCTCACAAAAAAAGATATAAACGGCTTTTCTGTCTCGAGTTTTTCTCTGGGAATCGATTCTGCAGTTGCGCTTACTCAGCACTTTGGACTTTGTGTTCGCTGGTTAGAGCAGGCAAATGTGGGGGGCGTTTCGGGGATACTGACGCTGCGGCGGGCTGCCCGAGCGGTTCAGTGTGGGGAAGCGGACATTGTTGCCTGCATCGGCGGCGATGGCGCTGCACATCGATCTTTTGAACATACTGCTGCCCACTTTTCCAACTGGAGTACCGACGCGGCATTCCCTTACGGTGCTGCAGGCCCTAACGGCCCTTTCAGCCTGATCACTGCTCATTATATGGAGCGCTATCAAGCCCAACGCGAAGACTTTGCCCGTATCTGCCTTGACCAACGTTACAACGCCAACCATTTTCCTGGCGCGCTGCTCGGCCATAAAAAACTTTCGCTGTCAGACTATTTGAACGCAAGACCCATTGCTGGCCCCCTGCATCTCTTTGACTGCGTCATGCCCTGTGCCGGCGGCGAGGGCTTTTTGGTTATGAGCGAAGAACGTGCGCGGCAGCTCAAACTTCCGGCCGTTAAAATTCTTGCCGCTGATGAGTGCCACAACGCTCATGCTGACGATCCAGTACAGGAGCGAGGGGGCTGGACTCAATACATTGAGGGTCTCTACAACCGCGCAGCTGTGGGGCCCAAAGATGTCGATTTCTTGCAAACCTATGATGACTATCCGGTGATCAGTATGTTGCAAATGGAAGACTTGGGGTTCTGTGGCAAAGGGGAAGCGCCCGAGTTCGTGGGACAGACAGATATGCGCTTTGACGGCTCCGGTCCCGGCCTGAACAAACTGCCCCACAACACCTCAGGCGGGCAATTATCCTGCGGTCAAGCAGGCGCTGCTGCTGGGTTTCTCGGGGTTACCGAATCTCTGCGGCAACTCACTGGTCAGTCGCAACAAAATCAGGTGAGCAATGCCCGCCTAGGCTTGGTGAGTGGCTATGGCATGGTTAATTACGATCGGGGCATTTGCACCGCGGCGGCTATGCTGCAAGGGGTTGACCGTTGAACATCAAAGATAAGATGCGTAAGCGGCTCAAACTCAGCCGCCCTTCGCTGAGAGCGCGGGCACGGCCGCCAAAGCATCGCTCGGTTTGTGGCAGTCAATTTTCGGCTGCGAATCTCCCCGGTGTTTTGCAACTCCAAAACTGCACAGACTGTGGCCACGTCCAGTATCCCCCTGCGGAGTTATGCGGCGCCTGTTTAGGCGGCACTCTGATCTATAAGGAAACAGCGTGCACGGGCACCCTGCTCGCTCAATCCCAACTTCACCACAGCCTTTGGGAGTACTTTAAACGGCGTATTAAAAGAGCCCCGTGGCCCATAGCCTCAGTGCAACTCGATGTTGGCCCAGTCGCTATCGTTCACCTTACCGAACTGGACCTAGACACCGGAGATCGAGTGAAGGTGTTCTCTCATTCAGATGCGTCACGTTCGGTCGTACTCATCGCAGTACCTGCCGCAACGGATATCACTACACCAGAGTTGCGACAGGCCGTCATTGTCGGAATGCAACTCGATAAATCCGCCGAACGCCTAAAGGGCGTCTAGTAAAACGCTCAGACATCAAGGAGGTTTACCGCGATGGCCCATGATAGTTTCATTGTAACGGGAGGAAGTACCGGTATTGGCGCGGCTATCTGTTCGCGCCTGCTAGAGCGCGGCTATCGAGTCATCAACCTCTCTCGGCGCCCCCTTGAACACCCCAGCAAACAGCTCGAAAATATGACGCTTGATCTAAGCGACAGGGCTGCCGTTAAAGAAGCAGCACAAACGATTACCCAACGTTACAACGTCACTGGACTCATTCACAATGCCGGTCTTATACGGCCGAATTTAGTTGAGGACGTAAATCTGGAAGATTTTGACTATCTTAGTGAGGTACATATAGGAGCTGCGATTACTCTGGCTCAAGCGGTGATACCCAGCATGAAATCACAGACGTTTGGACGTATCGTTTTAATCACATCTAGAGCGGCTCTAGGCCTCGCAACACGCACCAGTTACAGTGCGACTAAGTCAGGCATGATGGGCATGGCTCGCACCTGGGCTTTGGAATTAGGCCAGTACGGCATTACTGTAAACACCGTTGCCCCCGGCCCCATTCAGGACACTGAAATGTTCGAGGCCGTTGTGCCAGCTGACAGCGAAAAACTAGACGATATGGCCGCTAGCATCCCGGTACAGCGTTTAGGCAGATCGACCGACGTCGCACATGCCGTGGACTTTCTTGCCGATGAGGCTTCGGGTTTTATCACGGGACAAACACTTATGGTTTGTGGCGGTGCTAGTCTAGGTTCTTTAGCGCTATAGCGGAGGTCAGTATGCAGAAAATTCCTGATCGTAACTTTGATGCGCTGGTCACACCGACCAAGCTACACCGCAGCCTGTATACCGACCCCGATATTTTTGAACTTGAAATGAGCCGAATTTGGGGTGAGGCCTGGATTTTTATTGGCCATGAATCTCAGGTACCGAACTTTGGTGACTACTTTACAACCAACATCAATCACAAAGTGCCGGTTGTAATGATTAGAGATAAAGACGCCGCTGTGCACGTACTTCATAATCGTTGCGGCCATAAGGGTGCCAAAGTTGTCGATAAACAATCGGGCAACGTACGAGGGGCTCTACGCTGTGCTTACCACGGCTGGAGCTATCGGTTTGACGGCTCACTCTTAAAAATACCCAATCAACAAGGCTATGAAGATACCGGATTTGATGCCTCAGACCCCTGTTATAGCATGCAGCCGCTTGCGCAAGTTGCCAGTTATCGAGGGTTTGTCTTCGCCACGTTGTCTAGCACCATCACCGATCTTGTAACTTGGATGGGGGGCGCTATTACCTGCTTCGACAATCTCTGCGATCGTGCGCCCGAGGGCGAGGTAGAAGTCGCTGGTGGCGTCTTGCGCTACGAGCATGACTGCAACTGGAAATTCATCCTCGAGAATCTCAATGACACAATGCACCCAATGGTCGTCCATGAATCATTGGTCAAAGCCGCCGAATCTTATATTGCCACCCTACCCCAAGAAGCCGTCGAGCAACGGCGGGAAGCAGAAATCATTCCTCCCTTCGGGGCAAGCTATGAAAACTTTGAGAACAGTGGCATAACAGGGTTTGAATACGGTCATCACTACGATGGCGGTAAAACAAGTATTCATGCTGACTACTCGGTGGATCCAGATTATCACGCCGCCATGGTCGCAGCTTATGGTGAAACTAGAACTCGAGAAATTTATGCCTTCAACACCCACAACGTACTTTATTATCCGTCGCTGACCATTAAGTGCGCTATACAAAACATCCGCATCATTCGCCCTGTTAGCGTTGATCGCTTTGTCGTCGAGAGCTGGTCATTCAGACTTAAGGGTGCGCCCGATTCGATGCTGCAGCGAACGGTGCTTTACAGTCGTCTGATCAACTCAGCGATGGGCATGGTTGGACCCGATGACCTAGAGGTTTATCGGCGGGCGCAGAAAGGGCTCGAGTGTCCAGCTAATGATTGGGTTGAATTTCATCGGCAGTATGGGAAGGATCGAATACTTGCAGATCGAGTCGAAGGGGGTGGCACGTCAGATTTAGATATGCGCACCCAGTATCGAGCATGGAAGGCTTACATGGAGCAGGGTCAACAGCTAGGAATGAAAGATGCCTGATCTCGCTGCGATTGAGGAATTTCTCTACAAAGAAGCCAGTTTTCTAGACCGTCCCAATCTCGATAGCTGGATAGAGCTTTACACCGAGGATGCCTACTATTGGATTCCCGCAACCGAGGACCAAACAGACCCTATTAACCACGTCTCTCATGTTTATGATGATCGCGTCATGATGGAAATTCGACGGCGCAACTTTGTTCACCCTCGTGCCGCTTCCAAAGACAGCCAAACGAGATGCTCACACATCATAGGAAACGTTCGAATTAAGGAACAATCTCCTGAAGGTGGCCTTCTCATCGAGTCCACCCAGCATGTCGTGGTTTGGTACCTGAACGAGCAGCGAATTTATGCTTTTACAGCCCAGCATGAACTCAGGCCTGCAAATGGCAGCTTCAAGATAAAAAGCAAACGCGTCAATTTGATAAACCCAGACGCCGCCCAAAAATCACTGGTTATTTATTTGTAAAAAAGACCAGTCTGAATAGCCAGAGCTTGGTAAGCCAGCTCAGATATTTTAAACTTAAAGTATATCGACGTGAATGCGGAGTTCGCAATGGCCAACAAAACTAACTGGACTCAACTCAATTGGGAAGATCCCTTTGAACTGGACAGCCAGCTGAATGATGAGCAGCGCATGGTACGTGATAGTGCTAGGCAATATGCCCAAGAAAAATTGCTGCCTCGGGTAAAAGACGCCTTTAGAAATGAAAGCACCGACCCTAATATTTTTAGAGAGATGGGCGAGATGGGGCTGCTGGGCTCCACCATCGACGGCTATGGCTGCCCAGGAGTCGATTATGTCTGCTACGGCCTCGTTGCGCGCGAAGTCGAGCGCGTCGATTCGGGCTATCGTTCAATGCTGAGCGTTCAATCATCCCTTGTGATGTACCCTATTTACGCCTACGGCGACGACGCTCAGCGAGAAAAGTATTTGCCCAAACTAGCCACTGGTGAGTGGATTGGCTGTTTCGGTCTCACCGAGCCGGATCACGGCTCAGACCCCGGTGGTATGACCACCCGGGCTAAAAGTGTCGACGGAGGCTATCGAGTTTCTGGCGCAAAAATGTGGATATCCAACTCCCCTATTGCCGATGTTTTTGTTGTTTGGGCCAAAACCGACGACGACGTTATCCGTGGCTTCATACTTGAAAAAGGCATGGAAGGGCTGAGTGCGCCCAAGATAGAAGGTAAGCTTGCGCTGCGAGCCTCTGTTACTGGCGAGATTGTAATGGACGAGGTTTTTGTTCCAGAAGAAAACCTGTTGCCCAACGTGCGAGGACTTAAAGGCCCCTTCGGATGCCTTAACAACGCACGCTACGGTATTGCCTGGGGAACTTTGGGTGCTGCAGAGACTTGCTGGCATACCGCAAGACAATACACCCTCGATCGGCAGCAGTTTGGCCGCCCCCTTGCAGCGAATCAGTTAATACAACTGAAGCTTGCCGATATGCAAACCGACATCTCCCTCGCTATGCAGGGCTGTTTTCGCGCCGGGCAAATGCTGAGTGCTGGCACGATATCCCCAGACCTCATAAGCTTGATCAAGCGAAACTCTTGCGGAAAAGCGCTAGAAATAGCGCGCAAAGCTCGAGATATGCTCGGCGGCAACGGAATATCTGACGAGTACCCGATCATGCGCCACATGATGAATCTAGAGGTTGTGAACACCTATGAGGGCACTCATGATATCCACGCACTGATTCTTGGCCGCAGCCAAACTGATATTCCGGCATTTTAACCCGGCAATCAGCTGGTATTGGAATCGACAGCGCGGTCAAGCTCCTAAGGTCGCGCTGCTCATTTCTTTGTAGAGATCAGCAACAGCACCTTCTAACGCTAAAACTAGTGGGTCTCCCTCGGGCAAATGCCGGCGGGCACGATTCAATGTCTGCAACGGTGGCTCACCAAATCCCCGGATCAGACCGCGTCGCTCTAGACGTGAGCATAGCGCGATAAAACGCTGCTCCTCAGGCAACAACGGTTGTACTCCGCGTCCTCGATTCAACCACAGCATTAGGGGTAGCAGAACTCCAGCCCAACTGCCCAGCAAGATAGCCACAAACCACGACACTCTGATCTCACCGAACCAGTCTTTCAATAAATCAATCTGACGCGCGCTATCGAAGCCAATAACAAAACTCTGCCAACCGAAGGCCAATGCGTCATAACGAAGTCGCATCCAATTCAATATCTTGATACCTCGGAATCGATAGGCCGACAGTACTGAATCAGATAGAAAGCCAGGCTGCCCATCTAAGGCCGCTTCCATTCCCAATTCGATCCGACTCGGTGCAACCGCTGCAGTGGGATCAATCCGCGTCCAACCCCCATCACCAAACCACACCTCTGCCCAAGCATGGGCATCAAACTGCCGCACTATCAGCGTGTTGTTTAGAGGGTTAACTTCGCCGCCCTGATAGCCTGCAATAATTCTTGCGGGTATTCCTACCATCCTGAGCATAGCAACGAAGCTATAAGCGTAGTGCTCACAAAATCCACGACGCGAATCGAACATGAATTTATCCACAAAATCGGAAGACAAAATTTCCGGGGGTTCTAAGGTGTAATAAAACGGCTGCGTTCTAAAATAATTGAGCAGTGCGCTCACAAAATCACGATCGTTACTATATTGAGCATGCAAATCCCTTACCCATGCTTCGGTCAACGGATTTAGTCCTGGGGGAAAGTCCGTTTCCAAGCGCCTTCGCCAATCACTCAGGCTTGGCTGAAGCACCGCTGTCACCCAAGAAGTAACGTCATAACCAAATTGGAATTCAATTGGATTGAGCGCACCCAATCTATAATCAGCCGCTTCATAGACGCCTGCAGTCGGCGACTCTGCGTAGGCCATGCCATATAACCACCGTTGTTGCGTTGGCTCTAACACGATGCGGTATCGCAACGGATCATCAAAAGTTTCTGGCGCCTCGGGCTTTCTTTCCGAACCGGTAACTCGGTCACTGAAGCGTCGCCAGGTACGTCTTCAATTTACTAAACACCAATCCCCGCCAATACAAAGCCGCTTTCTCAGGAATTACCCCTGCGAATCGAGCCCGAAAAGCCACATCAGCAGAGCGCCCAAGCTTAGTCACTGCACCCGGGCGCAGGAAGTCACTCATGCCAGTCGTCCCTTGCCCCGAAGTTGACGGCACGCTCCAAATTGGACCAATGCGTGGAAATAAAAAGAACAACACAATCATCATTGGGATTGCGAGGGTCATCATTTTCAACGCTAAAAGAGGTTCGTGATTCGAGACGCCCGCGCCTGGGCTCTGATTCAAAGTGATCAGTGCGGTTACCAATAGTCCCGTGCAGAAAACAGAGTAAAGCGTGGCAGGTAAGGTTTGAGTGAAAATGAAATGCGTGACACAGATGAAGAAACCCAAAAACACCAACAGGTAACCATCCCTTTCACGAATAGCTTCTAGAAGCTTTAACGCTGATGCAACAAGCAGTAGCGCCACCATGGGCTCCAAGCCTATAAAGGTTCCAAAACTTGTGAACAGTAGCGTTGCACCTGCAATGCCCAGTAACAATCGCCACCACTTACCCGGCATTTCAGCACGCTGACGATACATCTGCAGGCGCCACAGTGCGGCTGCCAGATAAATAACAACAATCCAAATAGGAACCCTCTGAAGATGGGGCACCATCACAGCAATTTGACAAACAATCAGCCAAATCAAGGATCGCCGAGGTAACTGCTCACCCAAAATCACGCTATCTCACCTCGACTCAGACCATGCAATGCGAGGGCACGCAATGCCAATTCTCGTTGACGATCTCCTGTAGCCAGAGCCAGCTCCACACCAGGCAAACGAAGGCCAAAACTTTCACCTCGCCTATGGTGCTGCAAAACTAGCCAGCACAACCAAGAGAGTCTTTGCTCTACAGACCCCGAGCTAAAGTCTTTCCAGTCTAGCCAGTGATCTTCGTCGACGGGCAATGAATACAACTTAGTTTGTAGGGGTGATCCTCTCGCATGGCTGCGCCAGTCGATTAATCTGGGCGCATCTCCAAGGCGGTAATCCCGAAATCCCATGAGGTCTTCAAGGCCTTCATGCTCGCTAAACCCATAGCTAGCATTTTCACTGTAAGGAGAAGCCCACCGCTCAACCTCTAAAGGTCTAGGCCAAACCAAAGCGCGACTATCAAAATAGGCGAAGCTCCAACAGCGGAGAAGCCCAAGGGGGTAGGTTGACTCAATACGTAACTTAGGGGGATCAAACCAACCTCGCTCAAGGACCTTATGGCGCAGTGACACCTCAACCTCACCACCTGCAGGAACATCCACCATAACCTCACTGCACGGCCAGACCAGCTTAACGGCGTGATGTCCTCGGCGCGGACTACAGCAACTTATTCGAAACACAAATTCCGCCTGCTGACCCGGATACACGGATTCTGCCCGAAGACTGGTGATCGTCATGTTGAGTAAATTAGCGTGGGTGAAGTGAACGGCGATAATGAACAGCATGGCGAGCCAAAAAGTTAAGCCATACGCAAGATTGTTTTGGTAGTTAATCGCAGTTAACAACATAAGCAGTAGCGTTAAAGCGAACAAAAAGCCCTGCCGCGACGGGAAAATAAAAAGCCTCCGTTGTTCAAGCTTGATAGTTCGGGCGGCAGGTAGCCGTCGCCCCAGCCAACGGCGATAGCGTTGGAACAGAAAATTCTTTAGGCGCTCTGTGACGTTAGCCCGGGATAACATCGACTTGGCTACGCAATAGCGCCACCAACGCATTCCCATCCCCCGCATAATCTGCGCTAGGGATCAATCGATGGGCAATGACGGGAGCCAGCACAGCCTGAACATCATCTGGAGCCACATAATTTCGCCCCTCCATCTGCGCCCAGGTTTTAGCTGCACCAACGAGGGCCAAGGCACCACGGGGAGACAATCCAACAGAAAACTCTGGGGCTTCGCGCGTAAAAGCCGTCAAACGTTGGATGTAGCCCAACAAGCTATCGGATAATGTCGTCCGACTGATTACCGCTCTCATTTCCATAAGTTGCTCGGGGGAAATGCACGGATCAACCGCAGATTTGCTAAGGTCATGACCGCGCTGTAACAGCGCTCGTTCAGCTTCAAAATCGGGATAGCCCAATGAAAGTCGCATGAGAAAACGATCCAGCTGAGATTCAGGGAGCACGTAAGTGCCAGACTGATGCGCCGGATTTTGAGTGGCGATAACAAAAAAAGGTTCGGGCAGCCCACGAGGAGCACCATCGATACTCACCTGCCGTTCAGCCATAGCCTCCAGCAAAGCACTCTGGGTGCGGGGTGTCGCCCTATTTATCTCATCAGCTAGGAGCAGTTGGTTAAATATTGGGCCGGAACGAAACTGAAACGTCTCCGTCTCGCGATTGAAAACTGAGACCCCCAAAATATCCGAAGGCAATAGATCAGAGGTAAACTGTACCCGAGCATAACTAAGCCCCAAAACGTCGGCCAGTGCATGAGCCAAGGTTGTCTTGCCCATACCGGGAAGGTCTTCAAGGAGTAAATGCCCTGATGTTAGCAAACAGCATAGTGCCTGCCGAACCGCCTGCTCTTTACCAAACAACACCTCGCCAATAGCCGATACTGCGCGGTCAATTAGGTCTGGCAAGGTGGCTACTGACATGGCAATAGCTAGACGCGAAGCGCGTCAAACCCCCGCTGGCAATCGACTTGCAGGTCTTCGATATGCTCAAGCCCAACAGCAATCCGTATCAGCCCCGGCACAATACCCGCGGCATCGCGTTGCTCTGCTGCGAGCCGCCCGTGAGTCGTCGTAGCCGGATGTACGATGGTGGTCTTAACGTCACCTAGGTTTGCAGTGAGTGACATCAGCTTTGTTGCGTCGATAAAACGCCAAGCCGCTTCCTGCCCACCAGGCACCTCAAAAGACAGCACGCCACCAAACCCACTTTGCTGACGACTCGCTAATTCGTGCCCCGGATGTTCCGGTAGTCCAGCATAGTGAACCCGAGATACGTCTGATCGTTGCTGCAACCAGTGTGCGAGCTTATTAGCGTTCTCGCAGTGCGCGCGCATACGAAGACTCAGGGTCTCAAGGCCCTTTAAAAAAACCCAGGCATTAAACGGACTCATCGAAGGGCCACAGGTGCGAATAAAATTAGTGACCTCTGCCATATCCTCAGCTGACCCTACAGCCGCACCACCCAACATGCGCCCCTGACCATCGAGGTACTTCGTCGCAGAATGGATAACAATATCTGCACCGAGCTCAAGGGGCTTTTGCAATGCCGGTGTGCAAAAACAATTGTCAACGACCAGACGAGCCCCGGAAGCTTTAGCGATCTCCGCCAGAGCAGCAATATCGGCAACCTCGCAAATAGGATTAGAAGGTGTTTCACAGTAAAACAGCCGAGTCTTGGCAGTTGCTGCGGCACGCCATGCTGCTAGGTCTCCTAGAGGCACAAAAGATACCGAGACCCCCATACGCGGTAGGTACTTATCAAACAGCCCCACCGTGCTGCCGAAAACATCTCGCGAACAGACAACATGATCACCGTGCCTAAGAAATGCCATACAGGTTGCTAAAATAGCAGACATGCCTGATGCAGTTCCCACTGCAGATTCCGCATTTTCCAGAGCCGCTAGCCGCTCTTCAAATACACGAACCGTTGGGTTGGTGTAGCGGGAATAAACGTTGCCGCTGGACGCACCACTGAATCGGGCTGCAGCATCCGCTGCGCTATCAAAAACATAGCTTGATGTGGTGAATATGGGCTCGCCATGTTCGCCCTCGCCGCTGCGCGCGATGCCCGCTCGAATACCCAGTGTCTCCGCATGAGCATCCCGCAGAAAATCGGGCAAGGCATTTTCGTCGTCTGGGGTCACCGCGCTGCTGCGCCTATAACCACGTTACGCTCGGCGCTTGCTTCAGACATCATTATGTAGACCCACGACCGCGCCGTCCTGAGAAGCCGCGATTCGCATCTCAGAGCCCTCAGAGCGCGCAGCCTCAATCGTATTAAGGTATTGCTCATCGATTTTACCTGCCTTGTAACAGCCATCGAATACCGAGCATTCAAAGTCTTCAATGGCTTCGTTCCCTTCGTGAGAACAGGCTAGCAAATCCTCTAAATCCTGATAAACCAACCAGTCGGCTCCGATCAATTCAGCAATTTCAGCTTCGGTACGATTGTGAGCGATAAGTTCGCTAGCCGCTGGCATATCGATACCGTAAACATTAGGAAATCTAATGGCAGGCGCTGCTGACGCAAAATATACGTTTTTGGCACCGGCGTCCCGGGCCATTTGTATAATTTGGCCACAGGTTGTGCCACGAACAATTGAGTCATCAACCAACATCACATTCTTTCCCGCAAACTCCAAGGGCACGGGATTTAGTTTTTGTCGAACTGATTTTTTTCGCTGACTTTGACCTGGCATAATAAAAGTTCGACCGATGTAGCGATTCTTCATAAACCCCTCACGAAACTTTACGCCAAGCTCATGGGCGAGGGATTGACCAGCAACTCGACTCGTATCCGGTATTGGAATCACAACATCTATGTCATGGTCAGGGCGCAACCTAAGGACTTTACGGGCTAATCGCTCCCCCTGCCGCATTCGCGTTTTATACACCGAAACACCATCGATTAGTGAATCAGGTCGTGCGAAATAAACATGCTCAAAAATGCAGGGCATCAACTTGGTAACTTCTGAACATTGTCTGCGAATTAAGGTTCCTGATGCGGAAATAAAGATACCCTCACCAGGAGCGACGTCGCCCACAAGTCGGAACCCAAGAACGTCTAACGCGACGCTTTCTGAAGCCACCATGTACTCCGGCTCTAGGCCCTCGCGCTCTCGAACACCGATGACTAATGGGCGAATTCCAAAGGGATCGCGGAAAGCAACTAGGCCAAGATTAGCAATCATTGCTACCGCTGCGTAGCCGCCCTCACAACGCTCGTGCATGGCCGAAATCGCGGCAAAAATATCGTCGGCATCGGGGAATAACTTACCCAGCCGCTGTATTTCGTGGGCAAAGACATTAAGCAGCACCTCTGAGTCAGAATCAGTATTGAGATGCCGACGGTCACTTTCAAAAATCTCTGCGCTCAACTGGGCCGCATTGGTGAGATTGCCATTGTGTGCGAGTGCGATGCCATGAGGCGAGTTCACATAAAACGGCTGAGCAAGCGCCGTCCCCGAACTACCTTGTGTCGGGTAGCGAACATGTCCAATACCAAATGCGCCTAGAAGACGAGACATATGCTGTGTACGAAACACATCCTTAACGAGTCCCTCCCCTTTACGCTGCAGAAACTTCCCCTGGTAGCAGGTCATGATACCAGCGGCATCCTGACCTCGGTGTTGAAGCATCGTTAGGGCATCATAGATTTCCGCCGCGACGTCGTTACCGCCGACGATACCTACCAATCCACACATGGATATGTCTCCGAATCAGATCATTTCAGCAGATTCAAGGGTTTCCTCGATCTGCTCAACAGGTTCAGCTTTTAAAAGTTCAGCGGTGTGCCCACCTAGCTCAGTTGAAATCTCATCAATGGTCGGCATGAGTGCAGAACGATTGACTAGGTCTTGTTCTGAGTTAGGGACCACTGAGCGCAGTACAAAGGTCGCGACGATTACAAACACGACGCCCCTCAACAATCCAAATACGCCGCCGAGAATACGATTTCCTAGATTGAAGCCCGGTTGACGCATCTGCCGCGCCATTAAACGTCCCAAAACGCTAAAGATTGCCAACACACCCACAAATATCAGCGCCCAGCCCATCAGATAACGTAACGTCTCACTGTCTGTGATTACGGTCAGGGAGTTCGCCAGTGATTGCGCCAGCAGATTGGCCCCGATAAACGCACACAACCAACCAGCCAAGGAAAGGATTTCACGACCGAACCCTCGATATAGACCCACTAAAAGAGAAATGAATAAAACGAGTGCGATAAACCAGTCAAAACCGTTAAAACCGGAAGTCGCGCCATTAAGTTGCTGTTCAATTTCATTCATAAGGGTTGCTGATACCTCACGATCATGGATTCAACCTTCAGCACGCGGTCAACCTCTAACTTTATAGATGCAAAGCTCTTTTTTTCAAACTTCGGACCAATCTGGATGCGCCACTGCGCTGATGCTCCATTAGCGACCCTTACCTGAAAAGCCGGATAACCCTTATCAATGAGTTGCTCAACCAGAGTCCCTGCTCGAAGTTCTGAGCTGACCGTCGCGACCTGCAGCACCCAAGCCTGAGGATATCCAGATGCATCAAGCAATGGGGTGACTGGCGCTTCTTCACGGAGCTCAAGCTGCTCAACTGAATCTACGTCGCTCAATTCGGAAAGATTAGGAGCAGACTCGCCATCCTCCAAACGAGTCATTTCATCCGCTCGCATTTGAGACTCACGATCAACTTCTGGGGGGTTTACAACGTCACGAACTTTCGCTTCGGGAGACTGAGGTTTTGCGATGGGCGAGGTGTCAACACGGGGGCGTTCTGGCGTCGGCCGCAACTCAATGGGCTGCTGTTCGATAGGCTCAACGAAAACAATGGGCCAGAAAACCACACACAGGGCTATTAGGACCAAAGCACCAACCGTGCGCTGACGAAGAATGGGGTTCATTCAGTCGAAGGTCTCCTGACCAGTAATAGCCAGCTGCTGTAGGCAGGCTAGCTGTGCACCAACTGTCACAAATGATCCGAATACCACAATGCGATCTCCGGGCTTAGAAACGTTCTCGATACCATTAAAGGCCGACTCGGGCGTAGGATAACACTGCACCGTTGCCTTCGGTGAGATCCTTTTAATCAGCTGTGCCAGATCCGCAGGATTTGCTGCCCGCGCAATGCCTTCGTGAGCGGGAAGATGCCAGCTCGAGATACCCTCTGAAATGAGCTCGATCATAGCGCGCAGGGGTTTATCAGCCATGGCACCAAAAATAGCGTGGGTCTGTACCCCACCAGTTTTTTCGGCTATCGCGGCCGCCAATCGCGCGACGGACTCACAATTATGTGCCACGTCTAGCCACCAAAGCCGATCCATTGCCACGAGCTGTTGCTGACGTCCAGGAACAGACAATGCCAGAAAGGCTTTATCTATACAGTCTTGGTCAGGAGTGACATTTAATTTCATCGCTGCAACAACAGCTGCACCAAGGTTACTCGTTTGCAAACCCGGTACAGTAGGCAGAAGTCGTTGAGTGCCATCAGGCAAGGTCAACATCTGCTCGGAGATCAGCCAGTCACGATCTAACGCCGCTACATTAGCACCCAGAGCTTCCAGGGTGGGGAGTAGTGTTAATGGCAAATCACTCTCAGCAACGACTGCAGGCTTGCCCAAACGAGCCACCCCGGCCTTTTCAATAGCAATGAGATCTCGCGTATCCCCAAGCCATTCAGTATGGTCAATGCCAATACTCGTGATAACGCAGGCATCAGCGTCAACCATATTAACCGCGTCGAGCCGCCCTCCTAGCCCAACTTCCAATATCTGGACCGCAACGCCCTTTTCTTGAAACAAAAGTAAGGCCGCCAAAGTGGCAAACTCAAAGTAGCTGAGGGAGATAGCCGCCCTGCGCTCTTCAATCAGCGCAAATGCCCCCATGATTTCAGCATCGCTCGCTGGAATGCCATTAATGGTGATTCGCTCATTGAAGGTCAGCAGGTGTGGTGAGGTGTAGCAGCCGACGGAAAGCCCCTTTTGACGTAGAAGCGCCGAAAGAGCACTGACGCAACTTCCCTTTCCATTAGTACCGGCGACAGTGACCGTACGACACCCCGCAGGCAAGAGACCCAGTTGGTGTGCCACAGTTTTGACTCGGGTTAACTCAAGATCGATTTTCTGCGGATGCAGTGTTTCAAGATGAGTCAGCCAGGCATCCAGTGTTTCGGCGCCAGCCAGTGCCATGGAAGTTATTCGACAGGTTCAGAATAAGGAGCCGTAATATCCTCTTGACTGCCCTCCTGACCTGCCAGCTTAGAAAGGATGCGGCCTAGGGTGTCGCGCATGTCGGCGCGGTGCACAATCATATCGATCGCACCGTGCTCAAGCAAAAATTCACTGCGCTGGAAGCCTTTGGGCAGCTTTTGACGAATAGTTTGCTCAATAATATTAGGGCCAGCAAATCCGGCTCGGGCATCGGGTTCAGCGACATTAACATCACCTAAAAGCGCAAGAGACGCTGAAACCCCACCATAAATCGGATCTGTCATCACCGAAATAAAGGGCAGCCCACTGAGCTTGAGGCGCTCGAGTACTGCAGAGGTTTTAGCCATTTGCATGAGGGAGATAAGAGCTTCTTGCATTCTAGCTCCGCCGGAGGCCGCAAAGCACACCAAAGGCAAGCCGTTATTTAACGCATGAGTTGCAGACCGCGTAAATTTCTCGCCAACGGCGTATCCCATGGATCCACCGTGAAAGTTAAACTCAAAGGCAACAGTGACAAGATCCAAACCGTGCAGCCGCCCTTGCATAGCAATCAGTGCGTCGCGTTCTCCGGTGCTTTTTTGAGCAGCGGTCAAGCGATCACGATATTTCCTTTTGTCTTTGAACTTGAGTCTGTCGATGGGTTCAATATCAGAAAACAGCTCTTGACGACCGTCTTCATCTAGAAAGATGTCCAGCCTTCTTCGAGCGCCCACCCGCATGTGATGGTCACACTTGGGGCAGACCTCCAGATTGCGGTCTAAGTCTGGCCAATAAAGCACTGCGTCGCACTTGATGCACTTTTTCCAGAGCCCCTCTGGCACGTTGACGCGCTTTTGTTCGGCCTCGTCCTTGCGAACGCCGGAAGGCAGAATTTTGTCAATCCAACTCATATCGGACTCCAATCAGCTAACCCTGGATATTATAACCCTTCGCTAGCCACCAGTAATGGACACAATTACATATTATCAATGCCAGTGCGGATAGACCCTAGGAGCGCTACTGCCTTGTTAACACCATCATTGAGGGATCCACCCGCCTCTAAAGCACCCGCCATAGTATCGATGAGGGCACTTCCCACAACCACACCATCTGCCATAGCTCCCACCGCAGTCGCTGATTCCGCATCTTTAATGCCAAACCCCACACAAACAGGGAGTGTCGTCTCTGCACGAATGAGATCGAGATGCATGGAAACATCTGAGCTATCTAAATGCCCCGCGCCCGTTACGCCTTTGACGGCCACATAATAAATAAATCCTGAAGCGTTAGCCGTGATCGTGCTTATCCTCGGGGCCGGCGTCGTCGGTGAAATCAAAAAGATATTGTCGATCGCTACCTTTTGTAACTCTACATTGAGGGGCCCAACCTCCTCAGGTGGCAAGTCAACAGTGATTAACCCATCCACCCCGGCTGCTGCACACGCCGCGGCAAAATCGGCGTAACCCATTCTTTCCACCGGATTTGCATAACCCATAATAACCACAGGGGTCGTCTGATCCTCTTGCCGGAATTCAGCCACCATGTCCAACACTTGCGAGAGAGAGACATCATTGTCGAGTGCTCGCTCATGACCGCGCTGTATAACCGGCCCCTCTGACATGGGATCAGAGAACGGCACGCCCAATTCGAGGACGTTTGCACCAGCAGCAACAAGGCTGTGCAGCATGGGCACCGTTGTAGCCACGGTAGGATCCCCCGCGACAATGTAAGGTATAACAGCCTTGCGCCCCGAGTTACGAAGCGCTTCAAAACATGGAGTGAGTCTGCTCACGATCTATCCTACTTTTACGGTTTAAACTTCGATACCTTCAATTGCCGCGACAGTGAGAATATCTTTATCTCCCCGCCCTGAAAGATTAACAATGATGTGTTGGTCAGGCGTCATATCCGCAGCTAATTTTTCTGCATAAGCCAGGGCATGCGCCGTTTCTAACGCGGGCATGATGCCCTCAGTCCTAGTCCAGTGATGAAATGCTGTTAGCGCCTCGTCATCATTTGCCGCAACATAATTGACTCGGCCGATGTCCTTTAACCAACTATGCTCCGGACCTACACCTGGATAATCGAGGCCTGCGGAGACCGAGTGTGTCTCCATGATCTGGCCATTTTTATCCTGCATGAGATAGGTCCGGTTGCCGTGTAAAACTCCGGGAGTACCCGCAGAAAGTGGCGCTGCATGCTGTCCTGTTTCGACGCCGTGACCGCCCGCCTCAACCCCGTACATTGCTACTTTTTCATCCCCCAGGAAAGGATGAAAAAGACCAATCGCATTGGAGCCACCACCAACACACGCCACCAGTGCATCGGGCAGCTTCCCCGTCATTGCGAGGGATTGTCTGCGCGCTTCACGGCCAATCACACTCTGAAAGTCACGGACCAACATTGGATACGGGTGCGGTCCCGCTACTGTGCCAATAATATAAAACGTATTATCGACATATGTGACCCAGTCTCGTAGCGCTTCATTCATAGCATCTTTAAGTGTTTTTGAGCCTGACGTTACCGGTATTACTTCAGCCCCTAATAACTTCATTCGATATACATTTAACGCCTGGCGTTTAATATCCTCTGCACCCATAAACACATGGCATTCCAAGCCGAGACGAGCAGCAACAGTTGCACTAGCCACTCCATGCTGGCCAGCACCTGTCTCTGCAATAATGCGCTTCTTACCCATGTGCTTGGCCAATAAAGCTTGACCAATCGTGTTGTTTACCTTGTGAGCCCCGGTATGGTTTAGGTCTTCCCGCTTAAGGAAAATGCGCGCCCCACCAATGGCGTCAGACATACGGCTCGCCTCGTACAGTGGCGAAGGCCTGCCCACATAATGTGCAAGATCTGAGTCAAACTCCTTCTGAAAGTCAGGATCACAAGACAGATCACGATAAACCAACTCTAAATCTGCCAACGCCGACATCAGGGTTTCCGCAACGAACTTGCCACCGTAGGGACCAAAGCGTCCATCGGGATCAGGAACAGAGGCGAACACATCTGGGCTAATCATTTCAGTCATAAAACTTATGCCTCAGCCGCCTCACGAGCGGCATCTATAAATTGCTTAATTTTTTCTGGTTGTTTAATGCCCGGCGAGCATTCAACACCACTACTAACGTCAACAGCGCTGGGGCGAACTTTAATAACCGCCTCGGCAACATTAGCGGGATTGAGCCCTCCCGCCAAAATGATCGGCCTACTTCTTACCGATGGAATAGCATCCCAGTCAAAGCAGTGCCCAGTTCCCCCAAATTGTCCATTAGTCACCGCATCTAGAAGGAACCCGCGAGCATTAGGGTATTGCGCCATAACTGACTCGAGTTTGCAGCTGTCACCTCCGGGTAGCGCTCTAATGTAAGGACGCTGCCACTGCTCACAAAACTCAGGACTCTCGCTTCCGTGCCACTGCAAAAGGTTGATCGGCAGTGTCTCTAAAACCCTCGTAACTTGTTCGACCGTTGGATCGACCATTAATGCCGTCACAGTAATCAGCGGCGGCAACACTGCACAAATACTAGCGGCGGTATCCAAGGATACCGCGCGTTTACTACCCGACCAAAATACCAACCCTATGGCGTTCGCCCCGGCATCTGCCGCGGCCAAAGCATCTATTTCTCGAGTAACACCGCAAATTTTGACCTGAACGGACACGTAATATCCCTAGTGCCAAACGACGCGCAAAGTGTAGCAAACCTCGAGTGGCTTAACTGCCCCCTAACAACAATGAGTTTGACGCTGAATTTACGGGTAAACCGAAGTGCTCGGGATAGGTAATTGATTGTAAGTAAAGCCCGCTAGCGCTGGCGGTGTCCCCGCCCAACGTTCGATCTTTTCCCTCCAATAATTGTTCAATCCACTCCGGGGGCCGCTGACCACTGCCCACCATTTGTAGCGAACCGACCAAATTGCGGACCATGTGATAGAGAAATGCATTGGCTTCAATATCTAAAATTACAAAATCTCCAACACGGTTTACGCTAACCCCAAAAATCTGCCGTACTGGGTGTGCTGCCTGACATTGAGCAGCACGAAACGCGCTAAAGTCGTGCTCACCCAACAGAATCTGACTAGCATTGTGCATCGCAATGCATCTAGAGGCTGCGACAGTGGCTAACAAGGCCACAGTGATGAGGCGACTGAATAGCACTATTGCTGATGATATAGCGGTAATGCCGAGAAGCAGCGCTGAATCGCGCGTGAAAATCACATGACACAGAATGTGCCCACAACACTCGAACCGTTGAAGGAAGGTTTCGATTACACCCCATGACCCAAGCTTTTTGGGAGCGACCCACGGGATCATCAAAGTGCACAATCTGAGCGACTCCATGGACGCCGGTGTCAGTTCGTCCAGCACAATGAGTACTGACTGGCGTTGCAGCAACCTTACTCAGCGCCTGCTCTAAAGTTTTTTGAACCGTTGCTACCGGAAGGTGCGGCTGCGCCTGCCACCCGCAAAAACCACCGCCATGGTAGCTAACGCACAATGCAATGCGTGTACCTGAGGGCCAGCTAACCGGGCTAAATGAGGGAAATGGTTCAGTCAATATTAAGGAGAAGTTCGCGGGCCTCTGCCTGCTGGCGCAAATCACCCGCGGATATCACCTCCTTCAGTACAGGGCGCGCGCCATCCTCGTCCCCCATATCGATATAAGCTCGGGCCAGATCCAACTGAGTATCTACAGGGTCTACCTCCGCAGCATAGACCAGTCCCTGGGGCTCATTATCCTCGTCTTGGACAGTTGGCGGAGGAACATCTGTACCCAGTACCGCGGCAAGTTCAGGCGGCAGCACATCGGCTTGCTCAAAGAACTGATCATCGGAAAGGAAGCCTTTATCATCAGATGAGAGGTCTTGACCCACTGTGCCCGAGTTATCGCCGCCCAGTGGAGTTGACTCTGGCGCTGCAGAAAGATTCCCATCGGTTGACTCTGCGTACGGCATTATCTCATCGAGGACATCATCTTCCAGATCTAAGGTCAGGGGGACATCCGTCACCGGCTGAGCAAGCTCACCTAGATCAAGGCCTCTAGTTGGTGAGGTCACATCAGCAAGCATTCGAGAGGCCTCGCCAAAGGCGAGCCCGTTGCCCATGCCCTCAAGTTTTTTGGCGGTGATCTTTGCCTCTTCCTGGCGATCGTTTTTGAGGTAGATCTCCACCATTTTTAACAGAGCCAGCGAATCTTCAGGATTAGCCTCTGCAGCAGACTCCAATAGATTCAGCGCTTGTTGATGCCGTCCATAAGCTATGTAGATATCTGCCTCGGCTATTGCATCAGCGACAACACCCTCGTCAACATAGTCATTATGCAGACGCTGTCCGTAACCTCGCTCGCCATCACTGGCAGGCTGCGGGGTTGGGTTCGCGCCTGTCTTTTCCTGCCCTGAGTTTACGGGCTCGGGTGCAGCCCGCGTCGGCGCAGGCGTACGAGCAGGTCTAGGGTCAAGTTCTTTGGGCCGATTAACCGTTGGCTCGCGTTCGGTGGGCAGGTTGCGCTTTAAAATCATCACGGGCTGCTGAACCCGACGCGAGTAGACCACTGCACCCACGGCCAGTAAGGCAACGCCCCCCAACGCAAAGGCCCACCAAGGAAAGCCTCGATCAATGGGCCCAGATGAACGAGGAGGCGTGGATATTGTATCGCCTGCAGCAGCGACCTCCGTCGCCTCGCGCTGTGCCGCTAGCTGAGCCTCTAACGCTGCGATTTGCTGATCTTTTAATACGACCAAATTGCGCAAATTACCCATCTGCTCTGACAGAGCTGTAAGCCGCGCCTGAATTTCTAAAAGCTCTCTCGAGTTTGGTCCCGCTGCTGTTGAAGCAGTATTGTCTTGCCCAACTGCAGGGCTAGCGGGTAACGCTTCTGGCGTATCTCCGGGTGCACTTGTCTCTTGCTCTGAACCCGCGGCAAGCACGCCGTCGTCGCTGCGTTGCGCAGAGCTGCTGCCTTCATCTTTGACCGCAAAATCGGCTTCAAACTCATCATCGGCCAGTACGTCGTCGTTGGCATCATCATCGGCCACAACGCGCAGCGCAGGCGTACGACGGACCCCATTGCGCCAATCTCGGTTGGCCTGAGACACAGCCGTTAAGGCCTCGCGCTGTGACGTCAAAATATCGCCTACTGCTGGTAACTCCAGCACATAGCCGGCCTTCAAGCCGTTGATATTCCCCCCCATAAACGCATCTGTATTCATCTGCACCATCGCTAACATGGTCTGCTCAACAGTGGCTCCTTGGGGAGCAGCATCTAGAGCTATTTCCCAGAGTGTGTCAGCATGCTGTACCAAATAACGCCCGCCAACACTGGGGCGTACTGCGGTGTCACTGTCAAAGTTTCTATCAGGCTTGACGCCTTCTGGGCTTGGGTTGGCCAACTGGGAGACAGTAGCATCTAAAACTGCTCGATCTTGCTCTTCTGTAGACTCAACCGCACTGAAGCCACGGGATTGAGCACTTGCCAGTGGTTGGGTTGGAAGATCGACTAGCACAGTGTACTCGCGAAGCAAACGGCCATCAGGCCAGCGAGTTTCCACTAAAAAGTCTAGGTAAGGTTCGAGCAGTGGCTTCGTCGTTGTTAAAAGAATGCGTGCAGCGCTGTCCTCAACAACCACTTCAAATTTAATACTAGTGAGAAAGTAGGCGCGCTCTACACCGAGCCGATCAAAGGCGTCTTGCGTGCCCAGCCGCACCTTGATGTCATCCGCCGTGAGGTCTTGGATATCGAGTAGCAGCACTTCAGCGGACAGGGGCTCGTTGAGATAGGAGTTAAGGGTAATATCTCCCAAACCCAATCCCCAAGAGTAGGACGGCAGCAAAGCAGCCAAACCAGCGAGGCTACGCCAAAGTGCCCTTGCTCCAATTGTATACTGCTTACCCAAACAAACCTCTCAGCATGACCCGCTAGACCCCAACCTAGAAAATCTACGTGAACCTACGATACCCGTTTTTTTACCCTTTGAAGCGGCCACTTCGAAAATTTAGCCGATTATCCGGTCAAAAATGCTCTTTCACCAGCAGCTCAGCAATTTGAATACTGTTTAAAGCCGCACCCTTGCGTAGATTATCCGCAACAACCCAAAGATTCAGGCCCGTTGGATGAGATATATCTTCCCTAATTCTGCCCACATAAACAGGATTACTCCCCGCACCATCGGTAACCGCAGTGGGATAGGCTCCATCCTCACGACCATCAGTTAAAGTCACACCCGGTGCGTCCTGCAATAGCTTTCGGGCGGCATCCGCGGTTATCTTGGTGTTCGTTTCGATGTGTACAGCTTCCGAATGCCCATAGAATACCGGTACTCGAACGCAAGTAGCGTTCACAGTGATGTCTGGATCCTCCAAAATCTTCTGCGTCTCCCACACCATCTTCATCTCTTCCCGGGTATAACCATTTTCTTCAAAGGTATCGATGTGAGGCAGGGCGTTAAAGGCAATCTGCTTGGAATAGACCTTGGCTTCAGTCGGTTGACCGTTGAGTAACCTCGCGGTTTGCCCCGCAAGCTCCTCAATGGCCGCCTTGCCGGTACCACTCACGGCCTGATAGGTGGCGACGTTGATTCTAGAAATACCCACCGCGTCGTAAATTGGCTTCAACGCAACCAACATCTGTATGGTCGAGCAATTGGGATTAGCAATGATGCGGGTTGATCGATACGCCGCTAACGCACCGGGGTTCACCTCGGGTACGACAAGAGGAATGTCTTCTTGGCGTCGAAAATGTGACGTGTTATCGATCACCACGCAACCCGAAGCCGCAGCGCGGGGCGCATGCTCCTCAGAGACACTCCCTCCGGCCGAAAACAGCGCAATTGCGGTTTTTGAGAAATCAAACTCGGCAAGATCAGAAACGGTAATTGACTTACCTCTAAATCGCACCGTTTTACCCGCGGAACGCTCAGACGCCAAAGCGTATAACTTTCCCACTGGAAACTCTCTTTGTTCGAGAATTTCCATCATGGCCTCGCCTACAGCTCCCGTCGCACCGACAACCGCAATGTCAATCGCTTCACTCATAACTGATTCCCTTGAGGGCCTTCAAGTGCATTGAGCACCGCTGTACCCATCGCTTCTGTCCCAATGACAACATCGCCCTTAGCTGCGATATCTGCAGTCCTGCATCCCTGATCTAGCACCGCGGATACAGCGGCTTCCACTGCGATTGCGGCATCTGGGGCATCGAGGGAATAACGCAGCAGCATTGCCACTGACAGAATCGTCGCGAGAGGATTAGCGCAATCCTGCCCAGCAATATCGGGAGCCGAGCCATGCACAGGCTCATAAAGGCCCGCCGAATGTGCGTTAAGCGACGCCGAAGGCAGCATACCAATCGACCCTGTTAACATTGCCGCAGTGTCCGAAAGAATATCTCCGAAAATATTACCGGTAACTAAAACATCGAATTGTTTGGGCGCCCGCACAAGTTGCATCGCAGCGTTATCGACATACAGGTGGTCTAGGTCAACCTCTGGAAAATTCCCTGCCACGTTGGTAACAACCTCGCGCCAAAGCTGAGTTACCTCAAGTACATTGGCCTTGTCGACAGACGTTAAACGACCACCACGCTTGGTTGCCAGCTCGAAAGCAAGCTTCGCTATGCGTTCGATTTCGCTTTCTCGATAGATATAAGTGTTGTAACCCTCTCGCTCACCGTCTTCGCGTGTGCGAATGCCTCGAGGCTCGCCGAAGTAAATACCACCGGTTAATTCTCTGACGATCAAAATATCGAGCCCCGCCACTAACTCAGGCTTCAAACTCGAGGCATCGGCCAACTGGGGGAACAATATGGCAGGTCGTAAATTTGCAAATAAATCCAAGTCTGCTCGGATAGCCAACAAACCCCGCTCGGGGCGCTCCTCAGCGGGTAAGCCATCCCATTGAGGGCCCCCTACGGCACCCAGCAACAATGCTGCCGCAGATCGCGCTTTTGCTTGAGTGCTTTCAGGATAAGCCTGCCCCTCACGGTCGATGGCGACACCGCCTAAGTTGGCTTCGTCGAGTTCAATGGTGAGCTTATATAAATCAGCCGCGCGCTCTAGAACGCGACGAGCTTGGGCGACGACTTCAGGCCCGATGCCATCACCGGGCAGCAGCAATATGGAATGGCTCATCAGACCTCCAAGGTCTCGAATACCCAGGGGCAGCGTGCTTGATGCTGACGTTCAAAATCGCGAATAACTGCCTCATTCTGCAGCGTGATACCAATGTCATCGAGCCCTTCAAGCAAGCAGTTTCGACCAAACTCCTCAGTCTCAAAGGCAATCGTTTCGCCATCGGGCGTTTCGACAACCTGTTGCTCAAGATCGATAACCAAACTAAAGCCTTCGGTTTCATACATCTGAGCAAATAGCTGCTCGACACGTTCGGCCTCGAGTACTACGGGCAGCAGCCCATTTTTAAAACAGTTGGATCGGAAAATATCTGCAAAGCTGGGAGCGATAACCGCGCGAAAGCCCGCACCGTCCAAAGCCCAAGGCGCGTGTTCTCGACTCGAACCGCAGCCAAAATTTTCTCTAGTGAGAAGGATACTTGCACCCTCGTAACGGGGAAAATTGAGCGGGAAATCAGCATTCAATGGACGCCCACTGCAGTCCGAATCGGGCTGCCCTTCATCAAGGTAGCGCAACTCATCAAACAAATTGGGGCCAAATCCCGTCCTGCGAATCGACTTGAGAAACTGCTTGGGAATAATGAGATCCGTATCCACATTGGCACGGTCCATAGGCGCCACTACACCTTCGAGTCGCTGAAACGCCCTCATGATGTAGCCTCCATGACATCTCGCACATCGGTGAAATGCCCTGCCACCGCCGCTGCCGCCGCCATGGCCGGACTCACAAGGTGGGTTCTTCCACCAAATCCCTGCCGCCCCTCAAAATTTCGATTTGATGTGCTCGCACATCTTTGGCCCGGCTCCAACTTGTCAGCATTCATAGCGAGACACATCGAACACCCAGGCTCGCGCCATTCCATACCCGCATCCTTGAAAACCTGATCAAGCCCCTCTGCTTCGGCTTGTTTTTTAACCAAACCAGAGCCCGGCACCACTAAGGCCTGTGTAATATTCGCAGCAACTCGCTTCCCCTTGAGCACTGCAGCCGCCGCACGCATATCCTCAATACGAGAGTTAGTACAAGAGCCTATGAAAATAACATCCGGCCTTATGTCAGTAATGAGCATTCCGGGTTCGAGGCCCATATAAGACAGCGCACGTTCAAGCCCCTGTCGGGCGGTGTCTGTCTCCATATCCTCGGGCCTGGGAACTCGTCCAGATATAGCAGTGACCATTTCAGGCGAAGTTCCCCAAGTAACCTGAGGCTGAATCGCGGCGGCATCGAGAACAACCTCGCGATCAAAAACTGCGTCAGCGTCGCTATGCAACGTACGCCAATAAGTCTCTGCTTGATCCCACTGAGCGTCCCGCGGCGCAAAGGGTGTTTGCGACACATATCGAAGCGTTTGGTCGTCAACAGCAACCAAGCCCGCACGAGCTCCAGCCTCAATTGCCATGTTGCACAGCGTCATCCGCCCCTCCATGGTAAGACCACGAACGGCCGAGCCGGCAAACTCTATAGCACAGCCAGTCCCCCCAGCAGTCCCGATTTCGCCGACGATTGCTAGCGCAATATCCTTTCCAGTGACACCAACAGGTAGTTCGCCCTCCACGCTCACACGAAAGTTCTTCATTTTGCGCTGTATCAAGCAACCGGTGGCCAATACATGCTCGACTTCGGAGGTACCGATACCGTGAGCCAAAGCGGCCATAGCGCCATGAGTGGACGTGTGAGAATCCCCGCAGACAATTGTCATCCCCGGTAAAGTTGCGCCCTGTTCTGGACCCATAACGTGCACAATTCCCTGACGCACATCGTTAAGCGGGATTTCAGGAATCTGATATTCCGCACAATTGTCGTCCAGAGTCTGCAGTTGGATACGGGAAACTTGGTCTTTAACCCCTGCTAAACCCTGAGCACGCTCTTTGGCCTTAGTTGACACATTGTGATCGGGCACTGCGATATTGGCGCTGATTCGCCAGGGCTGGCGCCCTGCAAGTCTCAAACCCTCAAAGGCCTGAGGCGATGTAACCTCATGCAGTAGTTGTCGGTCAATATAGATCAACGCGGTGCCGTCATCGCGGGCCTCTACCAAATGACTTTCCCACAATTTGTCATATAAGGTTTTGCCCATAAGTCGTCTCCGGGACCAGTTTTGTTGGTAAAGCGCCTCCATCTTATGAAGGCCTTGATTTCAAAGGGTGTGCCAAAGTTGCTCGAGCACCTAATAGGCTTGGCGACTGAACAAGACCGCGTTGAAACATCGCCTGAAACTAATCACACAAATTTGGCGAGCGGAGTGTAACACCACAGCGCTGATTTTAGGACTGAAAAGTGCCATGAGACAGCTCAATAATCACACTTCACAAGGGCTGCGATCACCACATAACGTCAGGCATTGAAACCTTTTTGGGCATCCTCGGTAGGCCCAGTGACTGCGACCGAAAAAGCAATGTACATCTGGGTAAATCAACGTCCTGAAACAGCACTCAGCCCTGAAGCTAAACCTCAGAGCCCGCAGGTTGTTTCACAGTCTGAGTCGAGCTATTAAATGAGGTGCTGGAAACGCCAACAGTGATGAATATCTTTTCGACGTTTAAAGTCTTCTGGGATGGTCTGGCGGGTAATATCCTCCACTCGGTAACGTTGCTTCAAATCCTCCGCAAGCTCAAAGCGGCGGTGATTATTTGAAAAATAAAGCGTACCGTCCGAGTTGAGCACTGACATTGCAGCGTCTACTAACTCAGCTTGGTCCCGAATAATATCCAATGTTCCCTCGGTAGCTTTGGAGTTTGAGAATGACGGCGGATCTAGAAGCACCAAATCAAATTTCCGATCACAAGCCTCTAACCAAGTTAGGCAATCGGCCCGCACCACACGATGCTGCCGTTCTGAAAGCCCATTTAACGCCAAATTATCTACTAACCATTTCAAATAGGTATTTGAAAGATCAACACTCGTCGACGTTGCCGCTCCACCTAGCGCTGCATGAATCGTGGCGGCGCCGGTATAACAGAAAAGATTGAGAAAATGCTTTCCCGCAGCCTCCTCACTTAGGGTTAGGCGCAGCGGTCGATGATCAAGAAATAAGCCTGTATCAAGATAATCGTTTAAATTGACCAGCAGTCGTGCCTGCCCTTCGTGAACGGTGATTCGCTCACCTGTTTGATCTAGTTTATTATATTGGCCGGCCCCCCGCTGACGCTGCCGTCGCTTCGCAGGGATCGGCTGGTCATCTGGCCATTGCAAGACCGAACGCACGGCGGCCAAAGCCTCCTGAAACCGATGCTCTGCTGCCTCTTCATCAATAGTTTTCGGTGGCGCGTATTCAGCCACATGAGGGACACCCTCATAAACATCGATCGCCACCGCATATTCTGGCATGTCAGCATCGTACAATCGGTAACACGTTGTATGGCTGGACTTAAGCCACGATTTAAGGCGCCGTTTATTCTTAACCAATCGATTCGCCAGCATAGTTGCGCCGTCAGTCAAGGTTTCGGCTGCTAGGCTCACCTGGCCCGCGTTATTATTTTTTGTATGACCATCAGCGGGATCGGGAGCGAGTCGATTGCTAGAACTCAGGTCAAAGAGTAAGAGTTGAATATCGATTGAGCCATTGTTGAGCGCGTATTGTTTGTGGCTACGAAGGCCAACAGCTCTTCCCAATTCATTGTGAGCTGTCAAAATACCCGCTTTCCAACCCTGAAACTCTCGGTGGATTACCTGACCCAGTTCACGATAGAGCAACTGCATCGTAGACAACTGCCCCAAACGCTCGCCCCACGGCGGATTACAGACAATCAGCCCCTCTTGCATTACTCGGTGGGTCGGCCTTGTCAGAGTGTTGAGAGCCTTCGGGCGCACCCGAATCAGATCCTCGAGGCCTAGCGCCGCTATGCTGGCTTCCGCCCGCCTCACCGCACGAATATCACCATCATAACCGCGAAGCTCAACACCCTCTGGGGCGGGCCTCAAGCGATCTCTTCCATCGGCTTCAATAGTTTGCCACTGGGCTGGGCTATGACCTAGCCACCCCTGAAAACCCCAACGGTTACGGTCGAGTCCTGGCGGTCTTGCAGTCGCCATCATGGCGGCTTCGATCAAAAAAGTTCCCGAGCCACACATAGGGTCAACCAAAGGCTGACCCGCGGCCAAAAGCTCTGGCCAACCGCTTCGAATCAACACGGCTGCTGCTAGATTTTCCTTAAGGGGAGCTTTTCCGGGATCGGTGCGATAACCACGCTGGTGCAAACTGGTACCGGATAGATCAATACCCACACTCACCCGGCCTCGATGTAACCGAACATGAATCCGTAAGTCTGGAGCACGGGTATCAACATTAGGCCGGCTCAGCCCTCGGCTACGAAAAACGTCAACAATCGCGTCTTTACATCGCTGGGCCCCAAACTGGGTATTTCGGATATCTTCTGAACGTCCAGAAAAATCGATGGCAAGGGTACTACTGGGAGCCAGATGGTCACACCAGGGCAAATTCGCCATTCCGTCATATAAATCATCGGCACTGCTGGCAGCAAATTCACTGAGCTGCAAGATAATTCGATTAGCTAAGCGGCTGTGAAGACAGGCGCGGTATCCGACACCCAGCCCCCCATTAAAGGTGACCCCAGCAACAGTTTCCCGAACATCAAGCGCCCCTAAGTTACTCATCTCGGGTACTAGGAGGCTTCCCAATCCCTTGGGACTTGTTGCAAGAAAACGATACTGCGTCACAGACTGCCCTGCTCAATAGCGATAATTTGTCCGAGAATACGCCGCCATTGCGCGTACTGCTCATCAAGAGTGCCCCCAAGGCGCACTACATTTTCACCGACCTCTAAAACTGTCGGTGCGGTTTCATTGTCAAATCCAGTGGCCAGCTCAAATAAATCCTGTTCCTGTATGCGCACCGAGCGATAAGCTGAATAAACCTGTTGCATCGCTGCAAAGCTGCCTTGCTTTGCCTTCAGCTCCCGACCTGAGGCTCGCTCAGTATAGGCTTCCAGATATTCAGCTTGCTCAAGGCTAGACCGGCGCCACAAGCGATAGGTGGGGCCCAGCTCATCACCCAACTCGACATATTGCTCATCGACCGTGTCGATGAACAGCGCCTCCTGATTTCGTATCCGTGCGATCCGCGCCATCATTGGGTCAGAATCAGCAGGCAATCGATTGGGTCTGAGATAACCATTTTCCTCTACCAAATATGATGAAAACGCATCAGGGGCAAGCTCTTGCGCGTAGCGCAAATCCGCAACTCCCATGAGTCTTGAAAGATTTTTAGGATCTAAATCTTCAGCGGCGCTTCGCAATCGATTGGCGATCGACACAAAAAGGTCTCGAAAGGGTTCTGCTGCGTGATCAAGGTAATCCTGATCCGACGCTTGGCTATGAAAGCGCGCTTCCAGCCACACGCGATTGGTGGCATCAACCGCCCTAATGTCGACCACAAAGTCCCTACCGTCTGAATGAATAATGACGCCAAATACGGTCAGCGCGGCAAAATGACTCGCCCCGGGCAAGACCCTTACCGCACCCCATTGTCCCGACTCAGTCAGGATATCGCGCAGGTAAGCCGCAGCAAGACGCGTCTCTACCGAGCGCAATTTGTCTCGTGCATCCCGGGCATCGGGGTTACGTATGCCCTCTTCAAAAACAACCACACCAACTTCCAATGGCAGCGGGTTGGGCTCGGTGCGTAAAACCGTTTTTGCAACTGGTGGTGGCCAATCGGAAGCATCAGCAGCCCCTGAACTAATACTCGGCACCAACCCCGTTGTCGATTCTCGAGAGCTGCTACAGCCCAGGGCCAGCCCAGTGATGAGTAGTGCCAATAAAAGGAGAATCAATCGCGGCAGAGTTATCATGCGGCGGGCTTCTCTGTGGTGCAAACCGTTCCCTTACTGAGAGTTTGTGTACAACGATATCCCGCTTTCGCTGGATCAAATCGAGAGTAGACGCGATTAACAATAAAGGGCTCGCGCACAGATGGTGAATAAACTGCTGTCTGTAGCACTAGGGAATCAGCAAGTGCAGAGCGGGTCATGCGGTGGCGAATCGACAATCCATCTGGGAGCGTTATATCAAAAAACAGCTGATGGCCATCCCATCCGCAGCGCTCTTCACCAAAAGGAGTTTGAGTCACTGTTGGGGGTGGGCGATCGGTAACGCAAATGAGAGCAAAACTATTTTCACGTTTTACTCTTACGGTATTGTCCGTCTGGATAACCTCCAGGAGTTCGGGCGCGGTGATAATTTCTGCCATCTCTGCGAGCGCCAGTAGCTCTCGACCTGACGACATCGGCGTTCCCGAATAAGTTTGGCCGCGCTCAGCCGCCCTAGCTCGACGCTCTGCCTCTTGCTGCAATTGTCTAATAATGGTGTTAAATCGGCGCTGTATATTGTCACTGCGAGCGTAGTCAACCTCCCAGCTTCCTGTCATATCGATCGGATCTGCGGGCGCATATCGGGCAGGTTTGGGCCCATCGGCTTGACATCCGATGAGAAGTCCCACCAAAGCAAAGAATAAGTAGTTTTTCATTGTACGTACTTTGGCCTACCTCCAGTCCAAAAATTCAAAGACTGCATTGCTTGTCGTATAATCCATTGAGCTATTTATGCTGAGCAGGTTTTGCAACACCGAGCTAAGCATTTCACGGTGCGGCAGGGCGAAGTATTGGCTATCGAAGTTACAGAGGGTCCAAGCTAAAAAGCCCCTCGGTGCTTAGCACCGCTATTATTCTGGAAGCGCAGTACCCCAAACATTAAAGCCCGCCACTCGGGGAGTTCCGGGCAAGTACATTTGATCAACATTGTCTAAACGAAACCCATTGCTATCGATAATATCGACAATGTTGCGATTGAGATTGCAGCCCCCGAAAAGCACCTTCCAAATAGGGTTCACGCGATTCTGCCACTTTGCTACGTTAGCATCAGGCGCTTCGCCATGTTCACAAAAAACCAGCTTTCCCGATGGCCGCAGAACGCGACGAGCCTCTTTGATCGCCGCGGCTGGGTCTGGAATCGTGCACAGCGCAAACGTCAGCAAAACGGTGTCAAAGCTTTCATCCTCTGCAGGGATATCTTCAGCCGAACCTGCCTTGAACTCCACATCAAAGGGTACGGCACGTACACGCGGTTTAGCCAATCGCCAAGATTCCTCACAGGGGTCAATACCAACCACACCGTCGACTTGCCGGTGATCGTAGTGGGGTAAATTGTGACCCGCACCCAAACCGATTTCTAAAATCCGTCCCTGAGCCTGAGGCACCACTTTTTGACGCTGACGAACGATCGGCCTCGTGCCACAAGCGCAGGTCACCAACCGCGGTACGACATAACGGCTATACAAACCCACTACGACAGCACCTCACTCAAAAAGTCGTCCAACGCTCGGTAAGCACGACGGCTCGCTGTTGGACTGTAAACCGTTCCGAAGTCTGGGTCATTCGCCTCCGGGTTTGTAAACGCATGCAGAGTTTGTCCATAGGCGTGCAGCTGCCAGTCACAACCCGTGGCGGTCATTTCGGTAGTAAAGGCTAATAGCTGCTCCGGCGGAACCATGGGGTCGTCGTAGCCATGTAAAACCAAAACCTTCGCCTGTAAGTCTGGCTCTGGCACGTTGTCCGCAGGCAATAATAATCCGTGGAGTGAGACAACACCCGCTATGTCTTGCCTAGAACGGGCCAGATCGAGGACACAGAGGCCGCCAAAACAAAAGCCAATAGCGGCAACCGGCTGGTCTAATGACTCAGGCTGCATTCTAATCGCGTCCACTGCCGCAGCAATCCGCGCTTGCAGCATAGCCCGATCTGACATCACAGGAGTCATCAACGCTGTACATTCCGCCTTGTCTGCACCGACTGCCCCACCACCATACATATCAACGGCCAAACCCACATAACCAAGACCAGCAAGTCGCAATGCTTGTGCACGTTCAAAATCCGTAGAACCCGCCCAAGTTGGCGCCACAAGTACCCCAGGCCTTGGACCCAGGGTGTCATCCCATGCCATGGTACTGTTAAAGGTGACTCCCGCCGATTCATAGGTCAACTCACGGGTCTGTATCGTCATAGCTTGCTGCTCCTAAAAATAAATCAACTCTGTGTCTGACCTAGCTCAAAGACACCCAGGGGTTCAATCGTTGAGCAAGTATACCTCTGTCTTCAATGTGTGTAGGAAGGTATTCGTTCGCGAATCTGCTTTGCTTACTTTTGGCGATACGCCAAGGGATCTATCACACGCATTTCAGACTCGATCCATGTCTCGACTCTCGCCATTAACTCTATTGGGGACTCATCTGCCATTGCGGCCATGGGCTCACCGATGGACACATCGATAACGCCAGGTATGAACCGCCAACTTTTTCTTGGCCAACAACGACCTGAAGCAACCGCAATAGGAATGATTTTTGCGCCAGTAGCCAGCGCCAGGCGCGCCGCACCGTTCTTATAATCTCCCTGCTGCCCTCTATGAGTTCGCGTACCTTCAGGGAACATGATGACCCACTTGCCCTTATCCATCAGTTTGACACCCAAATCAGCTACTTTGCTCCAGGCCTGGCTTCGAGCGCTACGATCAATATGCACCATATCGAGTCTCGCCATCGCCCATCCAAAAAACGGTATTAAGAGCAGTTCGCGCTTAAAGACATAGGCTAAGGGGTGAGGCGTCATACTCGGGATAAAAAACGTTTCCCAAGTAGACTGGTGTTTTGGACACAGAATAATGCGCTGATTGTCGTCGATGTCAGGCAAGTTTTCTAACCCCAACACGCGATACTTGACCCCACCGACCCAGCGAACTACAAGAATTGCCGCGTAGAGATAGGGCTGAGCGAACCACCACCACAAACGCTCTGCACTGACAAACAGTGAAAAAATGAGCAAAAAAGTACCCACTGGGATAACTGACAGTGCGATCCATGAAAATGTCAGCAGAGATCTAATTATTCTCATACTTGCACTACCCCGCTGCCTGATTCACCGACAGCTTCACCCCGGACTCCGAAACACGGCATTTAACCAGAAAAACCGACATGAAGGGCAATCCTTAACACAGCTATCGAATGATCTATCGGACAGGGGTCGCTATACTGCACGGTAATGAAGCGCGAAATCTACAAACACAAGGCCAACAAAGCCGATTTACGCAACGACCTAGATCGAGATATCGAGTCTTTTCTCGCTAAGGGTGGACAAATTGTAAATGTTGAGGCTGGCGAGACCGCACTCGAATCTAGGGTGGCCCCTCTGCGCACGCCTATTTTTAACGAACCCCGAACATCTCGTACGCCACTAGACGATGTCGTCGCCACCTTAGATGAACGACGCAAAGCCCAATCGAGGCGCCTCCCTAAACGCGGGCTTAAACCCCAGCCAAAAAAACGTGTGATCTACGATGATTTTGGTGAGGCCGTTCGAACAGTCTGGTCCGAGGACTAAGATCAAGGTGAACTACTAACCGGGACTGATCGTAACCTCCTGCATCCCACATTCCTCTCAGGCATTCATGATCACACTCCACGAAGAAATCGCGGTCCAAAGAAGTATTGAAGACTGTTTCCGATATGTCTCGGACTTTAGGACCGTTGCCGAATGGGATGCTACTGCCATTGCCTCCAAAAAGTGCACGCCCGGCCCGATAGGATTGGGGACGCGCTTTATCGTTCACTGTTTAGTCGGCCCGACAAAATTGCGACTTGAATACGAGATCGTCGAATATTGTCCTTGGGCATCGATTGTTTTGGTGGGAAAGAGTCGATTTTTTGAAGTACGGGACGTGATTGTTTTTACAGAAAAGGGTGCTCAAACTCACATCAGTTACACCGCTGAATTTAAGTACCATCTGGGAATTGGTTCGTTTGAAAATCAGCTTGAAGCTGGCATGCGAGACATGGGCAGTCAGAGCCTGCAAGGTTTGAAAGAAGCCCTCGACAATAACCCTTCACCACCCACACTCTCTGACTGTACGGCTCGGGCAGATCGCTGGGTCGCCCCAGGCGTTGCTATGTTTTCAAAATGGGGATACCGCCGAAGCCTCGCTCGAAGAAAACCCGACTCGAGTTTTCTCGATGGTCAGCACGTTGTCCTAACCGGCGCAAACAGCGGGTTGGGCCTGGCCACCTGTATTGCGCTGGCCGAAGCGGGGGCAGACTTGACCCTTGTTATCCGGAACCCCGCAAAGCAGGAAGCGTTGCTGCAGGTCCTTGAATCAGAGACCGGCAGAACCGATATCACTATTGAGATCGCCGATCTTTCCCTGATGGCTGACGTGACAGCGCTCTCAGATCGCTTGCTGCGCAAAGGCACGCCTATTGACGTGCTGATAAACAACGCGGGCGCACTTTTCAATGACTATGCGCTGACTAGCGAAGGGCTAGAGCAAAGCTTCGCGTTACTACTTGCCAGCCCATCGCTGCTGACCCATAAGCTACGCCCTCTGCTCAAGGGTCACCACACACCCTCAAGGGTAATCAACGTCGTGTCAGGGGGCATGTATACCGAAAAGTTGGTCTGTGAACGGCTGATTATGACCCCGCCCCACTATCAGGGGGCAAAAGCCTATGCACGAGCCAAACGCGCATTAACCGTATTGAGCGAGCTCTGGGCAGAGCAGTGGCGTAAAGACGGCATTATCGTCAATGCAATGCACCCTGGCTGGGCGGATACTCCGGGGGTAGCCTCAGCACTGCCCACCTTTCGCAGTATCACAAGACGAATTCTTCGAACTTCTGAGGAAGGTGCAGACACCATCATCTGGCTTGCAAAAGCCAAGGAGGCCGGTGGCCTTTCAGGACGACTTTTTCTCGATAGAGAGCCTCGAACACCCTACCTACTCTCAAAAACACAAGAACCTGCGGCGCAGCGTGCCCAACTTGAGGCCTTCATCGATGCGCAGATCGAGGCCGCACAAGCGTAATAAACCGCTTTAGCCCGAACATAGAACGATGGACCGCGGATGACAGAGCCTCGAGCTCACTTGGTCGGCGACCTGCCCTAGCTAGCGCTGGCTTGGACTCTCATCTGAAGATAAGCTGCGGGTCTTGTTTTGTATTGTGAGAGCGTTCCATGGAATCACCCATTACTCCATTTACACCCAGCCTTGACGACGCGGCGATTGCTGACCTCAAGCGACGCTTAGAACTCACGCGCTATCCAGACGAGGAAACGGTCGAGGATTGGAGCCAAGGCGTTCCCCTTGCTTATGTCAGAGAGCTTACCGACTATTGGGTTTCGCAATACGATATGACCAGGGTCTCGAATACCCTGAACAACTGGCCTAATTTCCAGACTGAAATCGAAGGTTTAGATATTCACTTTATTTATCAGCGGTCGCCCCATACCAATGCAACACCACTATTACTTACCCATGGGTGGCCCGGTTCAGTCCTTGAGTTTAGACACCTCATCGATCGTCTTAGCAACCCCACTGAGCACGGTGGCAGCGCAGAAAATGCATTCCATGTCGTTGTCCCCGCCCTCCCGGGCTACGGCTTTTCTGGCAAGCCTAGGGCGGCAGGAACCAGCGTGCAAAAAATTGCTGACCTCTGGATTGCGCTAATGCAACGCCTGGGGCACGCGAAATTTCTCGCTCATGGCGGTGATTGGGGTTCCTTAGTCACTCAAGCAATAGCCACCGCGCCCAACACACCCTGCGCAGGCATTCACATCACCTTACCCGTTGTAGCTCCTGACCCTGAGACACTCGAATCTTTGCTGCCTGAAGAGGTCAAAGCGCTTGAGGCATTCAATTTTTATCAAGACTGGGACTCCGGATACTCGAAACAACAGAGCACCCGTCCACAGACCTTGGGTTATGGCTTGGCGGACTCTCCCACTGGGCAGATGGCCTGGATTATAGAAAAATATGCTCAGTGGTGTGACTGCGAGGTCAACGGACTACGACACCCGGAAAATGCCATAAACCGCGATGAGCTTTTAGATACTGTGATGCTTTACTGGTTAACTAATACAGGGGCAAGCTCGGCACGCTTGTATTGGGAAAGTTTTAATAACCCGGACATGTCTGAGGTCCAGTTATCAACCGCCATTTCTCTCTTCCCCAATGAAATTTTTCGGTCCAGCGAGCGCTGGGCGCGCAAAAAATTCATCAACTTGCATTACTTCAATGATCAAATCGCGAAAGGTGGTCATTTCTCTGCGCTTGAGGTGCCCGACATACTGGCACACGAATTATGGCAATGGCGCGAACAACTTCGCTCACGAGAGATTTTAGGTTAATGGACAAGAGCTACACATCTCCCTTCATCACCGAAGACATTGATCAAGATAATGACGAGTATTGGACGGCTCGCCGGCAAATTTCCACTGCCGTAAACAGGCTAATTGAAGCCGCCACTACCAGCGATATCGATCCATCTACGGCCAGTGCTATCGCAAAAAATATCGACACCATTACCGCGCAACTCAAAGGCTGCAGGCAACTCAAGGGGGTTATTGCACACGCCAATATTTATGGCAGCTACCCCGTGGCCAATCACGAAATGTTATGTGTGGGAGGAGCGAGTCACCCCATGTCGCCGGGACTACGCCACTGGTTTGACGGAGACAAGGTTTACGGTGCCGTTACGTTCAATTGGTCCTACGAGGGTCCACCTAACCACGTACACGGTGGTTGGGTGGCTGCGATTCTCGATCATTTTATGGGCATGGCCCAAGTCCGCGCGGGCAATGCCGGTATGACCGGAGGACTAGATATTCGCTACCGACGGCCAACTCCACTCAATTGTGAATTGGATCTCGTAGCGAGTCTCACTCCCCTATCCGAACGCAAGATGAAAGTCGACGCTGAGCTGAGCCACCAAGGCCAACTTACGGCTTCAGCGAGCGCGGTTTTTGTGAAGCCCCGCAGCGCCATCTTCACTGAGGGTACTAGCACCTAGGCCCTAAAAATCAAAAGCCGCCCTACCAATTCAGACGCATACCGCCCTCAATACCAATCGTTTCGGGCTCACCATAGAACGACATCATCCACAGATTGGCCACGGGCAGGTCACCCACCCGGTATCGCTTGTCCGTGAGGTTTTTGCCGTACAGCCTTACCCACCAGCGTCCATCCTGAGCAGTATAGGTCGCCGAGGCATTGACCAGCGTGCGTTCATCGGTAAGGCCGTTATCTGAGCCTGGCACCGAGGTATAGGCATAAACGGCCTCATCCTCGTAATTCACGTTCAAAGCCAAATCAAGATGGCCACCGGCCAACGGAAGATTATAAAGAAAATCGAGGTTCAAGGTACTTTCTGGCGCCCTCGCAACAGGACTTCCTGTGAGATCAATATCAATATTGCCGTCAAAATTAGTGTCGGCCTCAAAGGACTTAAACTCGGCATCTAAGGTGCCAAGACTTCCCATCACGGTGAAGTTGTCGGTTAACAGCCAGGCTGCCTCAACCTCTACGCCAGTGACTTCGATCTCAGCGGCATTGAAGTAGCGGGTCTCTTGAAACTCGCTTTCATCAATACCATCACCGTCTCTATCAGCCGTGATTCGGGCCAGCAGTTGCTGTTGAGAGTCATCGTAGGTGACATAAAATCCCGTTAGATTGAGACGCAAACGGTTATCGAGGAACTCCGAACGCAGCCCCAGCTCAAATGAGTCTGCAATTTCTGGATCCGTCGGGCGCGCCTGCAAAGGTTCAATGGGGTTACCACTAGTTCCGGTCTGGTCGTTATAGCCACCGCTTTTAAAGCCTCGAGAGTAGGTGGCGTAGGTGTAAAGGTCATCGGTAGCCTGATATCCCAAATTCAAGCGCCAAGTGGGCTCACTCCAGCTTTCTTCATCCTCTACCACGCCAACAGGGTATTTATTGAAGTCTGCCGCCGCGATGGGTTCTCCAAGAACCTGCCAAGTCAGCGCAGGATCGAAGCCTCCTGTTAGGGCCTGGGTGAACACTTGGTTTCGCCCCTTCCATTTTTTCTTTTCATGGGTATAGCGAATGCCTGCTCCCAGAGTCAGCTTCTCAGTAACGTCAAAGGTGCCATCCAAATACACTGCCTCAGCCGAGGCATCCTGCCCGTTAGAAAGCACCTGTGGGTTGTTGTTGAAGTAAAAGGGGTCACCAAAGGCCAGAGCCGAGGGAATGGTCATATCGACAAAGCCCAGTACCTGTGCCACTGTAAATATCGTGTCATCTTGTTGGTAAAAGACACCACCTACCCAATTAAAAGCACCGTCTAGGTCGGAAGCAACACGAAGTTCCAACTGAGTCGTTTCCCGAATATCTTGACGATTAGCGTCAAACAATGACACGGGGCCGACCTCTCCGGTATAAGTGCTGGGAAGCTGCGAATCTGTCTCTCTATAACCTGCGAAAGCACTCACTGTGTAATCGCTGTTGAGATCCCAATCGACGTTTAAGTAATAACCGTCTACATCGATTTGGTGACCTGCCTCCATGTTTAACAGCACATCATTGCGGTTAGTAATCGCCGCATTATCTAGGGGATCACCAGCATCCCGAGTGAACCCCAAAGTATTCCAGAGATAGCCCGTATTAGGTGGAGTATTGTTGTAGGACGGGGGAGCATCGCTGTCGTCTCGTACCATTTCGTACGCAAGGTTAATATCTAGTGCATCGGTGGGCTGCCAACGTAACTTAAATCGGCCGCTGAACACGTCGTCTCCACCCACATCAGCACCGTCCCCCTGCCCTGAGGTTCCAGCCAATGGGAAGCCCACACCAAAGTCAGCAACCGGTCCGTAGGCCGCACTGTTGGAGTACCAGCCGTCTGACTTCATGTACACACCAGCGGCTCTAAAAGCCAGGTTATCGCCAATAGCGAGGTTGAGAATGCCCTGTCCCTCATAGCGCCCATACTCAGCAACTTGACCTCGCAATTCGAGAGAGCTCTGATTAAGTTCGGGGCGATTGGTTTTGACGTTGATAGCCCCCCCGGTAGTGTTTTTGCCAAACAGCGTACCTTGGGGGCCTCTTAGAATTTCAACGCTGGCGATATCGAGCATTTCAATATTCGCAGTTTGGATATGAGGGATCACAAAGTCATCGACAATGACAGCCACTTGGTTTTCGTAGTACAAAATAATGCCATTTTGACCCACACCCCGAATCGCAAAGTTTGCCGAGTTGAAGCCCGGTTGCTTGCCTGCCACCACATTGGGAGCGAATGTTGCAACGTCCAGCAAGTCTCGAGGTACTGCTCGTTGTATTTGCTCAGCACTCACTTGAGTCACTGCAATTGGCGTTGACTGAATATCCGTCTCGGCCCGACGCGTAGCCGTCACCAACACCTCTTCAAGCTTGGCGTCATCTTGCGCAGAGGCCTGCATAGCGGTCGCCAACAGAGCGGGTACCATCGCGGCTGCCAACGGCGTCATTTTGAAGACTGACTTGATCTGAAACATTTTCGCTGTTGCCATGATGTGCTGACCTCTTTGTTATTATGGAGCACCTGTAAAGTCGTAGCTCTATGGTTATCGCCAAAAAAAGGTCTCTCGTCAACCTACCGCTTCGTTCAAAGCAAAGTTTGAGTCAAATCGTCAAAAATAACCTCCTACCTCGGCGTTTCACTGGCCTCCTTTGAGATGAGGTAACCCTAAAAGCAACACGCCTATCGGAAGGCAAATATTTACGGTCGCTAATGCCCTAAACGCTCTGAGGTCAGTGACTCTCGAAAATCTCGAACTGTGACGTCGGCGAATCAGGACTTCAGCTAAACGACGCGACCAGTCAATGTCTGCGCTCAATAGTTGATCATAATTTCCGATGCCGGTGGAAAATTCTTGGTAACTTAGTCAGATCGCGATATCGCGCTTCTCCTAGTAAGACCAAGGGCCTCAATACACCGGGGCCACGCAGCACAGGACAGCATGACTGCGAGGCGGGTTTAGGCTGCCTCCGAACTTACCCGAACAATGACTTATATTGGGATTAACAATGAGCAGACTAAGTTTCGTACCTACCGACAAGTGGCCCCAGGAACTCCGCGACTTTGTTCAAGCTGATAGGGCTAGCGAGATCGAACTTGGGATTACGCGAATGCTGGCCCATGCGCCCAAAGCCGCTTTGGGACCGCTTCAGTTCGGCGCTGCCTTGGGAGTCAACAGGACATTACCCGAAAGACTCATTGAGCTCCTGCGCTTGCGTATAGCGTTCCACAACCAGTGCCGCAGTTGTATGGCCATTCGCTACTCAGCAGCAGAGGGAAGCTTCGACGAAGCCACAGCTTGCGCCTTGGAACAACCCGAAATTCCAAGCACCCTGTCAAAACCCGAACGACTGGCTATTGAGCTGGGAGACCGATTTGCAACACAGCACCTGACCATTGATGGTGGTTTTTTTGAGCAATTAAAAGCTCAATTTACAGAAGCAGAAATCATTGAACTCCTGATGCACTGTGCCCTTTACGTTGGTATGGGACGCCTTGCCGCCGTCTTGGACATGACCGAAAATTTGCCGAACGGTTTCTCCAAACCCTTTGGCGAAAGCGTTAAACTCTCGGACGACAAACCCTTTACCGTATCGTGAGCGTGACTATGAAGACCCGACCGTCGTCAATTATCGCTACATGTTGGCTTGCGTGCCTTTTTTGCGGCACTGCCGTTGGCCAAAATGCCGACTGGCCTCTGCCCAGCGGTCAGGCTGGCGGCGGCCATTTCAGCACAGCGACGACCATCACGCCGGAGAACGTCAGCCGTCTCAAAGTCGCGTGGACCCACCGATCTGGAGATTTTCGCAAAGGGGCGAATTTTCGTGACGGGCTGAAGTCCGAAGACCCCCTGCAATCTTCCTGGCAGGCGACGCCCATATTAGCTGGCGACAACCTCGTAATTTGCACACCCTTTAATCGGATTATCGCGGTCAATGCTGCAACTGGCGAACAACAGTGGAGTTACACCCCCGACATTAATCTGGATGACTACCCCATGCCTCGCTGCAGGGGCGTTACTCAGTGGCAGCATCCCAAGAACAACTCGAGTCTCACCTGCCAGACCATCATCATAGCGCCGCTAATGAATGCCAAGGTCATCGGTTTAGATGCCCGCACGGGGGAGCGCTGCAATTTTGGCGCTGTCGCTGAGATAAACTTACGCGAAGGCCTACGCCCCCATGCTCCAGGCGACTACACGTTAAATACACCTCCGGCGATTCTTGGCAACTTAATAATAACGGGGGCATCCGTAGCAGATAATATTTCGACCGACGTCCCGAGTGGCGTAGTACGAGCCTATAACCTACTCACCGGCCAGCTAACCTGGGACTGGGAACCGATCCCACCAACTCGGATCGCTGATGATCAACTATCTTTAGCGGACGACGCCCTTACCAAAATCGCGGCTGAACCGGCCTCAGAAACACAGGGCGGTCCATATGAACCAGGGACCAGTAATGTTTGGTCCTATATATCGATCGACGAGAAGCTTAATCGAGTCTACGTGCCTACGGGTAATACATCTCCAGATTACTATGGGGGGCACAGGGCCGGCTCTGACTTTTACTCCAGTTCGGTCGTCGCTCTAGAGGGTAATACCGGCAAGGTCATCTGGCATTACCAAACCGTTCATCACGATATTTGGGACTTCGACGTACCGTCACAACCCACATTATTTGATGTCACCACAGAAGGCGGCGTAGTCCACGGCTTAGCCCAAACCACCAAACAGGGCTATGTGTTTCTTCTAGATCGGACTACGGGGAAGCCGCTTTTCCCAGTCATTGAGCAACCGATGCCACAGGGCACTGTGGCTGGCGACTATACGGCAGCCACGCAACCTGTTCCCAGCAAGCCACGATCACTGCTGGATCTGCCGGGAGACCAGGACGAGGTCTGGGGACTGACTTTCTGGGACCGTAAAGCCTGCGCTCAAGTGTTGGAAGGTTTGCGCTACGAAGGTCCTTTTACTCCAGCGTCTTTGGAGGGCTCCTTACACATGCCAAGTGCATTTGGCGGGCAGAACTGGGGTGGCCCGGCTCTAGACCCCAAGCGAAACTTGCTTATCGTTAATACCCAGCATGTCGGGACGGTTGTGCAGTTGTTACCCCGCGAAGACTGCGATGCTGACACCGGCCCTGCCCCCGTCGCCCACGGTCCATATCTTCAAGAACCTTCAGAAGGAACACCTTACTGCGATCGGCGTTGGTTAGGCTTTGTCTCGCCACTTGGCGCACCCTGCTCTCCTCCACCCTGGGGCACTCTCGCTGGCATAGACCTTGTCACTGGGGAAGTGCAATGGCAGGTACCACTGGGAACCTCTCGCGATATGGCACCCTTCCCATTTTGGTATATCAAAGGCTCGCCTAATATTGGGGGGCCGGTCACAACAGCATCTGGCCTCACTTTCATCGCTGCGACAACTGATCGCTACGTCAGGGCTTTTGCCACCGAGACCGGCGATGAGCTTTGGAAAGGACGGCTGCCCACGACCTCCCATGGACTACCGATTACCTACGAGTTGTCGAACGGGGAGCAATACGTTGTTGTTGCTGCTGGGGGCCATGCCGCATTGGGAACGCCCCCGGGAGACCACCTAATCGCGTTCAAACTTAAGCCTTAAGAGGAAATGAATGTGACTCAGAAAGGAATTACCACCTCGGCGCACGGCGATATTCTTGCAGACACGACCGTAATGGACTGGCTTGACGTTGGCGGTGGGACACACTTTCAAGTACTGCGACTTTGTGAGCAAACCGGACAGTGGGCGCTATATGTCCACATGGCTCCCGGTGCCCGCTTTCAGGCACATCGTCATGAAGGCACGGGCCAGTTTTTTGTAACCAAAGGTGAGCTTATCTACGACGCCGGACGTGCCAAACCAGGCACTTATGGTTTCGAACCCATTTTTGGCACACATGTCGACGCTCATTGCGTCGAAGAAACCGAGATGTTATTTCTAGGCGAGGGTGCCGTGACCTACTTTAAAGAAGACGGCAGCGTTGACTATGTTTTTAATGCTCGCACATTAGGCGACGCGTTAGCTCAACAAAAGAAGTCCTCGTAGCGCGCTTACTCACAGGTCGACTAGCTCTGCACGAAATCTGCCAACGCCTTCAAAAACTGAGCGCCCTGCGCACCGTTTACCCAGCGATGATCGCACCCCAAAGTCACGTCTAGGCACTCTTTGGGCACAAAAGCTTGCAGATCTTCATTCCAGATCGGCTGAGTTTGAACCATGCCGACGGAGAGCACCATGACCTGGGGTGGCGTCACCATAGCCGTAAAAGCCGTGACGTCGTACATGCCCAAATTGCTAATCGTAATCGCTGCTGGCAGCTGATCTGAGGCTGTAAGCTTGCCTTGACGAGCTCTGTCAACGATCTCGGCAACCCGCTGTGCTAACTGTGGAACGGCTTCGTCGGGCTCGTCGCCAACCACTGGCGCAGATACCGCGCCATCGGAGCGAGAAACGGCCAGGGCAACATTGAATGTTGGGACGGGACGTACCGTGTCTCCCTGGAACTCAACATTTAGTTCAGGGTGTCGAGCCAGCGCAGCACGTAGCCCCTTAATTAGTAAAAGCGTGATCACGCTCTTCAAATTTGGATTTTCACGCTTTAACGCTGCGATAGCTTGGCCTACGTCAAGACGACGTTGAAGGTGAAACAGAGGCACTGTATTTTGCGCACCTACCAGAGTTTGGGCGACGCGACTCTGCGTTGGCGAAAGCGCCTTCCCACTGGCACCGGGGTCTGATGCCGCACTCGCCACAGCCCGATCAATATCTTCTTTCAGAATGCGGCCATCATGACCAGTGCCGGTAACGTCAGCAGCAGAAAGCCCTGCCTTTTCGAGCTTTCGCCTCAGTGCTGGACTAATTTTGATAGGGGCGGTGTTCGCCAGCGACGCCGGCGACTCAACATTTTGGGCCATCGTCGCAGGCTCTGGGACCGCCGCCTCAGCAAGCTTCTGCTTGGCGATAAATGCCTCCAGCTCTGCGGGCTGAAAGTCAGTCATTGCGAGCACACCAATTAGGGTCCCCACGGGTAATTCTTCGCCCTCAGGCACTAGAATTTTCACCAAAGATCCCGCAACTCGGGCTTCAAAGCTGTTAACAATTTTGTCGGTTTCAATGTCTACAAGCTCGGCTCCCGCGGCTATCTGCTCGCCTTCGCTATAGCGCCAAGCGACAATTCTGCCATGGGTCATCTCAATGCCCCATTTTGGAATTGTTACTGCTTCAAACTGCTTACTCACTCGCTAACCCCTCAGCAACTTCGGTGGACTTTAGACCGAAAACTAATAAAACGTTGCCGGGCATACGACTGCCAAACTGATAACCCGAATTTACTAACAGGTGCCCGTTAGCAACAACCGGGCCGTCTGATTCAATGGACCCACCGCGACCCAGCTCTCCCGATACTGTGTCAAACTCCCCCAGAGAATTATATTTCCAGAGAACCTCACCCGAGGTTGCGTTGTAGGCGCGTAAAAGACCATCGAACCCCCCTGTAAATATCAATTGATTCGAGCTCGTTGCCGCAGCAGACAGCCCTGGGTCGCAAGCTGGCTTCCTATTTTCTGGGCACTCATCCAGTGCTGGCGCGTACCAGCGAAGCTCACCTGTCAAGGGGTCAAGTGCATGTAAGCCCGGAAAAGCGGGGTCATTTGGAAGGCCTGGGAAATGGGTGTCTGCGATAGGGACAAACAGCGCATCTTGATTTGCCGTCATACCCCAGTGGACACCACCAGCATACCCCCCTCGACCTAACTTTTTATGCCAAACGGTTTGCCCGCCCGCATTGGGATCGAGGGCGTAGACATCACCGCTTTTTTGCCCGACGAACAGCAAATCACGTGCATCACCCCGCCAAAGAATCGTGGCGGCACCAATGTCTAGGTCCGGACCATTCTCCTCAGGGCAGTTGCCACCGCCACCAATAAAGCAGGCCATATTCCAGGCATCACCCGCGAGGAGTTGCTGCGACCAAACAATACCGCCGTCCTCTAAACGCATCGCGACAACAGCATCACTCATCGTTACGGCCGGAGAGGTATATCCCTCACCCGTCCCGACATAAAGCAGCCCTCGCTCGGCATCAATTGTCGGGGAATTCCATACTGGCGCGCCCGCGGGTGCCATCCGCTTCGCACCCGCCGGATTGGTTTCACCCGTTTCCTGCGGCGCTGTAGGAATGACAAAACTGTTCCAAAACAAGCTGCCATCATTTGCATCCAGGGCGGCAACACTACCGCGAAACGTACAGCAGGGATAACCGGGGTCGGCCGCTGTTGCCCATTCAGAGGACGAGATGGGTACATAAAGACGCTGCTCATGATACTTAACAGATCCCGTGATCGTGGCGTCAGCGTGGGTCCCTACCGATTTTTGCCAGAGAGCAGCCCCGGTTCGCGCGGAAACCGCATGGACCCGCGCTTTAAAATCTCCAAAAAATAGCACCGGGGCTGATTGATTTTCCAGCATCGCTACCGTGATGCCATTACGAACCTCAGCTCCGGCTTCGTACTGCCAATGGGAACAGCCGCTGGTTAGATCCAACGCGTAGACCGTGCCCTTTTGAGAACCCACAAAAACCGTGTTGCCATGGACTAGCGGCTGGGAACGTGCACGGGTGGCACCCGGGTAGGCGAAAGCCCACTTGAGTTCTAACTCACCTACCGTATCCGGGCCCAGACCCGCTGAATCGGCATCTTGAAAGCGCTGGTTTCTAATACCACCACCCCAACCACTCCATCCAGGGTCGTTCTCTGCCAGAACCGGCATAAGATCGTTATCGCACGCCTTAACCTCTTCGGAGGCCGTATCTACCGACTCGCTAAGATACCGTGCAATTTGAATACGCTCCTCTTGCGACAAATGTGCCGCCTGCTGACGCATCACCCCCTCTGATATTGCAGTGACAATACTGGCAGTGGACATCATGTTGAAGCTAATAGCGTGAGGGGCTTTAGGGACTGAACCGTTGTGACAATGCAGGCAATTATTTTGGAATAAGCTGGCGCCCGACGCCGCTTCTGTGATCGACCCACTGGCAGCTGAGCTGTTTTCAATAACTCCGACGGCAGAACTCACTGACGCCAAACCGCAGAGTGTCATGGCCACCAACCATTTCATCAGAACTTTCATTGCGGGATTCCCTCTATTAAAAACGTTTTATCGGGTTAGTACGCCAGCGCTTTCTTTGCCGCACGAACGATATCGGCAACACTTGGGACATAGTCCTTTTCCAGACAAGGTGTTGCGGGAACCGGAGTGTGTGGCGCCGTAACACGTTGTACAGGCGCATCGAGATAGTCGAACCCGAACTCAGCCACCATACCGGAAATCTCGCTCGCCATGCTGCATAAAGGGTTAGATTCATCCACCACAACTAGCCGCCCGGTTTTCGATACGCTGGCAAGAATCGACTCCTCATCCAAGGGCGACAGGGTACGCGGATCAATCACCTCAGCGCTAATACCCTCCGCCGCCAACTCCGCCGCGGCTTGATCAGCTAACACCGCCATGCGTGACAGTCCGCACAAAGTAATGTCCGTTCCCTGCACTACCGTTCTCGCCTTACCAAAGGGAATCACATAATCCCCCTCAGGCACCTCACATTCATCCATGTAAAGTGCTTTGTGCTCGCAAAAGACCACCGGATCATCCTGCCGAATAGCCTCAGCAAGCAACCCTTTTGCATCCGCGGCATTAGAGGGTGCGACCACTTTAATACCCGGTATCGCCGCAAGCATGGGATACAAAATTTGTGAGTGCTGGGGCCCCGTGCCCTCACCCGCACCAATCATAGTTCTTATCACTAAGGGCGTACGCGCTTGCCCGCCAAACATGTAGCGGAATTTTGCAATTTGGTTGAGTAACTGGTCTAGGCAGACGCCTAGAAAGTCGATAAACATGAGCTCCGCCACTGGGCGCAACCCGGTTAGCGCAGCGCCGCCGGCAGCTCCCACGATAGCGCTCTCCGTAATGGGCGTATCGATAACTCGAGCCACACCAAACTTCTCTGTGAGGCCAGCCGTGACGCCGTATACCCCACCCTGACCGCTGGCCACATCTTCACCCATAATCACCACTCGGGGGTCCCGCGCCATTTCCTCGTGGAGAGTCAGATTAATGGCCTCGCGCACAGACATTTTCATTGCATTGCCCTCCCTTCGTAGTTCACATAAACATCGGTATAGAGCTTTTCGGGGGTTGGATCGGCCGCTGCCAACGCGAATTCAACGGTGCGATCAAGTTCGGCAAAGATCGAGCTGTCGATTTCCGCAATAAGACTTGCATCTAGTGCGGCCACTCTCGAGTCGGCTAAAAAATGTGGCAAAGGATCTCCAGCCTCGCGCTGGCTACGCAGTTCATCGTCGTCGCGATAGGCCTGAGGGTCCCCTTCAAAGTGGCCGTAATAACGTGCCGACACCGCCTCTATGGCCGTTGGGCCACCACCATTTCGGCCGCGCTCAATCGCCTCACGACAAGCGGCATGCACAGCAAAGAAATCAGAGCCATCAACCACAGTTGAGGGCATACCAAACGCCCCCGCCCGCTCTGCAATGCGACCTTCTGGCTTAGGGTTACGGGTGAATTCTGCATAGAAATTGTTTTCGTACATAAAAATCATGGGTAACTGTAAGACAACCGCCAAATTCAATGCCTCAGCAACCGTCCCCTGATCTGACGCGCCATCACCAATAAATGCCATCGACACACCACCGGTCTGCAGTGTTTTTGCTGTCAGTGCGGCACCCGCTGCGATCGGTGGCCCGCCACCGACAATAGCATTGGCGCCCAACATACCTTTCGTCATGTCAGCGATATGCATCGAGCCACCTTTACCATTACATAGGCCATCCTGCTTACACGCCAACTCCAACATCATGCCCTCAAGCTCACAGCCCTTGGCAATGCAGTGTCCATGGCCTCGGTGAGTACTTGCGATGTAATCATCATTCCTCATGTCGAGACAGGCACCGACAGCAATGGCCTCCTGGTTCCGATACATGTGAATGAAGCCTGGCAGCTTGCCCTGCTGATATTCAGATCGTATTCGCTCCTCGAATTCGCGAATGGTCTTCATTAACCGGTAGGCACGGGTCAGTTCGTCAAGGTTGTAATCCATGGCGAGTCCTCATCACAATTAGAAAGAAAAAAAAGGGCCCTCGCGGGCCCTTGCAACTGTACTCGGATTTTAGAAGTTGTAGCCAATCTGAATACCGTACTCACGAGGCGCACCGTGGCGAGTAAAATTCCACAGGGTTGCCACAGGGTTCGCAGCGACACGGTAGGTCTCATTGCCAAGGTTTTTACCGTACACAGAAACTTCAACACCACCGTTAGGTCCGGTGTAGGTAATGTAGCCATTCACCAGCGTACGTTCCTCCATCTGCGTGTTGGCCTTCTGCACAATAATGGGGGAACCACTGGCATCCGCGCCCTGGAAATTTGCCGGGAACGGACTGGTTTCCGCATCGTCCTGATAGTGCATATTTAAATTATACGTAAGCGTGGCACCGTTGCGGAGATCCTGAAAGAAAGTTGCCCCCAAGGCGTAAGTCAGCTCTGGAGAAAATGGCACTCGCAGGCCTGACAAATCTGGATTGATCGCATCACCTGCCGGCAAACCAAGATCCGCTGGGTTGATGCCCGGGCGGTAGTCGTCGTATTCATGATCGAGGTAGCCCATCATGCCATCGAGGCGGAAGTTGTCAGTTACCGCCCACTGGAATTCAGCTTCAACACCCCGGGCAGTCGATGTGCCCTCGTTAACGGAAACCGTCTCTTGGAAGGTATTACCCGCGGCGTCCTGAATTGTTACCACGGTGTCACGCTGCAAGTTTTCATACTCGGTATTAAACGCCGCCAGGTTCAGGCGCAGCGTTCCATCCAATAAATCAGACTTCAAACCAACCTCAAAGTTCTCGTTTTCTTCACTGTCATACGGCGAGCATGAAAACGCAGAACCGCAAGTTTCCGAGAAACCACCGGCGACAAAGCCCGTCGCAAAACTGGCGTAGGCCATGATTTCGTCGGTAAACCGATAATCCGCCACCAACCGGTAGGTCACCTTGTCAAAGGTCTTCGAGTTTTTCTGCACGTTGCCAAATGCGGACTCTGGCAGAGGGTTGATGTAGGGCCCCTGATATTGATCAAGATCAATAATATTACTCACGGGATTATCTGCAGTGCCCAAGTTAAACCGCTGAAAGTCTTTCTTGTCTTCGGTGTAACGCACGCCGGCACTAATAGTCAGCTGCTCAGTTACATCGAAAGAGCCATCAACATAGGCTGCCCACGCAGTACGATCCTGCGTGGTCTCCTGCACTTCGTAACGATTATCGTAAAAATTGGTTGCCGCGAGCGGGCCAAAGAAGCCTAAGTTGCCGAACACGATGAATTCAACGTCATCGCGGTAAGCGGCCACGCCACCAACCCAGTTAAAGGGTCCGTCGAACTGACTGGCCAAGCGGAATTCCTGCTGGAATTGCTCACGTTTGGTATTTCGGCTGGCGTCATAGAGTGACGTGTACGCCTCACCCGTGTAGGTGCTCGCCAAGATCTCATCTTGATCGCGCATACCCGTAATCGACTTGAGCTGGTAGTCACCCAATGTAAATGCCTGATTCAGGTAAATACCTGAGGCCTCAACCTGGTGACCGCCACTCATGTTAATAATTGCGTTCTGAGTGTAGGACTGACCCGTTGTAAAAGGACTGTCAACGCCAGCAGCTTCAATTCCCGGGAAACCAATCGCAGGCCAAACATAACCTTCATTCCCGGGAGTCTCGTTAGCCGTCGCAACGGTTTCAGATTGGTCATCTAAGTATTCAAAAATTAAATCCGCTTCATACCAATCTGAGGGCTCCCAGCGGAACTTAAGCTTGCCTGCCAGTACATCTTTGCCGCCAATATCGGAGCCATCGCCCGTTGTCGGATAGGTACTTTTGATTTCGGCCGTGCTGGGATTCCCTGGCGTCGGGAATAAACCATCGCTACAGACGAAACAGGTAAACGTGCCTCCCATAGGTTTGGTGTTGGAGTAGTAACCATCAGAGTAGTCACGAATGACTGATATGCGGGCCGCCAACGTGTCGGTCAAGGGCACATTGAGGGCGAATTTAAATTTGTTCAAGTCGCTGTCATTGCTCGCGTAGCGACCAAAGTTCACTTCGACATTACCCGCAACTTCGCCACCGACATCGGGCTTCACAGTGGTAAAGGCGATAGCACCGGCCGTGGTGTTTTTACCAAACAGCGTGCCTTGGGGGCCACGGAAAATCTCTACCTGCTCAATGTCGAAGACTTCGATGAACTGCGACTGCACGTGGTTAAAAGCAAAGTCATCGACGGTAATGCCAACCGAGGGATCTTTTGTCACCAAAATCGAAATGAAGCCAGTACCTCGCATGCCACCAGCTATCGCATTGAAACCGTTTTGCGGCGTCAAGGTAACGTTGGGTGCAAATTGGGCGAGTTCGGTAACTGAGTTCTGGAAGGTTTTGCTGAGTTGCTCTGCAGTGATGGTACTGACGGCAATCGGAAGATCTTGCTGGCTGATATCACGCTTAGTGCCAGTGACTACGACTTCTTCCAGGGCAGCGGCTCCAGAACCACTCTCCTCTTGAGCAACAGCTACTGAGCTAGCGACGGTTGCCGCTACAGCTGTCGCAAGCACCGAGCGCCTTAAAATATTGATGTGCTTACGTGAATTGGGAAATTCCATACCGTGCTCCTGTTTATTTTTTTATGGTCCTGATGAAGAGATAATCAGCCCCTCTATTTGCACACTTGCTTGTGCGTAACAAGAATACTATACAGTGGCCGAGAGCGATGCAACACAGAAGAATAAAGCCTTCCGAAAAGCATTTTTAAAAATTTACTTTAATGTTCTTTTACAATTACTTACGGATGAAATATAAGCTTAAATAGACGAAAAAAATCGCCTTAAGGGGCAACCAAAAACAGGGCATTTTGCCGGGGTCAATGCAAGTCATCTTACAAGTTAGTCGCTGAGCACCCTTAAATTCGCCCACGACCTCTAACGCTTTAATCGCCACGCCAGTCTACGAGCGGAAAATGCCCTGACAATAACCACCAGTGGCATTTATCGGGGCAGTAAATTACCGAGCTACGTTATGAAACACACCTTCTCGATCTGCTAAGACTGTTGCGCATTCCTCTAAACGTCTTGCTCTCATTCCTCAAAGGTCCTTACTCTACTGCCACAGGTGGTTAACAAGTCCCAACCCTGCTATCGACTACTGGGCGGTGTAACCCCCATCAACCATCATTTCAGAACCGGTCATAAACCGAGACAGGTCTGATGCCAAAAACACAATGGCGTCTGCAATTTCATCACCTTGAGCCATATCACCGATTGGGTGCGCTGCCCGAATAGCCGCCCTAGCCTCGGCAGGACTTGGGGCAAAGCCTGCCTCACCAAGCTCCGTCAAACACTGTGCAGCAAAAGCCGTGTCTACCGTCCCCGGGTGAATGGAATTAATGCGCAGCTGTAATCCCAATGTGCCAAACTCCACTGCTGCAGCTTTGGTAAACATGCGCACCGCCCCCTTGGTTGCCGAGTAAGCACTCTGAAAGGCGACGCCTACGTTGCCACAAATGGACGACATATTGATGATAGAGCTGCGTACGCCGCCCGCTTGACCCGCGGCATGCAGGTCATCGAGGAAGCATTGTGTTCCCAAAAACATGCCAGTGCTGTTTACCCGAAATAACCGATCCCAATCAGCCAAAGAAGTGTCAGCGACACTTTTTACAACATCGATGCCTGCATTGTTTACGAGAATCGATAGCGGACCCCAGGAATCAAATACCTGCTGTCTTGCCTGTTGCCAACTTTCAGGGTCACCCACATCCAAAGCGGCCGCCATAGCTTCGCCGCCCTCAGCGCGGATCTCATCTACCAGCGCACTCAACGCAGCCTCATTGACATCGGTGACCATGACTTTTGCGCCATGGTTCGACAATGCCTTGGCTGTAGCAGAGCCTATGCCGCCAGCGGCGCCAGTGACCAATGCTGTGCGACATGTCCCGTCTTTTAACTGAAGTAATTTATTCATACTGAGTTGCTCCATGATTCATGCTCGATGTAGATCATATCCCTGCCGCGGAAAGTGAACATGCCTGACAGGCAGGTTATCTCCTTCGACTCTAAGTGTGGTAAATCGGTCGCCCTGCCCCACTAAAATTCCCGTCACGTGGCCCCTATCAGCGTCGATAGCAGAAACCTCCACTGATGCGTCCCACCAAGCATTAAGGCGACTACTGCGCGCTCTAGCCCCGGGTAACCCTGCAGGATCGACGGGTAGGTGTCTCAATGCGGCTCTTGCCTCGTCGTAACTTGAAACTTGTCGGGCTCCTGCACCCAAACTTTCCATGCGGTTTATCCACCGCGTAAGGCGCTCAAGTCCTAGCAGATCTTCTGCAACATGAGGAAGCCCACTTTGGACAAACCATAGTATTCCCCAGCAGTGAACATCGGCCAAGCTACACTCATCCCCATCTAAGTAGCGTCGCCCATCCGAAAGCTGTGCGGCCAACTGTCGGGCTAACTGCGTAATTCTGGCCGCCATAGGCTCTTTGGCCTCAGGCAGCGTCGAAAAATCGAGCGCTGGAAATACTGCCGCTCGATCATTGTAAAAGTGCTCATCCCAGTCGGCGGCATAAAGTGCAACCGCTGAACCCAGCACAGGAGCGAATAGGTTATCAGCCCATAAACCCATCGCATCGCTGAACAGCTTGGCGTCATCGGTCAACGCTGTGGTTTGGGGAAAAAAATGATCGAGCGCATCCGCTATAGCAACCGTATCGATAAACACATCACTGCCTATTTGTAGAACTGGTGTGCCTCGATAACCACCTGTTATTGCCTCTAGATCAGGTTTGGGAGCCGTCATTGGCATTTCCACCGAATGCCAAGGTAACTGCTTAATGCCTAGCATTTTTTGGGCTTTTTGAGAAAACGGTGACGCATCGTAATGATGAAGGATGAGATCAAGCATAATTTCTCCTTAAATTTTAAGAGGGTTTTAAGGCATCGGCCCGCTGATTCAGTAAAACCTCGTAGTCTTCAGGAGCAATCTCACGGGTGGGGTAAGCCGCCCAGGCAGCGGTCACCGCCGAGCGAGATTGCATCGCTTGGTACCATCGCGACAAGGCGGGAAAGTCAGCGACCGACTGACCTTGCCAATCGGCATGTACCAGCCAAGGCCAAACGGCCATATCTGCTATTGAATAAGGCCCTGCTAACCACGGCACAAGGGACAGCCGTTGGTTTAAGACACCGTAAAGCCGATTAGTCTCATCGGTATAACGCCGAATGCCATAAGGAACTTTTTCTGGCGCAAATTTGCGAAAATGATGTGCCTGCCCAGCAACTGGACCTAGCGCGGACATTTGCCAATACAGCCATTGTTTACACTGCCAGCGTTCGCTCTCATTGGCACCCAGGAAATTACCGTTTCGCTCGGCTAAAAACTCTAGGATGGCGCCAGACTCAAAAAGAACATCGCCGACGCTCGACTCAAGCACCGGTACTTTTTTATTTGGATTCATCGCTGTAAAAGCTGGCGCCAGTTGTTCGCCAGCCGCCAGATCAACAACGCGTCCCTCCCACTCAAGCTCAAGCTCATGGAGCAAAATGATCACCTTGAGAGAGTTCGGAGAAGGGTAATAATGCAGTACGTAGCGCACTGCAGATTGAGTTGTGTTATTTGAGTTTAAGTTCACCTGGAATCAGTACAGTTCATCACTGCCGGAGCACATCGGCTTGGTACCAGATTGGGGAACTGTATGCCCTGTCCTGAATAAATTCGGGAGCTTCATCAGGCCGCTTAACACCGAAGAAATCAGCATCCCGGGTCGTCCACCTAGGGCGTGGAACCTCAATCACACGAGCGTAGTAAACCGCGTCCTTGACCGCGCTAAAGTTCGGATCCATCCAGACGGCCCTCATAGATGCACGACCATCAGCCTCCTCGACACCGGCGAGCGCCACATCATAGACCTGCTCTTTTGGCTTACCCTGATCATCTATCCAGGCCTTAACAATTTGTATCGCATGAAGATCGGGCCCGTCAGGCTCCTTCATTGCCAGCACAATAAAACGGGGGGCTGTAGCTTCTGACACTTGGCCAGCGGGCAACAACAGCGAACTTCCCATCGGCACACCCCGCTGATAACCGACAGACGAGATGGGAACTGCACTCAGATCTTGCTCCGTGAAGTCCCAGCCCCCGAAAAAGCGCAGCTGAATTCTCGAACCCGTGGTCGCATAAACTTCCTTTCGTTGCAAAGCATCAAACAGAGCTTCACGTGTATTTTCTGTCGCCCATACGCCCGTAAGTCCCGATGCGCTCAGCCGCCAGTTTTCATTAAGTACCTGTGCCATCTTTGTAAACATACGCTCTGCGGACGGTTCGGTAGAACGAAATTTACCAAAGAAATTATCCTCTGAAACAGCGCTATACCCCGTGTGGGAATCTGTCGCCCCTATCAAACCAAACTGGTAAGGATTGGCACCGAGACTCTGACGATATGCCAGTCCTTTTGCCAGCGCTGGGCGCGCATACTCCTGAGCAAACATCCAATCGGCTTTGTCGGCAGTGAGAGCAATGTTACCTTCATCCCAGCGCTCAAAGTCTGCATAGCGATCATTGGGGGACACGAACGGATGGGTTTCAGAATCACCTTTAACCTGAGTGACCTCTAAAAGCGGCTCCCAACGCACCCTAGCTTCAGCGTATTCTCGACTTAACGGAATGCCCGATAGCGTTCTGGGGGCAAACATGCGTCCATTACTGACATTGGAGTTGTGCGGAATAGCCAGCGTTGACCCCTTCGTCACGGATTCGTAGCGTGCCATGGCCGCCCAAAGATCCTCAGGATCGTTACTATCCTGAGAGGAGAATGGAACCAGCTGATCTGCATGACCGCGCCCCTCCCGATAGAGAACAACACGATGCAAGTTGTCTCCGGAAATCGTTGAGGTCCACTCGTAAGCTGGGAACGCTGTAAACAAGTGTGGCTGGTTGTAACGATCCGCAGTCGCGACTGCGTCCTGCCAAGCGGCAGATACGACCTCTGGAGGCGTCATTTTTTCCGGGGTAGGATTTTGAAATGCATCAGAGAAGGCCATCGTCAGCTCCCCCATACGATCACTGCGTAAAAGCGCCAGCCAGTCATCCCCCAGCGCCCAACCTTTCAGCCGCGAATCTTCGGCATCAAGAAGTCGATAGACCGAGAGATATTCAGCATGATCGCTAATCGCAAGAAAATCATGGCGATAACGCGGGCGAACCGACATACCGTTGCCCGCCTGCACCACTTCACCTCTGGCGAATCGGTAGGCCGTTTCCGGGGTTATCCGCGAACCCATAGTGTAGGCATCGGCTGAGTTACTGGTGTGAAGATGTAAATCACCCCAATAGAGCTGGGTGCGATCGGAATCTGGATTAGGGGAATAGCTATCATTGGCGGCCAACGCCAGTGATAGGGTGCCTATACCGAGCGCACCGGCTATCTTGCAGCAAGCTTTGAGCGGTGCGGTCCCCCGCGGCCCACTGCCTACTAACTTCATGACTGCTGAATACCCAAGCGCTTTTCAAGCTCAACGTGAAAGTGACGCAAGCGCTGTTCCTGCTCACCCCAGAGTTGACCCTGAAAAGCTTTGCTACTCATTCCTTCCTGAACGGAGGGTAAAAATGCCGCATCTTGCCCCAGCACCAGACCAAGACCGGGATCCTCATCCTTTAGGTAACTCTCAGTAGGCGCCCTGTTCCGACCCGTGACATCGGTGTTTTCAGGCAGGCCCATCCATGCCGGTGGGCAATAGTTAGGGTCATCCACTGGGAACATTAACGTCATCGTGTCGTACCAAAATTTTTGCGGGTCGGTGTCGTGGGGCAAAAAACGCATAAGGAATATAGCTTCCGGGTGACAGCCAATTTGAATATTAGGGAAGATTCCTGTCGCCCAGCTGTCCGATAGCTGCCCATCGGTAAATCGTTCATAACCCAATCCCAAGCGCAATGAACGTTCGCGCTTGCCTTGCTGAATCGCAGAACGCACATCTAAGGCAGTTCCAGTAAAAGATTCAGGATCGACACCGGCCTCACGCAGCATAAACTGCAGGCCCTCGTTCACCGTTGTCTGATCGGGGAAGCGTGGACTCGGTTGACCTAAAGGCACAATCATACGACTAGCCCCCTTTGGATAAAGGTCATACTGAACGTTTAAATCACTCATAACACCCCGAGTCTCTGGATGAACGGCATGCAGGTGATAGCTTTCATAAAACGCTTCAACCCCTACCTTCCAGTTAGAGCACCACTCACTGCGAACATGTCGAACCACCTTCATCTGATCAATCTGATAATTTTCTAAGTAACCCTCTGGCAAGCCAATCTCTTCACTAACAGGTGCCGCGTCGTCATCCATGTTGATAAAAATCAGGCCCGCATGAACCTCGCAACGTGCTCGCTTCAGGCTGGGACGATGGCTCACCACCTCAGGCTTAAAAGTCTCCTCATCGGTAATGCTTCGAAGGGCACCGCCATTGGTGAAGCTCCAGCTGTGAAACGGACAAACAAAAACTTTGCGATTACCCCGCTCCTCCGACAACAGGCGCGAGCCCCGATGAGGGCAGACATTATAAAAGGCGACAACACCCTCCGGCGTGTTCGAAATGATGAAAGACTCGTGTCGGATACGAAATAAAAAGTAATCGCCAGTGTTTGGTAAGTCGCTGACGACACCCGCCAATAACCAGCTGCGAGTCCAAATATCGTCCCACTCTCGCGCCATATAATCCTGAGAAAAATAGCCGCTTTTATCGTGAATAGCGGTGCCGTTGTCGATATCAGGCTGCTTAGCCTCCAGGCTATCGCTGGGTGCATCCGGATTGATGACCGCTGTTGGTATCAATTTGCTATTCAAAAAAACCTCCTCACTTCGAGATGCGAGTTTTCAGCTGACTTCTGCTCGTAAAAAGACAGGCCGAATATCGGCCCCGCCCACCGGTCTAAATGCCACCCTTACGGCCATACCACTTGCCACTTGCTCGGGCTCCACATCAACAAGGTGACTCATCATCGTTACGCCCTCTTCCAACGTGATGAGAGCAACGATATAGGGCGCCTCAAATTCGGCGGAAACACCTCGGCGAACGACACTAAAACTGGCCACCCGCCCACGACCCGACGCCGAAATCCACTTAAGCTGCTCACTGCCACAGTGCTTACAAACTACCCTCGGATAAAATTGGTGCGCACCACAGTCGCTACATTGCTGGACGCGCAGCTGACCATCAGCCACGCCTTCAAAAAAAATCTGATCAAGCTGATCAACTCCAGCCATTTGTAAGCCTCATTAGTTTGCTCGCCCTAATACTACGGTCGCATGGCTCGACATGATGCCGCCTTGCGCGTGAAGCAATGTGTGCTCGAGATGTGCCAACTGCCGCTCTTTGGCCTCCCCACGATACTGGCGGATAGCCTCAGTCAATCCGAATATTGCGCCCGGATTTCCAGGGTGACAATGCGACAACATTCCTCCATGGGTGTTAACCGGGAGGTTACCTCCAGGTCGAGTCGCTCCACTGGCTAAAAACTCCCCACCAGTCCCTTTTTCACAAAAACCTAAATCTTCGAGCTGAATCAGCAAAGCCGGCGAAAAACAATCATAGAGCTGAGCAAGCTGGATGTCGGCGGGCTCTATCCCTGCTCCAGCAAGTGCAGCCTTGCCGGAATCAGCCGCCGCTGATTTGGTGAGATCTTTGGCCTGACTTATGTGCTCATAGTGATGGCCCTCTCCGTAGCCCTTCAGCACAATGGGAGCATGGGGCAGGTCACGTGCTCGCTCAAGCGTCGTCAGCACTACAGCAGCGCCACCATCAGAGACAATGGAGCAGTCGAGTAATTTTAAAGGGTCGGCAATAGGTTTGGAGGCAAGAACGTCATCAACAGTGACCCGCTCGCGATACTGTGCCGTCGGATTTAGGTGTGCCCAAGCTCTCGATGACACCATCGCCTCAGCAAATTGTGCTTCGGTGGTCCCGTATGTGTCCATGTGTGCACGAGCTATCAATGCATAGTAAGCTGGAACTGTAGGACCGTAAGGTTGCTCAAAGAGCGGATGCCCGGAGCTGGACTGTACCGCCATCGCACGATCTCTGGTCATAAAACTTCGCATGCTGTCTGCCATAGACACCACCACGGTCGTGGCTAAACCAGTCTGGATAGCGGCTGCGGCATAACGTAAAGCCGTATAGGTTGTACCGCCACCGGTGCCAACGCTCAAACAATGGCCCGGCGTGAGTCCAGCGTACTCAGCGGTAGCCTCTGCGTGATACATAACTGGGGTAACTAGGGAGTTACAGGTAATTAATCCATCAATCGCGCTGGCTTGAAGCCCAGCATCAGCAATAGCGCCCAGCGTTGCCTGAACCCCAAGAGCCATAGGACCGCGATCAGTCACCACACCAAGGTCAGTTTCAAAACTTCCGACTATCGCAACATTAGAAAGATCCATAAGTCAGTCCGCCGCTGCAAATAGCTTTGCACCGATAGTGCCCGGTGCGACAATGTCACCGGCCTCGTTACGAATGCCTACGTCGATCTCTAATACGCCACTGGCCGCATCATAGGCAGTTATGGAAGCCGTCGCCGTCAACGTCTCACCCACATAGGTGGCACCTCGATTTGAGTAGGACACGGAAGTAATCATGCCCGCATCTCCCAGCCATTCATCGACGGTCTGGTACAACCAGTCACCCAGCATTGGGCCCGCAAGCACTAGGCCGGGATACCCCTCAACCTCGGTTGCATAGGGCAGGTCAAAATGAATGCGGTGTCCGTTCCAAAGTGACGCGTTATAAAGCATGAGTTGAACGTTGTCGGGGGTGTGTTGCCGCTCAGGCAGCGCAACACCGACTGCAGGTTCTGGGGTCATCGCAGAATTCTCGTAGTCTTTTCGCGAATGACTAGTTCTTCATCGTCATTGCGGATATCCATAATAATCTCGTAAAAAATAAGCGAGCCAGAGCGCCCCGCCTTTTCATAAATGGCGGTGAGCGTCCGACGCGATGTTAGCCAATCTCCCGGGCGGATAGGTTTCAGGTATTCAATATCTAGCCCCCCAGCCATTGCTCGCTCCAGTGGAAATTTGGGCAGCAATGTATCGATGGATACACCATCGGGGGTAAGCTGATCGAGCTCAACAACATCCCAGAACAGCGGCACATGAAACATAGGCGGAGCGATATCTCCGTCGAGATACTTACGCTGACGGTTACCTGTGGCAACCGCATATTTACGAATGTCTCGGCGGGTTACGATCTCTCGCTGCGGTTTACTCTGCCGGCCAATATTGGTGAGCAATTCCTCAGAAATTAACCCCGTCATACGGAACGCTCCTGCACTTGCCAATAAGGATCACGCAACTCACGCTTCAGAATTTTGCCGGTGGGTGCCTTAGGAAGCGCTTCCACAAAATCAACACTCTTGGGTTTTTGATAAGAGGCCAAATGCTCGCTGGCAACGGCAATAATATCTGCAGCAGTCGCCGTCTGGTCCGGTTTTAGGACGACGACCGCTTTCACCGCCTCACCCCAAGTATCATCGGGAATACCAAACACTGCGGATTCCAATACTGCCGGATGCTGATGAATGGCAGCCTCAACTTGTGTGCTGTAAATATTTTCCCCGCCTGAGATGATCATGTCTTTCGCACGATCCACAATGAATAGGTAGCCCTGTGTATCCCATACCGCGATGTCACCGGTCCACATCCAGCCATCTCGCAGTATTTCTGCAGTAAGTTCAGGTCGCTGCCAATAACCCACCATGTTGGCCTCAGAGCGCACGACAATCTCTCCGGGTGTTTTGCTATCTTTGGGAACAGGAACACCTGACGAGTCCACCACCTGCACCTCAGTGACAAAACCGGGACGACCACAGGAACTAAGGCGTTCTCCATGACGCCCATGCAAAGCGTCGATATGATCTTCTTGAGTCAGAAAAGTCATGGTCATACCCTCGGTCTGACCATAGCCTTGAATTAGAGTACAGGGGAACGCTTTCATCGCCGCCTCTACCACGGAACGGGGCATGGGCCCGCCCCCGTACTGAAAGTTACGCAGACTGCTGAGGTCGTAGTCGGAAAAACCCTCCACCGCCATCATCCAATTGATCATCGTCGTGATGCCTAAAAAGGCAGATACGCGCTCTCTCTGAATAACCTCTAGTGCGAGCTTGGCCTCAAAATTTATCAACACAACCGGACATCCGTGGGCCATGTAGTTCATTGCCAGCGCTACAGGGATGTGGAACATCTGACCCGTCAACATATAAACATCGGTAGGTACAATTCGCTCAGCTACCGTTTGATTAATCATTCCCATGTAAAGCGAGTGATGCGTATGCAAAGCGCCCTTGGAGAGCCCTGTAGTACCCCCCGTGTACAGAATGAGTACAGGATCATCGGCAGAAACCTGCGCAGCTGCAGTAGGTTCATCACTCGATGCTGCTGCGATTAAATGCTCATAGTTATCCTCAGGCTGGTCTTCGAAAATAAACCAATGATCAATGTGAATCTTCTGGCGGAGGCGCTCAGCCATCTCTCGATACTCGGCTGAAACAACAATCACACGGGGCTCACCATCTTCAAGTAGGCGCAGCAATTCCACATCACTTAGGCGCCAGTTCAATGGCAATGCGATCAACCCGCAACGCGCAGCACCGTAAAACACTTCCATGTATTGAATGCAGTTTTTAGACAGGATGGCCACCCTGTCACCCTTAGACAGCCCAAGATCATCTCGCAACGCATTGGCAAGGCGTCTCACACGCTCATCTAGCTCGCCAAAGGTAATTCGGCGCTCGTTAGGAACATCGACCAATGCCTCCCGCTGAGGTTCTAGGCTCGCGGTTTTTGCTGGGATCCTTCCAATATTCACGCGCAAACCCTCAGTAGGCGCTATCGAGGTCAACATGGCGGGTTGCAATGCGCCATTGATTATCGACCTGACGAATCGTGTCGCGATATAAGCCGGTGCTGAGCAGCTGTGTCTTACCGTCTTCAGTGGCAAATAACGTGAGATTAGACGTCACTTCAACCACGCCATCCAACGCTGAAAAGAAAGAATTCGATACAACATGTCGCCGAACGTCATTTTGAGACGCCATAGCATCACGGTACAACTGCATCACGTTTTCACGGCCCTCGAAAGGTCCCACAAGGTCACCGCCCGCGATGCACAAGCTTACAACGGCATCCTCGCAGAAGCCTGATTCGAGCAATTCAAGGTCACGTTGATCGTAGGCATATGAGGCCCGAGCGAGTAATTCGTTGATAGCAACTTTGTCATCAGCAGAGAGCATTATTGGAGACTCCATTTTCTTTGGAAGGATCCACTGGTTGAAAATCAGCGGAGTTAAAAGCGCGGACAATAGGCTGGCAGCCCTGGCGAGCAAAACGAGTGAGTGGCGCCACCTTACTCGAGGAAATCGGGTTATTTTTGGCTATTTCGCCGAATTCAAGCACCTACTGCAATCCTCAATAATGGCCGCTCCCGGGCACCTAGCGGCATCGGGGGCATTTTTATTTCATGGCCCTGCCTTCGCTAGGCTTAGGCCCATATCCGACATTTTGTTGATCAGAATAGTCGGCAGTTGCCTTCAAGAGTATTACGGTTACTTGTGCCTAACAAGTCTTATGGAGAAATCGAACCAGAGGCCCAGATACATGGGCCTGCGAAATACAGAGGCTTTATTATTCCGTCGCGGCTACCCACTCAGCGATCACCGGCTGTAATGCCGTACCGACTAACTCGATGATCAAGCCCCCGTTGGGTGGCATTAAGTAGCAAATCAGGCCATAACCATCATCGGGTGAGGCACCCGCAGCCAGCGCTCGCCAACCCTGAGATTGCAGGGCATTGGCAGCATTAGCCAAATCTTCGGTCCAAAAACCGATGTGACGACTGTCGGGCAACGTAGAAGGGTCATAAAAGGGTGAACTGCCCTGACAAAGCTCTAGGTGAACAGGACCCTCTCTGCTGTAACACGCGTGAACCACTATCTCGTGCTCCCCTGCTTCAGGCGTCCAGAAAGGCAGTGGGTCAAAGCTTCGCACCGGACTCCATTCGACTCCCAGGCTCTGACCCAAAGAATCACGCGCCGAGTGGATATCTGCTACTGCGATACCGTTATGGAAACAATCGCTCATCTTTAACATACATTCCCTCCTCGGGATCACCATCATGACTTTACGAGGGGCCTACTGGGTGGCCCATTGAAGATCAACAGGCAAGGTATCAAGCCCCATAGTTGTTCCCCCATGACCTACAATTTTGCGGTCTGAGCTTAGAGAGACTGAACTCACTCTTCGACAAAACTCCTCAAGAACCACTCGAACCTCAAGTTTCGCAAGGTGTAAACCAATGCATTTGTGAGCACCTGCGCCGAACGCATGATGCCGATTTTGCTCCCCGCGGCTTCGCTCGGGATCAAAAGTGTCGGGCGCTCCGAACACCAAAGGGTCCCGGGACGTTATCGCGCTGGGAATGACCACGTTATCGCCCGCTTTAATCAGCACACCATCAATTTCGGTATCTTGTTCGCATATGCGATTTAAACTAATAAACGCATTCAGTCGCAGAAACTCGTCAACCGAAGCAGTGACCTTTTCAGGATTTTGGTGCAACTGCGCGTATTGGTGCGGATTTCGAGCGAGCTGAAGAATGGTGAACGACAGCATAGAGGCAACGGTATCAATACCCGCTAAGAATAGTAAATAAGCCACGCCCTGCACTTCCTCAGGGGTTAGACGCTCTCCCTCCACCTCAGCGGCCAGCAGCAAATCGACAATATCCTCCGACCCCGACCGCTTCTGGTGTTGCTCTACGACTTGCTGCAGGTGCAGCGCTATTTGCTGACCACAGGCAAGCCGCTCTTCAAGGGTCGACGCTCGATAGAAACCTGTTTCCCATTCATAAAACTGCGGCAACATTGCCGCCTCCAGGCCCATCTGCTCAGCAAAAACTTGGGTTGGAATGGGCTTGGCTATATCTTTTAAAAAATCAATTTTTTCTTCACCTGCGGCAGCGTCAAGCACCGCACAAGTTTGTGCCCGAATGCCTGACTCCATTTTTTTTACGACATCTGGCTGAAATACCGGCAAGAGCAAACGCCGATAACGGCGATGTTCATCGGGCCCACTTTCTAGGGGAATCAACCTCGGGCGTTGTTCATGATTAGCGGGAACGCCGATGGGGAACGACCCGAAACTTTTAGCATCGCAAAGCACCGTGTGGGCCAAGTTATGGCTGAAGATGACCCAGTGCCCACCGTTATGGGGTGTATAGGCTAAAGGGCGCTGTTCTTGTTCCAACCAAGCCAGCATACAAGCCTGTGGATCCCCGCCAAGGGCAGGATCCGCCACGATGTCAATATCACAACGAAGGTGCTCCGGCACATCGACCCAGTTAGTCGGCATCTTATTAATCCTCTAAAACAACCAGACATTTACCCCGAGAGGCGCCACTCATCATGTCGCAAAAAGCAGTGGGCGTCTGCTCAATGCCTTGATAGCACTGATCAAAGGTTTTTAGCTCGCCCGCTCTTAGCAACTTTTCCATCGCCTCAATCACTGCAGGAAATTCATCGGTGTAATCCGAAAACATAAAGCCTTCCATGCGGGCACGTTTGGTAATGAGCTCCCAGGTATGCGACACCGGTTCTACTTCAGCCTCGTATTGCGATATAGCACCGCAAAGGACGAGTCGCGCACCCTCTTGTAAATGTTGCATAACGGTATTCAGTACAGACCCACCCACGTTATCAAAAAATATATCGATGCCCTCGGGGGCCGCTTCAATCAAAGCCTGTGCGAGATCAGGGTGCGCTTCTCTCGATATTGCAAGATCGTAACCCACCTCGTCAGTCAGCCACTGCGCCTTAGCTGCCGAACTTACCAATCCGATCGTGCGACAACCTGCAGCTTTGGCCAACTGCCCCACAATGGTACCGACAGCACCCCCAGCTGCGCTGACCACGACGACATCACCAGGTTTTGGCTGACCAATATGATTTAAGCCCAGCCACGCTGTCATCCCGGTAGGCCCCAATGTTGACATGTATTCGGACAGGGGCAGATCTTCAGCGGCCAGTAAAGGTGAGCAGAGATCCGTCCCGTCCAACAAACTCATCTCCTCCCACGCCGTTCTTGCATTAACTAGGGTTCCTACCTCGAAGTCTGGATGCCGAGACTCAACAACCTCGCCCAAAACAATACTTTGCACCGGCTCATTTAGTTGCATACCAGTCAAATAGTTGTCTCCTGCGCCCGCAGACATCCACTGCCGAAAACCTGCATCCAGAGAAAAGACCCTATTTTTGATAAGAAACCAGCCCTCGGGAACCTCTGGACGAGGCGCTTCAACCACTTCGAAGTCTTCTGGCCTAACAGCTCCCGTGGGGTGTCTGGCTAAATTAACTGCTCGCGGCATTTTGTTTCTCCTTCCAATTTCAGTTCTTACTCAGGCAAAGCTTGAGAATATCGCACAGGGTAAAACCAATAACAAACAGATTTGAATGTTTGTATTTTTCGTCCCAGAAAAACAAAACACAGCCACTATAAAATAGTGGTGAATCTGATAATGCGCATAGGAGTGCGTACAAGCCTTTAAACCTTATCGACAAGGCACCGGAACTTCTGTTTTCATTGCAGTCAGGTGCCAGAAATTACACGCCGCACCGCAGTAGCCCCATAATCAACGGCAATGCGTGGGCCACCAAAATTTCCTAGCAATGGGTGAGTTGTGGCAAGGTTTATCATCTACGTCGCACAACTGGCGACGTCAGACAACAGCAATTAAGGAGACCATGATGGCTAGCGGCGGGTGTTTGTGTGGAGACATTACTTATGAATACGACCAGCAACAATCTACCGCAGCACTGCATTGCCACTGTCGCGACTGTCAGAAAGTCACGGGGTCTGGCAAAGCCACCATCGTGCTCTTTCCCGAAGATGCGGTGCAAATTACCGGCAAGTTCAAACAATATGGCGCCTTGGGTTCTGATGGATCCCACGTCAATCGTGGCTTTTGCTCCCGCTGTGGCAGCCAGATGTTTACACATATTGAAGAGATGCCCGGACTCATTTTCGTAAAGGCCGGCACTCTTGATGATTCGTCTTGGGTACAAGTTTCCCTCAACTGCTGGGAATCAACTGCATCCCAATGGTCACCGGCAAACAGTGAACTTCCCGGCGCAGAAAAAAATCCAAATCTATAAAGGCTGTCGCGAACCACTAACCCCACCCAAGGATGGGCAGAAAAAGCCACGAGGCATCGACATACATCGAACAAAAATTCAGCGGCAACAATTTTCAGCATTGCCTTAAAAATTTAGGGCTTAAAATTTCAAGAGAAATTTCCAGCAGAGGAATGTCACTATGTTTTCAGAGTTGAAAGGAAAAGTTGCTGTTGTTACGGGTGGCGGTGCTGGCATCGGCCTTGCTTGCGCGGCACGGCTTGCAGAAGCTGGTGTCGCAGTGGGCGTCGCAGACATTGATAGCGCTGCGGCGCATCAAGCCGCTGCAGACTTAACGTCCCAAGGTCATCGTTGCGTGGCGATAGTTACCGATGTCAGCAAGGCCAAAGAGGTTGAAAAGTTATTTCAAATAACCAACGAAGCTTTTGGCCCTATCAACATTGCTGTCAACAATGCAGGGGTTGGCGCGCCACTAACACCGCTTGGTGATACTGAGGAGGAAGATTTTGACCGAGTCATGGCTGTCAATTTGAAAGGGGTATGGCTGTGCATGAGGGCAGCATTGCGTCACATGGCACCGCAAAAATCAGGCTCCATTATCAACATGGCGTCGGCACTGAGTACCACCACATTTCCAGGCAGCGGCCTTTACACAGCAAGTAAGCACGGTGTCGCGGGACTGACTCGAAGCGCTGCCGTCGAGTATGGCGAGAGTGGTATCCGTATAAATGCTATCTGCCCCGGCTTCATTTCCACGCCACTGCTGCACAGCACAGTTACCGAGGAGGCGGCCAAATCGATGGCGGCAAGGCACCCTATGAACCGCTTAGGCACCCCAGCAGAAATCGCTGACGCGGTTACTTACTTGGCATCAGATGCCTCGTCATTCGTCACTGGCAGCCTATTCTCAATTGATGGCGGCTGGACAGCGACCTAAGCAAAGTAACGGTTAGCGGCGCAGTCAGTTTGGGTCCAAGCGATGCCGCAATGAGATCAGCAAGTTGTAGGGGTTGAGGAGACCGAAGCATTTAACGCCGTTACTGCCTAAGCATTTCTTAACCGGCTTTTACCCCAATCATGCCACCTTCAATCTGCACATCGAAAGTTTTCAGAGCAACTCGCGTTAGCTGACCAACGGGTTCGCCTGTGCTCAGCTTAAAGCGCACACCATGCAGCGGACAAGATACATGGCCTCGGCGTATGCGCCCGCCCGCAAGAGATTCCTGTTGATGCGAACATCGACTCTCAATTGCAAAGATGTCTCCATCAGCATTACATAGCAGTACCTCACAACCATTAACCGTGACTACCTCACTGGTATTTGGTGACAGGGCCTGCAGCTCCAGCACTGGTATGTAATCATCCATCGGATCATCTCTCTAAAAGACACCTGGTCACCAAAGGTAAGCAACGCAATCAGTAATAGCAACAAACAAACGTGCTTGCTTCTTTTCCAAACCGCGGCTAGCTTAGCACTACCTTAATAAGATTTTTGGAGAGAATACGCCGTGCTACCGATGACAAAACAACAATGGACCCTGAAAGCGCGCCCGCAGGGAATACCTGATCGCAGCGAAGTCGATATCGAAACGCGCACGATTGATCATGTGCCGGACGAACATTTGCTCATTGAATGCCTCTATTTTTCGATGGACCCCGCAATAAGGGGGTGGATGTCAGACGTACCTAATTATTTACCTCCAATTCCCTTAGGTGACTCAGTTCGTTCCTCAGTCGTTGGGAAAGTATTGCAGAGCGAGGCAGACGGCTTCAGCACCGGTGATCTCGTTGTTGGAACCGGTGGCTGGGAAACTCATGGCGTTGTGCCAGCGGCCTACTTCTCGGTTATACCCCCAGACAGCCCCTTCCCTGCTCACTACTACCTGAGCGCTCTTGGCGCAGTGGGCCTGACACCTTACTTCGGTCTCCTACGGGCGGGTAAAGCTGCCGCAGGGCAAACGCTGCTGATGAGTGCAGCTGCGGGCGCTGTGGGATCGATTGGCGGACAGATTGGCAAAATTCTGGGACAAAGGGTTGTCGGAATCGCCGGCAGTGACGAAAAATGCCGATGGGTGACTGATGAACTAGGCTTCGATAGCTGCATCAACTACAAAACCTGTGGTGATATGGAGCAGGCGATTCGGGGTGCTTGTCCAGAAGGGGTCGATCTATTTTTCGATAACGTTGGCGGTGAAATTTTGGATGCCGCGCTGATGAATCTAAATAAAGATGCCAACATTGTTTTCTGTGGCAGCATCAGTAATTACAACGCAACCGAGCCCGTGCCTGGACCCTACAACTGGTGGCAAGTACTGGCGAGAAGCGTGACGGTTCAGGGCTACCTTATCAGCGACTATCTTTCCGAGTTCCCGGAAGGACAAGCGCAGATTTCCGAGTGGATTAATTCAGGACAACTTAAGTTCAAAGAACATATTGTCGATGGCTTCGAAAACACCCTCGACGCCTATAACTTGCTCTTCGAGGGCAAGAATGACGGCAAGTTAATGGTCAAAGTCTAGCCGCTCGGGGGAGTCCAACTCCCCCAAAGTTTTTAAAGGCTGGGGAATTCGCCCTCGCCGCCCTCGGCGTAGTACTCAATACAGCGATGAGCAAACTGATTCCCACTTTCGTTCTTGCCAAAAATCACGTCCGCCAAATGACCTGACTGCAAACCGCGTTGCACCTGCAAACCCACTTGGTAATCTTCCTCGTCTACAACCTGCATAAGCCAATCAGCCATCTGCTCCAAACCCGCGATCTCTTCGGCATCTTCTGGCTTGGTATGATGAATAAAATGCAGCACAGTTGTATTTTCGAGTGGCCCAGGGCCCGGGATCAGCTGAGCGATCTGAGTAATTTCAGGCGCCACAAAGATCGAGACGTTGGGGAAGAACAGGCGAATGAAGTCGTAACCGTCGTTTTCATGCTGCCACAACTCATCCTTAGGAATATCTTTCAATTTTTCAATGGTTTTCGCTGGATAGCCCACTAGCATATGCGGCCCATAAGCCTCGAATGCCATAACGTTAGTGTAGGTTCTAGGCGCAATGGTCTCTGGGTGGGCTGCCTGAAAATGATACCCCTCTAAGTAACCATCAAGTGCCACCTTCCAGTTAGCACCATGAATCACTCGCTGGCCAACGTAGTACCAATCTTCAAAATGCTTCTCCGCAATATCGCTCATCATTTCACCGAGGAAGCCACGAATATCACATTCAGATGCGGGATCGAGTACTGCAAAGATGAGCCCACCCTCTTCGTGACAAGGAAAAGCGATAAGATCACGATCACCTCGGCAATCCTCGCCGAATTTGACGACATCTGCGACGCCTCTTAGTCGACCGTCACCACCATAAGTCCAGGCATGATAAGGACAGCTAAAGGTCTTTTTGTTACCGGCGGGTCGAGATTCAAGAATCATTCCCCTGTGGCTGCAAACATTCATCAAGACTTTGGCGGAACCATCAGCTTGCCGACAAATCAGCAAAGGCATCCCCAAAATATCCAGAGTTTTGAAATCGCCCTTTTCGGGAAGCTCATGTGAGAGCCCAACTAAGATCGGCAAGCTCTTAAATATGCCGTCCATTTCCTTCTGCCAAACATCGCCGTCGGTGTACTGTGTCGCAGGAACCCGCAGCGTATCTATAGCGCTATCGGTAGTTCCGTTGGCAACGTGATCACGTAATCGGTCTGCCATCTGATTGTAAAGTGCGTGCCTGTCCATTGCCGACTCCCGACTCTTATCAAAAATAAATCACCAAACGGGGCTACCATGTGTCGAGCACACCCGTTCGGCAACTGTCTAAAGTCCGAGGCTAGAATTGACCCCATAAAAAGTCAAGCATGCTTGCTTTTTTCTGGTCGCTTACATACCCTAACCTCGGTGAGTTGCTGACACGTCAATTGTGTGACCGCCGGTAACATAACATCAATGCGCTCTCAGCCAATCCGGCCATGAGCGCAGCAAAGGACGATCCTATGGGCGACAAACTCGCTGGCAAAGTGGCACTTATCACTGGCGGAACCAATGGCATTGGTAAAGCCACCGTAGAGCGCTTCATGGCAGAGGGAGCTGCGGGTGTCGTATTTACCGGCAACAATATTGAGGCGGGTAACGCCATTTCTGCAGCAACGGGTGCAGACTTCATTCAACATGCCGTTCAAGATATTCAAGGCTGGTCAGGGGTAAAAGATTTTATTCAAAACAAGTTTGCTCGCCTCGATATCGCCTTCGCGAACGCCGGCACTAACGCAGGTGACAGCAACATTGAAGATGTGACCCCAGAGGCTTGGCAAAATCTACTCGATATCAATCTGACAGGGCCCATGATGACGATTAAGGCCGCAGCGGAACTCATGCGCGCCAACCCTGAAGGCCCTGGAGGTTCGATTGTTCTGAACAGCTCAATCAATGGCATCTTGGCACTCGCGGGAGACGTCACTTATTCAACAACCAAAGGTGCCATGCGGTTACTCGCTAAGTCGAGTGCGGTGCATTTGGCCAAGAACAACACCAACATCCGCGTTAACACAATTCACCCCGGGGTCATTGGCACACCGCTTATTGAAGGCGCTATCAATGGCGCGCCAGATCCATTAGCAGCTCGATCTATGCTGGAAGGCATAGCCCCCATGGGACGGTTGGGGCAAATGGAAGAGGTCGTCAATCTTTTGCTTTATCTGGGATCAGACGAATCGCGCTTTATGACGGGTTCTGAGTTGGTCATCGACGGCGGCTCAACCGCCGGCCTGCCAGGCGTTTAGGTCAAAGAAACACTGACCCCCCTACTCTCCGTGTAAGACTCGAAACCGTCTCAATGAGAATTTCCACTCTCCGTTCTCACGGATGCACTCATCCTCGTACTCACCTCTAGGCTCAATTTGAGTGCCATCCTGCATAACAGCAACCTCACTGGTGTAGCTGCGCATGACCGCATGGTCGCCATCAATAGAAATGTACCCAGGCTGTGCCATCATGTTAACAAAGGGAAAAAGCTGCATAGCTTCTAACCATGCCGAAACAATGTTATCTCGTCCGGTGATACCGGACATTTCCAAATGCGGCAGTTCCCAAACCGCGTCATTTGCCCAGGTACTACCCCAGATCTCAGCATCGCGTTGGTTCACACCATCGCAGTAGCGCTCGAGTAAGGCGCGAATTTCTAACTGGTCCTCAAAATTATTCATGACCTCTCCAAACGACTCTTTGTGACCGCAGCAATGCCTGGCGCGACACGCATTATCAGTGACGCCAGGTCGGCAAACTGTCACTGATTAATAATGCCCCCATCAACGACCAACTGTGTTCCGGTGATGTAAGCCGAAAGATCGCTAGCCAGGAACAGAGCCGCATCGCCAATGGTCTTTGGAGCCCCCATGTACCCCATAGGAATCGTCGACACCAGCGCATCGTACTCATCAGTGTTTTCTGTCGAGGCTTGCACGTTCATATTGGTCGCAATCATGCCTGGGTGAATCGTATTGCAACGTATGCCCTCTGGGGCGGTCTCAGCAGCGACTGCTTTGGTAAAGCCAAGGACCCCACCCTTACTGGCCGCATAGGCGCTGACGCCTATTACTCCTATGAGTGCGGCGATGGATGACATATTGATAATAGACCCTTTTGTGCCAGTTTCTCGCATCATTGCAACCGCCGACTGCGTACCTAAAAACAGGCTTGTCATATTCACCACCATCTGACGGTTATAGTCTTCGAGGGTGATATCTTCCAATTTTTTGAGCACGGCGATTCCCGCGTTATTGACCAGGGTATCTATGCGTCCATGATCGTCTCTAATGCGACCCATTGTGGCCTTCCAACCTTCCGGATCTGTGACGTCTTGTCGCCAGGCCGTCGCCGAACCGCCTGCTGCGTTAATGCTTTCGGCCGTGGCCTCCGCACCATTGAGGTCGACATCAGTCGCAATAACGGTCGCACCCTCTGCACCAAAACAGTGTGCAATTGCGTGACCCAGCCCCGGATTTGAAGCCGCACCTGTTACCAAACAAACTTTGCCGCTAAGCAACCCCATGATGAATTCTCCTTTTTATCAAAATTATTAGTTACTCGAAAAATCTACTCTGGCGCAGGAATTTCACCCGCCGCGATCATCGCTTCCTCTAATTCATGAGCCCGAGGATTTCGACGCAAACACAGGCCACCATTAACCTGTAAGTTCTCTCCAGTCATAAAACAGTCTTCACTCGCCAAAAAAAGCGCCGCAGCGGCGATATCATCTGAGGTGCCGTAGCGTCCCATGGGATAACACTGCGAGAAAGCTTTAGCTAAGGCCGGGCTTTGCAATGCGTCAGCAGTCATGGGGGTATCGGTCAGCCCCGGAGAAATCGTGTTCGCCCTGATGCCCTTCGTGCCAAACTCGTTAGCGACGGTACGAATGACGTGATCTATTCCCGCCTTCGTGCCCATATAAGCTGCATGATTATCCAACATGATCTTTGCCGTAGCAGACGAGATTTGAATAATACAGCCCTGACCCTGAACCGACATAACCTCAACTAAACGTTGGAGCCAGATAAAAGGGCCCTTGAATTGAAGATCAACCATACGATCCAGTTCATCTTCCGAGGTCTCACAAAACCCATTCAGAAGCCCCCAACCTGTGGCATTGATGGCCACATCAATACTCCCATGCCGCTTCTGAACCTCGGTCACCATATGACCAATAGAAGCACGATCACAGAAATCGCAAGCGACCCAATCACCATCGATCGATGATGCTAGATCAGCCAAAACATCCGTTCGACGGCCAGACACCACAACCTTAGCGCCCGCTTCTGCAAAACGGCGCGCCATTATCTGACCCATATTGCCCGGAGATCCAGCCCCCACAATAGAAACCACTTTGCCTGCGCCAGAGAAACTTCCAAACATACGCACTCCGCTCAATGACTTTGGTGCTTCAGAAACTTAAACAAATGTACTTGCTAGCAAACCACAAGCGCCTGCGAGACAACGCCTTATAAAGACTCCAATTTGTAAATCGAAACCAACTGATCGGTGACCAAATCGATAATGCTGTCTGCTCGCTTCTTTCTCTTGCTACATCGATAAGTCGTCGCCATACCATGCATAGCAAAATGCACCAGATCATGGGCTGCCTGCAGTGACTTAACACCGCGCCACTGAGGAAAAACTGTTTTAGCCGTCAGTAAAAATTGCTTCTCAAAGTCCTTTTCGAACTCTTCGATAACCTCACCAAGCTCGTCATCGGTTCGAGCCGCAGATACGAGCTCCTGATAAGCAACAAACGACGGTAAATTATGGTATTCCCAGGCAGCTTCAACTGAGCGCCGAACATCAGCCCTGGTGATTTTTTTTGCGATATTTTTCTCGCCCATTAGCTGGCGATACTCATCAAGTCTCCGCTCGTGCAAGAACGCAATTACCACCTTAATCACCTCTGCTCTGGCGGAAAAGTGATGCATCATTGCGCCTCTGGAAACCCCAGCCTCTGAGGCAATCATCGCTGTTGTCGTTTTGTTATAGCCCTCTTTGACTAAACAACGAACAGCCGCCTCAAGGATGGCTTTCCGAGTCATCGCGCTTTTCTCTGCTTGCCAACCATCGCCGGTTCGAGTGCCGTTTGAGGATGCTGCCGCCTTCTTCACCGGCGCCCTCGTTCGCTTTTTTGCGCTCGAGCCTAGAGAAGTTGTCGTTTTACTCATAGTAATTTTCGCAAGTCTAGCCACAATTGATGGCGATAAAGATTGAGAATCCTATAAAGTGCGCTGAAACGCAATGGATGGAAGGATAATATCAAACAAACCTGCTTGCTTTTTTTTATGAGCGTTCCTAGTATCACACGCAAGCACAAAAAATCAGAGGTCTTGGCTGTAGCTGGTGAGCTTTCTTCAGACTCACGGACTGCAGACCGCGCAAACCGAACACGCCACACAAAGAGCACGGATCTCACGCTAATTTACCATTAAAAAAAACCTGTGACCTTGGCCATCAGCAATCAAAAAATACGCAAGAAAATCTGGTCGCGAGCACATGGGGGGGAGTTAAAAAATGCAGACTCAGCAACCACTTCACCCAGGCTTGTTTAGCTGGCCAGACTCACCATCACAGTTATTGGGTAGCCGTTGCAAAGACTGCGGTGAACATGCGTTTCCCAGCCAAGACAGCTGTCGTGCCTGTGGCAGCGAACGCACTGAAGTTGTGAAGCTGGGCAATGCCGGGAAGCTCTGGACATGGACAATACAAAGCTTTATGCCCAAGGCCCCCTACTTAACCGATGAGACTCCTGAAACTTTCCGTCCTTATGGTGTGGGCTATGTGGAACTGGCCTGTGGCATCAAGGTAGAGAGCCGATTACATGAAAATTCAGCCAACTCCTTACGAATCGGACTACCCATGGAGCTTGAAATAGTGCCTGTTCGTATTGATGAGAACGGTAGCCAGCTAATGACCTTTCAATTTCGCAGTGCGGAGGCGCTATGACAGACGTAGCCATTGTCGGGTTAGGACTTCATCCATTTGGCCGCAGCCCTAGCCTCTCGGGTTTAGAACAGGGCGCAATAGCCGCCAGAGCGGCCATTGCCGACGCCGGTACCGAGTTTAAAGCAATGGAATTTGCATTTGGTGGGAGCCAAGACGGCGGAAATGCTGACTCGCTGGTGAACTTGTTGGGCTTAACGGGACTGCAATTTACCAACATTTGGAATGGCTGCGCGACCGGTGGTAGCTCACTGAATGCTGCTTACTCTGCAATCAAATCCGGTCAGTATGATATGGGACTCGTTGTCGGTTTTGATAAGCACGCCCGGGGCGCGTTCAACCCCCAACCAAAAGACTGGGGGCTTGACGACTGGTATGGGGAAACAGGGCTCATGCTGACTACGCAATACTTCGCCATGAAAATTCAACGATATATGCACGACCATGAAATCTCTCGAGAGACCTTAGTGCGTGTTGCGGAGAAGGCTTTTCGCAATGGCTCCATAACCCCTACTGCGTGGCGACAAACTGCCTTGACGGCAGAGGACATTGAACAGGCGCCCATGGTCAGCGAACCCCTCAATAAATATATGTTCTGCTCCCCCGCAGAGGGCGGCTGCGCCCTTGTGCTGTGTCGCGCTGACATTGCCAAAAACTACACCAACAACCCGGTACTGCTGAGAAGTGCGGTTGTTCGGTCGCGGCACTATGGCAGTTTTGAAGTTTTCAGCCCATCACAAGCACCTGTCGTTGCTCCCTCGCCGACTGTCACGGCATCACGTGCAGCCTTTGAATTTGCGGGTATCGGCCCAAAAGATGTCGATGTCGCCCAGCTTCAGGATACCGAGGTTGGCGCTGAAATCATGCATCTGGCAGAAAATGGATTCTGTGAACACGGCGAACAAGAACGGTGGATCAAAGAGGGGGCCACAGAGATCAATGGGATTCTCCCGGTGAATACCGACGGTGGTTGCTTAGCTAATGGCGAACCAGTAGGTGCGTCGGGTTTAAGGCAGGTTTATGAAATCTGTCATCAGCTGCGTGGCACTGCGGGCCAGCGCCAGGTCCCCAATGCGCCAAAAGTAGGTTATACCCATGTTTATGGTGCGCCCGGTATCAGTGGGGTCAATATTCTGACAACCTAAAGGCTTGTCATTAAAACGGATCGATCAGGAGAGGTCTATGAACAAAGCAGAAGACAAGAAACAGGGTGATGGCGGCCGTTTTAAAGGCACGACATTTCAGGATCTCCTAGACCAGGAAACTGTCGAAGTTCCGGAATTTTTGCGATTGCAAAGCAATCCCCCGCTTGGCGATGAGGACTTATCGGTAGATCGCTATATTAGTCAGGAGTTTTTTGACCTTGAAAAGGACCGCATGTGGTCCAAAGTGTGGCAAATGGTCTGCCGAGAGGAAGACATTGCCGAGCCGGGCGACCATCATGTTTACAACATTATCGACAATAGCGTCATTATTACCCGAACACCCTCTCACTCAATTCGAGGATACATAAACAGCTGCCTGCATCGCGGGCGCTGCCTTCGCGATGAGTCTGGGTCTGTCACTGAATTCCGCTGCCCCTTTCACGGCGCAACTTGGAACCTTGATGGCGAGTTTCAAGGCATACCTTGCCAGTGGGACTTTGATCACCTTGCTGATCGCGACATGGCCCTTCCCGAAGTGAAAACGGCCACATGGGGCGGCTTTGTATTCATCAACTTTGACCCTGAATGTGCGCCCCTCGAAAAATACATGGAGGTGATGCCAGAGCATTTCTCTCGGTACCCCCTCGAGAAGTACTTTAAAGGTGTGCACGTTCAGCGAGTGATGAAATGTAATTGGAAGGTCGGTGCGGAAGCTTTCATGGAATCTTGGCACACCCTAGAAACGCACAAACAGATACTTACATTCACTGGTGATGAAAACTCTCAATACGATACCTTTGGCGCAAATGTCAGTCGCTCCGTGACCCCCATGGCCGTACATAGCCCCCACTTAAATAACATCTCAGATGAAGCGATTATCAGAGACATACTAAAACTTTCTGGGCGAATGGCCTTGGACAGTGATGAAGGCGTAGAAATGCCAGAAGGAATATCTGCACGCCGCTATGTCGCTGATATGAATCGCGAAATGTTTGAGGAAGCCTCGGGCCAAGATCTATCAGACGCCACAATGGCAGAGCTAGAAGATGCGATTTTATATAGCCTATTTCCTAACTTCCAAGTTTGGGTGGGTTACAACGGCAATATTGTTTATCGATTTCTTCCCAATGGGGATGACCCCCACAGCTGTATTTTTGATGTCATGATTCTTTTGCGCTACCCAGAAGGTAGTGAACGACCTGACCCCGCAGATTGCATTGTAATCCCGGAAACTGAGTCCTTTTCATCGGTGCCTGAACTCGGTGCACTAGGCCCCGTTTTCGATCAGGATGATGCCAACTTACCTGCGGTACAACGTGGTATGAAGGCATCAAAAAAGGGCGCTGTCAGCTTAGCCAGCTATCAAGAGAGTCGAATACGACACCTACATGCGACTCTAGATAACTATATTAAGTCCTGAGGAGGTCTTCATGAGTGAAGCTCGAACAGCCGGTCGCATCAATGGCATCTTAGTTGCTAGCGGATCTTGGCATGATATTGATTTTGCCCGGCTTGAACTGCTCAAACTGCTTGCCGAGTTTGATCGTGTTCGCATTCGAGTGTTTGAGGATTATGAGAATCTCGAAGCCCTTGCAGAGGCTGATTTTTTGGTGAGCTATACCTGTAATGTGGTGCCCTCCCTGCCCGCTCAAGAAGCCCTTAAAAGCTGGGTTCAGGAGGGTGGACGCTGGTATGCACTTCATGGCACCAATTCTATTATCAGACTGATGTCTGACGGTATATTTGAAACACCCGATTGGGCGCCGCTCTTTGTCGATACCCTGGGCTCCATGTTTCGGTCACATCCACCCATCGAACCGTACACCGTGAACGTTGCCGATACTGACCATCCGCTGGTCGCGGGCCTAGAGTCCTTCCAAGCTACAGATGAACAATACTTGATGCAGACCTTTGGCGATCTCAAAGTGCTCCTAGAAACTGAGTACGGTGGCGATGCGCCGGGCTTCAGAGAAGATCATTGGGAAAAGGCTAAACATCCCGTGTTTTACATAAAGGAACAGGGTAAGGGCGCCGTGTTGTATCTCACGCTCGGTCACTGCCGCCACCATTATGATATGCAGCCGCTGATGGACTACTGGCCCAACATCGAACGCTGCGCCTGGGATACGCCCCAGTTTTATGAACTACTTCGAAGAGGTTTGCAGTGGGCAATGGAGCCCGTTGATCAGGCCAGCTTAACCGCCGCCGCAGAGGCTCGCAAAAATGCACCGGAACTCTAACCAATACTTAGCAGGCCACACCCCAGAACCTGCGTCCCAACAACGGCGTAATAAACGTCTCAATGCACTCTGGATTGCGCTTGCAGTCGGTGCCGCCACGACTCAGGCATGGGCATCTACCCCGGGTGAAACACTAATCTCTCCATCTGCTTACTCCGCGCCAATCGCCAACAATGAGCGTCAGCTCCTATGGGGTGATACACACCTACATTCCAACGTTTCAGCAGATGCCTTCACCCTTGGCTCGCGATTGGGGCCCGACCAGGCCTACCGTTTCGCTATGGGCTTACCGGTCACCAATGAATTGGGGCAGACCGCACGACTGCGTGCGCCCTTGGACTTCCTCGCAGTCACCGACCACGCGGAGTACCACGGCGTTTTTCCGCTACTGGAGGAGCGCGACGCCCAGCTAGATGGCTGGCCCTTAGGCCAGCAAATGGCTGACCTGCTTCAGGCTGACAAAAACATTGAACTTGCCAAGTTATTTTCGGATGCGATCCAAAGTACCGACCCGGCACTTCGAACGCCCGGAGCACTTGTTCAGAGCGCTTGGCATGCCAGTATTGACGCCGCCGAGGCTGCGTATACACCCGGAGTCTTTACAACGTTAATCGGGTACGAATGGACATCAATGGTAACCGGTGACAATTTACACCGAGTGGTTCTTTTTCGCGAAGGCTCAGAACACACCCGTAAAGTGATTCCTTTTTCCGCTCAGGACAGCACCGACCCCGAGGCACTCTGGTCTGCGCTTTCCGACTATGAAGCTGCGACCGGCGGACGGGTTATGGCCATCCCCCACAATGGCAATTTGAGTAATGGCCGAATGTTTGCTCCGACGCGCAACAACGGTGACGCAATCGATGCCGACTACGCAAAACGGAGGCGTTACTGGGAACCGCTCTATGAGATGACGCAGGTCAAAGGAGACTCAGAGACACACCCAGCCCTATCGCCTGAGGATTCCTTTGCAGACTTTGAAACTTGGGACGATGGCAACATTACATTGACGACTGCAAAAGAGCCCGAGATGCTACCCTACGAATATGCTCGCTCGGCACTGGGATTAGGTCTTGCTCATCGTGAGCAGCTGAGTGTAAACCCCTTTGATTTTGGCATGATTGGCTCCAGCGATATCCACACTGCATTGGCCACAACCGAAGAAGATAACTACTTTGGTAAATTCCTTCATGACGGCCCAGCCCCTGGTCGCACCGAGTTAAAAATGGCGGGCCAACTTCAACAAATTTGGCGCATGGTTTCATCGGGGCTCGCCGGAGTTTGGTCAACGCAAAATACCCGAGAAGCTATCTTTGATGCCATGCAACGAAAAGAAGTCTTCGCGACCACGGGCAGCCGAATTCGAGTGCGTTTCTTCGCTGGCTGGAACTTTGATGATGGCACCCTGCAGGACTCGCAGTGGACTCAAAAAGGCTATGCCCAAGGCGTTCCAATGGGCGGTCAATTACCGGCCACATCGGATGCTGACCTTGCACCTACCCTCATGATTAAAGCGCAGAAAGATCCAAATGCAGCACATCTTGATCGCATTCAAGTGATCAAGGGCTGGCTAGACGCTGAAGGAAAACACCATGAAAGAATTTATGACGTGGTGGCCTCAGGAAAGCGGGTACGAAATTCCTCTAATGGGCTCTTTGAACCGGTAAAAGACACGACAAACCTCGCCACAGCAACCTACAGCAATGCGGAGGGCGCGGCTCAACTCGAGGGAATTTGGCGCGACCCCGATTTTGAATTGAACCAAGCCGCGTTTTATTACGTGAGAGTGCTTGAAATACCGACACCACGCTGGACCAGCTTTGATGCTCTGCGGTTCCAAGAAGATAGGGCCGCGGGGGATGACGGTAAGCTGCAAGAGCGAGCTTACACTTCGGCCGTGTGGTATTACCCCGAAGGCTGACCGAACTGGCCAAAAAGCACTTACTCTCTAGCGATAAAAGCCAGTGAGAAAATGTGACAACAACCTAGTCTCACTTCGTCGCGCAGTGAAGTCACTCCACTGCCGAACTTCAGGCGGCTAGGTTAAGACCTATCGAGCAACAAACCCTGCACCTAGCAAAAGCGCGTAGGTGCAGCTGCACATCATACTAGCGCCTAATAACGCTCAGCGACTTTGCTTCGCTTTAAACGCCTCATGGGCTGCTCTCAGTGGTGCCGCATCGAAATAATAGGGCCTAATTTCACACACCTTTCCATCGCGGAACCTGAACATTTCGCAAAGGTGCGCAGGCTCAAGGCCGTCAGCGAATTCAAAATGAAGGATAGTCACCACGTAATCACCGCCACTGGTCATTTCAGTACGCACCACGTTGGTGACCTCAAGCATGCCGAATACTTGGGCATAGAGATCCCTCAACGCCGTTATACCGGTAAAGGTGCCGGCCATGGGCGTATCGTCGGCCTCTACTATAAAAAAGTCGTCCGTTAGCAGGGTTTCGCAGGTGTCAAAATCACCGACTGCAGACCGTTCGTACAGCCGGTTCACGATGGCTAGTTTCTCGTCGTCTGTCATATCTAAATTATCCTCACTGATTAGAAAATCGCTCAATAATTTGTTTACCCAAGGCCATTTGGTGAACCTCATCGGGGCCATCGGCCTGACGACACCACCGCGCGTAATTGAAGTTCTCGGCCATAGACCAATCCTCCGTCAGCCCGCCAGCACCATGCATCTGCATACACCGATCAATTACAGTCTGAATAACGAGTGGCACGGTTGTTTTTGTCGATGCAATCATTGGAATTGAAGCCTTCACACCTTGATTATCGATCGTCCAACAGGTTTTCTGAACCAGCAAACGTGCCATCTCTATTTCTGAAAAACATTTGGAAATGTTTTCCCGGATCGACTGATGCTTACTTAGAGGGCGACCAAAAGTCTGGCGATCGGTAACCCGTTGGCAGGCATTTTCTAGGGCCTGCTGGCCCGCGCCAATTAGGCGCATACAGTGATGCATGCGCCCCGGTGCCAAACGGGTCTGAGCGATTTCAAAACCACGCCCCTCGCCTGCAAGAACGTTGTCTAACGGCACTCTTACATCATCGAACACAATTTCTGCGTGACCCAGAGGCGCATCGTCGTAGCCCAAGGTCGTAAGCGGTCTAATTATGTTGACCCCTGGAGTATTTTTAGGCACTAAAATTTGACTCTGTTGTAGGTGACGACTGCTATTTTCAGGGTCACTTTTTCCCATAACGATCAGAATTTTACACCGGTCATAGAGCGCGCCAGTGATAAACCATTTTCTCCCATTCAGCACCCAAGAATCGCCATCTTTACGAATACTGAGCTGAACATTAGTGGCGTCACTAGAGGCGACTTGGGGCTCTGTCATCGCATAGGATGAGCGAATTTCACCTGCCAATAGCGGCACCAACCATTCAGCCTTTTGCGCCTCGGTACCGAAATTCATGAACACTTCCATGTTGCCGGTATCAGGGGCATTGCAGTTAAATACCTCTGCAGACCAAATCACGCGACCCATCTCCTCAGCTAAGGGCGCATACTCCAAAAAACTTAAACCGCCCTGCTCACTAAATTCAGCATGGTCAGGTGGCACAAACAAATTCCACAGACCCTGATCCCTTGCCTTACGCTTAAGTTCATCCATAAGTGGCAAGGGTGCAAAACGATTCTCTGCGGAAGCCAATCCATGGCGATAAGCGAGCTCATTAGGAAAAATAAACTCAGCCATGAAGGCCTTCAGGCTTGCCAATAAGGCTTCAGATTTTTCGGAAACAGTATGCATAGTAGTTTGGACAACCCTTTTTAAAGCTGTGTTTTGGCAAATGTGTAGCATGCTTCACCAACATCCCACCCGACTCACCATTTTTTCGTTAATTTATCGTAATGGCCCAAAATTCTGAAGACCACCTCTATCTATCTACTTAACCCTGACCGCCGCCAACAGGCTCTTTGAAACTGTAAAACCCGGCATTGGGGCGCAGCTGTTTCTTCAGCACGGGCGGACTCAATGGATGAGACAACTACAGCCCTAACGATCAGGGCATCACTCTCTCGTCGTATTTTTTATTCCTCCGGCGCTATCTCTAGAACCAAACCATTCAGCTCGGACGTCATGGATATCTGGCAGCTCAAGCGTGACCGACCGCTGTCGAAATGATCTGAATAGGTAAGCAATAAATCTTCAACCTGTTCACGAGGGGGTAAGCGCGACACCCATTCCTCAGCAATATAGACGTGACAGGTGGCACAAGACGCACAACCACCGCAGGCCGCTTCCACCCCTTGGTCATTTTCAAAGAGCAATTGCATCAATGTGGCTTGCCCCGCGCTTTGTTCCAGCGTGCTGGTTACACCATCGCGCGAAATGACCGTGATTTTCGGTAAATCAGACATCGTAAAAACATCTCCTAACTATTAAGCACCAGTAGCAAAGTCATTATCATAACCCTGAAGGCCTCACCCATTTGTAGCGTACAAAATCGGTAAAAGCGCTGTTCAAGGCAGCGCGCAATCTTCATTAATCAGTGGCACAATGCCACTGTTCGTGAACACAAACAATCTTGTTTGTTTGCTTAATGCAGATTGCGATACCCTTGTAACACCACCCCACTGCGTCGGGCAGCTAAAAGCGGACGCTGATGCGATGATAATAATAGGTTTAGGCGCGACAGGAGCTCCATGTCTCAGGACACATATCGAAACACCACGCTAGCAAGGGCAGCCCAAAAATTGTCTCAGGATTGCCCTGACGAGATTGCTATACACTTTGATGATGGCTCAAACATCACCTACGGCGAAGCGTGGGCTTCCGGTGCAGCCCTCGCCTCGGCTTTACTTGCCCGAAAAATAAATCCGGGCGATACCGTGAGCTTTCAGCTTCCCAACAGCCGATTTTCCGTCATTGTCATGCTAGCCGCGGCCATTGGCGGATTCGTCATAAACCCCATTGTGCCCATTTATCGCAATAAAGAGGTGGGTTACATCCTGCGCCATGCGAAAACTCGCGCTCTTTTTATTCCTGCTGAATTACGTGGCTTTAATTACGTAGCCATGACTGAGCAACTTATGGGCGACTGCCCCGACCTGCGTCAGGTAATTTATTTAGGTGAATTACAAGATTTACCCGACAACTTTGAAACATTCAATCAGGTACTCGGATCAGGCAAAAATCAGCGCATAGATCCCGTTCAAGCCGATCCAGACGAGACCAAAATACTGCTCTACACTTCGGGAACAACGGGCAACCCCAAACAGGTACGCCACAGCCACAACACCCTTACCGCCGCCCTCGATAACGGAGTTGAAGGCTGGCAGCTAACAGACAAAGACCTCATGCTGATGCCCTCTCCAGTGACTCATATCACGGGATACGTTAATGGTATGGAAATGCCCTTTTTGACCGGCATTAAGACGCTGCTTATGTCTCAGTGGGATGTCACAGAAGCCATCAAACTGATAGAAAATTACGGCGCCACCGCTTGCGTTAGCGCGACTCCATTTCTTAAAGAGCTGGTGGACACCTGTCAGCAACAAGGGAAGACCTTACCGGGCTTTCGTTTGTTTGCCTGCGGTGGCGCTTCAGTACCTTCAGCCCTGATTCATTCTGCTTGGGATACCCTTGATAATTGCCGGGCCGTGCGAGTTTATGGCTCAACCGAAGTTCCTTTAGTTACTGTGGGTTTCCTGGGGTCCGAACAACGGAGTCTGGCCGCCGAAACTGACGGCCGAGTTGCCAACTATGACGTAATGATTGTTGATGATCAGGGCAACGAGTTGGGCCTCGATAACGATGGGGAGATTCTAGCCAAGGGCCCCGCAATGATGCTGGGATACAGCGACAAGGAGCAAAATCGCGAAGCTTTTACGCCATCGGGCTATTTTCGAACGGGCGATATCGGTCGCTTAATGGCATCGGGAGCTCTGGTTATCTCTGATCGAAAGAAAGACATTATTATTCGAGGAGGGGAAAATATTGCCGCCAGAGAAATTGAAGAGGCCCTGCTTTTGTCCGACGCGATCGTAGAAGTAGCGATAGTTGCGGTACCTCATAGCCGATTGGGCGAAGGTGTGGGCGCGTGTATTGTTCCCGCAGCAGGATTTCAGGTGGACATGGATCATTTGCGCGAACTATTAGCCCTCAGTGGATTGGCCAAACAAAAATGGCCGCAATACCTAGAGCTATTTACCGCATTACCCAAAACAGCATCGGGCAAAGTACAAAAGGACAAACTCAGACAAAGTATCCGTCAGCAGGGTGTCAGCCTGTGAGGCGCGAGCACGCATTTGCAGACGGCATAAACAGATCGAGGGCAGCGTCATGACCGATTACCAAATATTCCGAAAGTCTGTAAAAGACTTTTTGGGAGAGGCACTGACGCCAGAATTACGGCGTGCTGGAGAGCTTACAACCTCTGTATTTTCAGAGTTTAGTGCCGCACTGGCCTGGCAAAAAAAGCTGCACGCACAAGGCTGGATAGCACCCGACTGGCCCAGCGAATTTGGGGGTCCGGGCTGGGACATTCAGCAACGCTCTATATTTCAGGAAGAATGTAAGCTCGCCAACGCACCCAGTGTTGTCATGATGGGCATCCAGATGCTGGGCCCAATGCTGATGCATTACGGTACAGAGGAACAAAAGCAGTATTATTTGCCCCGCATGCTATCGGGAGCAGATATCTGGTGTCAGGGCTACTCAGAGCCCGGTGCAGGCTCTGATCTCGCGTCATTAAAAACGACGGCCGTTCGCGATGGCGACAACTACGTTGTTAACGGCACCAAAATATGGACCAGCATGGCTCATCATGCCAACCAAATTTTTTGTCTGGTGCGCACCGACAAGGCCGTAAAGCCCCAGGCTGGCATCAGCTTCCTGCTCATCGACCTTGAGAGTCCCGGCATTACAATCACACCAATTGTCAGCCTCGACGGTCAAGTCGAACAATGCCAGGTATTTTTTGATGCCGTTAAAGTCCCGTGTGCAAATTTAGTGGGCGCCGAGAATGACGGTTGGTCTGTGGCTAAATCTTTGCTCGAATTTGAACGCGGCGGACATAATTTCACCATTGATGTTAAAAAACAGCTGCGTAAAATTCATAGCCAAGCCAAACTCACGCCATGGGGTGAAAAAACCCGCGCAGCAGATCCTGTTTTCCAACATCGCCTTGCTGAGGCCGAAATTGATGCTCTGGCGTTGGAACACACTGAACTCAGAATTAAGGGCGCTGTTGAGGCCGGAGGCAATCCGGGTGCCCTGTCCTCCTTAGTCAAGGTCGTAGGCACTGAACTGGGCCAGCGGCTCAATGAATTAAGCATCGATTTAGTCGGGCCCGCTGCTGCCCCTCAATGTTTAGAAGCCCTTGACCCCAATCACAAGGGCGATACGCCAGTTCCAGAACACGCACTCACTGCCATGGCGGAATATATTAACAACAGAGCCGCAACCATCTACGGCGGCACTGCTGAAATACAGCGCACGATTATCGCAAAAAAAGTTCTGGGGCTATGAACCCTCCATTCAAGATGAGGTTTAACCGTGACTGACGAACAAAATATGCTGCGGGACAGTGCAGAGCGCTACCTCAGGGAAAATTATGAGTTTGCCAGCCGGCAGAATGCCGTAGACAGCGGTAAAGCCCTTGATATCGAGCACTGGCGTGCGTTCTCCGACATGGGGTGGACCGCGATGACTGCCCCGGAGAATGCTGACGGCTTCGGATTCGGACTCGCCGATATTGTGCCGGTTATCGAGTTGTTTGGTTATTACCTCGTTCGCGAACCCTTGCTGGAATCTGCAGTACTTGCCGGTGGCGTTATCGCGGCAGGATCAGAAGCTGCCCGAGCGCTGTATCTACCGGGAATCATTGATGGCTCCATCATTGCAACAATTCCCCAGAGAGACAGTACTCCGTTGACTCTGCAGGCCATCGACGGGGAAGACCGTCTTCAAGGGGATCTTCAGTTCGTACCCTCTGGCGGCACTGCCAGCCACGTCCTCGCGCCAATCCAGCATGACCATGAGAACCACTGGGCAATGATTGATTTATCCCAGCAAGGGGCATCACGGGTCGCTTATAAAACCCACGATGGGCGACACGGTGCGCACATTACTGTTGACCTGCTCTACGACGACGGGTGCATTGTATTGTCAGGAACCGACGCAGACGCCGCAACGCAGGCACTATATGCTCGTGCCATGTTAGTGGCTGCCGCCGAAGGCGTTGGCGCCATGCAGGGCGCGTTAGATTCAACCGTCGAGTACACCAGGCAACGCGAGCAATTTGGCCAGTCCCTATCGTCCTTTCAAGCGCTGCAGCATCGAATGGCAGAGATGCTTATACAAACCGAGCTAGCGCGCTCTTTGGTACTCGCTGCCTGCCGGGCTTGGGATACTCAAGCTGACAATGCCTCAACACTGGCACTCGCAGCAAAGGCTAAGGTTGACGCGGCAGCGCGCAGCGTGACCCAAGAAGCCATTCAGATGCATGGTGGGATTGCCACGACCAACGAGTATAAAGTGGGCCACTATTTTAAACGTATGGCTCTACTCGAAAGCTGGCCCCAACACCGTGATGCACTCATTGCAGAGTTCATTCAGCGTCGACAAGGGTGATTCACCGCAGACCAAACCATCGTTAATAACAAGTTAGTCCCAACAGGAGAAATACTATGGACCTAGAGCTCAACGGAAAAGTGGCCTTAATTACCGGATCGACCAAAGGTATCGGTCGCGGCATTGCCGAGCGATTAGCGGCGGAAGGCTGTCATGTAGGAATATGTGCACGCAACGAAGCAGAGGTTACTGCGGCCATCGGCGAACTCGAAGCCCACGGCGTTAAAGTCGCAGGTGCCGCCGTCGACGTCGCCAGTGCCGATTCAATGCAGGCTTGGGTGGACCACTGTGTCGCCACCTTAGGTGGAGTCGATATCTTTGTTTCCAACGTATCGGCCGGTGGGGCAGATGCCTCAGAGGACGGATGGCGTGCAAACTTTGAGGTCGACATGCTCGCTACCTGGCGCGGCGTACAGCAGGTGACACCACACCTAGAAAAGTCAGAAGCCGGTAACATTGTTGTTATCTCGTCTACCGCCGCCCTTGAGGCCTTTGCAGGCGCCGTGCCTTATAGCGCCGTGAAAGCCGCCCTACTCAACTACGCAGGCAACCTCGCTCAAGATATGGCCCCCAAGGGAATCCGGGTGAACTCGGTCAGCCCGGGCCCAGTATTTATTGATGGGGGTGCTTGGGACAACATCAAGCAGGCAATGCCCGAAATCTACGAAGGGACAGTCGCGGCGATCCCCATGGGTCGTATGGGCAGTGCCGCCGAAGTTGCTGACGCTGTGGCCTTTCTGGCCAGCCCGCGCTCGGGGTTCACCACAGGCACTAATATGGTACTAGACGGTGGCTTTACCAAGCGCTTACAGTTCTAGGATGCGCCATGGCGGTGTGGTCTGCAGTATGAGACCAGACCGCCTAGTTTCACATCATTCAGCAGCCATTAGATCATTGAGATGCTCATGGAACGCCTGTACCCGCCGCTCTTGATTTGGCATCCAAAACCCCTGAAATCCCGACGACGCCAAGCCGGCTTGCTGGGCTCTGGCAATACTCAAATCCTGATCAGCCGTTGTCCCTAGAGTTTTTTCACCGTAAACCACCTGCTCATGCTCAGCGTCCTGAACGGGCAAATCCGGGCCACCCGCCGGTGATGGCGTCATATCTTCGCCTGCAACGCGGTTAACCAACCACCAATGGTCAAAGTAGCAGCGTCCCGCATCTTTAGCATGGGGTCGCGGCCTCAGTAACTGCACCCCATCGGGTCCCACGGTGATGACGTTATTGGGGAACAGGTTGTAAATCACATAGTCTGTTAGCTGGTAATTAGATCGATGAGCATAGTGAGAAAAGCCTCGATCAACGCCTAACTTGCGCTTAGAGTTTTGAATTGCGATCCGAAGATCGCCCCATGTTTCCCTTCCCTGATAATCATCACTATTTACCTGCCACGCCTGCGCCATGCTCTTGAGTGGCTCACCGATGACTTCTGATCCGTACTGCTGTGAGGGCATGAAGGCAGGAAACCAACCTCGATTATGTCCGTTAGAAAAGAGATCAAACTGACAATCTTGATAATCAGCTGCGATGTAAGGTATCAGCTCTGGGTGAAGGACTTTGACATGGTAAGCCTCGTTAAAATTGTCCGTGATGATCTTCCAGTTGGCCTCTGCTTCCGCTGTGATATCCAACACCCGAACCATGTCTTCCATCCGATGGGAGTCAAGCTCTCTAGTAATCTGCTCCCCCAAAAAGGCCTCCAATGAAGCCGCCTCTAAATCGAGGTTGTACCAGATGAGACCAAAGCGCTCCTGGCATAACACCTCTCGAAGTCGCGCTCGACCACACGGACTCTCGCGATAATCCTCTTCGTCGGGTACAGCAACCACGGCCCCCTCCCAGTCAAACTGCCAGCCGTGGTAAGGGCAGTGAAATCGTTCTACCGCGCCTTCGGCAGACTCGGTAATCCGTGTACCTCGGTGAGGACACACATTGAGAAACGCCTTCGCACTGCCGTCGGACTGGCGCACGAGAATAACCGACTCATGACCAATTTCAGCAGTAAGATAATCACCAGGCTCAGTCATTTGATAAGACACGCCGCCAATATTCCAAACTCTGCGCCATACCTGATCGAGTTCGCGCTGCAGATAGTTATTAGAGGTGTAGCGATCAGCAGTGATAGAGTCTCCCCTAAGCGCTGGCTCAGCTTGCTTAAGCGGTCGATCCAGCTCTAGTGGCAGAGTAACGGGCTCGGTTCCGGTCATAATGTTACCTTTGTAAATCGCTGATAAAGCAGTATTCCCAATGTAACGGGCACATCAGAAAAGACAAGTTAAAGGAATCCTAAACGCTCCGCATCAGTCTTCATTCTAGAGCAACACAAGGAAAGGCAAAATCATGGGGATTATCAATTATCAGCCACAACTTAGCGCGCTAGTTGCCACTAAAGGACACCCTTACCCGAGAGATGCCTTTAGCGATTGCCTAGACAGCCTTGAAGGCATCACCAGTACGATTGTGGAGCAGCCTGCCAGCCAACAGTTTTTGGATCCTCTTTTGGCAACTCCATACGATGTACTCGTCTTTTACGATATGCCCGGCGTCGACTTCAGTACACAACCCCCAACAATTACTCCGCCTTCGGAACGCCTGAAAGAAAATATGAATCTGCTTTTTGAGTCTGGAAAAGGCATGGTGTTCTTACACCATGCCTTGGCCTCTTGGCCGATGTGGCCAGAGTTTGGGGAGATTATTGGTGGACGATTTTTTTATAATCCTCAACACTGTCGCGGTCGACCGGTGCTCGATTCAGGCTATCGCCATGAGGTCAAGCATGACATCTCCCCAGCCTCTCCTGACCACCCCATAACACAAGGTCTGCCAAAAACTTTTCAATTAACCGATGAACTTTATTTGTGTGAAATTTTTGATGACTCGGTACAACCTCTGCTCACCAGCAACTATTCCTTTGTTCGAGAGAATTTTTATTCGGCTCATCACGCTGTGACGGGAAATATGTATTGCAACGAAGGCTGGTACCCTCCCGATGGGTCGTCGCTGGTAGGGTGGACTCGACATCACAAAAATAGCCGCATCGTATACCTGCAACCGGGGGACGGCACCGAAACGTTTGCCAACGTTAATTATCGACTGCTGCTAGCAAACGCCATTCGCTGGGCCGCTAACCACGCTTAGTTTATTCACATCCCGTTATGGCAGCGCATCTTGCAACCCCTAGCGCTCTCCAACCGCGACCAGATTTTTACCTTTGGTTGTGCCCGCCATCATGGCACTGTAGGCGGCCCCTGCCTCTGACAGCCCCTGAGTGATGTTCTCCATCGCTTTAAGTTTTCCCGATAACAGCCAAGCCTCCAGTGCGGCCGATGCAGCGGGCAGATCATCGAGGTAGCTGTAAAGCAGGAATCCCTGCATTTTCAACTGGCGCTCCACAACTTGCCATAGGTTGTACAACGGCGTCGGAGTCGCCGCACTGTTATAGTCAGATATCATCCCACAACCTACAATACGTCCGCCCTGAGCCATAGTCATTAAAGCGGCATCGAGGGTTACCCCACCCACATTGTCGAAGTAAACGTCCACGCCCTCCGGGCAGGTTCGAGCAAGCGCTGCAGCCAAATCTGGCTCTTTACGATAGTTGACCACAGCGTGAGCCCCCAACTCCTCTAGCACCACCTCGGCCTTATCGTCAGCACCAACAATGCCCACCACACGGCACCCCTCGAGGGCGGCAATTTGACAGGCCATACTGCCCGTTGCCCCCGCAGCAGCACTCACCAGAACCGTCTCTCCGGGTTTAATACCACCAATGCGGTGGAGCCCAACGTAGGCCGTCTGACCCGAACCACCCAATGCTCCGGCATACCAACTCAGGGGAAGCGTCGGGTTGGGGGTAAGCTTTCTGAGGAGCACTGTATTCCCGTCACTGAGGGAGTAGTCCTCCCAATGGTGCAATCCGAAAACCAGATCTCCGGGCTCAAAATCCATTAGTTGAGAGGTTTCTACGCGGGCTATAGAGGGGCCCCTTATGGCACCTCCCAAGGCGATAGGTTCAAAATAATTCGCTGTACCGTCTAACCAGCTTCGAATCGCTGCTTCTAAGGACAGATAAAGATTTCGAACCACCATCTGTCCAGGGCCTGCCTTGGGTACGTGCGCTTCAACCAGACGAAAATCACTGGCTGCGGGCACACCCTGAGGGTGAGCAGCAAGCACGACTTGACGATTGCTCATAATAAACCTCCACTTACTTTTTACGGATATTTACAGCTACAGCGACAAATTACTCTATAATTATGCGCTTCAAGTAGCAGCAAAAAAAATAACATCGCCAACGACAGAGTACGCCTTGAGAGGACTATTTATGCTCAACGTTCATCCCAACCTTTTAGATCAGCAGCGGTATACCTCTTGGCCACTCGCGCTTACCGCCTTCATCCTCTGTGTCATTTTGGTAGGCGCCACTCAGGTCTACGCCGAAGGTGACGCTGCCGTCCTGTCTTCAACAGACGAGATGCAGGCTGGCAACGAATTTAACGACCGCAGTGCTCTCGCGGGGGCTGCGCTCTACGACACCCACTGTGCTACCTGCCACCTTGGTCAAGTCTACAAAGCACCGCATCAAACCTGGCTGGAAATGATGTCCCAAAAAGCCCTCTATAAGACCATGGTAGAAGGAATTATGGTGCCTCAAGCCGCCAAACTTTCGCAGCAGCAGAAAATCGATGTTATTGAGTATCTCACGTCCAAGCGCTATAAAACGGCAGCTAAGGCCTTGCAACCAAGCAACCTTTGTACGGGAGAAGCGTCAGCTTTTGCACAATGGAACAAGCAAGAGATCACCGGCTGGGGGCGAGATACCTCACGCTTTGTTCCCGATACGGTTGCAGGTCTAAACAAAGCCGATCTTCCTAAACTGCGACTCAAGTGGAGCTTCGGTTATGCAGGGGCGTTTAGAGCACGCTCGCAGCCGACAATAGCAATGGGGGCCATCTACACCGGCAGCCAGGACGGTACGGTCTATGCGCTTGATCTCGAAACAGGCTGCGTCCGTTGGTCGTTCTCAGCCAGTGCAGAGGTGCGCACTGGCGTTGTTTTGGGTCAACACGGTAGCACGCGTCCCCTGGCGTTCTTTGGCGACATCATTGCTAACCTATACGCTGTCGACGCACTGACCGGAGAGTTAGTTTGGAAAATCAGCGCTGATGATCACCCTAGCGCAACACTCACCGGCACACCCGCTTACCATGAGGGTGTACTTTACGCGCCCGTGTCATCACTAGAGGTCACCGCCGCTGCAGATCCGAACTACCCCTGCTGCACCTTTAGGGGCAAGGTTATGGCGATAGATGCCAGCTCGGGAGCCTCGCAATGGGAAAGCTATACCGTCCCTGATCCAGCAAGCAAGCAAGGCGTGACCAGCGTTGGTACCGCCATACTCGCCCCATCGGGAGCCCCAGTGTGGAACAGCCCCACACTAGACCCCGACAACAACCGCCTGTTCTTCGGCTCAGGGGAAAATTATTCATCCCCAGCAGATGGTAATAGTGATGCCATTTTCGCAGTTCGTATGGACACCGGAGAACGGCTTTGGACTCGCCAAATTTTTTCAGGAGATGCTTGGAACGTCGCCTGCATGATGTCCGTCAACCATCCGAATTGCCCCCCCGAACTGGGACCAGACTACGATTTGGGCTCTAGTCCATTACTCGTCGAAGTGCCGGGTGCCGAGGATTTCATTGTCGCTGGACATAAAGACGGCACCGTCATTGCCTACGATGCCGCCACCGGGGCAAACCGTCAGTGGGTGACCAAAGTTGGACGAGGCAGCATCCAAGGTGGCGTTCATTTTGGCATGGCCGCTGAGGGCGCGCGGGTTTACGCGCCCATCAATGATATGAACGACACACGCAACGGCGAATACTTAGATCCCGCATTGGCCCGCCCAGGTGTTCACGCTATTAACGCACAAGACGGCGCCGTGTTATGGAGTCATGTACAAGAAAACACCTGCGAAGAAGACCGCCCGCTGTGTGATCCAGGCGTCTCTGCTCCACTCACCGCACTGACAGGTGCAGTTATCGCTGGGCATCTGGATGGGCACCTCCGCGCCTACGATGGCGAAACCGGTGAAGTTATCTGGGACTACGATACTAAGCAGGATTTAGACACCGTCAACGGCGTTGCCGCATCGGGCGGTGGCATGAGTGGTGCAGGAGTTGCCGTTGCCCAGGGTCACGTTGTGGTCAACTCGGGTTATGGACTCTACTTTCATGAACCAGGAAACGCACTGTTGGTTTTTGCGGTAGACAGCAGCCCAAAATTGACCGCAAAAAGTGACTGATAAACAGAGCAGTTCAAGTCAATGAGCGCTAAAAGCCAACAGCTCTTTAAGCCCAGCAGAAAGCTGATCGGCTAGCTTTCGGTGTATTGTTAGCGAAACCTTTTGATCTGCGATTTAAACCATCGCTCCTATCATAGCGGTACAACTGAAGGCTGAAATGAAGCCGTGGGGGTTAATAGCCTGGCAGTAACGCTGGTGTAAAAAAGCCGGCAGATGCCGGCTTATTTTGATGCTCTACAACGCCGAAGACTAGCCTTTCAATCGGGGCAGCACCTTCTCAGCGATATAGTTCAAACGGCGATTTCCTGACTCTACGCTTTCTCCGGGAAACTGAGCCCAAAAGTGAATATCTGAGATCATAGGATACGTTTCAATCATAGCTGAGAGTTTTTCGACGGCCATGTCAGCATCCCAAAGTTCATATAAGCCATTATCAATCGCAGACCTCGCATCAGGGAACAAAGGCGTCTGATCTGGTGGCCCAAAAGCGCCCCAACGGATGTATTCGTTTGACTGATAAAGCACGTGCTCTCCCACGTTAGCAGCCTCAGCCTCAGGATCTTCAGCGATTATCGCCCAGCACCCTAGGATAATATTGCCCTCTTCCGGCGACTTACCATTATTTTTAAGCGCTTCTACATACACATCCATACCAATCCCACCGGTACAGAGGAAGCCATCGGCAATTCGTGCCGCTCGATCAATAGCCGGGGGCGCCATGCCGCCGAGTAAAATCTTAGGAGCCCGCTTGGGAGTCGGTGTTATACAGAGATCCCCCACACTAAAGCGTTTGCCTTCAAAGTTGACCGGCTCACCTGACCACGCGCGACGTAAAATTTCAATGCCCTCCTCCACGAGGCTAGGGCGATGTGAAATTTTGCGGCCAAACTGTTCAAACTCTAACTGTCGGTAACCAATACCCACGCCAAGATCGAAACGGCCTCCGGTCATAAGCGAGAGTGTTGCAGCATCTTCAGCGATTCGCACCGGATCGGCAATGGGCAACAGCATCAGATTGGTGCCCAGCTTCATGTGCTTTGTTCTAGCACCAATTGCGGCGTGAATCATGAGTGGTGACGGCGTGTAACCGTCGTCGCAAAAATGATGCTCAGTCAACCAAACTGAATCAAAGCCCATACCCTCTGCAGCAACAATCTGATCCAATCGCTCCTCGTAAAACAGCTCAAAATCGATTTGCCAAGGCTTGGGATTACGAAAGTCGTACCACAGTCCGAAATCTACTTGGTTAGTCATTAAAACTCCCTGATCTAATTGGATTCTACAAAGCGAATAAGGCTTTCAAGATAAGCCTCACGTTCTTCAATAAACGGCGCGTGACCACTCTCTGGAAACTCGACCCCCTCGGCCTTGGGATGATTCTCAGCCACCCAACGGGATATTTCCGGAGCGACAAAGCCATCTTGCCCGCAGATATACGAGAGGATGGGGATATCCAGTTCAGCCATAATGTCGCGTTGATCGAGATGGGCCAACTCACCTAAGGTTGACGATGCGCGGGCAGCCGAACCTATAAAAGTGTCGCCCATCCAAGTGAGCAACGCATCAGACACTGGCTTGGCAGTGACCGCATGAGCTAGACCTGCCAGAAACGTCACACGATCCGCATTCATTGCTTCTACAATTCCCACCACATCTTCAGCCTTACCGCCTAACGCCAAGTCGGGCTTTTGCGTATAAATCGGACTGGCACCCGCCGTTAGAATTAACGCCGCACAACGCGCCCCCAGAGAATGAGCCGCTCGTGTTGCTACAGCTCCGCCCAAAGACCAGCCGTTGAGGTAGACCGTGCTAAGCGCCAGTGAATCAACAAGTGACACAACATCGGATGCAATTGCATCAATGCTCAAATCCGCAAAGTCATGATCGGAGCGACCGCAACCCCGATGGTCAATAGTGATTACACGCAAACCTGCGTCCAGGAGCGGAATAAGCACGCTATCCCAGGTACGACCACTCATACCCCAACCATGGATCAGTATTAGAGCCTTGTCTCCTGAGCCCACATCTTCAAAGTATATGGACTTGTCTCCGTCGACATTTAATCGTGCCATGGCTAGTGCCTCGCGTTGATTACATAAAAGGTCAGCATATTTTCGAGGTACTCGAAAAATGCGTCAAGATCCAGAGCATCCGCCGCTACTACCCATTGATAGATAGCACCAAACATCATCGAACAATAAACCCCAGCTAATTGCTGGCAATCGATGTCTGCACTGAAGTCACCCGCCTCAACTCCCTGCTCTAACCAGTTGGAGACGTCACGTCGGTAAATTTTGTGGTGATGGGCGAGGCTCGCACGAATGTCGGAGGCTTCCCCTAGGGACTCGTACCAAAGAATATACATCGCTCGCAAATACCCTGACTCGGCACGAAAAATATCCCGCTGCGCATGAATGGCACAGCGCAAGGCATCTAATCCAGATTTACCCTTGATGTATTCGGCTATGTGCTGCTTCCAAATATCATCAAACTTATCGAATAGCTCCAACCAAAGACCATCTTTGGAACCGAAGCGATAACTCGCTAAACCTCGACTATAGCCGGCATGCTCGCCAATGTCCTTGAGGGTTGTTTTTGCGGTACCACGTTCGTTAATCAACTCAATAGCCGCTTCAAACATTTTTTTGTCAGACTGGGCACTGCGCTCTGCCTGCTTGTTCTTAGCCCCCGATGGGTCTGTGGAACTCGCGCCTACAACATTTTTATTCATGGACAAAATGTCCCTATTATTTCCTGGCTCATACGCTCAATCACGACAAACCTCGATGGTTAATTGATTGTCACTATGCTCTGAACGAAGCTGCTTTTTATCGAGCTTCCCCACGCTAGTTTTAGGCAAACCAGAGACGAAAGACCAGTATTCGGGAACCCAAAATTTTGCCACTCGATCTTGCAAAAATCTCCTGATCTGTATTGCGGTCGCCGGTTGATCCGCTGTCAGCACAACGACCGCGAGGGGCCGCTCCTGCCATCGTTCATCAGCAATACCAATGACCCCAACTTCGGCCACCCCGGGAGTTTGTAATATGGCATCCTCGAGATCAACCGACGATATCCATTCGCCGCCAGACTTAATGACATCCTTCATGCGATCAGTAAGCTGGACGTACCCCTGAGGATTAATATGTCCCACATCCCCCGTTCTCAACCAACCGTCTGAGGTAAAGGCATCGCTTTCAATATCAAGGTAACTCCCGGTCACCCAGGCACCACGCAACTGCAGCTCACCTACAGTTTGCCCATCTTCGGGCAGGCGCTGGTCAGATTCGTCAACGACGCGTACGCTCATTCCGGGAACCGGTCGGCCACTTTTCATGCGCCACTGTGTTTCTGGAGTATCGACTAAATCTTTTGGTGGATGTGACAACACACACATTGGACTTGTCTCAGTCATTCCCCAGCCCTGAATCACAGGCACTCCCCAGCGATCTCGGGCGCCCTCAATCATGGACGATGGCACGGCAGATCCACCACAAACCAAGGCTCGAAAGGAACCCATATGCTCCTCAGTGAGTGACTCATCCCGGAGCAGATCGCCCAAAATCGTCGGTACCATAGCGGTCAGTGTCGGTTGTGATGCCAGGATCATAGTTTTTAAATGTTCGAGCTGCGTGTGGGGGCCGGGCATGATCATATCGGCACCCGACATCCAGCCACTGTAAGGAAAGCCCCAGGCATTGGCATGAAACATTGCGGGCAACATCAGAATGGTGTCGCGCTCCTGCACACCAAAACTATCTACAGATCGCGATGCCAAAGCATGGAGGTAGGTCGTCTTATGACTGTAAACAACGCCCTTAGGATTACCGGTGGTACCACTGGTGTAGCAAATACCGGCCGCTTGCGTCTCTGGAGTTTCAGGCCAGTCGTAATGGCACTCTTGATGCTCAAGAAGGCCGTCCAGACTGACAATTCGCTCATCGTCCAACCCACCCTGAGGGTTGCAAACAATGATGTGCCTAACGCCTGGAATGTGATCAAGCACTGGCCGAAACTGCGCTTCCAGACGACCGTCTACAAAGATACAACGATCGTTCGCATGGTTAATAATGTAAGCAATCTGATCTGCAGCAAGGCGACAGTTGAGCGTATGGAGAACTGCCCCCATACCAGGAGCAGCAAGGTAGATACCTAGGTGGTTTACACCATTCCAGAGAAACGTTCCGACGCGATCTCCACTGCCTACGCCCAATGCCGCCAGGCCATTGGCCAACCGACCCGCTAGTAACTCTACTTCCTTGTAGGACCACCAATGAAGGGACTCACCGTCATAATCAGCGACACGGCTGCTAGCAAAATGTCGAGCTCCAAACTCAAAAAGAGTCCCCACTCCCAAAGGGGTATGCATCATTGTGCTCAGCATACTGGGCTCATTTATTGACATCGCAACAACTACCAGTTTCCGGCTGCGGCCTGCTCGGCCTCAGCTAATAATGCAGGAACATCGTGCTCAAGCCCTGCTGCGTAAGGCGTATCAACTTTACCCTGCACGTAGAGACCGTATGCACCCTCAACAATAGCTCCCAGCCTCCAAGCTGCTAGCGCAATGTAATAGCCCATTGCATCGGTTGAGCGCCCCGTTGCATCGGACCAAACTGCAGCCAAGTGCCTACGATCGACAACACCGGCTACTCTAGAGATCCCCTGCAAATGAGCGAATGCCGGCGGTTTCGACGCTCGCTTGTCACCCCAAAATAATAGCGCTAGCGCCACATCCATTGCCGGATCGCCTACAGTTGCCAGCTCCCAATCAATAATGGCTTTGATCTCCGGAGTTTCAGTACTCACCAATGTGTTGTCGAGGTGGTAATCACCGTGAATCAGCGACGGGCGCTCTGTCTCGGGCATATTGCTCTGCAGCCACGAACCTAATTCAAAGAACAAAGGAAGCTCTCTCACAGACTGGTCCTTGCGAACTGCTATCCAGCGCTCTACTTGGCGGCTAACGAAATTATCAGGGCGCCCTAAGGTCGACAGATCCTCATTAGGCCAAGCAATGCTGTGCACGTCAGACAGCTGCCGCATCATGTCCTCACCCAACGCATTGGCCGCACTGATTGGATCCCAATCTGGGTTGGGAAGCGTCTCAGTAACCGAGCGACCATCGATCCATTCTTGAACTAAAAAAGAGCGTCCCATCACGTTGAGATCTTCACACCAGGCCAGTAATTTAGGTGCTTTTACAACACCCTGCACAAGCTTTAGGACCTTAGACTCCCGCTCAATACCTCTTGCAGAATTGGGCGAGATAGCCTCATCAGGCGTTGTCCTGACAACGCAAGATTGCTCATGGGACGAAAAATGCCATGTTAGATTTGAGTTGCCACCGCTCAATGGCCCCAGAAATTGAACACCAGACCAATTAAGGTTTTCTTCAAGCCAGCGACAAACGGCATCCTGAGGCGTAGTACTCATGGACTCACAACCCCAAAGCTGCACATGAGTCCGCCATCAACCGGCACCGTGGCACCTGTCATGTAGCGACTTTGGGTGACCCAATAAACGACCTCAGCAACCTCCCTGTCCTGGCCCAGTCTGCCCATAGGAATCTTGGCTTTCATATTATCCATCGCCGCATCAGTCAGGCCCGATGTCATGTCAGTCAATACCAGACCCGGAATAACAAGATTGACCGTTATCCCCTGCTTAGCCATTTCAATCGCGAGAGCATTGGTCATTCCGGAAAGGCCCGCCTTCGACGAAGCGTAAGCTACGTCTCCCGGAAAACCGCGAAACCCCACGACAGCACCAATATTGATAATGCTAGAACCCGACCCCATGTGAGGCTTAGCAGCTCTAATCATATTGAGAGCCCCGGTAAGATTAACGTTGAGCACAGTTTGCCAATCCTCGGGACTGAGCCGTTCCACTTTACCGCCACGATGTACCCCAGCGTTATTAACCACGACATCGATACGTCCGAATGTAGCAATGGTCTCGTCCACCGCACTTTGAGCAGCGGCAACGTCACTCACGTCAGCCTGAATCGCTATGGCACCTAGACCAAGACGGCCAGCCGTGCTTATCGCCTCTTCACCTCGGGCAATCACTACCACCCGGCACCCCTGCTCGTGAGCTCGAGCGGCGATTGCAGCCCCTATACCTCGGGACGCGCCAGTGATCAGCCATACCGGTTGATTGCTAGGGTCACCGCTCATTTTCTTTCTCCAATTCCAACGCTATGGTGTTTTCAAGTTCTGATTGGGTTAAACTTGTTCGGAACAAGTTTAAACTAGCTAGGAACTTTAACAACCCCATTGAGTGCAGCAAATTCTTCGCAGGAGCCTGTAGAGCCTGCCAAGAAACCCTATCGCAGGGACTGATGCACATTGCTTGTTTGCGTTAAGCAAGTCTACACTTATCATTACATAACTCGGGCCCGGCCGCACCTTCGAACTGCAGACACCCCTCTGTAAACCAAAAAGAGAAAAACCGGGCTTAACACGCCAGATTTAGGAGAGTACCCATGACATGGTCGTTTGAAACAGACGCCGACTTCCAAGAGTCACTTGATTGGATTGACACCTTTACTAAGGAAGAAATTGAGCCTCTGGATTTGGTCTTTCGGGAGCCAGGGGACCCTTGGGATCCCAACTCACCTGCTGCGGCCGCTATGGCGCCATTGCGTGAAATTGTTAAAGCCAAACGCCTTTGGGCATGCCACCTTGAGCCTGAACTCGGTGGCCAAGGCTACGGTCAAGTTGCTCTGGGTCTGATGAATGAAATTTTGGGGAGAAGTCGCTTTGGTCCCAGCGTATTTGGCTGCCAGGCGCCTGATTCAGGTAACGCGGAGATACTCGCGAAGTTTGGTACTGATGATCAAAAGGAGAGGTTTCTCAAGCCGCTGCTGAATGCCGAGATCGCCTCATGCTACTCAATGACCGAGCCCCAAGCTGGTGCTGACCCCGGAGAGTTTTTATGCACCGCAACCCGCGATGGCGACGAGTGGGTAATCAATGGCGAGAAATGGTTCGCCTCTCATGCACGCTTTAGCGCCTTTTTGCTGGTCATGGTTGTGACCAATCCTGATGTGCCAATTCACAAAGGCGCGTCTATTTTTCTGGTTGAGCAAGGCACTCCGGGCATGGATATCATCCGGAATTCGGCTGTGGGACCCTATGTAGAACAAGGTGACGGTGTTCACGCTTACATCGAGTTTAAAGACTGTCGCGTTCCAGCTAACAATCTGCTGGGCGAAGAAGGCGATGGCTTTTTAGTCGCCCAAACACGCCTAGGTGGCGGTCGTGTACACCATGCCATGCGCAGTGTTGGAGTCATACGCAAGGCTATTGATATGATGTGTGAACGGGCTTTGAGTCGGAAAACAAAGGGGGAACTCCTTGCTGACAAGCAGATGACCCAAGAAAAGATAGCCGACGCCTACACCATTATGATGCAGTATCGACTACACGTTCTGTACACCGCCTGGCTCATCGATAAGCACAAGGAATACAACCGCGAGGTGCGCAAGGAAATCGCTGCTATTAAAGCCGCGACACCTAAGGTGCTTTTAGAAGTGGTTTCCCGCGCCATGCACCTCCACGGCAGTTTAGGCAGTTCTGACGAAACGCCGCTGGCACACATGTGGGCGAATATCCCCGAATTAGGCGTTGTCGATGGGCCGACGGAAGTGCACAAAATAGCGGTCGCTAAAGGCGTACTGCGCGATTACGCGCCGTATGACGATTTATTCCCCTCGTACCATACCCCCACGCAACGCGCCAAAGCTTTAGAAAAGTATGGCCATTATCTAGAGGGCTGAGTATCACTTTGGGCAGCTGCAGGTTGAGGTGATGCACCTTGGGGGCATCCAGCCTGCGGCTTCAAAGCCCCAAAAAGAGTAAATAGCGGCGCTATTAGAATCCCCAAACCCAATGCCCGGGATAGGAGTTAATACTATGAGATGCTTGAAACTCATCACGTTATTTCTGGCAGCCCCGATGGTGTTGCAGGCCTCCCCCGCTGCCGAAGTTTTGTATGGGGAACACTGTGCTGCTTGCCACAGTAGCAGTCTGCGTGGATCCGCCCACGGTGCGGCATTAGCGGGCAAACCCTTCCTCGATAAATGGCGCGACCAAGATGCGCAGGCGCTTCTTAACCTTAGTGTAAGCAGCATGCCTCCAGGCGAGTCACACAGCCTGTCGCAACAACAGCATATTTCACTGATTCAATACATTATCGAGCACAATGCCTCGTCGCTGGGTGACACAACCTTATTGGCGAGTGCAGCGGCTCTAAGAGCAAGCAAGGGCGATGCAGAACCGGAAGCCGTCGAATTCTCTGGGGCCGATGCCGTCATGGACATGGCGCGAAACGCAGGTCAGTTTGAACCACGAACAGTGAAAGACTTTCGCCCAGTCACTACTGCTGATATCAATACCCCCCCAGACGAAGACTGGCTTAACTGGCGCCGCACACCGGATGGTCATGGGCACAGCCCACTGCAAATTATTAACCGGTCCAATGTTCAACGACTGGGTTTAAGCTGGTCGATCGCCATGCATCGAGGCAGCAACCAAGGCACACCACTGGTGAGGAACGGCATCATGTTTCTGACCCATCCCAACAACAAAATACAGGCAATCAACGCTGCTTCGGGCGATCTTATTTGGGAATATCAATATGCATTTCCAGAGGGTTCAAGGCTACTTGGTGGACCAACGCGCAACATAGCTATTTATGAAGATCGCTTATTTCTTGCGACCTACGACGCCGCCGTCGTGGCCATTGATGCGCGTAGTGGTCAGCAGTTGTGGCGCAGCGAAAAAGCCGATTATCGCGAAGCCTTTACCCACAGTGCTGGACCCATCATCGCCGATGGCATCGTGGTCAGCGGCATTAATGGCTGCGAGCTGTTTACTGATGATGGTTGTTTCATCACAGGACACGACCCTGCGACCGGAGCAGAGTTGTGGCGTACCTCGACCCTAGCCCTCCCGGGCTCTCCTGAGTTTGAGAGCTGGGGAGAGATTGCAGCAGATCGGCGAGGCGGCGGCGACATGTGGATTGCGGGTTCCTACGATGCTGAACTAGAACTCGTCATTATTGGCACTTCACAGCCAAAGCCCTGGGCGGCGGTGAGTCGAGGGATGTCTACAGGTGATGCCGCGCTCTACACCAACTCCACTTTGGCCATCGATCCCAAAACAGGTGAAATCGATTGGTACTTCCAACACATACCGGGCGAGACCATTGATATGGAAGTCGGGTTTGAGCGAATTTTGACCACCACCGACGGCGTCCCTGTGGTCATGACAGTCGGTAAAGACGGCATCCTTTGGAAGCTTGATCGTCGAACCGGCGAGTACATTGACCTCATGGAAACCATGGAACAAAACATATTTATCGTGAATCGAGACACAGGTGCCCTGACATACCGCAACGATATCGCTGAGGCAAATATCGGGGACACCTTCACAGCCTGTCCGGGTATTTACGGCGGCCACAACTGGCAGTCAGCGACCTTTGACGAGACTGCGCAGCAGCTTTTTCTGCCAGTTCATCAGCTCTGTTCCGACATGACGCCGCGTGCAGTAGATCTAGGGCCCGGTGGCGGCGGTTATGGCGCTGATGTTGCCACCTACCCCATGCCCGGTAAGGAAGACGCGGTTGGCAAACTCATTGCAGTTGACGTGGTCAACATGAAACCAGTGTGGGAGGTCGAACAGGCCGCCCTGTTCTTGAGCGGTGCCTTAACAACCGATGGCAGTCTGCTCTTTATCGGCGATCTCGATCGGCGGTTTAAAGCGTTGGACACTCAGACAGGCGAAACCCTGTGGTCGACACGTCTGCCTGCACCAGCACACGGTTACCCTATTACTTATGCCGCCAATGGCCAGCAGTTTGTGGCAATCCAAACTGGCATTGGTGTATTTCGGGCGCTGACCGCTGTGCTATTCCCAGAAATCTACCAACCCGCTGATGGTCAGGGGCTGTTCGTATTTTCGCTCAATAATCAGTAACCGGAGTTGCGCTTTACGAGTTGGCACCGCAGCAGCCCCGAACCAACAGGCATCATGATGGGCCTGACGTCAGACCCAAGGAGAACGGCAATCGCCGTTGCCATTTACACTGCTAAACCGCGGGTTGGAGACCAGCCCGCCACGCTTGGGTAAAACCTGAAACCCTTAACAAATCAAGTTTAGCGGGCAGTGCCAAGTAGCCATCTGGAATACACCCAAGTTTGGCCTCCAACTCACCCAGCGACTAAAAATCACCCTCGACTGTGGTCAGGCCTAGGGCATCCCAGTCCAGCATACCGCCGCGGTAGTAATAGATTTTTTCCGCGGGAAAGCCGTCTCGTATCATGGCGCGCATCGCTGTCGGGCTTTGTGGGCAAACGGGACCATTGCAAAACCCCACCACATTCATGGCACCCCCGCAGTCCCAACCCGCAGCGCCTTTATTACAACCAAGCTCATCCATGCGCATGGCTACCTCGGTGTAAGGGATATTCACTGCGCCGGGAATCGTAGCGTCTGAAAACCAGTCCTCAGTGCGCATATCCACCAAGATAAAGGTGGGATCATTGATGGCATTGAGCACCTCAATTTCAGTCACCGGAACAATGCCTGGCTCGGGCACCAGCGGCTGCAACCAGCCTTTATTTTTTGCACAAGGGGTCATTTGCCGAGTAATCGGCAACTCCTCTCCTGAGGCCAAAGTGGCGACAAACACCTTGTCCTCACCCACAATCCTCAAATTCTCTGCCTGTACCGAGACCGCTAACACCGCAGTACTGAGCAACATGATCACCGCAATTAATCGTCTCATCAATAGATCTCCCATTAGGATTCAAGCGATTTTTCCACTAAAGCATATTTGTTTTTAGTCTTTAGATATAACATAAAAGCATAATGGACTGACCGGGTAAACCCATCAAGCTCGGTCATTAATTAACGCACCGTGCGGACGCTTAAACACAACGGCTAAAATTCAACCCTGCCACCGATTTAACGGTCGGTTTTGCAACGGTCAGTAACCTTCAACAAAGGTAGTGTTAAACTGGTGCCGCCTATGCCGCCGAGAGCCTGTCGTTGCTGTACTTTGCTGCCCCCTCAAAACTTTACGCCATCGCTGTTGACGCGTGTTACTGCCTCTTTTTCTGCGTTGCAAAAGCGTTCCGTAAAGCGCTAACACGATCGTGATAACACGACTTCTCAAGGTCTCGCTGGCTTTATTTGCCATCTCACCTTTGGTTAACGTGGGCCCAGTCAATGTCACCGCGCTATTACTTCTGCTAGCAAGCGTCCTGCAGCTGTCCACCCAACCACAACAGTTTTCTCTGTTTTGGAGGCAATACTGGGTTTTCATGCTGACGATGGTGGCCCTAACGAGCGCGTTTCTGTTATCAAATCTGCTCAATAAAAACCCGAACACGTTAGACGCTACTTTTGCACAAAGCCGATGGGTTCTGCTGCTTGCGTTTGCTGCACCGGCATTGGTCTACAGTATGAAAATGAAGGACTGGCGTGACGTCGTGTATTTTTCCGCCTCGATCACACTCGTGTTCACCATAGTTTATCTCGCAGATGCATTTACCTACCTGAAACTAGAGTCCAATTTGATATTAGACGTCATCGATGCCCAGCGCAGTGACCTGCTAAGACCCTCTTGGGTCTTCAATCCCCATCCGTTCTCACGGACTTTAATTGCTGCAATGCTGCTATTACTCGGGTGCACTCTCGTGTCTAACCGGGGAATATTACGCACCATTTTCTGTCTTGGAATCCTAGGCCTTGGCACTTTACTGGTCTTAGGTGCCGTGCGAACCGCATTCATTGCCGTCGCCGTGCTAGCTTGCTTAAGCGTATTTTTATACCGAGGCAAGAGACTGGTAAGCAGTTTGAGCGCAGGACTGCTTCTCTGCGTTGTGGGGCTTTGGTTTAGGGGTCAACTCTTTCCAATGGATCAAACCGATAAGAGCCTTGGGCTTCGTGAAGCACTCTTTGAACAGGGCGTTAACGCTTTTTTGGCAACACCTTGGTTTGGCGGCGGCTATCAGGCGGCTAGAGCCATTAGCTGGCCCTCTGAATTACAACAGTTCGCCGGCGCACAAACCATGGCAACCACCAATACGCATGTGCAGTGGCTGGAAATGCTAGTTAGCTACGGACTTCTGGGAGGACTACTTTTTACAGCGCTTTGGTTGCTTAGCGGCTGGCTGGTACTAAAGGCATCTATTCAAGATAGCGGCACACGAAAACTGGCTGGGGTTCTGCTATTGCTAAACTGGATCAGTTTAACGATCGCGAGCTTCACCACCGTTTACCGCGAGTCTGAGTGGGCGCTTTGGCTCGTAACACTGATTGGCTCTCTCAGCCTGATTGAGCTACAAAAAAAAATCGAGTGGCGGAACTCCCACCCTGAAAGAGACGGCTAGCCTTTAGACCCGAGTAGCACTCTGCAAACGCTCACTCAAAACAAAGACTGAACTTAAACTTTACAGCGCCGCTGGTGGCCGCCGCCAACATGCAACCGGAGATTAGGCTAGGAGCAAACGAACCGTTTTTAGCGCTGATAGCGTTGCCCCATTGATGCTCTCTCACGCGACCCTACAACCCACTCTTACCTGCCTCTCGGAGTATGGGCTGATATTCAGCAAAGTTAGGATCTCCAGGCTTTGACCCCGTCGTAAGACCTGCGTCAATCGCGATCGTTTGACCATTCACATAGCCCGACTCGTCTGATGCCAACCACAGTACTGCATTAGCGACATCTTCGGGCATACCTGCACGCCCTGGCAAAGGCGATAATTCAGCAAATGCTGGGAGCGCCTGCTCAATCCCATCAGGATCACCCACGGTAGCCGCTGCCGCCAAGGGTGTGGCTATAAGCCCAGGTGCCAAACAATTAACCCGCACACCAAAGGCACAAGCTTCAGCAGCCAGGTTCTTAGTAAGGCCTACTACGGCATGTTTAGCCGCTGCATAAGCATGAGGGCCTAGCCCCCCCATCACGCCCGCCGTGCTACTCATACTGATAATAGAGCCACGTCCTGCACGCTTCATGTGACCCGAGGCGTGTTTCATGCCATAGAACACGCCGTTTAAAAGAATATCTAAAGTGAACTTCCACTCATCAGTAGGGGTCGTATCCATAGGACCAATAGCACCCACGATGCCCGCATTGTTAAACATCACATCAATGCGCCCATGGTTCGCAATGGCCGCATCAACCAAACCTTTAACATCCTCCTCTCGGGTGACATCACAGCGCAAACCCATCGCTTGACCATTGAGCGACTCAACGAAACTCGCCAAGCGATCCTCTTGAATATCCCCCAGCACGACCTTAGCGCCATGTGCCACTAACTTTTCGGCCGTCGCTGCGCCAATACCACTCGCACCACCAGTGATGACAGCCACCTGCCCTTCCAGTCGTCTTTCCATTTGCTGCACTCCTAAATCTTGGCGATTATCGCTGACTATACTGAGGGTAGTTGATACACAAAATCATCGGGAAAACGCTGACCCACGACGCTGGCATCCAGAGCAAACATACCCCGTGCCGAAGGTGGATCAAGACGCATCCAATCGGTCATGCCGGTACGGTGGATAATTTTCCAATGGCCCCCACGCAGCTCAAATTTATCGAGGTATCTACCGCCAACAAAAAAGTCCATCTCTGTATCAAAGGCGTCGGGACCCGCCAGGGGGTCACCGGCCCCACGCATCTTATGAAACGCCGTGAAATAGGTTTCGACATGGGCCGTAGTTTCCCCAGTCAGTTCTATCAGCGTATTACCTAATTGATGGTGTGTTCGCGCATGAGCTTTCAAAACAGCCATCGCGTAGCGCACAAAATCACCCGGGTCATCGTCAGTAGCCAATCTATCAGGCGCCGAAGAGGGCCCCTCATAGAAGTGGTTATGCGTTGACTCAGGATGAAATAGTGTCCTCAACAGCGCCTCGTCGAGACGGTCAATGGCCCGCGCGTAACGGACCACCACCTCGAGAATTTCCTGCTTCGCCAATAACTGGGAGATAGCGTCGCTCACGGTTTTATTCCCCAAAGTTCCAGACGATCTCCGCGCCAATGGTTCTTGGAGGACGCGTTGCTGCATATGACCAGAGGCCCGCCACATCGTAACCGTGGGTGTAACCATCCTCATCTGAAAGGTTACGGCCAAACACGCTCAAGCGGAGATCATTAATTTCCCAGTTAACCGACGCATCGAGCAGATGCTGACCGTCATTCTTGAGTTCGGGTGCATTCGTTACATTAACGTAGTGCTCGCCTAAGTAATGGTATGCGCCACGAACCCAGACACGACCGCTTGCCGTGGGCCACTCATAGGTCGCGTCAACGGTTCCCGTCAAATCAGGGGCACGGCGAAACTCGAGGTAACTAAAATCGACCTCTTGGCCACTTTGTAAATCGGTGTAACCAAAGCTGTCGTATTCGGTATCGAGGTACCCTACGTTGGCACGTAGTGTAAGACCTTCACCAATAATTGCCTGAGCTTCCAGCTCTACACCCCAAATTTCAGCTTCTGACGCGTTGGTGACAACCGTCTTCTGACCTGTTCCGGTATCAGAAGGCAGCTGCAGCTCTTCCTGCTTGTCGTCGTAAACCATGTAGAACACAGCACCGTTAAATCGCAACCGATTGTCAGAGCTCTGATGCTTAAAGCCGAGCTCAAAGTTATTCACCGTTTCTGGATCGTACGGCTGTGTCGCCTCTTCTGGCGAATTGACCCGCCCGTTAAATCCACCCGAGCGGTAACCCGACGAGTAGGTAGCGTAGGTCATCAGGCTATCACTGAGCTCATAGCGCAGGCTCGCACGCGGCGTAAACTCACTCCAAGATTCATCAGCGTTCGCGGTCACGTTGCCCGTTTGTTCGGTGCTCTTTTCATCTTTCGTATAGCGACCGCCAAAGTTCAGAGTTAAGGCGTCGGTAATACGCCAATCAACATCAGCGAAAAGTGCTTGTGACTCGCTCTCTTGCCGCGTTTTCTGCAATATATCCAAGATAGTGCCGGGAACAACAAAGCCTACCCAAGAGCGCAGTGGGATCTCATATTCGGAGTCCCAGAGATAAGCCCCCACAACGGCATTAACAGCACCACCGTTGTCCCAGGCCAATCTGAGCTCGTGGGACTTCTGCTCGTAGGTCGCTGGGCGAGTCGTCCCGTATAAAAAGTCAGGGGTTCCATCCCAGTTAGAAATTATCGTCTCGTCAGACTCATAACTACCGAAAACATAGTCGACACTAATAGCATCGGTTGCTTGCCAGCGCGCTTCTATGATGTGCGTATCGGCATCGAATGTGGCCGCCATATCAGCTTCTACAGCCTGATCGGGGCTAGAAAAGGCAATGATCTGATCGCCTGGATCGGGGGGGATGTAACCCACGTTAGCGGTTTTACGTCGATCACCCGTGATCGTTGAATCTACGCTAGGAGAACAATAGCCATAGCCTGAGCAGAAGACATGGCGCGCTTGCCCGGTATTCAGCAAAGGAGGCGTATCTTGGTCAGTTTCCTCAAACTGCCCCGTGTATTCGAGTTCAAGATTATCGGTGGGTGTCCAAAGAATATTCGCACCAAAGGATTGGTAATCATTGCGACCAACATCGCGACCGATTTCGTCATTGTCATAGTAACCTTTACTTTGGTCGCGCTTCGCCGCAGACAGTTTCACGCCCACGTTCTCGCCCAGACCAAAGTTAAAAATACCGTCCATGTAATAGGTGTCGTACTCCTCATAGCCTGCACGAATCTTGCCGCCCAGCTCTCCAGTAGGCTTGCTACGAGTGATATTAATAATGCCGCCAATTGTGTTACGGCCAAACAGGGTTCCCTGTGGCCCCCTCAGCACTTCCATGCTTTCTATGTCGATACTGCGCAGCAGACTGCCCGCATTCGAACCGATAAACATTCCATCAACTATGACACCAACAGCGGGGTCGAAGTTTTTTTCAACATCGGCAACACCCACACCTCGAATAAAGATTGCAGCAACCCCACCGGGCCCTTGAGCGGTATCATCAATGACAATGTTGGGTGAAATATTGGCAAGATCGGTAATGTCCCGAGCGAACTGGCCTTCAATTTCAGACTTCGTCAATGCACTGACGGAAAAGCCAACATCCTGTAAGTTCTCAGAGCGCTTGCGAGCCGTAACGACCACCTCCTCGAGGGCCATTTCCTGCGCTTTTAATTCTACCGTTGCCGTTGCTGAAACAATGCCAGCGAGTACTGCAATTGCTAAGGGATGCTTTTTCATATCGTTGCTCCGGTGATAATTTTATTTATAAATTATAGTTACAGTGGAACCTTGGTCGGCTAATCCATTTGAGAACTTTGCTCTCAAACGTAGCGGGAAGTTGTCTTTATTCGGGCTTGCTCAGTGTGTCTCCCTCAAAACTATTGAAATAATGAATGGCGACATCACGTCGACGAATTTTCCAAATGCCCTGACGACGTTCAACCTGATCGGTATACGTGGCTCCAACAAACGTCGCATCAGGACTACCCGCCAATAGGCCGGTACAGTCCACGTCGCAGCACGCTGTCGCGTGATCGGGATCAGAGAATTCCACGACTTGATTGGAGGTAATGTGTTGACTCATATCCCACGCTGGCCACAGCACATCGTGAAGTGCACTCAGAATGCCGCCATGCCCAGCGAAATCACCGAAGGGCGGGCCAATAGCCCAAACGCAGTCTTCCCACCATATACTCAGAAAGCGCGCTTCATCGCGTTTATCAAAACCGTGGCAGTAGAGTGAGGCGAGGTCCTCAATCGCTTGACGGCTTTCTAACCGGTCAATCTTTGACTGCAATTCGTCAATGTCCACTGCGATGGCCCCCTCACATCTGACCCAGCACACGTGTGCCACATACTCTTTGTAGCATGCTGCTTCTAGCACCCTACTTCCTAACAGCTTGGCGGTATTTTTTATTAAGCCGCCGCCACGTTGTGTAGCTTGTTTGTCACTAGCAAGCTAAAAAAAAGCGAGACTTGCGTCAACCCCTCTTTAGCCTTCAAGCCAGCTTTTTTTCCGCTTTTATTTTCGCTAGGGGCTGTTCAAGGGGCAAAATCTGCAAAACCTCTGGCTGCATTTGCGCTTTTCGCTCATCGGGAGGCGATCCATAAAGTGTTGTTCGCTGTAACGGCAAGCGATCCGCCTTAAGGATTGCTGATTGCATGGCCGCTGGCGACCAGCACTGCCCATGGCCCGCCCCAGCAGCACGAGAAATACTTTCATTCATGAGGCAGCCGCCCAGGTCATTTACGCCGAGCTCCAGACAATGCAGAGCCTCTGTTGGTCCCAGCTTTGTCCACGAGGCCTGAATATTCTGAATGACATCACCAAGAACTATTCGCGCGATGGCATGCATACCCCGCGACTCCTCCCTCGTGGGCCCCGGTCGAGCCTGCCCTCGACGATAAAGGGGCGCCTCCCGAGCCACGAAAGGCAGTGGTACAAATTCTGTAAAGCCCCCTGTTTGAAGTTGTAATTGACGTACCGCTAACAAATGCGTCGCCCAATGCTCTGCATGGTCTACATGCCCGAACATAATTGTTGCTGTGGAGCGCAGCCCGACCCGGTGTGCGGCCGCCATAGTATCCAACCACTGGCGGGCACTGAGCTTGTCAGGGCAAATTTTCGCGCGCACCTGATCGTCTAATATTTCCGCCGCAGTCCCGGGAACGGTATCTAATCCAGCTTTCATCAAAATCCGCAGGTAATCATCAATACCCAGCCCAAGCGTCTGAGCCCCATGGTGCAATTCGAGGGGGGAAAAGGCATGCACATGTAAACCAGGCTCAGCAGCTTTCACCGCCTCTACGATTGTGCGGTAAGTATTGCCGTCGTACCCAGGATGAATTCCTCCCTGCAAGCAAACCTCCGTGGCCCCCAGGTCCCAGGCCTCGGAAGCTCGGCGGGCTAACTCGTGGCCCGTTATATCGTAAGGGCGCTCTCGCCCCTCTGACTTAGGAAGCCCTTTTGAAAACGCGCAGAACGCGCAGCTGTATTTACACACATTGGTATAGTTAATATTGCGATTAACGACGAAAGTAACTGTCTCCCCTACCTGCTCCGAACGTAGCTCATTTGCGCATTCATAAACCGCTTCTCGATCTATATCAACGGCCTGAAACAGACGAACAACATCACCGTGCTCCAAAGCTTCACCGCGGCGTCGGCGACCGAGTAGTTTCAGAATCTCACGATCCTGAGTCAGCAGAACAGGACTCATCGAGACCGATTGGGGACCTAATTCAGGCTCGCCGGGGCGCCATTTATCCGAGCGTACTCGCCCCTCAGAATCTGTGACCTCTAAACATCGAGGACGTATGCGGTCGTCTAGCCAGCTGGGGTCATTGAGATATTTAGCATAAACCGGCAACCGCGCCTTCAATATTTTTCCTGCCGCCTCCGTGGCCGCTGACAATCGGATAATTTCCGGCCAAGGTGCCTCGGGATTGACGTGATCGGGAGTTACAGGTGAAACACCACCCCAATCGTTTAACCCTGAATCCGCGAGCTCTTGAAGGTCTTTCGGAGACAAATTGGGAGGAGCTTGAATGCTGATATCAGCTGGCAAAATCAATCGAGCAGCCGCAATTGTCCAAAGCAATTCCTGTATCGAGACATCGGGCCAACTTGCCATTCGAGTCCCGCTTTTGGCACGGAAATTTTGAATAATAACTTCCTGAATGTGTCCATACTGGGCATGCAACCGCGCAATATTTTTTAAATCACTAATGCGCTGAGTGCGGTTCTCACCGATGCCCAAAAGCAGCCCCGTCGTAGTGGGTATTTTTAGGCGCCCAGCACGAGCAAGTGTTGCCAGCCGTCGCCAAGGGTTTTTATCGGGGGAGCCAAAGTGCGCACCATCCCGCGCCAGCAGCGCGGGTGAACCCGACTCAAGCATCAACCCAAAAGACCCCATGACTGGGCGTAACTGTGCTAACTCAGTGCGAGAGAGTGTCCCCGCGTTCACGTGTGGAATTAACGTTGTCTCTTTGATGATGAGCTTACAAGCAGCAACGACATACTCAACCGTACTTGAGTAACCGTTTTCCTTCAGCCACTCCCGAGCCGCCTTATAACGGAGCTCAGGTTTTTCACCGAGCGTGAGTAACGCCTCCGTGCACCCTGCAGCCTGCCCTTCCCGGGCCACCGCCAAAACCTCATCAATGGTCATATAAGCCGCTTTCAGCCGACTCGGAGGCTGCGCAAACGTGCAGTAATGACAAACATCACGGCAGAGTTGCGTGAGTGGTATGAACACTTTGGGGCTGTAGGTAATCACTCGACCAAAACTGTCATCGCGCAGTTCCCGCGCATGACCGATCATGGCGGCAAGCTCTGTCGTTGCCTCAACGGGCACAGCTCTATCCCACACCCGCCTTTCCCTTGGCCTCAACATGATACGTTCGCATTTTGCTGAGTAGCGACGGGAGCTTGTATCCGCCACATCACGCCTGAACTGCGTGCCGCTAACACCCATTTCTGTGTTGCTGGACCTAAAGACATCGCCGCATTTCGGCCCCACAACAGCGCATCCAATCCGGCCGGCGTATCTACATCAAAGGACAAGCCGGGCCTTTCCAGAACGACACGACGGTCGCTGCAAATGTTGCGCCTATATTCGCGAAAGCTGTTACCACCAAAACGAAAGACCGGTATGTCATCAGCGCTGAACGCCACAGCATTGGTTCCGACATTTTGATCATCGGGACAAATCACCGTCTTGCCTTTATCAAAAGCGGTGCTTAACGCCTCCAAGTCCGCAGCAGCTAGCCCCGGCAAATCACCAAATACAACAATAATCCGTTCGCCAAAAAGCCTATCGATACCCGCAGCGAGGATCTCGTTAAGACCAACACCGCCACAGTCGTCCTCTCGGATAACTCGCAATTTTGGCGCCGCAGGCAGCACAGGTGGCCAACCAGGCCCCTGAAGAATAGTGAGTGAACGGCAATCAGACCAAGCGAGCAATGTTACGACCACATCTTGTACCATCGCCAACATCAAGTCGCTACGCTGACTATTAGTCAGCACATCAGCAAGGCGGCTCTTCGCCTTGGGCAACGCCTTCAGGGGCAACACTACGTCAAACAAAACGTTTTACTTCCTCAATCAGCTGGCCAGCCAGCGCTATTTTTTGTGTCGTATCTGTCATCATGGTGTCACATGTAAATACACGTTCACCGCGTAACCGTAGCACCTCCGCGGCGTCTTGATCTCGTCTGTCTAAAACCCAAAGGTCAACCAGCCCTGGATGCAATGTTTTCATTTCATCCACCCACGATAACGCGGTCGGCTCCAGCCCTCGGTCAGCCATCATTTTTGCGAGAGGCCCTTTAATAGCCGCTCCATCAACAATGGGAGCGACTGCCACAACCTGAGCAGCACGCGTCAACGCTTCAACAATACCCGAAATGGCCAACATAGGGGCCAGACTGAGATAAGGGTTTGACGGACCCAAAATAACGCAGTCGCAACCTGCTTGGAGAAAAGCAAGCAAATCAGGCGCTGGAGCGGCCTCGATCGCGCCTTGATATTCTAGCGATTCGACCTTGGGCTCACACCGGCGCCCAACAAAATAAGATTGAAAGTCTAGGTCACCCTCCGCCGTTGTAAGAACCGTACGAACTGATTGTTCTGAAGCGGGCACAATCTGAAGTCCTCGAATACCGAGTCTCTCCGCAAGATTGCCCGTAATGCATGTCAAACTTTGCCCCGCATCTAGCCCTTCACGACGCAAAAGGTGCATGGCAATATCACGATCGCCCAACTGAAACCAGCTAGGCCCCCCTAAGCGCTCCACCTCGGCAAGCACCGACCAGCTCTCACTCTCACGCCCCCAGCCACGTTGCGCATCAATCGCGTCCGAAACTGCGTACAGAACACTGTCGGTATCGGGGCATACCAGCAACCCAAGATGCTCAAAGTCATCACCCGGATTCGTTAGTACTAAAGTTTCGGCGTGTTGCACAAGCCCATAGAAACCCCGAGCCAATCTGGCACCACCCCCGCCACCCGCTAGGAGCACTGTCCTAAGCCGCGGACTCATCGAAACATATCTGCCGAATGAGGGCGCAATAAGGCACGAGAACTCCGCGGTTCACCAGAAGATCGTGGACAGCCTCGAATCCAGACAACCGGATTCCCCTCAGCAGCCTCGCCCTGCACTAGCGCAGCTGCAGCGGCGAGACCATCTGCCGTAGCCGGTTCAGTCACTCGAAGCTCATTGCCATAAAGATCCCGTTCGCCAACCTGATTCCAGAGCGGGTCAAGACCCGCAACGCCGATCGCATGACCCGTCGTTCCCAAGCGCCACGCCCGGCCCATACTGTCGTTAATAATGACCGGAACTTCAAATCCGTAGCTCTGGGAAAACCGCTGATTAAGACCAGAGGCACTGGCGTCTGGGTCTTGGGGCCATAACAAAACCCGCTCCTCGTCATCCTGAGCAATATTTGAGGCATCGATGCCAGCGTTTGCAAGCACGTGCCCACAGCAGTGCTCTGCAATAATAAGACCGGGACGAGACCGTACAATTGTTCTCGATTCCGACAAAATGAGCTCTACCAAGCGCGCATCCTTCCCCGTCTCAGCCGCGAGATCAGTCGCTGCAACACCCGGTGAAACGGATGCCAAGGCAACCAATCGATCCTCAGCCTTTGACACTATTTTCTGGGCGATCACTAAGATATCGCCGGGCTCGGGTGAGAGCGCTTGCCGGGCGGTCGCAGAAACAATCAGAGCCACCAGATCGTCACCTGCAGTCACCCTGGGCAAATGCTCAACCGCTGTAAGAGTAAGCGTTGCTGGCATTAGGCCATCAAACCCCAGTTATACGAATGCCCGCATGGGTTTTATACTGCTTATTGATGTTGATGAGTATAGACGTCAGCGCCTCAGCCGCCGCGGCGTTATTGATCATGCCCGCGTGAAAGCCCCTCACATCAATAATTTGGAGAATATCAATTACCTGTTGGCGCGCCTCTTTGTTGTTGCCTGTAACGAGAACGTCACAGTCTATAGTGTCGTCACTATTGAGGTGTGCTGCCGCCACGTTCTGCATTGCACTGACAACGCGCACATTGTCACCTAGCGCGACTTGCGCTAACTGGCCTGCGCTACCGCCCTCTGGCAGCTGCACTCTTGCCACTTTTGGCGGCACCAGAGGCACGGTCACATCAACCACAACTTTGCCCTGAACAGCCTCATGTATGCTCTCTAATGTGACGCTATGTGCGGAAAAAGGTACGGTGACAAACACTAGGTCTGCTGCAGTTGCCGCTTCTGAATTGCTAGCGCCCGACACCTGTAGCGCTCCCCATCCAGAGGTCTCCCCTAGGTTTTTAAGCGCTTCAGCAGCGCCCTGTGCTCCACTTTCATTGCGGGAGCCGACGATGACTCTAAACCCTGCTCTAGCCAATCGACGGGCCAAACCCGTACCGAGATCGCCGGTGCCACCAATGATGCCCACCGTTATTGCACTTGTTTCCACGATAAAATCCTCTTCATGACCTGCTATGGTTGACAAGCGCTAACGGCTTGCAGTTGTATAGTGTTACTAAGAGACTTGCTGAACACAAGTAAGTTTAGCAAACTCCGCCTTAAGTCAGCCAATTCGCCCGGTATTATAATGGGCCTGCGGCAGGAAAAGAGATGGCAGCGAATAACCTAAACACTGGTGCAACCGCTGAAAACTAACGGATTAAGCCCGACTTATCCTTCGGTGCCATCGTTTCATTAAATGTCACATTGGATCGACTTAAAGAATCAACAACACTGCCCATGACAAAGCAGAGATTTTCACGAGGGAACGAAGAATGCAATCATCACAAACCACTGATTTTGACGCCATCGTCGTAGGCGCAGGCTTCGCAGGTGTAGCGCTCACCCACTACTTACGCGAGGCCGGACTCACCCTCAAAGTGTTTGATCGTGCTCCCGATATCGGCGGCACTTGGGCCTGGAACAAATACCCGGGCGCAGCAACCGATAGCGAGGGTTATTACTATTGCCTAACCTTCTCAAAAGAGGTGCTGGAGGAGTGGACCTGGTCCAAGCGCTACCCCGGATGGGAGGAGACTCAAAATTATCTTCGCTTCGTAGCCGATAAGTTTGATATGTGGCCACACCTGCAATTCAATACCGAAATAACCCGCGCAGAATACCAAGCGGACCGAGGAATCTGGGTAGTGACTACCGGAGACGGCGCGACCCACACTTGCCGATTTTTCATTAGTGGCATGGGCATGATTTCACAACCGCAGATTCCCAACATTCCTGGCCAAGCTACCTTCAAAGGTCCCTGTTTTCATTCTTCTCGTTGGCCTGAGGGACTTGAATTTGCGGGTAAGCGTGTAGGCATTATTGGTGCGGGTGCTACCACTGTGCAAATGCTGCCCGAGGTGGCTAAAACCGCTGCCAGCGTGACGGTTTTTCAACGCACACCAAACTTCGTGATGCCCGCGATGCAAAAGCCCATGACGCCAGAATGGGAAAGAGACATCAAAGAGAACTATCAGGAGATTATCGACAAGTGCCGCAATCATGTCTTTGGCATGGGATTCAATCCTCCCTCGGGTAGAACGGTTGCCGAAAGCACCCCCGAAGAAGTGCAGCAAGTTTTTGAAGAAAACTGGCATGGCAGCTTCCGCTGGGTTTTTGAAACCTTTGACGACCTTCTAGCGACCCCTGAAGCAAACAAAGCCGCTGCAGACTTTATTATTGAAAAAATGATAAAGGCAAAAGTCGAAGACCCTGAAACAGCAGAACTACTCACCCCAAAAGGCTATCCCCTGTTTGCCAAGCGTCCGCCGCTCGATCACGGCTACTACGAAGCTTTCAACCGCGACAACGTGAAGTTGGTCGATATTAAAGACTACGAGCCGATTGTTGAGATTACGGAGACGGGGGTTCGTACCACGCAAAATCATCACGAGTTCGACATCATCGTTCTAGCGACGGGCTTTAAAGCTTACACCGGCGCATTGGAGGCCATGGATATTGTTGGCGAAGAGGGTCAAATACTTCGAGACAAATGGCAAGACCAATCAAGTTCAATCATGGGCGTTGCCGTTGCCGGTTACCCTAATTTTTTCATGGTGACCGGCCCTCAAGCTCCCTTTGCAAACCTGCCCACATCTATTGAACAAAATGCCCAGTGGATTAGTGAGTGCGTTAAAAAGATGAACGCCGAAGGCAAGCAGGTCTTTTACCCCAGTGTCACCGCGGAGGAGGAGTGGACTAACTTAACCGCTGAAATCCACGCACAAACTATGATGGCCGAGGGTGATAAAGTGAACTCGTGGATGATGGGGGCGAATCGCGAAGACCGTAAAGCGCGAGTACTCATATTCTTTGGTGGCGCCCATGTCTATTACGACAAACTCAAGGAGTCTTCTGATGCCGGCTTTCCTGAGCTCGCTTTTGCGGACAGCGCTGCCTGAGTCTACCGAGGCTTGATGGCTATTTTGCCCGGACTGTTACCTACACAGTCTGGGACCCTTCAGGCTTATCAACAGCCTCAGCGCAGGTAGCGACGTGAGCCAAACTCCAGTAACAATGGTAAAAACGTTCTACCGCGCGGCCCCTCAGGCCGATTGGCCAGAGGTGATCCCACTGCTGCATCCTGATTTTGAAATCATAGAATCCCCTGCTCTGCCTTTCTCAGGCCGCTATTGTGGTCTAGAAGGCCTCAAAATTTTAGGCAGGACACTGGTCTCCAACTACAGCCGTTTTGACGCAACACCGAAGTTTTTTTACGAGGGCAGCGAAGGTGTCATTGCACGGGTAGCTCTGTCGGCGGTCGTGCGTAGCGGGGGCCGTTCCTTTGATACGGAAATTGCCGAGTGCTTTGGTTTTACCGACGGGCTCATCAGGGAGATACATCCCTTTTACTGGAATCCCCAATTGTTGGAATCCTCAGAGTAAGCAACTTTGCCTTAGTGCCAATCACCCATCCTGGCTTCATCAAAGTTAGTCGGTCGAATCAGACCCACACCAACGCGCCAACGCAACGGCTCTGCCAGCATAGTTCGGCTGATCGATCGTGAGTCGTTCCAACGTCGTAAGTCTCAGATGATCCCAAACCGCGGCCTTATGACAGAGTTCAAAATCGGCAAGCAAAGCATCGGCTAACCCTTTGTCATCATAGCCAAGTTCCGCCAGACGCTCTCTCTGCCGCTGGGCGTAGGAAGCGCCAAGTTGCAAAGCACGATCGACGATACCCAATGCATTATTTGCCACTCGAGCAGCAAAGACTCCGTGACCGGAGGCCTCCTTTAAAATATCGTTTTTATTCCATTGGATCAGTGCACTCACAATTTCAGCGTGTTGGATCTCTTGGTCTGTCGGTAAATCAGGGCTAAGAATTTCGGGAGGGGGCTGCAACACGGTGTTAGAGGCCCCTCGCTGAACCTCTAGCGCCAACAGGAGGTCAAGCTCTACCTCGGATATACGGCGGCCAATAATTGTACGCTCAACTGTGGGCACCGAACCATCGCGGAAAGTACTGCCCAATCTTAGACAGGTCACGCCCCACCAAAGAATGTTAAAAACCATCCACCAATCAAAATGCTCCCGAGCCACGCTACCGCCACTTGCTTTTTCATAGTCAGCGAGCCACTGCTCTAGAGTGGCGAACCCACCGGCCTCCAAATCGTAGTGACCAAAGCGCCAGCTGGGAATACAAAGAAACGAAATATCCCGCAGTGGATCGCCAATGTGCGCCAACTCCCAGTCAAGAACCGCCATCAACCCCTCTTCCTCCACGAGAAAATTGCCCATGCGGAAGTCAGCATGAACAAGTCGATACTCCTGGGGTTCTGGACAATGGCGGCTCAACCAACCGAAAGCCCATTCAAATACGGCGTTGGATGATCCAAATTGCCGATAAAAACGCTCTTGCTCTGCTAACAGCGCTTTGGGGGACTGAACGGGCAATTTTATCGGTAAATCAGCCGGATCTAGACTGTGAATATGCGCCAACTCACGAGCACATTGGCCACTGAGATGTTTGCGAGCCTCAGCAAACTCCGGCTTGTGCAGCAATCGATTCGGCAGTGCCTCACCGGCGATACAGCTCATGATGAACCCCTCACCCAAAGCGCTGTCTGCGGGCAGCTCAGCGATAATCTCAGGTACCTTGAGCCCGATCTGATGCAGATAATCAATTAAACCCGCTTGAGTCGCCAATGAAATAGAGCCCACATCATTGTCGGCGATGTTGTCGATATTTTTATTGGCGCTGTTATTAGGAAGTGCCGTATTAGGCGTCGATAAAAAAGGCAATCGGCGTAGCACCAAAGGACGACCAGCGAAGCAAAAGCGCCAGCTCTCCATACTGGCGCCTCCAGAAAGCTGAGTCAGCTCGGTGACTTCGCCGGAACCTAGCTTAAGGGCACAAAGTGCCTCTAATTCTTTGACTCTATCGTGCATCGCGGGCTCCCAGAATTTTTTCAGTGCAACGTTTCATCATCAGGGACAGGTGCGTGGATACCACCCGTTCAGCGACGGCTGTATACCTCTGCACCACCAATAAAAGTCTGCTCTACAACGAGCTCGCGAATATCCGAAGACTCGAGAGGACTTCCCGAAAGCACCACCATATCGGCGAGTTTCCCGGGCTCTAAAGAGCCAATCTCTTTATCCATAAACACCTGCCAGGCGGCATCGATGGTAACTGCGCGCAAGGCTTCCACAGGAGACACCCGCTGATGTTGACCCAGCACTTCACCCCCTGTGGTTATCCGATTTACTTGGCTCCAAACCACCTGCAGAGGCAACATGGGGGTGACAGGGGTATCAGCATGGGAGCTGTAGCGAACTCCCGCATTAAGTGCCCAGCGTGCAGGGCTCATATTGGCAGCTCGCTCGGGTCCCATAAAGATCGCCGCATGGCGATCTCCCCAGTAATAGGTATGACTGGAAAAAAAGCTGGGCGTTATACCCAAGGTAGCCATGCGCTGAATTTGGTCGTGACGACTCATCTGTGCGTGAATAAATAGAGGGCGCACTTCGGGCCAAGGCTGCGACCTCTGTGCCGCTTCGATGGCGTCTAGGGCGTCGTCTACCGAGGCATCCCCATTGACGTGGATGGCATACTGAACTTGCTGGCGGTGCAAGCCCGCCACCTGTTTAAATAAATCTTCACGAGAAACGGATGGATAGCCGCGATAAAGAGCATCACCCTTATAGGATTTATAATAAGGTTCACTTAAATACCCGGTGAAACCCTGAATACTGCCATCTGCGATGATCTTCACCCGAGGCAGTGACAATCGCCCTGACGCCATTGCTTCAGGCCGCCACTCCCCAGATAGTACTTCAGTTTCAACTTCTTCGAGCAATGGAAACAAAGCAACCCGTTGTGGAAACACATTGAGCTCACTCAATGGCCCAAGAAGCTTTGCGAGCCCCAGGGGCATACCACCCGCTGACGCTGTAGTGACACCCGCTTGCAGATACTCCCTCGCCGCATACGTCGTCATACGGATGCCATCGGTAATCCCAATATCAAGAGCCTTCGACAGCGCCTGCCTAGCAGCCGTCTCTTCCAGTACCCCGTTAGGCCGACGACCATCAGGAGAGCTAGGGTCTCTTTGAATGACCCCTCCTTCAGGATCAGGAGTACTTTCATCGATACCCATCTCCGCCAATGCCGCTGAATTGACGGCGTAGAGATGCCCCGAAACGTGGCCAATCGCAATGGGGCGCGTTGTCGAGACTTGATCGAGATCTTCTCGAGTAGGATGTCGACCTTCGGCCAGAAGCGTGTCGTCATAGCCAAAGCCGGTCAACCAGTCATCAGGGCGAGCCGCATCAGCGCTTTTGAGTCGCGCTAACAGCTGAGCCATATTTTTGATACTGCCGATCGGCGGACTGTTGAGATCCGTGGAAAAGACCACCTGCCCAGACCCAGGAAAGTGCCCGTGCGCGTCGACAAAACCCGGCATTAGTGTCCTGCCCCGCAAATCAGTGACTATGGTTTTAGGGGTTACCTCAGCCAAAATGTCTTCTGTAGAGCCTACGCGGTCAATTTTTGCTCCCCGTACACTTAGCGCCTCCACCACATCGTTTTCAGCGTTTATCGTTAAAATCTGACCGTTTATAAAGACTTGATGCTCAGGGGCCTCGGGGGGCCGGGTAGCAATTTGGAAAAGTATGTACAGCCCCAATAAAAATGCGGCCAAGACCGAAAGGCCAACGCGATAAGACATGATTTACCTCAGATCGTTTTAATTTAATAGTGAGGGGGTGGTGCATCGAGGGGCGCAGTATCGACCTCATCAAGGCGCGCACCTTGAGTCTTTATTTCCCCGTGGAGCATGCGCAACTGATTTTGCAACTCTAAGATCTGCTGTTGCTGGCTTACTAGGGCCTTATCTAGGCCCGTAACCGTATTTTCTAGAAACGCAATCTGCGATTCGAGATCGGATTGTGAATCGCTCATGTGAATTGGCTCCTTTGCGCTGCCAGCGTACTATACCCGCGCAGCAGCAGGAGGTCTCCCGTGAGCAAAAAAAACACGTCTTCAAATCTAGTTTTTACCACTGACGGTGGCCGTATCTGTCACCAATGCCAGCGCAAGTTACCGAACTGCGTTTGCGGTAAAGCCGCGCCCCAGAAAAGTGGCGACGGCATCGCTAGAATACGCCGGGAAACAAAGGGACGGGGCGGTAAGGCCGTTACCGTTATCGAGGGCCTACCCGTCTCCCCGGAGATATTGAAGGACACTGCGAAACGGCTCAAACAACGGTGCGGCGTTGGCGGCGCAGTCAAGGACGGCAATATTGAAATACAGGGAGATCAAAGGGCAACCTGCAAAGAGGTTCTCGAAAAGCTAGGCCACACCGTCAAGTTGTCGGGTGGCTGACCTCCCTGTTGCATCAGGACATCGTAATCAGCGTTTTTTGTCCTGTCGCTTTTCGCCCATAAGCTTGAACCGCCGACAATTCCAAAGCCTCTTCGAGGGATACACGGTCGGAATATTGACTAGCGAAGGTTGTCTTTAAACCTGAAAGAACCCGCTGTTGCATTGCAAACATGCGCTCGAGGCCTGCACGCTGCAGGAAAGGCATCAGCAACCAGCCACTCACACTCCATGCAAAACCATAACCTCTAGTTAGAGCAGTGGGGGCTGGGTCTAGCATGCCATAAATATAGATCTGCTTGTGTTCGTCTGAGCCGTAGCGGCTCCAGACTGGCATCCTCTTCTGCGCTGCGACTTCCATTGCTGTCAAAATTTGGTTGCTCAATAGGCCGCCGCCAATGGGGTCAAAGGCTATAGTCGCCCCTGTAAGCTCTACGGCTGCCGTTAACGTTTTTTGAAAATTTTCGTCTGTGGAGTTCAAGACGTGTTCCGCGCCTTGCCCACGTAGCAAGGCAACCTGATCGTCACTGCGCACAATGTTGACCAGAGGGATGCCATCTTCAGTACAAATGCGGTGCAACATTTGCCCAAGATTTGACGCTGCCGCGGCGTGAACGATGGCCTTATGCCCCTCCATTTTAGCCGTCTCCACAAAGCCAAGGGCAGTCATTGGATTGACAACGCAAGAAGCACCCTCCTCCGCAGTGACATCATCTGGTAGCGCCATGCACTGCATCGCAGACATACAACGGTACTGAGCAAATAACTCACCACCAAATACGCCTACACGTTTACCCATTAGTGCCTGAGCTTCGTCACTGGAACCAGCCGCCACGACAGTCCCAGCCCCTTCATTACCCGCTGGGAGCCATTGGCCCACCCGGGTTTTCATAGCGCGCATCATAGCTTCGGGCACAGGCAGGCTTATTGCGGGAAAACCATTACGCTCAGCGGCTGTCGCCGTATCGGTGTTTAAAATACCGAACATCAAACCTAAATCTGATGGATTGATGGGAGCCGCCTCGACTTTAATCAAAACCTCATCAGGCCCAGGATCGGGAATGTCCACTTCGAACAGCGCACATTCAATCGTATTGTTTTCGTGTACGCAGGACTGGAGTTGAAGATTTTTCATGAACAATCTCTCTTAACTTAGGGGTGAGTAATAAGTTCGTTTTGCCGCAACAACTCGGGCTTACGACCAGCCCTTTGATCGTAAATAACCGCATAGGCCAACACATTCTGAACGTATTCGCGAGTTTCCTTGAAGGGCAAACTTTCAATCCATTGATCCGTAGGCACTTCAGAAGCTACCCAGCGACGGACCCGATGCGGCCCCGCGTTGTAACCTGCCAACGCCTTAGGGCGATGTTGCGAAAAACGATCGAGCAAACCGCGGTAATAATGAGCCCCAATAGCGACATTATATTCAGGTTGTTGCAGCTTGCTCCTTTGATAAGCAAGACCCTTTTGCCCTGCGACCATCTTTGCCGTGCTGGGCATGACTTGCATCAACCCTAATGCTCCCACCGGGGAGCGTGCCAAAGGATCCATGGCACTCTCCCTTCGAGCAATAGACAACAGCTCCGTGATCGAAATTGACTCCACCTCTGCGTAAGCTTGAAAAATAGGTTTAAACGCTTCTGGAAAACGTAGGTCTATCTCATCCCAGGCCCCCGCGCTATTTGCCCCATGGATCGCATAATAATCCCAGCCGTAGGCTTTAGCGGTTTGCGCCGCAGCAACTTTTTTGGTGTTGTCGAGGCGCGCAATCAGTGAGCGCCACTCCAGGCGAGCTGCCTCGGCGTCGCCCAATGCCAATAATTCTTGAACTCTCACAATTGCCGGGTCATCAAAATACGCTGACGTATCGGATTCGATTGATGCTCCTGACAGAGCAGCTGACAACTGATAAGGCAAACCTAAACGCTGAGCAGCCAAGAACCCATAATAACTTCGTTGTGTTGCCAGCTCACTAAGACTCCTCTCACCGGCTTCTTGATCACCGAGAGCCGTCTGTGTTTTGGCGAACCAATAGCGCCAGCGGTGGTCTTCTCGCACATCACTACTCAGCCACACCAACCCCTCGCTCACAGCTATCCAATCGGATTTTTGAATTTGATGCCGCAGGTAAATCTCTGTCAACTCGTCATCCCTCAAGCGCGCCAAGGTTTCAACCACCCAAGGCTCCGGGGCTGCGCTTTGGGCGAACAGGCTGTGACGGACAATCAGTGCCTCCATCGCCTCTAGCTGTAAGTCATTGAAGGGCTGTACCCCCCGATTTTTTTCCAGAATTTCTCTGGCCGCACCAGGGTTAACTCTCGCGAGCCTGCGGACCCCAAGCATGACTAGCTGCGCGTGATAAACATCCGGGACATAGACCTTGTTTATCAACAGGTCAGGACGTCGATATACGGCCCCCAATTCATCGAGAAGTAACGCCAATTGTGGCGAAGCAAAGCGTTTAAGGTAACGAATAAGATGTGGCGTTCTGGCGTCAAAGGCCTTGAGAGCCCGGGACCAAATTAAAGCATCATCGGGACCTGAGCCCTCGATCATCCAGCGTTCGAAAAGAATATCGCAAGCATCGACTTGGGATTGCCCAACATTCCACAGCGCCGCTGCACCTTGCCAAGCTTCATCGACATCGCCTACCGTCCGCTGAGCACGGTAGTAGTAGCACTGTAACTCCACATCTCTAGGTACCCGCTCAGCGACCTTCAAAAATGAGTCCCAGTGGCGATCTCGCCCTTTATGAAGCAGGTAGGCATGGCGGAATCGATCATAAAGTGGCGTAGCTTCAGCGGCGCTCAAAAAGGCTTGAGCTTCACGAGGCTCTAGTGTGTGGATCTGGCCTATAAGGGCCTCGTAATCAAGATACTGAACTAAAGGATAGTCTGACAGCTGCTCTCGGATAGCTCGATATCGAGGCCCCATACCTGTTCGCAGCTCGGTCAGCGCTTCTTTGTAAAGCAGTCGCTGTGACAATAATTTGGGGGTCGTCTCGGTGACGTTTAACGAAGCATCTGAGAGCAGCACCGATGCCATCACCGAGGTTCCCCAACTAACAATTACACAAAGGACTAATATCAATAGCCCGGCACCACGTGTCACAATTCCATCTACCTTAATATTTTGGCCCAACCCCAATAGCATGGAGGTTGGCACTCCTATTTTCAAATCCCTGGGTTAGCATAGGGACTTGATCCATGCTTGCCTACAAAGGTTTTAAAAAATAGTGATAAACAACGCAGTACGTCTCACGCAATACAGTCATGGCGCTGGGTGCGGTTGTAAAATAGCACCTGATGTTCTTGGTGAAATCCTTGCAGGCAGCCAGATCGATCCAGATCAGTACCCTGATCTGTTGGTGGGCAACCACAGCCGTGATGATGCCGCCGCCGTCGATCTTGGAGATGGTCGGGCCATACTCACAACTACCGATTTTTTTATGCCTATCGTTGACGATCCCTTCGACTTTGGCCGAGTTGCCGCAACAAATGCTATCAGTGACATCTATGCGATGGGGGGCCGGCCTTTGGCCGCCATCGCCATTCTTGGCTGGCCAATCGACAAATTGGCGCCCGGCATAGCCGCACGCGTCGTTGCGGGTGGGCGCAGCGTGTGCTCGAACTTGGGGTTTCCGCTGGCAGGGGGCCATAGCATCGATTGCCCAGAGCCCATTTTCGGACTGGCAGTGACCGGCGAAGTCACAATTAAACATCTCAAACGAAACAGCACAGGGTGCGCCGGAGACCAGCTGTACCTGACCAAGCCACTGGGCATCGGTGTTCTTACAACCGCAGAAAAACAGGGCAAACTTCAGGATAAGCATCAAGGCATAGCGACGCAGTTAATGTGTCAGCCCAACCAGATCGGGCAGCAACTTTCGGCAATACCCGGCGTCAATGCGATGACTGATGTCACGGGGTTCGGCTTGCTAGGGCACCTGCTAGAGTTTTGCGAGGGCGGACATCTCAGCGCAAGAATTGACAGGCCAACCGTACCACTGATGGAGGGGTTGGTAGACTATATCGCTCAAGGGTGCACCCCAGGGGGTACAGCTCGAAACTTTCACGCCTGTCGTAACAGCGCACGTGCGTTTTCCGCACATGATCAATCGATTTTTTGTGACCCCCAAACGAGTGGGGGCCTTCTGATAGCGGTTGCTCCCTATGCGACTGCCGAAGTCGAGAAACAGCTGGCTGCTGCTGGGCTACCGCACCAAAGCATTGGCGAATTAGAGCCTATGGTGGGAAATGAAAGTCAAATTAGGCTAACGGGCTAATAGCGCTGTGACAGATATTAACGATTTCCCCGCACTTTTTCGAAATCAGATCCCGCTAATCGACACTAGAGCGCCTGTGGAATTTAACCGCGGCAGCATGCCATCAGCAATTAATTTACCACTCATGAACGACGCCGAACGTGAGTCTGTTGGCCGCTGCTACAAGGATGATGGACCTGAGGCGGCTATCGCTTTGGGTCATCAGTTAGTAAGGGGCACTGTGCGTGATGACCGTATCGCGGCCTGGGCTGAGTTCACCCAAGCGCACCCTCAGGGCGCACTTTTTTGTTTTCGCGGAGGAATGCGCTCCAAATTATCGCAGCAATGGTTAAAGGATGCTGGCATCGATTACCCCCGCATTAGCGGGGGCTACAAAGCATTGAGGCGATGGCTAATTGACTCCAGCGATAAAATTTACAGCCAACAAGGGTTCATTGTCGTAGCTGGAAAAACCGGATGCGCCAAAACTCGGCTGATCAATCATGGCGCCTCAGGGGGAAGGCTGCCTGGGGGCATTGATCTCGAGGGACTTGCCAATCACCGAGGCTCGTCATTTGGACGCCGTGATGGCGGCCAACCCACACAAATAAACTTTGAGATCGCTGTTGATATTGCCCTTTTCAATGCGAGCGAAGAACCCGTATCCCATATTATTGCTGAGGATGAAAGCCGGCTCATTGGCCGCTGCGCTCTGGCCCAAAACCTCCAGAGCTGTCTAAAAAGTGCGCCAATGGTAGTAGTTGAAGCTAGCCTGGAGGACCGGGTTGACCACTCCTTCGAAAACTATATTTTGGCCAACCTAGCTGACCTACAAGTTCGACTAGGGGATACGTCAGAGGCTTTCGATCATTTTACCGGCGATCTTTACGCTGCCCTTGATCGGATTAAAAAGCGCTTGGGGGGTGAGCGGCATTGTGCGCTTACGCGACAGCTTGACGATGCGATTGCCAGCCATCTCAGAGGGGACACCAGTGTTCATCGAGGCTGGATTGCTTCACTGCTTCGCGACTACTACGACCCCATGTACAACTACCAACTCGAAAACCGTAAAGAACGCATTGTCTTTCGCGGCAACGAAACCGAGGTCGCAGGGTTCTTATTGACGCAACAACATGACCCTATACTCGCGTAAGCACACTTAGAACCTCTAAATGGGGCGTTTGAGGGAACAAATCGAGTGGTGTGACCTGCGCCAATCTGAAGCCCTGCGCCAAAAAATCTTTACAGTCTCGGGCCCAGGTCGCGAGATCACACGCCACGTAAATCACCGTCTCTAACTCGGCAAGCTCTTTGAGAAATGGCGTACGCACCTTGAGGCCCTCTCGCGGCGGGTCTAACACCAGTACCCGAATGCCCTGCTTTTCGTTCACCCAGGCCTCAACCGCCGGCACCGAAAACAAATTTAACGCATGAGCCTGCACCCGCTCAGGCGCCACATCAGAGAGCTGCTGCAGGGCCTGCTGATCACCCTCCACCGCCACCACCGTCTTAAAATGTGACGCCAGTACTTCGGTGAAATTTCCTGAGCCGGCAAACAACTCCAAAACTGGTGCATCTGGCGGCATCGAAGCAATGGCCTGCGCCAGCCACTCGCGCATGACGGCATTTTGTTGGGTATTGCCCTGACGAAACGGTAGGCGTTTATTCAGCGACGGCCCTTCAAGGTTGTCATCAAGGTCAATCGTCTGCCAGTCTTGTTTACGCCCTCGCCAGTTAGGGTTGGGTAAGGCTTTCCTCAAGCTTGCCAGAGACTCGCCATTGCGAGCACTGAGAATCGGACAGGCAGTGACATCTACTAACGTTCGAGTTCCTGCCGCCACATAGCCCAGCTTTGATCCGTCGGTTTTAAGCTGCGCTCGATTGCGATAACCCAGCTCCTTAGGGGCAGCCAACAACCCATCGAGCTGTGTTGTACCGTCATCTAGGTCTTCAAGCGTTGATTTTAGGCGCCGCAATTTGGCCGCACTCTGAACCTGATAAGGCATAAACATCCAGGGACAACCACCGCAGTGATCTGCACTGTATCCGTGATGCTCGCACGGTGCTTCTCGACGCTGTAAGTCAGCTTTCGTTAGCGTAATGACCTGTCCCAGTCCGACCTTACCCTGTCGACCTACAACCCGAATTTCCGCGACCTCATCGATCCAAACTCCCGGCACAAAAAATGTTCTGCCATCGGGATGGCTCACAACGCCCCTACCATCGCTGGTTAAATCGCGCACCTTTCCCTCAAAAGCACTCTCATGCTTAAAGCTCGCGTTGCCTTGTTTTGCTGCTCGCCGGTGTCTTGGCATAATTTCGCCGTGTGCCTCGGTTAATTCAGTAAGGTACGTTAAATCGGTCTGACATTCTCCTCTGCCCTAGCAGAGTTATCGGAAAATACACCAACCAGTAACAGCCACATTGCCTCAATTACTCACTAACAGTCTGCAAGCGTCGAACACGCCTAGCGGTGCTGCACTTCCGTCACCAATGCCTTTTGCAATGCCTACAGCGAACACACTATTCCCATGGGAACAAAGAATGCCCACACAGCAATCGATTACGAATAAGCTGCCATGTCGTTTTGTCGCCCCGGAGAACCCTAATGAAGCGCCATTTTCCATAAAACCAGCATTTGGTTTCCCGCTTTTTTCCTATATGCGTATCTGAGTTTGGCACCCAGGAGGCTTAGGGCTTATTATAAGGCCCTCCGCCCGTGGCACAGCTGGATAGCGCGGCCCCCTCCTAAGGGGCAGGTCAGAGGTTCGAATCCTCTCGGGCGGGCCAATTTTTAAGCTACTGGTCAACACCATACCCTCAGCAGTAGCTAAGCCTTTTCACCGCTGAAAATAATATTGCCAACCCCAGATCATGACCTCTCAAAACACCCTTCGACTCTGGCTGTGTCAATTGGTTCAGACCCCGACATTGACTTTCAATCGAGCTTAGCCCGTTTTGAGTTGACCAAACCCTGACCCGATATAAGTCACAGTTTTACCATCCATCGCCAGACCAGAGAAATTTTCTTCACAGACTTGTACTGTACCCACTTAACTTCAGAGACCACATAGATGCTGCCCACACAAACATTGCCTGATTGGTCTCGTGCTCACGGCGCGCCACTGTTCAGGGCACTGCTGCGCCATCGACCTGAAGACTTTCAAGTTACTGAGGAACTGGGCTGGGAGGTCAGCAACGACGGGGAGCATGACTACCTTTTCATCGAAAAAATCGGAGCTAACACTCAATGGGTCGCTAAGCAGTTGGCGCAATACGCTGAAGTTCCGGTAAGAGATATTGGTTTTGCGGGACTGAAAGATCGACACGCCATCACTCGACAATGGTTCAGTGTGCCACGGTGGAATTCTCCTGACTGGAGTCAGCTCAACTTGGAGGGTATACAGATTCGCTGCCTTGAGCGGCACCGAAGGAAGCTGCGTCGTGGTGCACACCAAGGAAATGCATTTGCGATTGTCCTGCGATGCGAAACTGATGTAGACGTTAGCCGCATAACAGAGCGTATTAATCAGCTAAAGACAGTTGGTGTACCCAACTACTTTGGCGAACAGCGCTTTGGTCGCAATGGAGGCAATCTAGGACTGGCTGAACAGTGGGCTGGGGGCAAGCGCTTACCTCGAGAGAAGCGTGGCCTCGCGATTTCCACGATTCGCTCCTTTACTTTTAATACGGTTCTTTCCGAGCGCGTTGCGCAGTCGACATGGAACCAGTTGCAATCTGGTGATAAAGCCAACCTTGAAGGATCTGGAAGTTTTTTTGATGTCCTCGACATCGATGCCAATTTGGCTGATCGATGCAAAGCCATGGACATACATCCGTCTTGCGTTCTGGTGGGTGACGGGTCAAGTTTTCAACCTGAACACTGGCAGACAGCGTTAACCAAGGCGCGCGTAAACGAGGGGCAGCGCAGTCTAAGAATTAAAGTGACTAACCTCACCATTGAAGTTCTGACGAGTCATGTTGTGCTCAACTTTTCCCTTGGTCGCGGCGCATACGCTACTGCCGTCCTTCGTGAACTGTGCACATGGTAATTTGGGGGACTGTCGCCCCCGCCTAGGTATTGTTTGACGAACTTCAATCAACTAAACCGTATGTTGGCTAAAGCAGCCGCTCTATTTTGATTATCATCGGTGCTGACCAACTACTTTTTCACTCATTTAATCCGAGGATAAAACTGTGCAAGCACTACAACTGAGCAATTTTGGGGCTAGCAACTTATCACTGGTCGATATCGCGCTACCCGAACCCCGAGATCATGAAGTTGTGGTGAGGTTAAAGGCGGCTTCTTTAAATCCTCGCGACAGCCAAATTATTGCAGGGCAATTTACAACTGCGGTCGACTTTCCATTGACTCCTTTGTCCGATGGCGCCGGCACCGTCATTGCCGTAGGCGCGGCAGTAACTCGGTTTGATGTGGGCGATAACGTCACCACTTTATTTTTTCCCAACTGGTATTCAGGTGAGGCAACTGCAGGGGAGAGAGCAGTATCGACGGGGCTAGAAGTGTCTGGCTCAGCGAGAGAAGCCGGCATTTTTCATGAAGACTCCCTAGCACTCTCTGCTCCACACTTATCCGCCGCCGAGGCAGCGTGTTATCCCTGCGCAGGTCTGACAGCTTGGTCAGCCCTCTTCGATAAGTCATCTGTTACTGAAGGTAGCTGGGTTCTCATTCAAGGGACGGGTGGCGTCGCGACCATGGGCATTCAACTTGCCAAAGCCGCGGGGGCACATGTCATTGTCATTTCATCCAGCGATGACAAGCTAAAAAAAGCTGAGGCCCTTGGCGCTGATCATTTAATAAACTACGTGACCACCCCTGAGTGGGGGGCACGGGCGTTTGAGTTGTCGGGGCACGGCGTTGATGCCGTTTTGGAAATTGGCGGGAACGCAACCCTTGAAAATTCGCTCAACGCCATCCGTCATGGTGGCCACATTAATATTATTGGGTACATGGCCGGCATCGATATGGGCATCACCGTATTCCCCTTGATCATTAAAAATGCCAACCTCCACGGTATCGGAACGGGCAACCGTGACAGCTATGAATGCCTCATGAATTTTGTGGCAGATCACCGTATCCGTCCTCCCATTCATCAACGTTTTCCGCTACGCGAGCTGCAGCAGGGGCTAAACGCGCTAGATACCGAGAGCCCCTTTGGCAAAGTTGTTATCGACATCCCTGTATCCTGACGCCAGAAGAGCTTTTAAGGACTTATTGGATCGCGGGCTTGCTAAAAGTCCAGTTCGCTCGCAATGCAGGCAATGGACCCGTGATCTTATAAGAGGAAGACTCACAATCTAAATCAAGTGCAAGGTAGGCCATCGCCGCTGCAAGCTCTTAACCGACCCTTGCGCTTATTTTTATAAGCACACCAGCACTAATAAATATGGGTAGTTTTCTCCGACTACCATTGCGATAGTCTATGTCTGGACTATCACAGTGACGCCAATCACAGTTCCCACCAAAGGTATTGAGGAACAGACATGCAGCGTTAAAATGAAGCAACGTATCTATGCTGAAGTGGTGTAACGGCAGATGAAAGACAATGGCAATCAAACCGTGTGGCGGCACATCCTGTTGAGTGTTCTCAGTACTTTTGAAGAAATGGGCGGAAATGCGGATGATCTCTTAGCCCAGTTTGATATAGAGCCTAATCAATTGATGACCCCAAATTTCAGGGTCAAGTCCGAGGTTCTGGCAAGCATTCTGCTGCAGTGCAAAGCGGTCACTAGGCGAAGCAGCTTTGGTGTTTTAGCGGGGCAACGCCCCCCACTAACCAACAGCCCCCTCGCAATTTCCTGGCTAGCCAGCGGCACCGCCTTAAAAGGGCTAGAACGGCTTTGTCGATACGCCTCTCTAATAGAGAGCGGCATCATCTTATCGATGGCACGACAGGCCAACACATGCACTTTACGTGTTCGTGACTGGGGGAGCACGTGGCAGCCAATAATGGAAGATATCCTCGTATCCCGGCTATGTTTCATGGCACAGAAAACGCTTCCTAAAAACACTCCACCCTTGTGTATCAAGCTGCGGCAGAAAAAGCCTGCAAGCCCCGATCCCTGGCACAATTTATTGGGCCCAGTTATTCACTGGGAAGCAGACGAAATTCAGATTACCTGGGATGACACGATCCTTTCTCAACCGCGCTTTACGGCTGATGAGGCGACCGCACAACTTAACGAAGCAATGGTCAAAAAACAGCTGCACAAACTCCCGCATCCTACTCTCGCGAAAAAAGTGGAATCTAAAATATTGATGCAAATAAATACTGTAGTGCCTGACGCAGAGCTAATTAGTCGTGACCTTGGGATGGCGTCACGAACGCTACAACGTCATCTAAAGGAGGAAGGCACAAGCTTCAAAGACATATTGAAAGAGGTGCGTAAAACGCAGGCGATAGATAGAGTACTTACCAAGTCAGAATCTATCGAATCTATCGCCAGCGACTTAGGCTATAGTGATCAAAGGGCCTTTTCCAAAGCGTTTAAAAACTGGGTTGGGCATAGCCCCACTAGCTATAGAAGTCGATTCAAACGTTCCTGATAAACTCTCAGCAATGGTAAAATTCCGATAGAGACAGGGGCGACGTTAACACTCGCAGGCCTCTCAAAATCTTCCTGCATGTCAGCCTCGCTCTGATATCGGCGGTAACGTAACCCGGCGCTTCGGACAGCAACAATCATAAACCTCGGATCAAAGGCGTGTGTTCAGATTGTTTTCGCTACTTTGAAATAGTTCCCCGGTGAAACGCCAAACCACTTTTTAAATGCATTACAAAACGCACTCGGATCTGTGTAGCCGAGTTCATAGCCTATCTGTGCGATTGGCCTGTTACAACTCAGCTGATTTAACGCATGACGTTTGCGGACCGTAGCTAACAGCTCCTGAAAGCTTGCCCCCTCCGCCTTCAAGTGTCGTTGCAGCGTTCTAATTTCTACACCTAGGTGCGCGGCAACGGCTGTCTGCGTGACACTACCATCCAATATCGTCGCGGTAATCTGCCACTCCACACGTTGTGCCCAAGTCTGACTGGTTACCGCCGCAAGTTGCTGCATCGCTAAATGCTCATGGGCCAGCGCAAGCTCTTCATTGGAATCCAATTTAGGAGTGCACAGCACCGACGTTTCCCACCAAATTTTTGATTGCGGCGCTGCCCACTTAATTTCCTCACCAAAAAACTCATACCATGGGCTGGGGTCGTCTGGTTTACGCTGCGTAAATTCCATACGGGTGTGCTGGCAACCATCAGGCAATAGAGCTTCAATCGCAGTCAGTGTGGCCGACAACAACATATCTTCCTGAAATGAGTCCATTTTATGAGCGTTACTACCGAACGATGAGGATATTGTCAGTGCGTGTTCTTTGCCGCGCGACTCAAAACTCGCCAGAGCCCCATCGGTAATAAGTGGGAAAAGGTCCACATATCGTTGGATCCCTCGCGCGGGCGTTGGGCTTAACGCTACTGCCCATCGCAGAGCGCTATTACCAAGCGGTTCCACTTCGGCGCCAGCATACAAAGCAAAGTCTTCACGATCGAGCAATTGGGACCCTTCGGCGAGCAACTGCGACAATGAAACCGAGGGCAACCTAAATCCCGGCCTTAATAAATCATCAACGTTGATGTGGAGGCGAGATAACAGCGGTTGAGGATTTTTTCCTAGCTGCCGGAGAGCAGCGCACACCCGCACAGCTGCGTGGCGCCACACAGTAGGGGTTTCACGAACCACGACATCATCCACAGGGCTAGGCTTCAGTGACAACAGCGCACATTGATTGGTGCCGGGAGATCTCTATAGGGCAAAACAGGCTGGCTTGCTGCTGGCTCATGACTGGGTATTCAAAGCACTAAAAACGACCAGCAAGGCATTACACAAGTGCTGCCGCTGCGACACATTTAAACTCTCAGCACGGTCGTAAATAGAGGCCGACATTGACCCAACCGTGCTCATAAGTCCCTGTAATATTTCAAAGGCGACCGCGCTGTGGCCTTGAAAATAAGCATCGAGAGTTTCCCTAGGCACCCCGTCAAACGCGAGATGACAATGCATGAACGCATCTTTGACAGCTCGCTCGGGGTCATCGGGTAACATCAGCGCCAATATTGCCAGATCGATTTTATCTCTCGCATTTTCCGGACTGAAAAATGCGGAGTAGCTGGCCTGGGCCCGCTGAGGTTTATTTAAAAATGTCGCCGCTTTATTCATTTTTGTACCGTCACACAATCAAGACAAATGTCGTGAGGCTTTAGGCGCCAAGTTGTTGTCAAAACACGACAGCTTTGCTTTTTTTCAGCTTCAAATCTACGAGCAGCTCGTTTTTGTGATTTACCTCACGTAGCAGAAGCGCCCTTTGAACTCAGCCTGCTAGGCACTTAAGAGCGCAATCATTTGCGCCTCATTACACAGTAGTAAGCTAAAAAACTGCCTCCTAAAATTGCTATTGGGCTCAACACTCAACACTCAACACTCAACACTCAACAGCGCAGCCTACTGTTAACAACGTGATTATATTCGCATCAATTGCTGCTTCTTCACGTAGGCACACTCTGAAAGAAAGCGCTATCAAGTAGGGCTTAAATAAAACACATGTTGCGGAAAGGCGACAGGGGTATTAGGGTGGAGCGTGTCTTTCGGCGCATGAAGGTGGGAATTTTTGTTGCAAGGATCCAACAGCCGAACTGTTTGGCGACACAGTGTTTTACGCGCTTGCGTTGCCTTGGAAAGCCTCGGCTATAATGCCGATGCGTTACTCGACGAGTTTGACCTGTCGCTGAATCAGTTGTTCGAGCCGGGACTTCGCGTTTCAACTGATGCTTTCAATCTGATGCTAGCCCAGTGCCAAGTTGAGACCGGTCACGATGACTTTGGTATCCTTGCCGGGCAATCAGTGCCGATCACCAATTCAGCCTTAGGGATCGCGGTAAGAGCTAGCGCCAGTGCACTGGATGGCATAAATCGGTTTAAAAAATTTGCCCCAGTAATAGAGAGCGGCACCGTCTTCTCAATTAAACAACACGACGACACGCATATCGTGAGTATTCGTGGCTGGAACAGCCAATGGAATCCAGCTATGCAAGACGCATTGGTATCGAGCTTGTGTTTAGCCACCGATTACCTTACCCCTGAAAATTGCAAGCCTCGGTATGTCAAATTGATCCAACCCGAGCCCACTAACACGGCGACATGGCATGCCTGCCTTTCTGAGACAATTGAATGGGAAGCACAGGAGGTAGAAGTTGCATGGGAAAGCAAAGCCCTGCTGCACCCCCGTCTGCTCGCAGACGAGTCAACGGCCCTGCTCAACGACGCCTTAATGGAGCCTCAGCTACAGCAGGTGCTTAGAGCGAGCTTACACCACCGGGTCGAATCGCAGATCTCCCAGCATTTGCAGGCAGGAAATACGACACCGGATTTAGTCGCCAGTGATCTCAATATGGGAACGAGAACACTTCAACGTCTCCTCAAGGAGGACGGCACGAGCTTCAAGGAAATTTTAAAATTGCTTCGCCAAGAGCATGCTAAAAACTTGCTCGACACTCGAGAGCCCATTGCTCAGGTAGCCTCCAGACTGGGGTATGACGATCCAGGGACGTTTTCTAAATCCTTCAAGGCTTGGTTTGGGCTATCGCCGTCGGACTATATCGAGAACAAGAAAAATCCAACAAAAACATAATTTTTTTACGACATATAGTGCATCAATGCGTGCCCGTCAGCTTCACTGCCAATACGCTGCATAACGTTTTTAAAACAGATTTGACCCCGAGGGCGCCTGCAATTACTCGCTCTGGGACTTCCTGTACTCCGCTGGCGACACACCGAACCAACCTTTAAATGCCGCTGAAAATGCACTCTGATCTAGGTAACCCAAGTCGGCAGAAATAACCCCAATGGGTTGCTCCATAGACAGGCATTTTAAGGCCTGCTCCTTACGGACGCCGGTGAGCAAACTTCGAAAGCTCGTGCCTTCAGCCTTGAGACTGCGCTGCAGTGTTCTGATTTCCAAGCCTATGTCTTCGGCGATTACTTTCTGAACCGCATTACCCTCTGCAAGCCGTGCCCTTAGCAAGGCTTTCACCTGCCTTACTAAGTCACTGCTATTTAGCCGACTTTGCAAAGCCAACTCAAAGTTCGCAGACGCTACACCCTCGTTATGAGCAGGTCGCACCCTGTGAATTGCCGCTGTTTTCCACCAAACCTTTGATTCGGTGGCACCCCAAGTTATTTGGTCTCCAAAAAACTCATGCCACGGAGCCACATCTTTCGGTGCATCTCTTTGCACCTCAATTCCAACGTACCCATCGTTTGGAGCTAAGAGAAGACGCCCTGTTTGAACCACGCCAGTGATGAACAAGTCTTCGCGAAAATATTGGGTTGGCTCAGGCCAAATTTCTGGTGGCGCCTCAAAGACAAACGCGGAAACCTCTCCTTTCAACTCGAATCCAACCTTCAACGACGAGTCAACGATATTTGCCAGCTCTTCAAATCGAGAAAAAGCACTCTTAGCAGATCGGCTAGAGACTAGGGCATTCTGAATGAACGTATTGCCTAATGCGGGTATGTGCGTATTGATATAGAGACCCAAATCTTCGCGACCAGTTGCGAGAACACACGCCAACACAAGCCGCTGATAAGCTTCGAATGGAATTCGGGAGCCCGGTGTTTTCAACTCGGATATCCCAAGGCCAATGTCCTTCAATATAGGAAGAACATCTGACCCAAGTCGCTCAGTACCCGCACACAACCGCAAGGCAGCATACCCCCAAACTGTCCGAGTGACGTTAGCAGGAACTGCTTCAGTTGAAGGATTTCTCATAGCAAATTCAGTCTCAGCCCATTAACCATGATAGAAGGTACTACAACGGAGCATGCTCTAAACCATGGATTCTGATTGGTGAGGAACATCCAGTTGCCAACCCATTTATAGCGCAGTGAAAGCGTTGCAAGTCAAAGCCACCACTGCAGCTTTGAGTATCGTGTTCTTTCCCAGCGATAGCGAGGAATCGGGCGTCACAAATATGCTGAAATACGACGCACTCAGGTTTAACAGCACCTCAAACGTCATCGGTTGGCCCCGCCCGAGTAAACAGAGCGAAGAATTTTTCCTCGGCTATCAAGTAGGGCCGCGTGGCTTTAGTTATGCGTTTAAAGTTAAAGATTTGCCTTTTTAAATGATAATGATTATCATTAACATGATTAAGGTAGCCGACGGCCTAGGAGACATTGTGGAATATAATCACCTGAGAGTTTCATTTTTAGACCAAAAGCTAGTCGAAAAACTCTGTCAATCCCATGGTGCTGCAGACAGCGCTTACCAAAGCTACTCAGACTGCGGCCTGGCTTATTTTCGACGCGATATGGCAGAGGCCGCTTTTCTAGAGTTTGGAGGTGCCTTACAAATTTGTCATTTTCAAGTATCCAAACGGGCCACTAGATCTTGGCAATGGGCAACTCGGATGGTGGAAAGTACCAACAAACTGGTTGTTACGCTCAATGAGATTCGTTGCCAAGATCTGATCGCCCCGCTGCTCGAAAAAATAAGCAATGAGCTTCATGATTTGCTGCAATCTGAAGAGTGGGGCCAGGGAGAAGACCTAACTAGGCTGAATAACTGGTGCACTGCTATGCACTGTAAAAAGCGCCAACAGGCCATGGCAAATCTCTACAAGAACCATACTGAAAAAATGGTGATCGCGCGCACGCAACACTGACGGCCTGCGGTTTAGGCAATGCTGCAAGTACAGCAGGAGAAAATTGCTCTAGAGGTAGTAATGCCGGGCAAAGCAGTTAGACCGTTCATTGATCGCAATTGCTACCTCAAAGCACCTCAACGGGAGGAAGTTTAATTCGGTGAAGGATGCAGCGGTTTCGACAAGTCTGGTAATACGACAAGCTGATGCAGACCATGACGGGTACCGTCGGGGTTTAATGAAAGATAAAAACCATCAGGCTGCTGAAGTATCTTGGCGCATTGCCAACCCTCACCTACAGACGTCAAAGGCTCAGATAGCAGTACGCAGCGCTTATTATCCCTAGCCATCCAACGTCCAGCAGCCCGCCCCTCACGGCTCACACTCCACCATCGTGTTTCGAAATATCCATCAGCGTACCAACGGGTCTCTGCCTGTACACCCGCCGTATCGAGAACTTCAGCTTTATCTAGCACATCAGCAAATACCGATTGAATCTCTTTCGTCCCCAGCGCTCTTACTTCGTCTTGACCTTGAAGGAAATCTGAATATAACCATCCGGCCATGATCAAAAGCATCACGTAACTGAACCTTAACCGTTGACTTTGACGCTGCAAATTAGTGCCCTGTAACCTATGCATTAGCGCTTACTTTTCGATCTTTACGCGATACAAAAATCGATAAAAACACGCTTAAGTCTCGTCCTGTAGCCCGTGTCATGCCCGGAAGAATGAACATGAAGCCACGCTTTGCGGCAACGAGAGTGCGTTGAGTTTGATTGTAGGTACAGACCCCTGGTTAACCCTTCAAGGCCCCACAAAACTCACAATCTAGATCAAGATTATAAGCGTTCAAAACAGTAACAATGAACTCCCGCCACTGAGCGCTGGGTGTCCAGATAGAATTCAGTGCCAAAACTGCATCATTCATCGATACCCCTTGAGCAATGACCCGATAGAGAAAAACAAAACTACTGGCGCGCCAATTGACCTGACAATGAACCAAAGTATTTGCTCCCTCTGCCTGTTGCATCACCGCGGAAAATATCTCGTAATCTGCGACCGTGGGCGCCTCCCATATCACAGGAATATGAACAAACTGCATCCCAAGATCACGAACAATCCGATCCTCCCCCGGCAGTGAAGTGTCATGATCTCCAAACGCAAGGTACACAATTCGCTCAACTCCAGCTTTAGAAATTACCTCAAGTGCGTCTCCTGAAGGCTGCCCGGAACTGGCTAACGAATCAGAGTAAGCGATGTAATTTACAATCTCGAGGTCATCTCCTTCCTGAGCAAAGCTTGGTACACCCGCAAGCGCGGCAAAGGCCAAGAGAAATTTGAAGAGTAATAACCCGCTACTAGAAAACGCTTTTTTTTGCATGGTTGAGTCACTCCGCCTAATCAATTTACCTGGATGATTGTAGATCAAATGCGAACATTACTCATGTTTTGGGCAATGTAACTCGCACTATCGGTGCGAGCCAACGATCAAACAAATTCAGCGCCTCGCCACTGTTTTAATTTTGGTGATTGGTTTATTGTGAACTCAGTCACAGTGCATTTACAAAATGGCGTCAAATGTTGCAGCAAGGAGACTCGTCTTTGCCCACCAATGAAGAAAAAGCGGATGAAAACAATGGCAGCCCACAATCTCCACACGCCCGTAAGTCTGCGCGTGAGCTCATCGCTATCATTGATCAGCAAGACCGGCAGCTAAGCAACCTACACACGCACATCCACAAAACCAACGTAATACGGAGTTCTTTAGAGCAAGCCGCTGATATTGCTGATTTGGGTCACGCTATTTGGGATGACCAGCTCGACCGAGATATTTACGTGTCAGACGTTATGGCTAAAATCCACGGTATGGACGTCGCAACATATCTAGAGAAAATTTCGAGCTTAGAGGCATATGCTCTACTTGTTGTTGAAGAGGATAGAGAAGCCTATCTAGCTTATGAGAGCCAAGTAGAACACCAATCAGCTCACTCAGATTCATTCGTTGAATACAGAGTACGAATACCCAACGGTCAAATTCGGCACTTAAAACAACAGACCCGCCTCCTGCCCACCGAGGAGGGCATTGGCCCTCAGTATCTTATTGTTATGCAGGATCTTACAAAGGCTAGGCAAGCCGAGGAGGGTTTACGTAAAGGGCAGGAAGCCCTATCGAATAGCGTTGCTTTACTTCGACTAAGCGCCAAAATAGCCAATATTGGCCACGCTATTTGGAACTACGACCTCAACACCTATTCTGAAGTTTCTGAAGAGTGGGCTGGCATTTTTGGTTATGAGCAATCTGAATTCCTAAATAAATTTGCAACGTTCGAAGCAGATTTGGAGCTAGTAGATCCGGCTGATCGTCAGCGCTATTTGGACTATTACAATAGTGAAGAGGATCTCGATATAGAGTACAAAATTGTGCGACGCGATGGTGAAATCCGCCATGTGTACCAGTTATATCATTATGACGGAGCTAACCCCTCACAGGCATTCGTAACATTACAAGACATAACAGAACGCAAGCGTACAGAAGCAAACCTTATTCAGTCTTCCAAAATGATTACGCTGGGCGAAATGGCTGCCGGTATGGCCCACGAATTAAATCAACCACTCAATGCAATTAATATTGCGGCGGAAAATATATCGCAACAAGCAGCTCGAGGCCGCGCCGACGTACCCGATCATATTCTTAAAAAAATCGATCGAATAAAGGAGCAAGTTTTTCGCGCATCGTCTATCACCGATCAAATGCGCATTTTCGGTCGCGAGGCTAAAGAGAAAAGCTATGCATTTGATCTAAAGGATGCCGTCAACAATGTTGTTGAGTTAATGGAACCGCAGCTCAAGCTGGACGAAATCAAAATATCGGTGGAGCCACTTGCGAATCAAATAATGATCTGGGGTCATCAGATTCGATTGGAGCAAGTCTTATTGAACTTGGTTGCCAATGCCAATTTCGCCATCAAGAGCGGTGGAAAAATACAAAAAATGCTTTCCATCGCCGTATCACAAGAAAGTGAAAGCTGGGTAACCTTGAGCGTGTCTGACACTGGGGCTGGCATTCCCGAAGGCGCACTTAAACGAATTTTCGAACCCTTCTACACCACCAAGGATGTAGGTGTTGGTACCGGCTTAGGGCTGTCAGTCAGTTTTGGCATTGTGCACGATATGGGCGGGAATATGATTGCTGAAAACACAGCTCAGGGGGCCCGCATCAGTGTAGAACTACCCATCATCAAAGCATGATTCGCCACTTTAAGCTGGAAAGTTGCGGAAGCTCCAAAATCTCAGAAGAGGTGATAATTTACAAAAGGTAAGAAGAACACCGCTCCTGCCACCTGATGGAAGGCTTACACCGCACATCTGACAGCCTAGGTCAGTGCAAAAATTGCGTGACAACAAAAACAGTTGCTTGATGTGGTTTAACCACCGCGCCGACTGGGGCCACAACCAGCTGTTTTTCAATATTTCGAAGTACTAGAACCACGCCGCTACGTTCTAGTGTCGGCATTTGTGACAAACAAAACCTTAAGGCTTTGTGAAGCTAGGAATCTCACAGAAAACATCAGACTCTACTTTGATACTAACGGCAGAATTACCGTGAGCTCCAGCGCACCAAGAAGGCATAACCATTGAGTACAACCCGCTACCACCGGCCTGAATGATTAATATCTGTTCCGGACTCCTAAAAGCCATCCTTCGGGTAGGATCCTCGCCCGTATTTGCTGGTATACCGCTGAATACAGGCATAAGTCGCTTGACCGTTTCATCGGACAAAGAGCTACGCTCATAAAGCTCGCGAGCTATATCTTCACGAGTGAGGCCTGCCTTATGCAAGATCTCACTGTGCTCAGGATTCAACACAACCGTCGCAAAACCACCGGTTAAAGAGGCATTGTTGCTGGGTGGGTTAGCCAGCGCTAACGCCAGTAACTCAAGTAATACGGTGTAGCCCTTAGGATCATCGCCATCTCCGGCATAAATTACCGAGTGTGGCGCCTCTGCACCTACAATAGTGACAACACTGTCTTCTGCATCAAAACCCAATGAAACGTGAAGAGGCGGAAAAGGGCTGCCCTCTTCGTCCTCGGCAAGACAATATGTAAACTTGCCCGGATGACCCAGCAGAGCCATGTCCGAACTACCGGGTCTGGCTTTTCCAATGTTGATCATGGTCAGTCGCAACGCCCGTCCTATTGTGGCATTGGCTCGATGCCCTGGACCAAGAGCACCGGTACCAGAAACAATAGGGCCACAGTTATGGCGTGCAGGGCCGTTGACAATCATCAATGGGGCGGTGCAGTGGGTTGTTGCCTGCATTTCCGTAAGGTCAAAAGCCGGCTCGATGACAGCTTTAACTGCTGCTACGACAACCGGCATATAGTCAGGCAGACACCCCGCCATAACCGCCGCCACAGCAACCTTTTCAATACTCGCCACCCCATGACCCGGCCCCATAGTGCCCAGCACCATATCTCCGGCCTGGCCGGAGGCCAGCACCATGCGCGCAACCCTCTCAGCCGTGGGAATAACCACGGGTAGGCCGTCAGTACACCCTCGCTGATGCAAATCCTCAAGCGCTTGTGCCTCATCAGCTGCAGAAAGCAAATCAGTCACCGCCCCCCTCCAAAGCCTGAATAATCGTGGGCGCTACTGACTCTGCGATCTTACGCATAGTCGTCGTCTCTGTTCCTGCCACAGGGTGAGGCAACTGAACACGGGGCACTGCTGGCATGCCCAAGGACTGAGCAACAAAGTCGCCCTGAGCCCAAAATTCTTCCGTCACCAATGCAACTGCTGGAATACCAAGGTTTGCAATATTAATTCCGTCACGCACGGTGCCGGTGGTGCAAGAGCCTCAATGTCCGTAGGCAGCAATGACGCCGGAACATTCTCCCGTAATTTCCTGCAAGAGCTTGTCCCCGGCAGGAATAGTGGCGTTACCTTTGTTGTACGCCCGCAAGGTAATACCAGGAAACAGTGCCTGAATAGCGTCACCCACAGCGTTTAAAAATTCAACGGAATCGGGAAACCCATTGGCCAATAAACCAATCGTCGTAGCGGCTTCTGGCTTGACGGCTAGAGACAGCTCATACGGTATTTCCTCAACGCCTATTGGTGCATCTGGATTGTGATAGTCAATCATAAAGACTCCTTTTAAGACTCCCAATTTAACGTACAAGGAGGGGCTATGGCTATTAAGAAGTTCCCAATGAGACTCAACCTTGATTAAGTTGACATAGCCTGACGTAACGGCGGCGCGAAAGCACTGCAATCGATATATCGATGGCCCGCATAACCACGCCTTTCCCCCATAACGCGGTCTTGAATGAATATTCCATCGCGTGTGACGGGGCACAAACAAAGCTCGACATACCGCGCTTTGAGTGGGATTGTTATGGCCGAAATAAGAAGAAAAATCCAATTGGAGAAAGGACGCAAATATGGCCGCCGAGCATGACGACAGAAAAAATATGCGTAAAGTCGCTCTCACATCACTCGCCGGGACAAGTATTGAGTGGTACGATTTTTTTATTTACGGCACTGCCGCCGCCATCGTTTTTCCAAAAGCATTTTTCCCGCAGGACCTTCCTCCCATGGTTCTGCTTATTATTTCCTTCAGTACATTTGCCGTTGGATTTGTTGCCAGACCGGTGGGCGGCATTATCTTTGGCCATTTCGGTGATAGGGTGGGTCGAAAGCACACCTTAGTCGCTGCCCTTATGATGATGGGATTGGCAACAACGCTTATCGGATTGCTTCCCACCTATGGAAGCATCGGTATTGCGGCACCGTTGCTACTGGTTTTACTGCGCTTTATTCAGGGCCTTGCCATTGGTGGTCAATGGGGCGGTGCAATGTTACTGGTCACCGAAAGTGCCCCTGCCAATAAACGAGGCTGGTATGGCGCTTATGCGCAGGCCGGTGCTCCCGTTGGGGTCATCCTCGCTAACCTCGCGTTTATCGGTGTCAGCATGAGCATGAGTGACGAGGCCTTTATGAGCTGGGGCTGGCGGCTGCCCTTTCTCGCCAGTATCATTTTGATCGGCGTATCACTCTTTGTGCAGCTACGCCTTGAGGATACCGAAGCCTTTAAAGCTCTAAAGGCCACGCAAGACTCGCAAAGTCATACCGAGGTGGTTGTTCGATCACCAGTTTTACAGGCCCTGAAAAAATACCCCCGAACAATCATGCTCGCAGCTGGTGCATTTTTATCGGTACAAGTGACCTTCTATATTTTGATCGCTTTCACCGTTGCCTACGGGCTCAACTCACCCACCGTCAATCTGTCCCGAGAGTCCATGCTCGTAGCAGTTTTAATCGCTTCTGCGGTGATGGTGCCAACGCAGTTTTATTTCTCAGGGCTCTCTGATCGATTGGGACGAAAAAGGGTTTATCGTTGGGGCGCTATATTAACGGGGCTATGGAGTTTCGCTTTATTCCCTCTTATCGATACAGGCTCTCTGCCCCTGATTGTATTAGGCATCACTTTGGGGCTGGCTTTTCTCGGCATGCAGTATGGCCCTCAAGCCGCTTACTTTACCGAGCTATTTTCTACAGAGGTTCGGTATTCCGGTGCATCCTTGGGTTATCAAATAGGAGCCATTGTCGGTGGTGCGCTCGCCCCCACCATTGCGGTTTTGCTCTGGCACGAGCTGGGGATTATCTTCGTTTCGATCTACATATTGTTGGCAGCTTTGCTGACGCTGTGGTCGCTCTCTTTATTGGAAGAGACTGGCGGTCAACCCCTTTAACAGTCCCGGGACCAAAAGGGGCTAGAGCTGCGAGCTTTGACCTAGACCTTCGGATGCAACCTCACGGGCAGCTCATGGTAGCCTCGAACAAACGAATTGCAGGTTCTAACGGCAGGGCCGACGACCTCAATGCGCTCAAAGCGCTCCAAGATCTCTTCCCAAACGATACGCAGCTGCATCTCAGCCAATCGATTCCCCATGCATCGATGAATACCCATACCAAAGCTTAGGTGATTGCGAACATTTGGCCGATCGATAATAAACTTATCTGCCTCGGGAATGGCATTGCTGTCACGGTTACCCGAGACGTACCACAAAACGACGCGGCCACCCTTAGGAATAACGGTGCCGTTGAGCTCAACATCCCGTGTAGCAGTTCGACGCATGTGAGGAAGTGGCGTCTGGTAGCGAATAATCTCAGATACCATGGATGGAATCAGTCCGTGATTTGCCTTTAGCTTGGCCATCTCAGACGGGTTTTGATGTAAATGCAGCACACCTCCCGTCATAGAATTTCGCGTCGTATCGTTGCCACCCACAATTAACAGCATCAAGTTACCCAGATAAGAAAAGGGTTCATCGACCATGTTTTGGGTCTTGGGATCACGCTGCAACATACGAATCAGATCAAAGGACTCCCGATCGTTGGCTTTATGGTCATGCCAGAGCTGGGTAAATGATTGCAGCATTTCACCCATGATTGTTCGACGCTCATCGATGCTCAGACCCCGGCCCGCCGTAATACGTGCATCGGATGTAGCCGCATCTGACCAATGCGTCAACAATTGACGTTGCTCCTGAGGAAAATCAAAAAGCGTGGCCAACATTTTGGTGGTCAGATCAATGGAAACTCGATCTACCCAGTTGAAGGTTTCCCCCAAAGGCAAGCCGTCCAGCGTCTCTTGGGTACGCTGGCGAATTAACGCCTCAAATTCCTGCAGATTTTTTGGGGCGACGGCGCCCTGAACCGCCCGTCGCTGATCATCATGAAGCGGTGGGTCAGTTGCAATAAACATCTGTACCGACATGTCAGGTTCTGGATCCAAAATGGCAATAGAGGGCTCAGAAGAGAACGCTTCCCAGTTCTTCTCTACCTCAACAATGTCTTCGAAGCGGGTTACCGACCAAAAATCTCCGTGAGGTGCTGGCCCTGCAGGACCCTGTGCTTGATAGTGAACTGGAGCCTCACTGCGTAGCCGCTCAAAAAGTGGCTGCCAAGTATCAAACTCAAACCGCCTCGGGTCGGCTATGTCGAGTTGATCTAACGGGGTGCTCAAAGGGTCAGGCAATCCATCTTTTCGAGTAACTGCTTGGTTCATGGGCTGATCCTTTTTCAATATTAAGCGCGGTTATGGGGGCGTAGCCCATACCGCTGTGCGGCCGAAATCGTGATGTTACATTTGATACTCTGGCAGTCGAATCGTCATATCTCCGCCCTGATCACTCACTTGCAGTTGGCAGCTAAGGCGCGAGTTTGATTCACGATCTGGGCGCAGTCCCAGCATAGACTCCTCTTGAGGCTCCACCGCCGGCAGCTCACTTGATGATTCCACAAAACAATGGCAGGTACCGCAAACAGCCGAGCCTCCACAATCAGCGTCAATACCAGGAATGTCGTGTTTCATAGCCATTTCCATGACAGAGAGACCTGACTCGCTGTCGACTTGATGCTGGGTACCATCGAATTCGATGAAGGTAATAACGGGCATGCTTTATCTCCTTGCCTGTGACTTCAGATATCAGTTAATACGCCGCCATTTTAAGCCAGAAAGTTGATAAGTGGGCATACCTTGCTCAAATAACTCACTACGATGGGCTTCGAAAACTGCACGATACCGATACCAAGGGACTCTAGGGAACGCGTGATGAATGCCGTGGTAGTTCTGAAAACCCCACAGCCAAGTGCCCACTCCGCGAAATGCCTTCGGCAATTCGAAAATGGAGGTGTCAACAAACTTGCCCGCAACGGTGTGTGGCCTATGGACGACGTAAGCAAACAGATAAACCAAAACCACTTGCCCAAGCAGTGGCCCTACAACCAGTGTGAAGAGCACGTCAACACCCACAGAAAGTGTTGAGACACCAGCACTTGCAGCTACAGGACCGAATAATGCAATCAGAAGCAAAATGCGACTGAGCACTATGACACTGGTTTCTAGTACAAAAGTTCTGCGGAGCTCCTTGTGAGCAGTGGGCCACCTCTCTCGCAAAAAAAGTGTGTATTGCTGCGCGGTTAGCAACATTGGAGACGCAACAAGCCTCCAGAGACTAGTTGTCATATCAGCACAAACCAGATCTGGGTCCTCACCCACCTTGTTGGTGTGATTGTGGTGTGAAAAATGCTCATGGCGGTGGGCGCACATTGGGATACCTGATGGAATCGCTGCGGCATAACCCACCCATTCATTGACCCAACGGTTTTTCTGAAGACCACCACAAACCGCACCATGGACAGCCTCATGTAATGCGGTGTAAACGGCGTAGGTTAAAAAGCCCATTAAAAGCATTCCTGCAATCACAGGCAAAAGCCCCATAACCACCGCTACCGGTGTTAGAAAATATAGAGGAAGTGCAACGCCGATCAGCAATATTGTGGGCCACGCCAAGGCATCGCAATAACCATTCGCTGAGCGCTTCATTACCTTTGCTGTATTTTGATCAGACATTTATGTTCTCCTAACCTAATGCACGCAGTTTAAGCAACTTAACGCTAAACGGCCCATTCCTCTTTCGCCATCAGGGTGTCATTATGCGCCTAAAGAGGGTTGAAACATGATAAGTGCACATTACGCGCGACTGCTTCATCGCGAACTTTCGATCCGAGGTCATGATGAAGCTGCGCTGTTTCAGGGCTCCAAGCTTGATGCAGAGGCTTTGTGGCAACTCACCAAGCTAGACCTTGAAGACTTTCTTAAATTGCTTGCCAATGCGCAAGAAATGCTCGGGGAAATTTCGTTAGGCACAGTAATTGTTAGTCGCAACGGGCTCGCCACACTGGGTATGATGGGCGTCGCCATGATGTCAGCACCCACCTTGGGCGCGGGTCTGCAAGCCATGTCTAGCTACTCGACCCTAGAAGCCGAATACTTACATTTTGAGTTATTAGCGGGGCGAAGCGTGACTCGATTAACGCTGGAGACCGATCGGGACCTAGGCGCCTCACTGCTCATACACGCTGAAACTGTCTTTGCCCTGCTTCAGGACTACCTCACCGATCTGGTAGGGTCCACCGAAGGCACTATTCATTTTAAAGTAGCTCACCCCCGCCTCACACGGGAGGCCTCAATAGGTACCCAGCTCAAAGGCAAATTGAGTTTCGATAGCCGATTTACGGGAATGGAATTTCCCACGGCATGGTTAAATACCCGCTCGCCGTTTAGCAACCCTGAAGTTTGGCAACTCTCACGTCGGCACCTGAGCGAGCAGCTGCAACACGCTATTTCGCCCGGCGATAAGCCATTTACACGACACCTGCGCAGTGTGCTGCAGTCTCAACGCCCGCCCTTACCCGATATTCAAGACATTGCGGAATCACTACACCTGTCACCGCGAACCCTCAGTCGACGCCTGATGGAGGAGCAGACGACATTCCGTGAGTTAAAGCTAATAGCCGCCCACGATTGCGCGAAAAACATGCTGCTTGATGGTGCTAGCGTGGAAGCTGTCGCCGCCGACTTAGGCTATGAGAATGCCGCCAATTTTCGGCGCTCCTTCCGTTCGGTTAATCGCTGCTCACCGACACAGTGGATGAAAGATTTTCGCCAAGGAGCCCTAGCCGACCGTTAGGAAGGCTCTGGACGAGCCTTAATCCGAAAAAATCTACGGGTCCAAGTTGATTGAAACAAAGGGTCTAACCAACGATATAAACGACCGGATATCACAATTGACTTACCGGCTTCTACGCCTCGAATACCGTCACTAACAACAATGTCAGCGCCGTACCAGAGCCAACGTGGCATACCGGCCTTCATGTCGGCAAGGCCCGCAGTTTCATGAAAGTCGGTGTGAGTGAACCCCGGGCACAGTGCGGTGACATGCACGCCCTGACCAGCCACAGTTAAATTAAGCTCCTCAGACACGGCTATTAAATAGGTTTTACTAGGCCCGTAGTTACAGCCCCCTGATCTAGGAATTCGCCCCGCTACTGAGGCCACATTTACAACCCTTCCAAACCCCCGAGCGACCATCGCAGGTACAAATCGATGACAAAGTTCGACTACCGATAACATCATGAGCTGGAAAAAATCTTGTTGCTCACCCCAATCGCGATCGGTCAGCAAGTCCGGACCCGCAATGCCGGCGTTATTGATTAACCAGTCGATTTGGAGGGTGTTTTCATGACAAAACTGCTCGATTGACAGCGGGGCGCTGGGTTGAGCAAGATCCGCTACCAGCGTTTTCACAACGACGCCAAACTCTTGCTGTAAAGCGGTCGCGAGAGTCTGAAGACGCTCGCCACGACGAGCTACCAGTAACAAATTAAAACCTTTTGCCGCCAGCTGACGCGCAAACTCGGTTCCTAAGCCTGCTGACGCCCCCGTAACCAAAGCGTAACCCTGCGTCATGCCCTACTCCCGAGTAATCAATGTATTAGCCCCTAGCTGGGCTTTACGACGTATCCTGCTCGAGGAAAATGGACATGCAAGACGCCAAAATCCTCTGTTTGTCTCGCGATAATATAGCGCTCGGTTGTCACGCTGATCAAACTACCGGTAATAGGAACCTGACCATAATCAGTAGGCGCTGCACTAACCTGCTGATTCAAATATTCATGAGTTTCTGACGGAGGTAAAGGCCGGGGTTCTGACTGAGCAGCCATCCTGAACGCGGCATCGGGCTGCAGCTCAAATCGCTCGCCATGACCCGGAGCAAGCATGGCCTCATACCAGCGGTTGAGATTTTTTAAAGCCCTGGGCAAAGCAGTCCCCATGAGATCCATTTTGAACTTGACCGGATGTATCGCTGCGAAATCAGCATAACCTGGCCGCTCTCCATCAAGAAAAGCGCGATCTGCAAGCAGCGCATCTAAATCAGAAAAGAACGTTGAGATTACAGCACCGGCTCGCTTACCTGAGGGCGGGCGAATCGTAGCGTCTTTCATCATGCTCTTTCGGTCTTTAAAAAATCGATAGGTTTGCCGAAGGCCGAAATTACGCAACAGCGCACCCAAAATTTTCAAAGGTGGCTCGCTGGTGATTACCGAGAAGAAGACATCGCCCTGCGCGTGGGCTACTAGTGGCTCACAGTCCTCACTTACGGAATCAGGACGCAACGCCGCGCGATCTGTTTCCCTCGCAATTTCAAGCGAAATTAGCGCCGTATCACAAAACAAGTCGGCCCCACGCTGTGCAACCGGTATGCGTCGGTATCCCCCCGTAAGTGGATCGAGGTTAGGGCGAGGTGGCATAGGCGGTGAGATGACCGAATGCCAAGGCAGTCTCGTATGGCCAAACATCAATCGTATTTTCTCAGCGTAGGGCGACGCTTCATAGTGATGCAAAACCCATGGGTCTTCACGGTCCGTCATTGTTGCTCCCTATGATCATTTTTCACATTTGAAGTGTGTGGATGTGAGCCAAATACGTCAGTCCAACATGACCACGTTCAAGCCAACATACAGCAAGTGAGCGAGCACGACCCCAAGGGTTAGCTGCGCGCGCATAGCGGAGTACCAATTCTTTGTCTCCTCAGTGCGCCGTTCGAACCAAAGCAGCGCCAAATAGCCGAGCATCAATAAAAGTACAGCCAGCACCACTTGTGCCGTTAGCACGCTCGCAACAGCAAAAATGACAATGCCGTTGCTAATCACTAGATGTCCAATTTGGTCGCGATCGGGCAGGCTACGCGCGTGCCCCCACAAAGCCCCCGAGAGAAAGCAAAGGATAGCCAAAGAATAAATAACGAACCCCTGAACCGATAAGGCTCTAGGATAATCTTCTAAAAGGGCTACCCCAGCTAGCGACACATAAAAAGGGGTGAGACCCGCAAAGCCAAGAACTTGCGTTGTTAATCGGGAGCGCATTGAACCTCGGTCTCAGGATGACGAATAATAGTGAGCAGTATTTCGCCCACATCCACTCCAAACTTCGTCATCTGCGACTGATTGACGACAACATGTTCGCTAATCCGATACATGCGATCGTCGACTCGAACATCGACGGTACTATCTTCAAGTTGAATGCGCAGTGTGTAGTCCAAAACAAACGCACTGCCACTCCAGCGACCCACTCCCTCGCCCACGACATCACCAGCAGTGGCGATGAACGTTTGGTTCGAGCCCGGGGTTAACGTCCAAACGCGCTTTTGTTTTTCTCCGTCGTCGAAAACAAAGTCTTCGTCTAGGGTGCCAACGCCGTCAGACCAGCAAGCGCTAATATCTGCATTGAATTGCCGAATCGCACCGCCCCGACGGTCACGCACCACCCCGTGTGCGGTTAAGACACCTGAAAAGAAATCTTCGGGCTGCAGCTCAGGGCTCACTATCTCGTGCTCCTGCAGTTCTGCAGACCCACAGCCCACCAATGGTAGCAGCGCTGCACCGCAGAACAGCCCGCGCCAAAAAGAAAGGGTAGAAAAAAAACCCCGGCCGCGAGGGCCGGGGAGAAAAAACCATCTGGGGGAAGATGGCCTAAAGCTATCGCAAGACATACTGGGACCAACCCTGTGGCCGTTCCAATGCGCTTTGTACGACCCTATTTTCAGTCCGGATCACACAAGATTTGGCGCCAGCGAAAATTAATGCGAATGCAAAGATCGCCCACCGAAAACCAAACTCCAACGACATTTAACTCTGGCCACCACCTAACGCTTGCCGGCGCCTGGACGAAGGTTCACGCAATGCTATTTAGCGATTAACAACAAAAACTGAGTTCGTTACACCAAGAAAAACCGGGACAAGGTGCGAAAAAATTTTCTGCAGCAGCCCTCAGGGGTAGTCCTTTTAATAAAGAATTTTTAGCTTAGCGGTGCTTACAAGGCTGAGACGTTAGTTGCAGGCCACTTACCCCCCATGGCCTCCCCTAGCTACCCTGATTTACCCCGCAGAACGCCTAAACCCTTGTTAACGTGCCCGCCCTAGCATCGGCGCGCCAACGTTTATTCCGACGTCTGTAGAAAATTTAAATTTTCGACTGCCCACCAGCAAAAGGAACAATATTTGTACCACCTTAGATTTTCCCGTCGGCTTTACAACGGCTTATTACGACAACAACAGAAAAAATATTAAGTGTTAGGTAGCTTTTAAAGATCCCAATTGCTGATTAGAACCAATCAAACCTCGACAGCTGTTGTGGCTTCTGTTTTTATTCAGGTTGTGCAGACTTTCAATAACAACTCAAAGAAGCATCCTGCAAGCTGTCAACAACGGCAGCCACGCCTCGGCACCACAAGGGTTATGCCCCATTGAGGCACACCCGTTCAGGACAGGCCTACCGGCTGCTCTGCACCCATTTCCCTCATTTGCGATTGATATACGTTGATTCTTTGAACCAACAGTTGTTACCAATAATTAGGAGATCGAACGATGCGAAGATCCAAACGCGATATGCTGAAACGTGCTTTTGAACGTGGCTACCAAATCGGGCTTTCTGGGCGTTCACGTGAAACCTGCCCACATGGAACCGGCCCCCATAAACTGAGTTGGTTACAAGGGTGGCGCGAGGGTCGAATCGACCAGTGGGAAGGCCTAACCAATATTACAGCCTGCCATAAGCTTTCGGGCTTTTGACCAGATCCATCGATTAATCACCACCTAACCCTGACGCAGTGGCCAGAATTAGGACAGGAATTAGATGATTTCAAGGTTTTTCACCGTTTTGGGCTGAACTCACAACACTTGTTTTTGTCATAACAGGACCCATATCCTTTGGATTCCTACGACAGAGCGATTTACGTGACTTCGACACCCTTACAACAACTTGAGCAATGGTTGGCTGGCCAAATTATTGGCCAGCATGATCTCATTCACAAACTATTAATTGCACTGCTGGCTGATGGACACCTTCTGGTTGAAGGCGCCCCGGGCCTGGCCAAAACCCGTGCCATAAAACAAATGTCAGAAGGGATAGAGGGCGGCTTTCATCGCATTCAATTTACTCCCGACCTGCTTCCTGGGGATATCACGGGCACCGATATTTTTCGACCGCAACAAGGGACCTTTGAATTTCAACAGGGCCCTATTTTCAACAACCTTATACTCGCGGACGAAATCAACCGAGCTCCCGCGAAAGTGCAATCTGCCCTGCTGGAGGCCATGGCTGAACGGCAAGTAAGCGTAGGAACGCGCACCTACCCCCTTCCGGAAATGTTCCTGGTCATGGCAACGCAAAACCCCATCGAACAAGAGGGAACTTACCCGTTACCCGAAGCTCAACTTGATCGATTTCTTATGCAAGTCAATGTGTCCTATCCAGATGCTGATGCCGAAACACGCATTCTTCAACTGGCACGACGTGAGGCCAGCGGTACCACCCCAGCACCGCCCACAGCACTTTCCCAAGACGCCGTATTTAAAGCTCGCCAAGCGGTTTTATCCGTGCACATGGCAGAAGCTGTTGAGGCCTATATTGTTCAACTGGTCATAGCCACCAGAGAGCCCGGTGCTTACGATAGCGAGCTCTCCGATTGGTTAGAGTTTGGAGCCAGCCCACGCGCAACCATTGCTCTTGACCGCTGCGCGCGAGCAAATGCTTATTTACACGGTCGCGACTATGTTAGTCCCGATGATGTTCAGGCAGTGGTTACCGACTGCCTCAAGCACCGCCTGATCCTGTCGTTTGAGGCAGAAGCTGCGGGGGTAACCCGGACTCAAGTTATTAATCGACTTCTTGAGACAGTAGCCGTGGGCTAATGGTGAAATTTCAGCAACAACAACCCTACGGCGCAGATATCGATAGCAGTCCACTAATCGCTGCACGTTTCTCTGCCCGATTCCTTGACGTTACAAAGGCAAGCCGAGCACTAGCCAATCTCGCGGGAGCTAAGCGCTCTTACCGCCGTGGACGAGGCGTAGAGTTTGATGAGGTCAGGCAGTACACCGCCGGGGATGACGTTCGGGCTATCGACTGGCGGGTGACTGCGCGATCGGGAGAGCCCCATACCAAACTGTTTCACGAAGAGCGCGAGCGACCCGTGCTCATATCACTTGATTTAAGGCATACGATGCGATTTGGCTCGCGTAACTGCTTTAAATCTGTCTTGGCGGCTCATACCGCCAGCCTACTATTGTGGTCAGCACTTGATCGTGGTGAGCGTGTTGGGGGCATGGTGGTATCGGGTAACCGCGCAGAAGATATTAGACCCGCGCGATCGAGACATACCGTACTCGCCATCATTCGCGAAATGGTCCGTTGCGATAAAAACAACGGTGATGGCGAACCTCTTCCCCTCGCTGAGCAGCTCAAACAGATACAACGTATTGCACGACCCGGCAGCGCCTTATTTTTAATTAGCGACTTCCATGACGGGTTGGACCCAAAAGTTCTGCAAACGCTTCGCCGCCTTGTACAACACGTACAGATTACTGGGGTCATGATTAGTGATCCCCTAGAGCGCAACTTACCCGCAGCGGGTCACTATGTGGTCAGCGATGCCTCAGGGCGCAGTGCTCTGAATACAGGCAATCGAAAACTAGTGGCGCAGTTTAGCGCCGAATTTGATGAGCATGAACAAACGCTGCGTGAGGCCTACCAAGGTTTACGAATACCCCTTATCCCAATAAGCACTGATCAGCTACCGCTGAACGTGCTTCAACGCTACTTCCCAGCACACTAGGGAATAATGAATACGACCTCCTTACTTGATCAGTTGGCACCATTGCGAGAACCGAGCGCAATAGGCTGGTGGCCGCTGGCCCCGGGGTGGTGGCTAGTTTTCTTCATCGTCGCCTTTTTATTTGGCCTCTTGGGGTGGGCATTGGCCAAACGATGGCATAAAAATCACTATCGAAGGCTCGCCCTGCGCCAGATCAAGGTGCTCCAAGCACTGGATAAACCCACATTGGAGCAGGTCAATAAACTGCTGAAAGCGACTGCACTACGTACCTGGCCAAGCCGCGAGGTGGCGGGATTGCACGGAACTAAATGGTTGCAGATGTTGGGTACCAGCGCCCCAAAGGTGGATGAAAACTGGATGCAATCGCTTGAAAAGGTTTATCGCACACCTAGCGACCCCGCTCCTGAAGAGCTATTGCTGGGCGCTGCGCGCTGGATTCGGCATCACAATAATCGCCCAAACGGGAAAGCCACATGATCGAGCTGGCTTATCCATGGCTACTCTCCTTAGCCCCCCTCCCAATCGTCATGAGGTTGCTGCGTGCAGGGAACCGCACGGAGGAGGCAGCGCTAGAGGCTCCTTTTACAAATCGCTGGAGGCAGTTAGCAGAAACATCGTCACTGGGATTTCAAAGTAGCCCACTGAAGCTTGTTGTGTTGGTCCTAATTTGGCTGAGCTTGGTCACTGCCGCCACCCGCCCTCAGTGGGTTGGTGAACCTATAGAACTTGCAAATTCAGGTCGAGATTTGCTGCTTGCGATTGATCTCTCGGGTAGCATGCAAATCGAAGACATGCAGATTGGCAACAGTTTGGTATCACGAATCACCGCGGTCAAAGCTATCGCAGCAGACTTCGCGAGCCGAAGAACAGGAGACCGAGTTGGGCTTATACTCTTCGGTACTCGGGCCTATGTACAAGCCCCCCTGACCTTCGATGTTAAGACCGTCAAGCAGTTCATTGAAGAAGCCCAACTGGGTTTTGCGGGTGAAGATACTGCCATTGGTGATGCACTGGGGCTGGCCGTCAAACGCTTACGTGAACGCCCCGCCGACTCGCGGGTCTTAATTTTACTCACCGATGGCCAGGATACAGCGAGCACTGTTGACCCAATGGAAGCCGCAGCTCTCGCCTCAGAGATGAATGTCAAAATCTACACCATTGGTATCAGTAGGCGCCTAGGAACTTCAAGTAACTCTTCTGGAGAGGTTGATGAAGCACTACTGACCGCCATTGCTCAAGCAACGGGTGGCCGTTATTTCCGGGCAAGAACACCTAAAGAGCTGCAAGACATATATCAAGTACTCGATGAGCTAGAGCCCGTGGAACAGGAAAAAACTACCTTTAGGCCCATCGAGTCAATGACCTGGGTCCCTGCCTCGGTGGCATTTTGGTTGGCGCTATTACTTGTTTTTCTTCATGCCTGGCCCCAACGCCGTCTGCGGTCCGCCTCCGGGAAACAGCAATATGATTGACGACGGATTCAACTTGCTGCGACCACAAGCGTTATGGTTACTGATTGCCCTGCCGCCCGCCCTTTTCATGCTATGGCATTCGGTTAAAACTTCCGCGAGTTGGGCTAAGGTCATCGACCCCCATCTCTTGCCCTACCTGATGTCCAGTAATACGAAACGTGGAAAAAAACTGGGCCATTGGTGGACACTTTTATGGCTTGTGATGGCGGTAATAACGATTGCCGGTCCTAGCCTGAAAAAGATTGATGTACCCGTCTTTCAACGCGCCGATGCATTAGTCATTGTTCTAGACCTCAGCGCATCGATGAGTGCTGCCGATATTCAACCGAGTCGAATTCAGCGCGCCAAGCAAAAAATTCTCGATCTTCTTGCGCGCCGTGATGAAGGTGTAACGGGGCTAGTCGTCTATGCTGGAGATGCCCATGTCGTCGCTCCGCTGACAGACGACCACCGTACAATTGAAAACCTACTCAGTGCACTAACACCCGATATTATGCCCCTACCCGGATCCAACGTGACAGCGGCGCTTGAGGTCGCCACTGGGCTGCTACAAACGGCTGGAGTTGCAAACGGTCAGGTCTTACTCATCACTGATGGCATGCCAAAATTTCAAGCTCGGGAAATAAGTGACGAGTTCACTGCAGCGAGAGCGGAATTGGCCATTTTAGGCGTGGGAACACGCTCAGGAGCCCCCATCCCCAGGCCCGATGGTGGCTTTCTGCGCCGAGAAAATGGCGAGATAGTAATTCCCAGCTTTGAGCCTAGGGTGTTGGCAGATCATGCTGGTGCTCTGGGGGGGCGCTTTACCGAAATTACACTCGACAACCGTGACCTAGACCTACTTTTGCAACGTTCACCCACGCTAGACCTAGGCGAGATCGCCCTCGACCGAGAAACCGATAGCTGGCTTGATCACAGCAACTGGCTGGCGTTAATTCTAGGACTCTCGTTACTACCCCTCTTTAGACGGGGTGCCTTAGCTGGCTTACTGATAGTGCCATTACTCTCGCCTTCCCCGGCGAGCGCGCAGCTCTTGTCGGGTCTGTGGCAGACCCAAGACCAACAGGGCGCCCGTGCCCTTGAACAGGGAGATGCCAAAGCTGCGGCCAACTTGTTTGAAGATAATGCTTGGCGAGGCACGGCTCAGTATGCTGCCGAAAACTGGCAGGACGCAGCAGACAGCTTCAAAAACGGGGATGATGCTGATCATTGGTATAACCAAGGCAATGCATTGGCCATGTCGGGCAAGCTCGAACAAGCCTTAGAAGCGTTTAATCAATCCCTTGCCTTGATGCCTGAAGCCGATGACGCACTTCGCAACCGCGAGCTCGTAGAACAATTGTTAGAGCAGCAAGAGCAACAGTCCCAAGAAGATCAGGAACGCCAGCAAGACTCTGACAATGACGAGTCGTCTGATGCTGAGGATGAGTCCTCCGACCAAAATCAAGAGGGTAAATCGCAAGAGCAAAATAGCGAAGATTCGCAGTCCAATTCAGACGGCGACCCCTCACAACAAAACGATGCTGATGGAGACTCTGGAAACCCAAGTCCTCAAGAGGGAGAAACCCGCGATTCCGAGAGCGCAACAGAAGACGAAACAGGTCAAGACACGACCCCACTTTCTGAAAAAATGCAGGCACGGCTCGACGCAAAAACCGAAGAGCAAATGGGGAAATTTGATGCAGGCTTAGAAAAGCAGCAGGCCCTAGAGCAGTGGCTGCGGCGTGTGCCTGATGATCCCGGTGGGTTGTTACAGCGCAAATTTCGCTACGAAACGATTCAAAGGTTACGCCAAGGTGAGGAGCCCGATGAAGATGTACGCTGGTAAATCGAGAGGCCTTTGGCTGTGGAGCGCTTTGTGTCTGCTGCTATCGATGCCAACAACCGCACGCATCACTGCAGAAGTTGATCGTACCAATATCGCCATGGGCGAAACACTACGCCTAACACTAACCGCAGACGCTGGAGAGCGGCCTGATCAAATCAGCCTAGACCAACTTGAGATTGATTTTGAAATTCTACAGCGATCTAGCTCAACCAGCGCTCGACTTATTGGTGGCGAACAAAACATTACCCGCACACTCGAGATCGAGCTATCGCCGTTGCGAGAAGGCGTTCTCACCATACCCGCCTTTAATACGGGAGGGCGTAGAACAACTCCCACGGCTGTTAAGGTATCCCCCGAGCCCGAATATGCATTAGCTGAAGAACTGGTCACCTTTGACGCAACAGTCGATAACACAGAAGTCTATGTGCAAGCTCAGGTCATACTTACGATAACGCTCCAACAGGCCATCAATCTCGACAACAGAGCAGTTTCTGACGTCGACATTCCTGATACCTATCAAGAGGCTCTTGAGCAAAAGAGTTTTCAGCGACGCTCTGGGGGGCGACTCTGGCAGGTTACGGAACTACGCTACGCATTATTTCCACAGAAATCGGGGGACCTTCTTGTCCCGGCCATAGCATTTTCAGGACGGGAACTCTTGCCAGGCAGATCACTTTTAGGCGCCCGCCTCGGCCGTCGAATTGCGATTAAATCTGATCCGATCAATATCCGTGTTAAGCCAGTGCCAGCAACATTTCCGGGTGATGTTTGGTTACCCGCCCAGCAACTGTCGCTAACCAGCCGCTGGAGTGCGGCGCCTGAGCAGCTAAGCACCGGTGACTCCACTACCAGAACATTAGAAATAACAGCCCAAGGACTGCAAGGAAGCCAATTGCCTCCCGTGACCAGTCTGGGCGGAACCGGTGGCATTAAAGGGCTGCGATTTTACCCAGACAAAGAAACCATCGAACAGCGAGAAATTCCGCTAGGGCTTGAAGGCTATCGACTTCAAAGTGAGGCCTTGGTGAGTAGTGAAGCCGGCAACTGGACGCTTCCAGAGCGCACCATTCCCTGGTGGAATACCAAAACCGATACGCTGGAATTTGCTCGGCTCCCAGAGGAGCGTATTCGTGTCACCGACCTACTTGCACCCAAAGATAGCGCCAACAGTGATATCGCAACCACTCCAGTCCTCACTGAAGGTACTACTGTTAGCGGACGCTTGTGGCAGATTAGCGCCGCAACCGGCTGGTTGTTAGCGGCAATATTGGGCGCTTTATTGTGGTTGCGACGTCGAGACACAAATGCAAACCCACCCCATGATCAGGCAGACATCGACGCTCAAAAAACACAGCATTTAATGTCCGTGCGCAAGGCGTGCAGCACCAATGATCCGGTCGCGGCGCGTTTAGCTGTTTTAACTTGGGGGCATAAACGGTTTGACGACTCTTCACCCAACACTCTGAATGAAATCGCAGCCCGAGTAGGTGGCGACTTGGCAGAGGAACTGCGCGCCATCGACACTCTGCTTTTTTCAAAAGACAGCAACCCTTCGTGGCAAGGGGCGAAACTTTTTAAACTGTTGAAGAACTACGACGCTGGGACAACGTCAAAAGAGGTCACTGAACTGCGTCTGTACCCCACTAATTAATCTCAAAATGGCTCCACTTCCAAGGCAAACATATACCCAACACCGCGCACTGTGCGTACCGGAGGGGCACTGCCGGGGGCACTAATTTTTTTACGTATGCGACTGACCAAGTTGTCAATATTTCGGTCAGAACCCGCCCAATTAGTCGCATGAACAGATTCCAGCAGAAACTCTCTAGAAAGTACCTGTCTAGCGTGCACAACCATGGTTTTTAATACCGAGAATTCCAGCGTGGTGAGGGAGACCTCATCACCGCCAGGATCCGTCAATGCCATCGCGCTCGTATCAAAAACATAATCGTTGAACTTGAAACGCCCAGTCTCTAAGGTATTAACCGCTGCGCTTGGCGTGTACGCAACTCCACCCGTCCGATACATCAGTTGCCGAATGCGCGCAACCATTTCACGCGAGCTGAATGGCTTCACAACATAATCGTCGGCGCCTGTTTCAATGCAAACAACACGCTCGATTTCGTCGCTGCGACCTGACATCACAATAATGCCTATGTCACTCTTACTGCGAACATCTCTTATGATATCAACGCCGGATCCGTCGGGCAGCGTCAGATCCACCACTACCAACTGTGGTTGATAATCTTCGACGTTGGCCCAGAAATCATGAACGGACGCTACAAGTGATGCCTCGAATCCCCACTGGGTAAATACATCGCGAAGCTCGTCTCCAAGAATTTCATCGTCTTCAACAATTAACACCCTAGTCATAGATACACTTCCCTTGATTTTGCGCAGAAAAACGTTGGTAGGATAACTAATCCAAGAGGTAATGAGCTATCCTAAGCGCTACCCTTAGGAATTACTATCGCAAATAGGTTATCCACAAAGCTGCAATGAAGATACTGTTAGCCGAAGATGATGCTCAGGTTCGAACGGAACTTCGTGAACTGCTAGTGGAGCAGGGTTACGACGTCACTACCGCGATTGATGGTATCGACGCCTTTGAGAAATTTCGCGCTGACGAAATGATCGAAATTTTACTGCTCGACATTCGCATGCCGAGAGCCACTGGAATACAAACCCTTGATGCCATAAAGAAAATTGAATCCGCTAACGAACGCGTTTTTGAAACGCTTTTTATTACCGGCGCTAGCGACAATAACGCGATTGTTTCCGCACTGAAGTTAGGTGCCTTTGCGTTTCTCTTCAAGCCCATCGTCGTTGAAGAACTTCTGAAAGAGCTGTCAGAAGCCACTGATAGCATTAATCAAAAGCACTACCGAAATTTTCAAAACTCCATGTTCAACCCCAACCTTGAGAGCAGAGCGCCCGGAAAATCAGGTTCGATCAAGGAGGGTATGGGTGCGACTTCTGAAATCGCCGCTATCGGCGCTGAACACTATGCTCCGGGCATAGAGCAACATGTGCATAGAATTTCAGAAATGGCGCTTTGCATCGCCGTTCGTCTGGGTCTAGAGACCCAGCATTGCCAGCAAATCAGGCTCGCGAGCTTACTTCATGACATTGGCAAACTCGGGGGGCCCACTGACATATATACCGCCGAACGCGCGCTTACCGAAGAAGAATTCGAAAAAACGAAAGATCATACCCGGTTGGGTGCGGCACTCCTTGAACACTACGATGACCCCATAATCGAGGTTGCACAAAATATCGCATTGCAGCACCACGAGAACTGGGATGGATCAGGTTATCCTGCAGGGCTAAAAGGCGATGAAATAAGCATTGAAGCAGCGATAGTTCATGCAGTAGATACCTATGACAACCTACGATCCCACCGCCCCTACAGAGCCGCTCTACCTCACCATGTGGCGATGGAAATTTTGGTCAGCGGCGACGAAAAATCAAACCCAGACCATTTTCATCCGGGCGTTTTACAGGCCCTTCTCAGTCAGCATCGTGAAATCGAAGCCATTTATGAGCGTTATCGTCCGATCGATGTTGAATCTAAAATTACCGATCAGACCCCTGCCTGACTATTTTTCCAAGGCCTTGCCGACAACCTCAAAAACATCTCGCGACAAATTTTCAAGCCCTGCAATACGCTCGAGCTGACTCTGCATCGCCTCGACGCCCTGAGAATAACGGCGAAAGCGAGTTAACGGCGTGCACAAACGCGCCGCAATTTGTGGATTGGCCGACTGCACCCTGGCGATAACATCACCCAACAAAGCATATCCGGCACCATCTTTGCGATGAAATGCTGTCGGGTTAGCGGAAGCGAAACCGCCCACCAAAGCCCGAATTTTATTCGGATTGCGCCAATCAAAGGCTCCATGGGTCTGTAACTGTATTACCGCCTCAACTGTGTCCGCGCTAGGGCGCATCGCCTGCAATGTGAACCACTGGTTTACGATTAGCGCCTCGTGTTGCCACTGTTCATAGAAATTGTCTAGCGCTGCGCTGCGAATTGGCTCATCACCCGTATTGACCAAAACTTGAAGTGCGGCCAAACGATCACTGAGATTATCGGCTTGACTCAGCAAAGTACCTGCCCACTCCAACGCCTTAGGTTGGGCGTGGCACAGATAACTCAAAGCAAGATGGCGTAACGCTCGCCGACCAATTTGTCGGCCGTTTGCTTGATAGGTCTCGGAGACATCGTAGCTGCTATACCAAGCTGTCCACTGCTCTGAAAATTCAGCCGCAAGGGTTTTCTTGATGTGCTCCCGGGCCGCTCTAATTTCGAAAACATCGACATAACCCTGTTGCGCTTGTCGATCAGCAAGCGACTCCTCGGAGGGCAGCATCAGCAGCAGTGCCTTCATGGCATCATCAATGTCACTCGACATGACTTGTCGATACGCCGACACGAAGGCGCCCGATAACGATTCACCGCGCATCTGAGCTTCAATAACCCTCGATGCGTAACGCTGCATAGCGTCCCACTTCACGAAATCATCAGTATCGCTTCCGATCAACATCGCCAAGGTATTATCGTCGTCAGCACTTTTTAGCCTAACGGGTGCAGAAAAACCCCGCAGTAGAGACACCACAGGCTTATCGTCAACATTATTAATCTGAAAAACTTGGCTGGGCTCTGTGACTTCAAGAAGGCGGGTAGTACTGCCCTCCTCAAACGTGTGCGATTCTCCGTTAACAACCAAGCCCACCGCCAAAGGCAAGTGAAGTGGGGGCTTTTTAGACCCATCAGCACTCAATCCATTACTTTGCCTTACCGTCAAGGTGGCTAACCGGGTCACGGGATCGTAATGATCCTCAATGGTCAAATCTGGAGTTCCTGATTGTTCGTACCAGCGACGGAACTGTCGCAAGTCTCGGCCAGACACCTGCTCCATCGCAGATACGAAGTCGTCGCAAGTAACCGCCTTACCATCGTGACTCTCGAAATAATTTTTGGCACCAGCAATAAACAGCTCATGACCCAAAAGCGTATGCAGCATCCGCACCACTTCCGCGCCTTTTTCATACACGGTTAAGGTATAAAAATTTGAAATTTCAATAAAGCTGTCGGGACGCACTGGGTGTGCCATAGGACCTGCATCCTCAGCAAACTGATGAGTCCTCAGAAAACTAACATCCTCAACGCGCTTAACCCCCGGAGAATTCATATCCGCTGAAAATTGCGAGTCGCGAAAAACCGTAAAACCCTCCTTTAAGCTCAACTGAAACCAGTCGCGACAGGTGACCCGGTTTCCCGAAAAGTTATGGAAATATTCGTGCGCAACAATTGACTCAATCCTTAAATAACCGGCATCTGTGGTGATATCTGGAGAAGCCAGCACGCAAGAGGTATTGAAGATATTCAGGCCCTTATTTTCCATGGCCCCCATATTAAAATCATCGACAGCGACGATATTGAAAAGATCAAGATCATATTCAAGACCATACACCTCTTCATCCCACTGCATAGATCGCTTTAAGGAATCCATAGCATGATCGCAGTAGTTCACATCCTTGGCCTCAACAAAGATATTTAGCGCCACCTCACGGCCCGAGGTTGTGGTAAATGTATCTGACACCGATTCTAAATCACCCGCCACCAAGGCAAACAGGTAACAAGGCTTGGGCCACGGATCGTGCCAGACACTCCGATACCGACCCTCAGACAAATCCTCTTGGGAGACTGCATTACCATTACTCAACAGTATCGGGCACGATGCTTTATCAGCCTCAACTGTGACTTTGAAAATAGCAAGCACGTCGGGTCGATCAAGAAAAAAAGTTATTTTCCTAAAGCCCTCTGCTTCACATTGAGTGCAATAAATAGTTCTAGACCGATAAAGCCCCTCGAGGGCTGTATTGGCCTCAGGGAAAATGCGTACTCGCGTGAACAGCTGACAACTATCCCCTATTTGGGGCAGCGTTAGCTGACTACCATCGTAGCTGTATTCGTGTTTTTGTAAGGGCGTCCCGTCAATCTCGATACACTCGATTTCTAGATCCTCACCATCAAGAATCCACGGAGCCTCATCCTGTCGCTGCCGATGTAAATTCAAGCGGCTAGAAACCAAGGTATAGCCGTGATGAATAGCAAAGGTCAGATCCACATCGGCAATTGTGAACGCTGGCGCTGTATATTCTTTTCGATAGATCGTTTTCGGGCTGCCATCACGCATTGTCATGTACCTTTACTTCCAAGTTATACCCACCATATTTTCGAATATTGATGACTCCAGTATCAAACATTAGATACTGACCTTTGATGCCCAATAGCGTCCCTTCGATTTCTGGTGTTTTATCGAGATTGTGTGAGCTTACCTTTACGGGCCACTCTAGGACGGGATAGTCGATATTCACACTACTCGAATCATCCAGCCACTGTATGGCCTGCATGCCATAAGTTGACTGCAATTGGTCAATGCCTTCCGCACAAATTTCCGCCAAGGACCGCTGCTTTTCGTGTAAGTCTATAGGACTGCCATTACCCTTAAGCATGGTTTGCCACGCGGTTTTATCGGCGACATGCTGAGCCAGCAGTATCTCGAGCAAACCCGATTGGTACCGAGTGGCAACCCGTGCAATAGGTCTCGCCTGCGTCGCTCCTTGGTCTATCCAGCGCGTTGGAACCTGAGTCCCTCGGGTAATTCCAACCTTCACGCCAGAGGTGTTAGCAAGATACACAACGTGGTCCACAAAACAGTTCGTCTCGCCCCACTCAGGCTCTCGACAAGTTCCCTCCGCGAAATGGCATTTTTCGGGCTTTATGATGCAGGTATCGCACTGGGCCAGCCGTTGAAAACAAGGATAGCAATAGCCCTGATTAAAGCTCTTTTTAGTTACCCTATTGCAGTGAACGCAGTTAATTAATCCGATGGAATTAATGCTTATCCTGCGTCCCAGCCAGGTATTAACTGATGCCTCCTGATCCCCCGCTATAAAGGTGTAGCTGACAGGGTCATCCAAGGTAACCCGCATTTTTCTTACTGGACCGGATAAACCTGTCACTTGTTTTGCTCCTCCTCTAACCAAGTCATTGGCTCGGGGTCATCGCAACTGCTTTCAGCTTTGTGCCCCTTGTCGATATAGCCAATGCGTTCCTCTGGGGGCAAATTCAATACACCCCAGGCAATGACAGCCTGCATCGTGTGCTCCCGCTGTGCTTCGGTGACGCTACTACCATCGGGCCACAAGCCTGTTGCCAGCGCCTGTACCATGCGCTCATAAATGTCAGGGCCCATAGCGCGTACTGTTTCCAAATAGGGGTCAGTCAAGCTTTTCACCTTTTTCAAGATTTATTAAATCTAGACAACAAACCAAATACACCGCCTAGTAAAACACCTATCACCAACCCACCTAGATGCGCGCCATTAGCGATCGCCCCAGCCCCTAAAACTTCCAGAGCACCCACTAAGCCAACGAGAAGCCAGACCAACATAAAGCCCATAACAGCAGGTGGAAGCGGCTCCATCCAATCCTTTCTGAGGGAGTTTCCCGCCCAGATAAAGCCCATAAGCGCATAAACGACCCCAGACATGCCTCCAAAAATAGAAGGCCCCGAAATAAAGAATTGCACGCTATTTGAAAATACCGCTGACGCCAAATACAAGCCCAGCATATTCAGCGAACCTAGCGACCTCTCGATACGACGCCCAAACTCCCAAATCCACAAGCAATTAAAAACCAAATGCATCCAACTAAAATGCAGCAAAGTTGGAGTTATGAAACGCCACCAATCATTACCGGGTTCACCAAGGCGACCTCCACGAGACGTAAGTTCTACAGGGACAAAATTTAGTAGCTGCAGTATGGGCCCATAAAAACCCAGCTCTTTAAACAGCAAAAACACCAGACTGCTTAACGCAACCAAACAGAAGGCAACTGGGGCAGATCTGATCTTACTGGGTAAGGGCATCGGACCATCGCAGCTTGTCGCGACAACTCGCGTAGAAGCTATAACCGGGAGGGTGCAATAAAATAAGCCGCTCCTTCTTCTTACTAACAGTAACCGAGTCCCCGGGTAATGCCGTCAAAGAGACCTGGCCATCGCAGGTCACTAAGGGGTGTATTTGATTGCGCGATACCACATCGACCTTTATCTGCGAGTCACCGTGGACAACAATCGGCCGGCTGGTGAGCGAGTGAGAAAACATAGGGACTAAAACGATAGCGTCAAGAGCAGGATTCATAATTGGTCCACCTCCTGACATTGAATAGGCCGTGGAACCTGTGGGTGTAGCTAAAATAAGGCCGTCAGCGTTCATGCGATAAACAAATTCACCATCGATGGTAAGTTCGAACTCAATCATCTGAGCCGACGTCCCCGAATTCACGACGACATCATTTAGCGCTTCGGCCGCGCCAATTACAGAACCATCACGCATGACCTCTGTATCAAGTAAAAATCGAGAATCTCTCGTGTAGTTGCCATCTAACACCGCTGTTACCTGGGCCACCAACTCATCCGGGCTCACATCGGTAAGAAAGCCAAGTCGACCTCGATTAACTCCAATTACAGGTGTGTGATGCCGAACTAATGTTCTGGCCGCACTCAGCAATGAGCCATCACCACCGATGACAATAGCCAAATCTACTGTTTCGCCAATGGCATCTCGTGGTTGCATGGCCCGCTTCTCAAAGTGTGAGAGCGTCGCAAGGCGATCTTCAAGAACCACGTCGACGCCGCGGGCATCTAAGAGTGCCAACAAGTCAGCAACAATTTGATTTACGCCGGGATGCTCGCGCCGACCAAGCAGACCCACACGTTGGAATTCCTGCTCCATAGCTATACCACCTCACTCTCGATTAGCACGCTCAAATTTTTTTCAGCCACTTAGAGAATGGCGATGATAACGGTTAAGCTCTCGTCGTATGCAGTGCGCCAGCTCAAAGCGTGGCAATTGCTCTCTAGCGGCAGCCATACCCTCTCTGGCAGCTCGCTTCCAAAATACTGAATCGGACATCATTCGGTTAATGGCTACCACCATCTCCTCACGGCTATCAGCCACTACAACCCCCGAACGCATACGAAAGTGAGATCTTCGCATGGCATGGCGGGTGGTGACGGTGGGAATGCCCCGAGCCATTGCATTCACCAACTTCGCATCTACGTGGTCTTCAAATAGAAGCGGTTCGATCACCACTCTGCAACGCTGATCTAAAAGCTGGTGGTCATCGGTACTCCAGTGAAGAACGACTCTAGACATTGCCGACACCTGTTCAATGAACTCTCTTGAAGGTGCAGATCCGACAATATGAAACTCGACACCCGGTATGACTCTCTGGGCTACCGGCCAAATCTCTTTTAAAAACCAGTTTACGCTGGCCACATTTCCAGCATCACCCAAATAACCATTAAAACCAATTCGCGGTTCAGTACGGTTGAAGTCGACTTCAGCTAGCGTCGGCTTAGCACCCGTCGGATGGCTAAAGCTGTACTGCAGCTGTCGCATAGAGACACCGCGCTCAGACAATCGGGCGGCAAGGCTTGGGCGAATAAAAACCATCTCTACCTCACGGCAAACATCTACTAGGTAGGGCTCGCGCAAATCACTGCCAATACCTGTGGTGTTTTCTTCGCTGTCCATAACGCCCTGACCGTAGGGGATAAACGCGATAGGTACGTCAGTACCAATGGGCCGATAGGGCCATGAGAGCAAACCATCTATGACCACAGCATCGAAGGCCTCCACGTTACGCTGGATCGTTGTCTGTAGTCGCGCACACAACTTCGTGGTGCCAAAACGCTCTTTCATCAATCGTTTCAGGCCTTTCTCACAATCTGTATCCGCACTGCTCGCTTCAAAACCGCCGGTTACTCGAAGAGGGCCGAGGTCTACGCGTAACCTGTGCAGGCCTTCCGCACTTACGGGACCCACCACAGCTAGAGAAATTTCGAAATCACGGCTAAGAACACCAATATTGATTCTAGACTGCAGCGACAGAATGCCCTCACCGCTGCGAGACTGCACGGCGCTGATGTAGAGCAGCTTGAGTGTTGGTGAACTAGCCACTAACTAAGGCCCACATTGTTGCCCTCAAGCACCCGCTCAGCCCGATAGCTTGACCGCACCAGTGCACCCGCAACCACCTCCATAAAGCCTAGAGACAACCCGAGGTTTCGATAATGCTCAAATTCCTGGGGGGTGACGTATCTCGCGATCGGATAGTGGTTTTTAGTGGGTTGAAGGTACTGTCCTAATGTAATGACATCGACACCATGCTCTCGACAGTCTTTCATGCACTGCACGATCTCGTCTTCAGACTCGCCCAACCCCAACATAAGCGACGTTTTAGTGATGACATCGGGGCGGTATTGCTTACCATGAGCCAACACGGACAGCGTTTGCTCATAACTAGCTCGCACGTCTCTAACCGGATGAGTTAATCGCTCGACAGTTTCAATGTTTTGTGCAAATACCTCTACGCCAGAATCGAGCAAAACTTCAACCGCTCGAGTATCACCCAGAAAATCAGGCGTTAGTGCCTCCACCGCCGTTTCTGGATTTTGATTCTTTACCGCAATCACAACCTCGGCATATCGAGATGCACCGCCATCCGGCAAGTCGTCACGGTTAACCGAAGTCAACACAACGTATTTAAGCCCCATCAATTGCACCGCGCGAGCGGTCTTGTCAGCTTCATCGGGATCGAGCCAACCCTGGGGGTTACCCGTATTCACCGCACAAAACTGGCAGGCTCGGGTACAAACATCACCCATCAGCATAATGGTGGCGGTACCAGCACTCCAACACTCGCTAATATTGGGGCACTTGGCCTCCTCGCATACGGTCGCCAAATCGTTATCTCGCACGATGGTTTTTACCGCGGCATATTGGGGCGTGCTGTGAATGCGTACGCGTAGCCAATCGGGCTTTTTCAAGCCAGCAGAAGCCGTAGCACTTCTTTTAATGCCATCTTTGATCGCCCGAACACCCTTATCAGTGGTGAATTTCTCGCCGCTTTTCACCTGTCGGGTGGGGATTAACTCGATTGTTTTATTGACCGAAGATTCACTCATGACTGACATTATATAGCGTTCAACGCCCTTCGTAGCAGTATTTCGCGGCTTACAAAAAACGCATTAAATACTGTGGTCTGAACAGAATATCAGCACGACTTACCCCGCATAAACATCAGCGGCATGAGCCGTGCCCAACAGTTTTAAAGTTAGAGGCTAGTGATCGATACGCCGACGCCATTGAGCGCAGCATTGCCCGTTAATTCATCGATGTACGTTGACTCTGTAATTGCATTGCAACTGACACCCGCGTGGGCGTTGGCGACTCCACTGAGCGTGCCTTGTCGACCATGCCCATAGCCATGGGGCAGGCTGACAACCCCTGGCATCATCGTATCGGTAATTTCGAGTTCAACCACTATCTGCCCAGCCTGACTAGCAATGTTCACGCGAGACCCGGTAAGCCAACCCTCGCGCTCTGCATCGTCAGGGCTGACCTGCAAGGTACATCGTTGAGGGCCTTTTACGAGTCGAGTAAAGTTATGCATCCATGAATTACAGTCGCGCACATGACGTCGACCTATAAGTCGGTAGCCCTGACTCGCCTCACCCAGCTGCTCCTCGAGACGGCCTAAATCTTCAAAAATGGCGGAATGCGCAAGATTGATTCGCTGACCTGGAGTTTGAAGGCGCTCGGGAAGTTGAGATTTAAGCGGACCTAGATCGACACCCGATGGTGTGGCACGCAGTGCTTCTATGGAAAGTTTATAGTCACTGTTATCGCCGTAGGGTCCGTTTTTCAAACCCTGATCAATAATGACGTGCGGGGGTACCGCTTGACGCGCATCAAGATCAAGGGCACCTGCAACGAGTTCGCCCAACGCCTGAAAAATCTCCCAGTCATGCAATGAGCCCTCGGGCTTTTCAAATACGGCGTCGCTAAAGCGTGCCGTATTACGCATCGCGTTTACATGAAAAGCCAAATCGTAATGGTCATGCTCCAGCGGTGACGTGGGGGGTAAGATGACGTCAGCGTGTCGGGTTGTCTCGTTAATCCATGGATCGAGGGAGATCATAAACTCAAGATCTTCCAAGGCGTCGTCCAAAGCATCACCTGAGGGAGTAGACAAAACTGGATTACCCGCCCCTGTGAAGAGCGCTCGAATTTTGCCCTCTCCGGGAGTCGTAATCTCTTCAGCCAAGCAGGCCACCGGCAATTCACGGTCAAACTCTGGCAGCTGCCTCACACGACTCGCGTGCCGGCCAAATCCACCTGGGCTCACGCCAAGCACTTGATCAACTGCAGGCAGGGTAAATAAACTGCCGCCCTCTCGATCGAGGTTACCCGTCAGAACATTAATAACCTGAATCGCCCACTGGCAAAGCGTGCCAAAACGCTGGGTAGAAACACCCATTCTGCCATAACAGATAGCTCTATCTGCGCTAGAAAAATCATGGGCTATCTGAGTGATTTTTTCAGAACTCATGCCTGTGTGCGATGCCGCCCACTCAGGTGTGTAGGAGACGACAGCCTTCTTAATTTCATCAATGCCATCGACAAAGTCCGACAAATGGCCCATATCAATAAGACCATCTCGAAACAACAAATGGATTAAGGCGAGCAACAAGGCCGCGTCGGTTCCTGGCCTCGCAGCATGGTGTTCAGTGGCCAGTTCAGCCGTCTCGGTTCTCCGAGGATCAATAACGACCAGCTGACCGCCACGTTCGGTCAATGATTTGATCCGTTTACGGACGTCGGGAACCGTCCATATACTGCCGTTGGACGCGACCGGGTTAGCTCCGATCATGAGGAAGTAGTCTGTCCGATCAATATCAGGAATCGGAAACATCAGCTTATGGCCAAACAGCCACAGCGAAACCAGGTGATGCGGTAACTGATCGACTGATGTCGCAGAAAAGCGGTTGCGTGTTCGGATATGCCTGAACAGTGCACTTTGGTGGGTCATCATGCCGTAGTTATGCACCGTAGGATTGCCCATGTAGATTCCAACGGCGTCTACACCATGGTTTTTGATGGTGTCCGTTAGTCCCTGAGCAGCAAGATCCAACGCCTCATCCCATTCAATAGGCTGATGCTGATAGTTTCCGTCAGCGCCAAGAACCCGCTTAACCGGTTTTTTCAGGCGATCGGGATCGCTATGAATATCTTGAAGCGCTACTGCTTTGGGGCAAATATGCCCCCGGCTAAGGGGGTCGTCGGGATCACCTTTAATCGAGACCACCTCAGACCCTTTTGTTTCTATAACGACCCCGCAAATAGCCTCGCACAAATGACAGGCCCGGTAATGGGTTTGGCGCTCTTGATTCATAACAGTGGCATCGCTGACAAAAACACCACCCTGCCCTGCCCCATCAAAAAGCGCAAGGGTATCGAGAGGCCTGAAGTCGGTAGCTGTTAAACCTCGGGCAGCTCTAGCCCCGGGTATAGGGATCAAAAGTGGCCGTCGCCGAAGACTCAATTACCCCATTTAATCGGCGTTTTCTCAGTGAATATGACCGAAAATGCTATCGCACTTCAGTAAAGGAGCCGGTATGTTGCCCTAACTACAGGAACTGCAACAAGCAACGGTGATATTACATCGTACTTACTAGGTCTTAGAGTTCCTAAACTCTCAAGCTAGGCGACGAGGCCGAGACAAACTGAGGCAAATCATGAACAGTCTGAAGCGCATTTTTCTTAGAAAAAGAATCAAGCCAATCGGAGCTCTGCTCGCCGTCAGAGCACTGCTGAGAGACCCCGATGACACCAGTCAAGTTTTTAAAGTTATCGAAGCACTCAGTGGCGATGTGATTGGTCAAACGGTGAGGCGCTTATTAGATGATAAGTCGGGTCGAGAACTGCTCGCTAGCAAGCCTAACATTGTGACACTCCTCAATAATCGAGCGCAGCTTTCGGCAATGCCTACAGGCTCAATAGGCCATACCTACTATCAATTTGTTCACGGCCAAAACCTGTCTGCAGACGGGCTTGTAGCCTCAAGCGCTGGCTCTCGCAATAACCAGGGCTTTACTGCCAACGAACGTTGGACGGGGGATCGACTGCGAGACATTCACGATCTGCAGCACGTTCTAACCGGATACGGACGGGACCCCCTTGGTGAACTCAGCCTGCTCTCTTTCATGACCACGCAGGTTCCAAATCGCGGTATTAACTTCATCATTAAAATGGGCAAGCGCAAGTTTCAGCAAGAGATGCCCGCCCTTGATATTGATTCGCTGATTTTGGAGGGAAAGCATCTGGGGCAGCAGGCCGCGTGGATGCCCGCGATTCGCTGGGAAGAGCGCCTCACCGAGCCTTTAGAGGACGTCCGCGCTGAATTAGGCTTTATCGCACCCAAGAAGTACTTAAACACCAAAATGAATCAACCCGAGCTGTTCGCTGCTGCCTAATCGTTTAATACGTGTTTTCCTACGCCGAGCGACAGCGCAGGCTACCTAATATCGCCGTTATATAAGCCGGTTTAGATTTAGCTTGGCCATAGAATGCTGTACACGCCGGCACAGCAACACACTCACTTATGCGAGACGAAAACTGGCCAATACCCTTCGGCAGGTCTAATCTCTGAGGTTATGCAATCGTGAAAGGTTCTGGCATGGCTACTAAAAAGATCCACGACTTTACCCCCGATAAAAATTTTACAAAGTTATTGCATGGCTACAGTGGCAACGTAGTCAATGGTGTTGGTGAAAACCAAAACCGCCGTCCATCAATGGTTTGGTGGGCACCTGATCCGGCATCGGCACCTTTTGGTGAGGCGCAAAAATGGTTTTACTCGAGAGAACAACCCGATGAGGAAATGCTCGAGCTGAGAAAGGCCCGCCATGAGGTTGTAGCCCAGCCCACTCCTGAAGTCGCCGATGAAAAAAAATTCAGGGAACCCCATGACTGGACCGCTGAACTGCAGCAATTTATTACATCCGGGGACTGTGAAATGACCGGTGTAACCCCGCTGGACCCAGACTGGGTCTTCGATCATGAGGCATCGGCCCTACCTAATATTGTCATGCTCGGCGTACAGCACGATTACGATGAGTTAAAGCATGTGCCCGCAATAAAGGGAGGCAAAGATGTTACCAGGCAGTATCTTAGGGCAGCCGCAGCCGCAAAAAAGGTCGCCGCATGGCTGCGCGAGCAAGGTTATCAAGCCGACGCTGTAACCGGCCCCATGACGGGAAAAATATTGATGATTCCACCCGCCATCGCTTGCGGTTTTGGTGAGTTGGGAAAACATGGCTCAATTATCAACCAAGAATTTGGTTCTGCTTTTCGGTTATCAGCGGTGTTGACGGATGCACCGTTTGCAAGCACGCCTCCCAGAGAGTTCGGGATAGATGATTTTTGTAGTCGATGTCGTGTCTGTGAAAATGCCTGCCCCCCTGACGCCATTGCACCCGAAAAACAGCTCGTTAGAGGTGTCGATAAATGGTATGTCGACTTCGACCGGTGCATCCCTTATTTCGCAGAGACCTCTGGCTGTGCTATTTGCATCGCGGTGTGCCCCTGGTCACTGCCTACGGTGGGTCTGAGTCTGGCGGCAAAGCTGAAAAGGCGGGCACAGCGATTGGCATCTGACGCAGCAAACAAAAACACTGAAACACCTTTATCCAACCAGTAGCGCGCTGACCTACCCATATTTCAAGCTACCTGCCCCACTATTGCCAGACGCTGATAAGAAAGCCTTAAGAACCCCTGCAGTCGTTGTTACCAAAATGGCAATAGGGCCAATTTGCTGGGGCACTCTGGTGCCGCTGTTGCGTTTAAAAAGTTACTTGGGCTTGAGTCCACCAACAAATTCGGCCATTTCTTTGGCACTCTCAGCATTAAACTGTTGCGCATGCTCATTGTTGTTTAGTGCCGAAAGTAGCTCAGCACTTCCGCTTATATCGGCCAACAAATTCCAACCGTAAGTTTTTTTCGCCACGGCCTGAGCCAGCGGCAAGACATACAGAGCCATGTAATCAGGAGCCATAGGAGTGTCCCCCATTAAATAAGGCCCGCAATTAGCCAATTGGTTTATTGTTCGCACACCCTTTTCAAGCACTGGCTTAACCTCGTTAATAGTCAGTTCCTCGTTACGCCCGCCAAAGAGTGCACCCGGAAACAATCGACGCGCGGGCAACTCAAGATACAGCTCTAAAGAATGCATAAGCTGGCGTGCTCGTGCCTTGTCATAGCTTCCTGTCGGAAATACGGATTTTTCAGGATACTGCTCATCAAGGTATTCGAGAATAACGCGTGTTTCGGCGATAAAGCCATGCTCGGTTTCCAAACACGGCACCTTGCCCATTGGGCTCATGGAAACCCACTCCGAGCTTTGACTGGGAAAGGTTTTTACAACCTCATAATCAAGGCCCTTCGCCGCGAGGGTCATCCGGACCATATTGAAATAGTTACTGACGGCAAAGCCGTAAAGTTTGAGCACAGTGATCTCCTAAAAGTGGGTTTTGCACACACTAACATCCACATGCGTTCCCCAAAATAAAAAAAGAACGCTGCCTACTTTTGCTGTGGGTTGGCATAATCAAAAAATAGCAAAACATCACAGCCAGAAAAACCACAATATAGAGAACATTCGCCATGATAAAAGTGATCACACTGCTTTCGAGAAAAGCCGGCATGAGCAAAGCTGATTTTCGACAATATTATGAAAACAACCATCGGTTGCTGGGCGAAAAATATCTCACTGGGTACGCTGCGCATTACCAAAGGCGTTACGTTTGCTCTAACAATACGGACACTCAGTACGGCATCGAACCTAACTTCGACGTGGTGATGGAAATATGGTTTCCCGACCAGACAGCCATGCAAGAGGCGATGGCGGCGCTGGCACAACCCACGGCTCAAGCCGAAATAATCGCCGATGAAGAGCAACTATTTGATCGCTTGAAGACCGTCAGCTTTGTCGTAGATGAAGTCGCGTCAATGTTGCCAACACCATGCAACTCGCGGGAGGCTTATGAATAGATCAGGGACGACCAAAGACCAGTAACCCGTAACAACAGGGACGAGCAAGGCGTGGCGAAATGTAGATTGCCTCCCCTCCGAGGTTGAAATTCACAAGGGAGGAGGAACCTGACTCAACCAGTACTTATTCGACGGTGGACGTTAAGCCCCGACGCTTGAGCAAAGGCTCCAAAGCTGCATCTCGGCCCCGGAAGTTACGGTACAAAGTCATCGCATCCTCAGAACCGCCTCGTGATAACAACGTGGCTCTAAAGTGGTCACCGTTGTCTCTTTGTAGTCCATCATTCTCTATAAACCATTCCACGGTATCGGCATCAAGCACCTCACTCCAAATGTAAGAGTAGTAACCCGCAGAATATCCGCCAACAATGTGAGAGAAATAGGTGGTTCGGTAGCGCGGAGGCACCACCTCAAAATAGGCTCCCGCTTCATTCAAAGCATTGGCCTCGAAATCTAACACGCCCTCTGCGTCGGGCAACTCGTCAACCGATCGCTGATGCCAAGCTTGATCCAATAGCGATGCCGCCAAATACTCTGTCGACCTAAACCCCTCATTAAATTGTGCTGAAGCCGATACCTTCTCTAAAAGCTCAAGAGATAACGATTCGCCTGTTTCGTAATGAACGGCATAATTTGAAAGTATCTCTGGCCAGCTAGCCCACATTTCATTGACCTGTGAGGGGTACTCCACAAAATCACGAGGCACCGACAAACTGCTGGGATATTGCACGTCCGCAAACATAGAATGCAAAGCGTGACCAAATTCATGGAAAAGCGTTGTCACTTCATCCCAAGTGAGAAGCGTGGGTTCACCCGCTGGGGGACGAGGAATATTTAAGTGGTTAGCCGACACTGGCTGAGTACCCATCAGACCTGACTGAGACACATAAGACATGGCCCAGGCACCGCCCCGCTTTGATGCTCTGGCATACATGTCCTCTACAAATAACGCGAGCACGGAATCGTCGGCATTACGGACCTCCCAGACCCGCACTGTTTCATGATAAACCGGTAGGTCATCGCGCAATTCGAAAGTAATGCCGTAAAGCCGTTCCGCGGCATAAAACACCCCACGAGTGAGCACATTGTCCAGTTCAAAATAGGGCTTAAGCTCAGATTCATCAAAGTCGTATTTTTGCGCCCGCAAACGCTCCGAATAATAAGCCCAATCCCAAGCTGCCAAATCAAAATCACCACCTTCAGCCGCAATCAGCGCCTGCAGCTGCGCTGCTTCGGTCTTGGCATTCGCCACCGCTACAGGCGCCAAACCAGTAAGCCTTTCATTGACCGCTTCCGTAGTCTTGGCTGTTTGGTTCTCGAGATTAAACGCAGCATGATTGGGGTAACCTAATAAATTCGCTCGCTCGGCACGCAATGTCATGATTTTTGAAATCGTCTGACGGTTATCGTAATCGCCGCCCGAAGATCCTCGTCCAACGGAGGCCCTGTAGATTCGCTCTCTTAGATCACGATGCGTTAGACGAGCAAGTGCAGGTTGTCCCGACGTATTGAGAAGCGGTATCACCCATTGATCTTCAAGCCCCCTCTCCACTGCCGCGGCCTTAGCCGATGCAATCTCTCCTTCGGACAGCCCATCAAGCTGCTCAGGGTCATCAACCACAATTGCCTGTGCATTGACCTCTGACAGGACATTTTGTCGAAACGCAGTTTGCAGGCTGGGCATTTCAGCATTTATCGCCCGCATCCGCTCCTGCCCAGACTCCGTCAGCAGCGCACCTGCCCGAACAAAGTCTCTGTACGTTTCCTCGAGCAAGCGCAGCGACTCTGGCTCGAGGGACAAATTCGCACGCTCGCGATATAACACATCAATACGGTTGAAGAGCTGCGAATCTAATAAAATGGCGTCGCCGTGCTCTGCAAATTGAGGCGACATGCGCACTTGAATCGCTTCGATGTCATCATTGGTATGAGCCGAAGACAAACCAAAAAATACAGTGGCAGCCCGATCCAGCAGTTGACCGCTTTGCTCCATCGCTACCAAGGTATTTTCAAAAGTTGGCGGCGCCACGTTGCTCGCAATGGCGGCTATTTCGGCACGTTGCTCCGCCATGCCTTGAATCATTGCCGGCTCGAAATGTTCGTTTTTAATAAGGTCGAAGGGGGGATAACCAAATTGCAGACTGCTAGTCGTCAGAAGAGGATTATCATCGAGAACCGTTGCATGATCAGACGATGAGGCCCCCTCTGAACTTGGTTTCATAGCGTCTTCTCCAGAACAGGCACCCAACATGAATGGAATCAAAGCACTGCTTAATATTTTTACTACGTTCATGGCTACTTCCTTGTATTCACTATAACTAACGGATAATTCTAAACTCATAGCTTTTGATGATGCGGCCATTTTAAGGGCCACTGTTATTCAAAATTGGGGAGCACTTCCCAATCGGGAGCGTCAAACTCTCCAACAAAATGTACCGTCACGATATCTGCTTGAGCTTCAATAATCGCCTTTACGGCCTCGCCTCCCATAACGGAGGCCGCATCTCTGGCAGCTTTGCTCTCCCATGTCGCAATGGCCAAGGCGCGCCTATCGTCACCAATTTTGCGATGTAACCTCGTACCTCTAGCCCCTGAAGAACGCTGTATCAGAGCACTGGCCTCCAACCAAGAGGCCGCGTATTCATCAATGGAGTGACCTTCTTTAGCTGTAACTTCAAAGATATAGTACACGGATGCGCTCCTCAGAAACCGGACAGAACCCGTTTTGAGAATTCCACGCCAGCATCCACTTTCCAAGTTTTCTTTACGGCCTTCTCTGTCACAGCCTATGCGTTAATGCCTTTGCTCAAATTTCAAATAACAATGCGCGCAGAGTGCTTCATAGGTTACGCCTGGGGCATCTATCATAATTTGATGTCCCTCATGCGCCATACCACCATCACCGAGGCGCGCGTTGAAGATCGCTTTGGCACCGCAGCGGCAAATAGTTTTCATTTCCTCCAAAGCATGGGCAACTTCGAGAAGGCGCAGACTACCGGGAAATGCTCGTCGCCTGAAGTCGGTACGGATGCCAAACGCCACGACCGGAAGATTGTCAAAAACAGCGATCTCCAAGGCCGCATCGACCTGTTCGGGCTCCAAAAACTGCGCTTCATCAATAAGCACACAAGCCAGTGCAGATTCAGATGAGGATCGGCGCCCACGAAGCTCATCTACTTTGTGCCGCAGATCCTCCCCAGAAGCGAGCAGAATGTCGGCACTGCGACTAACACCAAGCCGAGACACAATTTTATTGTGCCCTTTAGTATCGAGTGCTGGCTTTACAACAACCACCGATTGTCCACGCTCCTCATAATTGTGAGCGACTTGCAGTAGCGCCGTACTCTTTCCGCTGTTCATAGCGCCGTAACGAAAAAATAACTTACTCATGGCCAAATCCGGCGACAACCCTCGCTGGCATCAGTGTAAACGCTGCTCAACGACATGACTTAAAGTTCGACACAAATCTTACCGAAGTGCTTTTGCGACTCCTGATGTCTAAATGCCTCACCCAAAGCCTCCAGGGGCATGGAACAATCGATAACAGGCTTCAGGTCGTGCGCCTCAACAGCGCTGGACATCGCAAGCTGATCACTGTGGCTACCGACAGTTATGCCACTGAGCTGTCCATTCTTTGTCATTAAAGCGGCAGTAGGCACCTCACCGGCAAAGCCCGTTAAGACCCCAATGAGGCTAATACAGCCGTCTACCGCCAAGGCATTAACCGAGTTAGGAAGATTTCCCGGCCCCCCGACTTCAACGACTAGATCCACACCCTTACCGCCAGTCATCTCAAAAGCCGTCGTACCCCAATCGGAGTTCTCGCGATAGTTGATTAAGTGCTCGGCGCCCAGCTCTTTTAGGCGTTCAAGTTTTGCATCAGAAGAGGAAGTAGCAATGACTCTGCAGCCCATCATGCGAGCAAATTGCAGCGCAAAAACCGAAACGCCACCACTACCCTGCACAAGCACCCAATCTCCGGGTTTCAAGTCAGTTTCAACCCCCCCCCCCCCGCCAAGCGGTTAGACCCGCACAGCTCAGAGTTGCCGCTTCGATATGGCTCAAGTTTTTGGGAGACTGGCTGAATGTAGCTGCGGGCATGGTTACTGACTGCGCCGCGAAACCGTCAACATGATCCCCAGGAACGCCTTGCAGGCAGGCGGCTGTAGGGCGACCACTGAACCATTTAGGGAAAAAGTGACTGATGACATTATCGCCAACAGAAAAGTCGCTGACGGCATCTCCCACCGCAGTCACAACGCCCGCACCATCTGACATCGGAATACGACCGTCTGCGGCAGGGATCAAACCAACGACAACGGCGTAATCGTGAAAGTTAAGCGAGGACGCTTTAATAGCGACCTGAATTTCATGGGAGCTAGGCGCCCTTGGCTCGACATCTACGAGGGCAAGTTGGTCTATGCCCCCGGGGGCCGCAAGTGACATGGCCTGCATATTTAATATCCTAAATTAGAAATTGTTATTTAAAGTATAGCGACACTGCTTCAACAAAGCCTCTGATCTTACAAGGCCGTGGCGCACGACAGAAACCTTACCTGCGATGTTTGCCCGCACTAATTGATACGACACTCCTCTGCAAAAGCCTTTGCAGAATCAGTTACTGAGTTACTTGAGGTGGCCGCTATAATTTCCCAGGGACGAACACAGGCATCTCGCTTTTCACACCACTGATATCCAGCGGATTCAATGCAACCATTGCTATCTGAATCGGCACCAACCCGCGAAGCCGTCGGAGTTGCAGCTTCGCTGTCGGCACGGTAGACCGTCAGCCCGTCATTGATCGTCTCTAAAACTTTGATTTCCGATATCTTCAGCGGATCTATTGAGAGAGGGTCTTCCGAAAGAAGCACCAAGTCGGCTTGCTTTCCTACAACAATGGAACCTTTTTGATTTTCTTCGAAATGCTGATAAGCGGGCCAGATTGTGATCGCTTTCAGTCCTTCATACGGTGTAACGCGCTGGTCGGCGCCTAGCACCTTTCCGCTACGCGTCACTCTTGTGACGGTTGCCGACAACACGCGCATTGAATCTGGCCTAGCCACGGGTGCGTCGTGGTGTGATGAAAAAATCATTCCAGCATCGAGAACGTCACGGGTCGGCGAAATATAGGCCGCTCGCTCTGGCCCCAACACAGATTCGCGATGCCAATCGCCCCAATAAAAGGTGTGCATGGGAAAAAGCGAAGGTATTATTCCCAGCGCTTTTAGACGTCCAATTTGATCCTTACGCAGCGTTTGTCCGTGGATGAGTACATTGCGACGATCGCCGAGCCCATGAACAGCGACTGCACGCTCAATAGCATTCAGATAACTATCGATGGCTGCGTCGCCATTGCAATGAACCAAGATCTGACGATTGTTCGCGAACGCATCCATTACTTCGTCATTGACCTGCTGTTCTGTTACGGCTGGGTATCCAACGTAATCTGCCGGCTGGCCGTGAGGAGCGACAAAATAGGGCTCCGTCAGCCAAGCCGTTTTACCCTGCGGAGAACCATCGATGGTGAGCTTTACTCCAGCAATGCGAAAGCCATTGGTATAGCCAATACCCTCATAGCCGGCACCACCGTAGTAAGGCGATGCGGCCATCTGATCTTTAACGGTATAGTCAAGGTAAAGCGCGACGTCGATAGGTAGCGCCCCGCGTTGCGCGCGAGCTTCAGCGGTCGCTAGGGATGATGCGAAACCTCGCCCCTCCTGCGCCGTGGTGTACCCGTAGCTAGAAAATAACTGCAGCCCTTGGTCAAGAAGATCGACCGCATAGGCCGGTTCGATGCTGGTCTGAAAAACACGTAGGGCGCTAAAAAATGCATTTTCTTCGAGCACGCCGTTAGGCGTTTTGCCATCTTCCTCACAGCGAATTAATCCGCCGGGAATCTCTTCCGTGCAATCGTCGATTCCAGCGAGCGCTAGCGCCCGGCGATTAAACACGCCAAAATGACCCGACTGATGAATAATCATCAACGGCTTGTTCTCAGTTACCGTGGATAACTCATTGGCCGTGGGAAACACACCCTCCGAAAGCTGCGAATCATCAAACCCAAAACCTAGCAACCAACCGGTTCTCTCAATGAACTCGATCCCCGAAGCGGACGTCTGCCACTCTTTCAGGGTGGCTAAAAGACTCGCAAAATCAGTAACGGCACCATCGGGCACTGGGAGCATATTAGCGCTCGCCGCCTGAAGCCCAGCACTCACAACGTGTCCATGGGCATCAACGAACCCGGGAACCACCGTTTTACCTTGCAGATCTATCTTTTCCGTCGAGTCAGCCATGAACGACTGCAGACCCGCGGCATTGCCCACGTATGTAATGAGGCCCCCACGGATGGCCACTGCGGTGGCTTTGGGGTTTTCGTCGTCAACCGTGATGATGTTTCCGTTAAAAAATACCTTGTCAGCCTTGGGCTCTGCACCTAGCCCGGTTTGCACGGGCGGCTTGTCTGAAGTGTCACAGGCAGAAATCACCGAGAAAATTATCACGGTCAAAATGACCCACACAGTCGGTTTATGCATAACCCTAATCTCTTACCATTTGAAACGGAGTATAACGACTACAAGTATACCGCCGTGAATTCAGCCGTTGTAACACCCTTCCCATCGATTAAAATCAACACGTCGCCAAGGATGGCAAAAGATAACGTCTGCTCCAAAGCAGAAAAAAATTGCGCCTCTGCGGCTGAAGCGTCGGCACAGGCCATCCGGGTGGTGGCCATGGGCCCAAGAGAAAGTCGATTCTCGCTTGCCTCATAAGCACCTGAAAATTTGTTACACCCCGCAAACCCGCGAACGGCTTGGGTGTCCTCGCGAAACTGCACATAGGCTTCACGAGGCTGTGAAGGAGCCATTGTGATAGGCGCATTGTTCAGCGCAGTAAGTTTCCAGTAGGTGTTTGCAAGTGGAGCTTTCGGGCTTTTCGACGACGACTCAATATCTGAGCCAGAAGTAATAACCGTTGGTATAGCCGTTGAATCCGCGGGCTTTGGTGACATTGGGACACAGCCAGCCAGTACAAGCGCTACAAATATAAGCTGTTTTAATGATGTAAATTTCATAGGCAATCACAACCTTTTATTACAGAGTTTTAATAAGCACCACTGTCTTTAATGCTGCGATTGAATCTCAAGCCAGGGTCACAGAAACAGACCCCGCACGCTTAGGTCAACTCCTTTAAACCCTCAATGACTGGTAAAGTAAGCGCAGCTATCAGCGACCACTTCTGCCCAAAAGGCAATCGATTAGGGCCTAGTTGCTGCCACAACAACCTCTTTAAGGGTGTAGTAACAATGCCTCAGGCAACTTTTGACATGGCATTAGGTACCGAAAAAGTCCTGCTTTTTTACAAAGCCAAGAAAAATCGAGTGCAAGTTATTGCCCGGGATGGAAGAACGCTTAATCTGCCCTGGGAGCTTTTCAAGCCCTACATTACCCCGGCAGGTATTCATGGCAGCTTCACTATATTTTTTGGAGCAGAAGGCAAATACGAACGTTTAGTGCAGATATAAGTTGCTGAGCGTAGCGCCGCATCTTGGGCTTTACTGAGTGGGCGGTACTGATTTCGTGCTGCTGATAACGGCTCGCTGATTGCCAATCGTCGGGTCGTCGAACCCAACTTGTGTTCCCGCGATTACACGCTTCAGTCTGAGGATTCGAAACGAGCAACCACTGATACGTAAAGCCGCACACCCGCAACCTCAATGAGAGAAGGAGAGAGAAGCTCGACTCTAGTCTTGTAGGGGGCTGATCTCGGTGACTGTACCTAGGTCATCGGGCTCGGAAGGTGCTGCGCCTCCCTCGGGCAACTGTGCAACTGATAGATCAGGATCTTCTATCGGGTCTTCTATTGGCTCCTCTATTGACTCCACTACAAGCTCCAACCGGCTTGTCTCGAGGTCGAAATCGCGTGGCTCAAGATCGGGCAATTCTTTAGATATCTTGGTCGATATCTTTCTAAATTTGTCGACCTTACCAAAAAGGCCTTGTTTGCCAGCTAGCGCTACCACAGCCTTGTTGTAGTGATTGCCAACGGTCGTTAGCGAGCCCCCCAAACTGCGAAGCCCCTCAGCCACTCCAGCAACTTTGTTGTAAATATCGGCGGCCATATCACTAATTTCCTTCGCCTCAGCATTACTGCGCTCCAGCATCCAAAGGTTGGCGACAGTTCGTAATATGGGGATCAGTGTGGTGTGCGACACCAACACTATCTGTTTACTGAAACCGTACTGAAACAACTCCTTGTTGTGTTTCAGTGCCTCGATATAAGCCGACTCCATCGGCATAAACATGAGCACATAACTCGGGCTTTTCATACCCGTGAGGTTGGTATAGTCCTTTGAGGCCAGATCGTCGATGTGCTTTCTAACGGCATGAACATGCTCCGTCATCGCCCGTTTGTATTCCTCTGGAGTTTCCGCAGCGATCGTTCTTTCATACGCGTTGAGCGTCACTTTACTATCGATGATGAGCTGCCGATTTTCCGGTAAGCGTACAAGAAAATCTGTGCGCTTAATCTTGCCTGCGCCATCTGAAAAGCTGTCCTGCATCGTATAATGGTCGCCCTCAATCAGCCCGCTGATCTCCAACGTACGCTGTAATTGCGCTTCACCCCAAGCCCCACGCTGCTGGGAGTCGCCCTTCAGTGCTGTGGTGAGATTACTCGCGTCTTGACCAATTTTTAACCCTAGATCCTTGACACCATCAATAGCCTGCTGCAAGGAGGTATGGTTCTTCGTCGAGGCGTCATGTACTTCATTGACCCGACTTTGAAACCCAGCAATTTGCTCCTGTAGCGGCTTCAAAAGCCCCCCTAGGGTGGTATGGTTGGCGTCAGCGAATTGCTTACCCTTTTGCTCAAAAACCTTATTGGCAAGATTTTCAAATTGTTGACTCAAGGACTCACTGGAGTTTTTTAAGAACTCTTTTTGAACCCTTAAATTTTCCTCTTGCTGCTCCCGCTCAGTCACCAGTACTGCCGCTTCGGTAGTCTGCTTTTCAAGTTTTTCAAGCAGCAGCTGTCGCTCAGATTTCAACTCATCAAGGTCTCGCTGCAAACCCAGAATTCGCGCCTGAGCAGCACTAAGCTCTGCCTGCCCTTGGCGCAATATCAGTAATTCATCGTTGCTTTCAGCCAACTGGGCCCCGAGGCGATTTTTTTCTATGCTAGCAAACTCCTTTTCTTTTTCGAGCCGAAGACAGTCATCTTCCCGATCTCTCAATGTCGCCGCGGCCGCGTCGCTAGCATTTTCTGCTGATACCAAATCTGCTTGAAGCTGATTACAAGTTTGCTGTGTATTGCTTAGCTGCGACTCGAGCATGGCGGTCTTTGAGCGGCCGCGGTAGGCTGCGGAAAAATAGGTCACCACAACCAAGAGCAGCGCCACAATAAGCAGAATCATCGAACTTTCACCCGCAGCCGGCATTAGATTATTGCTCTAAAAACTAAACTATTTTTGGACATGAAACCCACCACTTTTGGCCTGTCTGTGAAGCATCGATCTCTGACATAAAAATATCAGAGCCGAACATAAACGCTCAAAATTTTGCAATTATCTTAATTTCTACCTTTAGTCCCGGGTCAACCAGAGCCGAGACACCAATTAGCGTTTGAGCAACTTCTGGTTTCTTACCGTAAGCCGCCTCTCTGGTCTCAAAAATTGCTGGAACCTGACGCATACAATCCTTCATATCTGTCACAAAGAACGTTTCGTCGACGATATTGTCCATTGTGGCTCCGAACTCAAACAAAACGGCTGCAATATTTTTATAGGCCGCTTCAACCTGAGAGGGCAAATCTGATGGAATTTCTCCGGCCTCAGTCATACCTACTTGGCCAGCTAAGTATAAGGAATCGCCAACCCGTACACCCTGACTGAAAAAATCGGCGTAAGGACCAGCTCTGAACAACTTTTTTTCAATAGACACGGCATCTCTCAGTTAATTACACGCTTACTCTAGTCCACTATAACTGCGCTACTGCTTGCGCAACAAAGAAATTCGAACAGACCATGATAGCTCTGAGAAATTAAGTGACTGCGGGTATCAACACTGCCGTCATCAAGCACTGCAGGCCAATCACCAACAACCAGTTGCCGTAGCTTTCTAGTTCACGTGTTGTCATTTTTTCACGTTCCCGGTCGATCACAGCGGCCAGATGCGCTAACAATTTTTGTACTAAACATGGGAGGGAAGGCTTTTAGCCCTTACCAAGGTATCTGGCTTATTAGGGGGGGCTGATTCCACGAGCTCAAAAACAGCAATACTGATTCGACGGGTAAGAAAGTACCAGCTCACTGAGTGCCTCGCTGACTATGCTCGCACCCATTGCAACGCTTTTGACCTTTGCCAAGCAGGTGAGCTGCTACTTGAGTGAGGTCTCATCGAATATGTGTTTTCAGGTTAAGTGATGTCAGAATTTGGCGTATATTGGTCTTGAGCAGCTACGTCAGCCAAGGAGCGGGAGAATCTGTGGGAAATTTTGTTTTGACCGACATCCTATTTTTGGCAGGCGTGGTCTTGATCTTGGCTTCAGGCATTGCCCTGTATACAAGAGCTCCCAGAGATGAGCCTGATCCCAAATACCAATATTTTGGCCCTCCCACTAAACAGTCGCAGTCGATAAAGCCCGGCGAGCCCGCTGTTTTTGAGCCCGCTGATCCAGCTGACGAAGGCGTTTTGTGGAGCGCTTATAGCCCCGTAGATCAAACAGATCGGAAACGCCGACATCGGTAATCCTTATTCAGCCGTTAGCTACCCGATAGGAGCTTGAGTGATAGAAAAATATTTCATGATTGGCCTCTACTTTGGCGTTCTTTTGCTGCTGGGCTACGTCGCGTCAAAGCGTATTAAAACCCTGAAGGATTTTGTTGTTGGCGGTAAGTCGCTGGGGTTTTGGGTGGCTGCTTTTTCGGCCCAAGCTACCGGGGAATCCGCCTGGTTACTACTGGGGCTAACCGGCATGGGAGCCATGATTGGCTTTTCTGCCTACTGGGTTGTGCTGGGAGAGTTACTGGGCGTACTTGTCATGTGGTTTTTTATGGCTGGACGCTTTAAGCGCTTAACCGATCGCTATGATTCTATGACGGTTATCGATTATTTAGTCACGCGGTTCCGATGCAAAACTCACCTGTTACGTGTGATTGCTGCGCTAAGTCTTTGCCTATTCGTTTTGATTTATATTGCTGCCCAAATCGATGCAACGGGTTCTGCCTTCGAAACCTTTCTTGACTGGCCCTACCTAACAGGCGCCATATTCGGCTTTAGTATTGTCACTATTTATTGTTTGGCAGGCGGCTTTCTGGCGGCTGCCTGGACCGATATGTTGCAAGGCGCAGTAATGCTAGCCTGCCTCATGCTACTCCCGACTGTAGCCATACTTACTTTGACCCATGCAGAGTCCATTTATACGGGACTTGCCACCATTGACCCGGGACTCGTTACTGTCTGGGGCGCGGGAGGGCCAACCCTGCTCAACATTGCCGCTGTGTTGGGTATGGCGCTCATAGGCCTGGGGTTTTTGGGGTCTCCGCAGGTATTTGCCCGCTTGATTGCCATAAGGAGCGATAAACAAATTAACCGCGGTAAATGGGTGGCGTTAGTCTTCACCATCTTGGTCGACTTCTCGGCGGTCACAATTGGCGTACTGGGGCGCTATATTTTCACCGAAAACGGAGTGGACCCGGAGTCTGTGCTGGGCAACGGGGCTCAGAACGTGCTGCCAGAACTCGTTGAATACACCTTTCCACCCTGGATCGTCGGCCTTTACGTGGCGGCCGTTCTGTCTGCGATTATGTCCACCGTATCATCGCTCATCGTAATGGCCGCAGGCTCAATAACCCACGACCTGTACGGGCAAATCTACAATCCAACGATGGAAGATGCTCAGGCCGCGCGATTATGCCGACTAATAACACTCGGGCTGGCGCTGGCAGCGCTACTCATTGCCGTAACCGTTGCAATCAGCTCACCCGATAGGACGATATTTTGGTTTGCCATTTTTGGCTGGTCAGGCATAGCTGCAACCTTCTGCCCCATGATGCTTCTTTCACTATTTTGGGCCGGATTTACAGAGCGCGCGGCTATAGCCTCAATGCTCGCTGGTTTTTTCATGACCATTGCTAGTAAGTTCTTACTCCAAGACCTTCATAGCGTGGGCGAAATCTTTGCGGCACTCGAGACAATGCCGCCTTCATTTCTGACCGCACTACTGGTTGGATATTGGGTCTCAAAAGTCTGGCCTGACAGGAATCTTCGAGAACACTATCAAGAGGATTTAAAGCACTGCCACTAGGGCCCGCAATCATTTAAAAAACGAGAACAAACCAAGGTCCTATCGAACCCTTTCTGGAACTGGGCCCTAAGGCAGTTACTCGCAGGTGAAATTCGAGACCGTCTGCTGCAGCCAATTAGTGGTGTTGCCGACGAACATGGCTTTTAAACCAAAGCTAGCGCAGTGATCAAGGGCCAAGGTTTTCACTTCACTTGGAAGCTTTGCGCAATCGTTCAGGTCATCGCTGAAGGTTTGATTAGGGTTACAACCACTGTCGAACCCCATCGAAGCCTGAGCATAAGTTATTTTGACACCCTCTTCGCTGGCATCTGACGTGCTGGGCCCAAACAAGAGCACGGTATCCACGGATGATACTTCGGAGACATCTCTAGGGGGCTGTTGCTGTGCGGCGCAGCCGGTAAGAACTATCAAGCCCAGAGCGGCTATTAATGACTTGGGAATCTTGCACTGCAGAGAACTTAACCGAGAAGTAGACATGGCAATTTTTCCTAATGCTAAGGACCTACCCATAAAGGGTTTGAAGCCTCACTGTACAGCAAAAATTCAGCTTCAGTAGCAAAGCAGCGCCCTTAGTGTGACCAGATAGGCACCGATTTGGGTTTAACCCATGTCAGCTAACGACTTACGCGAGATAAGTTATCTAATTCTAAAAACAGGCAAGCGATAAAAAGAGCGGTGCCGGGGTTTACAACCAGTTGCAGATGTTTATTGGGAAAACTAGCCATCCGAATTTTCTGCGGCGTCCTGTTCCTGTCGGCGTTTGAAGTAACGAACAAATTTTTTCGAGGCGCTGTAGAACAGCCCCGAGGCTACCAATACGACCGCTAACAAAGCGAACATCATGGGGTAACCCATTTGCCCCAGTACTGACGTTGATTCACTCATATCTTGTCCTTCATATTCAGCCCCGTTGGCTGAGTGCCATGGAGAAAGCAGCTAGCCGCTTTAATGTATTCCAGGTACTGGGGCTTCGTGGAATTTCGTGCGCATTAGTTAATCATGGCCGCTGGCTAAAAAATATCCAAATGCATTTCTACAAGGTTGTGTAGATTCTTAAGAATGCCGCTCGACTTAGGCCCCGAGAAGTTTACCGTTAAATGGCGCCGCACACCCTCTGATACTTGATTATTTTCTAAGCTGCTTGCCACAGATTTTACTTTTAACTGGTATTGGCTCTAAGTTTTCGCTAGCAAATACCGTTTTCAATGCCCCACCGAAACCACGCCCAAGACCTGCTAATTATGACTGCTGGTAATCGCACCCCCTAGGCCCCGGCAGCCTTTACCCTTGGTGTATCGCCCCGTATTTGAAGCGACCCTAGACCTGAGAAGAAAGCCCATAGTCATTCAATGCGTTTAAGGACAGCTTTTTCTGATAACCTCCAACCTCTAAAATCAGCACGAACATTGGCCCCTAAAACAGAGAGAGTCCACCATGAGCTTGCAAGGCAAAACACTTTTTATAAGCGGCGCCAGCCGTGGTATTGGACTGGCCATTGCCAAACGTGCCGCACGTGACGGGGCAAATGTTGCGATTGCAGCAAAAACTGCCGAGCCCCATCCCAAGCTCCCAGGCACTATTTACACTGCGGCCCAGGAGATCGAAGAAGCTGGCGGCACGGCGCTACCCGTTTTGTGCGATATACGCTTTGAAGACCAAGTACAGGCCGCGGTGCAATCGACAGTCGATAAGTTTGGGGGCATCGATATTTGCATAAATAACGCCAGCGCCATCAGCCCAACCGGCACCTTAGACACAGATATGAAGCGCTACGACCTGATGAACGAAATCAATACGCGCGGGACTTTTTTGGTATCAAAAACCTGCATCCCATTTTTGAAGCAGGGTAACAACCCTCACATTTTAAACCTCGCGCCACCTCTGGACATGGAAGCGAAATGGTTTGCACCCCACGTTGCCTACACGATTGCCAAAATGGGTATGAGTCTCTGTACGTTAGGAATGAGTAAAGAACTCGCAGCAGACCAAATTGCAGTCAACTCGCTTTGGCCTCTGACTGCAATTGATACTGCAGCCGTTCGCAACGTCTTAGGCGACGATGAGATGGTGAAGGGCTGTCGATTGGTCTCAATTATGGCAGATGCGGCTTACGCAATACTTTGTCGAGACTCAGGCGCATGCTCGGGCAATTTCTACATTGACGAAGAAGTTCTTCGTGCAGAGGGTGTGACAGACTTCGATCAATATGCGGTTGCACCTGGCGCCGACCTTTTTCGGGACTTCTTCGTACCTGACCAAGTGGCCGACAGCTTGCCCACCAAGACCATAGGCGGTTACTGAAGCTAAAATTTAGTGGCATCACAGCGCGCACATATTAAATAGCTTACATAGCCGAGTCTTTTTAAGGGTCGACCTCCCCCTCCGAGATCCACATCGGCTGGGGTGTGCGATAAGGTGGCTTACTGGAGCTGTAGGCAAGGAAGTCGTGGTCCTGCGACGCCAACTCGAAGCTAATGCCAGAGTTCGCTGCCAGAGAGGCTATAGCGTCGCGGTGGCTACCTGCGAATTTTTTAAAAATCTCGTGCAGTTGGAAGCGCTAACATCGGAGCACCCGCAAGCTGATGTGAACTGCGGCACGCTAGACCTCGCTCTGCTCCCGTGGCGGGAGCAACCACAGTTGCCACAGCTGAGCAGCGGAGCGTGCGGAAAGAGACTGCCGAAACAATCTGAGCCACTCGGCAAACGCGATGCGCAACGGATTATAGGTATTGATGTTGGTCAGCAGACCATACTGCACTTGAGCCACCTCGGGCTCAAATGTGCCAAACAGTCGGTCCCAAATAATTAAAAAATTACCGTAGTTCTTGTCGACGTACTCAGGATTAGACCCATGATGAACGCGGTGATAGGAGGGGGTCACAAATACCCACTCGATTGGCGCCCAAAGTTTGTTAATCACCTCGGTATGGGTCCAGAAACCATAAATCGTGGCAATTGCACCCGCACTGGCGATTACGAGCGGATCAAACCCGAGTAACGGCAAAGGCCAGTAAAAGAGCGCTTTAGTAAAAGGCCCTGTAGGAGACTGCCGCAATGCGGTGCCGAGGTTCATGTGTTCGCTGGAGTGATGTACCACATGGGCACACCACAGAAACCTCACCCGGTGCTGGGCGCGGTGGTACCAATAAAAAATGAAGTCAATGGTGATGAAAGTCAGCAGCCAGCCCCAAGGCCCACCTGGCACCTCAAAGACCCGAAACTGGTACAGCCATAGATGCAATGCTATGAGCGTGCCGCCTATGGCAAGGCGCACTCCGATGTTTATACCTAACTGCGACATAGAGGCACTGAAGTCTTTCATCGCATAGGCATTTTGCCCGTGCAAACTGCTCCAGATTGCCTCTGCGACTATCAACAGCGCAAATACAGGTAATGCCATGATCATTAAATCCATAGCGAGAGTGTAACTAAGTTTTGCGGCGCCGTCTGAGCCGGGCAGTTGCAGTAGACCTCGGTCAATTCGACTTCACAAGCTTCAACGCTGAGGTCCGGATATCAGCCCTTGACGGACCTGTCGTGACCGCCAAGGTCAAGATCAGCTGGGACGTATTGGCTCACTTGTTCGGGCATTAAGCCCTTCACCATCTCCCTGATGGTTTTAAGCTGATCGATATCAAGCTCCATTAGATCATCGGCAATACGACCCACCATAATCGAGTGTGTTATCTGATGGGATCGATATTCCCTACGCTGAATCATCATGGCATCTAAGCCGACCGCGCTGCATACCTCTTGTACGGTATTTATAGACGGGGGCACTGTGCCAGTGAGACAAGACCCAACGGTTTTTTGCAGAACCTCACCGCTTTTACCAATGGTATGGGCAGTGACGCCGCTCTGCTTAAAGTGGGCCTTTAGGTTTGCTGCTAACGCTTCACTGGGTTTCATCTTGTTGCTCCCCCTGAGGATTAGTGATGAATACGGGGCCAGTGTGCTGGAGCTAGATAAGCGCGCGCTGTGCTGTTGCCGCCAAGATGTTGGCTCAGCACGACATCGTTTATCAGGTGAGCACGGGCAATTCACAGTAGTTGATGGAACTACCATCGCCGGCCAGAACTGCCAGATCGGTCGTCAGCACTGGCCTTGAGGAAAAAATAACTGCCAAAAACCGGCTATCACCAGAACGACGAATGTCATTGCAATTCGTAACACCCATTTCTTCACATTGGCATCCTCTGGATCAGTTTTCCCGCTGACAATTGGACCTGCAGTCATATTTTGGCATATTTTATGCCATAAAATAACTGTCGTCCTAGTTCTGGCAAGTAAACTTTTCTAGAGGCAAGAAATTTGCATATCTAGGTGTGCATAGAAAATTAGTGATTCACTTCTAGAGTCAACGAGTTACCCATTCGGCCCCGGTTCGCAAGTTCGGTCAGGGAAACCGCTTAGCAAGCTCCCACTTACTGCCACCGCTCTAGCTAACCGATGCGCCCGCAGTTCGGCATACGTTCGGTTTCGATCACCCTGCCCTATTCGCCTGCGAAAACTCTTTACACGTCTTCGACTTACTACCTACTTTCCCCCACGTACCTTCTACTCACAATCGACAGTAACTACTGAGCTTCGATTGCAGAAATAATGGGGTCTTCTGCACTGTCAATCACCTTGGGGTTTACGCCGTAATGACGTGAGGTGAAGGTGAAGTCATTGCCTTGTGTATCAATATTATTTTTCGCGTTTTCACCACAGTTAAACGATACGGTGATTGTGCCGTCGCTATTCTTGTCCCACGCATGCGAATTGATGCTGCGGACATCTTCCATCAAGTATTTATCACTATCGTAAGCAGTGATTGAGGTAAAAAACTTATTCTCTGGGTCATTGAATGTAGAGGTATAGCAGGTGCCGGCCTTCATTTTTGAGCTGTTGGCATATTTATTACCGACAAACGCTTCAGGGCTTGCTCCTCCCCAGCCTGCCGCATTTTCTAAATTCCACTGGTGCAGATCGGTGACGTCTTTGGACGTGCGAGGAAACGTGTAGCTGAAGTTATCCATGCTGTTTACTTCTTGGGTGTATTTCTTTACCCACTTTTCGACCTCGTCGTAATCGTAAGGCTGCACCCGATAGCTCGTGGCGAAGTTAAAGTCTGTCACATCCACTTTGCCTAAATTGGCTTTCGCGGCGGCTATACCATTCTCCGTCCCAGAGCGATAAATCAGGAACGCGTATTGCGATTCAACCGGCAGGTTATAGACACCATCTTCTACAACATATTGCTGCCCGTGTCCGCGTTCGGTGACCACTTGCACGGCGAGGTAGTTATCAGTTTCGGGAATTGAAAACGTCACCTTGCCATCGACGGCTTCTACAATGGCCGAACCATAAAGGGTGTCGTCGTTCATTTGCACCGTTGCAGCTGCTTTACCGCGAGGAGGCAGGCCGGGCATTATGACGAACCCTTTGTTCGCGCCCTGCGCGGCCCAGTTACGGTAGTTTCGCGCGGTTTCAGCGTGAGAGAAGTTTTCAGCCGTTACCGCAATGGTCGTTTCGCTGGCAGCAATATTAACCGAAGCAAGTAGAGAGATTGCCGAGGTCAGAAGAGTGTAATTCCGTACAGTTTTCATTGATGAATACCTTTTGTGTTAATTGCTTTTGCACTGCTATTTCGTCGATAGCTCATTAGTTTTTGGTCTAAAACCCGTCGTTGTACAAACACCTGCCACCTTTGTCGCTGTTTTTTCCTGGTGGAAGAAGCCTGCCGCCGCTAGGCGATGACGTAGCCCTTGGTACGAGAGATTGCCAATTCTATCCTGAGAGTGGGAGCTAAATCCTTAGCAAAAGGTGACTTTGAGCAGACAAACCGGTGGGCAAATTTTGAAAGAGAGCTGAGCCTCTAGCGCCTAGCCTCACGATGCGCTAGAGACGCCAAAAACTCTTCTTTCCAAGGGGATGAAGCACCCAACAGCTAACTCAGCGCCAACTGCCCCCCGGGGGCGTGTAAGCTCTGTAGTTACTGTCATTGCTCCTGCCAAGATACATCAGAACTGGATGTTGAAAGAGAGGAGTGAAGCAGGTCAATTTATGAGCACTGGCTTGTCGCTGCCGGTTAAAGCGCTCTAATCATTGGTTACTTTAACCCTCATATCAGCTCCTAAGACGGGGACATATGCCCTCAAAATTGCATAGAAAGGCTTTCCGGTGGGAATACCATTTATGCCACTGCCATCAGGGCTTAGGGTCACCGTGTAGCTGCCATCTTCGTTAGGCTCTGATGAGTAGGTGGTTCTGTCGTAGATTTTTTTCTGATTAGGAATAAGCAGTTTGTTATCGGCCCCATAGACAGTAACCGAATAGTAGCCACTCTCTTTGGCGATTCCCGGCGGCACCGTTAATGTGTAAGTTCCATCAGCGGTAAACGGCTGACCAAATTCATCGGCTAAAACAGTCCCATACCTTACCGTGTCGGCGGGCGTTCCTAGCTGCCCAATCATAACCGCGCCTGCCGACGTAATATAACCAACGTCGCCAGATTTATAGCCAAATGCGATATCGGGGTTAAGGTAAGGCAAGGAAGCCTTAATAATAGCTGAGCCTGATGCTTCAATTTTAGGCGAAAAACGCTGAACATTTCGCGTCATGTCACCCCTGCCCCCCTCCATCGTAATAGACGCACTCAATGCTCGAACTTCTTGCATATTGTTGATAACGACCATACGGGTAAGTGCAAGGCCCTGATCGCTCTCAAGTGTCACCACAGTAAAATCTCCGTCAGGTATATTTTGGTCTGGCCTCCTGATCAGAATGGGTTTGCTGGGGTTAACAATAACGGCAGGAACGTTGTGCTCCATGTCAAAAATAGACACAGAGAAAAATTTATCATACGTGGGGACGGAAATAATCGCTGGCGCATCTGAGACGCTAAACCAGTTATAGCCGTAGTCCACTGTCGCTTGAGGGGTAACAACAGTGGCATCTGTTGGGTCGACTAGACCCGTGAAATGAAACTCCCCCTTGTTATTATCCGCCAACCAAGCATTCATCATTTTGGCTTGCTCTTGATTGGGGTACTCACGTATGTAGTCTTCAATCGTATCGCCGGCGTATGCCGTACTTGCAAGCAACATCGTTAATAACAAGAGGCCAATACTTTTCATGCGCTTCTCCTACGCTAAAGCTAATCGAAACAAAAAGGTTGTAGCGATGACTGCAGCAAGTCAATATCAAGAAGCGGCAATATGATTTTTGATAAATGATGATATTGGAAATAACGCTAACGAGTAGGAAGCTAGACAGACTCTATGGCTAGCCTTGCAGCCCATAACGCCGTCTGCCCCACGTTGCGCTAATGGGGCCTAAACTTGATAAGCTACGCTATAAGTCATAAATATCGGGCAATGAAAATGAAAGCAGAACTTCAAGAAATAATGAACATGTTGCGAAAGCTTCAAGGTTCGATTGACTTTGGCGCAACGCCTGCCGCCGAGCGAGAGGAGCTAGCCGGAGAGGTGTCTGACATCATGGATGCCTTGTTTGAGGCCATGAAAAAAATTCCCTAAAGAAAAATGATAGTTGGCCACACTGATGGAAACCGCGATATTGTTTAGCCTGCACCGATATTGACCGGAGTCGAGCTTGCAAATGAGTCCTACACCCAAAACTCTCGCCTTACTAATCCCTATATTCCTCGTGCAAGCTGTTTCTCACTTTGTGGCTGCTGAATCACTCGGGAATTTGGCCCAATATCCGCCGGAACGCATCCAGCTAACAATCACGACTGCCGATAACGGGAGCCCTGAATTAGATCCCAAAAAACTCATTTTGAATTCCGGTCAATATTACCGCCTCACGATTAACTGCCCTGATGTGCGGGATGACCTCACAGGCTGGCGAGTAGAAATGTCCGAGTTTTTAAATAATGCCCACCTGCGCTTGGTTACGGTGGGTGATATCGAGGTACATTTACAAGGCCTCAGCTTCAACGCCATCGAGTGCGACGAAATTGGATCAGCTCACATCAGTTTTGTGCCCATAAAACCAGGTACTTATCCCCTCTATGTGGGGAATGTACCTTTAGCTGTGGGGAGACCGATCGGTGAGTCAGGCGTGCAAATTGAGGGCAAGTTCATCTTGGGCGAGATGCTTGTACGCTGACAGATTCGAGCGTTAACTGACTTACCTTATTTTTTAAATTGCGGCCCGATGTGTCTCAGCAGGATCATCTGTATCAACGACGGGTAATAGCCCCTCACGCCCCTGTGACGTTCACGAGCAGCACCTAATTTGGCAGACTAGTTAAACAGCAGTGGAATGTAGGGCTGCTGGTTCAACTAGCTTGTAATGCTGAGGGGCCTGACACATTGGCTCCTTTTTTAAATCAGACATCTGATTTGATGCTGAAAGTCCTTGTCACTGGAGCACCGCTTAAAAATCCGCCAATAGCGTCCATCAAGCCAGTTTCCATACGCCACTTCATATAAGCTTGTTGGTGTGCAGCTGTCTCCCACAATTCTACCAACAAGACACTACCCGTAGATTCCTCAACAAATGTCTCAACTTTTTCGCAGCCCTCATAAGCTCGCGTGTCTACCAATGCTTCGCGCATTACATCTAAAAATTCAGATAAACACTCAGGTTTAGCTGGTAATTCAAGACTCACCATGACGCTCATAATTTTTCCTCTCTTTTTGAGTTTCGCTGCAAGTACCTAAGCCTACTGTAAATTCCAAAGCAGACATACTGAACAGCGTCTTTGACAGCAATTTCCAAATATATCTGGGCAGTGATCATCATAATCACAACGGCGGTCAAGGACGGCACCGAAAAACTCGTGGTATAGACTATTGCCTACTTCCACTCGGGATTGACCGAATAAGGATTACGCGGTCACTGCAGCCAACAATTTTCCCGGCCTACAGGAAGATAGTTCGAGAATTTCTACCGTTCAGCTAGCAAGATCACTGAGTAATCTACGCCTCACAGGTCGTTTAGTTGCCCCATACCGAGCGCATCAGTAAGTGCGGGGGCCTAATCTGGCTGCCACATAAGTGCGGGACAATACTGATGCCCCTTACTCAAGATTACGTGCGAAACTGCTTGCTATAAATTGCGGTAATCTCATCAGAAGCGGGCATAAAATTTCTAAGGTTCTGCATAGACAGACGGCGCAGCAGCATGCAGAAAATTGATACGCGGCTTTTCTTCTAACGGGGTTTAGCACCTGTTGTCTGTGCCTTGCTTAATGCAGGGTTTTTACAACCTCAAAAATCATCACAAGACCTGTGGACTGCCTCAATGACTCATAAAAAACTAACCGTAACGCGACTCCTTAAAGCCCTGTTGATGATGTGCGTCATTCTTGGCGTACCGGCGTCAGCGCAGTCACAAAAACCCAACATTTTGATCATGGTGGCTGACGATCTGGGTTGGGCGGATGTTGGGTATCACGGCGGCGACATTGATACGCCCTCCCTCGATCGTTTGGCACAACAGGGCGTACGTTTGAATCGTTTTTACACCACCCCCATTTGCTCGCCTACACGCGCTGCGTTAATGACAGGGCGTGACCCCATTCGGCTTGGTGTGACCTACGGGGTGATTTTTCCTTGGGATAATATTGGCGTTCACCCCGATGAGCATTTCATGCCTGAAACTTTTCAAGCGGCGGGTTATCAGACTGCAATCATCGGTAAATGGCATCTGGGGCATGCTCAGATGACCTATCACCCCAATAACCGAGGATTCGAACATTTTTATGGTCATCTGCACACTGAAGTTGGGTTTTATCCTCCTTTTTCCAACCAAGGCGGTAAGGACTTTCAACGTAATGGCGTATCTATCGATGATCAAGGCTACGAAACTTACCTCCTCGCTGATGAAGTCTCTAGATACATTCGGGAACGTGACCGCGACCGACCTTTCCTCGTTTATATGCCGTTCATTGCCCCGCATACGCCTCTGGACGCCCCCGTAGAACTCCAAGATAAATACAAGGATATTGAAACCGATTTACCCATGGCTCGTTCTCGACAAACCGACGACACGCGCCTTATTTCAAGGGTCATGCTGCAACCCAGCGCCAGGCCTATGTATGCAGCTGTGGTTGATGCCATGGACCAAGCCATCGGTCGAGTTTTGGACACACTGGACCAGGAGGGTATTTCAGACAATACGATTGTCCTGTTTTTTAGTGACAACGGTGGGGCGGCTTACTCTTACGGGGGAGCGAATAACGCACCACTCCGCGGGGGTAAGGGAGAGACCTTTGAAGGCGGTATACGGGTCACCTCCCTTATGCGCTGGCCTGCCATGCTGGAGCCTGGTCAAATATTTGAGCAAATTATGAGCGTCATGGATGTTTTCCCGACCCTAGTGGATGCAGCCGATGTAAGGCCAGGGAACAACTTTGCACTCGACGGCAGGAGCATGTGGACTGCACTGAAATCAGGAGACCAAGTACCCTTGGAAGGGCCACTTATATTCGGATCCGAAATTCCCATTTACGGCAACTTCAATTTTGCTGCCTTTAATGAGGAATGGAAGCTGGTGCAGGAGGTACAGCAGGAACAAATAGCAATCACTGTCACTAACTATCTGTTCAAAATTTCTAGCGACCCTTACGAGCACAACAACCTGGCGGCTGTTTATCCTGATATTGTTGAGAATTTGAGTAAAGCAATACTCAACTGGCGCGCGCTGTATCCGATCAATGGCACTCGCTCGCAGCTTGTCCCACCGCCAGGCTGGCGCGCGCCGCATGACTGGGCGAGCTATCCAATACCATTGGAAGAGCTGCAAGATCACGGCACTACCGGTATGGCACCGACACCGACAATTCTGCGGGTACTTGACTGGCAGCATGGTGCCCGAGGCAGACTGGAGTACAACTGCTCACAGCGCTGGTGGTCCTACGGGGTATGCATTAGGGAGTGAAGGGGCCCGCCATTAGCCATGACAGCACCTGAAACGCCGCCAGAAAAGACACGCGACTATAAGCCACATCTGGAAAAGACGGTTGCGTTACTACAACTGAGGCATTAGTCGTACTCGCCCCCAGGGTGTTCCGTAATGTATACGACCATTCATATCGATCAGGGTGCCCGAGTACATAACGTTGTAACGCTGGCCACCAATTACATAGTGGAACCGGTTTTCCCCAGTGGTCCAGTCCAGCGCCTCGAGGGTCCATTGGTTCTTCCTTGCACCAATCAGATAGGTAGTATCTGACCCAATGCCAACAATAGGTACGCAGCTGGGAGAGCTAACTTCTCTGTTGACCCAGCTCTCCTGAAGCCGCTGAGAAATGGAGTTCCACTCAAATTTTTGCACACCGTAAGGCTGGTGTTTGGGGTTACTTCCCAAATAACCCGCTAGCAACCCAACGGCACGCTCGGGTAGGTACCAGGGTACATTTCGAGGTCGGTTGTTGACCACCAAGGCCCCGTAGCCGGCCACGACCACAGACTGCTCCGACTGGATAGATGTAAGCGACGGGTCACCCATTGTTACCTTAGTCTGACCCGCTATTCGCCGGCTGGGTGCGCCCTCAAGCCTCTGCCAGTCATTGGGAATTTCATTACGCCAAAATAACACCACGTTCATTTGGTGCTGACCGTCAGTGATCACCACAAACTGGTCTTCTTCATCAAATCCCATCAGGGACGGCGTCGCACCCGTCCCATGGCCCCATTCATTAAGATAACCAGCAGTCCAGGCGCCATCCTTTTCCTGACTACTGAGCTCCTGGCCCGTCCACACCACTTTGTGCATATGATCCTGCGACGCGATGTAAATACCACCACGCCTGTCGATGGCAAAGCCATTGCGTATCCAGCCATAACCGGTAGGCTTCGTCGCCTTATTTTCTGAACCCTCAGCGTAGTTCAAGCGAATCACATGGTGTTTGGTAAAGTCGCGGCTGACCGCCGCAATGTACCCATGTTCAGTGGCAACGATTAGCCAGCCGTCGTAAGTCATGGAAAGCCCCATGACGGGTCCGGTAACGTTTTCGGGCAATTGAAATTCGCGCAGTTTAACAATGGCAGATCGCGAGTTATTTGGATCTGCATCACCGTAAGCGGTAATCAGGCCGGTTTTGCTCCCTATGTAGTAGACGTGGTCTCGATCGAGAAGCGTATAAAGTTTGGACAGGCTGCGTAGTTTTTGAGCTTCACGAAAACCATGAACCAGCGCAAATAGACCGTCATTATCGGCATCGAATGCCCTTATCGATTCTTCGGCGCGCTGTTGCGTGTAGATCTCGCTATCGGGAAAGAAATACTCAGAAATAATTGCTTGGGAGTCGTAGTCGAGCTTAACAATACGATCAAGGCCATTACCCCAAAAGACCCGCTTGCCATCTGCGTACTCGCCAGACGTCAATATCCCAAAAAATGCGGGTCCGGTATGCGTGTATTGAATGTCGCCCGGCCCGAGAGACCGTGATCTATCGATGGGCCCAGACTGCGGCAATGCATCCTGTTGGGCAGGATCACCGTGGGCCATTGCATAATTGGAATCGGCCAGATAGGTGTTGGCCGGGGGAAGGTTTGATGCCGCCACAATGGGAGGCAACAAAACTAATAACAACACGCAGTAGGCCTGCTGAATGAGGGTAAGTGGGTTCATTGGTCGGGTCGCCCCTAGGTTTTTGAGCCTAGAGTGACCTGAAACGTCAACGATTTCCACCCAGCTGACCCCCTGACCCCCTGACCATAGGAATCTGACGATAGGTCTGAAGTAGTCTTCGCTTGAGTTCAGTGAGCTTCGGGTCTTAGAACAAAATGGACTATCACAACAGGGTGACCGTTAAGGGGTGAAATTGTTAGTGTTGTGGTACGTTGAAGTATGAAGCGACGTAACAGCCTCGGTGTATTGGTGCCTAAATCGTTGTGAGCGACAGATAATAATAATGAACTGATCCGGTGTTAATCGACGCACTGGACGTTACGGGAGACATTCACATGTCTAACAATGAATCGACAAAAAAACTTGGTCTATTAGGTGCACTGACCCTAGCGGTTGCTTCAATAGTTTCTCCTGCTGTGGCTCAAGACCTTGTGCTTGAAGAGGTTGTAGTCACAGCCACCAAACGCGCGTCTAAGATTCAGGATATCTCAGGTACCGTTAATGTATTGACTGGAGCTTCAATCGATCGACTCAAAGCCTTTGAATTTAAGGATCTTGAACTGCAAACAGCAGGGCTGACGCTCAGTGTCCCCAACGCTCGCAATGCCAGTATTTCTCTCCGTGGTATTAGCACTGATCCCGAATCGGGCGCCAGCAGTGTGGTGTCGGTGTTTTGGAATGACCAAGTCGTTAGAAGCGATATCGCTTTCGGTCGGTTATACGATATGGACCGAGTCGAAATACTGCGTGGTCCCCAGGGAACTCTGCAGGGCCGTACTTCTCCTGGTGGTTCAATCAACCTCGTAACCCGCGAGGCCAGCCTCACAGAGCCTAGTGGCAGTATTCAGGCCTCCGTTGCCGATAATGATGGGATCAATGCCCAGTTTGCTTACGGCGCTCCGCTCGTTGACGGCGTCTTCGCCGCTCGAGTCGCCGGAGTCTATGACACAAACAACTCCAATGACGTCACCAACACGACAACCGGCCTTGACGACCCTGAAGACGAGGTCTCTTCCTTGCGCTTGAGTGCTACATGGCAGATGACTGAAAACCTTAAATCAAACTTTGTTTACCAATATTACGATCGCGATACCGAGCGACCTTCTGCGCTTCGAGGTAGCGATGCTCTTGGCATTAGACCCACTGTTAGCGCTGGCGACAGAGTCGGTTTCGCTAACTCGAGTGAAGGTGCGACGTTAGACTATGATCTCTATAACCTGCGTTTTGACTGGCAACTGGGCAATTTGGACCTTATGTCAGTGACCGGTTACAACGAGAGCACTAAAAATTCACTTCAAGAGAATGATCGAGCGAACTACATCACCCTCAATGGAGACCCTGGGAGCATTGATGAAGCCAGTACAAACCAGAACACTATCACCAAGACAGAAACGCTGAGCCAAGAGCTGCGATTGTCTTCATCGGGAAATGATGTGTGGGACTGGATGATTGGTGTTTTTTATCTTGATCAAGATACCGAGACCAGTTTCACCTCAAATTCAGTTGTAGCACCGCCCCTAAACATTGGCTTTTCCAGTGTAGGGGCTATCCCCGTGACTCGCGATGAACTGGCCTTTTTCACGTTCAACGAATTTCACCTGAGCGATCGCACGACACTAGAGGCGGGTCTTCGGTGGACTGAATATGATTCTTACCGAGCCGCTGACGTGTTTTATGGGGTACTAAATTATTTACCGGCATCCTTAGTCCCTATTGCTGACATCGTTGAGGGTGGTATTGCCGCAGCTTTCCCCATTGAAGGCATTAGCGACCAATATAAAAACACCAAGGAGGATGCGATAACAGGTTCGTTAACCTTGCGCTATGACTGGACAGAAAACACTACAGTCTACGCGGCCTATAACCGCGGTTATCGGCCAAGCGGCATTTCAATTAATCCAACGCCAGCTGTTGCATTGTTACCCAATGGCGAAGCGGACGTACTGCATGACGAAGAGTCAAGTAATGCCCTTGAAGTAGGCTTTAAGGGCCGCTACCTCGACGGTCGAGCCGCATTAAATGGTGCCTTTTACTACCAAATGTTTGACGGATATTTTGGGTTTGTCCGTGGCATTCAGGTTTTGGATGACGCCGGCAACCCAAATGCCATTTCAGGTGGTCTCATTTATAACGGTGATGCCAACATTTGGGGTATCGAACTCGAAGGTCAAATTCTTCTCGGCGACCGGTGGAGTGCCGGAGGCGCGTTGGCTTATGCCAAGGGGGAGTGGGATAGCGGTGCACAAGCGCCATGCAACGACAGAGCACCCGGTGAGGTGCTAGGGTTCTGTGATATTGGGGGTGAATCTTTAGGCGGTGAACCAGAGCTATCGGTATCGTTACAGTCTGAGTATTTTATCCCAGCGGGCTCTAATGAGTGGTATCTGCGAGGGCTCTACAAGTACACCGATGAGCGAGACAATACCGACGCATCTGCAGGGCTAGGCATAACGCGAGGCACCTTGGATGACTATCATATGGTCAACGTGTATGCCGGCCTTAGACATGGGGGCAGACAATGGGATATCGGCTTATGGGTTAAAAATCTCCTCGATTCTGATGAGGTAATCTACGAACAAGGGCCCGATGCCTACGACATCACCACGACTGGTGGCTCTTATACCCAAACCAACATTCTGGCAGAGAGGGTGCTTGGCCTGACGGTTAGCTATAATTTTTGAGCGGTTAGCGGCGGGTATAAACTGAGGGCGCTTCCGCCCAATCTGGCGGACCACTGCCAACGGTCCGTTTACCTATCCTATAGTCAGCTCACTTACTCGACCCTGAAATTAAATCGCGCCGTTTCGGGTGCCATTTGTGGCAGCCCACGAATAAAATCTGCAGCGCGCTCACCAATCATTTGTGTCGGTGCGTTGAGGTTGCCACTGACGATCTTTGGTAATACCGATGCGTCAACAACTCGCAGCCCCTCAAGCCCATGTACCCGCATTTCGCCATCGACAACGGCCAGCGCGTCGTTGCCCATGCGACAAGTGCCACAGGGGTGGTAGTCGGTTTCAATACTGCCGCGCAGCCAATCTAAAATCTCAGCGTCAGTGTGCACATTGCCCACGGGAGTCAGGGCGCGACCCCGGAACTTATCAAATGCCGTTTGCTCAACAAGCTCACGCACTTTACGAACCGCCTCGATCATCTGCTGCTGATCGCTCGTAGTAGCAAGGTAGTTGAAGTGCGTGAGGGGTTTATCTGCTATCGAACCTGACGTCAGCTGCAGATGGCCGACACTCTCAGGTCTCAGCAAATCAACATGAATGGAAAAGGCCTGATCGAGTTTTATGGAATTTCCATGGTACTCGGCACCAAAGGGTGCGAAGTGATACTGCAGGTTACCGTACGCGACTTCCTGGTTACCTCTAATGCAGCCCCCTGCCTCATAAATATTTGAAGCCGCTAGCCCCGTTTGATTGAGTAGCCACTGCGTTCCCACCAAGAGCTTATTCATCGGTCGCGTTGCCTTGTGAATCGTGACGGGCTTGGTGCACTGGTATTTCATAATAAAACACGGATGGTCTTGCAGATTTTGCCCGACACCCGGCAAGTCAAGCTGCAGATCAATACCGTGATCGCACAACTGATCTGCCGGCCCGACGCCTGATAGCATCAGCAGCTGGGGCGAATTTATGGCACCTCCCGATAGTATGACTTCCTTGCGTGCCATGACGCGTTGGATCTTGCCTTTGTGCCTGTACTCCACACCAATCGCGCGGTCGCCATCAAATAAAATGCGTTGCGCAAAAGCATGGGTCACTAGGGTTAAATTTGAACGCCCTAAGGCTGGCCGCAAGTACGCCACTGCCGCACTGCAGCGTCGGCCGTTGCGCTTGGTGCTATCTAGGCGCGCCACGCCCTCGGGGTTATACCCGTTGGGATCATCGGTGTGGCCTTGGCCGGCCTGTTGTCCCGCTTCTAGAAAGACGTCGAGTAGCGGATTTTTCAGGCTCGCCCGGGACACCGAGAGTGGGCCTTCTGCTCCATGCCATTCGCTATCACCCCGCTCGCTAGACTCGCTGCGGCGAAAATACGGTAGGCATTGGTCAAAGCTCCATTGATCGAGGCCAAAGTCTGCCGCCCAGCTGTCGTAGTCGTGGGGGTGGCCCCGCATATAAACCATAGAGTTAATGGAGGATGACCCACCCACAACTTTCCCTCGGGGCATATCGACGCGTCGATCATGGAGCTCAGGCTCGGTCTCGGTCACGTAGTTCCAGTTAAGTTTTGGATCGCGATAAACGCTGTAAACGCCAGCAGGAATATGAATCATAAGATTACGATCCATTGGGCCCGCCTCGAGGATCGCAACCGTGTCAGATCCCGTTTCAGTCAGACGATTTGCGAGCACGCAGCCCGCGGAGCCTGCACCTACAATGACATAGTCGACATGAGCGGAGTTTTTCATAACGTCTACTTCCCGCGGTTTAGTGCTAACAAGTGTTGTGCCAAAAAGTGCAGTGCTCGTAAGTCTAGCGCTATTAAGATGTCGTGCAATAGATAACGTGCAGAAGCTAACAGTATGTGGCGCAAAATTGAGAGGATCACCGCATACCACAGTGCCCTTTAATCAGGCTTTGCAGCGCACGCCTCATCTCTTTGCAAGCGGATGAAGCACCCCGCGCGTGAGGCGAGTGCAACAGGGGGGGGTAGGTCTATCCACAGCCAATCCGAACACTAATGGAGAAGCTAATGATCATGGGTTGGCCTCAACCATTTTGGCAGAGACCGCTAGTTTGTACAGCGGACCGTGTTTACAGCGGCATATGTCACTTGGGTTGCAGCAAGCAACTGGGAAATGAGCGTAGGTGGTGTGCGTAGCAGGTGCCAATGCCGCTTGTTCTCCCACTGCATCCCTGACGAATGAACCACCTGACAGGCCCACCAGTCTTTATCTAGCTGAGCCACTGCGGTGGTGGACAGCACCATGGCTGTTCAATTTACGGTTGCTAATATGTCACGAGGTATCACTAGCCTCTGGAAAGGTCTCGCCGAGTTTTCATAGATTTTTCCGCAACATGGGCAATTCTCGGAGTAGCTCTACAATTTCACGGTCAGTTACGAAGTTTTGACGAACACCGACGACTCGGATGACTAAACGCTCACTATTCAGGGGCATTAGCACTCCAACCTGAATGTCTCTAAAGTGAAAACGCTGCCTTACCCACTCCCCCGGTACGCGCTCGACGAGCTCTTCATAATCCTCCGTATCCCACTCGCAACATATAGCAAGGCCCATAATTTCTTGACTCGGAAATTGCTCCTCTACCAACGCTTGAGCCTTTTGTTTCAGCGTATTTGCATCCTCTCCGTCATAAGCATCCGTAGGCATGTGCCGCTCGGCAACAATTAGATCTTCAAGCGCAACCAGGCCCGCCGCAATACTGTTTGCAATATTATTTTGAATCGTTGTTAGCTGCGCCTTCATCGGAGCCGCGTTTACAACCTTTAGTGGGTAGAGTGCTTCAAGCGTTGCCACTTCGCGCTGTGCCTGCGCAATTCCCCCATCAAAATAAGCGACCGCGCGCCGAGCGGTAGCATCATTGACCATTTGGTTTACCACCCGCTCATTGTGCTGCAAACATAGCAGCATAACGCTCATCGCCGCAGGTGCATCCGCATTGAGCTTTGCCAACAACTGCGGCATGTATTGCAGATTTACGTACCATTTATTTTTAAACGCCGCGCTTTCATTAAAAAGAGGTTGATACTGCTGATCCCACTTTTGAATTTGACGTAAGTAACCATCGGCATTGTCGATAGTCTGCTGGACTCTTCTGAGCTCAGTGCTACTAATTTGATTTGTTAAAAGCCAAACAGTTTCTAGGTCTGGCTGATCACTTTGTGCACGGCCCATTCTTTGTAACAGCGGCAGTGCGTAAGCAATTTCTGTAGCCATGCCCTCAGCGGTTGCAAGGTCAGTCTCAAAGTTTGGATGTTCACTGAGATCGTTTGCAGCTAATGCAGCTTGGGTATTAGCCTCTTCCGCGCTCTCGCTGGAAGCTATAGTATTTCGAGCAGCAGTGACCCTCTGTTGAAGCGCCACAATGTCAGGGTGATCGGGTGGCGCACGATTTAAAACCTGCTGGACCGAATCAAGGCGTTGCTCCAACCACCCATAGGCGTTCATCTGACCAGAGCCTGCGCCCGTGGCGATGCCCATTTGGGCCATAAACGCAGATTGCTCCTCTGGGCTAGCGGCCTCGAACTGGGCCTTCAACTGCGGATTTGCGTTGAGCATTGACTGAAATTGAGCCAATAGAGCTTGCTGCTGCGCCGAGGGGCCTGCCTGTACTTGAGCCGAAAGCTGGCCCAGTTCTCGCTCTATCTCTGCCATATTTTGTGTTTGCCGCCGGACGTCGTCCCGAATGCCATAAGGTAATTGTTCGGCGGTAGCCGACAAAGCAACAAACGTTAAAAAAATCGCTGTGATGGCTCTGATTAACATAGAATTGGCCTCTGAAAACGTGCTTTCAGCATACCTACGGTGGAGATATTGTCTAGGCGTGCCCCTGCACCTTGCTCAGCATGAGGTTCAAAGCCTCAACACTCTTCTGATCTTGCGCTGTTTCAAGGGCATCCTGAAGAACCTCTTGAATATTCTCCGCGTCGACGAGCTCCATATCCCAGGATGGAAAAATACGCTTGCGAACCTCTTCATCGGTACTTAATGTCACCATCATTTCATGCCGACGGTCAGATTCGATGAGCTTTACCAAGCCTATCACCTCAGTTTTAGGCCCCTCGATCCATTGAAAAAACACCCCACTACACCCCCCCCTTCCATTACCAGTACCTAATTAACGTTAAGAGGAACACCACCGCCGACCGCATGAGTGTCCTACTGGGATTCGCTCAGGCTGACATACAGCCAGCGCTTAGGGAGATCGGCTTCTATTGACTCACGGCGACGGAGAGTCCGGTGTGATCGGGTAACAGGCCCCTACTGCCATTTGGTCGCTGGCAAGGGGCGTACGGGTGAAATCAGGTCTCGCTGCATTCTTCAACAGCTTTTTGCCGCTCTGATGTAGAAAGAGTTGATGTCGTTTGTGCATTGACAAAAAGCGAGGGCGCTAAGATCAAGGTCTTCCAAGTATTCATCTATTGTGCCTCTACTCCTGTTTGATTTTCCATGTGACCAGTCTGCCTAGCATCGCGCCATGAGGCTGTCCGTATCACGCCAACCTATGTGCAGAAGCCGCCGAAGATAAAAAAGGGGGCCTAATTAGCCCCATACCTTTCTGCAGTGCGCCATCTCTGAAACCCCAGCCAATTTAACCCCCGGGGGCCGTGGAAGCTCTGTTGTTATTACTATTATTCCTTCCCAGATACATCAGAGGTGGATTTCAAAAAAGGGAGCAACAGCCAGCACTTAGGGAAGTGTGAACCTTAGTTCCGCCAGTGGCAGCGTGGTTAGCCCTCGGTGCACTCGAAGTACTCAACACGGCCAGCTAGCGACGACACCTCGTTCGTTATCGACGAAAAATCGGCGGTAAACTTAGGACTCGCTTTATATATCTAATTCTGCGCTTGGGTACTGATTTTGGTATGTTTGTTGCACTGAAAGAATCAGGGGAGCGTCAGGTGGTCGATGCTGGTTTTGCGTTTATAAAAAAGCACGCGCCCCTAGGGCTGAAGATTTTTGTGATGGCGTCCATGGCTGCGCTGATCTTGTTTTCTCCAGCCTTGAGTGCAGTTTTTCTTTCCTACGACCTCACTATCCCATTTGGTAGCGTGATGACTTATCTGCTTGTGGCGGCAGCTGTAGGACGGCGTAATGTCGTTAGGGCGTTTGCCAACAGCTGCGTGCCTCTGGGTGTCGCCGTCAGCGTGTACCGCCTTTTTGTGACACTCCTAGGCGCTGAAACAGCGGTCGATCTTTCTGCATCTCTGCCGCTGCTTTATAGCCCTCTGGCTTTGGGGCTATTTCTGTCGTACGCCTTAAGAATTGTCGAGCCGGTCAACCTCGAGCAATTGCCAATCACTCCTGTTTGGCACACAACTTTAATCCTTACAGGCGCTACGGGTGTGTTCACAGCCTTGTTTGTTATGGATGGATATCCTTTCACGACGCTCATTAGATTGGATCAAGTCGTAGTTGTCGCCCTAATATTTCTAGCGTGCCTCGCCTACAATGACAAAGAGAAATTGCCTTTGAATAACGTTATTGCACGCGCCGGGACGATGACTTGCATACTGACCGCCACCTTCGGGGTTGCAATATATGCCTACTACGTAGACATCGGTGCTGATGATCCAAGCTTAGTCGGACCAGTGCTCGCTGATTTATTTGCACTGATGTTGTACGGCAGCATAACTATTATGGCCGTGAGCGTATCTGACTGTTGTCTTGGAACAGACAAGGAGGTCAGAACCCGCGATTGGCATTTATCTGAGGCGTACGTTTTTTTGACACTGATCATTTTTCCACCTGCTGGTGTGCTTACGCTCTTCTAGCGGGTGCTCACAGTGACGTACACAGACTTATAGAAGCGGTTAAAAGAGCGGATCTTTCAATCATAAAGTTTTTCGCCCGACATCTAGAACTAGACCAATGTCTAGGCAAGCAAGCTTCTAAGGTTCAGCGAAGTAGTTAATATAAAGCCGATTGATAGCTGCGAGTTCGGATAGGAAAGCCTCTGTGGACTGTCAGGCACAAAAAAGCCCGCACTGGGCGGGCAAGGGACGCTCTAACTTTGAATGGGTCCATTATCGAGTGGGCGGCTGTTTGGGAATTGGCAGATTGCGCCAAGGTATGTGCCGAGTACGACTACAAACGGCTGCCTGTGATGTGGGCATGTGGCTAGCCTCTACCGCCTAGCCCCACGGTGCCTAACGCAGCCAAAAGCTGCTCTTTGCAAGCGGATGAAGCACCCCGCGTGTGAGGCGAGTGCAACAGGGGGGTGGGGGGGTAGATCTATCTACAGCCAATCCGAACACTAATGGAGAAGCTAATGATAATGGGTTGACCTCAACCTGTTTGGCAGAGACCGCTCGTTCGTGCAGCAGACCATATCTAAAACGGCATAAGTCACTTGGGTTTCAGCCAGCAACCTGAGAAATGTGCGTAGTTGATGTGCGTAGCAGATACCAAGCCTGTGTGCGTAGAAACGCAATGCCCTGTAAACGCTGGCTTTTAGAGTCTCGCATAAGCGAGAAAAGAAATGGCGGAGCGGACGGGACTCGAACCCGCGACCCCCGGCGTGACAGGCCGGTATTCTAACCAACTGAACTACCGCTCCAGGTAGAAGACACATGAGGTGTCTGTTGTGCGCGATCCGAAACCCCTAAGAGGTTGGTGGGTGATGACGGGATCGAACCGCCGACCCTCTGCTTGTAAGGCAGATGCTCTCCCAGCTGAGCTAATCACCCAGATCTGCAGCCGCGCATTATAAGTGGGTCGCTCGTGCTGTCAATGTTTAACGTGATTTTTCCAAAAATGCCTTCTATGGGTGTACACTCGCGCGTCTTTCTGCGCGGCCTGCACTAAACGAAGGCCTAACCTCACCCAACTGTGGCTTTAAATAAATACGGTGACACCATGGAACTATACAAAGATTTTCGATTTGAAGCGGCACATCGCCTCCCCAATGTTCCCGAGGGCCACAAGTGCGCGCGGCTGCATGGACATTCCTTTCTAGTCAGGCTCACGATTTCAGGTGACGTAGACCCCCATACGGGCTGGCTAATGGACTTCGATGACATAAAAAATGCGTTCGCGCCCTTGCTAGACCAACTCGATCATTACTATTTAAATGACGTGCCGGGGCTAGAAAATCCAACCAGCGAGATTTTGGCAAAATGGATCTGGGATCGGCTGAAGCCGAATTTACCAGAACTTGCTTCCGTGGAAATTCGGGAAACCTGCACGGTCGGATGCACCTACCGAGGCGTGTAGCAACGCTGCCAATACCAAAGAGCAGCTCGATTACAGTAGATAAAGGCCTTTGTCTACTCTCGTTTTAATCATTTTTAAAAAAAACATAAGAAAAAAACTATTCTTATTTTCACTTTTTAGGTTGACGCCAAAAATGCTTTATGCACACCCGATGCGCGACAGCCCATCTCTACCGAGTTAGAGGGCGCACTGGGAGTTCTGCAAAAGATATGCATCATAAGTCATTGTTTTATATGTATTAATAGCTATTGATCACTTTTTAACCAATCTAAAGATTTTGTGGCGTTCGCTGCGTTTTTGCCACAGTTGAACAAAATATCCACCAAATTATCCACAGGTTCTGTGGATCATGTGCGCCTGTGGATGACTTTACAGCAGCTTTTAAGGATCCACAGAACCACTAAAAAATGTTAACACCTGTTCATTGAATAATTTTGGCACCTCGGCATGCAGCCAATGGCCCGCTCCAGCCAACGTTGTTAATTGAAAATAGGGAAACAGCCGGCGAATTACAGGTAAATGATCGTCTCCGACATAGGCGGACTTTTCCCCGCGAATGAATAAAGTAGGCTCATCAAACGGGCTTTCAGAACTCACCCCCCTCAGTAGCGAAGGGTAAGCTTTTGCGAGTGCGCGGTGATTCAAGCGCCAGTCAAACGCACCGGAGCCCTCATCCTTGACTAAACTCATCAGCAAGAACTGCCTGACACCGAGCTCTTGGATAAAATTCTCCAACACCATGCCAGCAGCCTTCCGGGTTTGACAGCCAGCGACTGCTACCGCCTCTAATCCCTGAAAAACAGCCTCATGACTGGGCTCATAGTGCACAGGAGCAATATCGGCCACAACTAGCCGCTTAACGCGCTCTGGCCGCTTGAGGGCCAGCGCCATCGCCACTTTTCCTCCTAAGGAGTGGCCTAGAAAAAATGCATTTTCAATCCCTTGAGCGGCCATCCAGGCATTAACCGCTTCGGCATAGCCAGTAATCGATGGGTCAGCGCTCCAAGGTGACCTGCCGTGATCCGGTAGATCAAGGCTATGCACCCGAAAGCGCCCTTCAAGGGCTTTGGCAATGCTCTGCAGGTTGCCACCCTGCCCAAATAGGCCGTGCAATAAAACAACATCACCGCCCTCGCCCTGAACTTTCTCGTAAAGCCCCTTTCCCATGCAGTCACCTCCTCTGCTAGCATGTCGTAAAAATTTGCTAGGAAATACTCCAATGCTTCAGCGCCAACCTCTTCGCTCACGCCTCGCCGCCAACGTCACTGTCGTGGCCTCACTGCTACTAATGACATCAGGCTGTGGCACCACGGGAGCCGGCTCTGGCTACAATGCCACCACCAATCCCAACCAACTCAATGAGGCAATCGTCGCTGAAAAGCCCATGAAAAATGTGGTCATCGCTCACGTCAATATAGGCTCGCCCTCGAGAAACTATATTAAGCGCTCGGAGACAATGGTCGATGGCCGAATCGCTGCCTACTTGCGAGATAATGGTTACAACATTTTACCCCAGCGCGAATTTTCCCAACGCTGGAGCAACGCAACTCTTATCTATGGCGACCCTGTAGACCCCACGACCGGGCGTCTCAACACCAAAACCTTCATTCGAATCACTCAATCGATACGCGATGATATGCGTGACAAGACCGATGTCGACGCCTTTATTTTTACTGACCTCATAGAACACGACGCGATTGTCTCTGGCGGCATGAACCATGTTGCACGATTCAATGGCGTGTCGCGTAAGCCATCGCTGAAAGGCCCTGGCGATGGTGTTTCTGCAGACTTTGACTGGTCGCGCCCCGTGTCTGCAGTTTCTCTGCAGGTTAGCGTCTACAACATAGACCTTGATCAGGTTTTTGCTGGATTAGGCGGCATTGATTTGACCGACGCTATTGATACACGCTCGGGCAACGGCTGGGTCCGTCGCAAAGATGTTTTAGAAAACGAAAACTACATTGATGAAGGTATTCAGCTTGCGCTGCACCCGTTAATCGTTATGGATAACTGGCCAGGTGAAAACCCCAAAAATAACGCTAACTGAGCGCTTCTAACCCACGCTCAATACACCACATTGCACTGAGCACCCCCAGCACCAAGACCGGCAGCTGTATCACTGCAGCAGGAGGATGAGGAAGCAAGCGTCGGAACAGCGCCCCTAAACCTAGTAGAACGGCAATAAAAGCCAACTGCCCAAATTCGATACCCACATTGAAAAAGAGCAAGGCCAAGGGAAGGTTGGCTTGAGGCAAGCCGGTATCTGCCAAAGCCCCCGCAAAACCCATACCGTGAAGCAAGCCGAAAAGCCCCGCCAACCACCAGGGTTGGCGCCACAGCCACGACTGAGCACCCTCTCGGGTGAGTTCCAGCGCTAACACAAAGATAGAAAGAGCAATCAGAAACTCAATAAACGCCACCGGGTAATCAAATACCCCCAAGGTCACCATGGCAAGGGTAATGCTGTGCCCCACTGTAAAAGCGGTGATGGTCCAAATGAGTCGACGCCCACCGCCCACCAGCAGCAGTAACCCCAGCACAAATAACAGGTGATCGATTCCCGCCCAAATATGCTCAGCACCAAGCACCGTATAACGGCCAACAACTTGCCAGCGGTCGGGTTCTGCGGGCACGACAAATATCGGCTCACTCGCGGTCAAGACCGCCTGGTGGTCTATTTCATCCGATAGGGCAACATTTAACATGACCGAGCTTTGGTTAGGACCCAAACCATTGACACCAATGGCGCCGCCAATCAGGCCACCCGCGCATTGATAAGTACTTTGACGTAACTTACCGGTACCTTCACGAATCCATGGAGATTGCTCAGCGAGTTTGCAAACCTCAGGCAGTATAGGAGTCATTGGAATGTCGCTGACCTGTTGTATCGGCGTCTTCCATGTAACCGCATAGGTGTCGCCGCCCGACGCTTTTATCTGCAAGAGCGACGGCGCAAAACGATGCGCATCTGCAGAAACAGAAACTATTAGTAATGACCAGAGCAGGAGAAATTTGATCATCGTTTCACCTCATACTCTGCCATCACCTTCGTAACTGCACTATCGACCGCTTGCTTCTCTGCTTCGGCTTTCAAGTCCCAACGAAGTTTATCGGCGACTTCATCTATGCGTTGCTCGCGCTCTGGTGCGAACGACTCCAGATAAACAAGATGCTGACCATAAACAGAGGAAATAGGTCCTAGCCAGATATTCATTGGCTGGCCAGGTAAGAGCGCCTCAAGCGATGCTGCAAACTCTCGCCCCAAACGTGAATGTACGTCTGGCCAACTCAAGTTAATAAAATGAAATCCCGATAGAAACGCTTTGCCCAATCGAATCGCCTCAGCCGGCGGCAAACCTTCTGACTGCACTCGCTCAAGCACGGTCGTCGCATCACCCTTTGAAACCTCGCCCAAAAATACATGGCTAAAGCTAACTCTTGCGGGTTCTCGAAACGTGTCTTTTCTCTCTTCAAAAGCGGCCTCAACCGCGCTATCAGACGGCCCAGAAAGTTGGGCACTGGCAATAATCAGCTGGGTCATTACCTGCAACAAGCGTCGCCGAATCACCTCATCTGTCAGATGCATGTTGAGCTCACGCCCCTGCTCGACCAATGTTGCGTCGGTTAATTCACTATTTGGACTTAAAAAGCGCATGTTTCTAAGAATGCGCTGGTCGATTACCGGGTCACGTAAATGCAGTCGTCGATTTAATGCCTCGCGAAATAACAGCTCATCTCGAAGTTCAAGATCAATAAAGCGCTCAATATCGGCTTCAGTGGGACGACCACCCACGATCTTGCTATAGCTGTTGGTCATAGCCTCTAGGCGCGCGGCATTGGGCGGCCCTAAGATCGGCTTAGGCTCGGGGTACAACGCTGCTAGAGCGGCATACAACATACCGCCCAAAATTAAAAAGTGCAGCCAAACTGGACCGGGGAAAATTCGCCTAGTTAAAAACTGAGTCATAAAAGAGTTTCAATCCAAAAATTTGGGTAGACGCTTCTCTAGCTTAGCCGTCATGGCCTCCTCAACATCAATCTTGCTCATCATGGCTGCATTCCACATCGCCACATATTCAAGACCATCCTCTACAGTATGGTCACGCGCATAGTTGAGAACGCGCTTGGTGCCACGTATCGCCAGCGGTGTTTTTTCTGCAAGCTGCGCAGCAATCCCTCGCACACCAGCCATTAACGCGTCACGATCAGGGTAAACCCGAGTAATAAAGCCACTCTCTTTAGCTTCTTCAGCGTCCATGTTGCGTCCCGTAAGTGCCAACTCCCTGACCAAACCATCGGGCATGAGACCGGGTAAGTTCTGAAGCGTCCCGACGTCGGCCACAATGCCAATATCAATCTCTTTGACGCAAAAAGTTGTCCCAGCTGCGCAGTAGCGCATATCGGCATAACAGATCATGTCTATGGCGGCACCAATAGAAGCCCCGTGAGCGGCGGCAAGGACAGGTTTCTTGCAAATTCGCAACGACTGCAAATTTCGCTGCAGTCCCTGAATGTGGTCTACGAACTGCTCGTTGGCCCGAGAGGGGTCTTCATGCTCGGTTGTAATGCCCGCGAACATCGACAAATCGATCCCTGCACAAAAGTGCTTACCCTCACCGCTCAGAATGATCACTCTCACCTCAGCCGTGCGATCCGCCCACTCAAAGGCCTCTTGAAGTTCAACCCACATAGGTGCATTTACAGCATTGGCACTCTCAGGCCGGTTCAATCTAATATCGAGGATATGATCCTCAAGGTGTAAAGCTAACGTTTCTGTATCAGGACAATTTGCCACATCGGGTCTCCAATAAATCCAAGGTTTTAGGCCGGACAAAACGGGATGAAGGTTACTAGTCACTCTCAGCCAATAGCAAGCCTAAATTTATGGCATAGCTACTGTCAATATAGGGTTAGGTAGGTATCAAGCTCGGGTTCCATTAACGGTTTTGCATCGCCCTTGCGAGACCCTAAGTACAAAAACCCAATCACTTCATCGCCAGGCACACCACCCAATCCATCAATCACTATGGCATCCTGTGCGTACCACCCCGTACGCCACATGGCACCGAACCCCTGTGACTCGGCAGCCAATGACATACCATGCAGTGCACAAGCCACCGCAGCGACCTGCTCGACACGGGGAACCTTAGGGTGCTCTACGGGCTTTACCAGCCCCGCAACAATCAATGGCGCACGCAAAGGAGCCGCTTGTGCTTTCGCTAGCTCGGCGTCGGTGGCAGTGGGGTTTCTTAACTTGAGTGCCTTGGCAAATAACTCACCCAGAGCCTCTCGTCGGTCTCCCTGTACCGCTACAAAATGCCAGGGTCGAAGTCGTCCATGATCAGGAGCCCGCAGCCCAGCCCTTACAATGGCCTCCAGCTGCGCCGCGTCGGGGCCTGGTTGAATAAGTTTGCTGTGGGAGTTGCGTTGTTGCAAAGCGTTGATAACTGACATGCCAAAGTAGCCTTGATTCACAGGCGCTTAGGATAACAGCGTCATGGCCCTAACTTACAGCCGCCAGTTTTCCGGCGCGGTTACACGCAGATCTATAGACCGCTCACCGAGCTTAATATGATCCTCATTCACCTCAATCCCACTCGGGTCTAGCACTCCCTCATTAAAGTGGTACCGAGGCGCCCAGTCGCCTTGCAGCCTTGCCGACTCAATATTGTTGCGCTGTATTTGCACTCGTTCATGAGATGCTCGCCAATCGGAGAGTTTGCGCTGGCCATGGTGCCGCGCTAACAGTTCTCGGGTAACTTCCGGACCCAATACCGCCGCCGTCGCGTTGTTTCCACCAAAGCCCTTGCTATTGATCAGGGCATACTTTGGAAGCTCTGTGGTCTGAGTCTGCAGAGGAAACTCAAGCCGGTCAGTGGCGACATCTGAAGCAACATGGTCAACGGTTGTAATTCCCGGCATTACGCCGGTTTCCCAGACCCCCAACATGGCTGAAAGCTGATCCCCCGCTGCAGCGCCTAATGAATGACCAATAAAACTTTTAATAGCCCCAACGGTCCATTTGTCTACCCCCATTGCAACCGCGACATGGCTCATAATCTGAGACTCTGTCACGCGATTTTGCGGAGTACTGGTGCCATGAGCCTGAACCACTCCACCAGCTGCAAAATGGCGGTCACCCAACAGGTTTTTCAGCAACGACGCAGACTTCGCGAAGGTTACATAATTACCAACACCCGGTCCGCTGATTGACTTCTTGGGGCCATCGGCACTTACAAAAACATCGGGAATCGCGGCGAGTGTAGGGGCACCCAACTCTAGGGCAAGATCATCATCAAACAGCACCATAATTTGTGCTGACTCAGACATGGTGAAACCACAGTTTTCGCCAAAAGGACGACAGGCTCTTCGCGCATCAGGCTGGTCGTTATCAGACAATCCATCGAGGGCCCGCAGCGCCTTGTCAGAGGCCAGCGCGCCCATTGCCGCGTACCCCTCCATGACCTCAGCAACTACGGGGGCTTCTGCGGCACCTACAATAGCGACCCGCGAACGGCCGCTGCGAATGTCTTGAACCGCTAGTCTCAGATTGTAGAGAAACGTAGCGCAGGCCCCCAAAGCAGGACCGGTATTACCCAAAGAGCCCAGCACATAGGCATTGATAAAGTCACCCGGCATTTCGGCGAAGCCGAGGGGACACTGCTTCGATGTCACCCGCTTACCCATACCTCTGCCGCGCAGCATACCGCCAGTACCGCCCTCATCCAGCTGCCCCATAGAGCTACTAACGTAAACACTGACCGCGTCGGGCGATACTCGAGCTTCCACTTCTGACCAGTCAATACCCAAATCCGCAAGGGCATCTGACGCCGCAAATACCGTCATTTGCAAGCCGCGTGGGTGATTACGCGAGCCATAAAGGGTTCCGGGATCAAACCCCGTCGGCAGTAACCCCGCAGCGCTGATTTCAAAATTTCGTGTGCCGGGCAGCAGGAGCTCAGTGCCTGCACTTAATGATACCGAGGTCCGCTTACCCTCACCTTGGCTTGGCACCCAGTTTTGGGGTAAGCCCTCAATAATCTGCGTTGGCGCCATGTCCGCACTGAGGTCATTCTGAGTAGTAATACGACGCGCCCATGGCACAGCCCTAGGGTCAAAGTGGCTGGCTTCAACTGTTCGAATAAGCGTTCCGGCATCTTGTTCCGCTCTATCAGCAGTTCCCATGATCGCTGCCAGCGCCTGACGGGTTTGTTCTTGATCGGCAGCATCCAAATTATCAATCACCATGCGCTTAAACGCCTGACGATTCGAAGTTTTTCCCGCACTGTTAATACCACCTGCGGCCACTAGGATTGGAAGATGAAGCATGTCGATCAAAACTCCTGACAACTTAATTTTAATATCGATGGCGTAAATGAAGCGTCTATCCGCCCACCGACTAATAAATTTGGCCGTCATTTTATTCGCAATTAAGGTAGCAAATTGACATATAAAGCCATAAATTAGACCAATAAAGACGTTTTTGACGAATGGAGCGAATTGATCATGGCCACCAACGGCGCCATCAACCTGCTGGCATTGGCCCATCCGCGCATGCTGGCCACCTCTGTCACTTTACCTTTGGAAATTATCAGAGCTGCCGCTCACGCTAGCCCGGCTCCAACCCGCCCCCAAGTCCTGATGAACCTTGTCAGCCAACACACTGAAACCTTGCAACTTGCCCCGGGGTTATCAATGCCCGTTGTTGAGGATGACGGCGTTACCATCCCCGATATTCTTCTCATTCCAGCAATCTGGCGCCACCCCCGCTGGGTACTGCACCACCATGCCTGGCAGCTCGAAATCGTTAGGCGCTGCGTTGCAGGGGGAAGCTGGGTTTGCAGCGTTGGCGCGGGCAGCTTTTTGCTGGCTGAGGCCGGGGTGCTTCAGGAAGGACCTGCAACAACACACTGGCATTGGTTTGATACCTTCGAGGTAACTTACCCCAAGGTATTCCTGCGACGCGATCAGCTCATTACGCAACAGGGGCGTATTTTTTGTGTCGGGTCGGTTAACTCAATTGCTGATCTCATGGTCTATCTCGCCGGACAACTCTTTTCTAGAGCGACCGCAACGACAATCGAAAACCAGTTTTCACCCGAAATTCGCCGGCGTTTTTCCCCCCACGACCTGGGGTCATTAAGTGAATCTCATCAGGATGAAAAAATATTAGATGTACAGTGGCTGATTCGAAGTGAACTGAAAAAAGGGCTCAATTTAGCCCGACTCGCAGAGACCTGCGACATGACTGTGCGCACGCTGAGCCGACGCTTTCGTGCCGCAACGGGGATGACGCCCACACATTATCAACACACCATTCGTACAGAAGAGGCCAAGGCCTTGCTGCTTAACACTAACCTGCCGATGGCCGAAGTCGGCTGGCAAGTGGGGTTTCGTGATGCCTCAGTTTTTTCACGACGGTTTCGCGCACTCGCCGGTGTCACGCCTCGCCAGTATCGAACAGCGGTAAGGGGCAAGGTATTTGCACTTGATCCCGCCGCCAACTAGCCTAAATGATGGTGCTCCTAGCTGTAGCGTGGGGTAAAAGCATCAATATTTTCATGGACAGTATTCTTCCAGCCGATGACGTAGCGCCTCGTGTGTGGCTAAATGCCCTCCCCAACTCAATACAAGTGAACAAGCGCTGTGGCAGACACAATCTATATGGTAAACGGTGCCAGAACCCCCATGGGCGGGTTACTGGGTGATTTAGCCGAGGTTACGGCGGTCGACCTTGGCGCATCTGCCGTCAAAGCCACGCTTGAAAAAACCGGTATTGAAGCGGGTGCTGTTGATGAAGTATTTATGGGCTGCGTGCTCCCGGCCGGGCTCAAGCAGTGCCCAGCCAGACAGGCCATGATTGGCGCTGGCATTCCAAGCAGCACCGGCGCAGTCACGGTCAACAAAGCCTGTGGCAGCGGCATGCAAGCCACAATTTACGCCATAGACAGCATCGCCGCAGGAACCAACCAACTGGTGATTAGCGGCGGCTTAGAAAGTATGAGCAATGCGCCGCAGTTACTCATGACTGGCCGAAAAGGCATTCGTCTGGGTCACGGACAAACCTTTGATCATATGTTTCTTGATGGATTAGAAGATGCCTATACAGGTGGCGCAATGGGGAGTTTTGCTCAAGCGACTGCCGACGCCCATGGCCTCACCCGAGAGGCCATGGACCAGTACGCCATTACAAGTTTAGAGCGCGCTAAGTCCGCGACCGAAAGCGGCGTATTGCAAGGCGAAATTACACCCGTAACGATCAAGACTCGACGCGGCGAACATACCGTTGAGCACGATGAGCAACCGCTCAAGGGCCGGCCCGATAAAATACCTTCACTGCGACCTGCCTTTACTAAGGACGGCACCATTACTGCAGCAAACTCCAGCTCTATTTCTGATGGCGCAAGTGCACTTCTGGTCGCCTCTGCGGCAGCTGTTGAAGCACATAATCTTCAACCCATGGCCAAAATTGTCGCTCATGCGCGCTTTAGCCGCCCTCCGGAGGAATTCACCCTAGCCCCCGTGGGCGCTATAGAAAAGCTTCTAGAACGAACTGGCTGGAATGCGGCTGATGTAGACCTTTGGGAAATCAACGAGGCTTTCGCCATGGTCACAATGTTGGCGATGAACGCCTTCAATTTGGATCATGATCGGGTAAACGTTCACGGGGGTGCCTGTGCTCAGGGGCATCCAATAGGTTCAACGGGCTCTAGAATTCTAGTTACTCTAGCCCATGCTATGCAGCACTACGGCAAGCAGCGCGGCATTGCGGCGCTGTGTATTGGTGGTGGCGAAGCTACCGCTGTCGCTATCGAACGCGTGGTGTAAAGATTATGGCACTTGCATCGATACCGGAAATCATAGACGACATTCGAGCCGGACGAATGGTGGTTCTCATGGATGATGAGGATCGGGAAAACGAGGGTGATCTCATTATTGCCGCGGAGAAAGTCACGCCGGAAATTATTAACTTTATGGCAACCGAAGCTTGCGGGCTTATCTGTATGCCTATTACACCCGAAAAAGCGCGTCATCTTCGGATTCCGCTTATGGTTCGTGATAACCGTTCCCAGCATGAAACTAATTTCACAGTCTCCATCGATGCCAGCGAGCAAATCGGCCCAGGAGTCAGCGCTCAGCAGCGATCGCATACTATTTTGCAAGCCGTTGCGCACAATGCTCAACCTTCGGATATCAGACAACCGGGCCATATTTTCCCACTAGTCGCCAAACCCGGTGGCGTGCTGCGAAGAGCCGGCCACACCGAGGCCGGGGTCGACTTAGCGCGCATGGCGGGCTGCGAACCTGCGGCAGTGATTGTTGAGATCATGAACACTGACGGCACTATGGCCCGACGGCCACAGCTAGAAATTTTTGCTGAACAGCATGATCTAAAAATGGGCACTATCGCCGACCTTATCGAATACCGATCAATTCACGAACATTCGGTAGAAGTCGGCGAGAGCCATGAGGTCGACACCGAATGGGGTAAATTTATACTCCACAGCTTTCGTGACCTCATAGATGACACGCCTCACTTCGCATTACAGCGAGGCACAATAAGCGCTGACAAACCCGTACCGGTGAGAGTTCAGTCGGTCAATTTATTGCGAGATGTTTTAGGTACTCAGCTGGGCGAAGGTCGTACCGGCTGGTCTTATCGCTCAGCGATGCAATTTGTTGCTGACGCCAACGAGGGCGTCGTTGTACTCGTTGGACAGCCATCGTCTTCAGACCAAATACTCACCGATGTCCATCAGTTCCTTAGCAGCGGCGCACCGCCACCCCAACCCCAAAACTATCGATTAATAGGGACTGGAGCTCAGATTCTCAGACATCTTGGAGTGAGTCGCATGGCGCTATTATCG
>AAVV01000006.1 GCA_000169115.1 marine gamma proteobacterium HTCC2080
GCGCCAGTTTTGGCAGGCGCTTTGTCCGCTTGTCAGGAGCAGGCTAAGGAGCCCGAACCGATGACACTAGATACCCCTGAAAAGCGCCTGTCCTACGGTATCGCCCTGCGAATGGGTGAGCGTATGGCTGCAGATGGCATGACGATGGATGTTGATGCGTATGCACTTGGAATGCGCGATGCATTTGACGGTACGGAGCCTAGACTGTCTGAGGAAGAAATTACCGCTGAAATGATGGCGTTCCAAGAAAAAATGCAGGCCGAGCGTGATGGCGAGCAAGCGGCTATGTCCGAGGGTAACTCGGAAGCTGGGGCGGCATTCCTCGCGGAAAATGCTCAGCGTGAGGGAGTGATGGTGACTGAATCAGGACTTCAATATGAGGTCGTTGAGGCGGGTGCCGGTGCCAGTCCAAGTGTTGATGATCAAGTTGAGGTGCATTACCGCGGTACCTTAATTGACGGCACAGTGTTTGATAGTTCTTACGATCGTGGTCAAACAGTGACTTTTGGCGTCACTCAAGTGATCGCCGGCTGGACCGAAGCGTTGCAGCTGATGAAAGAAGGCGCAACCTACAAGTTGTATATTCCTAGCGAGCTGGCTTACGGAGCGGGTGGTGCCGGTCAAATTATTGGTCCCAACGCGACGCTTATTTTTGAGGTCGAGCTGGTCGCTATTGTTGCGGCGGATTAATACTGATCGCTGTGCGATGAGCGCAGCGATCTAACACTGTTTAAATGAAAGCCCGGTTTCTGATAGCCGGGCTTTTTTTGTTCCCAAAACAGCTCGTAACAATGCCAAGGATCTTTTTTACGCCGATAACCGTTCGTTTCGCTGTCTTTGTTAGCTGTTGCCAGGTACTGCGGGTACAACTTCCGAAAGTAGCCTATGCGAATATGTTTCGATTTTGCAGCGTTTCGGGCAGTTTTAAAACGGCTTCACCTAGTCATCAACCCTGTCGTATTGACTGTAGAATCGACTCAGATACGTTTTAAAGGACTCCTGAGTATCTTTTTCCATAGCTTGTTGTTGATTCAGGGAAGCTGCTGTCGCCGTGCGAAATTCAGCCATTTCGATAGGGCTTAGAGGGTTCGTTAAGAAGTCTTTGTGCCACTGCTTGGAGTAATTCAGTGCTAATTGCCAAAAAGGCGTGTTGGTCTCTCGCATTTCCTGCAAAACGCGTCCTGAAGGAGTGCTTTCAGGGTCGGCTATTCGTGCATAGGCAGTGGCCAGCGCCTGTTGGTGCAAGTTGGAACCCGCCTCCGCGTCCATTGTCTGAGCTGTTTTGGACATGCTATTGAGCAGTTGACGGGCAACAGCCTCTAAGGGTTTCTCTCCCTCAGGTGTCAGCAGTTGTAAGTTTGTGGCGCGACCCTCGTTAACAACGCGGCGCAGGTTTTCTTGATTGCGCCGTTGTCCGTCTTCATTGCACAGGGGGCTCTCCGATAGTATGGCGTCAACAAGGAATACATCGATTAAACGCATGGTTTCCGCATCGATTCCTAAAGGTAAGAAAGGATTGATATCGATGCAGCGAATCTCGATGTATTCAATGCCTCCCCGTTTCAGGGCGACGATCGGCGCCTCTCCTGATTGCGCAACCCGCTTTGGTCTTATGGGGCTATAGAACTCATTTTCAATTTGCAGCAAAGAGTCATTGAGCTGTGCCTGCTCGCCAGTCTCGGTAACATCAAATTGAGCGTAGTCAGGATGTGGCGTAATGATCGCGTTGCTCAGTGTTGCCAAATAGTTGTCTAGGTTGTTGTAGCAAACGTTGAGGCCTGATTGAGCGTTGCTGGTGTAGCCAAGATCTCCCATGCGTAGTGACGTCGCATTGGGCAGATACAGGCTGTTACTTCCGGCATCAAACGGAATTAGGGGGTGATTGCGATTGCCGGCAAGAAAGCTGGCGCAAACGGCGGGTGAGGCCCCCAGTAAATAAATCAGCAACCAAGCGCGATCGAAAAAATTTCTAATAAGGCCGAGATAGCCGGCGGTTTGGAAGTCCTGAAGCGAGCCTTTACTACCCTCGTGCTCCCAAGCGGCACGCCAAAAATCCTCAGGCATCGAGAAGTTGTAGTGGATTCCCGCGATGGCCTGCATCATTCGCCCATACCGAACACCGAGGCCGTTTCGGTACACGCGCTTCATTTGCCCAACATTAGAGGTACCGTAGTCGGCGATAGGAATGCTTCGGTTTCCAGCAACAATGCAGGGCATGCTGGCGCCCCAGACTAACTCGCCGTCTAACTGTGAAGCGGTAAACCGGTGAATAGCATCAAGTTGAGCGAGTGTGAGCTCCACGTCATGCGCTACTGGGGTAATAAACTCCAACAGGGACTCAGAATAATCGGTAGTGATCGACGGGTGCGTAAGTGCAGAGCCCAATGCCTGTGGATGTGGGCTTTGCGCGAGCATGCCAGTTGAAGAGTCAACGCGCAGCCCCTCTTTCTCAATACCTCGGCAAATACCGGCCAATAAACTCTTCCCAGAGCCCGAAACGAGGTTGTGTTTAGCATTTAGCGGTAAGTCCAAGGGCGTCTATATCTCCAGAGACAGTGGCGCCTTGGGATGTAATGTGGGCGCCAGTCGGGTTTAATACCGGAGCAAGTGTAAGTGCTGGCTTCGCTGGGGTACAGACGGAGAGCAAAAAGTCTCAATGGTATTTGGCCGACAAGGAGGTGGGGCATGAAGATTGATGCGTGGTTAACTATTTTAGCGGAGCAGGGGGGTTCCGATTTGTTTCTCAGTACGGGAGCACCGCCGTGTGCAAAAATCGATGGGCAGCTAACACCTATTGCCGCTGACGTGCTGAAACCCGGTGAAATTGCTGTTATCGCTGATGAGATAATGGACGATACTCAGCGTGAGGAATTTCGCAACGAACTAGAGCTAAATCTCGCCGTCTCGATATCAGGCGTAGGGCGGTTTCGGGTCAACGTTTTTAATCAGCGTAACCAAGTGTCGATCGTGGCTAGACATATTGTGACCAATATTCCGAACTGGGAAGATTTGGGGTTACCGCCACTACTCACTGAACTCATTATGGAGAAAAGAGGGCTTATTCTTTTCGTGGGGGCTACTGGGTCAGGTAAGTCGACATCGTTGGCCGCACTCATCGATTACCGCAATGCGAATAACGCAGGCCACATTGTGACCATTGAAGATCCTATTGAGTTTGTACACCGCCATAAGCGCTCCATCGTCAATCAGCGCGAAGTTGGTGTTGACACTAGAAGTTGGCATAACGCCCTGAAAAATACTTTGCGACAGGCGCCCGATGCAATCTTAATTGGTGAAATTCGCGATCGCGAGACAATGGAGCAAGCGATTTCCTTCGCGGAAACGGGCCATTTATGCATTTCTACGCTCCATGCAAACAATGCCAATCAGGCGCTAGACCGTATTATTAACTTTTTTCCGGAAGCCAAGCGTTCGCAGTTGTTGCTCGATTTATCCCTAAATTTACGTGCTTTTATTTCTCAACGCCTGCTTCCTGCTACCGACGGCGGGCGGGCAGCAGCCGTAGAAATTTTACTGGGTACGCCCAGTGTCAGTGAACTCATCATTCGAGGGGAAATTGCAGGTATCAAAGAAATGATGGAGAAGTCTGAAAATCTGGGCATGAAAACTTTCGATAAGGCGCTCTTTGACCTGGTTAAGCTGGGGAGGATCACCGAAGAAGAGGCACTGAAAAATGCCGACTCCGGGAATAATTTGAGACTTCGATTCAAGCTGGCAAAGGATGATGGCAGCCAAGGAGCAACCAGCGGATTGTCCCTAGAGGATATCAATTGAAACTGTAGGCGCGGCCTAAAACCTTCACTGTGGGCTTCTATCAATGCGTTCTTGTTGTTGAGAAAGCTGACTTATGGTCTCGCGAAAATTGGTTCTTCGCTCAAGAATATCGATCATATCTCTATCAATGAGTGCAACCAGTTGAGGAACCGTGAGTTCACGCATTTTGATACCCTCTCGATTGGTAAAAATATAGCTGTTCTTTTCCAGATCACAGGCCACGATTTTTGCCATAAGAGGGGGGTCACGATCGTGGAATCCTAGCCAAGTCCCCATTGGAATCTGTAGTTTTACAATCGTACTATTTTCTTGGGGTGGATCAGTAAATGCTGATGGTTGGTCTTGGTTTTTGTTGACCGTAGGGTGCCATTGCTCGGCACCTTTCGCCTCGATTTTTTCATGCTGCAATAGCGAAGCGCTGTCATTTTGAGTCGGATCGGTTTGGTTGTCCTCGGAAAACCCGTAATCAATGGTCTTAGGTGTGGAATCAGGTCGTGAGCTGGCTTTAAAGCTTTGTGCTTCACACAGCTCGATGGCGCTGCTCATGGCGAGACAGAAACTATCTTGTGCCTCGAGGCACCGTAGTTCCCCTGAATTTATTAATTGTTGGCATTCGTGTAGCGACTTGCGTAGTGCGCGATTTCCTAGAAAATCCATAAAAATTAGGTAGTAGTTATTGATGAGGGATCCCACGAAGCGAATGCGGATCGCACCCTCAGCGGTCTGCATTAAGAACCAATTACCCGGTTTCAGATTTAGTGCGGTTAAATCACTGGCATTGATTGGGAGGGTATTACCATCATTTCCGGAGATGGGGTCGACTTGCTTTAACCCGAGGTCCTCATCGCGCAAATTCCGCAGCATGGCGTATTCAATTAATCCTACGGTGCTTGCGACTGCTTCAGCATCGTTTTTCAAGCTCACTAGCTGCTTGGACAATGTGATCGAAATTTGCTGCATGGTTATGTGTAGCCGACGGAGCTCATCGCTGTTGGTCCGGCTCACCGGCTGTACGACATCGACCAAAAGCTGGGTAGTGTCTGTAAAGGTTCGCCATTGGGTGCTGTCGAAGCCGTGTTCTTGTGCAATACAAACGCCGCTTTCGTACCAATCGGACGCAATAAACTGGGCGACTGACTCTGGCAATTCGACCTGAGTTATTTCGGTATTAAGGAGCCAGGCAGCGGCTTGCCTAATTGCATCAGCCCCTAAATTAGCTGACTCGCGCTCCAGCAGTAGGGTGTCGAGTTTTGCAAGTTGCGCATGATGTTCGCCGACTTCTTGTTCAAAGAAAATTCGTGCTTCATCTACCTTTGGTTCACTGGGGAAGTCATGCCGAATGCGATCCAAGATATCTGCTGCTGTGGTAAGTCTATAGAGCGCTGTGTCCCCCAAGCCACCGTGCCAGCCTTTTAAGAAATCGTAAAAGACGTCGACAAGGCGATGTAAACCATGCGCTCCAGGAGTGAAAAAACGCGAGTCAGTTAGGGCAAACGCAGCGGCAATGGGCCTCAATCGATTGGCTAGCTGCTGAGCTTCGTGAGCCAAGGTGACCTCGCGTTCCCAGCAGGTAAATGTAGCGTCAATCCAGCTAAGAATGGCGGCACTGTCACTGTCTATGGCTTCATAGCCGTCCTGTGCGAGTGCGTCTAGTAGGTTGGTTTGGTCGGGTTCTAGGTTGGCTAGAGCATTCCAGAGCACTATTTCGCTCAGGGTCTTTTCACCGTGGCTTTCGCGCTGCTCTTCACTGATAAAACCAGCGAGCACCCTCGCCTCTAGCGACCGCGTAAGCGGTAACCGACCACCGTCCTTGGTAGGTCCTTGCTTGCCCACTGCTCACCCCGCGTCCATTCGGTTTCAGTACAGTATGTTTAATGTCTTCTTGAGTACGCTAATTCCCGTGCATTGCTGACAGCAATGTGTCGATGATGCGTTCCAATTGCCTGAGGTTATTACATTCCGAGGCTAGGTGACAGTGCTGAGTTACTGGCAGCATTGCTGAGTCACCGGTTCCCCAGGCTAGTCTGGATTCGGGATTGAGCCAGATCAGGCGCTTACACTTCGCTTTAATCTCAGCGAGTAAATCGAGCCTGGGATCAGAATTATTGTTACGCGCGTCTCCAAGAATGATTACCGTGGTGGCCTTGTTAATGTCCTGCAGAGCCAAGTCGTTAAAATCCGATAGCGCCCGGGCGTAATCAGTAGCGCCGCCGTACACACGGTTTACACGAGATACCGCCTCTTCCACGGGGAACTCGCTGAACCAGTTCGTAACCTCACCTAGTGAGCTAGAGAAAGCGAAGCTCCGTGTTCGGGGTAACACGTCCTGAAGAGCATATAAAAACATTAGCAAGAACTTGGCATAAGCTGCGACGGAGCCACTGACATCGCAGATAGCCATGACCTGAGGTTTCTTTCTTTGAATTTGCCGCCAATGTGTATTAAACGGAATACCATCTGTAGCCACCGAGGCGCGCAGGGTCATTGGTACATTGAGCTGCCCGCGACGCTTTTTTCGCCGCCGTCTACCGTGGCGGCTCGCTAACTTGCGGGCCATACGATCCATCAGCTTGCGCATTCTTGCCATCTGATGGGGGCTGATATTGGCTAATCTGACTTCTGCGAGGGCTTCATCTAAAAAATCTTCAGTGTCCCCCGCAGCGTGAACTAGGTAAGCGCGCTCAACGCGATCACGGGCACGGTGGCGAAGGCTTTCTCGTAGTCGCTGAATTTCCTCGAAGGCCCTGGGCTGGGTTTTCTCAAATTCAATCGCTGCATCTCTCAATGCGGTCTCACCTAGTGCATCGAGAAGCTTTCGCGTGAACTGCCCTCGTTGTGTGAACAGACGTATTTCATCGACCTTTGCGGCCTCAGCCGCGGCCTCAATTGCCATCGCTAACGTCCCCTCGTCGTCGCTGCGAAGGGCGTTCATAAGGCCTGAGTTCATGAGGCCAGCAAGGGTCGGATCGTTCTCTGCCGATGGGTTTTGTAGCAGGTCTTCTAAACTTTGTTCCGAGTCGGTGTTCGTCGAGGAATTATCCTGAGGGTTGTTTTGCGAAGATTCTGACGCGTCGTCTCGGTTTTCTTCGCCCGCTGGCGTTTTGGTGTCGGGGTATTGAGGCGCAAAAAATAGGTCAAAAGCTTCTAAATAGGCGGATTTTTCAAAAGTGCTTTTTGCTAACACTGCCGCAAGCCCATCTCTTAGTGTCGTCCGATCTTCATAGCCTAAGAGTCCTGCGGCGTGCACTGCATCTAGGGTGTCAGCGGGAGACACTGGAACATCTTTGCCGCGGAGAAATTTTATAAAAGCCAGTAGCTGGCTACTGCCCGCAGCTGGGGTCATAGACCATCCGCAATTTTCAAAAGTTTTCCAAGTTGGCCCTCGGCCTCAACGATGTCTTCCTCATATTTGAGCAATACGTTTAAGGTGTCATGAACTAAGCCTGAATCGAGTTGGTTGGCGTGCAGAAGCACTAGGCTTCGAGCCCAGTCTAGAGTCTCCGAAATAGCGGGTGATTTTTTCAGATCCAGTTCTCTGATGGCGTGCACGAAGCGTACCAGTTGGTCGCTCAACTGACTTTCAAGCTCTGGAACCCGGGCGGTAACAATGCGACTTTCCAGCTCGATGGAAGGAAATGGAATGTGCAGGTGCAAACAGCGACGCTTCAGGGCATCCGATAAGTCTCGGGTATCGTTACTCGTTAGGAATACCATGGGCTTGGAGCGCGCTTGAATCGTACCTATCTCTGGGATCGATATTTGGTAATCAGATAGCACTTCAAGGAGCAAAGATTCAAACTCGAAGTCGGCTTTATCGATCTCATCAATGAGTAGTACCGCGCCATCATCCTGCTCCATAGCACGCAACAGCGGACGTGGCTCCAGAAATTCTTTGGCATAAAAAACATCGCCAGTGCTGTGCAAGCGCTGAATTGACTCTTTGAGGCCCTTTGCACCACCAAGGATGTCGCCTAATTGCTCCTTGAGTATTTGGGTGTAAAGCAATTGTTTGCCGTACTTCCATTCGTAAAGCGCTTTAGCTTCATCTAGCCCCTCATAGCACTGAAGTCGTACCAAGGGCTTCGCGATCACCTCCGCACAGGTCTTAGCCAATTCAGTCTTACCGACCCCTGGAGGGCCTTCAACCAAAATCGGCTTGTTGAGAGCTGCGGCAAGGTAGACGACTGTGGCAATTCTAGGCGTGCAAATATAGCCAGCGTCACCAAAGGCGGTGCTGATGGCATTCACGTCATCAAGTTGGGGGTATAGGGTGGTATCCAAGTTTATATCCTTAAGTGTTCAGCCGCCCGAAGCATTCATGAAGCGCATGATTTGCGGTTGGTCAGGTTGGTCAAAAACGTGTTGCTCGGGCTTGTCATTTAATGCCGCAACAATTGCGCTACTGAGTTCAAAATCGCTGGCGCCGTCACGAAGCAGGTCGCGCAGGCTGATGGAATGTTCATTGCCTAGGCACAGTAGCAGTTGCCCTTCGGCAGTCACGCGTAACCGATTACAGCTGGCGCAAAAATTATTACTGTGGGGGGATATTAGGCCCATACGACTCGACGAACCATCGATTCGCCAGTAGCGAGCGGGTCCACTGTGATCAGGTGCGGCCTCGCTTTTCAGGCTGTAGTGTTGTTGCACCTCACCAAGAATAGTGTCGCTGGGCAGGTATTCCAGGGGCTTCCCTGCGAGGTTTACTTGCCCCAGAGGCATCTCTTCGATGAAGGCGATATCGAGACCGCGTTCCAAGGCGAAGTCGAGTAAAGGTAGTATGTCTCCCTCGTTATTACCGCGTAGTACAACGGCATTGATGCGTATTCGAGGGAAGTTTTGGTCACGTGCTGCATCTATGCCCGCGATGACGTCTTCGAGAGTGCCAATTCGCGTCAATGCCCTAAATCGAGCAGAATTTAGAGTGTCCAGGCTAACGTTGAGGGTGGTCACGCCGGCCGCCCGTAATGCAGGGGCAAACCGCACTAATTGGCTGCCGTTAGTGGTGACGGCCAGCTCTTTCAGCCCGTCTTCGGCCAACAGCGAACCTAGCTCTTGGAACAGCGTGGTGACGTCTCGGCGCACTAAAGGCTCACCACCGGTCACACGAAGCTTAGCGACGCCTAACTGAACAAATACCCCCGCAATGCGCGCAATTTCCTCGAGGCTAAGTACTTTGCTGCGGGGCAAAAAGGTCATCTCTTCAGCCATGCAATAGGTACACCGAAAGTCGCACCGATCGGTTACCGACAGGCGCACGTAATCAATGCGGCGATTAAACCTGTCGATCAATTGCAGGGGAGTACTTTCTGTCATCGCGAGAGTTTACACTTTCTTGGCTGTGATTCAGTATCGTGTTTTCGTTAATCGGGCGTTAAAGTTAAAAAGTGCTAAATCCAAACACATCCGTCGTTCCTGGCCTCTTCCTAGCCGCCCTAGTGGCATTGTTGGGGGTTAACAGCGGTCTGTCTCAGGACATGGTTATCACGTCAGTGACGGCAACCTTGTGCATATTTTGGTGGATTTTTGAGCCCATACCAATTCCCGTAACGTCTTTATTACCCCTCGCGCTGATGCCGATGTTTGGGGTGCTTACTCCAGTCCAAACGGGGGCTGCCTATGGTTCACCCCTTATTTTACTGCTGTTGGGCGGCTTTCTTCTATCCAGGGGGATGGAATCCACCGGCGCCCACAAGCGGGTAGCCCTGGGTGTCATTCGCTTGGTGGGTTCTGACAGTCCCAGGCGTTTGGTACTGGGTTTTATGATTGCGGGCGCAGTATTGAGTATGTGGATTTCCAATACTGCCACTGTGTTGATGTTGTTGCCGGTTGCACTGGCAGTTCTCGATAGTGCTGAGCAAAAGGAGCGGTTGGCCGCACCGCTGTTACTGGGTCTGGCTTGGTCGTGCTCTATCGGGGGATTGGGAACCCCGATTGGTACTCCCCCCAATTTAATCTTCATGCAAGTTTATGAGGATACAACCGGGCTGACCATTGGCTTCACCCAGTGGATGTCGTGGGGGCTGCCCATTGTGGTAACCCTGATCGCCTTGGCGGCGCTTTGGTTGACTCGATCTTTGCCGGAAAAACTGAAGGTGACCCTGCCAGATGCGGTTGCATGGCGCAGTGCGGAAAAAAGGGTTCTCATGATTTTTGGTATCACAGCCTTTTTATGGATGACGCGGGCTGGACCTTTTGGTGGCTGGCGAGAGCTGTTGGGTGTGCCGATTGCCAATGATGCGTCAGTGGCATTTTTGGCGGTGATTGTTTTATTTATTTCACGGGATGATGAAGGCGCGCCGCTGATTACCTGGCAGGAAGCCGCCAGTATTCCTTGGGGAGTTTTATTGTTGTTTGCGGGTGGTATTTGTTTGGCGAGTGCCTTTGCGGCATCGGGCCTTTCTGCGCTCGCGGGTGAGGCTTTAGTAGGCTTGGCCACTTTGCCGACCTATCTCATGCTGCTGCTCATCTGCCTAGCGGTGATGTTCATGACTGAGGCCACTTCTAATACGGCGACAACGGCACTGTTAATGCCGATTCTTGCAGCTGCTGCTATTGCCGCTGGAGTGGAACCTTTATTACTGATGGTGCCTGCGGCGATGAGTGCCAGCTGCGCTTTTATGCTCCCCGTAGCTACGGCGCCCAATGCGGTGATCTACGGCACCAATAGAGTGGCGATTAGCACGATGTTTCGTGAGGGTTTGCTGCTCAATTTCGTGGGAGCATTTGTGGTGTCGTTGGGATTGTGGTGGTTGCTACCGCATTAGCAATGAGGGCATTGGTGACGCAATGGCTGTGTGGAGAGTGCCATCGCTCGTGGCGTAAACGGCCCGAGCGATGGTTAAAGCTGATTTACAGCTGCGCTAACATGGTCTCAGCGGAGCTCACGTCCACACCGGGCCCTTCTTCAATGTTGAGGTGCGTCACGGTACCGTTATCTACAACCATGGCGTAGCGTTGCGATCGTGTACCTAGCCCGAACCCGCTACCATCAAGCTCCAAACCAAGCTTACCGGTAAGCTCACCGTTGCCGTCAGCTAGCATTGTTATGTGGTCGGCGTTATGTGCCTGGCCCCATGCGCCCATGACAAAGGCATCGTTGACAGATAGACAGATGATGCTATCTATGCCCGCGGCTTTAATTTGATCGGCATGGGCTACATAGCCTGGTAGGTGTGTCATGGAGCAGCCGGGTGTGAATGCGCCGGGTACGGCAAAAAGGAGTACTTTTTTTCCATCAAACAGTTCGCTGGTGGATACGCCGCCAGGGCCATTTTCACCCATTACCATAAGGTTGGCTGCAGGGATTGTGTCGCCGATTGCAATTGTCATATAAATTTTCCTGAGTAAGTAAAGCGGGCGTATTTTGTAACGTATACCGATGGATCAGTCCAGTGGTTGGGTCTCTTCGTCAACCATTTGTCGGTAAAGTTGCTCGCAAACATTATAGAAATTGCGTTGCTCACTCCCGAGGTAGGGTGCACAGTGAGATAGAATTTGGAGTACGCCACGGTGAACCAACAACATCTCGGCGTCTTCAGGGTTCAGTATTGGGTCGTAACTCAGCCAGCAGGTCATACACAGTGTCATGGTGTTGGTGACCGTAGACAATTGGGGGTCAGTGTCTCTACCAGCAAGGGGGATAAGTTCTGCGGCTATGTTTCCACAAACCTTTTGTTTCATTCGCAGTAACCGTCGGAAGCCGCGATCGATGTCAGCAAAGCCGGCCATAACACTACGAGGGCTTTCATAGAGATACCGATATTCCAGCATTTTTTCTAAAATTACAGTCAGAAACAGCCAGCTGGTTTCTATGGGAGATGTCGACCGGTCGCCGGTGAATAATCCCGGAGGCTGAATCGCAGGGCCCATGAGAACAAGCATCTCTCGCTGCATTTTGGCGAAGAGCGCAAGATGCAGCGCCTCTTTACCCTTAAAATGGTAGTAAAGGTTGCCAGTGCTTATCCCTAGCTCCAATGCGACGTCAGAAGCAGTGACCGAGCCCTCTCCGCGAGCGTTAAAAAGGTCCCGCGTAATGTTTAAAATGTGTTCCGCGGTCTTCACAGCCACAGCAGGCTCCCAAGGCTTGCCAAGAAGTATGACGGGCAGCTTACCCTAGCTGTTAAGCAGAGTCCGCCTCGTCTTGCACTGGGACTGGGTATTGATCGTTAAGTCTCTGGAAATCGTCTATTTTTGAACCAAAAAAAGGGAGGCAGTGCCTCCCTGAACTCTGCAGGACCGGGTTTATGCAGTTTTGGTCACCTTTGCGCGCAGATCATCAAATCGCGCTTTAGCCTTGCTCATTTGCTCGTCGAGCATAGTGCGATCGGTAAGAGCGTCGAGCTCTAGATCTTCAAAGGCCTTCAGGGCATCCTTTTCTACAGCGGTGCCGCGCTTTACGAGGTTTTCGTAAACCGCTTCAGCCTGTTTGCGACGGTCATTAAGTTTGCCCTGAGCTTCGTCTACCTGGCTTTGTAACATTTCCAGTTGCTCAAGTACTTGATCGTAAGCCATGCCGTAAACGCCTAGACCGGCGCGCAGTGCGTTGCGACTGGTTTCAACAGCCACAGAGCGGAGGTCACGAGGCGCGGCTTTGCTAGCGGCAGCTGAGCGCTTGGTGCGTGTTTTCGCCGTTGTAGCCTTAGCGGGTGCTTTTTTGGCAGCGGGCTTTTTAACAGCGGCTTTTTTAGGTGCAATTTTTTTGCTCGCAACAGCCTTCTTGGCCGGTGTCTTGCGTGCTTTAGGGGTAGCTTTGGTGTCAGCCATAGTAACTCTCTCCGTTTAGAACGATCACTTTAAGGGTATAAGCAGCGTGCTTGCTTACCCGGCCGAGACAGAATCGCTTTTATAATTAGAAAATTCTTTCTAAAAAAATAGTTAATTTTTTACAGACGTAAATCTCCGTTGGGTGCGTACAAGTGGTGTTGTGAGAGAAGCCGTCAGCGCTTGCTTTCGCGGTATACATGTTTGGCTATGGTAATCACTGTGACGACAACCCCTACACAAAGCTTGGGCCGGCAACGCCTGACGGTTAAAAAGTTTCTGATCGCGGCACTGCTCACTGGTTCTGGACTACTGGTTTCAGGATTGGTTTTGACCGGAAAGCCGGCGCCCGTAGCCAACGTACCGCCGGAACCTCTAAGACCTGTGGTATCCGTTTTGCGAGCCCAGCCCTCGGAAATTTCCCTCGCGGTCAATACACAGGGAACTGTTGAGGCCCGACGGCGGATAAATCTGGTGGCTGAGGTCGCTGGCAAAGTTTCAACTGTGTCAGAACGGTTTGAGGAAGGCGCTTTTTTTGACCAAGGTGACGTGCTGCTACAGCTCGAGCAAGCAGACTATGAGTTTGCAATCGCTAGGGCGCAGTCACAAGTCGCTGCTGCAGAGCAGCGTCTTGCAGAAGAGCGCGGTAGAAACCGACAAGCGAAGCGCGAATGGCGAGAGCTAGGGACTGTCGAGGCTAATGCTTTGTTCCTGCGTCAGCCGCAGATGAAAGCCGCTGAGGCTGCGCTAAAAGCTTCAGTGGCGGATTTGTCAGCCGCCCAACTTGCATTATCTAGAACTGAGATTCGGGCACCTTTCAGTGGCCGCATTGAGTCTAAACGGGCGGATCTTGGGCAATATATCGCTCCAGGTGTGGCGGTGGCCGAAATCTATGCGACCGATATCGTCGATGTCGCTCTACCTTTGAATGATAGTCAGCTTGCGGCGCTTAAATTGCCGATGAACGCGAATGTAGCTTTGGGAATCCCTGTCATTCTGAGTACTGCTTTTGGGGGACGTGAGTGGCAGTGGCAGGCTCAAATTCGAAGGGTGCAGGCGGTGGTCGACAGGCAGTCCAGAACAGTCAATGCGATCGCTGAGGTACTACAGCCTTTTGAGTCAGAGGTCTCGGGGCGCCCCCCTCTCACGCCGGGTATGTTTGTGCGAGCGGAAATACCCACCCCCCCAATCCCCAATCTGGTGCAACTGCCTGCGTCAGCACTGCGCTCGGACAATACGGTATTGGTGGTGGGAACGGGCGAGAAGCTTGTTCGCCAGCCTGTGACGGTGCAACGCCGGACCGAGCATTGGGCCTGGGTGTCAGGTCTTACTGAGGGAAGCCGCATTGTTCGCGCTCAGACGGGGCTTTTGGTCGTTGGCCTCACTGTTGAGGTTGCTGGAACAGCCATTGCTCTGGGAGACGGATAGTCATGCAAGGTCCCTTGAGTTGGATGATAAAAAATCCTATCGCCGCCAACCTGCTGATGCTGCTATTGATTGTTGGCGGTGTCCTGACGACCCCCAGCCTCGATAAACAGTTTTTTCCTACCGCTCAGATCAATCAGGTAAGCGTGACGATGCCATTCCCTGGTGCGGGTCCTGCAGAGGTGGAAGAGCAAATTTCCGTCCGTATTGAAGAGGCGATACACGATTTAAACGGCATTAAAGAAATTCGCTCTACGGCGGTGCAGGGGCTTGGCACGGTGATGGTTGAGGCCACGCAGAATTACCCCATGCAGCGATTGACCTCTGACATTAAGACGCGAGTTGATGCCATCAATAGCTTTCCCGCTGATGCAGAGCGGCCCATAGTCACGGAAATCACCTATCGACATTTGATGACAGTGGTGCAGCTGTCTGGCGATCTCGATGAATATGAACTTAAGGAGCTCGGTGAGGCGCTAAGGGATGATCTTGCAAGGCAGCCCTGGGTATCCATGGTGGATCTCATTACGGCCCGACCTTATGAAGTTTCTATTAATATTTCTGAGACCATGTTGAGGCGCTACGGGCTTACTTTTGATCAGGTAGTTGCGGCGATTCAGGGAACGTCTCTCAACCTTCCCGCAGGCGCGATTAAAACTCAGGAAGGTGATGTTCGTGTACAAACTCGCGGCCAAGCTTACGGCAGAGCAGATTTTGAGCGCATCACACTACTGACGCAAACAGATGGGACTGAATTGCTCTTAGGTGACGTGGCCATCATCGAAGACGGGTTTGTGGATTTAGACCTCAATGTCACTTTCGATGAGAATCCTGCGTTGGGGCTTAGAGTCTATGTAACCTCCAACCCCGATGTGCTCAAAACTAATCAAGTCGTCAAGGATTGGGTGGCCGAGCAGCAGCTTAGCTTGCCGCCGGGGGTGAGCCTAACCATTTGGCGGGACATTTCTAAGTCTTTTCGTGGGCGGGTGACAACACTCTTGGAGAACGGTATTGGTGGTTTGCTATTAGTGGCCGCTGTCTTGGTGCTGTTTTTGAGACCTAAGTTGGCATTTTGGGTGGGTAGTGGAATCGCGGTAGCTTTTCTGGGAACCCTCTTCATGCTGCAGTTCACCGGGATAAGTCTTAATATGATTTCCCTGTTTGCCTTCCTCCTGGTTCTTGGAATTGTGGTTGACGACGCCATTATCGTAGGGGAGTCAATTCACACTCACCAGGCACGCGGCGAACGAGGTCACGTCGGTGCACTGTTAGGTGTTCGAGGTGTTTTTAAACCGGTGATGTTCGCCGTTATCAGTACCATGATTTTCTTTGTGCCCATGCTTTTACTCCCGGGAGATTGGTCAACGGCTGCCCGATCGATACCTGTCGTTGTGCTGCTGGCCCTCGCATTTTCTCTCGTCGAATGTCTGCTGATTTTGCCCGCACACTTGGCACATTTAGGCCCTGAAAAAGAACCTAAAACACGCGTCATGCAGCGCCTCGCAGGTTGGAGGCAGGCTTGTGCGTCAGGCATGGTTTGGTTTGCAAGGTATCGTTATAGACCGTTCCTTCGCTGGGCGCTAAGCCATCACTACGCGGCGGCGGGTGTCTTTTTGGTCGCCTTCTCTATGAGCATTGCGCTCTACGGTGGTGGCTGGGTGCGTTCAGCGTTTTTTCCAAAGGTAAATAGCGATTATGTTGTAGCCTCAGTTGAAATGCCTGAGGGCGGACCTTATTCCGATACCGTAGCGTTGCGAGATCGCATGGTCGCGGCCGCGCAAGTTTTAAAGGCAGACTGGAATGCGCGTCCCGAATTTTTCGTGACTCCCGCCATCAGCCATGTCTCGGCTACCACCAACGACAACAAAATCAATATTGAGATTGGGACGGTGTCAGAGGGCGTCGATACAGAACAGATTGCCCTAGATTTTCGCGACCTCGTGGGTCCGGTGCCTCAGGCGAAAGAAATTCGGATGGACTTTACCATTCAAGATCCAGGCAAGCAGATTAAGTTGCTGTTCGCCTCTCGTAACACTGAAGATTTAGAGGGTTTGGCACCAAGGGTACGAGCGGCTTTGCTCGCCTATCCCGGCGTTTTCGACGTCAGCGATAGCTTTGATTCACCTCGGGATGAGGTGGTGCTAGACCTTAAGCCTGCAGCGGAAGCATTGGGCGTGACGCTGGCGAGTGTCGCGAAGCAGGTGCGGCAAGCATTTTATGGCGCAGAGGCTCAACGTATTCCAAGGGGCCGTGAAGACGTGAAGGTCATGGTTCGTTATCCTGAAAGCGAGCGGCGTTCACTAGCTAACCTCGACGAAATGTATATTCGCACACCTACCGGCAAGGAGGTTCCTTTCGGGACAGTGGCCACGTATCGCATTGAACCCGGGTATCAGAAGTTGGAGCGTTTGAACCGCATGCGCACCCTAGAGATTGGCGCCGACGTTCGGGCCGATGGTGCCAGCCCCCGTGCAGTGGTGGACGGCATTGTCGTCAATAAGCTGCCTTTGTGGCAGCAAGAGTACCCGGGTCTGGAGCTGAATTTAGACGGAGAACTTCAGGAAGAGGCCGAGTTTAAGAGTTCTATGCTGATGTTCATGGGGTTGGCCATGCTTGTAATTTTTGGTCTTATGGCGATTGCCTTCAAATCCTATTGGCAGCCCTTTTTGGTACTGACCGCCATTCCTTTTGGCATCATGGGGGCCATTTTTGGCCACGCCTTGCTCGACTGGGAAGTCAGCATCTTCTCCATGATGGGTGTTATTGCCTGCGCTGGCGTCGTGGTCAACGACAACCTGGTGCTAATTGATCGCATTAACCATTTGCGCGAGCAAGGCTACGAACTTTGGGATGCGTTGCTGCAAGGCGCAGAGGATAGGTTCCGCCCCATTATTTTGACGTCTTTGACCACATTCGTGGGGCTGCTGCCCATCATGTCTGAGACAAGCGTTCAGGCTCAGTTTTTGATTCCAATGGTCACATCCTTGGCCTTTGGCGTTTTATTTGCCACCGGTGTGACCCTTGTTTTGGTTCCAGCGCTTTATTTGGTCGGAGATGACGTAACGGGTTTTCTACAGCGACTGCTAGGCGGGGACAAAGTCTCGGCAGCCACTGATTCCTCGGTAGTAACGACAGCCCATTGAGCGTCGCGCTACGGATTCATTGACTGAGGGCGGCGTGAAAGTTTGAACAAAGTCTACGGTTTGTTAATTAGGCGTTGGATTTTAGTCAATAGCCTAGTAACTGTAGCTCTTTATCGCAGCTAGTCATAATGCGCTGGCGAAAATTGGGCGCGATCTCAGACCCGGATAGGGAAACAAATTCAAATTGGTGATTGGGGTTGTGCTCTCGGTAAGTTGCTTCTTGATTGCGCATACATTCGCGAGAGGCAGCCTCTACCGCTCCCGTAATAGCGGCCTCAGGTAAGTGCCACCCAAAGTTTGCGTCTATAGCACGCAGCTCCTTTTCACTGTTTTCAACCAGATCTTCGTAGCGCAAGAGATGGATAAAAATCACATCTGATGCAAAGCTATTATCTACCAGCCACCCCTGAACGTGCCGCTTCCACGCTTCTATGCCGAGTATGGGGTGATCCAGGAAATCCTCAGTATTATCAGATTGCCACCAACCCCTGCCAATGGCGTAGCGTAGATTACTGGCCATGACCTCGACCGGATGCCGAACAAGATAGAGGCCATGAATAAACTGTGGGGAGAAGACTGAGTGAATTTTATAAAACCTAAGTGGTGGATCCTGGAAGGCATGAGACGTTACATGCTCGCCTATACACAAATCGGCAATATAGTTCCGAACTGAGGCAAAGGTAGCTCTAGCGCGATAGCCGTTGGCGATGAGCAGTGCATTTGCGATCAATACCGTAAGGAATGTCACCCCGGACTTCGGAAATTCACAAATGTAAAAATCTGTGGCGCTTGGGTCAGAGCGTAATTGCGTCAGCTGCTTTGTCATGTTTGGAGCTGACTCGGTTTGTAGGGGCGTTACACCAGTCTGGTTTTGGTTTTTCTGAGTCACAACCGTGTCTCGTTTGGTGGTCGCGGGTGAGCTGCAGCGGCTTGTACTAAGCGTCTATGTGGGTTCCGCGACACCACAGTTTCACTGCGCTCTTGGGCCTGCCGCAATAATGGCGTCGCTCACATCGAAATTGCCAATATTCTCTTGGAAAAGCGCGGCTAATTTTTGCGCCTGAGCTTCATAGGCCTCGTCATCACCCCAGCCAGCTTTTGGATCGACGTATTTGTCGTCCACGCCTGGGATAGAGCTTGGAAAGCTTAGGTTGAGGGTATCGAGATGCTGGGTCTCTCCCTCTACAAGACAGCCGCTTTGTGCGGCGTTGACGACTGCCCGGGTAACGGGGATTGGAAACCTTGCGCCACGGCCTTCAGCGCCTCCAGAGCCGCCAGTCCAGCCCGTATTGACGAGGTAAACTTGGCTGCCAAAATCTTCAATGCGCTTCATCAGTAACTCGGCATAATCTCCAGCGGGTCGCGGCATGAAGGGTGCGCCAAAACAGGTTGAAAATGTGGGGTGAACCCCCGCTGCGGCACCAACTTCAGTAGATCCAACTCGGGCGGTATAACCCGACAGAAAGTGAAAAGCCGCAGCTTCTTTTGACAAAATTGAAATGGGTGGTAAGACGCCGGATACGTCGCAGGTGAGGAAGATCACACACTTGGGCTCGCCTCCGCTATTTTGCGGCACGCGTCGAGCAACGTGCTCTAAGGGGTAACAACAGCGTCCATTTTCAGAAAGACTCGTATCGTTATAATCAGCGTGACGCTTGTCGTTGAGTACGACGTTCTCAACGATCGAGCCAAATCGAATGGCGTCCCAAATGATTGGCTCGTTTTTCTGACTTAAGTTAATAGTTTTGGCGTAGCAGCCTCCCTCAATGTTGAACACAGCGCCCTTCGCCCATCCGTGTTCATCGTCACCGATTAAATAACGAGAGGGGTCAGCTGACAGAGTTGTCTTACCGGTGCCCGAGAGTCCGAAAAATAGTGTCGTTTGACCATCCTCGCCAACATTGGCGGAGCAATGCATTGGCATGACATCTTTCTCTGGCAGCAGAAAATTCTGTACTGAGAACATCGCTTTTTTCATTTCACCGGCATAACGCATACCCGCAATGAGCACCTTGCGCTGGCCAAAATTAATGATAACTGTGGCTTCAGAATTTGTGCCGTCGCGAAGGGGATCGCAGACAAAACCAGGCACGTTTAAGATCTTCCACTCGGGCTTATTCGTTGGATTGTAGGTGTCAGGCCGAATAAACATGTTTCTCGCAAAAAGCGACTGCCAGGCCGTTGTTGTTGTGGTTCGAACCGGAAGGTAATGCTCGCTGTGCTCTCCAACGTGAAGGTGTTGGATGAACGTTGTTGACTCGCTAGCAAACGCTTTAACGCGGGCCCAAAGTGCGTCGAACCGGTCGCTGTCAAATGGGAGGTTGACCGAGCCCCAGTCAATCGCATCTTCTGAGGACACTTCTTTAACTACGAATCGGTCTGCGGGTGAGCGCCCGGTTCTCGCGCCAGTTTCCACCCGTAACGCACCCGTGTCCGACAGCATGCCTTCCTCTCGAGCAAGGGCAAGTTCAATGAGCTTAGAGGGGGGGAGGTCACTGTGTTTTTGCGACGTATTTGCGTTGCTGTCTTGGCTCATCGTGAATATCCGTAGCGGTAATTGGGTGAATCTTCCGACCGACAAGTCTAATGCACACGCCCGTTTTCTGCGAGCATTGGAATGTCTGATTGGACGAAGCGGTAGTCATTTCCGCACATGTCACAGTGCATCGTGATTGCCCCTTGCTCTGTTAGCAGCTCAACGAGCTCGGCCTCTGGTAGCAATGACAGGGCGTTGAGACTGCGCTCACGGGAGCAGGAGCAGCCAAAAACCACTTTAATGGGGTCGAATATACGAACCGGCATCTCGTGAAAAAGCCGGTGCAGCATCACAGAAGGGGCTAGTTCGACCAGCTCATTGGGCGTGACGGTTTCAGCTAGGATGCAGGCTGTGTCCCACTGATCTTGACGCGCAGCGGGCTCTTGCTGCAGCTGTGCCGGTAGCTGCTGCAGCATCATGCCGGCTGCGCGGCCTTGCTGAGCGGTCAGCCAGAAACGGGTGTGCAGTTGTTCACTTTGGAGGAAGTAGTTTTGGAGGGCTCCCGCAAGCGTATCTGACTCCAGGGCAACAATGCCTTGATAGTTTTGCCCACCTTCTCGCTCTATGGTGATTGCGAGTTGCCCGTCTACTAATAACGCTAAAGGGGCTGCCGCCTCGGCTTTGAGATTACCTCTAGCAATGCCGCGGATCTGCAAATCACTGGTACATTCCATCATCACAAGTTCCAGAGGACCGCTACCCCGGGCTTGAAGTACTATCTTGCCTTGGTATTTCAGATTGTTGCTGATTAACACTGCCGCGGCTGCAAATTCGCCCAGCAGCTGTTTGATACTGTCGCTGTAGCAGTGGGCCGCCGTCACCTCATTGAATGCGTCATTCAGGACAACGCATTCGCCACGGATGTCAGCGTCGTCAAATAGAAACCTCAGGCTGCAGTCTTGGGTCATATTTCTAGGTAATTGTTATGCACAGAGGACTCCAACTGATGGCTGAGCGTTTGTTGCACGCACCGGAGACAAAAAAATGAGCAAGATTGAAATCAGCAGGCACCATCAACTCTCTGATCAAGAACGTACTGCTGCACTGAATGATCTTGCGACCTTCCTGCAGGAAATCGGTGCAGAGGTCGTAAATGAGGGCGAGCGATTGAGCTTCTCTGGGCGTGGCTACAAGGGTACCGTGTCGGTAACTGCCGGTTTGGCCGAGGGTTTTATCAGCCTAGGATTATTGGCGCGTCCTTTTAAAGGGCAGCTAGAGAAGGCAATTTATGAGCACTTGGAGGCGCGGCTGGCCGCGCCCTGAGTAGTCATGCTGCAGCTAACGCCTTAACTTTGGCGTTTAAACGGCTTTTGTGCCGTGCAGCTTTATTTTTTTCGATGATACCCTTGGTCACCATTTTATCGATGACCGGCACCGCAGCAGCATAAGCGGCGGAAGACGCATCGAAGTCTCCTGTGCCGATTGCCGCGATCACGTGCTTGATTTTGGTACGAACCAACGAACGAAGACTGGAATTACGGGCTCGGCGCTTATCATTTTGACGGGCGCGCTTGCGGGCTTGTGGTGAATTAGCCAAAGGGACTCTCCAAAGAAGGGTCAGAAAAAGAGCGGCGAATTGTCCGCAAACCGAGGGCCACTGTCAATGTGGATTTTGGCGGAAATGCTGAGTACTTTTTCCAGCCATGCGGGCGAGCCCCAAGCGCGGTTACCAGCCCAAATAGATGAGAGCCCAGCCTAATACTGCTAAAAGAACACTCTGACCCGCTTTATCGAGGCGAAATAGGCCGTAAGTGTAGCCGGCGGGGGGTAAAAGCAGCGAAAATAGGCCCCACGCATAGTCCTCCTTCCAGGAGACAATGAGTAACAAAATCCAACTGATTAACAGGGCAGCTGCCCCTAAGGTCATTAAAAGCGCGCTTGAAGCGTCCATCTCAATTTCTCGGTAGTCAATGTCAACGGCGACGGAGGTTATCAGAAACTAGTGGCTTTGGGGCAAGATAGAATACCGAAACGCGCACGCCATCGACAAAAAGGGCACGACAACAACGATGAATGAGGCCAATGATCCCTACTCTGATATTCGTCCTTATCGCGACGATGAAGTAGCGCGTGTTTTGTATCGGCTTCGAGCTGAGCGAGGGCTGATCAATACATTAGCGCAATGGAAGCTGGGACCTCTCTACCGTTTGGTGCCCTCAATTGCTCGCATATTCGTGAAAATGTGGTTGGGTTACCGACTCCAGCCCTTAACAACGGTTGACGCCGTACAGATGCAGTTGAGGCCGCTGCTGGCAAATATGGTTAGCAAGACCGTGCGTCTGAGTTCCGATGGCTTGGAATCATTAGATCCGACGGCTTCTTGGTTATTTGTCAGTAATCATCGTGATATTGCCTTGGACCCGGCGCTCACCAATCATATTTTATACCACTCAGGTCATCGAACTTTGGCGATTGCGATTGGTGATAACCTCTTGAAGGAGCGCTGGGTTGCTGATCTGATGCGGCTTAACAAGAGTTTTATTGTCAAGCGCACCTTGTCGGGCCCTCGAGAGTTATTGGCAGCCTCAAGGCAGTTGGCGGCGTTTATTCGAACCATGGTAACCACTAATCAGGGGCCGGTTTGGATAGCACAGCGCGAGGGTAGGGCTAAAGACGGAGTCGACACCACCGAACCCGCGGTGATTAAAATGTTGTCCTTGGCCCGAGATCGTAAAACCGAAACGATTGCTGATGTTCTGCCAGCTTTAAAAATTGTTCCTGTAGCCATTGCTTATGAGCTTGACCCTTGCGATGCGGCTAAAGCCGCTGAGCTTGCCGCAGGAGTGGGTTACGTTAAATCAGAATATGAAGATGTCTTATCGATAGGTCAGGGCATTACAGGGCAGAAGGGGTGCGTTCATTTAAGCTTTGGTGAGCCGCTGTCAGCGGAGCATTTAGACGTTAGCGCGGCGGTTACTGCTATCGATACACACATTCGCGGCAATTACCGGCTTTTTGAAACAGCACTTTGGGCTTGGCAGAATTTAGAGCAGACACAAAGAATACCTGAGGTGACTATTTATCCGGGCACAATCTCTCGGGGTGAATTTGATGCTCGGATAAATGCCATGCCGGCATCCCATAGACCCTTAGCGCTAGCCATGTATGCCAATCCATTGCGCCGCGCCCTCGGGGAGCTTTGATTGCTGCCCGATACTATTAAGGAACGTATTCGTGACGCCTACCAAACACTGGTAGAGCAGCGGGATTTAAAACCGCGTTGGGGGCAGCGTCAGATGATTGCCGAGGTCGCGAACGCTTTGGGCGATCCAGACCTTCCGCAATCCATTGCTGTCGTTGAGGCTGGAACAGGTACCGGAAAGACCATTGCTTATACCGTGGCCGCTTTGCCCGTTGCCAGTGCTAGGAACAAAACGTTGGTTATAGCTACCGCTACAGTTGCCCTGCAGGAGCAACTAATCTATCGCGATCTCCCGGACATCCTTAACCATAGTGGGCTAGATTTTCAGGTGAGTCTCGCGAAAGGCCGGGGGCGTTACGTTTGCCTGCAAAAAATCGATAACCATCTCGCTGGTGCTATTGTGCCTGCTCTGATTCCTTTGTACCCCGACGAGGTTGCTGACCTAGCTCTTGAAGACGCCACGCCCATCATGGAGTCAATGGTTGAGGCTATGGCGGGCAACAGTTGGGACGGCGACCTAGATCGTTGGCCCGGTGCGGTAGAAGACTCAATACGGCGTATCGTGACTACAGACGCCGTTCAGTGCAGCGGTCGTCGCTGCAGTTTTATTCAGCAATGTCCATTTTTCAAAGCCCGGGAAGGTCTTCAAGAGGCCGACGTTGTAGTCGCCAACCATAACTTGGTGCTCGCTGATTTGAAATTTGGTGGTGGTGCAATTTTACCGCCGCCGGAAGACTGTATCTTTATATTTGATGAGGGGCATCAGCTGGCAGGTAAATGTCTAGATCAGTTCACTTTGCTTTCTCGAAGCCCCTCGACACGGCAGGCATTGCGAGAGACCGCGCAGTGGCTAATAGCCCAGCATGATTCTCTGTCAGAGTTCGTTGGTCAGGAAGGGTTATTGGAAGAGTTGCGAGGGGTGCTGACCGATCTGACTCAGTTAAACGATGACGTTGCGGCTTGGGGGGAGTCCTACCTCGAGCAGCATGCCGACCAGTCAGACGAATATCGATTTCCTCAAGGAATTATCCCCGATGCTTTGCGTGAGCATTCAGGTGCGCTAGTCAATGTCTGGCGGCGACAGCTAGATTTAGCTCAGCGACTCGAAGTGGCGTTGGATAATCGTCGAGAAGAAGCTGAGATTCACCTACGCGATACGGTTGACGCATGGCTTGGCAGCGTTCAAGCCATGGTGGCGCGTGCAGAGGGTCAGTTAGAGTTGTGGCACTCCTATAAGAGTGCGGAGATGCCTGATTTAGACGAGCCCTGGGCGCGCTGGTTGAAAGCGGCGTCGCGTAATGGGGAGGGTGTTGTTTTTATGGCGAGTCCGGTACTAGCTCGAGATTTGCTTCATGAGCACCTTTGGTCCCGGGCAGCGGGTGTTGTTATGACATCGGCGACCCTGTCGGCCTTGGGCAGTTTTGACCGGTTGCGGTCCATGACCGGGCTGCCAGTAGATGCAATTTATAAGCGGGTTGAGAGTCCCTTTGACGCACAGCAAGGAGTTTTTGCAATACCGGATTTACAAAGTGATCCCGGGGACAGTGAGGCCCACACGGCAGAAATTATCACCCGCCTTCCCGGCCTGATTAATGACGATGCGGGGGTACTCATGCTCTTCAGTTCTCGCCGCCAAATGGAGGCGGTGGTCACTGGTGTATCTGGGGACCTCGATCATGAAATTTTGGTTCAGGACAGTTTGAGCAAGTCTCGGCTGCTCGAGCGGCATCGGGAAAATATTGATGAAGGGCGTCGCAGTCTTATTATGGGGCTTGCGAGTTTTGCCGAGGGTATCGATTTGCCCGGGGACTACTGTGATCATGTTGTGATTGCCAAGCTCCCATTTTCCGTCCCCGACAACCCCAGAGAAGCGGCGCATGCAGAGTTACTTGAGGCATTAGGGCGCAATGCGTTTATGGAAATCAGTGTTCCTGATGCTGCTTTGCGTCTAGTTCAGGCTAGTGGACGCCTGCTGCGTACTGAGGAGGATCGAGGACGTATCACGCTTATGGATCGGCGGTTACTGACTCGTCGTTACGGCCGGGCAATTCTTGAATCGCTGCCGCGCTACCGACTTGACCTGCCCGCTACAGGTTAGTGCCGCTTTTTTTAAGTGGCGTTTGTCTTTTCACCTCAGTGTGTAAAAGGGTGCTAGGTGTTTAGTAGAGCCTGAGATGACGTAGTTACCGCTCTTCGCCTTGATCATTTTAAAGTTGAAGTTGTCAGGCAGTTACTCTGTATTACCGGCTAGGTGTTGAGAAATCGTTGGCCATAAAAAAACCCCCTGAATGATATTTTAGGGGGTTTTTTAGTCTTTACCTTCCCTGGCGGGACACTAGCTGGGCATTAATCCCAAGTAAGTGCTCCACCCGTTTGATACTCAATGACCCGCGTCTCAAAGAAATTCTTTTCCTTTCGCAGATCCATAATTTCTGACATCCAAGGGAATGGATTTTGAGCACCGGGGAACTGTTCGGGTAGACCTACCTGATTGAGGCGACGATTGCAGATGAACTGCAAATACTCCTCCATCATGGCAGCGTTCATACCTAAGACACCCCTAGGCATTGTATCTCTGGCGTAGGCGATTTCGAGTTCAGTACCCTCTAAAATCATCTGAATAGCCTCTTGCTGGAACTCTGGTGTCCAAAGCAAAGGGTTTTCCAGTTTGATCTGATTGATAACATCAATGCCAAAATTTAAGTGCATTGATTCGTCACGCAGAATGTACTGAAACTGTTCGGCGACCCCTGTCATCTTGTTGCGACGACCCATTGAAAGAATTTGAGTAAAGCCACAGTAGAAGAAGATACCTTCGGTTACACAGTAGAAACCTATAAGGTTACGTAGCAACTCTTGGTCTGTTTCTAGGGTTCCTGTTCGGAAATTAGGATCTGACAGGCTGTGTGTTTTACCCAAGCTCCAAGTGGCTTTTGCCGCTACAGAGGGCACCTCTCGGTACATATTGAACACTTCGCCTTCATCCATGCCCAATGACTCAATGCAATACTGATAAGCATGGGTGTGGATAGCCTCTTCGAAGGCTTGTCGCAGCAAGTATTGACGGCACTCTGGGTTAGTAATGAGTCGATAGATAGCCAGTACTAGGTTGTTAGCGACCAAAGAATCTGCAGTCGAGAAGTACCCTAAAGAGCGCATGATAATACGACGCTCATCGTCAGAGAGGCCATCTGGGTCTTTCCAGGTCGCAACATCTGCGGTCATATTAACTTCTTGAGGCATCCAGTGGTTTGCACAGCCATCGATGTACTTTTGCCACGCCCAGTCATACTTGAAGGGAACTAGCTGATTGAGGTCAGCTCGGCAGTTAATCATCGCTTTTTCGTCAACGCTGACTCGTGCTGCGCCCATCTCCAGCTCTTCTAGGCCTGGTGCGATATCGATTTGGTCAATGGAGCCTTTGGCTCTATTAACGTTGTCGGCCATCATCGCTGCGGCTTCAGCATCGGCCGCAACACCTTGGTTGTAGTTTATCGCCACAGGCTCTGGTGCCTCTGTGGCATGTTCTGCTATTACCTCAGGCGGCACGACTGGTGCGCTTGGGGTTATTGCTTCATCAGTATTGTATTCTTCCCAGCTGAGCATCGTGTTGTCTCCTCAGTTCAACTTGGTTTTAGATTATTGGCAAGCTTCACAATCTGGATCATCCAGAGAGCAGGCTTGCGGTACAGGTGCAGGTTGTGGTGTTGATTCTGCGGCACCCGAGGCCACAGCGTTAAGTTTTCCAGACTCTACCGTAGACTTTTCGGTGCCTGTAGCAGCCAGACTTCGGAGGTAGTAGGTGGTCTTAAGACCACTGTACCAAGCCATTCTATAAGTCACGTCGAGCTTCTTGCCGCTGGCATTATTAATGTAGAGATTTAATGATTGTGCTTGATCAATCCATTTTTGACGTCGACTCGCACTGTCCACCAGCCATCGTGGTTCAATTTCAAAAGCCGTGGAATACTTTGCTTTTAAGTCATCGGGGATACGATCGATGGACTGCACCGAGCCGTCGAAATATTTGAGATCATTAACCATCACCTTATCCCACAAGTCGCGAGCTTTGAGATCTCTGACGAGGTAGGGGTTCACTACGGTGAACTCCCCTGACAGGTTAGATTTGACATATAAATTTTGGTAGGTGGGCTCAATGGACTGCGACACGCCAGTGATGTTCGCAATGGTAGCTGTAGGCGCAATGGCCATACAGTTTGAGTTGCGCATGCCATGCTTAGCCACCCGGCCTTTCAACTCTGGCCAATCAAAGGTCATATCGCGGTTGACCTCTATGTAGTTGGCTCCTCGCTGTTCCACCAAGATATCTAAAGAGTCTAGTGGGAAAACACCCTGGCTCCAAAGTGAGCCTTCATAACTTGAGTAGGCGCCGCGTTCTGCAGCCAGCTCGCTGGATGCTTCAATAGCAAAGTAGCTGACAGCCTCCATGGATTGGTCGGCAAAGCTGACCGCACCTTTAGACGCGTAGGACACATCAATTTTATAGAGTGCATCTTGGAAGCCCATGATGCCCAATCCTATGGGGCGGTGCCGCATATTGGATTGCTCAGCCTGTGGGACTGAGTAGTAGTTAATGTCGATGACGTTATCGAGCATGCGTATAGCGGTTCGCACTGTTGCACGCAGTTTCTTTAAGTTCAGCTTTCCGTCTTCTATGTGCTGTGGCAAGTTGACGGAACCCAAATTACAGACCGCAATTTCGTCTGCGCTCGTGTTCAGGGTGATCTCTGTACACAGGTTAGACGAATGCACTACGCCAACGTGTTGCTGTGGTGAGCGCAGGTTGCAGGGATCCTTAAAGGTCACCCATGGATGTCCGGTTTCAAAGATCATGCCGAGCATCTTTCGCCACACTGCCTGTGCTTTCAGGGTTTTATGAACGCGAATTTCACCGCTCGCCGCCATGGCTTCGTACTGGGCATAGCGATCTTCGAACGCCCTGCCATAAAGGTCGTGGAGGTCTGGTACGTCGTTGGGCGAAAACAGTGTCCAGTCGCCGTCTTCAAACACGCGCTTCATGAATAGGTCGGGGATCCAGTTGGCTGTATTCATGTCGTGTGTGCGGCGTCGGTCGTCTCCGGTATTCTTGCGAAGCTCTAAAAACTCTTCGATATCTAGGTGCCAGGTTTCTAAGTAAGCGCAGACAGCACCCTTGCGCTTGCCACCTTGGTTGACAGCAACGGCTGTGTCGTTGACGACTTTTAGAAACGGTACGATGCCTTGACTTTTCCCGTTGGTGCCCTTGATGTAAGAGCCTAAAGCCCTAACCGGTGTCCAGTCATTTCCTAAACCGCCGGCAAACTTTGACAGCATAGCGTTGTCTTGAATAGCGCCATAAATGCCGAACAAATCATCGGGAACAGTGGTGAGATAGCAAGATGACAGCTGCGAACGCAACGTTCCTGAGTTGAACAGTGTGGGTGTGGAGCTCATATAATCAAAAGACGATAACAGCTGGTAGAACTCTATGGCTCGCGTATTTGGATCGTCTTCGCGTATGGACAGGCCCATCGCTACGCGCATGAAAAAGACCTGAGGTAATTCAATGCGTACTTCATCGGCGTGTATAAAGTAGCGATCGTAAAGAGTTTGCAGTCCCAGGTAGCTAAATTGCAGGTCGCGCTCTGGCAGTAAAGCCTGCCCCAAGGCTGCTATATCGAATTCTAGGAGCTCAGGGGATAATAACTCGAGGGTTACTCCCTGATGGATGAACGCACTTAGGGCTTCGCTGTATAGCTGCGCCATGTCGCTCTGAGTCGCACTCTTTGCCACCCCTAAATAGTTGAGAGATTCCGCCCGTAAGTTGTCGAGCAGCAGGCGTGCAGCGACATAACTGTAGTTGGGATCCTGCTCTATCATGGTTCGTGCGGTGATGACCAAAGAGGTGCTCACCTCGTCTGCTGTCACGCCGTCGTATAGGTTGCGCAATGCTTCATCGATGATTGCGGATTCGCTGACGTCGACGAGATCCGCGCAGGCCTCGGATACAATCGTGCGCACCCGCTCTATATTGAGGGGTTCACGGCTGCCATCTGGCATGACTACGTTAATGCCACTGGCCGCCGCCTGGGACTCTGGTGATAGCGCCGCTTTCGCTGCGCGATCACGAGCGCGCTCCTCGCGGTAAATGACGTAGTCTCTGGCTATTTTGTGTTCGCCAGCGCGCATCAGCGCCAACTCGACTTGATCCTGTATGTCTTCTATATGGATCGTCCCGCCCGACGGCATGCGACGTTTAAAGGTCGTTATCACCTGCTCAGTCAGCTTCGCCACGGTCTCGTGGATACGACTACTGGCGGCTGCAGTGCCGCCCTCTACCGCTAAAAATGCTTTTGTAATAGCTACCGATATCTTACTGTCTTCAAAACTAGTGACGGTGCCATTGCGCTTGATCACCCTCAGCTGACCTGGTGCCGTGGCTTGCAGTCGACCTGACGACGTATTGCCTGTTCCGGTTACTGGAGCTGTGCCACCAGCCTGTGTAGAGGTTCCGGTTTCTGTGCCTGTCTGCATCTTATTTTGGCCTCGTCAAAATATAAAAATCAGCGCTGGGGCTTGGTCGCCGCTTGCGTCTATTGTGCTTTGCTCTGTCGATTTATCGTACACATCGCTGCCGCCCCGATACCCAACATATAGGGGTGCAGCTAGCCCACCACCCCAAGATAGGTGGGTATTGGCGCTAATGCAAGAGAGAAAAAGGCTGGATCACCTGTGTACAACCTGTGCAAATAGATCAACGTTAGTGCTCACTAACAGCGATAGTCTTGAAAACGTTAGCGACTTCTAAATTTTAGAGGCTGTGGATAGATTGAGCAGATTTTGTTGATATTTTTGGGACAAAACATCGGCCAGCACATAGGGGCGGCTGACCTAAGGGACGTCCCCGGATGTGCCTAGGAATAAACTTCGAGACATCAGTTCAATAAAAACTCAATTAGAGCTTTTTGGGCATGAAGTCTATTTTCGGCTTCGTCCCAAATCACGGTGTCTGGTGCGGCCATGAGCTCCGCGGAGATCTCTTCATCGCGGTGGGCGGGTAGGCAGTGCATGTAAAGTGCTTCCGGTGCAGCTAGTTCGAGTAGTTTACGATTCAGTTGGTAAGGAGCCATTGCAGCGCTGCGGGCTTGCTGCTCGTCTTCTTGTCCCATAGATGCCCAAACATCGGTCACCAGTAAGTCGGCATTTTGAACCGCTTCCCGAGGGTCATGCACGATATGCACGCGGTCACTGTTTTCTGACACCAGTTGTGACGCGGGCTGGTAGCCGTCCGGGCAGGCTACAACCAGCTCAAAGTCGAGTAATCGTGCGGCGTTGATGTAGGAGTGGCACATATTATTACCGTCGCCTAGCCAGCACACTCGGCGGCCTTGAATATCACCTCGGTGTTCAAACCAGGTTTGCATATCTGCCAAAAGCTGACAGGGGTGATAGTCATCGGTCAGACCGTTGATAACGGGTACTGAGGCAACATCAGCAAAACGCTCTACGCTATTGTGGTCATGGGTGCGAATCATCACCAGGTCGACCATTGATGATAGCACTCGAGCCGTATCTTCGACGGGCTCTCCCCGTCCTAATTGTGTATCTGCAGAAGAGAGAAATAGGGCGCTGCCACCGAGTTGACGCATACCCACTTCAAAGGACACCCGTGTTCGGGTAGAGGCCTTGGAAAATAGCATGGCCAAAACCTTGCCGGGGTACCCGGCGTGAGGAATGCCCTCGCGTTGTTGGGTTTTCAGTTCGTTGGCTCTGGAAATGATGCCCCTGAGTTCGTCAGAGGTCAGATCTCTCAGTGTCAAAAAATGTTTGGGACTGCTCATGCCGCTATCTCCGGCGCTTGATTAATAATTTCAGCCACGCTGTGACCGAGTTGATGGGCTTCGTCATTGCTCATGACCAGTGGGGGTAGCAGGCGAATGGTATTGCCTGCCGTCACATTGATTATGGTGCCTTGCTCTAAAGCCGCGCTGACAAGACCGGTTGCAGGCACGGACACTTCTATTCCCAGCATGAGCCCTAACCCGCGAATTTCAACGACGTGCGCAGGATTCGCTAAATGGTCGCCAAAGGCCTTGAGAATGTGGTCTCGAATGACATCAGCTCTTGCCAGCAAGTGCGGGTCTGCAAGGGTATTCACAACGGCACTGGCAGCGGCACATGCTAGTGGGCTGCCACCGTATGTGGTGCCATGATCGCCTGCTCGTAGTGCTGACGAAGCCTCGCCTTTAGCGAGACAGGCACCAATGGGGTAGCCGTTACCCAAACCTTTGGCGGTTGTCAGGACATCGGGGATTACCCCAAGACGTTGATAAGCATATAGAGCACCGCAGCGACCATTGCCGGTTTGAACCTCGTCAAACATGAGCAACCAGTTTTGCTGGTCGCACAGTGATCTCAAAGCGCCAAGGTATTCACGAGATAGCGGGCGGACACCGCCTTCACCTTGTACCGGCTCAACTAGCACCGCCACGATATCTTTTTGAGACGTCAGTGAGTTGAGACCCTCGATATCCCCGGGCGCAATGCGGATGAATCCCGGCACCATAGGTTCAAACGGCTTGCGCATGCCTTCTCCAGCAGTTGCCGCTAGAGCACCCAGCGTGCGCCCGTGAAAAGCGCCCTCTAAAACGACGATGGTCGGTGTTTTTACGTGGCGGTCATGGCCATAGCGTCTTGCCAGTTTAATCGCTACTTCATTGGCCTCCGCTCCTGAATTGCAGAAAAAAGCCGTGTCCATGGCTGTGGCTGCGATTAACTCTGCTCCGAGCTGTTCTTGGCCGGGAATGCGAAACAGGTTTGAAGTGTGCACTAGCTCTCGTGCTTGCTCCTCAATAGCCTGAGTAACTCTGGGGTGACAATGGCCCAAGTTGGTGACTGCAATCCCAGACAATCCATCGAGATAGGGCTTGCCTTGACTGTCCCACAGCGTAGCGCCGCGCCCTCGAACGAAGGCGACGGGTAACTGTTTATAGGTGCGCATAACAGCAGACATAGCTCAAAGACCGGCTGGTAAAGTGAGCGCGCAAGTCTACCGTTTGCGGAGGATGGTGGAAACATGCCGCGATCAGGCATGTATCCGTGCCCGCTCGGCGTTATACTAGCGGCCTGACAGGTGGTTGGCTAAACCACAGCCCATTTACTGCATTCTGGAGAGCAAGCACCATGGATATTATGGAAACAATCAAAGAACAGGTCACCAGTAATCGGGTAATCCTGTATATGAAGGGTTCACCTAATCAGCCGCAGTGTGGTTTTTCTGCTCGAGCCGTGCAGGCCCTTGCGAGTGTGGGTGAGCGTTTTGCCTACGTAGATATCCTGTCAAACCCAGAGATCCGCGCTAATTTACCGATTTACGCTAATTGGCCCACTTTTCCGCAGCTTTGGGTCGACGGCGAGCTAATCGGTGGCTGCGATATCATCGCCGAGATGGAAACCTCAGGGGAATTGGCCGAGGCGATAAAAGCTGGCGCCAGCGATCAGGCCTAAAGCCTCAAGTAATCAGCGCATTCTGATTAAAAACAGAAGGGGTTTCGCGACACTACTTTCCGTGCTGTTAGTCGGTTGGGTTCTGTTTGCTCCGATGGCCCTGTTCGCAGACGCTCAAAAGCCTTTTTCTTTAGTCATTAACAATGGCCGGGTGATCAACCCCGAGACCGGCTTGGATGCTATTCGAAATATCGGAATTCAAGGGGGGCGAGTGGCATCAATAAGCGAAATGCCGCTCGCGGGAGCAGCGACGATAGACGCCACCGGTTTGGTGGTGGCGCCTGGCTTTATAGACATTCATAGCCATACCCTGACCCCGTTAGGGCAGCGGAGAAATGCGCTAGACGGCGTGACGACGCAGCTGGAGATGGAGGCCGGTGCCTTGCCTTCGTCAGCGGCAGGTGACCTAGTGGCTAATCGCCCTATTATTAACTATGGAGCATCGGTGGGGCACTTTGCCGCACGGATCCAAGTCCTTGAGGGTCGTGATTTACCTTACTTTTTTTATCGGGGTGAGCAAGCAAGTATGGCTTCTCCCGCTTTCACGCAGCGCGCTACTGCGCCGCAAATTGCTGAGATTCGCCGCAAGCTCGAAGAGGGCCTTGATGGCGGCGGGCTAGGTGTTGGCTTGCTGCTCGACTATATGCGCGATGCGGTGAGTCCAGATGAATTGGCAATGATTTTCGATGTGGCAGGGGACCGTGAAGTTCCGGTTTTTGTGCACGTGCGGCGCAACCTCCCGGGAGACCCCAAGGGGCTCGACGAAGTTCTAGCCCTTGCAGAACAATACGATACAGCATTATTTATTTGCCACATTACACATAATGCCATGAGCGGCATTGAGGAATGGCTGGAAAAAATCGATGCCGCCCGAGCCCGAGGAGTTAAGGTGACAACAGAAACCCTGAGTTACTTGGCTGGGGGTACCAGTATTTCTGCGGACGTATTTCGCAAGCGTGACTGGCGGTCTATTTTCGCCATCGACTACACCGATGTGCAGTGGGTGGCTACGGGTGAGTGGCTCACGGAGGAAGCCTGGGAGCACTATGCTGAAACCGAGCCTGGCGGAATGGTTAACCATCACTACGTGCAGGAATCTTGGCTGCATTCGGCCCTGCTTTGGCCAGATATGATGGTATCAACGGATGCGTTACCTGCCTTTGACCCTGCACAAATGACCAACCCCAATATCTCGGGCAGTTTTTCTCGTTTGTTAGGTCGCTATGTGCGAGAGCAAAAAATCCTTGAGCTTAGTGATGGATTGTCTCGTATGAGTTTGAAACAGGCGCAATGGCTAGAGACCTTCGCGCCCCAATTTAGTCGCAAAGGTCGTGTTCAAGTGGGCGCAGACGCTGACTTGGTTGTTTTTGACCCTCAAACTGTAGCTGCTGGAGCAGATTACGGATCTCCATGGCAGTCGCCAGTGGGTATCAACTGGGTCATTGTCGGTGGGGTGATTACGGTAGACAACGGCGACTTGGTGCCCACCGCCGCCGCGGGGCGTTACCTAGATACCACCCCCCTAGCAGATTGAGACTACCTTAGCTTTCAGACGGCTTGACCGTGCGCATCGCAGTTTGAAGGTAATTCTGCTCGCCGACACGATCCATTAGCGAAAGCTGGGTTTCCAGCCAGTCGATATGCTCCTCTTCGGCATCTAGGATGCTTTGTGCAAGATCTCTCGATACGTAATCCCTGACCTCTTCACAATGCGCTACGGTCGCTTTGAGGTCTTCGTGAGCGATATGCTCAAGTTTCAAATCGCATTCGAGCATTTCTCGAGGGTTTTCGCCAATCATTAGTCTGCCCAGATCTTGCAAATTGGGCAGGCCCTCAAGAAACAGGATGCGCTCAACCAGAGCGTCTGCGTGCTTCATTTCGTCAATCGACTCGTGGTACTCGTGTTCTGCGAGTTCGCTGAGACCCCAGTCCTTATACATTTTACTGTGCAAAAAATACTGATTGATCGCAACCAGCTCGTTGTAGAGGATTTTGTTGAGATGCTCAATTACTTTAGCGTCGCCTTTCATGGTGCGGTCCTATCAAAAGAAAGTGCCGACACTATAACGTAACGGTTGTGAATGAACCACAAAAAAACTCACTTAAGCCATTGTTTTAAATGAATTTTTTAATGCTAATCAGAATGATTAGCAGCTCCGTTAGCGTCAGGCTACAGCGGCCATAGATTCGTCGGAGCAGGCGTTGTAAAAGTACCGGGGGTCGGGTTTGGAAAATTCGTTGACGATGGCGCGAGCCAGGTGTTCACAGGAGCCGCACTGACGAGCCACGCCCAATCGATTTTGGACGTCGGCGAAAGAAGTAGCGCCGGCTTCCATCTCGCGACGGATGGAAGAGTCGGTAACGCCATTGCAGATACAAACAAACATAGAGTAAGCATACGCAATTGCGAATCATTGTCAACCGCATTCACGATTGCATTCACAATTGCGCGCAAAACTGCCCCCACAACAGTATTGGGGCCTGTGGGAGCGGGTGTCTAGGGCGTATACTCTGCACGTCCCAATTAAGGAATGACTGTGTCCATTGAAAATAGCGTAAAGGAGCTGGGTCGGCAGGCCCGAGAAGCCTCGCGTATTGTTGCGGCGAGTACTGCAGCTGCTCGAAATCAGGCGCTGCTCGCCATTCGAGATTCGATTGCAGATAACCGCAACGATCTTTTGTCGGCTAACGCTCAGGATTTAGCGGCGGGTGTGAAGTCAGAGCTGGCGCCAGCGCTGCTGGACAGGCTCGAGCTCAATGCCCAAAGCATTGCCAGCTTAATGGTCAGCCTTGAGCAGGTCGCCGCATTACCCGACCCTGTCGGTGCCATTGACGGCGTTCGTACAATGGATTCCGGGATTCGAGTCGGCAAAATGCGGGTCCCACTGGGGGTCATTGGCATCATTTATGAATCAAGGCCCAACGTAACTGTTGAGGCTGCCAGCTTGTGCTTGAAAGCTGGCAACGCCGCCATTCTTCGAGGGGGGTCGGAAGCCATTAATTCTAACTTGGCTCTCGGGCGCTGCATCCAAGAAGGTTTGACCAGTGCAGGATTGCCCGCTGCGGCAACTCAGGTGGTTGCAACGACTGATCGCGCGGTAGTAGACGCCCTTATTAGGCTCTCGGGTTATGTCGATATGGTAATACCCCGGGGCGGCAAAGGATTAATCGAGCGGATCAGTGGCGCAGCCACGGTTCCTGTACTTAAACATCTCGATGGCATTTGCCATGTCTATATCGATGGCCAGGCATGCCCTGACCGGGCGCAAGCCATCACAGTAAATGCTAAGACTCAACGCTATGGCACTTGCAACACTTTGGAGACCCTACTGGTTGATGAGGCTGCTATCGCGTTACTGCCTCCCATCGCTGATGCATTAGCTGCCGCTGGTGTTGAGCTGCGGGGATGTCCTAAAGCCTGTGCGGCGAGTGCCTCGGTGAGTGTTTTGGCCTCCGAAGCGGATTGGCAAACAGAATATCTCGCTCCCGTTTTGGCTATCAGGGTCGTTGCAGGTGTTGACGGCGCAATGGCGCATATTGCTGAATACAGTTCCGGACACACGGAGAGTATCGTGACTGAAAACCATGGGACGGCTATGCGGTTTTTGCGCGAAGTCGACTCAAGCTCGGTCATGATCAACGCCTCGACACGTTTTGCTGACGGTTTTGAATACGGTTTGGGCGCTGAAATTGGTATCTCTACCGATAAGCTGCATGCTCGTGGCCCCGTTGGCCTCGAAGGCCTGACATCGAGCAAATACGTGGTTTTTGGCGATGGGCACGTGCGCCAGTGAATCACCCGGCCGTAGGTGTGTTGGGCGGAACCTTTAATCCAGTGCATGTAGGACATTTGCGGGGGGCGCTTGATTGCCGGGACATGCTAGGTCTTTCAGCGATCCGACTTATGCCCGCTGCCCTGCCGCCGCTGAAGGCAACCCCGGGTGTGAGTGCGGCACACCGGGCAAAAATGCTCGACTTGGCAATTGTCGGAACCGAGGGCCTAAGCGTCGACCGTCGGGAGCTGGATCGAGAAGGTCTTTCCTACACCGTAGACACGTTGCGAGAGCTACGCCAAGAGTTAGGTGCTGAGGTTGCGATTGTCTTCATTATGGGCGCCGACTCGCTGCAGCGTCTAAATCGCTGGCACGAATGGCGTGTTTTGTTGGAGTTCACAAATATTGCCGTTTTAGCTCGGCCCCCTGGGGATCTCCAACTGCCTCCAGAGCTGCAAAGCTGGCTGGAAGAACACGAAGTTCCGGCATCGCAACTTTTAAGACAGACTCAGGGTGCGGTGTCGAGATTAGTTCAGCCGGGTTTAGACGTTTCATCATCCGCTATTCGGCTTGGGATTGAGGGGGGTAGAAACGTGAGATATCTCCTGCCCGACCGCGTATTGGAGTATATTACCGAACAGGATTTATACCGTTCTATAAAGTGATTCCCCAGGGGGTTTGAGTGACAGATTTAACCGCGTCCGAGCACGACGCGCTAACGGGGCTGGTACTTGACGCCTTGGACGATCTTAAAGCCGTCGATCCGGTGGTGATCGATGTAAAAGCGTTGAGTTCGGTGATGGACTTTCTAGTCATTGCTAGTGGAACGTCGACGCGTCACGTGAAGTCTCTGGCGGATAACGTCATCATGCGGGCGAAAAGTGAGGCCATGCGGCCCATTGGCATCGAAGGCGAATCGGTAGGTGAGTGGGTGCTGGTGGATTTTGGCGATGTCGTCGTGCACGTGATGCAGCCGGCAACCCGTAGTTTTTATGACCTTGAGCGGTTGTGGGCCGCGCCACCTAACGCCGAGTAATGCGCATCAGGGTCCTGGCAGTGGGAACACGAATGCCAGAGTGGGTTCAGACCGCTGTATCCGAGTACAGCAAGCGCCTGCCCAGAGACTTCAGAGTAGATTGGGTTGAAATACCCCCTGCCAAACGCCAGGGTGATGACTGCGAAAAATTTCGGACTCAGGAAGCTATTGCGATTAAAAAGCAGCTAAAGGATGACGAAACGTTGGTGGCTTTGGATGTTCAGGGCAGTCTAATCAAAACGGAAGATATGGCCGAACACTTTACAGTCAGTCGTCAGGAGGGTACACCGATGGCCATTCTGATTGGTGGTCCTGACGGTATTGAAGCTGATTTATTGCGACGTGCAGACGCGCGGTGGTCCCTAGGGCGGATCACACTGCCCCACCCGTTAGTGCGGGTTGTGTTGGCTGAACAGTTATACCGAGCTTGGTCGATAAATGCCCGTCATCCCTACCATCGAGCCTGAGTCTTAATGGCGCCTCGGGATGCCATTCGGGACACAGGTCGTGAGGCAGCGATACACCGAGGCCGGGTGTTTACAGCCACGGTAATCGTATCACTGGCGCTGGCGTCGCTGTTCTATCGTTATTATGGTCTTCAAATAGTCAACTATGAGCAGTTCCTGACGCAATCAGAGAGGAACCGGGTGCGTCTCGAGGCCCTGCCTCCTACCCGAGGACTCATTTTTGACCGCAACGGCGAGCTCCTTGCTAGCAATGAGCCCAGTCAACTGTTGGCGGTTGTGGTGGAGCGGGCGGGGGATTTGTCTGCACTGTTGGATCGCATTGAATCCCTTATTGGCCTGGATCCAGAGGAACGCATTCGCTTTCAGGAACGGCGTAGACGCAGCCGACCTTATGATGCGGTTCCTTTGAAATTACGTTTGACCGATGCCGAAACGGCGGTCGTTGGGGTGAACCGTCATACGTTGCCGGGTGCCACCATCGAGGCACAATTGACGCGAGCTTACCCCCACGGTGAATTACTCAGCCACGTTTTGGGTTACGTGGGCCGTATCAATACACAGGAGACTCAGCGAATTGAGGAAGACCGTTACCGCGGGACATTCCACATCGGCAAGGTGGGTCTAGAGAAATACTATGAGGACGTTTTACTGGGTCGGGTTGGGAATCAAAATACTGAAGCCAATGCTCATGGACGCGTTCTGCGAGTACTTGATCAAGAGCCGCCTAATCCAGGTACCGATCTTAAGTTGCATCTCGACTTAGAGTTGCAGCGAGTCGCGGCGGAGGCACTAGGGGATCAGCGCGGGGCGGTCGTCGCGTTAGACCCCCGCAATGGCGGTGTTCTAGCGCTGGTGTCAAAGCCCAGTTTTGACGGCAATTTGTTCGTCAATGGCATTAGTACTAAGGCTTACAGTTCGCTTCGAGACTCTCCCGATACGCCATTGCTGAACAGAGCTATTCAGGGTCAATATCCACCGGGCTCAACCGTGAAACCCATGCTGGCACTGACGGGTCTGGAGCTGGGTCTCATCACACCAGAGACTACGGTCAAAGATCCGGGGTGGTATCAAATTCCAGGTGATTCTCGTCGCTACCGTGACTGGATTCTTCGTATTCGAGGCACGGGTCACGCCGAAGAAGTTGATATGCGCATGGCGATTGCAGAGTCTTGTGACGTTTATTACTACGACCTAGCCAGAAATTTGGGCATTGACAGACTGTCTGAGGGTCTTGCCCCTTACGGGTTTGGCCAGGTGACTGGTATTGATATTACGAGCGAGCAGCGAGGTATTCTCCCGTCAAGAGCATGGAAGCGAGCGAAGCTTGGCCAGCCTTGGTATCCAGGAGAAACATTAAGTGTCGGCATTGGGCAAGGCTACATGCTGGCAACGCCTCTTCAGCTTGCCCAAGCGGCGATGATCGTGGCCAATCGGGGCATTGCATTCAAGCCAGCGCTGGTAAGCCGTATCGGTAATGAGGAGCGGGTTGCTCCACCCCTTGAAGAGGTTGTTGCCAGCCCGGCACACTGGTCGGCAGTCATCGCTTCCATGATGGATGTGGTCCATACCCCTGCAGGCACTGCCGCAGCTATTGGTGCCGACCTTTCTTATACCATTGCGGGTAAGACCGGAACGTCTCAGGTCATTGGGATTGCACAAGATGCTGTCTATGACGAGGAGAAGATTAACGCCCGCCACCGCAATCACGGTTGGTTTATGGCATTTGCACCCGTCGATAGACCAAGTATTGCCATTGCAGTTTTGGCGGAAAATGGTGGTGGTAGTAGTGCCGCATATCCAGTGGCCAGAAAAGTGATGGATGCTTGGGTGACTAGGGGGCAAGATGGCTGAATACGATCGGTACCTTGCTAACGACAGTCGCGGTGACTTCAAACATCGCAACTCAATACTTGAGGCGCTGCATTTAGATGGCTGGCTGTTGTTGTTGTTGGCAACCCTGGTCACCTTCGGTTTATTCGTCTTGTTCAGTGCTTCAGACGGCAGTCAGGCGACGCTTATAAGACAAATGCGCAATTTTGGTATTGCCACCCTGGCTATGTTCGCCGCAAGCCAAGTCCGCTTGGATACGTACTATCGCTGGGCCCCCTTGTTTTATGTGGCGGCGTTATTGCTCTTAGTCGCAGTGCCGCTCTTTGGCGTCGGTGCAAAAGGTGCGCAGCGGTGGCTGAGCCTTGGCGTTATTCGGTTCCAACCCTCGGAGCTGATGAAGTTGGCAATGCCCTTGATGGTGGCGTCTTGGTTTAGTCGCTATGGCATACCACCTCGTCCCTGGCCGTTGTTGGGGGCGCTGCTAATTATTGCGCTACCTGCGAGTCTTATTGTGATTCAGCCTGACCTGGGCACCTCAATGCTAGTGGCAGGGAGCGGCCTATTTGTTGTGTTTATGGCGGGGGTTAGCTGGTGGTACATCATGGGTGCAGCCGCATTATTTCTTATGAGTGCATGGCCTGCATGGTTGTTTCTTTTAAAGGATTATCAAAAGCAAAGAATTCTTACCTTGCTCGACCCTGAGTCCGATAAATTGGGCGCAGGATGGAATATTATTCAGTCTAAGACTGCCATCGGATCAGGCGGTTGGTCGGGTAAAGGTTGGCTGTCGGGGACTCAATCGCACCTCGATTTTTTGCCCGAGAGTCAAACCGACTTCATTATTGCGGTGCTGGCAGAGGAGTTGGGCCTGCGGGGGGTAGTCTTTCTTTTATCAATTTATACCTTGATCATTCTTCGCGGGTTTGCCATTAGTATTCGAGCTCAAACAGGGTTTGGGCGCTTGTTAGCATCATCGATTACGCTGACATTTTTTGTGTACATTTTTGTCAATATGGGCATGGTGGCAGGTATCCTACCCGTTGTGGGAGTGCCCTTACCGTTGGTTAGCGCCGGGGGTACTTCGATTGTGACTCTAATGCTGGGTTTTGGGGTTTTGATGGCGGTTAGCTCTGAGAAACGCGTCATAGCACAGTAAATTTTCAGTTAAATTTCGGTAAAAGGAAGTCAGTATGACGCGTCCTGCGCACATGGTTTTTTGGATCATGTTTGGGTTGATACTACCCACTATGAGCTTCGGGGGAGAGTACTCCGAGCGGACTGAACGTGATGAGGTCCTGGCCAATGTTGTTGAACAGGGTGTTGATCGCACGTGGGCGGCTGCGCTGCTGGATCAGGCCGAGCGCAAGCAAAGTATTTTGGATGCGATTTCAAGACCGGCAGAAAAAACTAAGCCTTGGTATGAGTACCGTAAAATATTTTTAACGGATAAGCGTGCTCGAGAGGGTGTGGCATTTGCACAGCAAAACGCGGAGACCCTCGCAAAAGTCAGTGATCAAACAGGCGTGCCGGCATCAGTCATTACAGCGATTATTGGAGTTGAAACCTTCTACGGGCGTATTACCGGGAGTTACAGAGTTATTGATGCTTTGGCGACACTCGCGTTTGACTACCCCAAGCGCTCGCCGTTTTTTACCCGTGAGCTCCAAAATTTTCTCGTGTTGGCTTACGAAAGCGGGAAAGATCCAATAGCGCTAAAGGGTTCCTATGCAGGTGCGATGGGTTATGGTCAATTCATGCCATCGAGTTACCGGGCTTATGCTGTTGATTATGATGGTGATGGCGTTGCCGACATCTGGACTAATGCAGACGACGCGATAGCCAGCGTTGCCAACTACTTTCTCCGACATGGTTGGCAACCCGGCGCTCCTGTTATTGTGCCAGCCAATTACGACGGCGATAATTCCGAGATGTTCGCCGGTGGGCTAAAGCCAGAGAAGACGGTTGGAGAACTTGCTGAGGGGGGCTTTGCACCGCGAAGTGCTACCGATATTTCTCTTGTCGCCACGCCGTTACGCCTCGAGGGTGCTGAAGGTTATGAGTATTGGCTGTGTCTTGAAAATTTTTATGTGATTACCCGCTATAACCACAGTGCAATGTATGCGTTGAGCGTCTGGCAGCTGAGTCAAGAGATTGAGAGCTTAGCGGCAGGTGCCTAATATTTTTTGGGTTTTGGCTGTAGTAAGCCTATTGGGTGGGTGCGCGTACTCTGTCGAAGAAGCGGATCGGGCACCACCACCGATCTCTCCGGGTGCTGTACCCGATGCCATTCCCTATGCAGAGCCCATTACACGGGCAGGTAACAGCAGTCCGTACACGGTGAACGGTAAAACCTATACCGTTTTGAGCAGTGCCGAGAATTACTCCGAAGAGGGTGTTGCGTCGTGGTATGGGCTAAAGTTTCACGGCCGTGCTACTGCAAACGGTGAGCGCTTTAGTGCCTATGAACCAACGGCTGCCCACCGTTCACTGCCTATTCCTACCTTTATACGAGTCACCAACCTTGAGAACCAAGCCAGTATGGTCGTTAGAGTTAACGATAGAGGCCCTTTCCACCCCGATCGCATTTTAGACCTTTCCTATGGTGCTGCTGTGCGTCTGGGCTTTGCTGATCAGGGAACTGCAAAGGTGCGAATTGAGAGCGTGGAAGTCATGGGGGTGTCTGATCTTCGCACTCGCGGGGATGATGAGTACCTCACGCTGCAGTTGGGGGCCTTCATGAACGAAGCTACGGCGAAGGCGCTGGCGAGAGATTCGCAACGTTTGGTGACCGTTCCCGCTGAGGTTTTGCCGGCTTCAGCTGAAACTGGCGTGATTTTTCGGGTTCGTTTGGGGCCTTTTGAGACCCAAGGGGCACTCCGTAAAGCGCAAGACCAGTTGCGCGCTGCGGGTTTACCTCAAGGGCAGCCCATACCCTAGCTCACCGCTTTTTTCTTTGATTTTTCCCTCTAGTGCGGAGTCACTGATACCATTGTCTTTCTTATTATTACTACGGTGATACGCGACCGCATGAAAAGCCCTGCTTTAGTTGCATTACTTGTTCTGTTTCTCAGCGCTTCAGCCACGGCGGTGACCCTTGTGCCAGCGCCACCGGGAATCAATGCAGATGCCTATCTCCTCATGGACTTCGCTACTGGGGAGGTTCTGGTCGAGCATAATATTGACACCCGCCTGCCCCCCGCGAGCCTAACCAAATTGATGACCTCCTATATTCTTGCTGAGGAGGTTGATGCAGGACGGCTGTCACTTGATGACGAGGTCACGGTCAGTCGTAACGCTTGGTCTCAGAACCCGAAGTTCCGCGGGTCTTCTCTAATGTGGATTGAGCCCGGAAAGTCGGTGACGGTGGGTGAGCTTGAGCAAGGCATCGCCATCTCCTCAGGTAACGATGCGACGGTTGCCATCGCCGAGCATATTGCCGGTAGCGAGGAGGCGTTTGTTGCTCTGATGAATCGTTATGCTGAGGAATTAGCCCTGACCGCAACACACTTTGAAAATACTCACGGTTTGCCAAATTCGGACCACCTGACAACAGCACGTGATCTTGGTTCACTCGCCATTGCGACTATTCGTGATCATCCTGATCGATACCGTGTATACCGCCAGCAATCCTACACGTACAACGATATAACGCAGTACAACCGGAATCATCTCTTGCGCGAGGACCCCTCGGTTGACGGCTTGAAAACAGGCTATACCAGCGTCGCCGGCTACGGTCTCGTGGCTTCAGCAGAGCGAGAGGGAATGCGTCTTATTTCGGTGGTTCTCGGCAGCAATAGTACGCGTAGCCGCAAGGCAGAAACACGCTCGCTTTTGAACTACGGCTTCCGATTTTATCAAAATTTGGAAGTTGTCACCGGAGCAACGTCACTGGGTCGTACGCGAGTTTGGAAAGGTAATGCCGAGGCAATTGATGGCGGTTTATTGGAGTCCGTCACAGTGATTGTGCCCAGAACTCAGGCTGCAGCCGAAGTGATAGCCACGTTTGATGACCCGCTACAAGCCCCGATCAATAAAGGAGATGTCGTAGGTCAGCTACAGGTTCTTCTCGATGGAGAGCTGTTGCTGGAGAGGCCACTACAGGCTTTGCAAACTGTCGAGGCAGCGGGTTTTTTCAAGCGCCTGTGGGATGGATTTTTGCTGTGGCTCTCTCAAATATTCAGTCCTTGAGGTCCTGCTAGAGAATATCTATGGAACCGGAAGCCCCAAAGATAGAGTTTCCCTGTCGTTACCCTATAAAAGTAGTGGGTCGGGCGAGCCATGATTACGAGACCGTTATTTACGAGGTCTTTGAGAGTCATGCGCCTGCCTTTGATCGAAGTCTTACCCAGCGTCGCCCTTCAAAAGCTGGGACTTTCCTGTCTTTAACGGTGGTTATTGAAGCGACGGGTCCAGAGCAGCTTGCGGCACTCCATCAAGATTTGATGGCGACGGGCCGCGTTTCTATGGTGATTTGACCTGTGTTTGAGCGACGCCTGCTCGGGCTTGTTGACTATGAGGAAACGTTTTCAGCGATGAAGGCCTTTACTCGAAGTCGAGGTGCAGATACGCCCGATGAGCTTTGGTTGCTCGAGCATCCAGCAGTGTTTACTCAGGGCGTGGCGGGAAAAGCGGCACATTTATTAGCGCCCGGCAATATCCCGGTTGTGAAAATTGATCGAGGTGGGCAGGTAACCTACCACGGGCCTGGTCAGTGGGTGGTATACGTCTTGCTCGATATTCGACGCGGAAGTCTCACGGTGAGGGGGCTGGTGACAGCTATCGAACGGGCGGTTATATCGTTACTTGCAAAATACGACATAGAAGGCTCCGCCGACCCTAAAGCTCCTGGTGTCTACGTCCAAGGCAGGAAGATCGCGGCTCTGGGACTGAAGGTCTCTCGAGGCTGCAGTTACCATGGCGTTTCTTTGAATGTCGATATGGATCTTGAGCCCTTTCGACGTATAAACCCCTGCGGTCATGCTGGACTCGAGGTGATTTCGATGGCGTCTTTGCTGGACCCTGACACTTTAGACAAAGAGACCATTGGGCAAGCCCTGCTGGATAGTTTGGAGCACGAGTTTACGCGCTAAAAATTCTGGTTTTGTAGCGATTCGTTGAGATTATTGGTATTACAGCCCCTTTGTTCCGGTTTCATCGCTCACGTCATGGCGAGTACACATTGGCACTGGCATAATCCCGCGCTTCAGGAGGAACCAACATGTCGGATACCGTGGCAGATTTGAAACGCGATATTGAAGCTAGGCGCACCTTTGCCATTATCTCCCACCCAGATGCGGGTAAGACCACCATTACCGAGAAGCTGTTGCTGCTGGGCAACGCGATACAGGTAGCGGGTTCAGTGAAGGGCAAGCGAGGGCCGCATGCGACATCGGACTGGATGACCCTGGAGCAGGAGCGTGGAATTTCTGTAACCTCCTCAGTGATGCAATTTCCCTATCGCGATCGTACGGTTAATCTTCTCGATACCCCGGGTCATGAGGATTTTTCCGAGGATACATATAGGACTCTTACAGCGGTCGATTCGGCACTCATGGTGATTGATGGTGCAAAGGGTGTCGAGGATAGGACCATCAAGCTAATGAACGTCTGTCGGCTGAGAGATACGCCTATTGTGTCTTTCGTCAACAAGATGGACAGGGATATTCGCGATCCTATCGAGTTGCTGGACGAGATAGAAGCCGTGCTCGGTATTGCCGGTGCACCGGTGAATTGGCCTATAGGCATGGGTCGTCATTTTAAGGGCGTCTATGACTTACGCGATGACGTGATTCACGTGTTTGAGTCAGGCCATAACGCGTTACTACCCCCAGATACTCGGATTCAGGGACTGGACTCTCCTGAGGCCAGGGTATTACTGGATGATGAATATGAGTCAATTTGTGACGAAATCGAGCTCGTAAAAGGCGCAAGTCACCCGTTTGATCAGGATGCTTTTCTCAAAGGTAAATTGACCCCTGTATTTTTTGGCACCGCCCTCGGTAATTTTGGGGTTCGGGAAATGCTTGATAAATTTGTAAAGTGGGCACCCAAGCCCTTACCTCGAGAAACTCGAACCCGGATTGTTGATGCCCGAGAAGAGCCATTCTCAGGCTTTGTCTTCAAAATTCAGGCGAATATGGACCCCAAACACCGCGATCGAATTGCCTTTGTCAGGATTTGTTCAGGGCGCTACGCCAAGGGCATGAAAATGCGCCACGTTCGCGCTGCTAAGGACGTCAAAATAGCAGACGCAGTGACTTTTAAAGCCGGGGAGCGGGTGCTGGTCGAGGAGGCGGTGTCGGGAGACATCATTGGTCTTCACAATCATGGAACCATTCAAATAGGGGATACCTTTACCCTCGGAGAGGAGCTTCGCTATACAGGTATTCCCCATTTTGCTCCCGAGCTGTTCCGGCGTATTCGACTGAAAGATCCGATGAAACTGAAGGCACTGCAGAAGGGCCTCCAGCAACTTTCTGAGGAGGGATCGACTCAGGTTTTTTCGCCGCTTATGTCCACCGATTTAGTGGTTGGGGCTGTGGGTCAGTTGCAATTTGACGTCGTTGCCTACAGGTTAAAGGACGAATACAAAGTCGAGGCCATCTATGAGCCTATTAACGTTTATACCGCGCGGTGGATAGAAGCTGAAGATCCTCGAAAACTAGAAGAGTTTCGTAAAAAGGCCGAAGATAACCTGTCTGAGGATGGTGGTGGCTATCTCACTTATTTGGCGCCGACTCGGGTCAATCTGTCACTTATGGAGGAGCGTTGGCCTGACATTCAGTTCCGGGAAACTCGAGAGCACTAACCTGGCGTGGAAGACCCGCCTGGTCGGGGCCGTATAGAGTCTGAAGGGAGCCAAGGCTATCCCATTATCACGAGGCTAACGCCCGTCTAGGTCAGGATCTAGCGTATAACCCGGATCCAATTGCACCCCAAAACTATTTAGCATCATCGATACCTGGGTGTATTGGCCCACTGTCATAACCAGATCCATGCGCTGCTTTTCAGAGAAGTCTGTCAGAGCCGCCCAATTAAGGTCGCTGATAAATGCATTGTTGGTGAGGTCGTCTGTGGCATTGAGCAAAGCACGATCACGACTGCTCCACTCAGTAGCCTGAGGGCCTTCTTTAGTGCGTTCTATCTCTTCCTCGCTCAGCCCACACTTGCGACCTATGCGCGTGTGCTGTGCCCATTCATATCCGGACTGCCAGTTGTAGCCCGTACGTAGAATGATGAGCTCTCGATCGCGGGGGGTCAGGTCGTTGTCCGATGAAAGGATGTAGCCACCCCAGCCCATGAACTTTCGATAGGCCTTCAAAGATTTTCCCAATGTTCGAAAGACATTAAACACCGGGTGGCCTTTGAATTGTTCGCCCAACTCGCTGCGAATGTCATCACCGATATTTTCATCGGTAAGGGGCTGAATTCGCGGTTCGCTTAATCGCACGGTCTTTCCTGAGGTTTGATCCGATCGGTGAGATTGCCCCTCATTGCTGTCAGCGCGAGAGGGGTGGAAGCTTCGCTAAATCGTTAGAGCAATTGCTCAATATCCTTGGCTATGGCTGCGGGCTTCGTTTGCGAGCCATAACGCTTGGCGACCTTGCCGTCGGTATTGATCAGGAATTTTGTGAAGTTCCATTTGATACGCTCGGTGCCCATAATCCCCTTGGCTTGCCCTTTCAGCCAGCCGTACAGAGGGTGTGTGTCTGCGCCGTTGACCTCGATTTTTGCAAAAATTGGAAATGTAGAGCTGAACCGGGTAGTACAAAATTCTACGATCTCCTCTTCGCTGCCAGGCTCCTGACCACCAAATTGATTGCAGGGAAACGCCAGAACATCGAATCCCTTGTCGTGGTATTGGGCTTGAAGCGCTTCAAGGCCCTCGTACTGGGGCGTGAAGCCGCATTTGGAAGCGGTATTGACGATCAGTAAAACTCGGCCCCGATAGTCGTCTAGATTGATGTTATCGCCATTAGCAGCGCTTGCTTGAAAATCGTAGGCAGTTGTCATGGGGTTAATTCCTGAGCATGGTTGGATGCTAAATCATACGGCAATAGGGCCTTATGGATCAGCGCTTAAATTAACCCCGTAGATAGCTTTCAATTTCAAAGTCGGTCACCCGGCGTTGAAATTCATTCAGTTCCTGCTCTTTGGTTTTCCCATAAAGCAACTGGAACTCTGCGCTTAGGTACTTCTCGATGAGTGGTGAGTTAAGAAATTTCTCCACGGCTACGTTCATTAGGCATGGGAGGTCTGGAGTATCGTGCTTCATGTCCCAAGCGTTGCCCTCGATCGCTGCGGGGGGCTCCATTTTATTTTCTAACCCGTGCAAAATGCCAGCGAGCATCACGGCCATCACTAAATAGGGGTTTGCATCGGCACCGGCCACACGATGCTCGATACGTAAAGCAGCTTGGGGGCCCGAAGGAACCCGCAGTGCGGTGGTGCGATTGTCATAACCCCATGTTGGAACAGTTGGAGCATGATTGCCCGCTTGAAAACGCCGATAGGCGTTGAAGCTGGGTGCAAAAATTAGCATGGAATCAGGCATTAACTCTAAGCATCCTGCGATGGCCTGCTTTAGCAGGGGGCTGCCTTCATCATTACCGTCATTAAAGATATTGAGACCCCGTTCCTCCAATACGCTGCAGTGAATGTGCATACCATTCCCAGCCTCGTTATCTAGAGGTTTGGGCATGAAGCTAGCGATCAGATTACACTGGCTGGCCACTCTGCGAATGCAGCGCTGCATTCTTATGATTTGATCCGCCATCAGCATCACATTGTCGCTGTGTGCCATGTTGATCTCAAACTGAGCTGGGGCAGATTCTTTGATAATCCCCTCGTAAGGGAGATCTTGTGTTTTAAATGTTTCCCGCAGCAGATCCAGCATTTCACTGTGGTGGTCGAGCTCGTTGAGCGCATAAAGATTGCCGCCCAAAGTATCTAGGCTGTCGAGGGATTCTCTCAGTGGCTTGTCTCGCCCAGGATCCGGCAGCAGGTAGAACTCCAGCTCAGCAGCCATGCAGGGCTTGAGGTTTCGCTCTGAAAACCCTTCTAAAACTTTGGCAAGAATTTGCCTGGGATCACCCATATAAGGGGCGCCGGTTTCGTCAACCATAGTCATGATCAGTTGTCCCTGATCGGTACCACGGGGGGTGAGCACAGGCTTTAAAGAATCTTCTACAGCCATGCAGTAACCATCGATATCACCGTTGGCATGGGCCAATTCGGGAATATCTCTTCCCCAAATATCCAGACCTAACGCGGATTTTGGCAGCTTCAATCCGTCGTCTAGGATAGATTGTATTTTTCCTCGAGGTATCCACTTACCCCTAGCGACCCCATTACAGTCCGTAATAAGCGCCTCTATCATTTCGACAGATGGGTAGGCCTTCAAGAATAATTCGACTTCGCGTTGCACGGGTATCACCGCTTAATGTTCAAAGGCGAAAGTCTGAGCGGTCAAACTGGCACAGGCAATGCCCCAAAAAGGGCAGTAGTAAGTGCATTTTTGTGAGCTAGTTCAAATATTTACGATCTATTTCATGTAAATAGATAGCGGGTCGCCCCCCAGCGCATTGCCGATGTAAGGCATCGTGTTGATGAAAAGTGCAAATAAATCGGCCTGGCAGGACACATCTAACTTCTTGTAGAGAGCTTTGCGATGTCGCCGTACCGTCTCTAGAGAAATCAAAAGCCGTTCAGCCGAGGTATCAGCGCCGTAGCCTCTAAGCATTAGTTCTAATACCTCACGCTCTCGTGGACTCACAAAATCTTTGCCAAAAGTTCTAAACGCGAGGTCTATTTGAGCGTCTAGCCCCGGTTGTAAGAGGTTGGTCGTTGCGAAGTCATCACGATGGCAATGCGACTGAATAAGCGATGCAACAACTTCAGATACGCTATAAAGCAGATCGTATTCCCCTTCGTTAAAGGGGGTGTCTTTGACGTCGCGCATAATACAAAAATTCACAACGCTGCCGTCGTCTAAGCGCGTCAGAAAAATAATTTCATCACAGGTCCCAGTGTCGCCATAGTATTCGCGGAAATAGCCGCTGTCTTCGAAGGTACTTCCTGTCAGACGGCCCAATTTGTATATGCTACTGCGCGGACTGTTCATCGATATTTGATAAAACGGATCTTCTCGGTAGGGCCCTTCAAGGTAACGATCTATCTGCAGCGCTACGGCATGATCGGGGATCTCGTGATAGAGGACTCTAGGAGGAAGGTCGCGATGGTATAGCCAAATTTGAGGGTAAATGTGGGCGACCTGATCAGCGAGGGCGGCGAAAAGTTGATTGAAAAACTGCGCCCCTCCAATCGCCCCCACAGTTTTAGCGACATCAGAGTTCCAGCGGGTAAACGCCTGTAGGTCGACCATAGTTAGCCAGTCCCTTATTTTGGATGCACATGTCTAGAGCAAAACCACCGCTGTTAAAAGCGGCTGGTCAATAAACTACCAGTCCAGCGGCGCCATGCGCCAGCGACTTTGCCAAGCTCGATACACTTTATTGCTGTACACCGTACTGCCAAGCGAGCCGTTATAGGCTGCGAGCGCACGATGTAAATCTCCTGATTCTCGTTGCCAGTAAAACTGAAGAATTTTGCAGCCGTAACGCAAGTTGGTGTCACTCCGCGTGAGGTTGTCCTCAGATCTCCCAATCTCATCTTTCCAAAAGGGCATAACTTGCATGTAGCCTTGTGCGCCGGCTCTGGACACCGCAAACTGATCAAAGTGGCTTTCAACTTCGATGAGTGCCAGTACCAATTCAGGGGGTAGGTCAGATGCGAGTGCCTCCCTGTGGACTAAGGTCAAAAACTGCACTCGCTCTTCAGGGTCTTGCATAAAGGGCGTCAGGCGTGTCTGCATGTCAAACAGCCAGACTTCAGCGTCAAAGCGATCCTCGAAGCTGGTGGCACTGGCAATTGACCGCTCGAGAAAGGCGCGCATCGCGCTCCTCTCGGCGGTCGCCGTGTCTGCTGCCGAGATGGGCGCCCAACTCAACAAGCCTATTAGTAGCCCTAATGTTGCTTTGCTAAGCACGGCGAATCATGGCGACGATGGCCTTAGATGCCTCTGAAACTGGAATCAGTTGCTTTTGATCACTGGTACGTTCTTGCAGTTCGATGTTGCCTTCTGCAAGAGATCTGTCACCCAAAGTGACGCGCACTGGAATTCCAATGAGTTCCATTTGAGCGAATTTAACGCCAGGCCGTTCTTTTCGGTCATCCATGAAAACTTCCACGCCCATAGTAAGGAGCTGCTCGTAGAGCGCCTCAGTCGCGGTGGCAACCGCCTCGGACTTATCCATATTGAGCGGCACTAGTGCTACTTCAAAGGGAGCCATGGCATCGGGCCAAATGATGCCCTGATCGTCATGATTTTGCTCGATGGCGGCGGCCACAATTCGAGTCACGCCAATGCCATAACATCCCATTGCCATGGGTACCGACTTTCCTTCATCGTTAAGGACTACAGCCTTCATGGCCTCACTGTATTTAGTTCCCAGCTGGAAAATGTGCCCTACTTCAATCCCGCGACGAATTTCCAGAGCCCCCTGGCCACAGGGGCTAGCATCCCCGGCAATAACTTCGCGTATATCTGCGGTTTCAATAAGGGGTAAATCCCGTGACCAGTTGACACCACTGAGGTGAAAGCCATCTTTATTTGCCCCGCAAACAAAGCTGTTGAGTGCCGCGGCGCTGGTATCGGCAACGATGCGCACATTGAGGCCGACAGGGCCCAGCGAGCCAAACCCTGCGCCCGCTGCGGCCAGAACCCGTGCCTCTTCCGCCATTTCCAGGGGGGAAATTATGCCCGGAATTTTTTCCGCTTTAAGCGCGTTGAGGCGATGGTCACCTCGCAGCACTAAGGCAACGATTTCGTCATTTTCGCCGTTCACAAATAGCGTTTTAACGGTGTCGGTAATGGTAATTCCCGCTTGCTCGACCAGGTCGTCAATAGTTTTTACTCTCGGCGTTGCAAACTCTATTAAGTCGGTAATTTCAGATGCCGTAGCGGGTGTCACTAGCGCAGGTGCGAGCTCGACGTTGGCTGCGTAGTCGCTAGAGTCGGAAAAAGCGATAGCATCCTCCCCTGAGTCTGCGAGAACATGAAATTCGTGGGAGTGACTGCCACCAATAGATCCTGTATCCGCCTCGACGGATCGGAAATTAAGGCCCAGACGGGTAAAAATGGCTGTGTAGGCTTCGTGCATGCGCCAATAGGTTTGTTCGAGTGATACTTGATCGGCATGGAAAGAATAGGCGTCTTTCATTATGAATTCTCGCGACCGCATGACTCCAAAGCGGGGTCGAATTTCGTCGCGAAATTTGGTTTGAATTTGAAAGAAATTCAAGGGTAACTGCTTGTAGCTTTTTATTTCGCTGCGACCTAATGCTGTGATGATTTCTTCGTGAGTCGGTCCCAAGCAAAAGTCACGATTATGTCTATCTTGAAGTCGCGCCAGCTCCGGCCCATATTGCTCCCAGCGGCCAGACTCCAGCCAGAGCTCCGCGGGTTGTACTACCGGCATGCTGATTTCCAGAGCGCCTGCACGACACATTTCTTCCCGAACCACCTTTTCGACACGCCGAATTACGCGCAGTCCTAGTGGCATCCAGTTGTATATGCCTGCCGCCACACGGCGGATGAGGCCGGCCCGCAGCATAAGTTGGTGGCTTATGATTTCAGCATCAGCAGGTGTTTCTTTCAGGGTTGATAGTAAAAACTGGCTGGCACGCATGACAGTGCGACTCCCAAAACAAAGGCACCAATTGTACGGAGAGACAGCAACGGGCGGAAGCAAACTTGTTAGAACTTTGTGTATGGAGAAAAATACTAAAAAAACAGGGGTTTTTACCTGTTTTTAGAAAAAACCCCCTTGTTTTAAAGGATATTCTCGTGTTGAATCTGCAGAACTGCACTTTGAACGCTTGATTCTAAGGGTTTTGAGTCGGTTACCCAGTCTCCATACCACTACTAAAAAGGTGATAAAGACCCATGGCAACCAAAAAAGCAGCAGCAAAGAAAGCACCCGCAAAGAAAAAAGCAGCAGCCAAGAAGGCGCCTGCTAAAAAGCCGGCAGCTAAGGCGGCCCCTGCAAAAGTAAAGGCCATCTCTACCAAGATGACTAAAACTCAGATCGTTGGCACTATCGCCGACAACACGGGTCTGACGAAAAAGCAGGTCTCTGATGTGATGCAGCAAATGGATGCGCTGGTTGAGGGAAGTATCAAAAAGCGCGGCGCCGGGGAATTTACAATTCCAGGCATGATGAAAATCACGACGGTACGTAAGCCTGCGGTTAAGGCGCGTAAGGGGATCAACCCTTTCACCGGTGAAGAGACGATGTTCAAGGCGAAGCCTGCTAGCACGGCAGTAAAGATTCGTCCTCTGAAGAAAATGAAAGAGTTCGCTAACTCCTAGCGACCTTTTATTATTCCCTCGGGGCTTCGGTTCCGAGGGAATTTCAATATCGACGTCGTCTGTCCCAGTAATGCGGGTAGCGCCGGTGCTTCAAGGCAGGATGTGCACCAAAAAAAACGAAATGGACGCCTAAAAACGCCAGTCCTCATGGTTCAAGTCAAGTCTGGTTTAAACAGATCTGCTTTTCCGGTACCCTCCGCCCCCTCATAAGTTTCTAATTCCACTCAATTTGCCCGGAACGATTTAGCTGTTCCTGTTGGGAGACACCGACGTGCCGATTTATGACTACCGGTGCAGTGACTGCTCGCACGAGTTTGAAGCCTTACAGAAGCTGTCAGATGCATTGCTTACAACATGCCCAGAGTGTGGGAAGGAAACGTTGCGCAAGCAGGTTAGCGCACCCGCTTTTAGACTGGCCGGAAGCGGTTGGTATGAGACCGACTTCAAGACGGGTAACCAGAAGAATCTGGCGGGCGATGGCAAAGAGAAAAATAGTTCAGGTGAGAAGTCAGCTTCCGGAAAAGGGGAGGGTGGCACTAAGACGACCTCTGAGGGTTCCTCTGGGTCATCTGGCGAGGGGAAAAAGTCCTCAGGTCAGTCAGGTGGTAAGACTACATAACAACGGACGTTTGAATCCCTGCAAGGGCATGGTGAAAATAGTATGCGAACACATTACTGCGGCTTGGTTAGTGAATCGGATATCGACAATACGGTAACGCTTTACGGTTGGGTAGATCGCCGTCGTGATCACGGTGGGGTTATTTTTTTAGACATGCGTGATCGTGAAGGGATCGTGCAAGTCGTGTTTGATCCTGATACCGAGTCCGCTTTTGCGCTGGCAGACCGGGTCCGTACTGAGTACGTATTAAAAATTACTGGCCGTGTCCGGGCCCGTGGCGAGGGTACAATAAATCCCGCTATGGCGACGGGCTCAATAGAGATACTCGGTAAAGAGATTGAGCTGTTGAGCGAATCTGCCACCCCTCCCTTCCCTCTAGATGCACATCATTCGGTTGGTGAGGACGTACGGCTTAAATTTCGGTACATGGATTTACGTCGTCCCGAGATGCAGAATAATTTGATGTTCCGTGCTCGATTGACGTCATCTATTCGACAGTACCTAGATGGCCATGGATTTCTCGACATCGAAACCCCTATTTTGACGCGCGCTACGCCTGAGGGTGCGCGGGATTATTTGGTGCCAAGTCGCACACACGAAGGGGAATTTTTTGCCCTGCCACAGTCTCCTCAGCTGTTTAAGCAGCTGCTGATGGTCTCGGGATTTGATCGGTATTACCAAATCGCCCGGTGCTTTAGGGACGAGGACTTGCGTGCTGATCGCCAGCCCGAATTTACCCAGATTGATATCGAGACCTCATTTCTGGAGGAGTCGGATATTATGACGCTTACCGAGGGGCTAGTTAGATCAGTTTTCACCGAGCACCTCAATGTGGATCTCGGTGACTTCCCTCACATGACATGGCATGAGGCCATGGAGCGTTATGGTTCAGACAAGCCGGATCTTCGCATAAAGCTCGAGCTTGTCTCCATTGACGATCTCATGGCGGGCGTAGAATTTAAGGTCTTCAGTGGTCCCGCTCAGGATGCTTCGGGTCGAGTTGCGGCATTAAAAGTTGATGGCGGGGCTAAATTGTCGCGGAAAGAGATTGATGATTACACCCGTCATGTCAGCGTTTATGGCGCTCGTGGTTTGGCGTGGATCAAGGTAAACAACCTGGCGCAGGGTCTTGAGGGGTTGCAATCGCCCATCCTGAAATTTATGCCTGAAGAAGTTGTCCAACAATTAATGGACCGACTTGAGGCTAAAGATGGCGATATTATTTTCTTCGGCGCTGATAGCCGTAAGGTTGTCAATGAAGCACTGGGGGCTTTGCGGTTAAAGGTGGCAGAAGACTTAGGGCTAGTCGAGGCCGGCTGGGCACCTTTATGGGTGGTTGATTTCCCCATGTTCGAAGAAAACGGTAATGGTGAACTCACGCCGCTGCATCACCCGTTTACTGCACCGGCTTGTGAAGAAGCCGCTTTGCGAGACAGCCCATCAGAGGCGTTATCCCGAGCCTATGACATGGTGCTCAATGGATCGGAACTTGGTGGTGGTTCCATAAGAATACACCGGCCAGACATGCAGCAGGCTGTTTTTGACGTGTTGGGTATTGATTCAGATGAAGCTGCCGAGAAGTTTGGCTTCTTACTCGATGCTTTACAATATGGGGCGCCGCCTCACGGTGGCCTGGCATTCGGTCTTGATCGATTGGTGACATTGATGGTGGGGGGGCAGTCAATCAGAGACGTTATTGCTTTCCCTAAAACCCAATCAGCGTCTTGTGTGATGACTGAGGCACCCGGGCGGGTCAGTGATGCTCAACTTCGAGAGCTAAGCATTAAATTGCGCCGTCCTGACGTGGTTAAAAACGATTAAAAGGAAGACGCTTCACTTTCTGTGACGTTGGGCTTAGTTTCAGTCAGAATGTACTCAGCGACAAGGGATTTGCCATGGCCACGATTCTGGGTATTGACCCCGGCTCGAGAAAAACGGGGTTTGGCGTTATCAGGACGGAGGGTAAAGCTGCTGTTTACGTGACTAGCGGTATTATTCGTTTACCTGTGGATCAAGCTCTTGGGCCTCGTCTGGGCGTGCTATTTTCTTCGCTTAACAGCATTATTGATGAATTCAACCCCGATGAATTGGCAATTGAAGAGGTGTTTGTGGCGCGGAACCCCGGCGCCGCACTGAAACTTGGGCACGCCCGAGGAGCTGCGATGGCGGTATGTGTCCACAGAGGCATGCACGTTTACGAATATGCGGCACGTCAAATCAAGCTGGCCGTTGTTGGCACCGGAGCCGCTAGCAAAGAGCAGGTACAACATATGGTAAAAGTATTGCTTAAACTGCCGGCGGCACCGAAAGAAGATGCGGCTGACGGGCTAGCTGCAGCCTTGTGTCACTTGCATTCGAGTCAATCTTTACAACATATTCCTGCCACGGTGCGCAGCCGTGGTCGGTCACGCTGAGTACGGCTGATGATTGGATATTTAAGGGGGCGCCTCATCGTCAAGCGGCCGCCTGAGTTACTGGTAGACGTTGGCGGCATCGGTTACGAGCTGCAGGTGCCCATGACGACGCTGTTTGATCTTCCTGAGGTGGGGGAAGAAGTGACGCTGCTGACGCATTTTGTGGTGAGAGAAGATGCCCAGTTGCTATATGGTTTTAGGGAGGAGGCCGATCGGCGCCTTTTTCGTGAATTAATTAAGGTGAGTGGGGTTGGACCTAAACTGGCTCTGGCGCTGCTGTCTGGTCTCGATGCCCGCGCCTTTGCCCAGTGTTTGCAGCGTGATGACGTGGCGACATTGGTGGCACTGCCTGGCGTTGGACGTAAGACCGCTGAACGACTTTTAGTGGAAATGCGTGATAAAGCCGGTAAATGGCTTGAGGAGCTTTCGCCAGCGATACCAGGTACTCAAGGTCAATTCGTGTCGGTCGCGCCGGCGATGGACAGTCGCACCGAGGCTGAGCAAGCACTGGTCGCACTGGGCTATAAACTTCCTGAAGCATCTCGGTTAGTCGCGGCTGTCGATGACGAGTCTATCGAATCCAGCGAAGAGCTTATTCGCCGGGCCTTGAAGGCATCAGCGCCGAAGGGCAATCGATGACTATTGAGACGGATCGTTTAATTGCGCCAGAGCAGGGAGCCCGCGGCGATGAGCAGGTGGATCGTGCTATTCGGCCTAAGTGCCTTGAGGACTATCTGGGTCAGCGTGTTGTGCGCGAGCAAATGGAAATTTTTCTAGCAGCGGCTAAACAAAGAGACGAACCCCTAGATCACACACTTATTTTTGGGCCCCCGGGGCTCGGTAAAACAACTCTTGCCAGTATTATCGCCCACGAAATGGGTGTGGCTTTAAAGACTACAAGTGGGCCGGTGCTAGAAAAGGCCGGCGATATTGCCGCGCTAATGACAAATCTTGAACCGGGTGATGTCTTGTTTATCGACGAAATTCACCGGCTTAGTCCTTATGTCGAAGAGATCCTTTATCCTGCTATGGAAGATTATCAGCTGGATATTATGATTGGAGAGGGGCCGGCGGCTAGGTCTATCAAGCTCGATCTTCCGCCCTTTACGTTAGTGGGAGCAACCACTCGCGCGGGGCTTTTGACGTCGCCGCTGAGAGATCGTTTTGGCATCGTGCAGCGCCTTGAGTTTTACGAAGTCGATGATCTAACAAAAATTGTGGCGCGCTCGGCCAAATTGCTCGAGATTCCAGTTGATGATGCGGGCGCCAGAGAAATGGCGCGACGCGCACGGGGAACCCCCCGCATTGCTAATCGTCTCCTACGAAGAGTGAGGGATTATGCAGAGGTGAAGTCTGACGGCAGGATCACTGAACGAGTGGCTCAGCAGGCTTTAGACATGCTCAATGTTGATCAACTTGGCCTTGACCACCTAGATCGCCGTCTTTTGCTCATGCTTATTGAAAAGTTTGAGGGTGGTCCTGTGGGTGTTGACAGTCTGGCTGCTGCGCTGTCAGAGGAACGAGGCACCCTCGAAGATGTGCTCGAACCTTATCTCATTCAGCAGGGTTACCTGCTGCGCACACCTCGTGGTCGAATAGTAACGCAAGCGGCTTATCGGCACTTTGGAATACAAATGCCTCGCGCTGATCGGGAAAATACTCTGCCCTTAGACTTGGATGCCGATAGGTGACTAAGCCGCAATCAGGGGAATTTTCACTGCCGGTGAGGGTCTACATAGAAGATACTGATGCCGGAGGCATTGTTTATTACGTCAATTATCTAAAGTATTTTGAGCGTGCCCGGACGGAATACATGCGATCACTCGGTTATGACAAACCGGCTTTCCCGGGCGAAAATTTAATGTTTGTTGTCTCGGAGGCCAATGTTAGTTACCGGTGCCCTGCGCGGCTAGACGAGTCGATTAAGGCAACGGCGCGCATTACGAATACGGGCGCTGCGACGCTAACTTTCGCACAAACAGTGCTGCGGGGTGCAACATGTTTGGTTGAAGGCGCGGTGACCCTTGCTTTGGTGAACAGCGAGAACGGTCGGCCATGCCGCCTGCCCGCAGATCTGCGTCAAAAGATTAAAGATTCACAGAATTTAGAATTTAGAATTTAGGGAGGTTTGTGTGAATGAAGAATTAGGCATTCTGGAGCTGATTATTGGCGCTAGTGGGACCGTTCAGGTGGTCATGCTAATTCTTTTACTGGCGTCTGTGTCTTCTTGGTATTTGATCGTTCAGCGGGTGATGTTGTACCGGCGAATGACTGAGGAGCTGGGCGGGTTTGAGGCACATTTTTGGTCGGGTGTTGACCTTGCGCAGATCTATCGAGAAGGCAATGAGGCTCTGGCCGACGGTGCCACGCCCATTGGTGTAGAGAGCATTTTTCGAGCGGGCTTCAAAGAGTTCTCGCGGTTGTCTCAGCAGTCAGATATCGAAGCTGACGCCGTGCTCGAGGGAGCACGACGTGCGATGCGTGTAGCCACCCTGCGGGAAAGCGACCGTCTGGAATCGAACTTACCCTTCTTGGCTTCTGTAGGGTCAACCAGCCCCTACATAGGTTTGTTCGGCACAGTTTGGGGAATCATGCATTCATTTCGTGGGCTCGCCAACGCGACCCAGGCGACGCTTGCAACGGTAGCCCCTGGTATTTCCGAGGCCTTGATTGCAACTGCGATGGGTTTGTTTGCCGCAATTCCTGCAGTGCTCGCTTACAACCGCTTCGCCGCACGATCCGATAGTTTGATTAATCACTACGATACATTTGTCGATGAATTCTCTGGAATTCTTCAGCGTCAGACCTACGCCCAGCGCGCGCGGCGCAGCGCGGATTAACGCCGATGCGTAAACGTCGAGCTGTTGCCGAAATCAATGTGGTTCCTTACATCGATGTCATGCTGGTGCTACTCATAATTTTTATGGTGACGGCCCCCATGTTGATGCAAGGGGTAAAAGTTGATCTCCCTGACGCCGCTTCTGAGCCGGTGAAAAACCAAGACAGTGAGCCCCTTATTGTTTCAGTCGATAAAGCGGGTCGCTTGTTTATAAATTTGGGTCGCAATGACAAGCAGGCCCTGGAGTTGGTCACGGTGCAGCAGCGTGTGTCCGCTGTATTGCGACGTGATCCCGACAAGCCGGTATTAGTGTGGGGTGATACGGCCGTGCCCTACGGAAGGGTGGTCGAAGTAATGTCCGCTCTCCAAGCCTCAGGAGCACCTTCAGTCGGTCTGGTGACAGAGGAACCTATGGCCCCGTGAGCACTTTTTCAGACCGAGTGACATGGTTTGGAATGCCCGTTGTGCTTACGCTGGCTCTACATCTTGTTGTGGCGGGATTGCTAATGGTGCGCTGGGCTAACCCAGTGACTATTGAGGCGCGTGCTCCGGCACCTGTTGCCATTAACGCGACCTTGGTTTCAGCTGATACGTTGAAGCCCAAGCCCAAGCCCAAGCCCAAGCCCAAGCCCAAGCCCAAGCCCAAGCCCAAGCCCAAGCCCAAACCCAAACCCAAACCCAAACCCAAACCCCAAGCAACTACCGAACCGATACCGGCTGCCGTTACGCCTGAACAAAAGGTTGAGCCTGAAGTTCCCTTTGAGACGGCGAAGCCCGAGCGTACTCCAGAGCAATTGAGTCAAGAAACCCTTAATGACATTGAATCGGTGCTAGCGTCTGAGCAACTGAGCCAAAAAGGTAGTGTGGGTACTGTGAGTGATCAAGTGGCGGCGGTGATTAAGCAGGCAGTGATTGGTCGGTGGACCCGCCCCCCTTCCGCCCGCAACAATATGGTCGCCATCCTTGAAATAGCCCTCGTGCCAACTGGGGATGTTGTGGGGGTGACGGTACTGGAATCTAGCGGTAATACTGCTTTTGATAGCAGCGCAGTGAATGCAATTGAAAAGGTCGCGCGCTTTTCTGAGGTAAAATCGTTAGATCGTGCGGTGTTTGAACGTGATTTTCGTCGTTTTCAGCTTATTTTTCGTCCAGAGGACCTGAGGTATTGATGCCTAATTTATTACGAGTGCTTATTTTGAGCCTGTGCGTAGCAACATTTCCTGCACTGGCTCAGCTTCAAATAGAGATTACCCGTGGTGTCGATAATCCAACGCCGATCGCTGTGGTGCCTTTTGGCTGGTCGGGGTCAGGTGCCTCGCCAGAAGATGTTGCTCGTATTATTGATTCAGACCTCGCGCGCAGTGGTCAGTTTTCCCCGGTCAGTCGACGAGACATGCTCAGTTACCCCTCTCGTGGATCGGAGCTATATTTCCGAGATTGGCGAGCGATTAACAGTGATTATGTATTGATCGGTCGGTATGAATTGGCAGCTGCGGGTAACTTGAAGCTGAGCTGGCAGCTCTTTGACAGCACTCGGGAGTTGTCAGTAGAAGAGGGGGTCGTCATGGGAGCGGCTTCGGAAGTGCGGATGTTAGCGCATAAAATTGCCGATGAGGTTTACGAAAAGCTGACGGGAATACCCGGAGCTTTTGCGACCCGGTTGCTCTATGTCTCGGTGACTCGTAACCCAGCGGGGAAAGATTTTTATCGATTGACACTCGCCGACTCTGATGGCGCAAGGCCCATCGTTCTATTGGAGAGTCGCGAGCCTATTCTAGGACCCTCCTGGTCACCCAATGGTGACGAGGTGGCATATGTTTCCTTCGAGACCTCTCGCCCTGCCATTTATCGACAAAACCTGCGTACCGGTGCTCGGGAGCAGCTGACAAACTTCAAGGGGCTCAATAATTCACCGGTATTTTCCCCCGACGGGAATTCTATGGCTATGGTGCTCAGCAAGGATGGTAGTCCAGATATTTATCTCATGAATCTCGCCTCCAAACGGTTGACCCGCCTCACTAAACATTATGCCATTGATACCGAGCCGACTTGGATGCCTGATGGTCAGTCTCTCCTGTTTACTTCTGATCGTGGCGGCCGGCCCCAAATCTATCGTTATGACCTTAAAAGCGGTAATACCACGAGGGTGACCTTTGATGGGCGTTACAACGCGAGGGCCCGGGTAGCTCAGGATGGCCGCAACGTTGCGCTGGTTCATCAGCAAAATGGTGCTTACCACATTGCGGTTTTCGACTTAGTGACAGAACGATTGACCGTATTGACAACGACCAGTTTGGACGAAAGCCCAACCATTGCGCCCAATGGTTCGATTGTTCTTTATGCTACCAAGCGAAACGGACAGAGTATTTTGGGTGCCGTAGCTGTGGACGGTGGTGTTAGCTTTAATCTTCCCGCCCGAGATGGTGAAGTGCAGGAGCCCTCTTGGTCGCCCTATCTGCCCTGAGACGGTCGATATCGTCAAAATCACAGGGCTTGACCTCCGATTTTTAGGGTTTTTAAAATCGGATTAGAATAAAATGGCTCAATCAGCCAGCAATTTGCTGAAGGATGCGATACATTACTCTCTGTGGTTTATCTAAAAAATTATCAGACAGGACAGACTCATGAAATCACTTCCAGTAGCCGGTAAATTTGCCAGTATTCTTTTCGGTTCCTTATTGTTAATTGCCTGCTCGGGTAATGAGACAAACGATAGTGCAGCAGCTGAGGCCGCGGCCGCTGAAGCAGCCGCCGCAGAAGAGGCTGCTGCTGTAGCAGCCGCGAGCGCAGCGAAGGCACAAGCCGAAGCCGCTGCCGCTGCGGAGCAACAGCAGCTACAAAACGCGGCGATGTCTGCCGGCACAGTCTTTTACTTCGATTTTGACAGTTCCTCCATGACAGATACTGCTCGAATGGCGGTAGACGCCCACATCGCAGTCTTGCTATCAAACGACGACAGTGTTCGCCTTGAAGGCCATACTGACGAGCGTGGCACCCGCGAGTACAACCTGGCTTTGGGTGAGCGTCGTGCCAATGCTGTGCGCGATTACATGGTAGCGAATGGTGTTCCCAGTTACCGTATCGAGAGCATTAGCTACGGCGAAGAAAATCCCGTGGCATTTGGATCCAGCGAGGCGAATTGGTCGCAAAATCGCCGTGTTGAGCTCAAGTAAGGGCAACCTCCATTGAAAAATAGCCTGACCAAGCCGGTTGTTATAGCCGGCTTTTTTATTGTCGTGCCGATTTTTATGGCAGCGTTTAACGCTTCAGCTCAGGATTTTATTGATCTTGAGGCCGAGCGTGAAGGCAGCGCAGCTGTTAGCGCCTCGGCGACCACAGTAAGGCCAAGCGTGCAGTCTGCAGTGCAAGGAGACGTTAAACCGTATTCAGGCGTTACGACCACGACTGTGCCGATTGAAACCAGTGCCAACGACACCGCGACTTCAGTCAACCCAGGTGCACTTGTGATTCAAGTCCAGCAACTGCAGGAGGAGGTTCGTCGTCTTAATGGCCTCGTCGAAGAACAAACGTCGCAAATTAGACGCCTCAAGGAACAGAGCCTAGAGCGATATATTGATCTAGATCGAAGGCTCGCTGAGTTGGCTACTGCCAAAGCTGACGAGATGCCTGCGGGGGACACTTCCGGCCTGACTTTTGGCGGTGGTGTAGCGCCTAACCTCTCCAATAATACCGATATTCCTATGAGGCCAGTGGCAGAGCCATCGGTGGCTGACCCTGCAGAGGAGGCTGCTTATCAGGCTGCCTACAGCTATGTGAAGTCGCGAAACTTCACTGCCGCTGTTGATGCTTTTCAGGACTTTTTAGGCCGCCACCCTTTGGGGGCTTATGCGCCCAACGCACATTATTGGCTGGGAGAGCTTTATCTTGTCGTCGACCCGTCTGAGCCAGAGCTGGCGAGGCAAAACTTTAAGCTATTGCTCGATCAATATCCCAAAAATGCAAAAGTCCCTGACGCACTTTACAAGCTCGGTAAAGTACACTTCCTCAAGGGTAGTCGGGATCGCTCCCGCGAGTACCTCGAACAAGTCATTCGGGAATATCCTCGTCACCCAGCCGCACAGCTGGCCCGCGATTTTTTGGACGAGAATTTTTAAGCTACTGGTATGACTGCCTCGACGGATCCAGAACTTCGCATAACGGAAATATTTCATTCCTTGCAAGGGGAAGCTCGCAGTGTAGGGTTGCCCACGGTCTTTGTCCGGTTGACCGGCTGCCCTCTGAGGTGCGTTTGGTGCGATACCGAATACGCATTCTCCGGTGGCAAGATTTTAGCCCTCACACAGATTTTGCAGCAGATAAAAAGTTTTTCTTGCCCGCGTGTTTGTGTGACAGGTGGCGAGCCCTTGGCGCAGCCAGAAAGTCTGCCACTGTTAAAACAGTTGTGTGATGAGGGTTATGAGGTGTCACTGGAGACCAGCGGTGCCCTGCCTATAGCTGACGTTGATAGGCGCGTTAGTCGAGTTATGGACCTTAAAGCTCCTGATTCTGGTGAATCTCACAGAAATCTTTGGGACAACATTGCCGAGTTAACCCCACATGATCAGATAAAGTTTGTGATCAGCAGTCGTCGTGACTACGATTGGGCCCGCTTTAAAGTCGATGAGCTGGCGCTGGCAGGCCGAGTGGGCGACATATTATTTTCTCCTACCCACGGGGAGTTACAGCCCCGAGAGTTGGCAGAGTGGCTGTTGCAGGATAGGGTGCCGGGCCGATTTCAGCTGCAGCTGCACAAACTGCTTTGGAACGATGCGCCGGGTCATTAAGGAAAGCAAACTTATGAAAGCGGTAGTGCTGACTTCTGGTGGACTAGATTCTGCGACTGTACTGGCTATGGCGCATGCTGCTGGCCGACAATGTTATGCCTTGAGTTTTGACTACGGTCAGCGCCATAGAGCCGAGCTGAGCGCAGCCGCACGAGTTGCAGCAAGCTTTGAGGGGATCATCCATAAGACGGTTAGCCTCGACCTGAGAGGTATTGGTGGCTCTGCACTCACTGACGATGCAATTGACGTGCCGGTGGAGCCCACGGAGGGCATACCCGTTACTTATGTCCCGGCGCGTAATACGGTTTTTCTATCGATTGCTTTGGGTTGGGCAGAGGTTATTGGCGCATCGGAAATTTATATTGGGGTCAACGCGGTTGATTATTCTGGGTACCCCGACTGTCGCCCAGAATTTATAGACGCTTTCGGTGCTTTGGCGGCGGTTGCTACCAAGGCCGGTGTTGAGGGAGACCCCATAAAGATTTGCACTCCTATTATTGATTTGACTAAGGCTGAAATCATCGCTCGTGGCATGGATCTGGGTGTTGATTATGAACAGACGGTTTCCTGCTATCAGGCGAGTGACGAGGGTAAAGCCTGTGGTCGCTGTGACAGCTGTAGGCTGAGAGCGCAGGGTTTTTTTGAGGCAGGTGTGAGTGATCCCACCCGTTATGTGTAAGTGAGCTCACCGGCGCCTTTAGGAGCCCTCTGAGGTTTCGAGGCCGGTTGTTTTTGGTACGTCATGGGCTGACTCAGTCTTCGAAAGGTTCGAAAAGAAAACGGTCATCAGTAAAGCTTTTGAATTCCAACGCATAATTATTGGGATCTCGAAAAAATAGTGTTTTCTGCTCACCCGCGGTGTTTTCAAAGCGAACACTGGGTTCTAAAATCCAATCGACGTTGCCATTGAGACGCGCCGCGAGGGCATCAAAGCTAGGAGGTGTCACCACAATCCCGAAATGTGGTATTGGAATGGCGTGTTGATCCACAGGATTGAGCATTTCCGGGAGAGTTTCGCCACCGCAGTCATGAAAAACTAGCTGGTGACCATATAAATTGAGATCGATCCAACACTCACTCGTTCTTCCAAGGCTGCATCCCAAAATCTCGCAATAGAAGGCTTGAGTCTTCACTAAGTCTTTGCAGGGTAGGGCAAGATGAAAGGGTCTTATTGGCTGGGACGTCATAGTTAGCTTGCACTTTTTTTTAGAATCCGTACGATACCCCCCTCGCAGTGATAGCGCATTCTTTTCGGGTCGTTAGCTCAGTCGGTAGAGCAGTTGGCTTTTAACCAATTGGTCGCTGGTTCGAACCCAGCACGACCCACCATTTTTTCCGCAATTTCAAACGGTTAGTCATGAACTAATCGATCCACTTCTTTTGTGATTATAGTCTGGTAATTGCAGGAGACGCCCTTTGCTTTCTTTGGAATCTCCGATTCAAATTATCCAAGTGATCGGACTCTCTCGAGCGAGGGCCCGAGGTAATCCAATTTTTAACCCCTAAAGGGTCGATCACAGCTGTTTTATGTAAGCAGCGATTTTTTCCATAGACCCGCGGATGGCGGGTACGACTAGATCGATAGTTTGCCAATCGTCGGCTTTTGCCGCGGCTTCAATTCGTTGGCACTGATCGCCTAACGCTTCAGCGCCGATGCTGAATGCTGCAGACTTGAGTTTATGGCTTGCTTGCTGCACCGACTCGGATGACCTTGCGGCATGCCCGTCGTGTATTTCTTCTATGATTGTCCAGGATGGATTTAGGAAGTCCTGCAAGATCTCTGTGCAGGTTTCTTCGTCGTCACCAAACATATCCATCAACACTTTTGGGTTGATAGCAGAATTGGCTTCCGTCGGTGCGCTCTTTACGTCGTAGGCCTCGCCATGCGCGACCTCAGGGCTCTCATTGGCCGCGTGTGCAATGCCCCCATCACCCATCCACTGCTCAAGCTTTGATAGCAGGACCGCCATTTCGACGGGCTTAGTCATAAAGTCGTCCATGCCTTTCTCGATACAGCGTTCGGCTTCTCCGTGAAGTGCATTTGCCGTGATGGCAATAATCGGTAGGTGGTTGGTAGTCTGGTCCTCGTGAGCGCGAATCGCGGCGGTCAACTCAAAGCCATCCCACCGCGGCATGTGGCAATCGGTTAGCAGCAAGGCGTGAGACTTTTCTTGCCACAGTTCAAAGGCGGCTTTACCGTCATCTGCAATCTCACAGGCATAACCCAAACGGTTTAACTGTCGTCGGATCACATTTTGATTGGTGGGGTTGTCTTCAGCAAGAAGGATAAGTTTGCCCTGAGCATGCGCCTCATCTGGTGAGGGGGCGATTTTAGTAGGCAGCTCAATATCTGAGGGCCTGGATTCGACTTCTGTTGTGGCTCTCCCCGTGACAGCCGCAAGGGTGCGGAAGAAGTTCTCTTGCCGCAAAGGGTTGATGTCTAAAGTGGTAGCCACCTGACCCAGCTTTAAATCGGGTGTGGGCTGCCGCGGATCTGCACCGATGATCAACTTAGGCAGTACTGCCAGTTGCGAAGGCACGGCGGAGGTTAACGTAGTAACACAATCGGAATGCCCCGTGAGATTCGGAATGAGCATAATGTCAAAGGGCTGCCCTGCTGATTGGGCATCGATGCAGTGTTGCAGCGCTTCTGCTGCTGAATCGGCTGTGGTGGGCCAAGCCGCGGCAGCGGTGAGATAACTGACACAAGTTGCGCGATAGTTTTCGCTACGGCTCAAAATGAGTACCCGCAGTCCCTCAAGGTGGTCCCGGCTTTGCGATTGCGTCTTTTCACTGACGACACTGAACGGTATTTCACAGTAAAAGGTAGAGCCCTCTCCTGGGCAGCTTTTTACCCCAATGGTGCCACCCATCATCTCCGTAAGTCGTTTGGAGATGGCAAGGCCTAGGCCCGTACCCCCATATTTCCGCGTTGTCGATGAATCAGCCTGACTGAAGTCTTGAAAAAGGTTTTTTTGTGCCTCCGCTGATATGCCAATACCTTGATCTACAACACTTAGGCGCAAAGATGTTTTGTCTTCATGAGTTGGATCGATACGCTCCGCTTTTACCAGCACTTCACCACCATCAGAAAATTTAATGGCGTTGCTGGCTAGATTTATGAGTATTTGGCCGGTGCGAACCGGATCTAACATTAACTGGTCAGGGGTGCCTGCTGCAGCGTGGACGATAATCTGCACATCGTTTTTCAGGGCGCTGGGGGCTAGCGTCTGAGCTGTGCTCTCCAGAAACGTTACCAACGTGGTTTCAATTTCCTCTATTTCAAGTTTGCCAGCCTCAAACTTTGAGAAATCGAGGATATCGTTAATGATGGTGAGCAATGATTGGCCCGAATCAGAGATTGTTTGCAGCATTTCGTGCTGCTCGGCGTCTAGCTTTGTCAGGTTGAGAAGTTCAATCATCCCGACCACACCATTCATCGGTGTTCTGATTTCGTGGCTCATGTTGGCGAGAAATTCGCTTTTCGCCTGAGCGGCGACCTCGGCCTCCTCTTTAGCCTCTTGCAACTCAGCCATGAGTTCTTCTTCACTAAGCTGACTGACAATGGTCCGTTGAGCTTCAACCAGCGCGTCGGAGATTACGAGACTTGTATTGGGAAGGTATCTAAACGCGTAAAAACTCGGGCCGCCGTTGTTGTTTGAGTCAGATTTAACAGTGTCAAAAACCAAGGCGTAACGCTCTGTCGAGAACTCTGACGAAGCACCCTTGAACGCGAGTGCAAAGCCTAAATTGCCCTCGATGTTATCAACCATTGTCTCAACGGATAGTCGTCCATTATCGGGTAACAGTTGCCGGCATATTTCGGATGATGCGGTTGCGAGTCGTGTGGCTTGAATATCACTGAAGCCGAACGCTACGGCTAACATACGAATTTTATTGCGGCATTGTAAAATGCCGTCGTCGTTGCGTATCGAAATATTGCCCAGCTCAATCATGCGGCTTCCTTGCACCATCTGGTTTTTGTCTCATTGGCACCAATAACCGTACACAGCTTAATGTCGGGCTCATGCTATTCGGACGACAAGCGTTGTGGCGTCGTCATTGCTCTTGCCGAACCTATCGATAATGGTGGTTGCAATTGTCTTGGCGTCATCCCAAGGTAAATCAGGATAGTCGTAGAGATCGAAGACTTTCGAAATTCCATCACTATGCATCACTAAAACATCACCCACATTTAAGTCGGTAGTCTGATGCTGAGGTGTCCTGATGTCATAGCCCAGTACTCCGGGGGTCAAAACAAAGCGTTTTGTTTGTGAGCCAAACATGCGCATCTCAATATTGCCCACGCCAACGCAGTTGATTTGTGCAGCCACAAGATCAATCTTGCAAATGATGGCCACGCCTCCTCGACTTCCCTTCAGGTGCACGTGCAGAGCTTGCATCATTGCGGTTAGCTCGAGATGCGTATTTTCTTTTAAAAACTCACACGCGATAGTGGCAATTTCGTTAGCATCTTGCCCATGGCCGGCTCCGTCAACGATGCCGAAGAAAGCGGATTCGTCGTGTTGTTGAAAAAATGCCTGGTCGCCATTGACAGACTCAAGGGGCTTCTCTGCGATCGCATAATCCACCTTTAACACCTGTTTTATAGCCATTTTTTCACCACAATCTGGGTGCCTTCACCTAAAACAGTGGCGATGTGAAAGTCATCCATTAGCCGCCTGGTGCCGGGTAGGCCAACGCCCATGGTGCCTCCCGTACTGAACTTGTCCTCCATAGCGTTTGGGAGGTCTTCGATGCCCGGACCGGAATCTTTCGCTACGACCTCTATGCCAACGTTAGAACCCTTTTCAATTGTTGTTAAAGTGACATGACCAAAGTCGGCGTATTTGACGATATTTTGCGCGAGTTCGCTGACTGCCGTTGCAATTGTGTATTGATCAGCAATAGAAAATCCCAGGCCTTTGGCAAAGTTTTTAGCGTCTAGTGCGGCATATGCCACATCGGATGTTTCTTCGATTTGCAATTTGATTGCATCCAGAGTCATAGTTTTAGTCGGCCTTTGCTACGTTGGGGCGAAAACCTTTACTGCGCGTCGTTTGACGCGTCTATTGCTGTATTTGTGGTTGGGTCAGCCTCGGCAGGCGTAGCCTCAGGCGCTGGTGCTAATTCAGATGGATTTGGACACCCTCGAGTTAGCATCGTTAGGGCGTCTTCAAGTTGCATGGCGGTCTCGATTTCGTCGCAGTCCAACTGCAAGTCAATGATCGATGCGACCGCGCCTGGGTTTAGTCCTGTCAATACTGAGGGCACCCCCATGACTTTGATCATTCGACTCGTATTGATAAAAGTAGTCCATAGCGCGCTGTCAATAATCTGTACTCCGGCCAAATCGATCACTACGCCGATTAGGGGTCGTGCATGTACTCGCTCGAGGATTTGTTGCTGGATGATAACGGCGGCTGTTTGAGAAAGCTCTTCCTGAATTGGAACGACCAGGCACCTCTGGGTTTCGTGCATGGTAATGCTGTGCGACTGCGACGATATGGTCATTAAAGAAACTCTAGTTTACGGTAACTTCTTAATTGGTATTAATTGTTTGAAGCTTCATGCCCAAATTAGCTAGAGAAAAACTCACGCCATCTTTTAATGTTGCTTGGGTCTGGATGTCGCCTAATTCAATCCCCAAATTAACCAACGCCTGTGAAATTTCTGGAGAAATACCTGTGACTATCGAAGTGCACCCCATTAATCGGGTGGCTTTCGTTATTTGAATCAGGTGATTTGCGACGGCGCTATCCACAGCAGGCACGCCTTGGATATCTAATATGAGCAGCTTCGCTTGATAGTCCAGAATTTTTTGCAGTGCTGTTTCCATGATCAACTGTACGCGTTTGGAGTCGACTAGACCTACCACCGGCAACAATAAAATGTTGTCCCACAGTTGCATTACGGGGGTCGACATTTCCATTATCAGCGCCTGCTGTTTGTCTCTTTCCGCTTCCATGCGTCTTTGCTTTGAAATGTCGTCAGCAATTTTGAGAACTTTTACGGGTTCATTTTTTAAATTAAAAATAGGGTTATAGGTGGCGCGGATGCAGAGCTGCCGTCCATTTTTACCCCTGCGGTTAAACTCCCCTCGATGGTGGGTTCCGGAACGTAACGTTTCCCAAAACTTGGCATAGTCCTCACTCGCTGCGTAGGCATCGTCGCAGAACATGCTGTGGTGCTTGCCCTGTATTTCATCGAGTGAATAGCCGAGCGTGCTTAAGAACGACTCATTTGCGGTAATGATTGTGCCGTCCATAGCAAACTCAATGGTGCCTTGAGACAAATCAATAGCGGCGACTTTGCTCTGTGCCTCTGCATTTTCCAGCTTAAGAGTCGTGACATCTGATGCGATTTTAATGACTTTGTAAGGCTGACCATTTTCGTCAATGATTGGGTTGTACGAGGCTCGAATGTAAACAGCTTCTCCATCTTTCCCGAACCGTACGTATTCACCAGTGTCGAATTCCCCTTGATTCAGTCGCTCCCAAAATGCTGCGTACTCTTGGCTATTCGCGTAGGTCTCTGAGCAAAATATTTTATGGTGCTTACCCTCAATGTCCGCAAAGGAGTACCCCATAAGATCAAGAAAACTTTGGTTTGCGCTGATAATAGTGCCGTCTAAATTGAATTCGATGACGCCCTGTGAAAGTTGGATGGCGGCAACCAAAGCTTCATTTTGATCTATGTTTTCTTTGCTGCTCATAGTGCAATTCCTTGCGCTGGGTTTTGTTGGTGTTGAAATTTTTTTTTGAGAAGGTTTGGGGTCTTGTTCAATGCGGTCCTGTCCAGTCTTCTAAAAAGCTCATGAGATCTGCGTTGTTCATGGGTTTAGCGCAATAAAAACCTTGAACTGTGTCCACGCCTAACGATGCTAAAAGATCCCAGTCTTCTCTGCCTTCTGCGCCTTCGGCGACAATATCCATTTTTAGGCTCTTCGCCAGAGTGACACTGGATTCAAGTATTGCTCGTGCTCCTGCATTTTCTGCGGCACCAAAGACAAAGGCGCGGTCAATTTTTAGTTCGCTAAATGGAATGCGCTTAAGCTGTTCCATAGAAGCATTGCCGGTACCAAAGTCATCGATTGAAAGCGCGAAACGTTTCATGCGAAGGCGCATTAGTGTCTCCAGTATGCCCAGGGCGTTGTCCATGACCTGAGTTTCGGTGACTTCCAACACTACATTGGATAAATCCATGCCTTCGTTCTGGGCGGTTTCAATGAGAAAGTCAGTGAAGCCCGGAGCCGTGAAAGAGTTGACCGATATGTTGACCGATATTTTCATCGTAATGCCCTGAGCTAACCAATCTCCCGCCTGATGCATGGCTTTTCGATAGATAGCGCAGGTGAGCTGGTCAATATGCCCCGTCTCCTCGGCAAGGGGAATAAATGCTCCGGGTCCCAGCAGCCCTTTCTCTGGGTGCATCCATCTCGCTAAGGTTTCAACGCCGGTGACTTCCCCCGTGCTTATATTCACTTTGGGCTGGTACACCAGATGCAGTTGGTCTGAGTTCATGCCATCTAGCAGTTCAGTTTCTGAAATTCCTTCTTGATGCCAGCCTTGTTTCTCAACCACTGCCGTTGGTTGAAATGTATTAAGAAGGTTGCTCAGTGCGTCTGGTTTGAGAGGTTTAGGAATCACACCCAATATGTGCAGTTTGTGAGCGGCGGCGAGATCTCTCGCGGTTTCGAGCATTCGCTCATCTTCGCCGCTGAGCAGGATCATGCCAGCGCTTACGTTCCTGTCGGCTGCGTGCCGCATGAAGGCTATGCCATCCATCTCAGGCATATTCAGGTCGCAAATAATGACATCAAAAGGCGTCGTCACATTGTCTATCTCACCTAGCGCTACCACTCCGTTGTCTGCTGTAACAACGTTGTCATAGCCTAGTTTTGATAAAATTCTGACTGTGAGTTTGAGCACGAAGGCTTCGTCATCAACCACTAGCACTTTCAGTGAGGAAGTATCCATTTCCTTTTGCATCCTGTTTCCAGTCGTCAGGCGCGCCACATTACGGCGCGACTGCGAAATATTATTAGTTGAGGTCTTTCCGTGACCTTTGTCACAGTATAGGCGTTTGATTTAGCGTTTAGCCATAGTCCTGGTGTGAAAAAGTCTTTATGCACCACGGCACAAACTTTGCACCGGCATTGGTCCTGTGTGGAGGTCGAAATTTTGTTTGCAAGGATTAAATTAGACAAAGTCGACTGGCAAAATATTGCCGAGACGCCGCGCGCTGCTAGTCCTCAGGGTGTAACTGTTGCGCAGAGAATGACAAGGCTTCTAAGCATTCAATGGCTTCAAATCTACGCTCGTAAGGTACGAAGACATGATCGTGTAATGCTGCGGCGACAACATTGGCACACATATCAATGTTAGTTAGGGCCTGAGCTACCGCCGCGGTTAGGCCTACGGCCTCAAGATCTGAGCAAACTTGTAAGGTGATTTTCGCAAATGTAGGCCGAAGTGCGGGCGGGGATTGGGTCACTGCCGATGCCCGCCGTATCAGCGTATTGCCCTCAGCTTCTTGAACTAGCGCAAATAATGTTGCCATGTCTAAATCTAACGGGGCGCCCTTAGCGATATGGTCAAAAACCCACGGGTCTGAGCACAATACCGGGTTGAGATTAGCGAGTAAGTACGAGCAGGTTTGCTGGCTGGACATGGCAATTACGCTCCTGTGTGATGGGGACAAACGCGTATCAGAATAGGCGGCTCCGTCATAGAAAACACCCCTAGGCTGCGGTAGCCTGTCACAGGATACTATGTGACTGAAGGGCAGAGGCGATTTGGTCGCGGCGTCTCCATGCACACCCACAGTACGGGTCATCCCTATTGCAGTGGCACCTGGCCCCGGAAGTTCGCATCTAGCTAACCCGTATCGGCGGCATTTGGCGTCCTGTCAGGAGCTGGAGTAGTGTTGGAGCAGGAGTTTTGGAGTAAACATGAAGTCAGTATTCGAGATTTTGCAAGCCAAGCCTGAGGATGTTCCCATCATCATGCGTTTTATTCGTGAGTTGGCCGAGTACGAGCATGCCATCGATTTAGTCCAAGCCACTGAAGATGATTTAAACAAGGCGCTTTTTGGTGATTCCCCTAAAGTTTGGGCGGCTATTTGCTGGGGAAACGATGTGGCCATCGGCTTTGTGCTCTACTTTTTTAATTTTTCCACCTGGACTGGCCGCCACGGGCTTTTTCTTGAGGATCTTTACGTTTCGCCCCAGCATCGGGGTTCTGGTGCAGGGAAGGCGTTGCTTAGGCACCTCGCTCAAGTTGCCCTAAAACATGACTGCGCTAGGTTTGAGTGGAATGTGCTGGACTGGAATAAGCCCGCTATCGAATTTTATGAGTCTTTGGGTGCGCTGCCACAGTCTGAGTGGTTGGGCTATCGGCTGACGGGTGCTGCATTGACGGCGCTTGCTGAATCAAAGTGAGTGTTTTTAACTGCGCAACTCTGGACCAGCCTAAGCCAGCTTGTGCACCGACAGATTACGGTGTCTTTTGTGCAAGTTTGTAGAAGCGCGGCCGCCGCAATGTATCGGTTTTTTGTAGGAGGGTTACTGGCTTCGCTATTAGTCGGTTGCGCTACGGCACCCTCATTACCTGATAAACCCAAAAGCTATTTTGATGATTTAGAGCTCACAGCATCTCCTTTGATAACGCTGGCGCAATCCCGGGCGGGTTCAGGGGTGGCGTTACTAGCAGATCCAGAGGAGGCCTTGCAGGCGAGACTGCACTTGGCAGAGCTCGCCCAGACAACGCTCGATTTACAATATTATCTGTGGCAAGGCGACGATAGCGGTCTGAGTTTAAGTCATGAGGTTTTAACCGCCGCTGATCGTGGAGTACGCGTCCGTATTTTGCTTGATGATATTTATCACTCAGGAAGGGATTCAGCCTATCAGACGCTTAATTCACACCCCAATGTGCAGGTTCGTTTGTTTAATCCTATCGGCAATCGGGGTGCCGCCAAAATGCCTAACTACGCCTTTCAAAAATCGACTTTTAACTATCGTATGCACAATAAAATCTTTCTTGTCGATGGTGTGGCTGCGGTGTTGGGGGGCCGTAATATTGGCGATGAATATTTTGGTCGAAACACCAGCTTTAATTTTCAAGATATTGATGCCATCACAGTGGGTGCAGTGGTGAACCATGTGGGGGAGGCTTTTGATCTTTTTTGGAACTCAGAGTTTGCCATTCCCGTGGAGGTTTTGCGTCAAAAGGGTTTGAAATTAATCGACGCGACGCAACGAAGCAGGTTGTCGGCAGCCAGAGAGCAAGTACGTTCTGGTGATGGCGAGCATGCTGCCGGAGCCTCTCATCTTACTTGGCTGGATACGCTTTCAAATGGCCTACTGTGGACGAACGCGCGAATCATTGTTGATCGCCCTGACCGCGGTGGTGAGTATCCTGATTCGGCTTTTACAGCGTTTACGGAAGACCCTGAATTAACGCCTTCCAGCACAGTTCAGATTCAAACGGCCTACTTGATTCCCAATGGCCCTATGTTGGGGAATCTCACAGCTCTCAGCACGAAAGGTGTTGATGTTCGCATACTGACAAATTCAGCCGCATCTACGAACCATGGGGTTGTTCACGCCTACTACTCGAAGTACCGAAAGCAGCTCTTGTCAGAAAACATTGAGCTGTATGAAGTACAGGGCACAGGTGCTCTTGCAACTTACCTCGATCGAGTGGGTGAGGATGCCCATGCAGGATTGCACACTAAGGCGATGGTGGTGGATGAGCGCCTCAGCGTTATTGGTTCATACAATATGGATCCACGTTCACGGGTATGGAATTCAGAGATTGCGTTAGTAGTAGACGACGCCAATTTTGCAGCTGAGGTGCTGCAAGAAATGGAACGGGATTTTTCTCCGGAGGCAGCCTGGCGATTGTCTCTTGATGAGAAGGAATCGGTGGTTTGGACCGGAGAGTCCGAGGGCGCTGAAACGCAGTTTCATCGTGACCCGGGCAGTACTTGGTGGGACCGACTAGTTTGGGGCATATTTAGAATTTTGCCGCTGGAAAACGAGCTCTAAATCTGGACAATGTGCCTAGAGACGCCACCGAGGTCCGGCATGCATCAATTTGGCCGAGTTTGCGCGTATTGCTTCCCACCCGCACTAACCTTTAAACCCTACATTTTGAGTATTCAGTGACATGTTTGAAAAATTTTCGGTTGCCAGTTTAATGAGTCATCGCTGCCTAATGTTACTTTTTTGTCTTGGCTTTGCCGGACTTGCTTGTGCTGATGATGATGTTGACGAAATTGGAAGTGGTCGTGTGGCATTTGCACAGCTGGGGCAGGAGCTACCAGATGCCAACAGCTACCGCACCGCATCGGGTGCGCCCGGGCACGCTTACTGGCAGCAACAGGCAGACTATGACATCAGCGCGGTGCTTGATGCACAGACTCGGCAAATAACAGCGACGGCAGTAATCGTCTACACCAACAATAGCCCCGATATTTTGACGTACCTTTGGCTCCAATTGGATCAAAACCGATTCCGCAGCGACTCGCTTGATCAGCGGTCTAGGACAGTGACAGAAGATCGGGTGAGTTTCGGAACCCTGCGGGAGCAGCAATCCTATGCTGATAATCAGTATGGCTACGAAGGGTTGCTTTTTCGTAACAGCAAAGGCGACCCAATGCAGGCTGCTTTGGTGGGCACCATGGCGCGCCTAGACCTGAGTGAGCCACTGCGGCCGGGGGAGAGTATTGAGTTTACTGTGGCGTGGCGATTCAATATTCTCGAAGAGGTCGCCGTTGGCAGTAGAGGCGGCTTCGAATATTTTGAAAAGACCGACACACAACTCTTTTTTTTGGCGCAATGGTTTCCGCGTCTGGCGGCTTACACCGACTATGCCGGCTGGCAAAATAAGGCCTTTTTAGGCCGTGGGGAATTTACCCTCGAGTTTGGTAACTACCAAGTGGCTCTCACGGTTCCCGACAATCACATAGTGTCTGCAACCGGTGTTCTTACTAATCCCAAAGTTGTGCTGTCGCCTGAGCAACGGACTAGGCTTGAGGCTGTAGACAATAAAAAGCCGCAGTTCATAGTGACGCCAGAAGAAGCCTTGGCGAATGAGAAGATGCCATCTTCCGGGGCAAAAACCTGGATCTTCAAGGCTGAAAACGTTCGAGATTTTGCCTGGGCCAGTTCGGCCAAATTTGTTTGGGACGCTATGCTTCATGAGCAACCCGGGGCGCAATATGACTCGGTCTTGGCCATGTCTTTTTACCCGAACGAAGCTGAACCGGTGTGGTCAAAATATTCAACTCAAGCGGTTGTTCACACTCTGGATGTTTACAGCCGATTCTCGTTTGATTACCCCTATCCCACCGCTCAGTCCGTGAATACCTGGGAAAGTGGTGGGATGGAATATCCCATGATTACCTTTAATGGTTATCGACCCGATCCACCTCGAGCGAAACCTGAAAAACCCGAGTCAGCAGAAAGCCTGGCCAACGAGGCCCGCGCGTATTCACGTCGCATTAAGTACGGCCTCATTGGTGTGATCATCCACGAAATAGGACACATTTATTTTCCCATGATCGTGAACTCTGATGAGCGCCAGTGGACCTGGATGGATGAGGGGCTCAATACATTTTTAGAATACATGGCCGAGCTGGAGTGGGAAGAGGACTATCCGGCTTTTAGGGATGACACCAATATCTTGGATTACATACCGGGTTACATGACATCGAAAAATCAAGTGCCGGTGATGACACAGTCAGATTCCATTCTACAGTTTGGTCCTAATGCCTATGTGAAGCCTGCGGCTGCGCTGACGGTGTTGCGAGAGACGGTGATGGGGCGTGAGCTATTTGATTTTGCCTTTCGGGAGTACTCGCAACGTTGGCAATTCAAGCGGCCGACGCCTGCAGATTTTTTTCGCACGATGGAAGATGCATCCGGTGTTGACCTTGACTGGTTCTGGCGGGCTTGGTTTTACGGGATAGAACACGTCGACGTCGCACTAAATGATATTCGCGTCTACCGCCTGAAGTCCGGCGACCCAGACGCCGATGCACCGTTAGATCGGCTCGAGGCTGCTCAAGATAAGCCCGTGCCTGTGACGGTGCTGCGCAATCAAGATGAGGGACGTGTCCCTCGCGAGAGTCGGATTCAGGATTTAGAAGATCTCTACAGCAGTAACGATCGGTTTACCGTTACCAATAAGGATCGCAACGAAGCGACAAAAGCGTATAAAAAATTAGAGCCCTGGGAGCAGGCTGTACTTGCGCGAGCCCTCGAGGAGGATCCCATATTTTATTTTTTAGACTTTGAGAATGTTGGTGGTGTGCCCTCGCCGATACCCCTTGAAATCAACTATGAAGACGGTTCCAGCCGTAGAGTGATGATCCCCGCTGAGATCTGGCGCCGAAATGCTAAGAATGTGACTCATCGTCTGGTAGAAGCGAAGCCCATAGCTTATGTGCAAATTGACGGTATGCACCAAACTGCAGATGCGGATTACGCCAACAATCGCTTTCCCCCAGAGATTCGAGCGTCGCGGTTGAAGACCTACAAGCGCGATAGAAAAACTCGGAACCTCATGGCGGATCTTTTGGTAGAACTTAAGAAAAAGTCGGGTGAAGGCGCCGAGCAGGGTGAAAGTGTTGAGCTTGAGGCTGTTCAGGATTGAAGCTTTCGGCTTTAAGGGATATCAACACAGGAAAACCTAAGACAAACATGTCTCACAATTGGATTACTGCAGGAAGTAGCGCCCCACGACAGCAGCCCGCAAGCCTCTGCAAGCGTGTGGCTTTGAACGCGGCCCAGTTATTGGGCGGGGTTGCGGTTGTTCTGTTATTGCTCAGTGGTCAGGCTGCTGACGCTCACCGGGAGCACGGTGTTTGGACCGAGCTGGTCTGGTCAGAGGACCGTTTTGAGATTACTCATCACATGCACCTACAGGATGCTCAACAGGTTTTGAAGACATTGGGCTTTGATATCAACCTTGATAGCCCCGAGGGATTGGCGCGGCTCGCACTGTATGTTGAGGAGCGATTTTTGCTATTTGAACGGGGAAAAGTAGCACGCCTTGATTTGATTGGCGCCGAGACCGAGGGCGATTTTCTGTATGTCTTTCAAGAATGGCATGGTTCACAGACGATCGAGATACCTCAAATTAAAAGCACGTTGCTTGAAGATGTGCATCCCGATGCGGTCACATGGATTCGCATAGAGGCGCCAGAGCTAAACCAGACTTGGTCAGTAGGCGGCAACGATTCAAGCAGCAACTCTTAAACTTTTCATTGACTGAATGCCTCATGATCTTAGCAAGCCTTGCTTGGGCTTCTAACTTAAGGCTCAGGTCACGGTGCCGCGTTTTGAAAACCGCTCTTCACGATAGATACCCGACCTCAGGATATCTGCGAGAGTGGCGACGGCGACGTCTATATCAGAGCGTTGGTTATACAACGGTGCGATGCCGAAGCGAATAATGTCAGGCTCGCGAAAGTCGACAATGACCCCCCGGTCTATCAATGCCTGGCTAATGGGGAATCCATCTTCAAGACGTAAGCTGACCTGCGAGCCCCGCTCGTGGGCTTGGTAGGGAGTTAAGCAGTGAATATCGCGTGTCACAGGATGGTTGGCTAATTGATCCATCAGGTATTGGGTCAGCATTAGGCTATGTTGGCGAAGTGTTGTTATGGCTGTCGACTCAAAGATCGACAAGGCAGCCTCAGCTGCTGCCATAGCAATGACGCTCTGGGTTCCCGTAAGGAACCTAGAAATGCCAGGCGCAGGCCGATAGCTCGGTTCAAAGGCGAAGCGATCGGCATGCCCCATCCATCCAGGCAAGGGGTTGCTTGCGCCTTGATGCCTCTTGGCAATATAGAGAAATCCTGGTGAGCCAGGACCGCCGTTAAGGAACTTATAGGTGCAGCCGACAGCCATGTCGGCGTTGTGGCGATTTAATGCGGTCTCTACAACTCCGGCACTGTGGGCAAGGTCCCAGATCACCAGAGCCCCGGCAGCTTGAGCTCGTGCCGTAATGCCTGGCAAATCGCGCAGCGTGCCTGTACGAAAATTGACGTGAGAAAGCGACACAGCGGCGACGTCGCTAAAGTCCAGTGTGCTCAGCGCCTCCACAGGGACAGCGTCCACTTGGCAGCGTCTGTTGCCTAACAACTGCGCCACGCCTTCTGCCATATAGTTGTCTGTGGGGAAATGTCCCGCTTCGGTAACAATCCTAGTGCGGGGTGCATTGACTTCAAGAGCGGCGGTAAGACATTTAAAGAGGTTGATCGATAGGTTGTCGCAACACAAAACTTCACCCGGGCCAGCACCAATAAGTTGGGCGATGCGGTCGCCAACGGCACTGGGCTGGCCAATCCAGTTATGGTCATTCCACCCTGCGATCAGGTCCTTACCCCATTGATCATTTACAACGGTGGCGACGCGACGTCTGACCGTATCGTGGAGGGCCCCCAACGAGTTGCCATCCAGATATATGCGCTCTGGAGATAGATGAAACCCGGCGCGAATTGAGGCCAGTGCCTCATTAGCGTCAGCCACCGCTCGTACTACCTGTTTGCATTAAATATTCCAGAGCTTTTAAAACCTGCTCAAAGGCAGCTGTGGCCGGATGGATGAGATCGAAGTGTCCTGATTCCGCAATCATCTGAGTGCTCGTGTCTGAAAGACCAGTGAGTTGATCGGGCCCCACAATGGCGTCGGCCTCGCCCAGAATCAAATGTGTGGGCTTGGGGAAGACTTTGTTATGTACCGAAGCTGAGGTATAGCGATCAGGATGGGATTCAGGTGGCCCTTCCATAAATTCTGTGACCATGCTTTGACACGAGCCCTCCTGTCGCGCATAGGTCGCTAAATTGGTAATGGCTGCGAGAGCCAGCGTTCCTTTTATGGGTAAAGTAGGATCAGTTGCGCTCAAGAGAGCGAGGTGGCCCCCTGCCGAGTGGCCGATTAGCCAGGGATGGTCCCCACTGAGCGCGGCAACTTGTTGCGTGGCCAGTACGATATCGGTTATTGAACCTGGCCAGCCACCGCCGGGGTCGCCCACCCGGCGATATTCAGCAAGCCAAACGTCATACCCCACCTGTGCCAGTGCTCTGGCCATGGGGGTGGCGTGCTGGCGATCATAAGCGTTGGACCAGCAGCCGCCATGAATAATAAGTAGGGTCCCGCGAGTTGAGGCGGGGGAGTGAAACCGAAGCAGGCTTTGCTGTGCCGCTTGGCCGTAGGAGAAGGTTTGGGGTGCTGTGCCGTCATTGGCTAGAGCCAGAAGGTCGTCGAAGCTGACAGGCATCGATACCGCGAGATCGTCTTTTGGAATTGATTGATGCCTGTCAGAAGGCAGGGCGTTGCTAAATGCCTTGCCCCCCAATAGTGCGATGGCGCCCAAAAACAATAGTGTCGCGAATCGGCCCCGCTGGAGGGTGTCTCGACTCATCGCTTGTCGCCTTGTTAATTCAGGCTTCAGCGACCTCATACATGCCTTCGTTGTCGCCCATGTACATCGATTTTTTTGGCTTTGCAAAGACCCGTTCCATCATGGGCTCAAAGAAAGCGAGGGGAAAGGTCTCAGCCTCAGGATCGAACGCCGGGGCATCGTATTTGTCGATAAACTCTAGGGTGTAGTCATACAGGGGATGATCCCGGTGCTGGTCGCGCATGTTGCGATCAAGTCCCAGATGGTGGAGGAAGTAGTAGCCCTGAAATTCTGCATGATGCCGTACCATCCAGGCATTATCTTCGCTGACGAAAGGCTCAAGGATCGTTGCAGCAATATCGGCATGGTTCGCGGGCCCCAACGTATCGCCGATGTCATGAAGCAGCGCGCAAACGACATACTCTTCATTTTTTCCGTCTTTGTGAGCTAATGTTGCGGTCTGTAAGCAGTGGGTCAAACGATCAATCGGGAAGCCGCCACAATCGCCCTCGAGCAGCTTGAGATGCGCTACGAGGCGTCCACATAAGCCTTTAGCGTGTTGCGCGGCCTCACCACCAATGATGGCCCAATCTTCTACCGTACCGTCCTTCATGTGGTGAAATTTGGCGCGCTGCTCTGTCGCTGCTTGCATGGCGGTATTCTCCTGTCGTTAGTAATGACCGATGTCGTCAATGATGATCCGGGATGGAGGTCAAAGCAAGCAAACCCTGCTGCTGGAGTTTTTTGTATTTTCGATTCTGGGGTTTAACCTTCTAACCCACTTTACGGTAGGGTAAGGCCTTCCCTCATGGGTATGGAATAAGGCAATCATAATGAGCAACAGCACCCACACTTTTGCAATCGACCCTCGTAATGCCGACATACAGATCAACATAAACGGTGATCTGTTCCCACGGGAAAAGGCGGTGGTGTCGGTCTTCGACAGTGGTTTCATTCTTGGTGACGGCATTTGGGAAGGTCTGCGAGTTCACGACGGTGTGATTCCGTTTTTAGACCAACACCTGAAGCGTCTCTGGGAGGGCGCCAAAGCCCTCGATCTGGATATGGGGCTCGACAAGGCCGAGTTGACGGCGCGCCTTTATGACACGCTTACTGCGAACCGCATGAAGGATCATGTCCATATTCGCCTCATGGTCAGTCGGGGCATAAAATCGACGCCTTATCAGGATCCTGCGGTGACTATTAGCCCACCGACCATCGTCATTATTCCCGAATACAAGAGCGCCGATCCGTCCCTCAACGACCGAGGTGTTCGCTTGTACACGGTCTATGTGCGGCGAGGCTATGCCGATGTGCAGGACCCCCGCATCAACAGCCACTCCAAATTGAATTGTATCTTTGGCTGCATTCAGGCCGCTAAGGCGGGTTACGACGAGGCTTTGATGCTCGATCCTCATGGCCATGTCGCGACCTGCAATTCAACCCACTTTTTTATTGTCCGAGATGGCGAGGTGTGGACGTCGAGCGGGGATTATTGTCTCGATGGTATTACCCGTCGCAATGTCGTTAACCTGTGTAAAGCCAATGGCATACCGGTATTCGAAAAAAACTTTTCGGTGATGCAGGCTTACGGCGCCGACGAGGCCTTTGTTACCGGAACCTTTGCGGGCCTGACTCCGGTGTTTGACATTGATGGTCGGCAGATCGGCGACGCTCGACGCGGGCCCATGGTTGATCGACTGCAGGGTTTGTATCGCGATCTACTCAGCAATGAGGTTAGGCAGCACCAACAACAAGGTACGGCCTAGTGACCCTTCGCCTTGCTATGTGGTCGGGTCCACGGAATATTTCTACGGCCATGATGCGTGCCTGGGAGAACCGTGCCGACTGTGCCGTGATCGACGAACCATTTTATGCGTGCTATTTGGCGGAGAGCGGCGCAAATCATCCTTGTCGTGAGGCCGTAATGCAGTCCCAGCCTATTCACCGCAGTGAGGTGATTAGCGGCCTAGTATCTGACGAACCGGCGCCCATCTATTACCAAAAACACATGACCCACCATATGCCTGCGGACTGTGATTTGTCTTGGGCGGTGGCAATGCATCACGTATTTTTGATCCGAGATCCCGCGGCGGTCATTGCGTCTTACCTAAACAAAATGCCCACGGTTACTGCGGATGACATCGGTATTGTTCGGCAGTGGGAGTTGTACCACACCATTACCGAATTGACGGGTAAGTCCCCTACGGTGATCGATAGTGCCGATGTTCTGAGTGCACCAGCGGCTGTGCTCTCGAAATTGTGTGCCGCGCTGGATGTGCCCTGGCAAGAGCGTGAGATGATTACATGGCCTGCGGGACCCCGCATCAGCGATGGCGTATGGGCCCAGCACTGGTATCAGTCGGTCTGGGCATCCACAGGGTTTTCTGCCCCAACGGCGCAGGCCAAAAATTTATCAGGAGCGGCGCAATCCCTTGCTCAGAATATGCGGCCCTATTATCAGGCGCTCGCTATAAACCGGCTAACGGCCAACGAATCGCTTGTTTAGTCTGTGCTCTACCACGAGACAGCGTCGGCTTGGATCGGATCCTAAGGACAGTGTGGCTGTTGTAACGGTTTGGTCAGGGCTGCCAACAAGTACTGCATGATGACTTGGCGCTGAATGGGGTGAACCGGTAACCGCTCGGTGGTAACGTGCTCCTACACATCACATCCCATTGCCAGCCGCGAGGCTTTCCCGGAGATTCCATGACGACCATTGTTGACAATTCTGTGCGCATTAACGAGGAGGGTGCCCTGATGACTCTCACCCTTAACCGTCCCGAAGTCGGTAACGCTTTTAGTGGGGCCATGGTCGATGCGCTTTATCAAACCTTCAGTGAGCTGGCGGGCCGGGATGATATTCGTGTGGTGGTGTTGGAAGGTGCAGGCAAGCATTTTTGCTCAGGGCTTGATTTGGTGGATGGTGGTTGGGGCTTTAACGAACGCTCAGTGGGTATGTTGCTGGGGGTGCAGCGTCGCATTGCACGGCTTTACCTGGCCATGCGCCGGTGTCCCCAGGCGATTATTGCCACTGTTCAGGGGGCGGCCTATGGCGGTGGTTTAAGTCTTGCGGCAGCGGCCGATCTTCGCGTCGCCGACAGCACTGCAAAATTTTGTGCGGCTTACATTCGTATTGGGCTTACCGGCGCTGATATGGCCAGCAGCTACCTCTTGCCCCGATTGGTCGGTGGTTCCTTTGCCGCTGAAATGATGATGACCGGCCGTGCCTATGCTGCCGACGCTATGGATAAGCGTGGCTTTCTCTCCCACCTGACCGATCCCGGGGAGAGGGAGCCGGCGGTGGCGGCCTTAGTCACCGATCTATTGGCGACGGCTCCTCTGGGTCTTCGCTTGACTAAGGAGGCTGTCCATCTTGGTATCGATTCCTCGTCTATGGAAGCGACTATGGCACTGGAAGATCGGCATCAGACATTGCTGTCGATGACCGATGATGCTGCCGAGGCCATGCACGCCTTTCAGGAGCGAAGAGCGCCAAAGTACAGGGGCTCCTGAGTACGGTACTAAACCACTCCCACAGTTTTTTGGGAAAAACACATGGAACGCGAAAAAGCTTCAATCTGTGATGGCTTCGCTTTTATCGAGGGCCCGCGATGGTACGACAAGGCGCTGTGGTTTTCTGACATGCACGGCCAGGCGGTTCATCGTGTAGTACCGGGTAGCGCCCCTGAGCGTGTTGTGGCAGTGCCTCAGCGGCCATCGGGTTTGGGCTGGCTCCCCAATGGTGATTTGCTGATTGCCTCAATGCTAGACCGTCAGGTGCTGCGATTTACCGGGTCAGAAGCTTTACTGCCCTATGCCGATCTGTCCACAATTGCAGAGCGTCGTATCAATGACATGTTGGTTGATTCACAGGGCAGAGCCTGGGTGGGGAATTTTGGTTTTGATCTTTCCAGCGGGGAGCCTGTGATGCCTGGGACCTTGGCGCGTGTAGATTCCGATGGGTCAGTACATGCTGCTGCAGATGATTTGCTTTTTGCCAATGGTATGACGTTGCTCAAGCAAGAATCGGTTTTGGTGGTTGCGGAAACCTTCAAGGGCTGTCTGACAGCTTTTGACATATCTGCTGAATCTGAGCTTATTAATCGGCGTGTTTGGGCAGCATTACCCGAGGGGGCGGCACCCGACGGTATTTGTGCCGACGCAGAAGGGGCTATCTGGGTGGCATCACCGACGACGGGGTCAGTGCTCCGCCTAGGTGAAGGTGGGGCAGTTTTGGACAGCATAGACACCGGCCGTCAGGCCATTGCCTGTGCTCTCGGTGGGCCAGAGGGCGACACGCTGTTTGTGAGTTCTGCGGTGGCGACCGAGCGACAGGCATGTCGGGAGGCGCTAACGGCCCGTATTGACGCTTACCGGGTGTTGGTGCCGGTGGCCTAGCCAGAGTTAGTTGTCGCTGGGCCCACACGACGCAACAGCGCCACCCAGACAGGCCTCCCGAATACCCCGTTTATCAATTTTCTCGGTGGCACCTCTAGGTAGCGGTTCAGGGTAAAACCAAATTTTCTCGGGGATTTTGAAGCGGGCTAGTGTTTGTTCGAGGGCAGCCTGCAGCTCAAATAAACTTGGGGTGGCGCTGGCGTAAACCGCAGCTCCCACCGCTTCTCCAAGCCGTTCATGGGGAATCGAAAAGACGCTCGCTTCCAATATGCCTTCGATCTGATGCAGCGCGCCTTCCACCTCGGGGCAGGCGATATTTTCGCCGCCTCGAATAATCATGTCCTTTTTGCGACCCACAATGTAAACCAGCCCCTCTGCGTCTTGGTAGGCCAGATCGCCGGTAAACATCCAGCCCTCACGCAGCGCGTCTCGAGTTTGCTCGGGTTTGTTGAGGTAGCCGCGCATATTGGCGGCACTTTTCAGTGCGAGCTCTCCCACGGCACCGGTCTTGGCATCGGAGCCGTCATCGGCAACGATTTTCAGGGTTTGAACCGGCGGTATCAGCAGACCCGCCGCACCAGGATGATCTATGTACTCTTTTCCTGACAAGCGCAGGCCTAAGGCATTGGTCTCGGTCATGCCGAAGCCTGTCGCGGGAGAGGCCTGCTTAAACTGTTGGGCAATTTTTCCCACCTGGCTAGGTGGACGCTTCGCACCACCAGCATCAATAGAGTTCAGTGATGACAGGCTCGCACCACTTGCGGCAGCCGCCTCAAGAATATCAGCGGACATGGTAGGCACACCCCAAAATCGGGTGATTTGTTCAGATTCAATGAGGTCTACGGCAAGCGCTGGATCCCATCGTGGCATGAGCACGACTTTTCCGCCCGCAGCTAAGGTCAGTAAAAAACAACTGTTAGTGCCTGAAATATGGAAGAAAGGAACCGTAACCAAGTTCGACTGGCCCAGAGGCTGGCCGGTATTATCGGTAGGCGCAGGGATTGGATAACCCATTGCTTCATAGGTGGGAAGTATCATGAGCCAAGACCACAACGCCGTGATCACACTGCGGTGCGTTAGAATGACCCCTTTGGGGTGTCCAGTAGACCCCGAGGTATACATAATCGAAAAATCATCGTCGGGGTCGGTCATGTCGGGGTGAAAAACCGCATCGGGGTATTGTGTGATCAGCGTATCGAAGTCATGAGGCACCGCGTCTTGAGGCCGCACGCGAATCACTGTAACGCCCAACTTGGACGCTGTATCTTGCAGTCGCTCAGCTCGAGCATCATCGACTACCGCCAACCTCGCTCCCGAGTCTTCAAATCCGTAAGCCAGTTCGTGGGCTGTCCACCACGCATTCATATGAACCGCTACCGCCCCCAGTGAAGCCGCCGCGAGTAGAGTGATGACATACTCAGGGTAATTGCGCATGGCGATGGCAACACGGTCGCCCTTGCTCACACCAAAGTCTTTGCTGAGCACTTGGGCGAAACGCGATACGCGCCTAGCAAATTCGCCGTAGCTCAATCGTTCCGTCTCAAAGACTAATAGTTCTCTGTCAGAAAATTCCTCTGCGCTTTGTTGCAGCAATGCGGCAAGGGATTTTGGCGCATTGGCGAACACTGGGAGAGACAAGCCATTGACCACCGCTTCTGTCACCGCAAAAGGGGAGCTCTCTTGAGTTAAGAGGTTTATGGCTTCTTCTAAGGAAGATGATGTCATGATCGTTGTTCACCTTGTTGTATTGGGGCTACGTGGTAGGACAGATTGGAGCGGCAAACTATACGCACTTGAGTTAATCAGTACAGGGGCTTGTAGGCGTGCCCTATTGCGTACACCCGTTGTGACCACTAAATATCGGACCCCTATTTTTAAGAGGTCAAGGTCGCAAAGCTATCTACGCGTACAGCCTCTAAGGTATCGCTGCGCTAAAATAATGTCAGCAAAAAGGGTGCTTTTCGCGGGGCGTGTTGAGTGGGGCCAGCAGGCTGAAGCGCCCGAGGAGACAGCGCAAAGCCGTCGAATTACCGCTGTAACAGGTAAGGCTAATTATTAAATGGCGCGACTGCCGGTTTATAAATACCTTGGGGCAGCGGAGGGCCCCAGTAAAAAGCGACGCCGGTTTAATCGTTTTTGTTCAAGGCGTTAACATCGGTAAGTAGAGCCTTCCTCATCCAGCATCAATTTAATGTCTCTCAAATAGCAATCTGCCGAATCTGAATATGCAGCTAGCTGCTCGGCGGTCTTTCTGGCGATATCGTCATCAAGTATTCGCAGTTGCTGTCCGGTCTGCAGGGCGCTGATATAAGTTTGTGCTGCGCGCTCAAAATAGTAGAGCTGAAAAAAGGTGTCGGCAACGGTTTGGCCCAACGCCAAAACACCATGGTTGCCCATGACCATAATGCGGATTTTTGGGTTGGTCAGTAGACCTGCGCAGCGAATGCCCTCTTCTTCAAACGCTAAGCCGCCATAGTCGGAGTCCACGATATGACGCTCAAAGAACATAGCGCTGTTTTGATCGATAGGCGGCAGGCTGCTATCAGCCAGTGTTGCCAGTACGGTCGCCGCTTTGGAATGTACATGCATTAGGCATCGCGCATGAGGGCAGAGTCTGTGGATCGAACCATGTAAACCCCAAGCGGTCGGGTCGGGGGCATCAGGTCCCTCCATGACCGCAGGGTCATTGGCGTCTAGTAAAATGAGATCGGAGGCTTTTATTCGTCCAAAATGAACTTGATTGGGGTTCATTAGAAACTGAGTTCCCGAAGTATTCACGGCGAGACTGAAATGATTGGCCACGGCTTCGTTCATATGAAGTCGTTCCGCCCAGCGAAATGCTGCGGCCATATCAAGACGCTGGTTCCCAAGATCGCGATTAGTCTCTAGCGTTTCAACCGTACTTTGCATTTTCCATTCTCCTGTTTTGCACGGCATTGGGCATTAGCCCACTGGACGGCTACGTAGTGATTTATAGTTCTAGTTTGCAGACTTGTCCAGCTCAATAAGACGGCTGTTGACGGGGGCGTATAGTGGATGTCGAGGATGGCCTCGTTGCGTTTGACCGAAACAGTAAAGCTCAGCAACCGTTGCAAGGACGAACTGGTTTCTCGCGCGAAATCCTCCTCCGTTTCCCCAAGCGGCAACCACAGGCTCGGTGCCCTGAGAGAATTTTTTTAGCCAATAATTATTTCGGGGACCCACGGGATCCTCCACCTTTCGTAATTCCCTGGGGTCTTGGCTTCGCCATGCAAAAAGGTTGATCACTGTTACTCCGGAAAACCCCCACTTATGACTAAACCCCATAATTCTGCGTAAAGTGGGATCGTCGGACTTGCTGTCAGCGGTGGATGGATTCAGCCCAATAAAAATCACCTCTGGCCCCTCGCCCCAACGACGGCGCAGCCAATATCTATAGGCTTTACAGCGTGATATCCCTGCGCTACGTAGCACGGATTAAAGATCCTAAAAGGGCGACTCTTTTATAGGGCACAGGAACCTCCGTTAGGTAGATATCTTGCTGGTGAGCAAGTACGGTCATGCCGAGCATTAAAAATTTTTGAGGAGAATAATGAAACAGATTGTTGATAGCTTTTACAACGCCATCAAATCTGGCGACAACGAAATGTTGTGGTCTTTGATTCACGATGATTTTACGCTTCTGTGCCCAACACGAGACCATATTCTTTCAGGGATGTATCAGGGGAAATCGCGTTTTTTTGAGGAGGTACTACCGCAAGTCTTTAGCTGCGTTGACCCCGAGAAAATTGTTTTCTGCAATGACTACCGCATTCTTTGTGAAGGTAAGGACACTGTTGTAGCGTTGGCGGTGAACAAGGGTAGGGCGCGCTCGGGTGAATTCTATGACCAGGCTTATCTCCATGTCTTTAAGTGCACTGAGGGACAGGTTTTAACCTTAATCGAGGGCTTCGACACGGCGCTTGCCAATCGGGCGTTGTGGGGGGGCTCTGAGGCATTACCCGCAGATGAAGATTTCAGCATTGCGTGCTTGGATGCTTTGGGGTTTGTCTAGCGTTCATTTTGGGAGCTTATAAAACTTCAGTCGCTTCGCTTTATTTCCTGTAGAGCGGTGTGTAGTGTTGAGTGATTGGGACGAAAAAAGATGAGCAGTGATAGCGACTGATATTAAAAATATCGAAGATTTTCATGAAGTGATGGACTGCCAATATGCTTGTCCGCTTAATGCGGCGGTTTCAGAGCATATTCGGCTGACCGCCGCCGGCTTAATCCCATAAATGAGCAACAGTTACCTCCAACGCTTCGCGTTTGCACGCGATTTACGCGGGTTTTCCTTGAACTGTAAGGTGCAGAAATACGATGGGTCCTAATGCGTTAAAGAAGCGTATCAGCGACGTGCTCGCTTGGACGGGGTTTGTTGCGCTTGCCTTTTGTCTTCTATCTTTTGTCATGCCTTTAGTGGAAATCTCGGGTGTCATACATCAAGTTCTTGATACCTATGATGAAGTAAGTAACTGCGGTTCACAGCGCTGTGAAGCCCAACTGAGTATTGACGGATTGCCCGACCGCCAAGGCTGGTTGGCGAAGGCTCAGGTTTATCTCGCCACTTGGCGTTATGAAGCGTTCTTGGTTTGGTTGGGTATTGGTTTTTTCCAGAGCTTTTTTATTCGATCATTTCGGCTATTGCCTTGGCGCCCGGTGATCGTTCGTATCGTGACCCGAGTTCCGCTGGAAGATATCGATTAAAGCTTTGGCTGAGCCCCTTCTATGGGCTTTTTTGCCCGCTGTGAGCGGCCCTTTACCCCGTCACTTAATCTGACCTGCCATTGAGGCAAACGCCTTCAGGCTTGCCTATTTAAGCCGACCTCTCACGTTAGTCAGATTATCCTACCGCTTCAGGACTTGGTGGAGTCAATAATCAACTGAGGTCATACCGCGCTTAAACTTTACCGATCTGTAGTTCTCGGGGCGGGTTTGAACTGATGCTTCATGCGCATTAGATCTGAGTGGGAGACGTACAGTAGGTCTGCGACTTTTCGAATTAAATGCTCTTCATACTTGTCGAGATGGTCATCACTAAAGGCCACCTGCCACATTTGGCCAATTAACTGGCATCTTTCCTCGGGCTCACACCCTTCTACGATAACTCGAGTAAATTCATGCAGGGATACAGCGTCACTCGATCGTTCAGCAGCCAAGTCCTCAAGGGCCGTGAGGCCCTCGTCATCAAGATCAAACGTGCTGCGCAGAAGTTGTAGGAGTGCCGCGCGTTCGTCGCTACTAAAGTCGGCGTCAGCTTTCGCTACCTCAATTAAGAGGGCCGCAGAAGCAAGCTGCCTAGCATCGCTTGTTGCGGTCTCGGGCTGTGCCCGGTTTGCGGAAAATAGCTCAATTATTTTACCTATCATGTGTGAGTCCTAGCATTAGCTGTCGGCTAGCGCCTGCTCCTCTGGCGTCATTTCAGCGGGGATAGCTTCAAACAGTGGTGTTGAGAGATAGCGTTCCCCCGTATCGGGCAACATAACCAACATGACTGAGCCGGCTTCGGCACCAGCAGCAACCTCCATGGCGGTTGCTAAAGTGGAGCCCCCCGAGACACCGGTGAGTATGCCTTCTTCAGTGGCCAGCCTTTTGGCCCAAGTCATCCCGTCTTCGGCATCGACCGGAAGAATCTCATCGAAGCCGTTGTGATCAATGCTTTCCTGTAGGACCAGTGGAATAAAGTCGGGTGTCCAGCCCTGAATGAGGTGGGGAGACCAAGCGGGGTGACTGCCGTTGGGTGATCCGTCATCGTTGCGCACCTGAGCCTCTCCTGATCCTATCAAGGTCGCGGTATGGGGCTCGGAAAGAATGATTTTGCATTCGGGCCGCTCTTTGCGAAGTACCCGCGCGACGCCTGAAACCGTCCCGCCAGTGCCATAACCCGAGACCCAGTAATCAAGTCGTGAATCGGCAAAATCAGCCACGATCTCGGGGCCCGTTGTCGCCTCATGAATATCCGCATTGGCGTTCGATTCAAACTGGGCCGCAAAGAACCAGCCATTGTCGGCTGCAAGCTGGCGCGCTTTGCGATACATGCCAATGCCTTTTTCGGCCTTTGGGGTGAGAACAACTTTGGCACCTAGGAACCGCATAAGCCGACGGCGCTCAATGGAAAAGCTGTCTGCCATGGTGATCACCAGGGGGTAACCTCGCGCGGCACAAACCATCGCCAGTCCGATGCCGGTATTCCCCGAGGTGGCCTCGACAACAGTTTGCCCCGGCTTGAGTTGGCCGCTGCGCTCTGCCGCCTCAATTATATTCAGCGCAAGCCGGTCCTTCACTGAGCCCAACGGGTTGAAGGATTCGACCTTGACGTAAACCTCGACGTGATCGGGTGCTATGCGATTGAGCTTGACGCAGGGTGTGTCGCCTACCGTACGTGTTATATCTCCGTAAAGTTGCCCTCGGCCTTGCGTTTGATAAATGTCAGACACGGTTTCTCTCCATAGACTTCATGTTGTTAGTGTCGCCCGAGCAGCGCGGCTCGTCCAGTTGTGCAGCCGCACCGTTCTGGGGTGCTGAATACGAGTCTTTCGTCGCCCCAAAGGTGCGTCTTCTCAAGACCCGTGACAAGCGCAGTGTTTACTGCTGATTGCCGGTAATAAACGACCTAGAGTCGCATGTCTTTGAAGTGGCCTTAAAAAAAAGATAATGCCATTTTAATCAAAATGACGACCGAGCCGCCCCACACGAGAGAGCGAATGATAGGCGTACCCAAAACATAGAGCGCCAGATACGCTCCTCGCAAGGAAAGCCAATAGAGTGCGAGGCTGCCCGTATCGATGCCCTCAATTTTGAGTAATAGGGCAATCGCTAAAAATGCCGGTAACGATTCCATGTAGTTGGCGGCGGCACGCTTGGCACGCTGAGCAAACACCGAAAGTTCTACCACGTCATCACGCGCACCCAGCAGCCATTTTGCGTGGGCTAAGCTAAAGACCATGGGAACTAGCCAGACGTGCACCATTAGTAGTACCAGGGCAAAGATGATTTCGACATTGAGCATAAAAATAACCCCTGTTATTGTTTTATTCGTTGGGATAAACCTATCAGGTAACCATTACTTCTTACAGTCCAGAGTTTTGATGGTAAACCAATTCACAGTGATACCCCGATCTCCTAATTTTAGGCCCGTGAATTAACTCGGCCACAGTGTTTTGAGGGTGTATTTGGAAGTAAGCCGTTAATGGTGGAGGGGTGTGTGAGTCACAATCAGTTAGATGCGCTAGTGGTGGGTGCTGGAGTCTCGGGCCTTTATCAACTTTATAAGCTCCGCGAAGCTGGCTTAAGCGTTGTTGCGCTTGAGTCTGCTCCTGATGTTGGTGGCACTTGGTATTGGAATGCCTATCCTGGATGTCGCGTTGATTCCCCCGCCAATATTTACCAGTACTGGTTTTCTCAGGAGTTGCTCGACGATTGGGCCTGGTCTGAACGCTTTCCCGCCCAGCCTGAGATTAAGCGCTACTTAAAACATGTTGCGAATCGATTTGATCTTTATTCCAGTATTGAGTTGGCTACCCGGGTGGTGTCTGCTCACTGGATTGAGCAAGAGGGTCGTTGGCATGTGACTACTGACGCGGGTGTTGTTTATGCCGTGAGATATCTCGTGAGTTGCGTGGGATTACTGTCAACACCCAAGGTACTCTCTTTTCCTAATCAGGAAGCGTTTAAGGGGCAGGTTTATCACACGGCGCAGTGGCCGCAGGAGCCGATTGACCTGAAGGGTTTGCGTGTTGGTGTTATCGGCAACGGTGCGACCGGTATACAAGTGATTCAAACGCTTGCGCCCGAGGTTGAAGCGTTGACGGTCTTTCAGCGCACGCCTCAATACGCAGTTCGTATGAAGAACTACCCGATCGATGAAAAAATCATGGCTGAGTGGCGTGCCGACTATCCGCGTTTGAGTCAGTTAGTGCATAGCACTTTTGGGGGGTTTCCTTGGGATCCTGCGGAAGAGGGTCATGCTGCAACATTAACGCTAGAGCAGCGTCGCGAAGTACTAGAGGAGTGCTGGGCGGACGGATCTTTGCGTATGTTTGTAGGAACCTTTCCTGAGGTCTTGGTAGACCCGGTGATGAATGAAGAGGTTACCGAGTTCGTTCGTGAAAAAATTCGAGTTCAAATTAACGATCCTGAGTTGGCGCAGAAACTCATCCCGCGTGATCAGGGTTACGGGCTGAGGCGTGTGCCTTTAGAGAATGGCTACTACGAGGCTTTTAACCGATCGAATGTGCATCTTGTCGATATTAAGGCAGCGCCGATTGAGAGGTTCACTGAGCATGGCCTAGTCGTTGGTGACAAAGAATACCCCCTTGATGCCCTGATTATGGCGACGGGATTTGATGCAGGTACCGGCACTTTGTCAAACATGGGCGTTGAGGGCCGCGGCGGAAAGTCACTGACAGCGCTTTGGAGTCAAGATATTCGCACGACCTTGGGCCTGCAGGTCCATGGCTTTCCAAATCTTTTCTTAGTGGGTGGTCCACTGTCGCCCATTGCGGCTTTTTGCAATGTTCAAACCTGCGCTCAGCAGCAGGTAGATTGGGTCACTAACGCGATTTTGAACGTAGTCAATTCTGGCAGATCGACCATGGAGCCCACCGCAGAACGCGAGGAGGAATGGATTCAACACCATGATGAAGTGGCCAATGAGACACTCATGATGACGATTGACTCGTGGTATACGGGGTCCAATATTGAGGGTAAGCAGCGGCGTTTGCTGTCCTATATTGGAGGCGCACACGTTTACCGTGAGCTTTGCGATGAAATTCAAGCGCAGGGTTATCCGGGTTTTAATATCTCGTAATTTTTTCGACAGCCCAAGAAATATACCCCCTTTGGAGATGCAAAGTATGACTTACGACCCTATGCAAGACGATCGGCTGGACATGCGCAATCGAGGCCTTCTGGCCGGGTTTGAATCGCCGCTTTTGTCTCAAAGCGGTGATGTTGCAACTCGGGACGAAGCCTTGGCGGTTGCGAACACGCCCGAAGCATTGGCGGTCGAAGAGGCCATGTCGGAGCTGTTAGGCGTGTTGGACAATGAGGACATCACGCCCTCAAAGGGCCTGAGAATAACGTCTGAATCCGTGGTGTCTCAGCCAGACGGTAACACCATTAATCTACAAATTATTCGCCCGGATACCGATGAGGTTCTACCCTGCGTTTATTACATCCATGGCGGAGGTATGGCCATTCTTTCGGCGCTTGATGCTAACTATAGGGCTTGGGGTAAAACGATTGCTCATCAAAACCTCTGCGTTGTGATGGTCGATTTCCGTAATTCTCTTCGCCCGTCATCGGTACCCGAGGTGGCCCCATACCCCGCCGGTTTAAACGACTGTGTATCAGGATATCAGTGGGTCACTCAGCATCTGGATGAGTTGGGCATTCAAGGCGATCAGATCATGATTGCGGGTGAAAGTGGTGGGGGTAACCTTGCGATTGCCACCACTATGCGCCTAATTGCAGACAGTGAGGCTACAAAGCCAGTAGGTCTTTATGCGCTATGCCCCTTTATTCTTGGCGCATGGCCCTCTGATGCCGCGCCATCTTCAAGTGAGAACGAAGGTATTTTGATTAGCGTGGCGCATAATCACACTACTATGGCTTACGGCATTGAGGCCCTGGAAGCTCAGGACCCAATGGCCTGGCCGGGCTTTGCTTCTGAGGCCGACGTCGCGGATTTTCCGCCGACAATGGTCAGCGTTAACGAGTGTGATCCACTGCGCGATGAGGGCATCGCCTTTTATCGATTGCTTCAGCGAGCGGGTGTTTTAGCGCAGTGCCGACAAGCCATGGGGACTATCCACGCCAACGAGATTTTCGGCGCCTTCATGCCAGATATTTCCCGTGTAACTGCCCGAGACATGGCGGGCTGGTTAGCCGAATGCATATTGGCTAAATAACGGGTCCCAGTGTTACATCAGCGTCCGTGCGCTGGGTATTTAGTCTAGTACTGCTAACTACGTTCACCCTCTATTGGCGGGGTACTAGGGGTTGCTATCGACCCCTGAGTGGGCCGGTTTTGGCTCTGTTACTTGGTTTCAACGCGCGGTGTAGCCGCCGTCGACAACCATTTCGCTACCCGTCATATAACGCGATTCATCAGAGGCCAAAAAGAGTACCGCATTGGCAATATCGATGGCTTGTCCGAGATGTCCCATAGGAATGGCCGCAATGATATTTTGGTGAAATTCCTCGGCTGCGTCGCCCATCGCGGCTATGCCTGCGGCGACCATGGGTGTTTCAATAAAACCTGGGTGAATTGAGTTGACACGGACACCGTAGCCCGCCTGAGTGCAGTGCAGTGCAGCAGATTTGGTCATGAGTCGAACTGCACCCTTGCTGGCGTTGTACGCGATTAAGTTGGGGTCGCCAATGATGCCTTCGATCGATGAAATGTTGATGATCGAACCCCCGGGCTTCGACATCAGGTCTAGACAGCTTTTCATTCCTAAAAATACCCCTTCACTGTTCACACTGTTGACAGCGCGCCAGTCAGAGAGAGAGGTTTCCTCAATATTTCCTGAGAAAACCACGCCCGCGTTGTTGACGAGTATATCTAGAGAAACGCATGCGCCTGCAATCGTATCGTGCACCCGTTGCCAGTCAGATTCCTGCGTAACATCATGAGGGAGCGCTGTAGCGCTTCCCCCAGATTTTCGAATAGTTTGTACGACGCGTTCTGCCGAGTCGCCAGATATATCAGTTACAAAAACATGTGCGCCTTCTTCTGCAAGTCGCAGGCTGCTCGCTTCTCCTAGACCTGAACCACCTCCGGTTACCAAGGCTGTTTTATTGTTGGTGCGCATTGGTCATGGTCCTCGCTGAATCAATTGCTCAAGAGATCCCATGCTGAGGGATGACGGTTATGATGTCATCACTACGTGCCATATTTTTTAATATGATGTGACTTTCAGCTTTGGACCTGTTGTGCTGTTCGATGGTGTGAGTGGGTTTTTGCGTTTAACTTTGAGCATTCCGCCAAACTGGGGTCTTCGTGGTGACGTGGCGGCGGCCAAGGCGGATGTTTATTTACCACAGCTACGGAACGTTAATTATCGGTAGGCCAGTATTAGGAGTGGTCTGAGTATGCCGCAGTCTGCTGACCAGCAGCCTATGAGGGTTCATCCTTACTGGATTTTATTTTTGGGTGGACTGACCTTGGCCCTGCTTTTTGCGGGACTGTACGACAAATCAAGTTCAGAAGTTTGTGTGGGCGGGGGCTATGAGCTATGCCCAGACCTTCTCAACGCCACGGTAAAAATAAAGAAGCATGACCTTCCCTCGATGGTGGCGCAAATTTGCGGTGACGCGCGCAGTAACGCCTGTGCGATCCGAAGGGCTCGTTGGCAGCGAGTAGTCTGTGAGGTGCATGTGTTGACGCCAGAAGTTCCAGGCGTGCTAATACATGAGCTGAACCACTGTCGTGGATGGGAGCACCAGGGAGATTCTCAGGAAGCCTATGGTCGGCCTTGGGTGCCAAATTGGAGGCTGGTTCATGCTCGTGGTCATATCGACTAAGGTCTCAACATTAAATCGTTGAGTTAGGGGTCAGCGAGGGCCCTGAGCAATGAGTTGACCGACCTCAGGAGTAAGTGGGATTTCAAATGAAACGGCCGAGAGTACTAGGGCGTCATTTGATCGAATCAATCTTGCGTTGGCATACACGGTATTTCGGCCGACTGTGTAGGTACCAACCACCACCGCAGTGGCCTCATGGTCTTGTGCGAGAACTTCTAAGTTGCGCGAAAGCATGAGCTCACCTTGAGATGGGTCGATGTAGAGCGCGTCGGCAAATAAAGGCTCGGTTACTTGATAGCCATCGTTAACAAACTCAGTACTGCAGTCTTGTCCCATAAGCCGTCCCAGCTGCGAGGACTGACTAAGTGCGCTGAGATCTGCAAAGCTGACAACTAGAAAAGTGTCCTTGCGCTTATTGGTGTGCTTTGCGCGTCTAATAAGTTGTGCACAGGCTGTTTCGACCTCTGCACGAAGGTCAATCGACTTCTGCTGTGTTGAGTAAATGGCTTGACTCGCCGCATTGCCACCATAGTAGTTACTGCAGGCCGCTAGGCTAATTAGAACTGACGCAAGTGCAAAAAGCCTTTGTGGGTGCTTGGTATTCATAATGTGACAGGCCCTCGGACTTTTATTGCCCCGGCTTCTTGATAAAGCCCAGTATCTTCAGTGCGGAGGTAGTAGATGGATGAATGACTGTAGACCAAACGCGTGTCCTGTCGAACCCGCGTTGTTAAAATGATTTCTGTATCTGGTGTCAGTGAGTCAGCATTCATATACTGATAAAAATCAGCGCCAACCGCGGCAGGTATAAGTAAGGCGGCCGGGTTTGACCAGGCTTCAACCGCATGGCCGATGATGTATGCAGATAAGGCCGTCGCGGAAAAAAAGCCCGGAGGGAGGTTAAGCTGGCTGCGCGCTGTAAATTCAATGACTTCAATATTGAACTCAACCCTTGCGTCTTCCCCAGCCTCATATAAAATCGCGCCTTCGTTCAGCAGGCCCTCGGCAAGGAAGTCATGGTAGACGCGCTGAAACGGTGACTCACTGCCGCTGCTTGTAGGGCTGAGTTGCAGTGAGGGCGCTTCGTCAAACCGTGTCACCAACAGTTGGGCTTCGTTTTGGGCGATCAATTGCCAGTGCGCACTTGCTTGAAGTTTCTGTTGGTAGACCTGTGGAAATTGCTCACTGATTGGATAGTCAGCAGTGCGATTACCCTGCGCTGCGTGCTGGCAGCCTGCCACGGCAATCACCCCGATCAGTACTAGCGTTTTCCGGCAAATTCCATTGAAGATGCAAGGCATGTCCTGCTCCACATTACATTTCGGGTAAAAACTGAATCTAATGTGAGTAGCGGCTTTATTTCAAAGAACTTGAGGTCATTATAGAAAATAAAATGGCCAGATCGCCTGTTTTCGGGGTTTTCAGGCCTTAGCTAGTGCGAATTTGTGCAGACTGCCCAGTGACAGGGGTCGTGTTAACACCTTCTGCAACAAAAACGCTGCTAGCAATATTCATATTATTTATTAAATAGTTGATATTAATAATGGTAGGGCAATAAAAGTTGCGCCAATAGCTATGGTGAGTAAGTCGGAAGCTGAGCTGCTCATAAAAATTTCTCCTAAAGATCACGTTGATGGTTAATTGTGAACTGTTACGAGGTGTTGTGCAGCCTGGATTATAAGTGAGAGGTGTTAATATTACATAATATAATATATTATATTAATATACATAACCTTTAAGACTATTTAAGGGGGCACTGATGCAGTCTTTAAATAGCCAAGGCTGGTGGGTAACGGTTTGCCCAGGCTAGTGCTTCGGGGTAGCACAGTAGGACAAAATCTAGACGGCGAAGGGCTGTGTATAATGGCCTTGCGTAAAGTAGGGAAATATCAAACCAACCCCGGAGTTTAATATGTCGCACAACACCTCTCGAAGAACCTTCATCAAGGGCGCTGCGGTTGCCTCATCGGCAATGCTGATCGCTAGATTTTCCCATGCTCAGGGGCCAGTGGTTGCAGCAGATGATCCTACCGCGACGGCGCTGGGTTATGTTGCCGACCATACCGCGGTCGATACCGCAAAGTGGGCAAAGAAAGCGGGTCCTGGTGGTGCCGGACAGCAGTGCACCAGCTGTGCGATTTATCAGGCGAGTGACGGTGAGTACGGTGCCTGCCCAATATTTGCTGGCAAGCGAGTGCATGCCAACGGCTGGTGCAACAGTTGGCTCCAGAAGTAAAAGCCTTCGGTTGCTAGGCTGCGGCAGGTAAGCCAGAAAGCTGCCGACCCTTTCCGATGATTCCCTGGGCCAGCGCTTCAATATGGGCTGGGCCCACTTCACAGCAACCCCCAAGGATAGAAGCACCGAGCTCGAGCCACTGCAACGACATGTCAGTGTATGCAGCAGGGGTCAGGTCTTCTCTTGCCGTAAGAACATCAACGGTTCCCCCAGGTTTCAAGGCGGTGACAGAGTGAAAGCCATTGGCGTAGGCACCGAATATTTCGGTAGCCTGTGCCACCAGCGGTAAACCCTGGTCGATGGCTTCAGGGATTGAGCAATTGAGTATCACTGATAGTGGTTTCAGCGGCACGCAAGCCCGCAGCGCGTCCTCCAGCAACTCCCCCGAGCGTAGCAATGTGCCGTCTTCATCTTGCACTGTGAACGCCAGGTGTACGCCGGTTCCTGCTTCCTGAGCGGCGCGCAACACTGCTTCGCCCTCGGCAACCGAGCTTAGCGTTTCCGCAAGAAATCCATCTACATGATGACGCTGCAGTTCCATAAGCTCCTTATATTCGTCTTTCATCTGAGTTGGGCTCAGGGGACTTTGTTTTAAATAAGATGCTGTCAGAGGTGGGAGTGATGCTACGACATCGATTCCATGAAGTCCTGAGGCCTGTATACCTGCCCGCGCGAGGTCTCCAGCATGTTTTAGCAACTCGGGTAGGTCTGGCAGTTCATTTCCCATTTGCAGTCGGTGTCGGGTAACTGAATAAGTATTTAGGCAGATAACCCGCGCACCGGCGAGGCAGAAGTCGCGGTGCACGTTAGCTACAAGCTCAGGCTCGTCCATCATGACCTGAAGCGACCACAACGGATGCGGTTTCGCGGCGCTGCTACGACGGATCAATTCTTGTCCCATTCCCCCGTCGAGGAGCGTGATGGCAGTTGTCATAGTAAGGATCTCTTTTGTTCAGTTAAAAGAAAGCGTCAAGGATTCGATTGGATGAAGCTATCAATCAAGGCCACCAGTGTATCTGGAATATCCTCTTGGCAAAAATGCCCGACACCTTCAACATCAACAATAGGTGATGACGGAAATAAACCTTTGAAGTCACTGATCGCATGATCCTTGGCAATGCCAAAGTCCTTGTCGCCTGAAATTAGCATGGCGGGTTTGGCCCGCAGTGCATCTAGATCCCCATGTTCTAGCGTTTCACGCACGAAGGGGAGGAATCGTCCCTCGTGAACGTCAAGAGGGAAGCTGATGGCGCCGATGCAGCTCGCTCTGTCCGGAAAGGGAGCTGAGTAGGCATCAATCCAGGTGTCAGAGACGTCACGAGAGTTTTGAAAGCCAATAATTTTCATCACTGAGAGTACGGTACTCCCCATTTCCCCCAAAATACCCTCGAGCGTGCCAGCATTAGCGTGCTTTTCTATCCATTGAAACCAGGGGGTTTTGCCGCCGCTCGCTTTGCCGCCCCCAAAACCTAATACGGTGTTCATGAGGAATAACCTTTGAACCTTCTTAGGATTTCTCGCGGTAAAAGCGCCCGTGATAGGCCCACCCCAATCTTGCCCCACGAAAGTAATGTCAGTGAGCCTGAGCTCTTCGATAAGGGCCTCTAAATTCTCTACATGAGTTCTAAGTGTGTACTCTTTGTCTTGTGGCGTTTCTGATTTTCCAAACCCCATGTGATCGGGAACGATGACACGGTACTTTGCGGTGAGGCCTGGAATCATGTTCCGGTATAAATAGCCCCAGGTCGGTTCGCCATGTAGCAAGACGACAACCTCGCCGTCTCGTGGCCCCTCGTCAATGTAATGTTGCTTAAAGCCCGCAGCTGTTGAAAAGCAGGGCGGAAACGGCCAGGTGCCGTCAAACGTTTCGTTAGCAGAAATCAATGTTTTTAGACCCTTTTTCTAAATTGTTAAGTTGCATGGGATTGGCGCGAAGGTTATCAATTCTGTCGCTACTTACAAGCTGATGTTGTGGTGCGCAGCGCTTGTACCTTACGTTGTCTTAGCCTAGTGTAACCTCAAAATTTAGGTGAGATTAGTAGCATGTCAGAGAGGTATTTCACGGGAAAAAAGGCAGTTGTTACCGGCGCGGGTGATGGCATCGGTCGGGCTCTTGCTCAGCAGCTAAATTCTGCAGGTTGCGAGTTATGGTTATGTGATATCGATCCGGGTCGATTGGAAGAGACCCTAGCTAGCCTTGATGGGCAAAAGGCCGCTGTGCATACCCATATTGTGGATTGTGGTGACCAGGGGGCTATCGTGAATTGGGGGCGACTTGTTGCTGGGGAAACTGACCGTCTTGACGCCGTCTTCAACAATGCAGGCGTCGCTTACGGTGCTCCTTTTGCCGACGCCAGTGAAGAGACCTTTCAGTGGTTGATGGCCATCAACTTTTGGGGTGTGGTGTGGTCAACCCGGGCTTTTTTACCATTGCTACAGGCAGCTCCCGTGGGGCATCTAGTAAATGTATCTTCCATCTTCGGCATGATCGGTGTTGCCGGGCAAAGCGCTTATAACTCTGCGAAATTTGCTGTACGAGGCTTTACCGAAGCGTTGCAAGCAGAGTACCGAAACAGCACTATTAAAGTGAGTTGTGTCCACCCGGGTGGAGTGGCTACAAACATAGCCCGGCGTGCTCGTGCCGACGGCGAGTGGGCACTTAGCAATGCCGATGAGCGCGATGCCCAGTTTCGGCAAGTCGCTAAAACAACACCCGATAAAGCTGCCGAAATCATTCTTAGGCATGCGGCCGCTGGAACACCTAGAATATTTGTGGGGTGGGATGCCCGCATTATGCATTGGCTGACTAAGGTGTTCCCTACAAGCTATCATTTTTTTATCGAACGTCTCGGACAAAATAATGAGCCAAAATAAAATGATCCTCAGGAGCTATTACTGGCTGCTGCTGGCTTCAACTTTATTGATGGCTTCGGCCTTTGTCGTTTCTAAGCTCTTTATTGTCGACGGTATACACCCTCTTGTTCTTGTGGCCAGTCGGTTCACCTTGGCGGGCGCCTTGGCGATTATTTGGTTGTCTTTACGTAGGCAGCTTGAGACCCCAAAGACACTGTCTGATGTCGGTGGTGTATTCCTGGTAGGAACACTGCAGACCGCGGTGCTATTCGGTACCGGCTTCATTGCCATGGAGCACTTGAGTGCCGCAACAATTTCACTTTTGACCCTGACGATGCCTATTTGGGTTACGGGTATGTTGGCGCTTATGAATCGTAAGTTTCCCCCGCTTCTGCAACTGATCGCGCTAGGGGTTGGAATGGCCGGTGTTGCGTTGATCATTGGGTCGGGAGTGAGTGAGGCGGGTATGGGCGAGTTGCAGTGGTTTGCACTCGCGTTAGTTGGTGCTGCCTGTTGGGCATCGGCGACAGTTTTTACCAAGACCTCTGGACTTTCGATAACGGGTTGGAGTCTCAATGCATGGCAAATGCTAGTGGGGGGGGGTGAGGTGCTCATTCTCGCGTTGGCTATGGATCTACCCGGTATTAAATTGGTCTTAGTGAGCGACATTTTGCTGTTTATTTGGCTTGTCGTTCCGGCTTCTATTTTGTCGTTTGGATTTTGGTTTTCTGCGCTTAAACTAGGCGGTGCTGCGGTTACAAGTGGCTATCTTTTTTTGATTCCACTATTTACAGCGCTAATTTCTGTGCCTGTTTTAAACGCTTCGTTTGCGCCCATGCAATTGTTAGGCGGTGTCGCCGTGGCTGCTGCAGTGTGGTTGATGTCGCGTTCTTCAACTTGAGATTAAAGACCCAGAAGTGCTCGATGGCGCAGTTTTCGCGGTAAACTAATGCCTTAGCCTATCCTCTAGGAGTCCTGAATGGGTCGCGCGTACCAGAATCGCAAGCTGTCGATGGCAAAAACTGCAGCTGTAAAGACGGCGGTTTATTCTCGCTATAGTCGAGAAATTTATGTCAGTGCTAAGGCAGGTGGAACTGACCCAGCGGCGAACCTATCTTTGCGCTCACTGATTGATCGAGCCAAGAAGGATCAAGTGCCATCCCACGTCATTGACAAGGCGCTAGCCAAGGCTGAGTCCGGCGTGGGTGAGGACTATCATGTTGCACGCTATGAAGGGTTTGGTCCTGGCGGGACTATGCTGTTGGTCGAGTGCTTGACCGACAATGCCAATCGGACTATCGGTGATGTGAGGCCTGCTTTCACTAAGGGTAAGGGTAAAATGGGTACCCCGGGCACCGTTGCGCATATGTTTGATCATGCGGCGGTATTTGTTTTCCCCGGTGATGAGGATGAGGTACTCGAAGCCTTATTGCTGGCAGATGTAGACGTTACTGACGTCGAGAATGAAGATGGCATGTTAACGGTATTGTCGCCTAATACTGAGTACGCCAAGACGCGTAATACCCTTACAGAAGCATTCCCCGATGTTGATTTCGAAGTCGACGAAATTCAGTTTGTACCCAAAGGAGAAACCGCAATTAGTGGCGATGAGCTCGAGCAGTTTGAAAAGCTTCTGAGCCTTCTGAACGCCTGCGAAGACGTTCAAAATATCTTCCACGATGCGAAGCTCTGAGGTTTGTCGGCGCCCGCCGACGCTTAGATCTGCATTGTGGCTGCAGAATAAGAGGTGGTAGCTGTACTCCACGGCACCAGAACCAATCTATGTCGAGGGATGTGATTCATTCACTGACCTAAAGCGCTGCCTGGTTAGGTCGCGTTGCCCCAAAGATATCGTGAAATTTGCGCCCTTAAATCAGACCTAGAGCCTAATACGCTCTAAAGGCATTTAATCACTGACGCTTTGCCAATCTGCGGAGCCGTCGAGCATGTCAGCGACCCACTGATAAACGAATACACCTCCTACCTCTCGATTGAACTGAGCCTGAATAAAGGTGTGGCTATTACCATCTGCAATTAGGCTTCGAAAGCGCTCAGGATGGGCCTCCTCGAGCGCAGCCATTTCAGGGATCAGGGCGGCTTCAAAGGCTTCACCGCCGATGCCAACGAAAACATCTGCAATGACAAAATCTTGCTTGGTACTCATGAAACCCATTCGAAGATTGGGATCCTCATTAAGTTGAAAAATGTGGTAACCCGTGGTGTGCCCCTCCTCACTGACGCAGCTGTCACAATCTTCCGGGATAAATCGAGTGGCATTCCACTCTTCGCTAAGAAAGTCTACGTAACCGGGCTTCGAAACCCCCACGCCGGAATCGTTGACTAAGTCAATCGGCGTATCCGGGTAGAGTTTTCTGACCAGTGGCAGCATGTAGTCAGTGCCGAAACCACCCGCACTATTGCCGGTGAGAAGGATTCGCGCGGGTGCGGGAAATGTCGACACAATAACGTCGATAGAAGCGGAGAGATTCTTCAGGCCCCGGTGGTGGCGATCAATAACTCCGTCGTCGTCATCGTCGTACTCTGCATCACCAGAAAAGACGGAACCATCGCAATAGGGCAGGTAGGCTACATTGAAGTCACTAGCGGGATTATTTGGAAATTCTGGATCGAGTATTCCTCTGCGCGGCATGCCCGGCGCTGCATTTTCTGTGGCTGAGCAGAATTCGCTATTGCATGCGCCCCCACCCTCTAGAAAAATCATCAAATCTTCGCCCGTGGCTTCGCGAGTTGCCATGGTGTATTCACCTCCTCGCAGACACAGGGGGCCATCTCCAGCGCCGAAGGTGTGCTGAACAATGTCATCAACGGTTTCCGATGCCATGGGGGTGTACTCGCCTAAGTATTGATCGACACCTTGGTCATAGAGAGCCTGAAAAGGAATGGGTTCGGGCTCGGGCTCAGGTTCCGGTGCAGGACTCGGTGTTGGAGGCGGTGCTGGGTTTCCTGAGTCGGCACATGCAGTGAGAAAAACCAGAAAAACTGCAAGAAAGATTTGGGCGATACCGGAGGGCATATTATTCATCCGAGTCTGAAAAATTTAGAGATCAACAGTATCAAAATAAAAGCAATATGGGTCTTTTTTTTGTCGCACTAGGGTCGGCTCTTGATGTTTATGCTTATCACTTCCCGACTGCTTGTCGAGATCAGCGCAGATGCCAATGGCGGCCAAACCATACGCAGGATTTTAATGCTTTCCTGTGTTGATTCTTTTTTAGTTTGGCTTGCTGTTGATGCAATGCCGGACTTTAAAAAATAATTCCATGCATTGAGAACTCATCACGGTAGCGCCTCGTATAGTTAAAAAAATATACGCTGTACACGTATCGAGAATAATTTTGAGCAACGTTACAAATCGACTTTCCAGTGATGACATTGGCCGGGTGATCGAAATGGCCTGGGAGGACCGAACCCCTTTCGAGGTCATTGAGACCGAATATGGGCTCGATGAGTCTAGGGTTATTAATCTTATGCGCAGGGAGTTGAAGCCTCGCTCATTCAATGTTTGGCGCAAGCGCGTTACAGGCAGAAAAACCAAGCATCGAGCACTGCGAGGCTTTGCCGTAGGGCGACACCGCTGCCCCAGTCAGCGCACCCGCTAGGGCGATGCTACCGATGGCTATTCTAGGAACGACGGCTTTCGGTAATTTAACTAAACACGTTGTCTTGCTGTGATGTAGCATTGCCCCAGACCCCAGTGCAAACCGTGGAGAAGCCGATGCAAGAAGGCCACCCTGTTTCTTACTCTCAACGCACCATTATTGAATTAATGGTTCCCGCCTTCGCAAATTTCGGCGGCAAGGTGCATGGCGGCACTCTTATGTCGACGATGGACAAGGTCGCCTATGTTTGCGCGAGCAAGCACGCCGGTAATTATTGTGTGACGGTGAGTGTCGATGCGGTGGAATTTCTCGAGCCGGTCGAGGTTGGGGAGGTGGTATCGCTGATGGGTTCCGTTAACTATGTGGGTACCAAGTCATTGGTTGTGGGAATTAAGGTCGTTGCTGAAAATATTCAGACAGGCGCGCGCCGACACACGAATACCTGCTACTTCACTATGGTTGCTAAAAATAGCAAAGGCGAAACGGTCACTGTGCCCCCACTCATACTCGAAACGGTAGAGGATGTACGTCGCTACTGCGCTGCCCTGCAACGCAAGCGCCTACGAGATCATGCCCGTGGCTACATGGCAGATTATCGTAAAAACTTTGAGTACGACGAGGATGTCGAGCAGTTTCTCGGCGAGCAGCGCTGTGTGGTGCAGTTAAGCGAGTAGCGGCCTGTGTCCGCCATCTCAAATCGCCTTAATCTCAGCGGGTTGTGCTAAATACAAAAAGCTTTGAAGCAATGAGGTTTTTTCGTTCTACCAACCCCACAATCTCAACGCTTGTAATTTGGCGACGCGTATTGCGCGAGGGGACAGCGCTTGTCTTAGCTTGAGTGTGAAAGCCTCAGTTTTATCCCAACTGTGGCACACATTGTGTCGCAAAAAAAAGGAGCCCTATTGGACTCCTGTTTCGCTTTCCATACGCCGTATTTACACCGTCACAGCATTTCCTCGGAAGATCTTTGACAGATAACGACTTTCTTTTGGCGACGGAGCAGGGACAGAGCATTGCATGACCGCTGCAACCAGTCGTTCCATTTCCTCAGAAAGCTCCTGATCGTTTGAAGGTTCTTCGGTGTGGGCCCTGCGAGTTAACTGCACCTGATTGACTGCAGGAACGGTCGGTAAACGTTCACCTTCCACACCTAGCGTCACCGTAAATGCATGCAGTGAGTTTTTGACGAACAGCGCTAACGCAAACTCTTCACGGGTTGACGCTAAAGAGGTCTCGGGTGTAAGCAATACGATTTGGCAGCTGGGTATCAAAGCTGCAATCCGTGCACTGCGGAAATGATGGGTAAGCTGCTGGTGAACGAGTTGCCGGAACTGTTCATCGGATAGCACGCGATCCCAGTCACCACCGCGGTCTCCCGCCAGCGCATTTAGGGGTAAGCGCTCAAAGGGGCTGCTGACAACAACGTCGAATCCGCCGTCATGGCGCAGCAAGTTATCTAGGGCACCCTCGATATCGTCACCGATGCAGCGCACGTCGATATTTTCCACACTGTCACACTCGAGTGCGTGATATAGCGTGGTTTTGGTTTCTTCAGAGCGCGTTAAGATCCAGAGCTTTTCAACACCATTCGATTTAAACCCCTTCGCAATTTCTGTGATCTCATTACGCATGCAGTCGCCTAATATCACAACGCGCTTGCCACTAAGCCGAGCCAAATCTTTTTCACTTGGTGAAAGGAGTAATTCGCCTTCGGTTACCGAGCGGTCAAATTTCAGGCCGCCGGAAGGGTGGAAAGTCTCACCACTGACGATTTCATCGGCGAGGTGAAATACGGTCGACAAGCCGACTTGCTCATCTGTTGGCATTTTATGAAGGTGCAGTCGATTTAAAATTCCCGACTCGATCTGGGTCGCCGATCTTTTGCAGGCTTCCTTGTCAAAGAAGGGAGAGGGCGCGTCGACGAAAGAGCCCAAGAACTCGTCTTTGTCTTCAGTCGTAAAAATACCTGCGTTGACCAATCGCTCGACGAGCTTGACTGCCATGCCCATGTGCAGCAGGCATTTACTCGAGCTTCCTGTTCCCCCTGAGTCTTTTACTTGTGAGTAAAGACGGCTTAGTACTGAAGGTAGGTTGTGGGTGGGAAGAACCTCAACGGCATTAGCGGAGAGTTTCCTGATCTCTTCAATCGGATAGCCATCGGCGACAGCAGATATGATGGCGGCATGGACCTGATTAAGGCGTTTGTTTTCGAGAACTAATCTCCCGCGACGATCAAATAAACCCGGGGCATCGCCCAATCCTCGAAGTCGTGCTCCATCAACAGGGCCAGGTGCCAGGGCATTGATCTGAATTTCTGGTCCAAGATGGCGAGACAGGATCTCGGCGAGCACACGTTGTCCCGCCTTGGACACGGCGTAGTCAGCGCGGTTGGGGTAGGCCACGGCCACGTATTTCTCACCACCAAAATAACTTGAAACGTTAAGTATCGAGCCCCGCCCTTTATCTTTCATTAGCGGGCCAAACTTACGTATTAGAGAATAGTTGGAGATTAGGTTCGCTTCCATGGTGCGATCCCAGTCTTTTAGGGTCATATCAACAACCATTTCCTCGGCACCGGAAATGCCCGCGTTGTTAATTAAAAAATCGACTTGACCGAAGAGGTCTACGGCATGCTGATGCAATGTTTCTAGCGCCGCCGGATCTCCAACGTCGATATTGGCAAGCACATGAATTCGATTGTCAGCATTGGGGTAGCCAATGCCACTAAGCTCCGCAACAATTTCAGCCTTTGCCTCTATAAGTTTGGCTTCACTGCGAGCACTTAATAGCACCCGGGCTCCGGCGATAGCGAGGTAGCGTCCCAATTGTAGGCCTATGCCAAGGCTGCCACCTGTGATGACGGCGGTTTTTCCTTTGTGCAAGCCGGGTAAAACACGCATCAGCGATGTGGGCATGGCGCCTTTACCTGTGGCGCGTTTAATATCCTTTGGAATCCAGAGGTTAATCGGATCCATCTGCCGCACGCGGTTAGTGAGGGTTGCAGCCCAATCTGCCGCAAAGGGGAGGGCATCTCTATCCTCAGTGTCGTAGCGCACCAACTGGTTGGGTTGCACTGACCAAGAAAGTTCTCCCGCTGCTTTTAGTGTTTCATCTTCATGGCGCCAACCGCGAATTAGGGCTTCATTAGAGGCGCGAATGACTTCATTCAGTAAATTACCATGTCCATCACTGGCGTTGGTGACATAGGTAATGGCGGGGGGATCACATTTTCCAAACCAGCGGCTTAAGTTGGTGGCGAGGGTGGAGGCAAAAGCTACGGGTGCCACGACCTCGTCCTTGACGAAATTCTCTACATCGTCGTCGGTTGCTGAACAGATTGAGTAACCATATTGACCATTTTTCTTCTGCGGAAGAACAATAACGCCATCAAGTCGGCCGAAGTGGTCGTCTATGAATTGCATGGTTCTGTCTACAGATTCCCGGCGCAAGGGGTCAAGGTGCGAAAGTTGAACGGATTCAAGCTCTCGTGCTTGGATAATCGACCGTGCGTGGCCTACTGACTCAAGATTTCTAAATGCTAGCAGCACTCGTGCGCCACTCTCAGTGTGTCGCTCAGCGAAGGTCACGGCTTCCTCGTAGTCGGAGCCGCCCAATATCAGCACAATATGATCTGATAAATCTTCTAGCCGCTTATCGGGCCAGGACACAAGCTGAGATCGACTCTGAGCAGGCACCTGCATACCGTTAGTGACCTCAACCGCATGACCCGAAACCGCAGCAGATTCCCCTGAGGCGAGCCAAGTAATTGAAGAGGCCACATCGGTGGGTGTTGGGTAGCGGTATTCAAGCCCTTCTTCACCTTCGCGAGTCGTAATCATGAGGTCGCGGAATTCGCGGCCCGTGCTGCCCGGCTCCAGGTTCTGAAGCTCGTCCATGCGGGCAAACACCGTGTCGATACGCTCAGACTCAATCGGTCCGGGAAATACAGTATTGACACGAATGCCTTGCTCTTCCCCAAGCTCAAGCGCGAGTCCCTTGGATAGGGCGTTTAGGCCAGACTTGGGAACCACGTAGGGTATGCGACCAAAATAGTGCGTTCGCGAAAAGATTGTCGATACGTTGATGATGGATGCACCCACTGACATATGTGGAGCGGCCGCACGCGCCATGTTCCACGGTGCGCCCAATAGGTTCATGGCGGAATCGAACATCGTTTGATCGGATCCGGCGGTCTTCATTTCTACATCTGAAAAGGGAATATCTCTTAGCGTGTATTTGGGGCCTGCTGCACCGGCATTATTGACCAGCACGTCAATGGTGCCGAAGGCCTCCACGGTGTCCGCAACGATTCGTCGACAAACTTCAGGGTCGGCGCAATCGCCCACAGTAACCACCATGTTTTCCCTGTCAAAACCGTCATCGCAGAGTGAATCTACAAACTCCTCAAGCTTGCTGATATCACGCCCTGTCATCATCACTCTGGCACCCTCGCAGAGCAATTGTCGGGTAATAAACCGGCCAATCGATCCGGCAGCGCCCGTTAAGATAATCGATTTATTGTCCAGTCTTTTTCCTGACTTGGACTGACTGGTCATGTCATCGGTGAATTGCACGAAATCATTCATCGGAGCGCTCCTGCTGAGCCGGTTTCTACTTGAGTTATTTGCTCACCGCGCTCTGCCGCATCTCGCAATGCCCAGGCTCGATAAAGCTCGTCTTTGGTTTTCAGGCCTTCCCGCGGCAAGGCGTGCACTGCAACGTAATTAGCGCCCTGATGGCGGTTCTCCCACATGGCTTGGTGAGCTTCGGGAAGCTCATCCATGGTGACGGGTGTAGGCGGAAGTACAGCGAGCAGACCTGAGGCGATCTGCTCCTGCATTTCGGCGAACTCTCTTGAGGTGTTGAGGTGTGTGCCTCGAATCTCCGCTGTAGGCATGAGTATGCGTCGCTGACGCGTCCAGACCTGAGGTGCATAAAAGCTAAAGCACTGTCCCTCAAGGTCTTCGGCATAGACCACCCGACCGGTGTTGGGTTTTACCAGTGCGGAAGCAAGGGCAAGGCCGTCCCGTCCGCGCCGTTCAAAGACAATGTCAGGTAGTCCACGTTTGTCTAATGTGTTTCTAAGCGCTGGGGCAATAGCGGAGCCGATAGGCTTGAGTGTTTTGTCGGAGAACTCTCTCACGGCCTCGCGAAAAGCCAGTGACTCGGTAAACGGATCTGGCATGCCTGGAAAAGGTCCCGGAGGCATAAAGTCGTTACCCAAGCGTTTCGCAATTTCTTCGATGCTAACGACGCCCCGAACCCTTGGGCCAAACCCCAGAGAACTGACGAACTCCCGCTGGGCGATAGTGTCGACCAAAACGGCAACTTGCCCGCCGTTTTGGCAAGCGACTTCTATGGCTTCAATCGCAACATTATCAACGATGCCATCATCCGCTCCGGGTCCATATACAATCAAGATGGTTTGCCCTGGTCTTAAACCAGCCCTACGAAACATGGTTGCAGGGGAAGAGGCGCCGGGTTTGCCTAAAAAGGTAAAGCGATAACCCGAAGATGCGCCGTAAAATGCCAGCACGCCGTTATTACCCAGCAGCTGGAACGTTCTAGGAAACGCATTTTCGCCTGCATGTGATACCGCATAGTCGATATTACCGCCGACAGCGTCCTCTGCAGCGGCGACGAAAGGTAAGCCCGCTTCATGCCAAGCTTGCCATTCTTTTGGATCGTCTGGTACGGCAGTGAAAATATCCTGCCAGCGGCTGTCTTTACGGTTGATGGGTGAGCCGCCAGCCGCCGTGACCCGGGTTGCCCGCTGGTCACTGGATACCATGCCTAAGCAAGAAAGACCGCTAGCTGTTGCGCTTCTAAGACAGTCGTAGCCCGTACCTGTGGAGGCACCTTCAACGAAAAGGCGTCGCCCCGTTTCAATATTCAACGTGGTAAATAGGGCTCTTTGAATGGTGCCCATGGTTAGGCCATAAGAACCTGCTTCTTCAAAGGTTAGTGAGCTCAGTTTAGGGTGTAGCTGTGGTCCTTGAACGGCTAGGAACTGACCGTGACAGCCGTCGTTACGCTCGTATCCCTGAATGCGGAAATCTGCCGCCATGGGGTCTAATCCCTGGTCAGGCGACATCAACTCGCTTTGTCCCGAATAAACGGTTACTAAGTCCCCTACCGACAGTCGTCCTTCCGAAACCAGCTCGGCACCGAGTGATACCACTATACCAACGCCTCCTGAGCCGGTTACCTGAACATCAGATTCTCGGGCATCAAAAGGCGAAACCGGTATGCCTGTGATCGCCCAGATATCGTTGAAGTTAACTTCCGATGCGAGAATGTATATCAGCGCTTCGGCGGCTTTCGGTTCGGGGGTTGGGAATACCAGTTTGCGCTCAGCTACTTTGGGGTCGCCATGCTCCGGTGCACCATCGAGGCTAGACCTGGCGACTCCCCAGCCATACTGATGACTGGGTATGGGCGTTACACCCGGGAAAAAACTCGCGCCCACGGGCAGGAGATTGCCCGACGATTCGAGCTCGTCGAGTTGCTCCTCGCCGGGGTAGGGTGGCACCGTCTTTGGTTGGCAGGGTAATGGCGAACTGCGCTTTTCAAGGAACGCAGTGATTCCTGTGGGTCCCGAAGCGGGGTCACACACTGACTCAGCGAATAAACGTGCTTCGGCGTCGAGGCCTGCGGTGACGCCTTGCTCTAAACCGGTGAAGGTGGCCTCAAGGATACGTTGGGCAACATGTTCACGCCCGCCAGCTGCAAGCTGCTCAAGGGCGGCTGTTACCTCTGGGTGTTCCTTGATGTTGTTACTGGGTAACAATGCGTCCTCGCGTTGAGCGAGCAGTGCCTTGTGGCGGTCCAAAACGCCAGAAATCTGGCTGTTACCGGCAAAATGCTCGCGTAATCGGGACATCGCACGATTGAGGGCAGATTCACTGCCAACCGGTACGACCTCATCCACTAACCCTATGCGTTGCGCCCATTCAGAGTCGATGGGGCGGCCCCTGAGCATAATGCCCAGTGCGTTAGCGACGCCCTCATCACCTTGGCGGTCCTGCAATTTACGCGTTAAGCGTTGAGTGCCGCCATAACCCGGGAGTAAGTTGAGGTTGACCTCGGGCTGGCCGAAGGTGGCTTGATCCGCGGCAATCACATAGGCGCAGGACAGCAGTAGCTCGTTACCCCCACCCAATGCCGGACCGTTTATGGCGGCGATAACGGGCATATCGAGACTTTCTATCGCGGCGAAGGCGGCCTGCGCTGCGTGGGGGGGCGTTAATGCTGAAGCGGTATCGCCAACTTCCCCAATTTTTAATAACTCTTTAACGTCTGCACCTGCAACAAAAGTGCCCCGTGCCCCAGTCACAACTAAGGCGTCGATATCGCTTTGATGTTTGATTTGGTGAATAACCGTGTGCAGCTCGTCCAGCGCCCGCTCATTTAAGGCATTAACTGGCGGATTGGTGATAGCCAGCAGGGCGACAGTATGGCTGTCCGTCAGGCGGTGTATTTCAAGTCTGATATAGCGCCAGGTTTGCACAATCTGTCGGGCTTGCGCGAGCGCGCCGTGATCGCGCCACTGGCTGATGGCGTCCCGAATAACGTCGACAACCTCGGGATTCTTTAAAGTTGAGATGTCGCCCAAGGGGGCATCAAGAAGCAGTCCTCGTAGGGTGCGACGCATATACTTACCCGAACGGGTTTCGGGAAATGCGGGTACCACAAGAAAGTCTGATGGAACTGCAGTGGCGCCTTTTTCACTGCGCACAAGTCCTTGCAAGCGGCTGAAATCATCATCATTTAATTTACGGCCAGGAGCGGCGACTAAGAAAGCGACTGGGGTTTCGCCTTTTTCATCGTGAGGTGCGCCCACAACTACGACGTTGCCCAATGGTGAGTCTTCCCGCAGTGTTTTGTCCCGCAGAATGGCGCCTTCAATCTCCTCAGTGCCAATACGATGACCTGAGACATTGATAACGTCATCCGAGCGGCCGTGAAGTGTGAATCCGCCGTCTTCATGACGCCGTGCGTAATCACCCTGAGTGTAGCTGTAGCCCTCGCTCCAGCGATCGAAATAAACCGCCTTGAAGCGCTCGACGTCACCGCACCAGTTTTCGCTCCCAAAGTGCTCTTTATCACCCCACAACGTATGCGCTAAATATGGATAGGGGCTAGTGATTACTAACTCACCTTTCTCGCCCACCTCCGCCTCGCGCCACTGGGATACGCCATCGGCCCCGGTTGATTCTGCAACTCTAACTTGAGCTTGTATCCAGGGAAGGGCCCAAGTTTTGGCATCAGGCTGAAGATCTTTATAACCGCCGGAGTGACACGAAAACACAATGCCGCCGTGCTCGGTTGCCCAGTAAGAGTTGATGTAATGGGAGCAAATGTTTTCCATGGCAAATTGCTGCACCGCCGGCGACACCGGCTCCGCGCAAAAGGTGCCGGCACGCAGTGAGCTCATGTCAAAGGCAGCCATGTCTCGAGTGCTTGCGGGGTCAGTCATCACCGCCTTTAAGAAAGTAGAGCCCGCTTTAAACAAAGTAATGCCATATCTCTCAATGGTTGCCGCGAAACGTCCTGCATGAGGGAACAGTGGTGAGCCCTCGCAAACTACCGTGGTCATACCCATCGAGAGTGGTGCTGCAATGAGGTATGACTGGCCCGTAATCCAGCCAGGATCGCCAACGACATACATGACATCGTCAGGTGTGCCTTCAAATACTGCATGCATTGAATGCGTAACTCCGGCTAACCAGGCTCCGTGGGTGTGAACCACGCCTTTGGGCTTTCCGGTAGAGCCAGAGGTGTAGATTATGAACAGAGGCCAGTTGGCTTCCACGGGAACCACAGCTTCCAATCGATACAGAGTTGCTTGGAAATCGGTGTCGCTCAGGGTGTCAAAATAAGCCATATCCTTTGCTTTGAGCTCAGCCAAAAATTCCTGCTTGGCGGTTGCTACTAAATCGTCTGAATAGGCATCTCGATCATATTCAATGACCTCCTGGCCTGTGTATCGAGCCACCACAACTTTGCTAATATCGTGACCAACTTGTGATAAAGCTATCGCAACCTCGGTACGCAGTTTGGCGCTGACTTCTGGAGTTATATTGGGCATTTCGGCCAAAATACCGCCAAGTTCTCGCATTATATCGGCACGTTCGAGGGTGATCTCTCCGGCTAACGCATGGGTAACGGCGTCTAAAAGCCCTTGGCTATCTGCCATATCGGGATAGTCGTTGAGGGTGTCCGATAGCGCCTTAAGTGCGGCTTCTCTAGGAACATAATTATCGAGTGCTGGGTCGGTGTACTGGCTCTTAAAAGGAACGGCTTCAGCGTTGCGGTAGCCGCCATCAGCGGTGATAACGACCTTAGCTCCGGCGTCATGCAGACGATCAGACAGGGTCTTGGCTGAAAACCCGCCAAATACCGGCGTGTAGATAATGCCCAACCGCTGCGCCGCGAGAATATAAAAAATCTGCTCGGGGATGTTCGGCATGTTCAGCGCGATGCGATCACCCGTCTTCAACCCTAAATTGGTGAGCACGCGAGCGCGAACGACTACCTCTAGCAACAACCCGCGGTAGCTAAACTGCTGTTCGGTTACGGGGCCACCTCGGCCGCCATTTTTTGAAGGGTCCCAGCGATCACCCTCAAAAATTAGAGCTTTATTGGCACCGCGACCTTGCAACACATGACGGTCGATTTCATTGAAGGAAGCGTTAGTCTGCGCCCCAACAAACCAACGGAGATAGGGCGCCTGGCTTTCGTCAAGTACAGAACTCCAAGGGCTTTCGTCCTGCGCGAGCGCGCCGGAAGTGACGAACTCGCCTGTATTTGCAGCAAACCCCGCCCAGCACTGAGCGGCAAGGTCAAAGTTTACCCACTGTTTGGCCTGAGCATCGAACCAATGAATGTTACGCCGAGCAACATCTCCAAAGAAATCTTGTGGTGATTCATTGATCAAACGGCGGAGGGCATCCTCCCCCGCCTGTGAGCCTATTTGCTCCCAAGCGACCCCTACAGTCATATGAAGTTCTCCCTGTGAGCGCTTTAGGCTCCGTTCAAAAGAGGGTGCCACCGTGATTCAGCGGTACCGATTTCAGAGTAGTGCTACAGCCAACGTTTCTAATTTTTATGGGTAAGAGAGCGTCGTCTCTCTTCAATTGACCCGAACATGAGGACAGTTACGCCATCAGAATGTCGGCGGATTAGAAATAATGGCATTTTTACACTTGGAATTTAGACAATTCCTGAAAAACCCGAGGATTTCGGTCATCTCAGCAGAATTTGTAGGCTTGAGGCCAATTTAGGGGTCTGGCTTGTTTTCTGTGCCTAAAGTGGTTTGTAGTAGACAAGTCGTAGTAGAAACAATGAGCAGTAGTAAGACTTGGGTGTTTGTTGTGCTTTTGGAATATCAGTGGCGGTTCATTCTTTATGTCGGGATCAAAAAAAACCGTTGCTGCTAGTGTAAGCCGCCATTATTTTTTCAGCGGTCATCCGTTCTCATAATTTGAGGCTAAATTACAGGCCCTTAAATTTTTGCCTACGTTATGCCTTCTTATGATTCACTTAGAGATTGCTGGAGTTTTTTTCAGGAGATAGCACATGATGCTCATTAAAAGTTTGTTAGCTGTAGTTTTTGCTGTCGTTGCAACCGGAACCTGGGCCGAGGAGTGCGAGACTTCGCCCTGGGGTGCTGATGATCAGATTGGGGCGGCTAATCGCTTGTCGTCAGCTAATGTTTTGGCGGCAGCGAACTTAATCAAAAAGGGCGAAACCCACCCGCTCGGTATTGTGATCGAGCCAGGGATGCCCGCGTTTCCGCCCCGATACACCCAGTTACAAGTTGTCCAGCCCAGCCAGCAATTTGGTAAGAACGGTGCTTCAGTTGTCGGCTGGGATGCCAGTTGGAACGACGATATTGTGCAAATGTGGTTGGGTACGGGTCCGCAGCTTGATGGGCTCGGTCACATGGGCGAGGCAGGCATGTTTTATAACTGTAATCGAGGCGAGGATTTTGCCGAGATAACTGGACTAACGCGCCTCGATACCAGTCAGGTGCCGCCTATTGTAGCTCGAGGTGTGCTTATCGATATGGCGAAGCATTTAAAAGTCGCTTCCCTAGAGGCGGGTCAACCGATCACCAGTGAACAGTTGAAAGCTGCGATGGCAGACCAAAACATTACGGTGGGCAGTGGCGACGTGATTTTGATCCATACTGGCTATACCGATGCAACGTTAAAGTCCAATCCAGAGCTTTGGGGTAGCACTATCCCTGGTATTACCAACGAGGCTGCGGTTTTCTTGGCAGCTTTTGAGCCGGTCGCTGTGGGTGCTGACACCTGGGGCTTGGGAGCTGTGCCGCCCATCGAGGGTGATCGTGTTTTTTATGATCACATCGTGCTGCTCAAACACAATGGTGTTTATATCCTTGAAACAATGAACACTGGTCGCCTTGCCCAGGAGTCTGTCAGCGAATTCATGTTTGTTTTAGGGCAGGCTCGATTAAAAGGGGCCGTACAAATGATTATTAATCCAGTGGCAATGTGGTAACGCCAGCCCGGTGACCCCCTAGTGGCACGACATGGATAGCGCATTGGCTGCTCTTTGTCTGAAATTCCCATAGTCGCGTTTGAGTACGCAGAGTCAAAACGTTCGGTGTTAATATCACCTTCACGCGCGGCACTTGAGTTTGCCTTTACCTTGCTATTTTAAGCAGCCGGGCCATATGACATAGGACTGCCGAATATAGAAAAGAGGCGAAGAGGGCGAGGGCATGCAAGTTAAACGTATCGCTGGTGCATTGGGAGCAGAGATTAAGGGCGTTGATCTAGGACAAATATTGACGCCAGAAATCTCGATAGTTATTCGTGATTTACTCAATGAGCATGAGGTGCTTTTTTTTCGCCAGCAGGCCATCGAGCCAGCTCAGCAACGCGACTTAGCAGCCATTTTTGGGCCTTTGCAAACGCACCCAGCATACGGAACGGTTGCGGGTATACCCGAGGTCATGATTTTAGAGAGTACTGTCGATAAGCCTTCTAAAATCGAAGTCTGGCACTCTGATATGACCTTCCGCCAGCACCCCCCTTCGGTCACTGTACTGCGGGGTATGGTCATTCCGAATGTTGGCGGTGATACGCTGTTTGCGAGTATGACCAGCGCTTATGACGCGCTATCTGAAGGTATGAAAGTCTATCTCGAAGGTTTAGTGGCAGTTCACGACTTCGCTCAGGGATTTCGAGAAAGTCTGGCTGAGCCTGGGGGGCGTGAGCGCTTGGGTGCGGCCCTTGAAGAAAATCCGCCGGTACGTCATCCGGTGGTTCAGGTGCATCCTGAGACCGGGAAAAAAGTGCTCTTTGTTAATGCGTTATTCACGACGCATATAGAGGGATTACCCCCATTGGAGTCTTCGGCTTTGTTAGATTTTCTTTGTCAGCACGCGGCGCTGCCTGAACACACCTGCCGCTTTCAATGGACCCCTGACAGTGTGGTGCTCTGGGATAACCGTAGCACGCAGCACAAGCCTGTTAATGACTTTTTGCCCGCTCCCCGTTGCTTGCATCGTGTGGTCAGCGAAGGCGACCAGCCCTACTGATATTCTAGTACCGAGCGTCGGATCTGAGTTTTTGAATGTACTGGGTGACGTCGGCTTTCACCTCTGGGGCAAAAAGGTACAGGGCGATCAGGTTAGGTATAGCAATCACGAAAATCATGGCATCCGAGAAATCGAGCACGGCTTTTAGCTGTAACATACAGCCAATAACAATGAAGCTGCAGAATAAGAGTTGAAAGCACAGTTGGCCCGCGCGACTTTCGCCAAATAAATAGGTCCAACCTTTTAATCCGTAGTAAGACCAAGCCAACAGGCTAGAGAAAGCAAATAACAAGGCTGCGACGGCGATAACATAGGGTGCGAAATCGAAATGGACCGCAAAAGCTGCGGATGTGAGTTCTATGCCAGCGACCTCGGTGCCCATAAGGCCGTTTGGAATCGCACTGGTGAGAATTACCAGCGAACTTAAGCTAAGAATTATCACCGTATCGATGAAGGGTTCTAACAATGCGGTAATACCCTCAGATGCAGGTTCATCGGTTTGCACGGCTGAGTGGGCAATTGACGCCGACCCTAAGCCCGCCTCATTAGAAAATAAAGCCCGCTGAAACCCGATCACCATGGCACCGAGCGCACCGCCGGTTGCTCCCTCGCGTGTAAATGCACCTTGCATAACCGCTTGCAGAGCGCCTGGGATATGTTCAGCACTTAATCCAATGACGATCAGAGCACTAACAATATAAATGCTGGCCATAAATGGCACGAGAACTACGGTGACTTTGGCGATGGAGCGAATGCCGCCAATGACCACCAGTGCAACAACAATGGCGAGTGCCATACCGAAAAACCAACCACGATCACTAAGCCAGCTAGCGTCTCCTCCGGTGATCACCAAAAATTGTGTATAGGCTTGATTGGCTTGGAACATGTTGCCAATACCAAAGCCCGCGATAACCAGAGCAAGGGCATAAAAACAGCCCATAAAACGACCGAGCCCAGGCCACTGCCGGTGCTTAAACCAGTGCTCAAGATAGTACATAGGGCCGCCTGATACGCTGCCATCTGGATTGTGTCGTCGGTATTTCACGCCTAATGTGCATTCCACGAGTTTGGTCGACATCGATAAAACGCCCGCAATTAGCAGCCAAAACGCGGCACCGGGGCCGCCTAAGCTGATCGCAACGGCCACCCCACCAATGTTACCTACACCGACCGTGCCTGATACCGCTGTGGCAACAGCTTTGAAGTGGCTGATCTCTCCCTTTGCTTTTGGGTCACTGAAGTCGCCGCGCACGTGACGGAGTGCGAGCCAAAGTGCCCTAAAGTTGATAAAGCGCAAGTACACGGTGAAATACAAGGCGGCGGCTGCAAGCCATAAGACAATGAGAGGCAATTCGCCGTCGCCCAGTGGGACGGCATAAAAAACAAAGCCGGATACTGCCGAAGCAAGGGGAGCAAGAAGTGCTTCTACCGTTGCGTCAATTCCTACATCAGCCATTGAAATCCCCCTAATCTGTGGGGTCGAGGGTCGCCCTTACCGTAGGATTTTGCAAGGGTATAAACGAGAGTGTCGCGTTAACAACTGCAAACGGATTAACGTTGGGATAGCGAGACGACGAAGTCGCCGGGGAATAAGCGTTATAGGGTTATGGAAAAACTCAAACTACCCAGAAAATTCAGCCCAAAGCTCCCACTAGCTAAGGCTGAAAAAGTACAAGGCCAAATTTAGGGCAAAAAAAAGCCCGCTCAAAAGCGGGCACTGGTGCTGCGAGTATTACATAGAAATGTCGACGGCGTAGCTAATGACAAACTTGATCTGATCGTTGTCGTAGCCCCCATCAGCTGCCGGGCCCTCAACATCGGTCGAGCTCATCATAAAGGCGAAACCATCCTTAGCCACGCTGATATTGTAGTCATAGTAGCCTCCTGTGGTGCCATTGAAAGCTTCCGCGAAGTCACCATCGTGATATCCCACGTGAAGCCCAATGCCTACGCCATTGCTGATTTCAAAGCCGTAATCTGCGGAGACGTAGTAAGTGCTCCCCGCGTCAAAGTCCTGCCCTGGGCCCTCATCGGCCTCTGTATTGGTGAGTACCCAGACGCCACCACTAAACCCACCGAATCCAACTTTGGCGTAGACTTCGCCGAAGTCAAATTCTGCTTCTTTGTCGTAGTTGTAGTACAGGTAACCGACATCCCAGCTGACCCCCCCTGTCTCAAACGCGAAACCTGCATAGAGGTCGTGTTCGTAGGAGTAAACATCTGACGGGCCATAATTGACGTTGGAAACCCAGGTTCCGGCGTAGAACCCACCGTCGGACGCGTAGTCGATGCCGCCTTGTACCGCCGAATTGTTTTCTGTTTGAGTCAGGCCTCGCCAGATGTAGTTGTTGGTCACGGCAGCGTTTGCACTCCACTCACCAGCCTGGGTGGGTAGCGCGAGTGCACTTAATGATAGAGCGGAAATCGCGGTCAGGGTTTTTAGGGATGAGCTTGGGGAAAACTTGAATTTCATAGTGGGTCCTCGTAAACAGCATGAAAGAGTGAAACTCTGTGTTCGTGGAAGGCTACCTACCTCCCGTCGCGGCACGTAGAGGGTTTAGCATGGACCTTGCCAACTTTTTCAAATCGTTGATAAATATAAATAAATATAGATTTTTTGGGTTATTTGGCCCAGAACAAATGGTGCTTTATGGCGCCCTTTTAGGGCGGGGCTGCACCAAAATTGAGCATCAATACCACCCCGAGGGTAGGTCTCGCTCTGTCGTTTTGAGGAGTGGGCTCGTAGCTGTGGTAGAGGTAAGGGAAAAGGGGGCGCAATTGCGACAAAAGAGAAGACTAAACCGGGAGTCTGTGCGTAACAGCCAAAAATATACATCGTTCTCATTAGGGAGAAGTCAATTGAAACGCGTTGTTTTGGGTTTAACGTTTATTTGTTCAGCTAATGCGGCGACCGCAGAGATAGATTGCCAAGCCGTTGTGGCAGCAACCCTGGATGAGCTCGCTCTGGGCGCTACCGCTGAGTGGACACAGTCCGGTGCTGACTTGGCGAGGTCTGCGGCGGGATCGGCATGCTTGAAAGCCGCGTCGGGACGCTACGGTGATGACCTTACGCTGGAATCTGTTGGGGTGTCATCTGAAAGCCAGCGAACAGCAACCGCCAGTGACAAGGCAGAAGATAGTCAGGGCGAGCCAGAAGGTGAAGAGACAGGTGGATTGAAGTTCAAGCCGATGACAGGTTCGCCGACCCAAAAGCCTTATGAGCGTGCGAGATCAGTCGATAACTGAGCGACCAATGGCCAAATAACCCAACGCCCCGGCGGCTCTTGATATACCACGTACGTGGCGTTAACCACCGCAGGCCGTTCATTGGTCGGGCGTTAGCTGTGTGAGTCTAGCGATAGTATTAGGGCGTACAAGAGCGCAGGGCCCGTTCTGTTGGTACAGAAATACATTCATTTTTGAACGAAACGTGGCGCAAAAAAAACCGGCAGTGTCACTGCCGGTTTCCTTTTAGGGAGGTTGAGCGCTTATCGTGCTACCACAGATTGACCGGCACTGGCGGTGATGCCCCCAAGATCAAAGCGATCGTTATTCATAACTTCAACCCAGGCAGCTACGAAGTCATCGACAAATTTTTCGCTGCCATCGTTAGCCGCATAAACCTCGGCGATTGCCCGAAGCTCCGCACTCGATCCAAACATCAGATCAACTGGAGTTGCAGTCCATTTACGCGCCTTGGTGTTTCTATCAGTACCGACATACTGCCCTTCAAAATCAGCCGAGGGTTGCCAGACGGTGCCCATATCCAAAAGGTTGACGAAAAAGTCTGGCGTCAACAGACCTTCACGATCGGTAAACACGCCGCTGTCGCTGTTACTACTGCTGCCACTGAGCACGCGCAGACCCCCAACAAGTACTGTCATTTGTGCTGGGGTTAAATCTAGCTGGTTTGACTTGTCGATCATGGCACTAATAGGCGATAGATAGTTCGAGCCTTGATCATAGTAATTTCGGAAGCCGTCAGCAGTCGATTCCAAGTGGGAGAAGGAGGCGACATCGGTGAATTCTTGACTCGCATCCATACGGCCGGGTTTGAATGGCACTGTCACAGCGTGTCCTGCGTCTGCAGCAGCTTTTTCAATAGCGGCATATCCACCGAGCACGATCATATCGGCCATCGATACCTGCTTTCCGTCGGTTTGGCGGCTGTTAAATGCCTCACGGACTTCTGAAAGCTCAGCCAAAACAGTGCTCAGTTCCTTTGGGTTGTTGATTGGCCAATCTTTCATGGGGGCCAATCGAATACGCGCACCGTTTGCACCCCCGCGCATATCACTATCACGATAGCTGGAGGCTGAAGCCCAGGCCGTTCTCACGAGCTGGGGCACTGTGGCATCAGCCGCTAAGATGGCCCCTTTCAATGCGGCCGCATCAGCGGTTGAAATGAGTGGGTGATTTACTTCTGGTATTGGATCCTGCCAAAGAAGAACCTCACTGGGTACGTCGGCGCCTACATAGCGTGCTCTGGGGCCCATATCTCTGTGAGTTAGTTTAAACCAAGCGCGGGCAAAGGCATCTTCAAACTCTGCGGGATTCGCTAAAAATCGCTGCGAAATCTCACGGTAGGCTGGATCTACTTTGAGAGACAAGTCAGTCGTGAACATAATGGGCGCATGACTTTTGCCTGCAATGTGAGCATCGGGTACGGTTTCTGCACCGTTGCCGTCAGTTGGAATCCACTGAGTGGCCCCGGCGGGGCTCTTGGTTACTTCCCAATCGTAGGCGAACAGGTTGGCTAAATACATCATGCTCCACTGAGTCGGAGTGGCGGTCCAGGCGCCTTCAAATCCAGAGGTTATGGTGTCTTCGGAATGTCCTTTGCCGCAACTGTTCTTCCAGCCAAAGCTCTGTTCTTCAAGGCCTGCACCGCCGGGTTCAACACTGAGGCAACCAGCCGGCTTATGAGCACCATGAGCCTTACCAAAACTGTGTCCTCCAGCAATTAATGCCACAGTTTCCGCATCATTCATGGCCATACGGCCAAAGGTCTCGCGAATATCATGAGCTGCTAGTGCGGGGTCGGGATTGCCATTGGGGCCCTCGGGATTTACATAGATCAAGCCCATTTGCACGGCTGCGAGTGGGTTTTTTAGGTCGCGTTTTCCAGAATAACGTTCGTCAGCCAACATCACCGTCTCGGGACCCCAATAAACCAGATCCGGCTCCCAATCATCAGCACGCCCGCCAGCGAAGCCAAATGACTTAAAGCCCATATCTTCCATTGCTACAGTGCCCGCTAGGATCATTAAATCAGCCCATGACACTTGCCGGCCGTACTTTTGCTTCACGGGCCACATCAGTCGCCGGGCCTTGTCCAAATTACCGTTGTCGGGCCAGCTGTTAAGTGGCTCAAAGCGCTGCTGACCGCCGCCTGCACCTCCTCGACCATCAGCAACTCGGTAAGTGCCCGCGCTGTGCCATGCCATGCGAACGAAGAAGGGGCCATAGTGACCATAATCTGCAGGCCACCAGTCTTGGGAATCTGTCAATGTGGCCCGAACATCGGCCTTCAAGGCCTCCATGTCGACCTCGGCAAACTCCGCAGCGTAATTAAAGTCTGCTCCGTAGGGGTTTGAGTCGGGGTTGTGCTGTCGTAGCGGTGCTAAATCGATTCTATCGGGCCACCAAAATGTGGGGGGTTTGGCAAAGGTATTCTCGGCGTGAGCTGAACCGACTAGGGACAAAGATACCGCTATGGCTGCTGCCAGTGTTTTACTATTGAACATCGGACGTTTCCTCTTCTTCGGTTGCAAGATTGTTTCGCGGCGCACATCCTTGACGGTGGGGCTGAACAGTCGGCGCGGCAGATCTCTAATCTAGGCGCTCATCGTATGATCGGCAAATAGATTGTTTTAAGTTGTTCGATCGGAAAAATTGATCACTAACGATTGTGTTAAAGCTTACATCGGCACCCTGTGGGCGCAAATTGGCCGATTTCTCAGGAGTGACTATGACTTATCAGTTGTTTCCCCGGGTAGCGCAAGAGCACCCTGTGGGGCACGCTGTAATGGCCAATGCATTGGCATGACATCTCTTAAAGGTTGTGGTTATTGGGCCAATGCTGTTCACGGCGTCAATTTTAGGTGGCAAGGTTTCATGTTGGGCGTGAGTTTTTTTGCCTTGTCGTGGAATACGACCAGCAGATCAGACCCTTCGCCGTAAGGTCTAGCGATAAGCCCTGGAGGCATATCTTGCGCCACTACTTGCGCCGCTAACGGGCACAGTGTCGTGCCCATGGGTTATCACTCCCGGTACTGTTGAGATGATCCCTGTTGGCAGCTAGGGTGAAACGGCGCTATAGTCAGCGCCGACGAGAAAGTTGCTGTGTAATAAGAGGAGAAGAACGATGTGGACTAAGCCTGAGTTTGTAGATCTGCGTGTTGGCTTTGAAGTGACCATGTATTTCAGCGTTCGCTGATACATGCTGGGCCGCTGATACTTGGCGGCCTCATCTTTTCGAACCCGTATTCCGAGGTGTAGCACGTTGATAGTCAGAATACTGGGATCAGCCGCTGGGGGCGGATTTCCCCAATGGAATTGCAATTGCCGCAACTGCTCTGGCGTTCGTTCAGGCAGCATTTTAGCAACCCCGAGAACACAATCTTCCATAGCAATATCTACGGACGGGATCGGCTGGATATTGTTTAACGCCTCGCCCGACTTGCGAAGTCAGCTTGAAGCAGCTCCACCTTTGCAACCCCGTACTGGCCTTCGGGATACGGGTATTCGCGGGATTGTATTGGCGGACAGTCAAATAGATCACACGACGGGCATATTGATGCTTCGAGAGGGGTGCCCCCTACAAATCTACTGTACAGACATGGTCGCTGAAGATTTGTCGACCGGCTTTCCTATTTTTCGCATGCTGGAGAGCTGGGATGGAGGTGTAGAGCACCACGAGGTACCCACTGACGGCTCCGCCTTTTCAGTCGACGGCGTCGAGGGCTTGCAGCTGACTGCGGTTGCTCTAGACGGTAAAGCTCCGCCTTACTCACCCCACCGCAACGATCCACACCGAGGCGATAACGTGGGTTACTTGGTCACCGACACTAACGCGGGAACGTCATTACTGTATGCGCCGGGTTTGGGACAGATGACACCAGAGCTGGTGGCGCTTATGAAAACGACTGACCTAGTGATGGTTGACGGCACCTTCTGGTGTGAAGATGAAATGGCTCGTGCTGGGGTTGGCACCAAGCTGGCGAGTCAAATGGGGCATCTGCCTCAAAGTGGACATGACGGAATGCTAGCTTGGCTGAAAACGGTGGAGCGGCCCAGGAAAGTGCTGATTCACATTAACAACACCAATCCTATTCTGATTGAGGACTCCCCTGAGCGTGCTGAAGTGGAAGCGCAGGGTGTTGAAGTTGCGATCGATGGGCTTGAATTCGAAGTTCAAATGATGGGTAGCCCTTTGGAAGCGGAGGACATTTCTCGCGATGTCGCTCCTTGATACCGCTTCATCGCGAGACGCATCTAATCAGGCCCCTCTGACCCGAGCAGATTTTGAGGCGCGTCTGCGCGCCAAGGGCTCGCGCTATCACATCCACCATCCTTTTCATCAAGCGATGTACGCGGGTGAGCTAACGCCTCGACAAATTCGGGGCTGGGTAGCCAACAGGTATTACTACCAAATAATGATTCCTCAAAAGGATGCAGCGATTCTGGCCAATTGCTCTGACCGGGAAATCCGCGTGAAATGGATCCAGCGTATCCTTGATCATGATGGTGCCGACGGTGATGAAGGCGGTATTGAAGCCTGGTTGGAATTGGCTGAAGCGGTGGGACTTAAGCGTGATGAAGTGACCGATCTTCGCTACGTGCTACCCGGTGTGCGCTTTGCGGTCGATGCTTATGTCAACTTCGCACGTAACGCCACTTGGCAGGAAGCCGCTTGCTCATCGCTAACAGAGATGTTCGCGCCTGAAATTCATCGGTCCCGGCTCAATACTTGGCCGCAACATTACAGCTGGATTGACCAAAGCGGATTGAAGTACTTTCAAAAGCGTCTAGGAGAGGCCCGGCGTGATGTTGAGCATGGCCTGGACGTAACTCTCGATTATTTCAAATATCGCGAACAGCAGGAAAAGGCGCTGGGTATTTTACAGTTTAAACTCGATATTCTGTGGACAATGCTGGACGCAATGACCATGGCCTACGTGCACACCACGCCCCCATATCACAGCTGTGATGACGGTATTCATTCGGTACCTGGGTAATGCAATATTTCGGAGCTGGCTTCTAGAAATGATCGATCCTGCGTCAATCCCTCAACTTAACAAACACTTTCGTCTTCAATGGGAAGAGGCGCAGGATTGCTACGTGTTGCTCTATCCAGAGGGCATGGTAAAGCTTAATGAAAGTGCCGGATTGATTTTAAATTGCGTTGACGGTAGCAAGAGCGTTGAGGTTATTATCGCCGAGCTTGCCGAGCGGTTTCCCCAAGTCGAGGACATCGCCTCAGATATTGAGGCGTTTATGACTACAGCCAGCGCTCAGCGTTGGGTTGCGTTTTCCTGAATTTTTGAAATGTCTGCTGCCCCGGAAATTTCACCTCCCTTATGGCTGTTGGCTGAGCTAACTTACCGCTGTCCCTTGCAGTGTCCCTACTGCTCCAATCCCGTCGAGTTGGCCTCTGCGGGAACCGAGTTATCTACCGAAGACTGGTTTCGCGTGTTGCAACAAGCCCGGAAGATGGGCGCAGCCCAATTAGGTTTCTCTGGTGGTGAGCCCTTGGTGCGGCAGGATCTTGAGCTGCTGGTGGCGGAGGCGCGTCGCTTGGGCTTCTACAGTAATTTAATTACTTCAGGGGTAGGTCTCACTAGCGACCGTGTTGGAGCATTAAGAGAAGCCGGGCTAGACCATATTCAAATTAGTTTCCAATCAACAGACAGTGATATCAGCGAGCTATTATCGGGGAGCAGAAAGGCCTTCGCGCACAAGCTGGCAATGGCTGAGGCGGTAAAGTCGGCGGGTTATCCTATGGTGCTGAATTTTGTTTTGCACCGACACAATATTGATCAGATCGAACAGATCATTGACTTGTCCCACGAGCTGGGTGCTGACTACGTTGAATTGGCCAACGCCCAATATCACGGTTGGGCATTGTTAAATCGTGATGAGCTCATGCCTAGTCGAGAGCAGCTTTCTCGCGCCGAAATGGTTACCAACGCATGGCGGGAAGCCCATCCGGACGGCATGCGGCTCTTTTTTGTCGTTCCTGACTATTACGAAGAACGTCCCAAACCGTGCATGAATGGCTGGGCGAAAATGTTTTTGGCTGTCGCACCCGATGGGCTGGCGTTGCCTTGTCATAGTGCCAGAAGCTTACCGTTGGAGTTTCCCAATGTTCGCGATCATGAGGTCGCGGCGATCTGGAACGAATCGGCAGCTTTCAATGCTTATCGTGGTTTTGATTGGATGCAGGAGCCCTGTCGCAGTTGTCCTGAAAAGGAGCAAGATTTTGGTGGTTGTCGCTGTCAGGCTTTTGCCCTTACTGGAGACGCATCTCAACCTGATCCGGTTTGTACCAAGTCCGATCAGCGCGGTCAGATTGATGCCGCTTTGACCGCAGCTAATTGTCACAATGCATCAAGTTCTGCGCTGCAATATCGAACTTGGTCGGCGTCGCAGAACATTATTACCAGCACCCGTTGATGTAATTCAGCGATTGATGCATCGCTAGCGTTTGAGTTGTTGGCCTAGAGGCGCTCAAAGGGGCTTAGGTGGACCGGGTTGATGCGCAGCCATGGGGGCCCACCACCAGTAAAACGATGACACCCTGCTAATTGGAGTAGCTAGCACTGGGGTTCATTCACTGGGTCGCTGCGGTCTCGCTAACGATTTTTATCACTCTAGCGGCCCTTGGGGGCCCTGTTATTAAGCATGCGCCTTGCGGGATCAAACCCCAAGACAGCTGCATTTGTGAGTACTGTAAATGCGGCTAGATTGACCAACAGCGCCGGGGTATTTAAGTCTAGATACAGGGCATGTCGAATAAGCTCCACCACGTAGGTGAAGGGGTTGATGACGCAGGCCCAGTAAACCCATGTGTTGCCGTCTTGCATAAATGTCAGGGGATAAAGAGCAGGGGAAAGAAAAAACAGAGGAAACACCACAAAGTTCATGACTCCAGCGAAATTTTCTAACTGTTCGATCAGCGATGCCAACAATAGTCCTAGGGCCCCGAGGATAAACGCACCCATTAAAATGGCAGGAAGCGCCGTCAAATATCCAAGAGGGGGTGGCGCCACATCAAACAAGAATGCCACCGCCAAAAAGGCGTAAACCTGCAACAGAGATGTCAGTGCTATGGCGAAGAGTTTGCAGAAAAGTAGGTAGCTGCGGGGTAGCGGGCTGGTTAGAAGAACTCGCATGCTCCCCATCTCTCGGTCATAGACCATCGATAGCGAGCTTTGCATGCTGTTGAAAAGAATAATCATGCCTACAAGCCCCGGTGTGATGTAGACCTCGTAATCCACGGGGCTCCCGTACAACGGGATGACCATTCCCTCAAGGGTGCCTCTAAACCCTGCGGCAAAAACCGCTAGCCAGAGCAGCGGCCGAACCAATGCGCTGATAAAGCGGGTGCGCTGTTGCAGTGACCGTTGAAGCTCACGTTTGAGGACGCCCGAAAAACAAAAAAGATACGCAGAGTTTTTCATGAGCCGGACTTCGATAGATTCAACATAAGGTGGTTGGCGTCGCTGGCTCCGGCTGCTGTTATGAGATCGGAAAGTTTGCCTTGGGCGTGAACCTCACCACGATTCAGTAAAATGACCTGATCGTCTGTCTCTAGCTCTTCTGCTACGTGGGTCGTCCATAGAACCGTAAGACCTTCAGTTTTTATCAACGATCTGATGTGACCAATGAGCTGAATCCTACTTTCAAGGTCTAGGCTTGATGTGGCTTCATCGAGTAACAGGAGTTGAGGTTGATGCAGCAGGGCCCTGGCGATTTCCACGCGGCGGCGATGACCTCCATTGAGCCAGCGGATCCGTTCGTGCCTTCGATCCCAGAGCTGCAGGCGCTCCAATTCCTCTTGTGCCCGGGCCTGCACGTCAGTGGGAGACATTCCTTGAATCGCCCCGTGATACTGCAGGTTTTGCAAAACAGAGAGATCGAGGTCAAGGGTGGGTTGTTGAAATACAACCCCGAGGGTTGCTAATGCATCAGCCGGTGATCGCTGCAAATCATGGCCGAAAAGCACCACATTACCGGACGAGTTGCAAATCAGTCTGGTCAGTATTGAGAAAAGCGTTGTTTTGCCCGCCCCATTGGCGCCCAGCAGACCCACAAACATGCCTTGTTCAACAGTTAACGAGACGTTTCTAAGTACCTTACGGTCTGCAAAACTGTGGCTAAGGGCCTGAATATTGACGGCAACTGGCAAAGCCTAAATACCCTGCTAATGAGAGGGAATAACGCTAACATACTTGAACGTAAAGAAAACATACGCTATGTTCAAATTCTGCCCGCGTCATCTTCCAGTCTCCTATAAGTCGTCACGGCTACCCCAAAAAGGAAATCACCATGGATCTTGGTATATCAGATCGTATTGCCCCCACCCTTGAGGCTGTCAGCCAATATTTGACAGATCACGTTATGCCTCTGGAGTCAGAGTTTTTTGCGGAAGTGCGTAAAGGGAGCCCGTGGGAAGCCACAGCTCGCCAAAAAGAAATTTTAGAGCAGATGAAGGCTGGTGCCCGGGAGCGCGGCTTGTGGAACTTCTTTTTAACGGGGCAGGGCGAGCACGGTTCCGGACTTAATACCGTGGAATACGCCTACCTTGCCGAGGAAATGGGCAAGTCCCATTTGGGCGCTGAGGTATTCAACTGTTCAGCCCCCGATACCGGCAACATGGAAGTCATCCACAAGTACGGTAGCGAAGCGCAAAAAGCGCAGTGGCTTGAGCCTTTAATGCGCGGTGAAATTCGATCTTGTTTTGGCATGACTGAGCCTGGAGTGGCTTCTTCAGATGCCACTAATATTTGCACCTCGGCAGTTTTAGAGGGTGATGAGTGGGTCATCAATGGCGAAAAGCACTGGACTTCAGGTGCTGGTGACGAACGCTGTAAGATAATGATTTGTATGGTAAAAACCAATCCTGATGCGGCAAAACACAAGCAACAAAGTCAGATATTGATTCCTATGGACGCCCCCGGCGTCGAAATTTTGCGTCATTTAACCGTGTTTAATATGGACGACGCGCCTCATGGGCACATGCATGTGAAGCTCAACAATGTTCGAGTGCCAAAGGACAATATTATCTTGGGCGAGGGTCGCGGATTTGAGATCTCCCAGGGTCGATTAGGTCCCGGGAGAATTCACCACTGCATGCGTTCAATAGGTTCTGCTGAGCGCGCACTGCAAATGCTGTGTGAGCGCGCCACAACACGTGAAGCCTTCGGCCGACCCTTGGCCAAGTTAGGCGGCAACGTTGATGTCATTGCCAACGCCCGCATGGGTATCGAGCAAGCCCGTTTACTCACCCTGAAGACAGCTTGGATGATGGACAACGTGGATGCGAAGGAAGCGCGAATCTGGATTTCCATGATTAAGACGGTGGTTCCCAATATGACGCTGAAGGTTGTGGATGATGCCATTCAGATGCACGGTGGCTTGGGCGTTTCCCAAGACTTCCCGCTTGCTGCTATGTGGTCTGGACAGCGGACTCTCCGGCTTGCTGACGGTCCTGACGAGGTACACCGCATGGTGGTTGGACGTCATGAACTTAAAAAGTATTCGGACAATTCTTCAGAACCCAAGGCCACGTTCCGCGACGGTTGATCATTAGCTGCACGACCTGCTGTAAGTAACAGCAACAAACGAGATTAAGGAGAAAGCGTATGAGCATTAAGACACTGTCCATCGACGAATTTTTAGGTATGGCCGGCCAGAAACTGGGTACCAGCGATTGGGTAACACTTGGGCAAGAGCGTATTAACGAATTCGCCGATTGCACTGAGGACCATCAGTTCATCCATATCGATCAAGAAAATGCCGCCAAAACACCTTTTGGAGGCACCATAGCCCACGGGTTCTTAACGCTGTCTATGCTGGTTAAGCTCTGTGAGAGCGTTTCTGTGCACCCTGAGGGGTTGGTCATGGGTGTTAATTATGGTTTGAACAAAGTGAGGTTTCTGGCACCGGTTCGTGCGGGTAAGCGCGTTCGCGCTCACATAGAACTCGCGAGTATCGAGCAAAAGGATGACAATCGATTTTTGACTCAGCAAAACATCACAGTAGAGATTGAGGGCGAAGATACCCCTGCGCTCTACGCTGAATGGTTGGGTATGACGATAGTTGCATAAAAAAACGCGGCACACTTTAGACAAGAGAAGAAAATATGACGATTCGATATGACGGCAAAGTTGCCATTATTACGGGGGCCGGTGGCGGTCTTGGAAGAAGCCATGCCATTGAAATGGCAAAGCGCGGCGCTAAGGTTGTGGTCAATGACCTCGGTGGTTCAGTAAACGGCGAGGGCCAAAATAGCGATGCCGCTATGGCGGTCGTAGCCGAGATCGAGGCCCTTGGTGGTGAAGCCATGGCGCACCCCGCCAACGTTGCGAATGCCGATGACGTGGCCGATATGGTCGAGAAGGTCATGGCGCAATGGGGTCGCATCGATATCCTGATTAACAACGCTGGAATCCTCCGCGATAAAAGCTTTACGAAAATGGACTTGGCAGATTTCCGGACTGTGCTCGAAGTGCATTTGATGGGCACAGTTAATTGCACCAAAGCCGTTTGGGACATCATGAAGGGTCAGGAGTATGGCCGCATTGTGGTGACTTCGTCTTCAAGCGGGCTTTACGGTAACTTTGGCCAGAGTAACTACGGGGCAGCTAAGCTCGGCGTGGTGGGGCTAATGAACACGTTGGCTCAGGAAGGTGCTAAATACAACATACGCGTCAATGCGTTGGCACCCACAGCAGGCACCCGCATGACTGAGGGTCTCATGGGTGAGCAGGCTTTCAATCTTCTGACTCCGGAAACAGTGACACCTGCAGTGTTGTTTATGGTGAGTGAGGATGCGCCCACTCAGACCATCGTAGCGGCAGGCGCTGGCGCTTATGCGGTGGCAAAAATCGTTGAAACAGACAGCGTTTGGTTGCCTGAAGATCAACAAACTCCTGAAGGCTTGGCCGCGCACTGGGAGCAGATTTCCCAAGGAGCTGAAACACAGCTAAAGGCAGGCTTTGAGCAAACCTTCAAAATGGTGGGTAAAGCCGCTGAAGGTCTTGGCATTAAACTAGAAAACTGAGGAATTAGATCATGAGAGAAGCCGTAATTGTTTCAACTGCTCGAACCCCAATTGGTAAAGCCTACCGCGGGAGCTTCAACAATCTGGCAGGCCCAAGCTTGGGCGGTAACGCTATTCGTGCCGCAGTCGCGCGTGCTGGCATCGAAGGTGATCGAGTCGATGACGTCACCATGGGTTCTGCGCTGACGCAGGGTACACAAGGCATGAATATTGGACGTCTGGCTGCCCTGCGTGGTGGGCTTCCAGTGACAGTCAGTGGACAGACCATTGATCGCCAGTGTTCATCGGGCCTGATGGCGGTTTCGATGGCGGCCAAGCAAATCATTGTGGATGGCATGGATGTGACCATCGGTGGCGGTCAGGATTCTATTTCGCTGGTGCAAAATGAGCACATGAACTCTCATCGTCTTGCAGATGAAGAGCTAATGGGTATGCACAAGAATATTTACATGCCCATGCTGCAGACCGCTGAGGTAGTGGCCAATCGGTATGGTATTTCTAGGGATGCGATGGATGAGTACGGATTGCAGTCTCAGCTGCGCGTTGCGGCAGCATACGAGGCGGGCAAGTACGACAACGAAATCGTACCGGTTACGGCCACTCGGATTGTCTGGAACAAAGAAACTGGAGAGCAGTCTGAGGCGGAAGTGACAGTTTCCGCCGATGAGGGCGTTCGAGCTTCAACGCTTGAAGGCGTTAAAGGTCTACGCACCGTCATTGAGGGCGGCACTATAACGGCTGGCAACGCCTCGCAGCTTTCAGATGGCGCCTCGGCGCAAGTGCTGATGGAAGCTAAGCTGGCAGAGCAGCTGGGTCTTCAGCCCTTGGGCGCTTATCGTGGCATGGCCGTTGCTGGTTGCGAGCCCGATGAAATGGGTATTGGTCCTGTCTTTGCTGTGCCCAAGCTGTTGAAGCAGCATGGTCTCAGCGTTGATGACATTGGTCTGTGGGAGCTTAACGAGGCCTTTGCAGTTCAGGTTCTTTACTGCCGAGATCAGCTGGGCATCGACAACGATAAACTAAACGTCGACGGCGGGGCGATTGCGGTGGGACATCCCTACGGTATGAGTGGCTCTCGCATGATTGGCCATGCTCTTCTAGAAGGTAAGCGACGCGGCGTCAAATATGTCGTTGTCACCATGTGTGTCGGCGGCGGTATGGGTGCCGCTGGCCTCTTCGAGGTTTACTGATATGGCTGTCGCTTTGGTATGCAGGGAGCATGGACTGCCTGAAAAGCTCGACTTATGTGACGACTGGCCAGTGCCCGAGCTGGGTGCTAACGACGTGCTTCTGCGGGTCAAGGCGGCGGGCCTAAATTTTCCTGATGTGCTGATTATCCAAGGTAAATATCAGTTCCAACCGGAGCTGCCATTTGTTCCCGGTGGCGAATGTGCGGGTGTGGTTGAGGCGGTTGGCAGTGATGTCAGCCGTTGGCAGGTAGGGGATGAAGTTGTGCAGATGGGCATGGCCGGCGGTTTTGCTGACACCTTGGTCGTCAATGAAAACAGCTTGCTGCCTAAACCAAAGGCACTGTCTATGACGGAGGCAGCAGGTATTGGTATCACCTACTTCACCTCATACTACGCTCTGGTTCAACGCGCCAACATACAACCCGGGGAAACCTTGTTGGTGCTGGGCGCTGCGGGCGGCGTCGGCAGCACTGCTGTCGAGCTGGGCAAAGCCTTGGGCGCCAAAGTTATTGCCGCTGCGAGCAGCGATGAAAAGCTCGAATTGTGCAAGGAGCTGGGTGCCGATGAGGTCATCAACTACACCACTGAGGATCTCAAAGGTCGTATTAAGGAGTTGACGGAGGGTCGCGGAGTCGATGTGGTCTATGACCCTGTGGGTGGTGATTTCAGTGAAATTGCTCTGCGGTCAATGGCGTGGCAAGGCCGCTTTTTGGTGATCGGTTTTGCCAATGGCCCAATTCCCAAGGTGCCCTTAAACTTAACTTTGCTCAAAGGGTGCCAAATTGTTGGCGTCTTCTGGGGGCGGTTTATGTCTGAAGAGCCAGAAGCACATCTGTCTAACGTAAAAACTCTGTGGGAGTGGTTCGAGGCTGGAAAAATTAAGCCAGTCGTCACTGATGTTTTCCCAATCGCAGACTATGAGTCAGGTTATGCGGCGATGATGGAACGCAGAGCCAAGGGAAAAGTGATCTTTACTTTTTGATCATGACATCTTTCAGCCATAGCACAGTCCCCCATGTTCGTGTTGGCCCCAGCCTGGCAGGAACCTTGGGAGACGAATGTGCAAAGCTGGGCGTGAGTCGACCTTTGATAGTGACTGACAATGGGTTGGTCACCTTGGGTCTTATTGAGCCGATTGCTGGTGCAATATCAAAGCAGTGCGCGTCCTTAACAATTTTTGACGGCGTGACTGCGGATCCCAGCGAAGCTGTCGTTGAGGCGGCTTATACCGTCGCAAGGAATAACAATGTCGATGGTGTGATCGCTGTCGGCGGCGGCAGTTCTATGGATGTTGCTAAGGTCGTATCCGTTCTAATGGTTGGCGATCGTTCACTGGCAGATATGTACGGCGTCGATCAGGTGCCACCCGGGCGTTTGCCTTTGTTTTTGGTCCCCACAACGGCGGGGACGGGTTCTGAAGTTACGCCAGTGGCGGTGATTACTACGGGGGCAACGACAAAGGCGGGCGTGAGTTCGTCGGTATTGCTACCTGATGTTGCGATCTTAGATGCTGAGTTGACCCTGGGGTTACCGCGAAGCGCAACGGCAATGACAGGCATCGATGCGATGGTGCATGCGATCGAGGCTTACACGTCAAAGCTCAAGAAGAACCCTATATCCGATATGCTCGCGCTGAGAGCCCTGCGCTTGCTATCGCACAATATCAATACGGTGTTGACACAGCCTGAAGACCTTGCCGCTCGTGAGGCCATGTTGCTGGGATCCATGTTTGCGGGTCAGGCCTTTGCCAACGCACCCGTCGCGGCAGTGCATGCCCTCGCTTACCCACTGGGTGGGCACTATCATATCCCTCACGGATTAAGTAACTCCCTCATGCTGCCGGCTGTGTTGGCCTTCAACGCGCCAATGGTGGAAAAGGACTACGGCGAGTTAGCGGCAGAGTTGCCCGGAGGTGTGGCGCCTAGTGCTGCTGGGTTAATGGGCTGGTGTGACGAACTGATAGGGGCGTCAGGCCTGCCTGCAACCCTCGAAGCTGCGGGGGTTGCGGCAGATGACTTGCCGATGCTCGCTGCCGACGCAATGTTGCAACAGCGCTTGTTGGTTAACAATCCAGTTGAGGTGACCGAGGCCGCTGCACTGCAACTCTACGAGAAAGCTTGGTCAGGTTGATATGGCCCTCCCTAAACCCGCCCAGAGAGCGCGTTACGCCCTTTTTTACAACGTGCCAACCCGATGGGCTGACAACGATATCTATGGTCATGCGAACAACGTGGTCTATTACGCGTGGTTCGATACCGTAGTGAACCAATTTCTGATAGAACGTGGGGGTATGCGCCCTGGTCATGATCCCGTTGTGGGTTATGTCGTGGCTTCTGCCTGTGATTATTTTGCGCCAGTGAGTTATCCGGAAGTTCTCGAATTGGGTCTGCGAATAGAGCGCTTGGGAACTAAGTCGGTGTCTTGGGAATTGGGCGTATTTTCAGCAACAGAAAATACGACTCGAGCTGTTGGACGTTTCACCCATGCTTTTGTCGATCAGGCTTCGGGAAAATCCGCAGCTATACCACCAAGTATTCTTCAGGCCCTTGAGGCGCTGCTGTAGCAATTGAATTTAGCTTTTTTTGGCCTGTTTTCGACCACACAGCCAATTGCTCATCTATTACCACGCATGCGCGATGCGGTGATCACCACCATGATTAGAATTGCGGCAGCGCCCAAAGCTGAAAATGTGGGATCAATCTCGTACAAGAAACCGCAGATCAAGGGTCCTGTGACAAATCCTGCTGCCGGGCAGGCGGTTACTAAACCGGCTGCCGCACCCTGCTCTTCATGAGACACAGCCAAGGAGGCTGAGGCGGCAATTGCTGGAACAGCGAGACCTAGGCCTGCCCCCAAAGATGCCATGCCGACTAAGACTAGAACGAAAGAACCAGGGATAGCGATAACTAAAGCCCCGAGGAGTAGCAGCGCTACGCCCGCGCGTATGAGTGTGATCGGTCGGCCTTGAAAACGGGAGGCGACGAAGAGCTGCATGGCGAAGGAAAAAAGTGCGGCGACCATAAGAGCGAATCCGGTGTACTGCGCCGTCTCGGTGCCGCTTAGGGATAGCATATCTTGAAGGCGGAAACCCAGGGTTTGCTGCAGGCCGGCAAAGCCAGTGAAACCGCCAAAGGAGCACAGCAAATAAAGACGCAGCCTCGGATCAACAAAGCGCAGTCTTTTGTTCGTTCGAGATTTGGCTTCTCTGATTTCTCCTGGGGGTAACTTGAGTGCGATGACGATCGCGGCCAGTGCGGCCAAGCCGCTTGCCGTGTAAAGCGGAAAAAGAAGGCCAAATCCAGCGAGAGCACCGGCAACAATGGGACCGATTATCATCCCTAAACTACTTGCAGTGCCCAGTCGGGCCAAGGCCTTGGTCCGATGTTCTCGTGAGCTGAAGTCCGCTGCGTAGGCAGCAGCTCCGGGGTTAGTGCCAGACATGACGACTGCCTGAGAGCAACGTCCCAACAAAATCAGTCCGAAAAGCAGTGGTCCTGCGAGCCAGCCGCGCATGGCTGCATCAAAAATCATGGCGAAGACAAAATTACCGACGGCATATCCTGTGAGGCCAATAAGAATGACCGGTTTACGACCGATCTGATCACACAAGCGGCCCCAAACTGTCGCCGCAGCACTAAAAACCAAAGCCGATGACGCAATAATGCTGTTTATTTGAAGCACCGTTAGGTTCACTTCACGCCCCAGGGGAGGCAGGATCGCAAAAATAAAGGACTGACCAACAGCCGTGGTTAATAGACCAACGGTCAGTAGGCCCAGCTGTAATGGGCTTAAACGCTTATCTTCATCGGTATGAACGTTATCGGTTGTCATGAGGGTCTCTGTGTTGACATGGCGCATCCTAGAGCAAGTGGCGCTGAACTCAATGTTTTCTGCTTGCTCGTGGACAGAGCAGGGGTGTTCAAATAGACTAGCGTCCCAGCCGGCGGGGTCTTTGCTCTTAACCAAGATGTAGACCCAGCGTTACTCAAGCCATTGCCAATACGCGTCACACCCTGTGCCATTTCGGCCACTCGGGTGACTCTTTATGACAGCCGTGCGGGCCTTGCTGACTGGGAGATGAATGTGTCAAACACCGCTATCCTCGCACTAGAAGATGGCACGATTTTTCGCGGTGCTTCTGTGGGTGCAGAAGGCCAGACTACCGGTGAGGTGGTATTTAATACCGCTATGACTGGTTATCAGGAAATTCTTACTGATCCTTCCTACGCGCGACAGATTGTAACTTTAACTTACCCCCATATTGGCAACACGGGCGTGACCTCTGAAGATGCGGAGTCGTCGGGTGTTCATGCTGCAGGGCTCGTGATACGAGATCTGCCTCTGGTTGCCAGCAGCTGGCGCAGTGAGCAAAGCCTCTCTAGTTATCTGTCTGGGGAGGGCGTCGTGGCCATTGCTGATATCGATACGCGAAAACTGACACGGATTCTCCGAGATAAAGGTGCCTTGAGTGGCTGTATCGTGGCGGGTGAAGATCCCGACGTAGACGCTGCTCTGGCTCAGGCTCGTGGTTTTTCCGGGCTTGTGGGTATGGATTTGGCGAAAGAAGTCACCACGCAGGCGCCCTACACTTGGGAGGAGGGGAGCTGGCAATGGGGCGGAGATCAGCGTCCGGCACCGTCTTCCAATTTTTCCGTTGTGGCGCTAGATTTCGGCGTTAAGAGGAATATCTTAAGAATGCTGGTTGATCGAGGTTGTTCTCTAACCGTACTTCCAGCTGAGTCTGACATTGAAACTGTTTGTGCTTATGCGCCTGACGGTATCTTTCTGTCTAATGGTCCCGGAGATCCAGAGCCTTGCGATTACGCGATCGAACTCGCGCGTGCTGCGATGGCGCGTGGAATTCCACTTTTCGGTATCTGTTTGGGGCACCAGATTATGGCCTTAGCGAGTGGGGCTAATACTGAGAAAATGAAATTCGGTCACCACGGCGCGAATCACCCGGTGCAAAAGCTCGCCGATGGCGCCGTAATGGTGACGAGTCAGAACCATGGTTTTACGGTCTCTGAACAGGGGTTGCCAGAGACCTTAAGTGTCACTCACAGGTCGCTCTTTGATGGGTCCATTCAAGGTATAGCCCGCAACGACGTGCCTGCTTACAGCTTTCAGGGCCATCCTGAAGCAAGTCCCGGTCCACGAGACGCTGGGCAGTTGTTCGCCCCTTTTATACGCGCCATGAAAGATCGGCGAGCCGAGCAGGAGGGCGGTTGAAATGCCAAAACGTCATGACCTAGAGAGCATATTAATATTGGGTGCGGGTCCTATTGTTATCGGCCAGGCCTGCGAATTCGACTACTCCGGCGCACAGGCCTGTAAGGCACTGCGGGAGGAGGGTTATCGCGTCATACTGGTTAACTCAAATCCTGCGACTATTATGACCGACCCGGCGATGGCCGATGCGACCTATATTGAGCCGGTAGAATGGCAGACAGTAGCCAGGATTATTGAGCGAGAACGACCCGACGCCATCTTGCCGACTATGGGTGGTCAAACAGCGTTAAATTGCGCGCTTAAATTGGCTGCCGAGGGTGTTCTCAATAAGTACGGCGTTGAGATGATCGGCGCCAGTAAGGACGCGATCGATAAGGCGGAAGATCGAGAACTATTCGATCAGGCTATGAAGCGGATCGGTTTAGAGACGCCCCGGGCCTCAACAGTGCACTCCATGGATGAGGCCTTTAAAGTGCTGGGTGACCTCGGCTTTCCCTGCATTATTAGGCCGTCCTTTACGATGGGTGGTTCCGGTGGAGGTATTGCTTACAATCGTGATGAGTTTGAGGCCATCTGCCAGCGTGGCTTTGACCTGTCCCCAACGAATGAATTGCTTATCGACGAATCTCTGATTGGCTGGAAAGAGTATGAGATGGAGGTGGTGCGGGACCGCAAAGATAACTGCATTATCATTTGTTCTATTGAAAACTTTGATGCCATGGGAGTCCACACCGGCGACTCGATTACGGTCGCACCTGCTCAGACTCTGACGGATAAAGAATACCAAGTGATGCGGGATGCCTCTCTCAAGGTGCTGCGCGAGATTGGTGTGGAAACCGGTGGTTCAAACGTTCAGTTTGGTCTATGCCCTGATACGGGTCGCATGGTGGTCATTGAGATGAACCCTCGGGTATCCCGGTCTTCTGCTCTGGCTTCTAAGGCAACCGGATTCCCTATTGCCAAGGTGGCGGCAAAGCTTGCAGTGGGTTACACACTCGATGAGCTTGAAAATGAGATCACGGGTGGCATTACTCCGGCATCTTTTGAGCCCTCTATTGACTATGTCGTTACTAAGATTCCACGTTTTGCTTTTGAAAAATTTGCGACGGCTGATGCACGGCTGACCACGCAAATGAAATCAGTGGGCGAGGTGATGGCAATCGGTCGAACCTTTCAGGAGTCCGTACAAAAAGCGCTTCGAGGCCTAGAGGTTGGCTCGTCGGGCTTCGAATCACAAATTACCGTGACCGATGCCGATACTCGTGCGGAGCTTATTGATGCCCTAACCAATCCTTGTGCGGAAAGAATCTGGTTTGTCGCCGATGCTTTTCGTTCCGGTTTCTCCCTTGAGGAGGTCGCGGGTTATTCAGGCATTGATCCTTGGTTCCTTGTACAAATTGAAGATCTGGTGGCTGCCGAGGGTCGTTTAGCGGGAAGAGCGCTCAGTAGTTTGAGTTATGCCGAATTAAGAGTGCTCAAACGCAAGGGTTTCTCTGATGCTCGGTTAGCGGTTTTGTTGGTTGCGTCTGAAGCAGAGGTACGCGAATACCGCCACAGTCTTGGCTTGCGACCTGTGTACAAGCGGGTTGATACCTGTGCGGCAGAGTTCGCGACCTCGACAGCTTATATGTACTCTACCTACGAGGAAGAGTGTGAGGCCGCAACCAGCGACCGGCGCAAAATTGTGGTGCTTGGTGGTGGTCCTAATCGCATTGGTCAGGGCATTGAATTCGACTATTGCTGTGTTCATGCCGCCCTCGCTATGCGTGAGGACGGTTATGAAACCATCATGGTTAACTGTAACCCTGAAACCGTATCGACAGATTACGACACCTCGGATCGACTCTACTTTGAGCCGGTAACTCTTGAAGATGTTCTGGAAATTGTTGCATTAGAAAAGCCCGAGGGTGTGATCGTTCAGTTCGGCGGGCAGACGCCCCTGAAGCTGGCTCGAGCTTTGGAGAGCGCTGGGGTACCTATCATTGGTACAACCCCCGATCAGATTGATCGAGCTGAAGATCGTGAGCGCTTTCAGCACATGATCCAAAAGTTGGGATTGCGCCAGCCCGAGAACACGACGGTACGCAGCGTTGATCAAGCGATTGCAGCGGCAGCCGCGATTGGCTATCCACTGGTCGTACGCCCTTCCTATGTACTTGGCGGCCGCGCCATGGAGATTGTTTACCGAGAGGAAGATTTATTGCGCTACATGCGTGATGCCGTGCGAGTCTCTGAGGACTCACCGGTTCTGCTCGATAGTTTTCTCAGCGCTGCCATTGAAGTAGATATCGATGCCGTTAGTGACGGTAAGACAGTCGTGATCGGCGCTATCATGCAACACATTGAGCAGGCCGGCGTCCATTCTGGTGACTCTGCTTGTTCTCTGCCACCTTATAGCCTCGATGCAGATGTACAAGATCAAATGCGGGATGTGGTCCGTGCAATGGCCATTGAACTTGGGGTCTGCGGGCTCATGAATGTTCAGCTCGCTTACCAGGATGAAGAAATTTACGTTATCGAGGTTAATCCTCGAGCATCTAGAACGGTTCCGTTCGTCTCAAAAGCAGTGGGCATATCTCTGGCGAAGATAGCGTCGCGCTGCATGGCTGGTCAGTCACTGGCAGATCAGGGGGTGACTCGAGAAGTTGTGCCACCTTACTTTGCTGTTAAGGAGGCGGTACTACCGTTCAACAAGTTTCCCGGTATTGACCCTATCTTAGGCCCAGAAATGAAGTCTACTGGTGAGGTAATGGGTACGGGGGACACCTTTGCAGCGGCATTTGCCAGAGCACAGCTTGGGGCGGGAGATGAGCCACCTCAGTCGGGTTTGGCATTGTTTAGTGTGCGAGATGCAGACAAGCCTGCGGCTATTGACGTGGCAAGGCGTTTGGTTGACCGCGGCTTCACGCTTGCCGCCACGGGTGGCACGGCAAAAGCGCTGGAATCGGCGGGCTTGCAAGTCCGCCGGATCAATAAAGTCCGAGAGGGTCGACCTCACATCGTTGATCTGATAAAAAACGACGAGGCTAGTCTGGTGGTAAATACCACAGAGGGTCGAACCGCCATTCAGGACTCCGCCCCCATTCGTGCGAGCGCCGAGCAGCACCGAGTTTTTTACACGACGACATTGGCGGCAGCAGAGGCAGTCTGCATGGCGCTTGAACAGGAAACTGATATTTCTGTAAGAAGGTTACAGGATTTACATGAGAGCATCACAGCATGAATAAAGTGCCCATGACCGTTGCCGGAGAGCAGTCTTTAAGAGATGAGCTAGACCGACTTAAGCGTGAAGATCGACCTAGAATTATTCAGGCCATCGCAGAGGCGCGTGAGCACGGCGATCTCAAAGAAAATGCTGAATATCACGCAGCTAGGGAACAGCAGAGTTTTGCTGAGGGCCGCATACAAGATATCGAACATAAACTTTCTCACGCCCAAATCATTGATGTGAGTGCGATCCCCAATACCGGAAAAGTTATTTTCGGGACGACGGTTGACCTGATCAACACAGAAAACGATAACCCGGTCACTTACCGAATTGTGGGTGAGGACGAATCCGATGTTAAGGCCAATCTAATCTCGGTGAGCTCTCCTATTGCGCGGGCTTTGGTGGGAAAAAGTGAGGGCGACGAGGTGGTGGTAAAGGCTCCTAGCGGCGATATTTATTACGAAATTGAGCGTGTGCACCACATTTAAGCTCCCCTAGTTTGAATCTGGCTTACTTTCTCGATAGCCTGTATTGATTCTCTTTCTCATTAAGTGTTGTGCCCTATGAATAACGCCTCTGCTGTTAAAGCCCTCTGGGACCTGCGTCCTGGAGAGGCCGCCACTGTCACTGGCTTTGGTGACACCCTGCCGGTTTCGTACCAAGGGAGGGTCATGGAATTTGGTTTTCAGCCGGGCGCTCGAGTTCGTTGCCTCTTAAATCCAGGTTTTGGAGCTCCCCGAGTTTACGGTATCAGTAACTCGGTATTTTCCTTGGACCGGGAGATCGCAGCTGCAGTGCATGTCGCGATCAATAATTCTGTGGAGGGTTTGGCATGAGGCGGGTGCTACTTCTTGGTAGCCCAAACTCAGGGAAAAGCTCGCTATTCAATCGCCTAACAGGCTTGAGCCAACGGGTCGCTAATTATCCGGGCATTACAGTTGATGTGGCCAGCGGCCCGATGGTTAGCCTTCCGGACACTGAGCTCGTTGATTTCCCGGGCACTTACTCCCTAGAGCCTATTTCAGGTGAGGAAGCCATTGCGGTGAGCTTTCTTAATGAAGCGCTGGCAGATGACAATGTCAGCCATGTGCTGTGCGTTGCCGACGCCACTCGGCTCGAAAAGTGTTTGCATTTTATCCTGCAGGTAATCAGGGAGTGCCAACTTCACCAAAAACCGGTCACGATTTTGGCAAATATGTCCGATGTTATCAGGGACAATCAGCTGCACTTTGACCCCATTGGGCTTTCGGAGGCCTTAGGCGTTCAGGTGATTTCAGTTTCCGCTAGGGAGAGTCAGGGATTTGAATCCCTAGTTGAGTGCTTGGGAGTTGATGCGGCACTGAATCTCCATGCCGACCGTAATTGGCGTGAAACCCCGAACGAAATTCTACGCGGTACAGCTCAGCAATTGGCGGAAAAGTTTAGTCCCAAGGGCGACGTGCTGATCAACTCTCAGCTCAGGTTAGATCGTTTTTTTCTCAGCACTGCACTGGGTGGGCTGGCCTTCTTTGCCATTATGTTTCTGTTTTTCCAATCTATTTTCACCTGGTCGGCGCCGATTATGGACGCGGTAGAGTCTGTTGTTTCTGGTTTGGGTCAAGCCGTGGTGCCATTAATTCCCAATAAAGTTATCGCTGACTTTGTTGCCGATGCTTTGTTTGGTGGCGTCGGTGCTTTTCTTGTTTTTGTTCCTCAAATTTTTGTGTTGACCTTGGTCATCGGCATCATGGAGGACTCGGGCTATCTCGCCAGAGCCGCCCTTATTTGCCACCGTCCGCTGAGGGTTTTTGGTCTGACAGGAAAAAGCTTTATCCCTTTGCTATCGGGTGTCGCCTGCGCGATTCCAGCCATCTATGCGGCGCGTTCCGTCGATTCGCCGCGTCAAAGAATGATGACTTATTTGGCTATTCCGCTCATGCCGTGCTCGGCACGGTTACCTGTTTATGCACTGCTAATAGCCACTTTCATTCCTAGCGACACGGCTTTATTTGGCCTAATAGGCTGGCAAGGTATGGCGCTCTTTGCCATATATTTTTTTGGCATGCTGGTGGCTTTGCTGGTGACGGGTTTTGTGAGTAAGGCGTCAAAAAACAAGCAGCCTGAGCAACCCTTTGTGCTTGAGCTACCGCCTTATCGACTGCCAACAGCAAAGCCATTGCTGCGCAACGCCTGGAATCGTTGTCAGCAATTCGTGACCCAGGCAGGCAAGATTATCCTCGCTGTCACCATGGTAGTTTGGGTGTTGGGTTATTTTCCAAATGGTGGGGCAGATCTTGGGCAGTCCTGGCTTGGAACCCTCGGGCACTTCGTTGAACCCGTGTTTGCGCCCTTGGGGCTTGACTGGCGTTACGGGATCGCGATTTTAACGAGCTTTCTTGCTCGAGAAGTTTTTGTGGGAACCTTAGGCACTATTTTTGGTATCGAAGGATCCGAGGAAAATATGTTGCCGCTGGTCGATCATATACAGGCTAGCGGTTTACCACTGGGCTCGGGGATAGCGTTGTTGGTGTTCTTCGCCGTTGCCCTCCAATGTGTGTCCACTGTGGTAATACTTGCGCGAGAGGGTTCATCTCGCTTAGCGCTGACCATGCTCGTGAGCTATCTCGTAGGGGCCTATTTGCTATCACTGCTTGTTTTTCAAATAGTCAGCGTGCTGTTGTAGTCGCGGTTACCGCTTACCCGATGACAGGTTTTGTAAAAGAGACGCACGCAGCATCTGGCTGATGTGGTGCTGCGTCACACGCAAAAGAAATCGTAGGTTGGGGCATAGAGCTTAGGGCTGTTTTACAGTGTTCTCTGCAGGTTCGATTTGCGTGGATCTGCCTGGGGGTTACGACGCAGCAGCGTCGCCGTATTGCCAATACGCTGTACCAGTTGGGCGTGGGTCGTTTGGCACAACTGCTCTATCAAAGCGTCTCGAAGATCGCGGTCACCGACGGCGATTTTTATTTTGATGAGTTCGTGGTCGCCCAGCGCTCGGTCAACCTCTGCAAGCACGTTTGTGCTCAAGCCATTACCCCCAACACGCACGACGGGGTTGAGCTTATGCGCAATGGCCCGATATTGCCGGAGCACAGTGTTGCTCAATGAGGTTTTTGGGGTTTTGCGCTCGCTTTCCATCGTGGTCATCTATACTCGGGGCCGTATAGTGTACGTCAGACTGTGATGAGAGTCCTCCACCTATGGTTAAGAAACGTTCTTCCAGTCGCGCATGGCTAAAAGAGCATCGCGAAGATCTCTACGTGCAACGCGCAGTGAAGGAGGGCTACCGCTCTCGAGCTTGCTACAAGTTGAAAGAGATTAATGACCGTGACCGAGTTATTAAACCGGGTATGACGGTTTTAGACTTGGGGGCGGCGCCCGGCGGCTGGTCTCAGGTGGCGGTCGAAATGGTCGGTGCTCGCGGCCGTGTCATCGCCAGTGACATTTTGCCAATGGACAGCCTAGCCGATGTTGAGTTCATTCTGGGTGACTTCACGGAGGAGGCAGTGTTTGAGGCTCTGCTAAATTTACTTGGAGAAAGCGCCGTAGACGTTGTGTTGTCAGATATGGCGCCCAATATGAGCGGTGTGAGCGCAGTTGATCAACCACGATCTATGTATTTGGTTGAATTGGCGTTGGATTTGGCAACTCAAACCTTGGAAAAAGGCGGGACGTTGGTGAGTAAGGTTTTTCAGGGAGAGGGGTTCGAGGCTGTGATGAGTACTGCCAGACAGAATTTCGATCGTGTTTTGACTCGGAAACCCGAGGCCTCTCGCCCAAGATCCCGGGAGGTTTATCTTGTTGCCTCAGGATTCAAAGGGCAATAACGGCGCAGTTTTACTGTGATGGGCGTAGGCTGGGGGTATAGAGTGAAGGCTGGCAGTCGAAATCAGGGCTTGAAATCTAGTCATGGCGGCCCAACGTAGTACCCTGTATCGACACCTTTTGCGTGTCTCAGTATTTAGAGTGAGGTTAGAGTTTTGAACAATATGGCGAAGAATCTGCTCCTATGGCTCGTTATTGCCGCGGTCCTGCTCTCTGTATTCAACAATTTCAGTATGCAGGGCACTACCGAGCAGGTTGGATATTCCAGCTTTATCGAGGAAATTAACAACGACCGAATTCGCAAAGTGGTTGTTGACGGGCTCACGATCAGTGCAGAACGTTATGATGGCTCTAGCTTCGAAACCATTCGACCCATGGTCGAAGACCCTAAGCTAATGGATGATCTGCTGACCCACAGCGTGGAGGTTGAGGGTCGAAAGCCTGAACAGCAAAGCGTTTGGACACAGTTGCTGGTCGCCAGCTTCCCTATTCTCATCATTATTGCCGTATTCATGTTCTTTATGCGCCAGATGCAAGGTGGCGGCGGTGGCCGTGGTGGCCCGATGAGTTTTGGTAAGAGCAAAGCCAAGCTATTGGGCGAAGACCAAATAACGACGACCTTTGCCGATGTGGCAGGGGTGGATGAAGCCAAAGAAGATGTGCAAGAGTTGGTTGAATACCTTCGAGATCCCAGCCGATTCCAAAAGTTAGGTGGCAGAATTCCCAGAGGAATTCTGATGGTTGGACAGCCGGGAACCGGTAAAACGCTGCTGGCTAAGGCTATCGCGGGTGAGGCGAAGGTCCCCTTCTTCTCAATCTCGGGTTCAGATTTTGTCGAAATGTTTGTGGGTGTGGGTGCGTCTCGTGTTCGTGACATGTTTGAACAGGCTAAGAAGCAGTCTCCTTGCATTATTTTCATTGACGAGATCGATGCGGTTGGACGTCATCGGGGTGCGGGTCTTGGCGGTGGACACGATGAGAGAGAGCAAACACTCAACCAGCTCCTGGTAGAGATGGACGGCTTTGAAGGCAGTGACGGCGTTATTGTGATCGCTGCGACTAACCGGCCTGACGTGCTGGATCCTGCGCTACTGCGCCCCGGGCGGTTTGATCGGCAAGTGGTCGTTGGCTTGCCTGATATCCGAGGCCGAGAACACATTTTAAAAGTTCACATGCGCAAAGTGCCGCTGGGTGAAGATGTTGAGCCGTCGAAGATTGCCAGAGGAACGCCGGGCTTTTCTGGCGCCGATCTTGCCAACTTGGTAAACGAGGCAGCCTTGTTCGCTGCACGATCCGGGGTACGCATGGTGGGTATGCAGCAGTTTGAATTGGCAAAAGACAAAATCATGATGGGCGCAGAGCGACGGTCCATGGTGATGTCAGAGAAAGAAAAGTTAAATACGGCATATCACGAAGCGGGTCACGCCATTGTGGGCCGGTTGATGCCTGAGCATGATCCCGTTTACAAGGTGTCCATTATTCCTCGCGGTAGAGCCCTCGGTGTCACCATGTTTCTTCCAGAGGAAGATCGCTACAGTCACAGCCGTCGACATATTGTGAGCCAAATCACTAGCTTGTTTGGTGGGCGTGTCGCTGAAGAAATGACATTGGGCCCGGAGGGTATTACTACGGGTGCCTCTAACGATATTCAGCGAGCGACGGAAATTGCTCGGAACATGGTCACTAAGTGGGGCTTGTCTCCTAAGTTGGGGCCATTGATGTATGACGAGGGTGGTGAAGAGGTGTTCTTGGGTCGCAGTGCTGGACAGCCCGCTAAAGCAATGTCAGACGAAACGGCACGTGCTATTGACGCGGAAGTTAGAAATATTATTGACGAGTGCTATCAGGGTGCACATCAAATCCTCGAGGACAATCGTAAAAAGCTCGACGTGATGGCGGAAGCACTCATGCAGTACGAGACCATCGACGCAGACCAGATTGACGATATTATGAACGAAAGAGTCCCGCGTCCCCCCGCAGATTGGGGCGACTCCGGAGACAGCCAATCTGATGATGGCCCCTCATCTTCGACCGATTCCGTGGGTCCTATCGGCGATCCTGCTGGCGAGCATTAATTTACTGTTGATGCCATGAAAATTCCGGGCTTTGGGCCGACACGATTGGTCTGCCCTGACCGGGAACTCCCCTTACGGAAGCCCTTAGTTATGGGCATTCTCAACGTGACTCCTGATTCCTTTTCAGACGGTGGAGCACTCTTTAGTGGTTCAGGCCTGAATTTTGATGCCTTATGCCACGCCGCTGAAACTATGGTGCTGGCCGGCGCTTCCTTTTTAGATGTGGGAGGTGAGTCTACACGCCCCGGCGCGCTCGCCGTCTCAGAGCAGGAAGAGATGGATCGTGTTCTTGGGGCCATCACTTGCATCAAAAACCGGTTCGACGTCGAAGTGTCTCTGGATACCAGCACGCCAAAGGTCATGTTAGCCGGGGCCGAAGCTGGTGTCGGTATGATCAACGATGTGCGCGCCTTGGGTAGGGAGGGAGCTGTTGAAGCAGCGGCCAAGACGGGTTTGCCCATTTGCTTAATGCACATGCAGGGAGACCCGTTGACTATGCAGGCAGGCCCTCAGTATCGCGATGTTGTGTCGGAGGTCATTGAGTTTCTCGAACAACGAGCGGCCCTGTGCTCTGACGCAGGTATCTCGCGTGAACGGTTAGTTTTCGATCCTGGATTTGGGTTTGGTAAAACACCCAAGCACAACTTCACTTTACTGAGTCGCTTGTCTGAGGTCGCCGCCCTCGGTCAACCCGTTTTGGTGGGCTTGTCGCGTAAGTCCATGATAGCCTCCGTCCTCGACCGCGACACCTCGCAACGTTTACCTGCGAGTTTGGCGCTAGCCGTGCTAGCGATGACCGAAGGTGCCCATATTTTGCGGGTGCACGATGTGGTTGAAACAATGGACGCTGTTGCCATGATGACCGCTTGTGCAGAGGCCTCGCTATGAATAAAAAATATTTTGGTACTGACGGGATTCGCGGCCGAGTTGGTGAAACGCCCATTACACCGGAGTTTATGTTGCGCTTGGGCTGGGCCTGTGGCCGGGTGTTTTCAGAGCGTTCATCGGAAAAAGTGTCGGTTATTATTGGCAAGGACACCCGAGTGTCGGGCTACATGTTTGAATCTGCTCTTGAGGCGGGCCTTGTGGCTGCAGGTGCCAATGTGAAATTGCTAGGTCCTTTGCCCACGCCGGCTATTGCCATGATGACGCGCAGCCAGAACGCTGCAGTAGGCATTGTTATAAGCGCCTCTCACAACCCTTACTACGATAACGGCATCAAGTTTTTTTCGGGGCTTGGTGCAAAGTTGTCTGACGAATTAGAGCTGGCTATCGAGGCGGCGCTCGATATTCCGATGCAAACCGTGGATTCGGCTCAGTTGGGCAAGGCAACGCGACTGAGCGATGCTGCAGGCAGGTATATTGAATTTTGTAAAGCGACCTTGCCGGGACAATACACCCTCAAAGGCCTAAATTTCGTACTCGATTGCGCCCACGGCGCCACTTATAACGTGGCACCCGCTGTATTTCGTGAGCTGGGTGCTAACGTCACTGTTATCGGCGCTGAGCCAGATGGTTTTAATATTAACCAGGGTGTCGGCTCTACGGCGACTGAATTGCTCAGTCAGCAAGTTGTTGAGACTGGAGCTAATTTTGGAATAGCTTTTGATGGCGATGGTGATCGCGTTCTCTTTGTCGATGCCGATGGGTCTCTTGTTGATGGTGATGCCTTGCTTTACGTCCTGGCGATGCACCGTCTTGCTGTAGGACAGTCCGATCCGGGGGTGGTCGGCACCCAAATGTCTAACATGGGGCTTGAGATAGCCCTTGGAGAACAAGGTGTTCAATTAGCTAGAACGAAGGTAGGTGATCGGTACGTGCGCGAGCGCATGGCCGCTGAGGGTTGGCAGCTAGGAGGAGAGTCTTCTGGGCATTTGATTTGCGGGGACGTGACTACTACAGGAGATGGGATTGTAGCTGCGCTGCAGGTACTCAAGGCAATTGTCGCCAGTGGCCGGTCGCTGTCGGACTTGCTGTCGGGTATGAAGTGCTTACCTCAAGTCATGATCAATGTACCCCTGCCAGAAACCAGCCTCGATTTGACGGGCGATAATCCCGTGTCTGCAATTTGTCGTGAAGTGGAGAGCGCCTTAAAGGGGCGGGGAAGGCTTTTGTTGCGGCCTTCAGGTACTGAGCCTGTAATTAGGGTCATGGTCGAGGGTGATGACGCTGTTGAAATAAAACAGCTCGCTGAACAGGTCGCCGGTGTTATTCGATGTGCTTGAGGTGTGGTCTTTGAGCTCGAGGCGCTTGCGGTCGCGAGGGGCTTCAGCTATCCTCGCGCGCCTGATTTGGCTGGAGCAGGCCTGATGGCGGGACTAGTCATCGCCAACTGGAAGATGCATGGCAGTTTGGCATTGATCGAAGAGTTTTCTCAGCAGTGGCGAGGATTGCCGCAGCTGTCAGAGGTAGATGCGGTTTTGTGTCCGCCCACCCCTTATTTGGTGGCTGTGGGTGAAGCCTTTGAGGGACTACTGCTTCTGGGAGCCCAGAATTGCGCTGAGCAAGTCGAAGGCGCTTTTACCGGTGAGGTGGCGAGCCAGATGCTCGCTGAAATGGGGTGTAAATACGTCATTATTGGTCACTCCGAGCGACGATCACTGCACCGTGAGTCCGATGCGCAAGTCGCCATCAAAGCGAGAACGGCCAATGCGGCCGGACTAAACCCGGTGGTTTGTGTTGGAGAGGCGCTTGAGCAGCGTGAGGCGGGTCAGCAAGACGCGGTGGTGAGTGAGCAGTTATTGGGCTCCTTGGCGCAGGTACCCTGTGACAACCTTGTGGTGGCTTACGAGCCTATTTGGGCGATCGGCACTGGACGCACGGCATCACCCGTTCAGGCGGACGACATGCACGGCGTTATAAGGCAGCGTTTGCAGGAGCACTTCGGCGCTGCTGGATCCGAAATCCCCATCATTTACGGGGGGAGTGTAAAACCGGAAAATGCTGGTGTTTTATTTGGGTGCGATAATATTGACGGAGCCCTCGTTGGGGGGGCTTCACTAGAAGCCAAAAGTTTTTGGCAAATTGCCAGCGCTGCAAGTGCTGGGAGGGCGTAGTGGAACAGATTATTTTGGTGGTACACCTGTTAGTAGCATTGGGCATTATTGGCCTGATTATGATGCAGCAGGGCAAAGGCGCTGACATTGGTGCATCATTTGGTGCGGGTGGCTCGCAAACACTCTTTGGCAGTGTGGGTAGCGCAAATCTCTTGACCAAACTAACAGCGTGGCTAGTCGCGGCTTTCTTTGCGAGTAGCTTTGGTTTGGCGATGATCGCTGATAGCCGCACCGCGGGTGATGATGATCTGGGCTTCGAATTGCCAATGGAAGCCGTTGAAATGACACCTGTACAACCCTTGGAGAGCGACGTGCCAGTGGGAGATATGCCAGACATGACGTTTGAAGCTGAGGCGTCTGATTTGCCTGTGCTGGAGACAACACAGGGCGATGTTATTGACTCGGGACAAGAATTACCCGAGGGTTAAGTTTATGCGGGAGTGGTGGAATTGGTAGACACGCTATCTTGAGGGGGTAGTGGCCTATGGCTGTGCGGGTTCAAGTCCCGCCTTCCGCACCAATATATGAGAACTAGGGTGATTTAAAACTCTGATTTGGTTGGTTTTTTTAGGTAATCATTGCGCCACTCTAGGTGACTCATAGATACTTAATGGGTTGGAGGCGTCCTAATGCAGGAGTCTCAAGTGGAAATTAAGTACCTCAAAGTCGATAAGAATACCGATTGGCTGTCCTGCCAAAGGAAGCCGCCGGTAGAGCTTTTAGGTAAAGCTAGGCAGCATGGTATTAAGTCCCCTCTGCGGCCTCTCGGTCTCACCACAGCAGCATCCACAGCTAAGATCACAGCAGCTATCGAAGCCTGTAATTTGATTCAACCGGTAGGAAGCGAGAGCAAACCTGCTCTTGCTGCAACCTCTGCCAACACACTGGTGCGCGAGACCTTGTGACCCCTCGCCAAAAAACACTCTGCTGTCGATTAAAAGCGACCCCGTTAAACAGCAGGGTATCGGTTGCACGAAGGTTCAAACCCACATAAAAACGTCGCTTATGGTTTGTCCGCGTGTGATGATGCGCGCGTTGCGCTCAACGTTTACAATGCCGAATCTTTATATAAAAGGAACCACCAAATATGGCACTCGTCGATTTAGAAAGTCTCAAATCACTGGTCTGCAAGGGTTCAAGTGCTGCTGATGAGCTGGAGACCTTCAAAAAACTGCTGTTCACCGTACTGACCAAAGCTGCTCGCGTTGACCTTCAAACTGATGACAGTGAAGTGTCGACGATCCAATCCATCATGTCAGAGTACACCGGTGAGAGTTATAGTGCTGGCGATATCAGAGCCGAAGCCATTGGCCAAGCTCAGGAGGATTCCCTGAGGCCCGTCTCAAAATTGGCCGCAAGTCTGCCCGAAAATCTCCGTGTTCTTGCCATCTCTGCACTTATCGATGTTATGCGTGCAGACGAACGTGTGAGTTACGCAGAGATCGATTATTTCAATGCAGTTGCAGCAGCGATGCGACTGAGTTTCGCTGATGCTGCAGGCCTTGTAAAAGATTGAAACAAGCACTCATCGTCAGACGAGACCCACCGATGCATAGTGTCACACTTTGCATCCAATTAAACTCGGCACGTTCTCGGTGAGAAGCATCATGCCTTGAGCTCTTCGGGGAGGCACTTCCTGAGCTTTTGCAGGGATTACAAGTTCCAGGCTGTAGATAGTACAAAGGCCAAGCCATCAATCACCGAAGTCTTTGGTGGCATGCTGAGCTTCGATAATAGCCGGCGCTGTACTTAGTCAATACAGACCATCTAATAGGTTTCTGTTTACCCCGCTGTATATCGGTAATGATAGGGTCACGGTGGTGTAGCCAAGCCACAAGCACACTGTGAAGCCGTTGAACCTCTATACTGTGCGAAGTGCCTGAAATTTACGGACCCATTACTTTGGCATTGAATATTACCCCATGGCAGATAGACTAGGACCACAGGCCAGCTAATTATTGAGGTCCACCCTTGCTATTCCGTGAGCTAAAACGGCGAAAGGTTATCCGTACCTGTCTCTTATATACTCTGCTTTGCTGGGGGGCACTGCAAGTGGGGGATATCCTTTTTCCGGCGCTGGGGTTCAACTCAGATACTGCTTCGCTCTATTTTTTATACCTGGCTATTGCTGGATTTCCCGTGACGTTTGCCTTGGCTTGGTTCTTTCAGATCACACCTGAGGGTATTGTCCGGACCATGCCTTTTGTCGAGCGTCGTGTGCTGTCTAATATTCCGCCCATCAACGATAGACGCACCTCCCGAGCCGGCCATTTGTTTCGCAAAAGTGCGGAGCAACCCGATTATTCTTGGATTCTGATCGCTGAAAGCGGCCCGCTTGCAGGGTTTAGCTTTGGAATCGTTAAAGAGGTGGTGATAGGTCGCTCTTTGGAGTGTGATTTAACCGTGGTAAGCCCCCATATCTCACGACGACATGCACGCCTGAGCCTAGATGGCGATCAGCTTCTAATAGCTGATTTAGGCTCGTCGAATGGAACTGTCGTCAATGGTTATACCATTGCTGAAAATCAGGCGTTGCACCACGACGACGAATTACGCTTTCACGATATTATATTCAAGATCAACGCTGTGCACTCTGCCCGCCGCAGTGCACAGCAAGCAGCTGACAAAACAACCTTTGTAAATACGTCGATCACCAACAAAAATTAGAGCGACTGAGCTCTGCGGTAACAAAAGCTCGGCTTAGGCTCGGCGCCAGCTATCTCGTGCAACCGTAGGCTTGCTACCCCCAACTCGACTTTAGAAAAGAGTGTAGGCGTATTTCCTACGTGAAAAGTCAATGGGTTACAGGATAACTCCTTCTTGGTCCGGCACTATACCCTCGGTTGTCTTTCATCTATCTATATTGAGTAGGTCAACTTTCGCGCAGAACACTTGGACGATCCCAGGTTTGAGATGACGTTTTTCGAAACTAGGACTCACTCTACTGAGCCCAGCATTTTCTGCGGCATTCCGAACACTTACACTTCGGCGAGTCACCCGACAATAGTCACTGAATAATAGACGGGGTTTTTTGAGTATGCTCCTGTCTGCTCAAAGATAACCAAATCGCCTCGTGACTAAGCAACCCGGCTCTGGAGACCATATAGCCATGAAGCAAAGCACCCACTTTCCATTTTTTATGGCCCTTTTTGGTGTGCCGCTGTTTTCCCTGTTGGATACAATTACGAAGGCGTGGGCGTGGGCGTGGGCGTGGGCGTGGGCGTGGGCGTGGGCGTAGGCCATGGGCATCGATAGCGCAATGGTCTGGCGCTGCATTAGCCGCTGCTTTTGCCATGGGGTCACTGTCGCTTATGTCTATGGCGTACCGGCGGGCAGAAATACAAAAGCGGACATCTATCGAATACACCGCTTTTATTTGGGGTGCGCTCTTTGGTTGGTTGTTTTTTGCAGGGGGTCTCACGGTACAAGCCTTATTGGGCACTGGGTTGATTGTCGCCGGCTGTCTAGCAGACCTTCGTAGAAGCTAAACCTAGCTCACCTGCGAAAATAAATACAACAATGCTTTGCGACATTCGGCCTCGTGGCAGTCGGGATCGACGATTCCATGAACGATCCGACTTTGGCTCGAAAAGTCAGTTCAGGCCTTGGTGCAACCACACTACGCCGTAAAACCGAGTCATAACGCAGTAACAACGAATAGGTTACTGCTGAAATATCACTTCATAATAGGTCGACAACAGTAGCAAAAGCAGCCACGACTTGAATGAAGTATGGAGTCAGCGGCCACGCTGACCATCGCTTGGCGGTAATCCCCCAATAAAGGTAGACTCGTGCACTATTTAACGAGGCTGATTAGGGAGAAAAATATGCCCGATGAAAGGGGACGAATTGGCCAAGATCGACGCGTGCTAATTGAAGTTTTAATTAAGGTTTCCTTTTATTATGCCGCGTTATTCTCTCTAGTGTTTGCCCTACTGGTGGCGTCTCCTGATCTAGTTAAGGTGCTTCCGGTGGGTGGCGTAAACGAGCTTTCCTCGGGAGCCGAGCTGGAAATCATGCAGCTTGAGGAAGCTATGTTGAACGGCGATTTCGACGAGGAAGCGACCGAGAGCTACGCGACTCAGGACCGACTACCACCATTATTGTTTAAAGATGCGCAGAACTTATTTTTCTCTATGCTGGGCTCTTTACTGCTTATGGTTCCCGTTTCATGGGTATACAAGGCTATTCACCGTCGAGGTGAACACGATCACTCCCTCGATGAGACTACATTGATACTGCCCGGCGTTGTTGCGGGAATTGTCATTGTTGTGCAACACAGCTTAGCTCTCGCATTCAGCCTTGCAGGTATTGTTGCTGGGGTGCAGTTTCGACGCGCCTTGAGTGATACCTTTGACACACTGTTTATTTTTGTCAGCATTGCCGTGGGTATAGCAGCGGGTATTAAGGCCCTCGATATTGCAGCTGTCATCACAGTATTTTTTACAGTGTCTAGTTTACTGGTCTGCATATTCGGCGATGGGCTTGAGTCTGAACATTTGGCAGACCGAAAACAGGCGAAAATGTTGGAGAAAGCTAATCGTGACAAGGCAGAGCCTTAATGCGCTGCCTTGTGGCTCTTGTGATGACTGTGATCAGCCATTTTTTGGCTGCCGGAGCCAGCTCAGAAACAGTTATCGCCATTGGTGATGTTCATGGAGATCACGAGCAGTTCGTAAAGCTGCTACAAGCAACGAAACTAATCGATTCTCGCCTGCGCTGGACGGGGGGGGAAACGCATCTTGTACAACTGGGCGATCTACCAGATCGAGGCCCTGATACCCGAAAAACGATGGATCTGTTGCTTGAGCTACAAACATCCTCAATAGAGCAGGGCGGAGCGGTCACAACGCTGATTGGCAATCACGACATGATGAATGTGATGAACGATTTGCGCTATGTAGATCCCGGTGAATACAAGGCTTTTAGGAGTCGAAATTCAAAACGCTTGAGATCAAACTACTACAAACAGGTGGTTGCCTTTTTAACCGAAACATTACCTAAGGCAGAGCGCCCCAGCTTTGATAAAAAGTGGCGCAAACAGTGGGAACAATCGCACCCACTGGGTTATGTGGAGCATAGGCTAGCATGGGCCCCCACAGGAACTTATGGCGAGTGGGTATTAAATCGCCCTACTGTTGCTGTTGTGGGCGATTCTCTATTCGTGCACGGGGGCATCTCTCCTGATTATATTTTGATGTCGATAGAAGACATCAACACCGCGGTTCACTCTGCCATGGGTGAAGGTTACACCGCCGCAGAAACGAGCATTCTTTATGATCCTTTAGGCCCTCTTTGGTTTCGAGGTTGGAGCCAGGATCTTGAATCTGAGGAAAACACAATGGCACTCAATTCGATCCTCAATAAATATGGTGTGGCGCGAATGGTCGTCGCGCACACCCCTGTTTTACCTGTAGTGGTGCCGCGCTACGATGGAAAAATCATAATGGTAGATGTTGGCTTGTCTCAGCACTATGGACATGGATTCTCGGCTTTAAAAATAGAGAATGGCCAAACCATGGCTATGGTTGGCGACCGCTGGTTTGACTTACCCTCTGACAGCAACCAAATCTCTGTAGAAGCCTATCTAAAAGAGGTAAGAGCTGCCGTTGCAAATCCTGCCTCTATCGATCGTTACTTAAACTCATTGGGCACGCAGCAGGCCAATGAGGCGCCGGCAGTTCCAGCGCATAAAAATCAGTCTCAGGCAAACGAGCTGTTGCACCCCTAATCCATCGTTAATAACGCTTACACCTCACTGTCGAGAGTGACCGGAGGTGGGATGATATTCCCCCTGCAGTGGGCGATTATTTGCTCTTGAACGCGCTGATCATCGTCAATTACCGAATAAAAATCATCTATAAATCTAAGCGTCTTCTTCAACGTCTTGTTGCTTAGCATTTTGGCATCGACGACCGTGTTCTTAATGTCGCTACGCGCCGCAGAGAATACAGCGATAGCTTGAGCGTAAAAGCGCTCCTCCTTACACCATCCGGTAAAGTAACGTTGCGTTGTTTTTTTTATCGGGTAGGCCTGAGCGGGAGATGAATAGGGTGCGTCAACAAAGCCTGAAGCGTCAAAATCATAGGGAATCGGATATAAGATGTCGCTGCCCTCCTCACCAACAACCCGCATATTGTGGCAGCAGTCATCATCAGGGGGCCCACGAAGCGTTGAGTAATCGGTGTTCCCCAAAAAAAACTGAAACAACTCGACAAGTGCTGTTTGGCCATGATCCAGCTTTCGACGACTAGCCTCTTTGACAACTTTCTGAATCTGATTTCCCCGTGCCGCAGCAGCGTTAATGTCTTCGATCAAAAAAGCCCGTGTTTGCCATGGCCTTCCTTGCTTGGTGGAATCGACATAACCAATGTCCAACTGCCTAGTTTTGAGGTGATATTCACTGACTCGCTCAAAGATTTGATAAGCCAAGTACTCAAGGGAAATGAGCTCCTCGTAGCGACCACTGCGTTTGCAGGGAGCCACAAGCTTCAATTTGTCCTGACTAGCCATTAACGTGCCGTCGTTGCCTTTCTTTTTAAAATTCAGTCTCAACGGCGGGTTCGTACAATTAATTCGCCGAAAATTGCCCCGTGTTTTGATGTTGACCGGAATAGTAATTTTTTCTCCCTTACCGTCAAAAAAGGCAAACCGACCCTCCGAGTAAGGTCGTATGTCTTTCTTCCGATTTTTATACAGCGACTTAAAGGGTCCGGTTAGTACAACATTTAAGGGTTCCGTTTGTTCAAATAATAAGGGATCAGCCTCGACAGAAACGGCTAGGATCAATACCACTACAGCAACCACTCGTCTCTTCATTACACTCTCTCCCAGGCCATCTACTTTATTAGTTTATTTCGCCAATGAAACAATGCATTAACGCTTTTTTGGTCAAGTCACTAACCTGCACCAATACGGATGGAATTACAAAAACCTTCTGTTTCACTTGAGCTTGCAAGGCTTCGAGCGTGGCGCGCATTCCAATGAATTCTGGCGTCACCCATACGATAAAGAGTCAACGCTTAAACAATTTGGTCCAACGCCCCTGTGATTTGACCCAAGACGACTCTATTCAAAAATTCTCGACGGCCATGTGCAGCTAACAATGCTCCTAACAGACATAACTGGTATAAATTCTTCGAGAGTTAGCTGTAGAACGCTGAATTTTTGTTCGGCAAACCCGGCAGAGCTGGGCGAGCTCGACCGCAGACCCATGTGTTGCTTTAGATGCCCTAGATGCACTTTCAGAGACTCACGATACCGATTGGTATAAGCGACCTGTCGAGGCTGCTGAGGCGTGAGCTTATTGTCAAAGGCCGCATCGAAACGGATTGATTGTGTAAGGCTGGTTAGGCTCCCCTTTTAAAATCCAGCTTTTACCTGCGGCGGCATCTTATAAATACTTTGACGGTTTCATAGATACCCCATAGATACTTTTGACAGAGCAGTGCTGCGGAAACCCTTGTATACTGTCGCCACGGAATGTTGATCCGTACGCGCCTTCCGCACCATCTAAAAAAAGGAACGATGACGTTGAGTTGTCGTTCCTTTTTTTTAGGTAAGCCGGGTGCTTTTTGCTTTCGGCAAAGCCAAGCCGGCGAAAGTGCATGGAAATTCAACGAAACTCTATTCAAACCGCATTGCATATGGCCGTGTTGTTGCCCGGTATCATCGTAGGGTTGGGCTATCACAAATTACTTACAGTCAGTAATAGGGTTCAAATTTACGGCCGCCAATGGCACGTTTAGCACCCCGGACGAACCCATTAGGGAGGCCAGCGCCGCACCATTAGTTGGGTCATGAGGATTTGCATTTTTCGATAGCCGTTACGTGCATCAAGTGCTGTGCCGAAACACGTGGGTTATTTATGGCAAATAGTCGATGGCTCAGTTGACGTTAGAGCGGCGCATCCCTATACTCCAGCGCCTCTGCTTAGTGGGTTTGACTCACTGAGGTGACAACCAAAGGTAACCCGGTAAAGAGGGTTCCTACAGGGGTCGTCACAACAGGTTTTGATGCGGGGTGGAGCAGCCTGGTAGCTCGTCGGGCTCATAACCCGAAGGTCGTCGGTTCAAATCCGGCCCCCGCTACCAAATCGATGGCAGCCATTGCTCAGGCTGCCATCACGTTTAAGCCCCTGTTTGGGGCTTTTTTGTATCCGCTATTAACGCATTTGAGACGCGACGTGTATGGCTGGAAAGGAATCGCGATTGTCGGAGTTGTTGACGCCCACTGTGGAATCTCTGGGGTTCGAACTGTGGGGTCTGGAGCTTTTATCGCCTAATCGACGGCCGACATTGCGACTGTTTATTGAGGGAGACACGGGCGTCAGCGTTGACGATTGCGCTAAGGTAAGCCGGCATGTGGGCGGCGTACTTGATGTAGAAGATCCTATATCAGGCGATTACACCCTGGAGGTGTCTTCTCCCGGGATAGATCGGCTACTGTTTAAGGTCGATCAATATGGGCTTTATATTGGCGAGCCGATTGAGGTTAAGCTGCGGTTTCCATTTGAGGGTAGGCGCCGCTTTCGGGGTTGGTTGATGGGTATAGAGGGCGAGGATGTGGTCGTGCGTGTGGAAGATCACGATTATCTTCTTCCACTCAAACAAATTGATCGAGCACGAGTACAACCTAGGTTAGATACTGGTGGAAAAAAAACAAAGTCTCCGGAAAAATCCGGGCAGTAATTCAAGAGAGCAACAAGGTCGCCCAGATTAACGGGTCGCTGCGAGGAATACGATGAGTAAAGAAATATTGATGGTTGCGGAGGCTGTTTCCGCAGAGAAAGGTGTTTCGGAAGATATTATTTTCGAGGCTATCGAATTAGCACTCGCGACGGCGGCGAAAAAGCGCTACGAGGAAGAGGCCGATATTGAAGTAGTGATCGACCGCGTCAGTGGCGAGTACCAAACCCGCAGGCGTTGGCTGGTGGTGCCTGACACCGAATTAGCATTGCTCGGGACGCAGTTCACGACTGAGGAAGCTGCAGAAGCTGACGCGAATTTGCAAATAGGTGATGTGCACGAAGAGATTATTGAAAATGCGGACTTTGGACGCATCGCAGCACAGACGGCCAAGCAAGTCATCGTACAGCGAGTGCGTGATGCTGAGCGCGCGCAAATCGTAGATTTATATCGAGATCGTATTGGCGAGCTCTTGGCGGGGATTGTTAAAAAAGTCACTCGCGATAATGTCATCGTCGACTTGGGCAACAACGCTGAAGGGTTGCTGCCTCGTGGGGAGTTGGTAGGCAGGGAGACCTTCCGTATCAACGATCGGGTTCGCGCTATCTTGAGCGAAATTAATACCGAGTCCAGGGGTCCTCAGCTAGTCATGTCGCGAGCTTGCCGCGAAATGTTGACTGAGCTTTTTAAAATTGAAGTCCCTGAAATTTCTGAGGGTGTTATCCAAATTCGCGCTGCAGCACGTGATCCGGGATCGCGAGCTAAAATAGCAGTGAAAACTGGGGATCAGCGCATTGACCCTGTGGGAGCCTGCGTCGGTATGCGGGGGTCCCGTGTACAAGCAGTTTCTAACGAGCTCGATAACGAGCGTGTTGATATTATTCTTTGGGACGATAATCCCGCGCAGTTAGTCATCAATGCGATGTCTCCTGCCGAGGTAGAGTCGATCGTTGTTGATGAAGACAGCAACACGATGGAGGTTGCTGTCGCTGAAGACAATTTGGCTCAAGCTATTGGTCGTGGTGGGCAAAACGTACGCCTCGCTTCAGACCTAACCGGTTGGACGATTAACGTCATGAGTACTGACGAGGCCGTTGAGCGTCAGGAAGCCGAAGCTGTGGAAATCATAGAAACCTTCATGAACGCCCTTGATGTTGATGAAGATGTTGCGGTGGTCTTGGTTGAAGAAGGGTTTACTACGCTTGACGAGGTGGCCTACGTGCCTCTCGAAGAGATGATGGGGATTGAAGGTTTCGATGAAGCAATATCGGAAGAACTTCGTGCCCGCGCTAAAGATGCCCTACTGACAATGGCTATCGCCACAGAAGAAAAGTTGGACGTGGAACCCGCGGAAGACCTTCTGACTATGGACGGCATGGAGCGGCATCTCGCATTTGTGTTCGCTAGTCGAGGCATAGTTACGATGGAAGATCTTGCCGAGCAAGGCGTTGACGATTTGATGGATATAGAAGATATGACCGAAGAGCGAGCAGGAGAGTTGATTATGACTGCTCGAGCACCTTGGTTTGCGGAGGAAGAGGCCTGAGCTTTATCGGGTTAAATCCATATCAACCAAGTCTTACGGATCAGGAGTAACACATGGCACAGACAGTAGAACAGCTAGCCGAAACGGTGGGTGCCTCCGTCGAGAGATTGCTGTCGCAAATGAAAGAGGCGGGTTTATCGCACTCGGCTGCAGAAGAAGAGGTCTCAGAGGAGGATAAGCAAACTCTTCTGGCTGCTTTAAAGCGCAGCCATGGAGAGGGCGAAGCCGCGCCGCGTAAAATCACACTCAAGCGTAAGCAGCTCAGCACGCTGCGAACTGGTGGTGGTGGAAAGCGCACGGTGAATGTTGAGGTTCGTAAGAAACGAACCTACGTAAAGCGCGACGAGCAGGAAGAGGTCGTTGAAGCCAGCGAGGAAGTCGCTGAAGGCTCAGCAGCGGCCGCAGACAGTGCTAGCACTGACACTGTGATCGTGCAGGCGGCTGATAGTGCTGAACTGACGACCGATGTGTCGGCTGCCGATGGCGTCGAAGAGACCACTAGCGAAGCTACTGCGGTCAGTGTCGAAAATGACGTGACGGCTGATGTACCTGCTGCAGCTGAAGAAATCGATGAAGATCCAACAAATCTTGATCCAGAGGTGTTGCGCCAACGCGCGACCGCTCGCCGTAAGGCTGAGGAAGAGCAGCGCAAACAAGCCTTGGAGAATGCTGCTGAAGAGCGCAAGAAGGATGAGCAGCGCAAGGTTGAGGAAGCCAAGCTCCGACAGACAGAGGCAGCCACGCAATCCGCTGCGCCAAGCGAAGCCGATGCGGATCGAAAACCTAAGCGCATGCACGATGCACCGGTAACCCGAACGACTCGCGACGATACCGATCGCAAGAAAACCGGTCGTGGACGTCTTGCTAGAACCTCTATTGCGGGCGCCAGGGGCAAACAGCGCGGGCACAACCTGTCAATGAGTGACATTGAAGCCGCTGAGGGCGGTGCAGGGCGTCGCCGCGGTGGGCGACGTAAAAAAGGTCACGAAGAACACACTAAACACGGGTTTGCCCAGCCCACAGAAAAAATTATTTACGACGTTAATGTCCCCGACAATATTTCGGTGGGAGAGCTCTCTCAACAGATGGCTGTGAAGGCTGGCGTGGTCATCAAAGAATTGATGCGTTTGGGTGTTATGGCCACGATCAACCAAATGATTGATCAGGACACGGCGTCCCTCGTCATTGAGGAACTTGGTCATAGGGTTAGGCTGGTTAGCGAAGATGAGCTTGAGGATAAGCTCGAAGAAACCATGGCTAGCCAAGAGGGTACGCTTACGCCGCGTGCGCCGGTTGTTACGGTCATGGGACACGTTGACCATGGCAAGACCTCCCTGTTGGATCACATTCGTAAAACTAAGGTTGCCAGTGGAGAGGCAGGCGGCATTACGCAACACATCGGCGCTTATCACGTTGAAACAGAGCAGGGGATGATTACCTTCCTTGATACCCCAGGGCACGCCGCATTTACCTCGATGCGTGCTCGCGGTGCTCGCTCAACTGACATCGTGATTTTAGTTGTTGCCGCGGACGACGGCGTTATGCCGCAAACCGAAGAAGCTATCCAGCACGCCCGTGCGGCTGAAGTGCCTCTAGTTGTGGCGGTCAATAAAATCGATAAAGAAGCCGCGGATCCCGATCGGGTGAAGAATGAATTGGCTGCGAAAGACGTTATTCCTGAGGACTGGGGTGGCGATACCCAATTTATTGAGGTGTCGGCGCAAACCGGCCAGGGCATTGATGCACTCTTAGATGCACTATTGCTGCAGTCGGAACTGTTAGAGTTACAGGCCCCCAGAGATACGTCGGGACAGGGTATTGTTATTGAATCTCGGCTTGATAAGGGGCGGGGCTCGGTGGCGTCGCTCTTGGTCCAGCAAGGCACGCTTCGTCAAGGCGATATCGTGCTGGCCGGACTGCAATATGGTCGTGTGCGGGCTATGTTGGATGAGTCGTCACAGCCGATTGACGACGCTGGTCCAAGTATTCCGGTGGAAATTTTGGGCCTCGATGGAACACCAGATGCCGGCGACTCATTTGTCGTCGTTGAGAGTGAAAAACGAGCTCGAGAGATTGCTGAAAGTCGTTCTGAAAAGCTCCGTTCCAACCGGCTGGCACGTCAGCAAGCTGCCAAGCTTGATAATATGTTTGAGTCCATGACTGCGGGTGAACGTAAAGTCTTGAATCTTGTTATTAAGACTGATGTGCGTGGTTCCCTCGAGGCTCTGCAGGGCGCTTTGGCCGATCTCGGTAACGATGAGGTTAAAGTTAACGTAGTAGCCAGCGGCGTCGGTGGACTGACCGAGTCTGACGTGAGCCTTGCGCTAACCTCTGAAGCGATCATGTTCGGCTTTAATGTCCGGGCCGATTCGGGGGCACGCCGTCTTGCTGAGCAAGAAGGCGTAGAGGTGCGTTACTACAAAGTCATCTATGACTTGATTGATGACGTCCGATCAGCGCTCAGTGGCATGTTGTCGCCAGAGCTTCGTGAGGAAATTATTGGTATTGCTGAGGTTCGAGACGTATTCCGATCGCCAAAGTTTGGTCAGATTGCAGGATGCATGGTGACCGAAGGAACGGTTTACCGCTCTAAGCCTATTAGGGTACTTCGGGATAATATTGTTATCTACGAGGGTGAACTCGAATCACTCCGGCGGTTCAAGGACGATGCTAGCGAAGTCCGTAACGGCGTAGAATGTGGTATCGGGGTGAAAAATTATACCGATGTAAAAGTAGGTGACCTCATTGAAGTCTTCGACGTCAACGAGATCGCACGAACACTCTGATTGCCCGTGGCTAAAGATTACAGTCGGACGCAGCGTATTGGGGATTCTTTGCAGCAGGAGCTTGCTCGATTGCTGCAATTTACCCTCAGTGATCCGCGCTTAAAAATGGTGAGCGTGACGGGAGTCGATGTCAGTCGTGACCTGTCCCACGCGAAGGTGTTTTTTACGCAAATGGGTGTCGACGACGCTCAGGCCGCAGCGGAGACAACCTCGGCTCTAGATCGCGCTAGTGGTTTTTTACGATCAGAGATCGCCAGAACGGCAACCCTGCGTACTGTGCCTAAATTGCGCTTTTGCTTTGACGAGAGTGTGGGTCGCGGCCGTGATATGGAGACGCTTATTCGTAAGGTTCGCGCGGCAGATAGCGAGTTGGGCAGTGAGCCAGACAGCGAAGAGGATGAGTAAGGATGGCAAGGCGGCGGCGGGGTCGTGCAGTCAATGGTGTTTTAATCCTCGATAAACCACTTGGAATGACATCCAATGCTGCATTGCAAACTTGTAAACGCCTATTTGACGCGGCAAAGGCTGGCCACACAGGAAGTTTGGATCCATTAGCGACTGGCGTTCTACCTTTGTGCTTCGGCGAAGCGACTAAATTTTCACAATTCGTATTGAATGCCGACAAGGCCTACACCAGCACCTTTGTGCTCGGTATTGGTACTGACACTCTAGACGTGGAGGGTGAAATTACGGCGAGAGCCGATGCTTCCAATGTTGATGAAAGCACCCTCGAGGGCGCCATAGCAACGCTGACCGGCGCTATTGAGCAGGTGCCGCCGATGTACTCAGCCATAAAGCGCAACGGTCAGCCGCTTTACAAGCTGGCTAGGCAAGGCTTGGAAGTGGAGCGTGTTTCACGTCCCGCTACTATCCATGAGTTTGTGTGCTTGGCATTTCGCCCCGGTGTAGCGGCTGAGGTCGATGTGGCAGTTCGCTGTTCCAAGGGCACGTATATTCGAAGCTTGGCCGAGGCGCTGGGTGAAAAAATGGGGCTGCCGGCCCATGTCAGCGCTTTGCGGCGTACTCAGGCCGGTTGTTATGCATTGCAGGAGTCGATATCTGTTGAGACGCTCCAGGAAGTCGCTGCGAACGGCGCAGACGCACTGGATCGCTGTTTGTCTCCTATGGATGGACCACTGCAAACACTGCCATCAGTAAGCTTGGTTGAGTCCTCAACTTTTTACCTACAAAGAGGCCAGCCCGTACTGGTGCCAAATGCCCCCAAAAATGGTACACTACGGCTCTATTCGACGGACCAACGCTTTCTTGGCATCGGTGAAGTACTTGATGACGGACGTGTTGCACCGCGCAGACTTGTGAACGATTCCTAGTATCCACTCAAGAGTCTCTGAGCAAGAAGTGATTTCATAACGGACCTGTCTGTAAACCTGCACGGACAGAGCCCGATCTTACAAGCAGGTTGGAGAAGATAACTATGGCTTTAGATGCAGCCACCAAAGCCCAAATTGTCACCGACTACAAGCAGTCAGAAGGCGATACGGGTTCCCCAGAAGTGCAAGTAGCACTGCTCACTGCAAACATTGAACAGTTGCAATCCCACTTCAAAGAGCACGCACAAGACCACCATTCTCGGCGTGGCCTTATTCGTATGGTCAACCAGCGTAGGAAACTACTGGATTACCTCAAGAGCAAAGACACGGCACGCTATGCAAATTTGATCAAGCGTCTCGGTCTGCGTCGGTAAAGACCATTTATTTGGCCGGCAAACGCCGGCCTTTTTATTTATTGGAGAATATTAGTGAATGTAGTTAAAAAAACATTCCAGTACGGTGACCACGAGATCACTCTGGAAACGGGTCGTATTGCACGACAGGCGAGCGGTGCCGTTATGGTCACCATGGGAAACACCAGTGTGTTGTGCACGGTTGTTGCGGCGCGAGAAATGCGCGCCGGACAGGATTTTTTCCCACTGTCGGTTCATTACATTGAGAAAAGGTACGCAGTAGGGAAAATCCCGGGCGGCTTCTTCAAGCGTGAAGCGCGCCCCAGTGAGAAAGAGACGCTCACCTCACGTCTAATTGATCGACCTGTCCGCCCGCTGTTCCCTAACGGGTTTATGAACGAGGTGCAGGTAGTCTGTACCGTAATGTCTGCTGACAGCGAAACTGACCCCGATATACCTGCGATGATTGGTACGTCGGCAGCGTTAGCGATCTCTGGCTGCCCCTTCAACGGACCTATTGGTGGTGCCCGAGTTGGTTTTACCGAGGCGAAGGGTTACTTGCTGAATCCAAACTATAGTGCCCTTAAGAATAGTCAGCTCGACATGGTTGTCGCCGGCACCTCAGAAGCCGTTTTGATGGTTGAGTCAGAGGCGCAGGAGCTGAGTGAAGATCAGATGCTGGGTGCGGTGTTATTTGCCCATCAAGAAATGCAAACCGTGATAAAGGCAATCAGTGAACTGGTTGAAGAGGCCGGTAAGCCACGATGGGACTGGACTGCAGCGCCTGTCGACGAAGCCTTAAAAGCAGCCGTTGAAGGTGAAGCTAAGTCTGGTTTGGGTGAGGCGTATCGAATCACAGAAAAAGCCGCGCGTTACGAGCGTGTGGGCGAGGTCAGAGACGCCACGATTGCGGCACTCGCTGTTGAGGGTGGGCCTTCTAAAGACGATATCAAGGATCAATTCAAAGCCCTTGAAAAGAACATTGTTCGCCAACGTATTATTAGTGGTGAGCCTCGTATTGACGGGCGCGACGGCCGCACAGTTCGACCTATCGTGTGTGAGGTTGACGTACTCGACAAGGCTCATGGATCGGCTTTGTTCACGCGTGGTGAAACTCAGGCCATTGGCGCTGTAACACTGGGTTCCAGTCGTGATGCTCAGATCATTGACGCACTCGAAGGGGAGCGTCGCGATCCCTTCATGCTGCACTACAACTTCCCTCCTTACTCCGTAGGAGAGGCCGGTCGTATCGGCTTTACTAGCCGCCGCGAAATTGGCCATGGGCGTCTTGCTCGACGTGGTCTTGCTGCAACATTGCCCACAGAAGAGGAGTTTCCTTACACAGTGCGCGTTGTTTCAGAAATCACCGAATCAAATGGGTCTAGTTCTATGGCCTCTGTTTGTGTTGGCTCCTTAGCCATGATGGCTGCAGGCGTGCCGGTTAAGGCGCCCGTTGCAGGTATTGCTATGGGTCTTGTGAAGGAAGGCAACCAGTTTGCGGTCCTTACGGATATTTTGGGCGATGAAGACCACCTCGGTGATATGGACTTCAAAGTGGCGGGTACCTCAGGTGGTATTACCGCACTCCAAATGGATATCAAAATCGAAGGTATCAATGAGCAAATCATGGAGATTGCGCTTGAGCAGGCTATGCAGGCTCGTTTGCATATCTTGGGACAGATGAACTCAGTCCTGGCAGCACCTCGTGAGATCGTGTCGGAAAATGCGCCTAGCATGGTGCAGCTGAAAATTGATTCGGACAAGATACGAGACATCATTGGCAAAGGTGGAGCAACGATACGTTCAATCACAGAAGAATCTGGTGCGACCGTTGATATCGAAGATGATGGCACCGTAAAAGTATTTGGTGTCACCAAAGAGTCTCGTGATCACGCAGTTAATGCGATTATGGCGATTACTGCAGAAGCTGAAGTGGGAGCAATATACGAAGGTACGATTGCACGCATTGTAGACTTTGGTGCGTTCGTTACTATTTTGCCGGGCAAAGATGGTTTGGTCCACATTTCACAAATCGCTGAAGAGCGGGTTGAGAATGTCACAGACTATCTAAAGGAAGGTGAGACAGTTCGAGTTAAGGTACTCGATGTGGACCAACGTGGCCGCATTAAGCTCTCGATTAAAGAGGTTGCTGCTGACGAGGGTACTGACGCTGCTGACCCTGCGGTGGACGCCGAGTCTGAGGATCTTTCTGGAGAGTAAATACTCTAGTGCCGATAAAAAACCGCGACATGTCGCGGTTTTTTTTGCGCCGCCATTTCTCCCTAAGGCCTCACTGGCAATTATCGTCAACTAGGTTCTGAGCCGGTGCTTCTATGGGTTACTAGATCTTTGACCACCGAAGGGTCTGCTAATGTTGAGATATCGCCGAGGTTATCAAAATCGCGCTCTGCAATTTTTCTGAGAATTCGCCGCATAATCTTTCCTGAGCGGGTCTTGGGCAGCCCGGGGGCCCACTGGATGATATCGGGCTTGGCAATGGGTCCTATCTCTTTGACGCAAAGTTGAATGAGCTGTGCCTTTAGCTCATCGCTAGCCGTTACGCCTGCTTTTGGTGTGACATAGGCATAAATACCCTGCCCCTTAATATCGTGGGGGAATCCAACAACTGCAGATTCTGCAATATCTGGGTGTTCTCCTAGTGCGGCTTCCACCTCTGCTGTTCCCATACGGTGCCCTGATACATTGAGAACGTCATCAACCCTGCCCGTGATTCGATAATAGCCCTCTGCGTCCCTAAGCGCGCCATCGCCAGTGAAGTAATAGCCTTCATAGGTACTGAAATAGGTATCCAGCATGCGCTGATGATCGTTGTATACCGAGCGTATTTGTCCCGGCCATGAGCGTTTTATGGCTAGGTAGCCCGCAGCCTCGCCCTCAAGCTCTATGCCATTTTCATCGAGTAGCACGGGCTCGACACCAAAAAATGGGAAGCTGGCAAATCCGGGTTTGAGGGCGTGGGCGCCAGGCAACGGTGTAATCATGATGCCCCCGGTTTCAGTTTGCCACCAGGTATCAACGATCGGGCAGCGGGCATTGCCCACAATCTTGTGATACCACTCCCAGGCTTCGGGGTTGATAGGCTCACCCACCGAGCCAAGCACTCGCAACGTTTTTCTCGAGTGGTTTTTGACCCACTCATCTCCCATTCCCATTAGCGCGCGAATCGCGGTGGGAGCCGTGAAAAAAAGAGTCACAGAATGTTTATCAATGACCTCCCAAAAACGGCCTGCGTCGGGATAGGTAGGAATGCCCTCAAAAATGACCGATGTTGCGCCGTTGGCGAGGGGCCCGTACACGATGTAGGTATGTCCGGTCACCCAGCCTACGTCGGCGGTACACCACCAAATATCGCTAGATTGATAATCGAACACATAGCGAAAAGTCATTGCTGCTTGAAGCAGGTAACCACCCGTGGTGTGGAGTACTCCTTTAGGCTTTCCGGTGGAGCCTGATGTATACAAAATAAAGAGTGGATCCTCTGCATCCATTGCTTCGGGCACGCACTCAATGTCAGCGGCTAGGCAAGCAGACGTGTAGTCCACATCCCGGTTATCCTGCCATTCGACATCAGCTCCGGTATGCGCGACCACAATGACGGAGGTTACGCAGCTACAGCTTTTCAGTGCGATATCAACGTTGGCCTTGAGAGGGACTTTACGCCCGCCACGAATGCCCTCGTCTGCAGTAATGACCATGGCGCACTCGGCATCATTAATTCGATTTTGAAGCGCCTCGGGTGAGAAGCCACCGAATACCACTGAGTGGATCGCGCCAATGCGCGCGCATGCCAGCATGGCATAGGTCGCTTCGGGAATCATGGGCATGTATATGCAGACGCGGTCGCCGCGCCCAATGCCTTGTGACTTGAGGACATTAGCTAGGCGGCAAACAGCGTCCTTTAATTCCCCGTAACTGATATGCCTGCTGGTGTCCGGGTCATCGCCCTCCCATATAAAAGCCGTCTGTTGAGCGCGTTCTGGGAGGTGCCTATCGATGCAGTTAATCGAAACATTAAGTTTGCCACCGATGAACCATTGGGCTTTTCCTGAGCTTAAATCTGCGTCTACAACCTGAGTCCAGGGTGTCTCCCAATCGAGGAATTCTTTAGCGCGAGCCGCCCAAAATGCAGAGGGATCGTCTAGGGATTCGAGATACCACTGTTCGTAGGTTTCGGGGCTGATATGCGCCTGGGAAAAATTGGTAGGTACGGGGTAGAGGGGGTTCTCAGACATGCTGTATCGCTCTTGTGGCAGACAACCATAAACTATGGGCCCCAGCTTACTATTATTAAGTTCAATGCTGAAGCTGACCGAGTTCATCTTGAAATGGGTAGAGTGTGTGACGGCTATCGCTATGGCACAACAGTTCAGCGGTGCTGGCCTTGCGGTGTAGCCAAATTAAATAGGTTCAAAGCAGTAAGGAACAGCCCAATGATGAACTTAAAACTGTTCAAAAATAATACTCGTTACACGCTTACGGTAGGTCACACTGAGCACATTGCTGTGGATGTCGGAAGGGTTCAAAAGTGCAGCTGCTTGGGGTTAGGGCGTAGCCGTTGGATCTGTGCTACCCCATCGCAGGTAAACTATGCCCGAAGACCCCCTACTTTTTAGTTTGCTCAGGGTTATTATTGCGCCTGGGCTAGGAGTCTATTTGTGCGGTTAAGCGACCTGAGAATAGAGATTCAGGTAGTCTTAAGTGATTTATGTTCTCAGTCCGCTGTGGATTGAAATAGTGGCAGTAACACGACGTTGAAGGGTGTGAGCTATGAGCCAGTTGTCGGAAGCGCAGGCAAAGCAATATTGGAAGCGCAATCGGAGTTTGATGATTCGTCTGATGCTTATTTGGTTTGTGGTCAGTTTTGGCTGTGGGATCCTGTGGGTCGATACGCTCAACTTAATTCAGATAGGTGGATACAAGCTGGGTTTTTGGTTTGCACAACAGGGCTCTATTTTTGTTTTTATTGGCTTGATTTTTTATTACGTGGTGGCAATGGCCCGGTTGGATCGTGAGTTTGGGGTGGAGGAAGACTGATGGAATTGGCCACCATTACCTACATCGTCGTGGGTCTGAGCTTTGCGGTTTACATTGTTATTGCCATTGCCGCCCGGGCGGGGTCGACTCAGGAATTCTATGTGGCAGGTGGAGGCATACACCCCGTAGCCAACGGTATGGCGACAGCTGCTGACTGGATGTCCGCGGCTTCTTTTATCTCTATGGCTGGGTTAATTGGAATCTCCTACAACGGCTACGGTGGCTCGGTTTTTCTCATGGGGTGGACCGGCGGGTACGTTATTCTTGCCATGCTCTTGGCTCCCTACCTCCGCAAGTATGGCAAGTTCACGGTGCCCGAATTTATCGGTGATCGGTACTACTCTGATACGGCTCGGGTGGTGGCGGTTATTTGTTTGATTTTATGTTCCGTGACGTATGTTATCGGGCAAATGAAGGGCATTGGTGTGGCGTTCTCTCGGTTTTTAGAGACAGATTACGAAACCGGGTTATACACAGGAATGATTATTGTTTTTTTCTACGCTGTACTGGGGGGGATGAAGGGCATTACCTACACTCAAATTGCCCAGTACGTTGTGCTCATTCTTGCTTACACAGTCCCGGCTATTTTTATTAGCTTTCAGCTGACGGGGAACCCGGTTCCTCAGTTGGGTCTAGGGAGCACTCTGGTGGGAAGTGACACTTTTTTGCTCGATAAGCTCGATAGGGTGCTGCTGGAGACAGGGTTTAAGGAGTACACGACCTCGGTACGATTGAGCACCCTCAATATGTTTGCATACACGGCATCTTTGATGATCGGCACCGCAGGTCTCCCCCATGTCATTATTCGCTTTTTCACAGTTCCCAAGGTGCGAGATGCGCGTAAGTCGGCGGGGTATGCGCTGGTATTTATTGCGATTCTCTACACAACAGCCCCTGCAGTCGCGGCGATGGCTAGGCTTAATATTATGCAAACTATCGAGCCTAAACCGGGACAGCACGTGTTGATTGAGGAGCGCCCTCAGTGGTTTAAAAACTGGGAGCAGACAGGCTTGTTGGCAATACAGGATAAAAATGGTGACGGGCGGTTGCAGTATGTGGCCGACCCACAGCGCAATGAGCTGGTTAAGCTCGACAATGACATATTGGTGTTGGCCAATCCTGAGATCGCCCAGCTTCCCAATTGGATTATTGCGCTGGTGGCTGCCGGTGGTCTAGCCGCGGCACTTTCCACCGCGGCGGGCCTGCTCCTCGCCATTTCGTCGGCGATCTCCCATGATTTATTGAAGAGCACATTTTACCCGTCGATTTCTGAGCAGATGGAGCTTAATGCTTCCCGAGGGGCTATGGCTGTCGCCGTGCTAGGCGCGGGATATCTGGGCTTGAATCCCCCCGGGTTTGCGGCGGGGACTGTGGCGTTGGCCTTTGGTCTGGCCGCTGCGTCTATTTTTCCTGCACTGATGATGGGTATTTTTTCCACCCGAGTCACTCGAGAGGGGGCAATTAGCGGGATGGTGATTGGATTGGGTGTCACTTTATTTTACGTTTTCCAACACAAGGGTGTAATGTTTGTAGCAGAATGGCGGTTTTTGCCCAGTCTCGGCAGGAACTGGTTTTTTGGAATTGAGCCGAATGCCTTTGGCTGTATCGGTGCCGTTGTTAATTTTATTATTGCACTGAGCGTGAGCCACCTGACAAGTGCGCCCCCTGAACGTGTTCGAAGGTTGGTGCAGGAGATACGGATACCAGCGGGCACACTAACTGCGCCGACTCAACACTAAGCTCCCGACCTTTTTCTGGACTATTAATATGTCAATGATGACCAACAAACATGTTTTAGCCGCTCTCTTAGTGACGCCAATACTCGCCGTGCTCGCTTGGTACGGCACCGGGCTCCTGAGTGATGATGAGGAGCTACAGGCTGTACCAGCCCAAGCCGGTGCCTCGTATCCTCTGATTGAGCGTCCCGGTTGTCGCTACCCCGGTGGTGACTGTGGCTTGTCTAATGAGGATTTTAAGTTGGCAATTGCTCTAACACCTACAGGGCAATTGCGCATGGTGTCAGCTGTGCCCTTAGATTATGTTCTTTTAGGTTTGAAGTCGGCGGACGATCAAGGCCCGGTAAAGGCTTTGCCCGTGTCCGCTGAGCAGGATAAGTGGGTGCACAATTTTGCTGTAGTGCCCGGGAGTGGAGATCGTCTCAGGTTGGTGACTGGGGTTGCCGGCGCGTCCTGGTTTGGTGAGGTCTCGCTTACCTTTACTCAGCCTAGCGATCAATAATGCTCTATGACGATGTTATCGATCAAACGTGTTCCGTCGAGTGAGGCTGCACAGAAAATGGCGACATCGGTATCGTCTTCCTGAGCGGGTTGCAGGTTGGAGCAACGTCTAGCCTCACAGTATTCAGTGATAAAACCCAGCGTGTTGAGTTGCTGTACAACGCCGTTGCAAAGTCCTGCATAGTCCCTACCACCGCCTTGAACCGCATCGTTTACGGCCATGAGGTTGCGATATAAAGCCGGTGCAAGGTCTAGGGCTTCTGATGTTAGGTAGCTATTTCTCGAACTAAGAGCTAGCCCATTGGCATCGCGCTGGGTGGGGACAGCCTCGATCTGAATCGGCATGCCAAGGTCGGCTACCATTTTTCGTATCACTAACAGCTGTTGAAGGTCTTTCTCGCCGAACAGGGCAATATCGGCTGACACAAGGTTTAGCAGTTTGCAGACTACGGTTGTTACACCATCGAAATGACCGACACGCTGGCGGCCACATAAAACATCGGTAAGACCCGGGACGGTGACTTTTGTGTGCGCCTGTAACCCCGCGGGGTATAGATCCTCTACCGTGGGCGTGAACACAAGAGTCACGCCTTCTTCTGCCAGTAAATGAAGGTCTTGCTCAAGCGTTCTCGGGTAGGCGTCGAGGTCGTCTGTAGGGCTGAACTGAAGCGGATTGACGAAGATTGAAACAACGACATGCTCCGCCACGGCAAAGCCTCTTCGGACTAAAGAGAGGTGCCCGTCGTGGAGATTCCCCATTGTTGGCACAAAGGCCACGTTGTTGTTCCCCTGAAGCCCCGCTAGGTGTTGGCACAGCTCCCTAGAATTTTTGGCGATCTCCATAGACCTCTGAACCTCGGTTAGGAGTAGGTATGCTCTTCTTTAGGATAAACCCCGGCTTTCACGGCTTCCACGAAGGCGCTCAGGGCGGCCTGTACCGAAGATGAACCCGTCATAAAGTTTTCTACAAACTTTGGAGGGTGCTCACTGAGCCCCAGCATGTCGTGTAAGACCAATACTTGTGCATCAGTCCCGGAACCTGCTCCGATGCCGATAACTGGAATATCAAGTTTTGAACTAATGTCAGCGGCAAGGTGCGCTGGAATACACTCGAGCACCAATAAACTAGCGCCTGCATCTTGTATTTCGACGGCATCGGCCAAGATTGATTTGGCTTCCTTCGGAGTTCTACCCTGAACCTTGTAGCCACCGAAAACGTTGACAGATTGTGGAGTAAGTCCCAGGTGTGCACACACCGGAATGCCGCGTTCTACCAGCTGGTGAATGGTCTCGCTCAGCCAAACTCCGCCTTCCAACTTGACCATTTGGGCGCCAGCCTGCATTAGCATCATGCCCGACTCTAGCGCCTTGTCGGTTGTGTCATAGCTCATAAATGGCATATCAGCCACAACCAAAGAGTGTGGGCGGCCGCGGCAGACACAGCTGGTGTGATAGGCCATATCGCTAATCGTGACAGGAATCGTCGTGTCGTGACCCTGTAAAACCATACCGAGAGAATCGCCGACAAGAATAGTCTCTGCACCCGCATCACTGATTAGGCGCGAGAATGTTGCGTCATAGGCGGTCATCATGACGAACTTCTCGCCCTCTGCCTTCATGGTATTAAGCTTACCGATGGTTATCCTGCTACTCATCTGCACTATCCGATTGGCTGTCTTTCATCGCTAGGTTTCCTGTGGGTGCAAGATTAACCGAAGAAGGTGGGATTGAAATAGTGCCGTCCACTACGAATATCGAGAAGATAATTAACAAGTTGAGAAAAATCCTCGTCTCCCTGGGATAAATCGATCTCGTTGGCATTCACTATCAGTAATGGTGCGGCGTCATAATAGAGAAAAAACTCGCTGTAAACTTCATTGATCTGCTCGAGGTACTCGCGGTCGATGCCGCGCTCACTGCTAACCCCTCGGCTGAGAATGCGTTCGAGGAGACGATCAGGAGAGGCTTGCAAATAGATTACTAAATCAGGCAGCGGGGCGTCTATTGTAAGTTGCTGAAACACTTTTTCGTAAAGGGAGTATTCATCAGGGTCTAGGTTGATTCTGGCAAACAAGGGGTCCTTGTCGATAAGAAAGTCAGAGACCCTGACTGGCTCAAATATATCGGTCTGACGTAGATCGGCAATTTTTTGGCTGCGCTGAAATAGGAAAAAAAGTTGTGTAGCTAACGCGGCTTCTTTTCGATTTTGGTAGAACCTATCTAAAAACGGGTTTTCGTGTGCGTCCTCTAGCAGTACCTGATAATTGAAAGCCTCTGCCAGGCGTCGCGCTAGAGTTGTCTTGCCCACGCCTATGGGCCCTTCGACCGCAATGTATCCGGGTGGGGTGCGCCCCCGCAAATCTAAATTTGTAGGGGCAAAAATTTCTGGAGAATTGGCGTTCAAAGTGGGGTTCCAGGTATTTCGCCGAGATCAAGTTGGACTGCGCTCAGCCTAAGGCTGTGGGTAGAGCATTTCCCGAGTAATGTACCAATATCCACACCATTGGGCATTAGATATTCATTGCCTAGCAGGTCGGCGAGGGGCTTAAGTACAAAATCTCTTTGATATAAACCCGGATGCGGTAGTGTCAGCCGTTCGGTTTGTACTGATGTGTTGCCGAAGAAGAGTAAGTCGAGGTCAATGCAGCGCTCTCCCCAATGCCTCCTGCGAACCCGGCCCATAGTAGTTTCTATCTTAAGTAATGCTGTTAGAAGCGCCGCAGGGTCAGAGGTCGTATCAATCTGGGCGCAAGCATTTAAAAAGGGTGGTTGATCGCTGGGGCCCATGGGTGATGATTCGTAAACCGAAGATACTGCGATAAGGCAAGTGTTAGGTAGTGAGATCAAGGCCATGCAGGCCTGACGAAGTTGATAGGCAGGTTCATTAATATTTGATCCCAGCCCCACGAATGCCTGTGTCAATCCTCTTTCTTCCTTCTCGGCCTGCGGCGTCGGGGCGGTCTTGCCTCAGTTCGTGGTGGCGCGGTTCCTACTAATTCTGGGTGCTCTAACTGTTGTTGCTCCCAGAATTTACCCGCATTATCCAAGGCTTCTGATGACTCCTCGCGCAGAAGTAGTAAGTCATAAGCGGCGCGAAATCTTCGGTCAGCGATCAGGTCCTTGACGCGTTTTGGTTGTTTTCTTTCGAGTCGGGTTTGTAGTTCCCAAATTTCTCGGACAGGGTAGGAGAAACGTTTTGGGATCGCCATTTTCTGGCAAGTTTCAGCAATGACTTGCTGTCCTGCGCTGTGAATAGCTTGGGTTGCAGCCTCGCCCCCCCGTATCAGGTTATCGGCGCGTGTCTGTACGACAGGCCAAAGCAGCGCGGCGAGCAAAAATGCGGGTGTTACGTGGCGCCCGTCTTTTACTCTCTGATCCGTGTTGCCCATGGCTTGAGTGACGAGCTTTTTAAAGCGGGGTTCTTTTTCGATAAGGAATGCCGCATCAGGACATAAGCTATCGAGTAGCTGATAGCGCAAAAGTAGCAAAAGGGTAGGGCGCCCGTAGCCGGCCATGAATAATTTCAGGAACTCGTCAAAAAGTCGCGCGGGCGGTATTTCTGCTAGCAGTGGGCCACAGGCACTGATCGCCGACTCAGTCTCTGATTCGATATCAAATTGTAATTTTGCAGCAAAGCGAACGACCCTGAGCATGCGTACTGGGTCTTCACGGTATCGGGTTTGAGGGTCTCCCAAAATACGCACCAGCCGGGCATTTATATCTTGATGGCCGTCCATTTGGTCCAGAACAGATTCGTCAATGGGGTTGTAATACATTGCGTTGATAGTGAGATCACGACGGGCAGCATCTTCCGCCAAAGTCCCATAAACATTGTCCCGTAGTAGCAGCCCTTTGTCAGATTGTTTGCTGGCGCTCTTACCAGATCCTTCACTTACATGGGGACCTCGATAAGTTGTGACTTCTATAATTTCGCGCCCATCTCGGACATGCACGATTTGGAAGCGACGACCAATAATTCGCGCGCTTCGAAATAAGCCTTTTATTTCTTCTGGGGTCGCATTCGTTGCGACATCGAAATCTTTAGGCTTACCTCCGAGGATGAGGTCCCTGACAGCGCCACCAACAATGTAGCCCTCGAAATTCGCAGCACGGAGTTTCTCTACCACACGAATAGCGGCGGGGCTTACGTATTTGCGATTGACCTTGTGCATAGCCTTTGGGATTAACGACACTGAACGACCTCTGGGCACTTTGGGCGGTAGTGTACTATCCAGCGGCGCTTAGGGGGAGTTTGGCTTTCAGACAACAGAAAAGAAAATGGGGAAGTAATCTTCCCCACCCAGGTCCGTTCTTGCTTTATTATTGCTTTTGGGCCGCTTATTATTATTTGGGCTCTGCTGAGAATTGAGCAGGACATGTGCCAAGAGACAAAACCATATAAATAACATGGGTTTAGTGGTTTTTTAGTTGCTTTAGACAAAGTGGTTTAATAAAAAGTGTTACTTTTATTCCCCTTGGTGTTACTAAGGGTGATCGTTGACATCGCTTGTTTAGCGGTGGCTGCGCTTACCAGGCTGGGTGCGCGGCAGGCCAAAGCGCTGACGCCTTTCCCAGAGACATTTTCGGCTGACTCCCAGTTTTTGAGCTAACTGTGTTTCGCTCATGGAGTCTTGGTGCTCAAGGACGAAACGCATAAAATAATCCTCCAAGGACAGCTCTTCATCAGGTGCTGAGACGTCCGCAGTGTCGATTTCTGGTGTAGAACCATTAATGACCGATAAGGGGGCCTCAGGGGTTTTACTTGAAGGCGTTAGGCCCATATCTATCGCCTCTATGTAATCCCCTTCCGCCATTACCAAACCACGCTCTACGGCGTGCTCAAGCTCCCTAACATTACCGGGCCAAGGGTGATGAACTGCCGCACTGATAGCGGTTGTACTTAAGGGGCGATGCTGGATGTCCAGCTTTTCCGCTAGAGCTTCCGTAAACCACTGGGCCATTGAGGCAATATCTATCGATCGTTGCCTTAAGGGCGGAATTGTTAGGCTCAAGACGTTTATTCGGTAAAACAAGTCTCGCCTAAATTCATTTTGACTTGCCAGGGCCGATAAATCTCGGTGGGTCGCGCAAATGAGCCTGACATCCACCGTTTTGCTGCTGACAGCGCCGATTTGTCGAATCTCCCCTTCTTGAATAAACCTCAGCAGTCTTGCTTGTGCGGATTGAGGAAGCTCACCAATCTCATCGAGGAAAAGGGTGCCGCCATTAGCAGCTTCGATGAGTCCCATACGGTTGCTGGTTGCGCCTGTAAAGGCGCCCTTCTCATAACCAAAAAGTTCCGATTCAATGAGTGATTCTGGGATTGCAGCACAGTTTAGAGCGACGAGAGGCCGCGCGTGCCGCCTACTTAAGTTGTGTACTCGCCTGGCGGTTAACTCTTTGCCTGTTCCAGTTTCTCCTTGAATAAGCACCGTTGAGTCTGTTCGCGCAACTTTCTGTATTTGTTCATCAAGTTTTCGTAACGTAGGGCATTGACCCTGAAAAAATTGGCGTGTGGCCTCGCTGCGCTGTTTGCCCGCAGGTGCGGCGAGACCTTGGCGGGAGAGCGCAGCAGCGACTACATTCAGCAAATCGTCGTCTGAGCAGGGTTTCGCTAAATAATCGACGGCACCCGCTTTCATCGAGTCAACCGCTGAGCGCAGGCTGGCGTAGTTGGTCATGACAATGACCGGCACTGGGCTGGCTGAACGAATAAGTTCAGCACCGCTGGCGCCTGCAAGTTTAAGCTCGGTCACGATGAGGTCAAACTCAGCAAGGTTGTATCGGGTCTCGGCTTCCTGAACTCCCGAAGCCTCGGCAACCTTATAGTCCCTGGCCTCTAAAACTCGGCGTAAGGCTTGTCGTTGAGAGGGCTCGTCATCAACCAGTAATATCAGTGGCATACAATCTGAATCCGTTGCGAAAAAAGGCAAAGAACGTGACCTACCACATTACTTTAAGTAACCAAGTAACAAAATGGGATTATTTGTTACCTAGGTACCCGAAGGGGATCCCATCGAGACCTGCTCCACTCGAGCACAGACTCGGAATCTTTGAGTCCAGAAGGGGGGCTGGGCTGTCCTAAGGCACGCAGCGCCGCCCTCAAGTTCTGAGCTGGATGGCTGTTGTCCAACGCCGCAGCACCCTGTTGTTTACTTAGTTTGGCGCCGTATTGATCCTTTATGACCGGCAGGTGCCCATATTCAGGCGACGATAGTGCCAACCTGCGCTGTAAAAAAACTTGCCGGGGAGTTGAGTCCAGCAAATCTCTCCCTCGAACTACCTGTGTCGTTAAGGGAGAGGCATCGTCGACCGCTGCAGCGAGCTGGTAGGCGTACAACCCGTCCCGACGTCGGACGACAAAGTCGCTGAGTTGTTGGCCTAAATGCCAGTTTTGGCCGCCCAAAACACTGTCATTCAAAATGATGACAGTGTTTTGGGGTACCTTTACCCTGATGCTTGTGGGCTCTGTGGTGGTGAAACTTTTGTTGGCGCAGTCATTTTGGCAGCTGCCATTAGCGCCAAGCATGGCGCGGGTGCAGCCACAATGAAAAAGGTCGCCGAGCTCGTCCAAAGCTTTTAGGGCTTGCTCGTAGCGATCAGTGTGAGCACTTTGATACTGAATGTCGCCATCGAATTGAAATCCATGAGTTTCAAGGCTCATTTGGATAGCGCCTACCGAGCCTTTTACCGCTCTAGGGGGGTCAATGTCGTCGATTCTCAAGTGCCATAGCCCGCCCTGAGCGCGGGCATTCAGAAAACTTCCCAAGGCTGCCAGTAAAGAGCCCGCGTGCAAAGGGCCCGTAGGCGAGGGCGCAAAGCGCCCTATAGCGTTGCAGGAGCTAAGCGTATTGGGGGAGCTTATGGCTCTGCCGCCCAAATATTACTCTTCAGGAAGCCCAGATTAGCCGAGCTCCTGGCGCTCTTTTATTTCTGATAGGGTTTTACAATCGATGCACAGTGTTGCCGTTGGACGAGCTTCCAAACGCTTTACCCCTATTTCGATACCGCAGGCGTCGCAATAGCCATAATCGTCGATGGTGATACGCTCAAGCATCCCATCGATTTTTTTGATCAGCTTGCGTTCTCTATCGCGCGTTCGAAGCTCCAGACTGAACTCCTCTTCTTGAGTGGCTCTGTCGGCAGGATCAGGAAAATTCGAGGCTTCATCCTTCATGTGAGACACAGTGCGGGTGACCTCGTCAACGAGCTCTCCGCGCCAATGCAGCAGCAGGCCACGAAAGTGCTCTAGTTGCTTCTCATCCATGTACGAGTCACCGCGGGATGGTTTGTAAGGTTTGAAGTCGTCAAAGTTTTGCACAGTACCTACAGCCCGAGCGACCTTCTTAGAGTTGGCCTTAGCTCGACTCGCAGTTTTCTTGGCAGGTGCTTTCACCGTGCTCTTCGACGTCTTAGCGCTTGCAGTGGCCGCTTTACCTTTACTAGGTTTCGCTGTCTTCGCCGGCGCTTTTTGAGCTGTTGCCTTTGAGGGTGCAGATTTGGTGGTGGCCTTTTTTACTGGTGCCTTGGCAGGTGCTTTTTTAGTTGCAGCCTTTTTGGCCGGCGCCTTGGCAGGTGCTTTTTTGGTTGCAGCCTTTTTGGCCGGCGCCTTGGCAGGTGCTTTTTTGGTTACAGCCTTTTTGGCCGGCGCCTTGGCGGGTGCTTTTTTGGTTACAGCCTTTTTGGCCGGCGCCTTGGCGGCTCCTTTTTTTACCGCGGCTTTTTTAGCGGGCGCTTTGGTAGCTGCTTTTTTAGCCGGCGCTTTGGCGACTACTTTTTTAGCAGCGGCTTTCGCGGCAGGCTTTTTCGCGGCCAATTTTTTAGTCGTAGCCTTTTTAGCTGCCGCCTTCTTGGGCGTTGCCTTAGTCTTGGTGTTGGATTTTTTGGTGGCCATAGCTGGTTACCTGATTACCGATTTGTTTATGGAGGCAGTCAAAACACCGCAAAAAGGACTGCGCTAAGGAGGCTTGAACAGCACGCTCCCACAACGGGGTCGGGAAGCTACCAGATTAGCGGCGTTCTTGCCACTGAATTTGCATGGAGTTGACGTGTCACAATCAGATACCTAAGAGATATGGGCTCAAAGTATGACTTGGCATTGGGATTTTGATAGCTTGGAGCTAGGTATTCTGCACAAGCGTTACAAGCGTTTTTTAGCGGATGTAACGCTACAAAACGGCGAAGTCGTTGTGGCACATTGTCCAAATACCGGTGCTATGCGGGGGTGTCAGCAGCCAGGCTCAAGAGTTTGGCTGTCGCGAAGCGACAACCCTAAGCGCAAGCTGGCGTGGACCCTCGAGCTCGTCGAGGATAATGGTGACCTAGTTTGTGTGCATTCGGTTTTGGCGAACCGGGTGGTGGAGGCTGCATTACACGATGGCATAATCCCAGAGCTTTCTGATTTTAATAGGTTGCATCGCGAGGTGAATTTGGGGGCCAAATCCCGAGTAGACTTTAGGTTAGATAATAACGCTTCGCCGACATGGGTGGAGGTCAAGGCGGTGTCATGGTGTGTTGCCGCTGGATTGGGTCAGTTTCCTGATGCAGTGAGTGTTCGTGCGCGCAAGCATGTTCGTGAGTTGGCGGCTCTCGCAAGCTCTGGTGGCCGAGGGGCTTTGGTATTTTGCGCTTTTCACTCACGAATTGAGCGAATTGCAGCCGCTTTAGAAGTGGATCCAGAATATGCAGAGGCCTTGTCTCAGGCTGTGCAAGCTGGGGTGGAGGTTTACGGGTTGGGCGTAGATATTTCACCACAGGGTTTGCGAGCAACACAGCCGCTCAGTGTGGAGGGACTTGATTAGAGTGTTAGACAACCCTAGCAGTGCAAAGCCCTTCGTTTCGTGGGCTCTTGGCCTTAGTCGCAGTGGTCTTACCGATCTACCTGAGATCGGCTTGGCCCATGAGGCTGCCGCAGCAGCGCTATATCGACTGATGAAAAGAGCACAAAAAGCGGGCTTTAAATTATCTATTGCATCGGGATACCGCGATTATGAACGTCAATTGGCAATCTTTAACGCCAAAATGCGCGGTGAACGACCGGTCTACGCTGATTCGGGGGTATTGCTATCGAAGCAATCACTGGGGAGTCGCGACTGGCTGCACGCGATTTTACGGTACTCAGCCTTGCCGGGAACATCTAGACATCATTGGGGAACTGATTTTGATATTTGGGATCCTACCGCAGTGCCCTCAGGCTATGTGCTCCAGCTGCAGCCGAGTGAATATTGCGGGGATGGACCCTTTGCTCAACTATCGAGCTGGTTGACGACACTAATTTTGCAGGACGATGCTGAGGGGTTTTATCGGCCCTACACCGGTGAGTCGGGCGGCGTTGCGCCAGAGCTCTGGCATTTAAGCCATCGTCCAACGGCTAAATTGTTTCAGCCACTGATGGAAAGCGCTTCACTTATCCACGTTTGGTCTGGGCAGGCGCAGCACCTCGGTCAGTCGTCTGATTGTGAGACCCTTGCTGGCCTGCAAGAGGTAGAGTCAGAGCACGACGCCATAATGGATCAGTACGTCAGAAGCTATTGGGTGTAGCCTCAACCTTCAGGCTTTACTGCCACTGGCGAATCGGCCGTTTAACTTGCCTCCGAGTCATTCGTTTTTTTGCAGTAAGTGGCCGTAATGGTTCTGATAATCTTTTTGCGAGGCAGCGATAACTTTGAGTGCTTCATCACGACCGTAAACGCCGTCGACCCGAATTTCGACATTTTTTCCAGGAATCATTTTATAGGTCGAAAAATAGTGTTGAAGACGCTCGGTTTTGATCGGGGGTAGGTCTTTAATATCGTTAACTTCTCCCCAAATATTGTCGCCTTCGAGCACTGCGATAATTTTATCGTCAGCTTCGCCCTCATCAATCATCTGGATACCACCGACAACCCTCGCATTGAGTAAGATATCGGCGCGAGTAATCAGGCGCTCCGAGAAAATGCAAATATCCAGAGGATCACCATCTGCAACATCAGCATGCGCACAACGGGCCGCTACTTCCTCGGCACAATAGGTGCGGGGGATAAAGCCATAGAGTGCTGGGGGTGTTGCTGTAGTTCGCTGTGGACGGTCTACCATTAAAAAGCCCGTGTTTTTATCGAGCTCGTACTTGACGGTATCACTCGGTAGCATCTCGATGTAAGCCCGCACAATGCCGGGCTCTACACCTTCAGGGATGGGCTCGAGGCCGTGCCACGGGTGGCGTCTATATGCTGAGAAGGGGTCATCGGTATACATCTTTGGGGGCCTCCTGCCCTGGGTTCGAATAAACAAATCTGCTGGAAACAGACACCGTATTTTCCTTGCATGCCGAGGCCTGGCAGCCAGTCACAGTGGGCCGCGCGGTGTCGTGAAAAGAGGAGTCGAGTCCGGAACGGCGCGTATTATAGCGACACTTTAAAGTTTTGGGCGAGTCGCTTTGTCACGGGAAGATTTTTAAGCGTCGTGTAGACGGGCATTCCTCCCTTGTACTGGGGGTAGGCTTCACCCTGCACTAGGGGTTCAAAGTAGGCTCGCCCCGCTGGACTAACACCAAAGCCATCTCGGCTTATGAATTTTCGGGGCAGCTTTTTTTCGCGGTTGGCAACCTTGGCCAGGGGGGTTTCGCCTATTCGCCAGCGATAGCGTTTGCCAGGCTCCCGGATGATCGTCGGCATAACCGCGTTTTTGCCCGCCAAGGCCATAGTGACCGCAGCGTCACCCACGGCATAAGCCTGATCGACATCTGTTTGGCTCGCGATATGCCGTGCGGCTCTCTGCAGGTAGTCAGATACCGCCCAGTGATATTTGTATCCCAAACGACTTTTGATCAGGTCGGCTAGTGTAGGGGCGAGGCCGCCTAACTGCGCATGTCCAAAGGCATCACGTATCCCGCTATCGGTCAGAAAGCGGCCATCAGCCGTCTGTGCCCCCTCTGAGGCGACAATGACGCAGTAACCGCAGCGATCGACGGTTTTTTGAACTTTAGCGAGGAATCGGTCTTCATCAAAAGCTATTTCGGGAAACAATATGACGTGGGGTGCGCTGCTTGCGTCTGTTTCCGCAAGGCAGGACGCCCCGGCGATCCAACCTGCGTGTCGGCCCATGACCTCAAGGATAAAAACCTTTGTCGAGGTTTCACACATCGAGGCGATATCTAGGGCTGCTTCCCGGGTAGATATAGCGACATACTTGGCGACTGAACCAAAGCCCGGAGAATTGTCGGTAAAGGGGAGGTCATTATCGATTGTCTTCGGAATGTGAATAGCCTGAAGGTCATAGCCCAGCTTTTGAGACAGCTGCGAAACCTTGAGGCACGTATCAGCCGAATCGCCACCTCCATTGTAAAAAAAATATCGAATATTGTGGGCTTGGAATACGGCGATTAAACGTTCATATTCTGCGCGACTATCCTCTAGGCTTCGCAGCTTGTATCGGCAAGATCCAAAGGCGCCAGCAGGGGTCGTCATCAAGCCTCGAATGGCGGCTTTGGTCTCCTTGCTTGTATCTATAAGGTCCTCGCGCAGGGCGCCTACAATGCCATTTCGCCCTGCGTAGACCTTACCGATAGCATCCTTTCTTTTTGCAGCAGCTTCAAGAACTCCGCAGGCTGACGCGTTGATAACTGGGGTAACGCCACCAGATTGCGCATAAAATGCATTAGCTTTGGGCATGGGGTTGTCTTGGATTAGGAAATAAGATGCCTAAAGTAGTGGCCTAAGCGGCTTAGCGCAATCCCCATGGTAAACTCTAGCCATTAGCGGAGTTAGATGTGACACAACACATTCACATTGTTGGAATCTGTGGCACCTTTATGGGCGGGTTGGCATTGCTGGCTCGACAAATGGGCCATCAGGTGTCGGGTTCAGATGCCAATGTTTACCCACCGATGAGCCTGCAGTTAGCGGATGCGGGGATTGCGCTTGCAAATGGGTACTCTGCAGAAAATCTTGAGCCGCGGCCCGATTTAGTCGTGATGGGAAATGCCCTTTCCAGAGGAAATCCAGAAGTCGAGGCGGTGCTGGATTTGGGTTTACCTTACATTTCGGGGCCTCAATGGTTGGGTGAAAATGTCCTTGCCGGGCGTTGGGTTATTGCGGTGTCAGGGACCCATGGAAAGACCACCACTACCAGCATGCTTGCCTGGATTCTGGAATATGCAGGGATGGCGCCTGGATTTCTTGTGGGTGGCGTCCCTGCAGATTTCGGGCTGTCGGCAACGCTGGGAGGATCTGATTTTTTCGTGGTGGAGGCGGACGAGTATGATACGGCGTTTTTTGATAAGCGATCAAAGTTTGTACACTACAAGCCGCGCACACTCGTTATTGCAAACCTCGAATACGATCATGCTGATATCTTTCCAGATTTGGCGGCGATAGAAACGCAATTCCATCATCTCGTTCGCTGTGTGCCGAGCCAGGGACTTATTATTCATGGACGCGCACCGGCCATAGATCAGGTATTTTCCAAGGGTGTGTGGTCGCCTCGACAAAGTTTTGGCACTGAAACAGATAGTCAATGGAAGGTGCGGGCTATGTCGTTGGCGGGAGAGCAGTTTGAGCTGGTCTCGCCGGAGGGTGCAACTGAAGTGGTCACTTGGTCCTTGATTGGTCAACACAATCTTTTGAATGCCTGCGCTGCGGTCGCTGCGGCACACCATGCCGGGGTTCCTCTGCCGGTAGCGGCGCGCGCTTTAGAAAACTTCAGTGGTGTGAAACGGCGCCTCGAGCTTAGAGGCACTCCGGGTGGGATAGCCATTTTTGACGACTTTGCACATCATCCAACAGCTATTGCGATGACCTTGGAGGCAATGCGTGATCGCATTGGCGTAGGGTCGGGTCGCTTGCTCGCTGTGATTGAACCGCGGTCCGCTACCATGAAGGACGGTCATCACGGTGTTGCGCTAGCAGCGGCTACTGCAGCTGCTGATGAGGTATTTTGGTACGAACCTCCCGGCCTATCATGGCCTTTGGCAGCGCTGGTCGCCGGTCAAACAGGGCAGTCGGTATGGCAGCATATCGATACTTTGGTTGACGCCGTTGCGGTTACTGCAACAGCGGGGGACGCCGTTGTCGTAATGAGTAACGGGGGCTTTGGTGGCATTCATGAAAAACTGCTGCAATGCTTGGGCAAAACTGAGGATGTGGGCTGATCTCACTGAATATGATTGAGTTATATTTTCGTCAGGTAACGAATCGAGCGTGGTTAGTCTTCGTTCTTTTCTGTGTACTTGTAACCCTAGCGGGCACTCAGCTGGATAAAATTCGTCTGGATGCTTCCTCAGATTCCCTGCTGCTGCAGGGCGACCCAGATTTGGCTTTTTTCAGGGAAACTAGCCGCCATTACGCCTCAGGTGAGTTTCTTATTCTTACTTGGCGTCCGCCTGGAGAGTTATTGGCTGCTAATTCCCTAGAGCCCCTCGCTGCCATGGTCGAAGCGCTGCGAAAAATACCAGGGGTATCATCGGTAACCAGCATATTGGACGTTCCTTTACTGGAAAGCCCACCTTTGAACCTGACGGATTTGTCTGAAGCCGAGCAGCTACCTACGCTTCGCGATCCTGCAATTGATACTGAACTCGCCTTCAAAGAATTTACGACCAGTCCGGTGTATCGAGACCTTCTGGTAGGCTCCGGTGGGGACGTGAGCGCTATTCAGGTGAGTTTAGCCACAGATGCAACGGGTGCTTTACTGTTAGATGAGCGCGAAGCTCTTCGCGATCGAGCCCGAGCAGTTGAATTAGACCCCTCAGCAGAACTACGTCTACAGGAGGTCGAGTCCCGCTATGACGCTTTTTTAGCGGCTGAGGGTGAGCGTCGCGGTGAGCTGGTTGCTCAGGTGAGATCCGTTGCTGAACAATTCAAGCCCCACGCGGAGATTTTTGTGGGTGGAGTGCCCATGATCGCCGCCGACATGATTGATTTTATCCGAGCTGACCTTGTCGTATTTGGCATCGCTATTATCGGTATTATGATACTCGTGCTAGGTCTCATTTTTCGTGACTGGCGCTGGGTTTTGATTCCAATTTTAAATTGTTCGGTAACCGCCGCAATGATGCTGGGTCTATTGGGCTTCTTGGACTGGCGCATGAGCGTGATTTCTTCAAACTTTGTCGCTGTTTTATTGATCATCACGCTGTCTTTATCGGTACACCTTGTGGTGCGTTATCGAGAACTAGAGCAGGTGAAGCCGGATCAGAACCGCCGCCTTCGCGCTGCAAGTGCAGCGCAATTGATGCTGTTGCCCTGCGGTTATACGGCGCTGACTACCATTGTGGCATTTGCGTCGTTGATGGTTGCAGGTATTCAGCCAGTGATCGACTTTGGTTTGATGATGACCGTGGGCATTGTGCTTGCGTTTGTTACAACGTTTATGTTGGTGCCAGCGCTTATTTCTCTTTTACCGTCTCCTGCCAAGATTGCAGTGACTTCAGTGGATAACGGAATGACCCTTCGATTTGCTGGTTGGGTTGAGCGTTACGGGGCAGGCGTGTTGTTGGTTTCTGGTGTCTTGATTGTCATCGTCGGTGTGGGCATTGCTCGATTGAAAGTCGAGAATCGATTCATTGATTACTTCAAGGAGAGTACGGAGATTTATCAGGGCATGGAGTTATTGGATGCCCGCCTTGGTGGAACGATTCCCCTTGATATTGTTCTTTATCCACCGCCACAGGAAGAGCCAATGGATGCGGATGCTGAGGACGGTTTTGAAAGACCGGAACCGAAGCAGTCAGACGTTGATGTGGCGACAGATGGCGACATGTTTGACGACTCTTTTGCCGATGATCCCTTTGGAGACGACGGTTTTGGTGGTGGTGATTTTTTTGCCGAAGAGGGCAGCGTTGCGCCGTCGTTTTGGTTTTCACCGCAGGGTCGTGACCTTCTTGATCGGGCTCATCAGTTGGTTGAGGTTCGTTCCGAGACCGGCAAGGTTTTGTCTTTATCTACCGCCTTTGAGGTGATGGACGGGCTATACGGGGCTCCTTTAGGCGCTATTGAGCTGGCCCTTGTACAAAATAGTATGCCAGAGGATGTCGCCGCGACACTGGTAAGGCCTTATTTTTATTCTGAGACAGATGAGGTTCGAATATCTGTTCGGGCAAAAGAAACCAGCCGAGATCTAAAGCGTGATCAGTTTCTTCGAGAGTTGCATTTGGAGCTGGTAGAGACGCTGGATATCGCACCCGAGCGCATTCAGTTCACGTCGTTGCTTGTGCTTTATAACAATGTGCTTCAGAGTCTTTTCAAGTCGCAAATCTTAACGCTGGGTGTTGTGTTTTTAGTAATTGGGCTCATGTTTTGGGGTTTGTTTCGCTCTTTATCTTTGGCGCTGTTGGCGCTGGCCCCCAACGTACTCGCTGCAGGTCTTGTTTTAGGTGTGATGGGCCTTTTCGGTATTCCCCTCGACATTATGACGATTACGATTGCAGCCATAGTGGTTGGTATTGGTGTCGATGATTGCATCCACTATATCCATCGGTTTCGGGGTGAATTTGCGATTGATCGAAACTATCACGCAGCAATGCGCAGGAGCCATGCAAGTATTGGTAGAGCCATGTATTACACGACGCTCACCGTGATGGTGGGGTTCTCCTTACTGACACTTTCCAATTTCACTCCCAGTCTGTATTTCGGTCTGCTTACTGATTTAGCGATGGTAGCGGCTGTTGCGGGAGCGCTGCTTTTATTACCCCAGTTGATCTTGGTCTTTCGGCCTTTGGGACCTGAAGGTGGTCGATGAGCGTTTTGAGTGTCGCTCGGGATGTGGTGCCTGCTGTATAGCACCGGGCATAACACAGCCTTTTTTTGGTATGCCAGAGGGTAAACCCCCGGGAGTACCCTGTGTACACCTAGATGCGGCCCGGGGCTGCGGCCTATACCAAGATGCCCGAAGACCGGCGGTGTGCGGCAACTTTAAAGCCCATGTCGATATCTGTGGTGACAGCGCTGAGCAAGCGTTAGAGTTATTAAATAAATTAGAACGCGCGAGCCACCCTGAGACTTCGTCATGACTGAGATACCGCTCTTTCCCTTGTCATCGGCTCTTGTTCCTTACGGATACATGCCACTTCAGATATTTGAGCAACGGTATTTAGATATGGTTGCGGCTTGTATGCGCACAGGCACTGGATTTGGAGTGGTCTGGTTGCGGGAGGGTTCTGAGATCAGTGGCGGCTCGCACAACACACCTGATGTCGGAAAGTATGGTACCCACGCCCGCATAACGGACTTCGATCAACTTCCCAACGGATTGCTGGGTATCACTATTCGAGGTGAAGAGCGCTTTGACATTGCTGAGGTGTGGCGGGATTCCTCTGGCCTCATCCGCGCAAAGGTCAGCATGGAAGCGCCTTTAGCACCAGCTTCCATGACGGATGAGTGGCGCTCCCTAGAGATTGTACTGCGAGGCTTGGAGTCTCATCCGCATATTCAGCGAATGAATTTAACCATTGATTACAACAACGCTTGGGAAGTGGCTTTTACCCTGATACAGCTTTTACCGTTTGATGAAGCCATTAAATATGAACTTTTGGGGCTGTCGACCCTTGATGAGCTGATCGTTGAGCTGGATATCTTGCTTAACCAAATTTCAGGTGAAGACGGGTGATTTTGGAGATCGGGTGGAATTTGTTAGATTCTGCTTATGGAATGAACCGAGGGTAATACGGATGTACGATTTATTGATTAAAGGCGGCACCGTGGTAGATGGTTCCGGTAGCACGCCTTTTATGGCTGATGTCGCCGTCAGTGATGGTCTTATTGTTGCCGTTGGGCAGGATTTAGGCTCAGCTGAGCGGGAGATCGATGCAGAGGGTTGCTACGTGACGCCAGGCTTTGTCGATATTCATACCCATTACGATGGTCAAGCCACTTGGGATCAGGAGATGGCGCCTTCGGCTTGGCACGGCATAACGACAGTAGTGATGGGTAATTGTGGCGTGGGTTTTGCGCCAGCAGCGCAGGATAGGCACGATTGGCTTATCGGCTTAATGGAAGGCGTTGAGGATATTCCGGGGTCGGCTCTGTCCGAGGGCATGAAGTGGAATTGGGAGTCTTTCCCCGAGTACCTCGATGCTTTGGAGGCCCTGCCTAGAAGTATCGATATAGCAACTCAGGTTCCTCATGGTGCCGTCCGAGCGTATGTTATGGGTGATCGTGGTGCTGCCAACGAAGCACCTACCGAAACCGATATTGCTCGTATGTCGGCGATCGTTGAGGAAGGTTTACGGGCCGGAGCGTTGGGGTTTTCAACCTCGCGCACGGTGTTGCACAAGTCAGTCGACGGCGAGTTGGTACCCGGGACAACGGCGACACCCGAGGAGCTAGTCGGCATTGGGCGAGCCATGGGTCGAGTCGGGTATGGCGTCTTCGAGCTGTCAAGCGACCTGATGCCTGAGTGGAATGAATTTGAGTGGATGGGTGACCTGAGTCGGGAGACAGGCTTGCCCGTCAGTTTTACGGCGCTGCAATCTCCAATAAAGGCGATGGCGCTGGAGAATCAACTTGCCTCAATGCGGGATGAAAATGCGCGGGGAGCACATCTTGTTGCGCAAATTGCATTACGGGGTACCGGCTTAATTCTGGGTTGGCAGGCGACCTTCCATCCCTTTGCGTTTAAACCTAGTTGGTTGGCAATCAAAGACCTTACTTGGCCTGAGCAGCTGCAAAAGCTGCAGGATCCAAAGTTCAAAGAGCAGCTATTGGTCGAAGCACACGAGCTGCCTGAAACAGATCTCAAACTGTTATTAGAGCTAATGATTTCTGCTTTTCAAATGCAGTACCCAATGGCTGACGGTTTCGACTATGAACCCACCGCCAAAGACTCCATTGCTGCACTTGCAGAAGAGGCGGGCATGTCACCCGAGGCATTTGCCTATGATGCCATGATGGCCAATGAGGGGCAGGGTTTTATCTATTTCCCGCTGTTGAATTACGCCGACGGCAATCTCGATTTTCTGGAGCCGATTCTCGCATCCGATGATTGCATTAACTCGTTGTCCGATGGCGGAGCCCATTGTGGAACGATTTGCGATGCCGCCGCGACCACGTTTTTACTACAGCACTGGGTGCGTGATCGTGCCAGAGGCCGCATATCAATTGAGCAGGCTATCCGACGTCAGTGCTCTAGCACGGCACAGCTATATGGCCTTAATGATCGAGGTCTTATTTCTGAGGGATATCTGGCAGATCTAAATATCATCAATCTTGATGAGTTAGGACTGAATCAGCCCTGGGTCGCCCATGACCTGCCCGCGGGCGGGATGCGGCTTTTGCAGGATGCTCGAGGATATCGAGTGACGATTAAATCGGGTGTGGTGACCTTTAGTAATGGCAAGTTCCACGGGCATTACCCGGGGACGCTTATTCGGGGGCCTCAGGCACCTCCGGCCACTGCCAGCCACCGAGCCGCTGCCACTGATTAACAATGCAGCAAAATAGCTCGGCGGTCTTAGTTGCATCATAGGCTGCCGAGTGTGCCTCGCTGTTGTTGAATTCGATGCCTGCTCGACGGCAAGCCTGTGCCAGCACTGTGTGCCCGAAGGCAAGCCCTGCTAGGGTGGCAGTGTCGAAATGGGAAAAGGGGTGGAAGGGGTTGCGTTTAATGTCACATCGCAGGCTGGCACTGTTGATAAAACCTGCATCAAAGTGCGCATTGTGGCCTACCAATATTGCCCTGTTGCATCCCGTATCCCGAACTTCTTTCCGAATCCGGGTAAAAAGGTCCCCAAGCGCAATCGCCTCAGGCAGTGCAGCGCGAAGGGGGTTCTCCGGGTCGATGCCCGTAAACTCAAGTGCCGATGCTTCAATGTTGGCACCTTCGAAAGGCTCCACATTAAAGCTTATGGTGTCTCCCAGAACCACTTCTCCCCTATCGTCTACGTGAATCAGTGTCGCGGCCACCTCGAGCAGCGCGTCGGTTGCGGCATTAAATCCCCCCGTCTCTACATCGACAATAACCGGTAGAAAGCCTCTGAATCGATCTCGCATACGATAGTCAGGCATTGAGGTCACGACACGAGCTCCCAGCGCAACATCTCACCTGCACGAATGGGAATGACTGTGTCGTCATCACCTAGAGATAACTCGGTTGCGACGGAGTTTGCGTTCTGTCTCAAGGTGATTGTGGTTTCGTTACGCGGTAGCCGATAAAAATCCGCACCAAAATGACTTGCAAAGCCCTCTAGCTGTCCAAGAGCGCCCTCAGCCTCGAAGACCTCGGCATAGAGTTCCATAGCTGCGTGGCCGGTATAGCAGCCGGCACAGCCACAGCTAGACTCTTTGTCAGCACGCACATGAGGCGCGGAGTCTGTGCCTAGAAAAAAGCGGGGATTGCCCGAGGTTGCTGCCCGGCAAAGCGCCATTCTGTGCTGATCTCGCTTTAGGATGGGTAAACAAAAAAATGGGGCCGAATTCCTCCGACCAGCATATCGTTACGATTATACAGCAGGTGATGTGCGGTAATCGTTGCCGCTACACCGTTTCGAGCTGCGACAACAAACGCAACGGCCTCCTCGGTGGTGATGTGCTCGAAGATGACCCTTAAACCGGGGAAGCGCTCTACCAGTGGGCCTAGGTGCCGGTCAATAAACACTTTTTCACGATCAAAAATATCAATTTCTGAGTCTGTAACTTCGCCGTGAATCAGCAGAGGAACATCATGCTTTTCCATGGCCTCAAAGACCGGGTAAAGACTTGAGAGATCGTTAACGCCTGCGGCTGAATTGGTTGTGGCGCCAGCGGGATAGAGTTTAATCGCGTGCACCGTCGACGACTCGGCGAGCCTAGCCACCTCTGCAGCTGAGGTATTGTCAGTGAGGTAAAGGGTCATCAGTGGGTCAAAGTGTCGATTCTCTGGGGTTAATGCGCTAATAATTCGGTCGCGATAGGCCTCCGCGGCGGCAACATTCACTACAGGTGGGGCAAGATTGGGCATAACAACCGCGCGATGTGCCCAGCGGGCGATATCATTGGCAGTTCTTACGAGAGCGGGTCCGTCTCTCAGATGAACGTGCCAATCGTCTGGCTGAGTGATGGTAAGTGTTTTCATGGTGGGCTCCATACTGTGTGCTAAGTCTAGCAGGGGTACGCTGGGCAAGCCCACACTCTAGGCGTAAACTTGGCGCCTAGTATTCCTTCAACGTTTTAAAGGTTGGTTGTCCATGTCTGTCAATAAAGTCGTACTTGCCTACTCTGGCGGTCTCGATACCTCGGTTATTGTTCGTTGGCTACAAGAGACCTACGACTGTGAGGTCGTTACTTTTACAGCTGATATTGGTCAAGGCGAGGAGGTCGAGCCTGCTCGGGCAAAGGCGCAGGCATTGGGAATTGAGGAGATTTATATTGATGATCTTCGAGAAGAATTTGTCCGTGATTTTGTCTATCCCATGTTTCGTGCAAATACCATCTACGAAGGGGAATACCTGCTTGGAACGTCTATCGCGCGCCCCCTTATTGCCAAACGCCTCGTTGAGATTGCCAATGAGACTGGTGCAGATGCTATTTCCCACGGTGCCACCGGTAAGGGCAATGACCAGATTCGATTCGAATTGGGCGCCTATGCTTTAAAGCCAGGTATCAAGATTATCGCTCCTTGGCGGGAGTGGGATTTAGGCTCACGAGAATCATTAATGGCCTACTGTGAGCAAAGGGCGATACCGGTTGATTTTTCAGGAGCCTCAAAAAAGTCGCCCTATTCTATGGACGCCAATCTCCTGCACATTTCCTATGAGGGCGGTGTACTTGAAGATCCTTGGGCTGATGCTGAAGAATCGATGTGGCGCTGGACCGTTAGCCCCGAGTCGGCACCTGATCAGGGTGAGGAGATTATTCTTAGCTTTAGTTGTGGTGATATTACGGCTATTGACGGTGTGGCGCACACACCCGCGGAGGTTCTTGAAATCCTCAATCAACGCGGCGGCGCACACGGCATCGGACGTGCAGATATCGTTGAGAACCGTTACGTGGGCATGAAGTCCAGGGGCTGCTACGAGACCCCGGGCGGCACAATTATGCTGCGCGCTCACCGGGCGATGGAGTCGATTACGCTCGATCGCGAGGCAATGCACCTTAAAGACGAACTGATGCCTCGATACGCTAAACTTATTTACAACGGTTACTGGTGGTCACCAGAACGACTTATGTTGCAGTCAGCGATCAATGACAGCCAGCGCTGGGTCAACGGCGAAGTACGGCTACGCCTGTACAAAGGTAACGTTACTGTCTTAGGGCGGCGCTCTGACGATTCGCTATTTGATGAGAGTATTGCCACCTTTGAGGACGATGCTGGGGCGTATAATCAACAGGACGCCGAAGGATTTATAAAACTGAATGCACTCCGGATGCGGATTGCAGCGCAGAGGGGCCGATCACAGCACTAGCTTTGAACGAAGGGTGTCTGGAAGTCACCAGCGCTAGCCCTTAAAGGCTCCATAATTGCGGCTTCCCATGCTCTAGCACTAGTGTAGGGGAACCCGAATATAAGGTATCGAGGTCAAGGTATGGAAAGCATCAGCGCGGCAAACAAAACATCCGTTGAGGGATCTACTGATTTCGACGTTATTGTAATAGGCGCCGGGTTGTCGGGTATTGGTGCAGGGGTGCGACTACAGCGTGACTGCCCCGATTCATCCTTCGCCATTTTAGAGCGCAGAGGCGCTATCGGAGGAACTTGGGATATTTTCCGATATCCGGGCATTCGTTCCGACAGTGATATGCATACCTTGGGTTATGACTTTAAGCCCTGGTCAGCAGAAAAGGCGATTGCTGATGGCACCGCCATTCGCGAATATGTCAATGCCACTGCCGACGAATACGGTGTGCGTGAGCACATCCGGTTTGAACATCAGTTAAAGGCGGCGGATTGGTGTAGCGAGCGTAGCCAGTGGATTCTGTCGGTCGAATCGGCGGGCAACACTGTGGAATATCGTTGTAACGTTCTGCTGATGTGCGCGGGCTACTACAGCTATGACGCAGGTTATCAGCCGGATTTTCCTGGAAAAGATACTTTTGCGGGGACTTGGGTTCATCCGCAGTTTTGGCCCCGAGATCTCGACTACAGCGATAAAAAGGTCGTGGTGATTGGCTCGGGGGCGACGGCTATGACACTGGTGCCCAACATGGCATCAACGGCTAAGCACGTCACCATGCTGCAGCGCTCGCCCACTTATGTCATTTCACGCCCCTCTATTGATGCTGGCGCTAACTGGCTGCGCAGGCACCTGCCCGAAAAGTTGGCCTACGCCTTAACACGTTGGCGTAACACGGTGTGGCAGCAGTTTTTTTACGGTTTATCCCGGGTGGCCCCAAGTATTTTGCGGCGTAGTTTACTTAAGAAAGTGAAATCAGAGGTTGGTGACATTCTGGATGTTGAAAAACACTTCACACCCGACTACAACCCTTGGGATCAGCGACTTTGCTTAGTTCCTGATGATGATCTGTTTGAAGCGCTGAAAGCAGGAAAAGCCGATGTCGTTACCGATCACATTGCGCAGATTGATGCGAAAGGTATTTTACTCAAGTCGGGCCAGTATCTTGAGGCCGACGTCATTGTCTCGGCTACAGGTCTTAATTTGCTGGTCTTGGGAGGGGCTGAATTTTCGGTAGATGGCGACGCTGTCGATTTCTCCAATGAGTGGACCTACAAAGGCATGATGTGCACCAATGTGCCTAATATGATTCAGACCTTTGGGTACATCAACGCCTCCTGGACACTCCGTGCCGATTTGATCGCGCACTGGACGACTCGCGTGGTGAACCACTTAAAGGCGACAGGAAACTCGAAGTTCACTCCCCGCATTCCATCCGCTCTGGCCCAGTCCATGCCCAAGCGCCTGTGGATTGATGATTTTTCGGCGGGATACATGCAACGGGTTATGCATCTATTTCCAAAGCAGGGCGATCAAACCCCCTGGGTAAACCCACAGAATTTCCGCAAGGATCGACAAATGTTCCGCGACGAGCCCCTTGAGGACGGTGCGTTAAGTTTTGAACGCGCTACTGTCGTGGACGTCCAAAGCACTGTTGAAATTCGAAAGGCGAGCTGAAAGCCCCATGAATAACTGGGCATTGCAGGAGCAGATGGTTTCTTGCCCCTACTGTGGCGAGGGTATCTCTGTGCTGCTTAATCCCGAGGATGTTGGAGTTGAGTACATCGAGGACTGCCAGGTGTGCTGTAGACCAATAGATTTTTTAGTCAGCGAGAGTGAGCAGGGAGTGCTAGAGGCGAGGGTGCAATCCGAGCTCGACTGTTGATCGTGGCTGCATCCAGAGTGATTGTTAAGTAGTAATAGTTGAGGCGCTATGGGAGCACCGCGAAAAACAATAAGAGCATCAATGAAAGGCTTTGGCCCAGTCATTCTTTTTTTCAGTGGGCTGCTGCTTGCGGTGACGAGCCTGGCAGATGAGACCCTAGGTGCTATGAAGTCCATCACTGCTGAGGTCTTGATCAAAGCCGATGCATCATGGAATGGTCACCCCCTTCCGCCATACAGTGCCGGGGATCCCGAAATATCGATAGTTCGAGTAACGATACCTGCTGGGTCATCACTCCCGCTGCACATTCACCCCTATGCCACCGCAGGTGTTTTGGTACAAGGACGCTTGGAGGTGCGAACTCCAGGGGGGGAGTCTTTAGAGGTTCATCCGGGTGATGGTGTTATTGAGCTTATAAACCAGCCCCATGCTGGCGCTAATACAGGTACTGAGGATGCGGTGATCTTGGTGGTTTACGCGGGAATTAAGGGGCAGCCGGTGACTGAGTTGGTGGTTGAGTGATGCTGCAGCAGCGCTAAAGTCATTTGCGCTGGCGATACTAAGACCTAAATTAGTCTCGCCAGCACCGCGGATAGTGTCATAAGAATAAAGAGCAGCGTAAAGCCCAAAGCGTTGGGTGGATTAAAGTGCCACTGATCCCTGTGGAACAGCTTTTGCACAGGGGTTCTTTGCAAATTTTGGCTCGGTTGCTCAGTTTTCAATAGTAACTGTCGACTGTTCCAGTCCTCAATCCACGGAATAACGTTATCGGAGGGTTGTGCCCTGCCGACAAACCAACCCTGTACCTCGTCAACTTTGGCCCTAGCTACGGCGTCCCAGTCAGCGCGGGTTTCTACGCCCTCCGCAACAACGTTCAAGCCCAGTCCATGCCCAATGCGAACACTATTACCCAGTAAAACAGCGGTCTCTTCTTTGTCAGATGCACCGGACACAAAAGACCGATCAATTTTCAGCTCTGAGCAGGGCATGCGACTTAGCTGAAGTAACGATGAGTAACCTGTCCCGAAATCATCAAGGGAAACCCCCAAACCTAACTGCCTTAAGCGGGTGAGATTTTCGACGACTTTGCTAGCCGTTCCTACCACGCGGGATTCGGTAATTTCAATGATGATCGACCTGGGTGCCAGTTGATGATGTTTGAGCTGAGCCTCAATCCAGGAAACAAAGTTTTCCGAATCCAACACTTCAACGGTTGCATTAATGGACACCTTGAGTTCGAGTTTGCTTCGTTTCAAGTTGCTCAGCTCTATCATGCTGTCAGAGATAAGCTTCTTGGTCAGGGGGATAATGATCTCGGACTCCTCTGCTGAGGGTATGAATACGCGTGGCGGTAACATGGATCCGTCGGGCTCAAGCCACCTCGCTAAAGCCTCGAAGCCTGTAATGGCGCCGTCGGCGATGCGGACCTTCGGTTGGAACCAGGCTTGTATTTTCCCTGCATCAAGTGCCGCACTGACTTCCTCGGCAGACATTGGTGCACTATCTGCGCTGTTTTCATGAGCAGCCGTAGTCAGTCGTTCCACCACGGCCTCGAGACGCTCCGGAGGGCAGGGTAGTGGCAGTACGGAGACTAGGTTGACGTTGAGGCGTCTGGCTTGTTGGTCTAATAACTGTGCGTTTATTTTGCTGTCAGCATCAAACATAATCAGGCTGGTATTGGGCTGATGGTTATGAATGCGTTCTAGTACGTCGCCGCTTAACTTACTGGGATTACCCAAGATGATGACATCGTAGCGGGTGGCAACTAAATACCGATGGAGATCAGATTCGCTACAAGGCTGATAGTTGCCTGAGAGTGTTCGTCCCACCATCCTGCTAAGGCGTGTCCCTTGAGCCTGTGACTCTGCAATAACTAACACGTCAATATTATCTTTAAGCACCATGAGCTTAAGCTAGACCGTCGGTTTTAAATTCAGATACTAGGACCACGCTGACACACCCCAAAACCACCAATTTTTTCTCGAGAGTCGGTTACCGTTTTAGCCGTGGTATCGGAGCCAAGACTGGTAGCTATTGCTCCGGTATAACCCTGTTTGTTCGAAACATAGTACCTGTTTTTATCATAAAATAATCGCCGATAGTTAGAGGCGGTAAGGGCTCGTAATGTGGCATACGAATGATTGTTTTTTGAGCTAAGGTACCCAGCGAGTGTTAAGCATTAACCTTTAATTTGTTGGGCGCCCTTACTTTGCGAGTTTAATTAGCGATTTTCAGGTGGTGTTTGATGGGTCTTGTTAAAGACTTTTCACTAGTGAAAATCTCGCGACTTAACTTTTAGTTCAGTCAATGCATGGCTATGATCAAATAATGCACCTGCAATGACATGCATCACGCCATCGCGGCACTCGAGAGTTCCTTTGACGAGGAGAAGTTGTGCAGTCATTAGGGCCTGTCGGAAGTGCTCTTGTACTTTGGGCCAGACAACAACATTGTGATTGCCCGATTCGTCTTCAAGGGTCAGAAAGACTACGCCAGAAGCTGTTCCAGGGCGTTGGCGGCAAGTCACAATACCTGCAATGCGGACGAAACGATTGTTTCCCAAGGCTGAAAGCTCGCTGTATTTTCTGCATTGGTTAAATGGAGATTGCTCCCGTAGTAACGCAAGTGGGTGATCGCGTAGTGTTACGCCAGTACTTTGATAGTCTGCCATTACATTTTCAGCAACAGAGGGCGTTGGTAGCTCAATGTGATCGCTTAAATCTTCAGGCTTAGTTTCATAGGGGGTGTCGCGTAGCAGAGGGCTAGGTGTTTGAAGTGCCATGATTTGCCACTGCGATTGATGCCGGTGTCCACTGACACTCTTTAGAGCGTCGGCACTAGCCAGTACCTCCATGTCGCCTTTATCGAGCTGTGCTCTGCCCCTGAGATCACTGATACTTTTAAATGGCATCTGTCGCTGGGCGTCGGCAATCCGGTGGCCAGCGTGTTTGTTTAACCCTTTGATTAATCGTAACCCCAGGCGTATCGGTGGTTGGCCCTGATCGGTCTGGCTGAGCAGTTGATGGTTCCACTCGCTATGGTTGACGTCTGCGGGTAATACGGTGACACCGTGGCGTTGGGCGTCTTGGATCAGCTGCGACGGTGTGTAAAACCCCATGGGTTGGCTATTGAGTAAACCAATATAAAAAGCCGTTGGGTAATGACATTTTAACCAGGCAGAAACGTAGGCCAATAGAGCGAAGCTGGCTGAGTGGGACTCGGGAAAACCATAACCGCCAAAGCCCTTAATTTGGTCGAATAAGCGATTTGAAAACTCGGTACTGTAGCCTCGTTCCCGCATGCCATCTTTAAGCTTTTTCTCAAAGGTTAAGAGTTTGCTGTTGCGTCCCCAGTTAGTAATTGCTCTACGTAGTGCGTCTGCCTCTCCCCCGGTAAATCCAGCCGCAACCATGGCAAGGCGAATAACTTGCTCCTGAAAAATGGGAACGCCTAATGTCGGCTCGAGCACTGATTTAATAGCATCATTGGGGTAAGTGACAGCCTCTAGCCCATGTTTACGACGTAGATAGGGGTGTACCATGTCACCTTGTATAGGCCCTGGTCGGACAATGGCTATCTCGATGACGAGATCATAAAAGCAAGCAGGCTTGAGGCGTGGCAGCATCGACATCTGTGCTCGAGATTCAATCTGAAAGACACCCAGCGAATCAGCAGACTGCAGCATTTTATAGGTTGCCTGGTCTTCACGAGGGATATCCTGAATGCGTTTAATCTGAGGGTTTTCTCGGTGTACTAATGCTAACGTTTTGCGGATGGCCGATAACATGCCTAGAGCGAGCACATCAACTTTTAGTAGCCCTAAGGCTTCTATATCTTCCTTATCCCATTGGATGACCGTTCTTTCATCCATACTGGCATTTTCTACCGGAACCAGATTTGAGATGGGGCCGCGGCTAATGACAAAGCCGCCAACATGCTGGGAGAGATGTCTTGGAAAACCGAGTATCTCTTGCACGAGGTCAAGGAAAATTTGCGCCTGTTTACCGGGCATTCCCATCCCCTGTTGCTCGAAGCGTTGCCTAAGTTCGCCCTCGCGGTTCCACCATGCCAGTGATTTGGCAAGGTCTTCTACTAAAATGGGGTCGAGACCAAGGGCTTTACCGACGTCACGAACAGCGCTTCTAGATCGATAAGTGATGACGGTAGCAGCCAGTGCAGCTCGTCTTCGCGTATATTTTCGATAAATATATTGGATGACCTCTTCACGGCGCTCGTGTTCAAAATCTACGTCAATATCCGGAGGCTCATCGCGTTCTCGAGATATGAAGCGCTCAAACAACAGGTTGACTTGCTCGGGATTGACCTCGGTAATGTGTAAGCAATAGCAAACAACAGAGTTGGCAGCAGAACCTCGGCCCTGACATAAAATCTGTCTTTCCCGAGCGAATCGAACTAGATCGTATACAGTTAAAAAATAGTATTCATAGTCGAGTTCAGAAATGAGTACTAACTCATGTTGTATACGACTTTGAACGGCACTGGGTACGCCGTTTGGCCATCGCTGCGCAGCACCTAAGGCAACTTGTTCTCGCAAATAAGTATTTGCATCTTGGCCGGTGGGAATAACTTCTTCTGGGTACTCATAGCGGAGTTCGTCAAGGTTGAACTGGCATTGTTGGCTGATGCGTAGGGTTTCTCCAATCAGTGATGGTGGATACAGGGGGAGTAATTTTTCGAGAGTACGCAGGTGCTGCTGGCTATTAGCAAGCCTGCGCAGGCCCAGCTTACTTACTGTTGTGTTGTGGTTTAGGGCGGTCAGTACGTCATGCAGTCGTTTTCGTGATGCGCTGTGCATTCGTACATCACCACAGGCTACCAACGGTAGATTTAACTTTTGCGCTAAATCCCAGCGCTGACGAAAGCGTCGCATCTCGTCATTACCTAGTAGCCGGCTACTGCCAATCCAGGTTCGCCCGGGACATAATCGTGCCAGCTGCTGTCCGGTACCCATTTCATGATCAGAATCACCGGGTATCCAGATAATCAGGCAGCGTTTCAAATGAAAGATAACGTCACGTAGGCGGGTGGTGTACTCGCCTTTGGGACTGCGACGCCGCGAGCGACTGATTAAGCCCGACAACTCGGCATAGGCCTCTCGATTAGGTGCTAGCGCAACAAGCCGAATGCCTTCGACTAAATTAAATTCACTACCAATAATAAGCTTTATGGCACAGCGTTTTGCGGCGACATGTGCTTTTACAACACCGGCAAGTGAACATTCATCAGTAATGGCGAGGGCGGAGTAGCCGCAGGCAGCGGCACGTTCCACTAATTCTTCAGGGTGGGAGGCTCCGGTTAGGAAGCTGTAGTTACTGAGACAGTGGAGTTCGGCGTAAGGCATACAACCATTATACTGTATATTTATACAGTATAATGGTTGTGGTATCTAAATTTAATAGCTTATTGGTGCAGGGTGATAATGGTTTTATAGCTGTAACTCTTTTTGAAGACGGATGGCTGTTTTATGTCATCAGTAACTTCATAGAGGATTATTGATGGGTACACCTTTCTTAACAAATGGTGTAACGGTTACAGTGGACAGCTGATAGCCGTAAATAAATTTTTTACAGCCCTGAAAATAACTACCCACAAGGTTAGCGCCATGAAGTTGAGCCGAGTCACATTTAAATATCTGAGTTTTAGTTTGCTGATTTTGGCGGCGTTGGCTGGGTGCACCGGTATGCCTGAGGGTGTCGAGCCGGTGACCGATTTTGATAAGTCACGCTATCTGGGGACATGGCACGAAATCGCCCGTCTCGATCATAGCTTTGAGCGAGACTTGGTTGATGTGACGGCGGAGTATGCATTACGTGATGATGGTGCTGTCCGTGTTATCAACAGTGGGACTGACTCAGAAACGGGAGAGCGCAAAGTTGCCGAGGGGCATGCCAAGTTTGTGGGCGATGAAAGCACAGCGCATCTTAAGGTTTCTTTTTTTGGTCCGTTTTATGGCAGTTATGTTGTCTTTGAATTAGACCCTGATTATCAGTACGCCTTTGTGGCGGGTTACAACACGAATTACTTATGGTTATTAGCTCGAGAAACCGAGATCAACGAAGATATTCGTCAGAGATTTATCGATCGGGCTCGGGCCTTGGGATTTGCGGTGGATGAATTGGTCTGGCTGCACTGAGCAACACGCACTCAAATATTGGATTCAATTCTTCATTTCGGGGTAAACGTGCTTAAAGCATGAGATCCTGAAATTTGTATGGCCTCCTAATGAGCAGGGGTAAGCAGCCTAATAATTCGGCGGCACTTTAGGGTTTCTTTGAATGGTGGTTGTGCTGCTTATGGCAGTATTCCCTGTACATACCATTGTTTGCTATATCGGTCTTCGAAAATCCAAATAGGTTGCCCCGCTTGGGTTTGGGCAATGTAATAGTCGCGACTAGCGGGCTTTTGCCACCAGTTATCTTCAAGTCGTTCAGGCCCCAACAAGAGCGTTAATACACCGTTCCAGTGCAACACATCGTCCTTAACTCGTATTGGGTGAGGCTCGTCAAATAGCCAAAAAGGTCGTTGTGCCTGCCCTGCTAAGGAGGGGGGTAGTGGTGCGATATCTTGACTTAAATACTGACTATGCTCGGGTAAATGTGCCTCGCGTAGGGCGATCTGATTAATGGCTTGTAGCCCTAGGCGTGATCTGAGGCGGTCGACTAAATTATGCAGAGGCTCACGGTTATGAGATTCGCCAAATAAGTCGGTAACAATGGCGTTTTGGGTTTGGAACTGATGGACATGGAGTGCGAGCCCTTCGATATCGGCACCCAATGAGTATTGTTCTAGGCTGAGGCGTGATAGCTCAAACCAAATTTCGGGATCATCATGTGCTTCACTGCTACGTACTTCGAAAAGATCGGTATCGCCATGCATACGTAACATCTGCCACTCGATATGCGTTGGCTGATGCTGTGTTGTACGGCAAAAGCGTGCTAATGCGTGCAGTAATTGCTGCATAGTGGGGTGGAGCTCGGTTTGATTGCGGATCTCAAAACCGAACCATAGGCAATCATAAAATCGATGGGGCGGATGAAAATCCTGGGTAACGTTGTCAGACGTCGCCGTGACATCGCCCAGCCACTTTTGAAACGCTTGGCCACAGCGACGTCCTAATGCGCTTGCGGGCATGTTGAGTATTTCTCCTAGTGTTTGAATGCCGGTTTTTTCAAGACTTTTAATGGCATTCAAAAATTGACCTGCCTGAGCTTTTCGCAGCAGGTGTAGGGGGATCTCATCAAGCCGTTGTCGCAGATTTTGATCTGATGGATACAAAAAATTCTCGTCCCAGTGGCTAAGTAGCCAAGCTGCAGAGCGATTGGGAGCTAAGCCTGACCGAACTGTAAAGCCTCGCTGTTCAAGGTCGCTTTGAATGTTGTTAAACAGCTTTGTAAGACCGCCATACAACTTTAAGCATCGACCGACTTCAAGTTGAAGCCCTTCATTTTGCCAGCGTTCCAGAGTTGGTGTGATGCTATAAGCCCAGCACTCTAAGCGTTCTAGCGCGAGGACCTCTTGGCTGGCATCGCGCTCAAGAAGCTGTAACTGGGATGTATCGACGAGGGCGCGAACGGTGGCGGTACTTTGCCCGGGTTTGAGGCCTGTTAATTGTGCTTCGTCATTGACGGCAATTACGCGCTGTCGCTCTATAACGACGGCTGGATAGTCCTGCTGTAGTGGTTGACACTCAAGAGGTAGCTGGGGGAACCGAAGGTAGAGCCAAAGAGACATAGATTAATAATACTGTATATATATACAGTATTAATAGTCTTTTTAAGCAACCTCGAGAAACGGTTGCTATTAGCCTTTTTACGGTCTTAACACCTGTTATACGCCGCACTTACCGTAGACCTGAGGTGTTGCGCCAGATTTTCATTGAGTCGGGTAAATTTTGAGCAAAACAGGCTTTCTACGAGGCCGCGTGAGTTTGAGTCGTATGCTTCATTGTGTTGCCACAGGTCTAAAGTGGCGTTACTCGCAGTTTGTGATGGCTGATGGAGAAGAATTCGAGGTTTGCTCGAAAGCCAGCGTACGGTACTGGTTTTTATAAGATAAACAGGCCTCTAAACCATAACCGGATTTAAACGCCAGTCCCTTCCATTAAAAACTGGATAACCCCTTTAATGGCAAAGCCTAGCAGGCCCATAGCGAGAGCGATAAATAAAATAAAGGTGCCGTAACGCCCGGCATTGTTACGACGGGCAAGGTCCCAAACAATAAATACCATAAGAGCCATAAGTGCCGTAACACCTAGGGTAACGCCCCACTCGCTAAGCCACGTATCCAGCGACATTAGACGAGCTGAATATCGGTGGTCATGGAGACAGCCGCACTTAACGAATTGGTAATTAAGCAGCCTTCTTCAGCTTTTTCGAGAATACGCTGTACGCGCTCTGCACTGATGTCGCCCTGTGGCGTTACGGTGATATGTAGCTGAATTTCAGTGAATTGTGGCTTGCGATCTATGCGATCAAGCGTTCCAGTTGCTTGGCATTGTATTGTATCCCACTGCAGTCTAGACCCTTGCGCAATAGCACGAAATGTTAAAACAAAGCAGTCTGCTACTGCAGCGATTAATAGCGATTCAGGACTCCATTGGTCACCCGGGCCGCCAAATTCTGAGGGTGCGTCCGTGCTGAGTTCAGCTAAGCCCGAGGCGGCAACAGTAATGTTGCTAGCGGCTTTATCGCCGCTGGCAGTAACGGTGTAATGGTGCGGGAAAGGTTCCATGAAATCGGCTCCGTAGGGCTATCGGCATGGCAAGTACATGAGTGTAGCTCGCCTGTCCGTGCGACGTCATGTGAGTATTTTTGACTGATCCGTTTTAAGCAACAGGGGTCAGTATTTGTCCAGTGTGTGTGCGATGCATTTTTCCTGTGGGGATTTCCCAGGGCTGTGGTGTATTGATGATATCTTCTTCATCGGGCAGCTTAATATTATTCGCCGGCCTACCACCACGTTGCTTAAGAATATCGACGGTGTGATAGCGATCGATCGTTAAGCGCAAGCTAAATGGTGTGTGTTGCTCTATGGCTTGAGTAGCCCTAAATAGCACGACAAGAGTGTCATTTTCAGTGGCTGCTAGCTGTAGTTTGCGCAATTCGGCATAGCGGTAATCACTGGCTCCTAACCAGCTGAAAACAACGCTGCAAGTCGTGCTTCGGATGGCTTGTTCGGTGGCCCATAGTAGTTCTTCACGGTCTTTAGGATGCACCATCAGAACTTGTTCAGTGGCAACTCCCCGAGCGGCGAGTAGTGGTGCGTAAGGGGCATGGGGAGGAGCGATAAAAGCCTGCCAACGGCGTTGTTCGCTGAGCGCTGCCATGGTGGGTAGAAAAAGGCCCATAGAGTCAGTGCCGCTGTCCTTACTAAGGACCTCAACACCGCCGCGTAGTGGCCAACCGGCCATTGCGATTTGAGCGTCGAGTGCGTTAAATCCGGTAGGCAGTACGTCTACACCGTGTAGGTCGCTGTTAGCAGGTGTACGCAGTGCAAATACATTTTCACCCGTGTTCATACCGCGCCAGGTATCAGGACGATTGATGATGTGTTCAAGTGGGTCAGACATGTTGTGCTCCTCTGCGGCTAGGGACGTACAGCTGAGTTGATAGGTAGCTGTATGTACTGCTGTATAAAATACTGTATAAATGAACAGTAGTCTTGTGAGACAACAAAATCAAGGGGAGGTTATTTGGAGCGTCGTGAAAAGCGACAGGTAAGGCAGTCAGCCTTAAATGAGGTGGCCTTCAGGCGTTATTTTCCCGCGAGTTGGTTTTCCAGTCTTGGCTCCTGGATGCTGCGCTTTCTGTTAGGTTGGAGCGCTTGGGATCTGACATTATCTGCAAGTTGGGTCGGTATAACGGCCGCCCTGATGCTCGCCCCTGCGCTCGTCTTGTCACCTTGGTTTGGGATTTTGTCAGACCGAATCAATCCACGTTATGGCTTGGTCGTCTCCATGGTTGTCCACGGACTCATTGCCTTGGGTGGGGCAGTGGCGTTGTGGGCTGGCGCTTTTGGAACTCCGATACTGCTGTCATTGGCTTTGGCTATGGGGGTTGTGACATCGGGTCACAGTCCCATGCGACTCGCACTCATACCTCTTTTAGTCGAGCGTGCAGCCTTGCCCAGCGCGGTAGGGCTTTCTGCGACAACCTTCAATATTGCTCGTATCCTTGGGCCGGCTCTCGGCGCAGCTCTAATTGCCGGTTTTGGCCCAGGATTGGCCTTTATGCTCGCCACCGTTATGTTTGCCATCGCGGCAGTCATCTTGCTCAAGCTTCATGGCATAGGCTTCAGGGAGCCGCGGCCACGGGAGCCTTTTATGCAACAGTTTATAGCGGGCCTTCGCTATGTGCGTAGGGAGCCCGCCATTCAATTGATCTTCGCATTTACGGTTCTCAACGGTGTTTTGGGCAGGACTGTTGTGGAGCTTTTACCGGCATTTGCAGGTGGCTTCTTAGGAGGGGGTTCGAGAGAGCTGGCGACGCTGACGGCTAGCGCGGGTTTGGGCTCTATTGTTGGTGGTCTAATTTTGACGCGTCAACAGGCAGACACAGAACGTCTGCTCAACTTGGTAGCCCGGACGATCGCTGGTGCTGCACTACTCATATTGGGTCTGTTTTTGGGTTCTGACTTATACCGATTGGGGGCGTTAATCTTTGCTTTAAGTTTGGTTACAACGATTGCGGGCACCGGTTGCCAGACAATAATTCAGCTAAGTTTGCTAGAGAGCTATCGTGGACGGGTATTGAGCTTGTGGACACTGTTTGCCATGGGGGCGCCGGCGCTGGGCTCTGCCTGCTTGGGTATCCTCACCGATATTTTCGGCTATACCGTTGTATTTACGATAACAGCTGGTGCCGGATTTCTAATGCTTCTACTGCTTTACTCGCGTCGCTCAAGTCTGTCGGGCTCATGACCTGCCTGAACGTCGTGGGGGCCCGCCCGACCCGCTTTTAGGGCCTTGGGCCAACAGCACAACAACCTGATCTAATATGTCCCAGGGGTTACCTTTTTCAAAACCTTTCACTGTCGCATCGGCTAGAAAAGCCAGTTTTTGGAGGCGTGCAATTCCCTTAGCATTTTGTCGTTCTGCGGCCCCTTGAACGAGAGGCATGCGGCTGCGCCAAACACCTCGTTGATTCATGGCCCGGGACAGAGGCTGACCTTTGGCACAGTCATCGTGTAAAGAGGCGAGCAAAGTAATATCTCTGTTTAGGGGCCATAACACCGCGGGCGGCTGAGTAGACTCAGCCTGCAAGCCCCGCAATGTTCTGATCGCCGCAACGGCATCACCACTTAACGCGGTGTCAGCCAGGCCAAAGGTGCTGTAACGAGCGTTGGCAAGAACACTGCTCAATACCGTGTCCACCGTGACGTGCTCTGATGTTACCAGTAGTCTAAGTTTATCGACCTCCTGAACTGCCGCGAGCAAATTGCCTTCAACACGCTCGGCGAGAAGTTGCACTGCATCACGATCCGCTCGCAGTCCAGCACTTTTCAGTCGTTGCTGCAAAAAGCCGGGAAGGTCGTGACGTCCTACAGGCCAGATTTGTATTGCCAACCCTTCTTGATCAATTCGCGTGAACCACTTGGCACGTTGCGATTGTTTGTCAACTTTACCTGCAATGACCAGAAGAACATCCTCTGTATCAAGGGTTAGGTATTCCTGAAGTGCTTTGCTGCCCTCAGTTCCGGGTTTCCCTGATGGCAGCCTAATTTCGATGAGCTTACGGTCAGCAAACAACGATAAAGCCCCTGCACTCTGCAGTAGCTGTTGCCAATCACCGGCCCCCGAAATTTCGATAATCTCACGTTCGGTACAGCCGGCAGCTCTGGCAGCGGCTCGGACAGTATCGGCACATTCTTCGACGATCAGTGTTTCATCACCGAATACTAAATAGCATCGCTTTAACTCGCGATTGAGGTTCTGAGAGAGTTGCTCGGGCTTAATGGGCATTTAATTGCCGAGACTATGAGTGATACGCCGAATCATTTGAGCCGCCAGATCTTCCCGCATTTCTTCCCGCAGCAGTCTAAGCTCCTCAGTTTTACCAACTACATTCAACGGATCATTAAGGAACTGGCGTACCACCTGAGCATCGGTATTCATAATAAGCTCAACAGCGCCTTGGTTCACGGCCAAGCTAGCCATCATGGTGAGCTCTACCTCCGCAGCTCTGGCTTGAGCCGTTAAGGATAAATTGCGTTGCTGAAAACGTTCCTCCCCTAGCCGTAGAACCAGACCTTCGCTGGTTTCTTCACTAAGTACGGCGCCCTGTAGGCGTAATTGCGCACGCAGCGCCGTGGTCAGTTCGCCGCGTGGCTGACGGCTGATGAGCACAACCTCAGTGCCGGTTAGCGATGATGAATCTAAATCCCCGGGGGTTCCTTTAAGTTGAAAACCACATCCCGCCAAGAAAAAGGTGAAGAGCACAAAAAGGCTCGAAAAACCGAGTTTGGACTTTTGTAGGATTTGCACTCTTGGAGCCGTGGCCATCAATTAGCCACGACATTCACGAGTTTTCCAGGCACGACGATGACCTTTCTTACAGTTTTATTCTCAATAAAGCGCATCACGTTCTCCTCGGCTAAAGCGGTTGCTTCCAGAGTTTCCTTGGTTGCATCAACAGCAACGCTGAGTTTGGCTCGGACCTTACCATTAACCTGAACCACAATTTCCAGTTCATCTCTGCTCAGTGCGGCCGTATCTACCTGCGGCCATCGTGCCTGAATGATATCCTCGCCACTTAACTCACGCCATAAATGCTCGGTCACGTGGGGCACAATGGGGCACAGTAGAAGGAGAGCGGCCTTTAAGGCCTCCCGTTCTACGGCTAGGCCGTTGGCAGAGCCAGTATCTAGTTTGCTAACCTCATTACACAACTCCATAACAGCCGCGATAGCGGTGTTAAAAGTTTGCCGGCGACCGTAATCGTCATCGACCTTACCGATCGTTTCGTGTGTTTTTCGACGGAGGGCCTTCTGGGCTTTGTCGAGTTCGCTTGCCTCAATATTGGTTACTGAACCTTGGCTGATGTGTTCGGAAACCATACGCCAGAGGCGTCTTAGGAAGCGGTTTGCGCCCTCGACACCGGAGTCGGACCATTCCAGGCTCTGCTCTGGAGGAGCAGCGAACATACTGAACAGTCGCACGGTGTCGGCACCATAACGATCTATTAGTTCTTGTGGGTCCACGGTATTGCCGCGGGATTTTGACATTTTGGTGCCGTCCTTAAGAACCATGCCCTGGGTAAGTAAGCGTCGAAACGGTTCATCAGAGTTTACTAAGCCTTCATCGCGCAGTAGCTTATGGAAAAACCGGGCATACAAGAGGTGCAAGATGGCATGTTCAATACCCCCTACGTATTGGTCTACCTCGAGCCAGTAATTAGCTTCCTCGTCGAGCATGGCATTGTTATTACCCGCGGAGGCATAGCGCGCGTAGTACCAAGATGACTCCATAAAGGTGTCAAAAGTATCGGTTTCTCTTTCGGCAGGTTGGCCGCAGCGCGGACACTTTGTTTTAGTAAAGCTGTCTAGGTTAGTCAGGGGGGAGCCCACACCTTCTAGCGCTACCTCCGTGGGAAGTACGACTGGCAGATCCTCAGCGGGGACCGGCACCGAGCCACAGGCTTGGCAATTGATGACTGGGATGGGTGCACCCCAATAACGCTGTCGCGAAACGCCCCAGTCACGAAGTCGAAAATTGACCGAACTTTCCCCTAAGTTGCGCTCAGAAAGACGCTCAACAATAGCCGCGAAAGCCTCTGTAAAATTAAGACCATTAAATTCGCCGGAATTAATCAGATTACCTTTTTCGGTGTAGGCTGAGCATGCGATGTCGGCGGGTTGTTCCTCAGTGTCGTCAATAACCTGTGTAATAGGCAGCCCATATTTATTTGCAAACTCCCAGTCCCGTTGATCATGACCTGGGACTGACATGACGGCGCCAGATCCGTAGCCCATCAGTACGAAATTGGCGACCCATAGTTGAAGAGGGTTGCCGGTCAGGGGGTGTGAAACGGTAAGTCCGGTATCCATCCCTTGTTTTTCGATAGTGGCCATGTCGGCCTCGGCAACCTTAATATGGCCTAGCGCTTCAATAAACGCAGCCAATTCAGGGTTTTTGGCCGCAGCTTTCACAGCAAGGGGATGCTGAGGGGCGACTGCGAGGTAGGTGACGCCCATCAGGGTATCGGGTCGTGTGGTATAGACCTCGAGTACTTCGCCGTCACCGTATGGAAATCTTACGTTAGCGCCTTCGGAACGACCGATCCAATTGCGTTGCATTGCCACAACTTGCTCGGGCCACTCTGTTAGGGAGTCGAGGTCATCAAGAAGCTCTTGGGCATAGGCTGTGATGCGAATGAACCACTGGCTGATCGCCTTGCGCTCTACGGGGTTATCGCAACGCCAACATTTGCCGTCTACAACCTGCTCATTGGCCAGAACCGTTTGGTCGTTCTCGCACCAATTGACCTCGGCCTCTTTTTTGTATGCCAAACCGCGTTCTAGCAGTCGTGTGAAAAACCATTGTTCCCAGCGGTAGTAATCGGGTTGGCACGTGGTGACCTCTCGGCTCCAGTCATACGCAAACCCCAATCTTGATAGCTGACTGCGCATCTCCGCAATATTGTCTAGGGTCCAGTCAGCAGGAGGCACCTGATTAGCGATCGCAGCATTTTCAGCGGGTAGGCCAAAAGCATCCCATCCCATCGGTTGAAGTACATTTTTCCCTTGCATACGCTGATAGCGCGCAATGACGTCTGCTATCGTGTAGTTGCGGACGTGCCCCATATGCAGCTTGCCACTGGGATATGGAAACATAGCTAAGCAGTAAAATTTTTCAAGCGTGCTGTCCGGCGATGCCTTGTAGGTATCTTCGGTGACCCATCGCGTCTGGGCATTGAGTTCGATTTGCTCGGGGTTGTATTCCTGCTTCATTGGGGGCTCTGTTTGATTGCCCCATTGCGTAAATGAGGACATGAATTCTAAAAAATCTAATTGTACCAGCCTGAGGAAGCGCTGGGGGCGGTCAACGTCGTCGACGTATACCCGTTGCAAAAATAAGGAGCCCACAAAAGGCAAGAGTTGGTGTGCTTCCCAGCCGCATGATGGGTGTTAATCCTGTTTTTGGCTGTACCTCGCCGGTAATGACGACTTCCTCAAATTGTGGTGCTGCCACCAATAACTCACCCTTATGATCAATGATTGCAGACACGCCATTATTGGTGCCCCTAAGAAGTGGCCTTCCGGTTTCTAGCGCGCGAAAGCGCGCCATTTGCAGGTGTTGCAAGGGGCCCATAGAGCGACCGAACCAACTGTCATTGCTGACCGTGATGAGTACCTCCGCAGTGCGCGCGCCCTTCCAGACGAAATCTGGATAGACCACCTCATAGCAAATAAAAGAGGCAACGCTCAAGGTGCCAGCGGACAAAATGGGTGGCACATTGGGCCCGGGAATGAAGTTAGACATGGGTAAGTCAAAAAATTGAATCAAGCCACGTAAGCTCTTTTCAAAGGGTACGTATTCTCCAAAGGGAACCAGCTTTTGTTTGCGGTATTCACCCGTCCCCAATCCCAGAGCAATAATGCTGTTATAACGTCCGCTCTCGTCACGGGTGGGTATACCTGTAATTAGGGTGGTCTCTGTTTTTTGCGCTAACGAAGCGATCTGGTCCAGATAGTCATGAATACGATCACGGTAGGCGGGAAGAGCCGATTCAGGCCACAGCACGAGGTCGACATTTTCGAAGTGAGGTATTGAGTTGTCGATGTATTGCTGCTGGATCGTGCGAAAGTGGCGGCGGTCCCATTTTTTCTCTAGCGAGATGTTGGGCTGATATAGGGCGGCAGTCACCGGTACCGTCGTATTCTGAGTCCATGAAACAGCGTTCAGAGGTAGACCCATTAAGATTACTGCCGTCCAGATAAGTGTCTTAGCCCATCTACGGCGAGGAGCACTGCCGCTACTAAGCGCTAGGCAACCTAAGGCCCCAGAGAATCCCACAATAATAAAGCTTAGGCCATAGACGCCTAGCACGGGCGCCCATCCGGCCCCCGGGGTGTCGAGTGCAACGTATCCTGCGTACAGCCAGGGAAACCCTGTAAAAAGCCAGCTTCGTAGCCATTCGAAAGCCACCCAAATGGCTGCAAAGAGCAAGGGGCTGGGTGTTTTTAGTTTAGAGCTGCAGCGGCGATAAAATGCCATTTGTAGCCCTGTCAAAATGGCGAGTCCAAAGCAAAAAAATGCCGTTAGGGCTCCGGCTAATAATGGCGGGGCTTGGCCATAAACGTTGATGCTGACATACACCCAAGAGGCGCCTGCACCAAACAGGCCTACACCATAGAGCCAGCCGATGAGAAAGGCTGAGTGTTGCGATTGCCGATGCATGAGATACAGCAGTGCAGCGACACTGAGTAATGTCGAAGGCCAGGCTGACATAGGTGCCAAACCCGGAACAAAGAGGGCGCCGGCAATTGCTGGCAACAGACCGCCTGCTAAACCCTTAGACGCCACGTGAATCAGTCGGCAGTGTCATTGGGTGGTGTAACACGAAGGCTTAGCAATCGGCGTTGGTCAGCGTTAACTACTTTAAACTCAAAGCGCTGGAGATAGGTGGTCTCGCTGCGGGTGGGTACGTGGCCAAAGGCATTGACGACTAGGCCGCCAATGGTATCGAACTCTTCATTGCTAAATGACACACTGAAATGCTCATTGAAATCTTCAATCGGCGTTTGGGCTTTTACGAAAAAATCAGTGGGGCTTATTTTTCGAATATCTAGGCCTTCATCAACGTCTGTTTCATCTTCAATTTCACCGACGATTTCTTCAAGCACATCCTCAATGGTCACCAGTCCGGCAACACCTCCGTACTCATCGATCACAATCGCCATGTGATTGCGGTTTTGACGGAATTCTCGAAGTAACACATTGAGTCGCTTACTTTCGGGCACCACAACTGCGGGTCGCAAGAGGCTGCGCAGATCGAACTCTGGCTCGCGTTCCAGTATGAGTGGCAAGAGATCTTTGGCTAATAAAATTCCGATCACATTATCGAGGGTGTCATCAATAACGGGAAAACGTGAGTGGGCGGCATGAATAATTTGAGGCAGAGCTTCGTCGAGCTCAGCATCGATTTTAATGACCGTCATCTGGGCCCGAGGAATCATAATATCCCGAACCTGCATATCGCTGACCGATAAGGCGCCTTCCATAATGGTTTTGGCGTCGTCATCAATTAGTTCATTGTTAACTGCAAGCTCTAGAAGACCCTCTAGGTCTGCTCGATTTTGCGGTGTTCCAGAAAGAAACTGTGTTAAGCGCTCGACCCAAGACCGCTCGTCGTTTTCAGGGGTATGTGTATCGTTCACGGTAGATCGGCTCGCTGAATGTCATCGACAGGTAGGTAGGGGTCAGAGCAGCCAAACTGCTGCAAAATTTGCGTTTCAAGGGCTTCCATGTTCTGGGCCGCATCATCTGTCTCGTGATCGTAGCCGAGTAAATGCAAGACGCCATGCACGGTCAGGTGAGCCCAGTGGCAGATAGGAGGCTTCCCCTGTTCTTGGGCCTCTTTCCAGACTAGGGGGCTGCATATGACGATGTCACCCAGCAGCTCGCAAGGGATTTCTGCTGAGATATCTGCAGGAAAAGACAGAACGTTTGTGGGTCCGGACCGATTGCGAAAGCGCTGATTGAGTTGCGTCATCTCATCGGTATTACTGATACGAATACTCAGTTCGGGCTGCGCGGTTGGATCTGCTCCCAACATGCTGCAGGTTGCATTGACCCAACGTTTGAAACTTTCGTCTTCAGGCGCTTCTATAGATTCGTCGCGTTCAATGTGCAGCAGGGGAATCATGGTTCCCTTCGCTCCAGCTTAGGGCTTCTAGCCTCAAAGTCGTCGTAAGCTGACACGACTCGCTGCACCAAGGGGTGTCGCACGACGTCTTTGTTTGCGAACCAAGTGAATGTTATGCCTTCGACGCCTTCCAGCACTTGGGTGGCGTGTGTAAGGCCCGATTGTTGGCCCCTCGGGAGATCAATTTGCGTGGCGTCGCCGGTGATGACTGCGGTTGAACCAAAGCCAATTCGCGTCAAAAACATTTTCATCTGCTCGCGGGTCGTATTCTGCGCCTCGTCCAAAATAATAAAAGCATTGTTGAGGGTTCGCCCGCGCATAAAGGCAAGGGGTGCCACTTCAATAATATTTCGTTCTATGTATTTAGTGACTGTTTCAAATCCCAGCATTTCGTATAGCGCGTCGTAGAGCGGACGAAGATAGGGATCCACTTTCTGACTGAGGTCCCCTGGCAGAAATCCCAGTCTTTCGCCGGCCTCTACGGCTGGCCGTACGAGTAAAATTCGACGCACTTGTTCGTCTAGCAGAGCCTGCACAGCGCAAGCGACACCCAAATAGGTTTTCCCTGTGCCCGCAGGCCCAATACCGAAGTTGATGTCGTAACGTTGTAGCGCACGAACATAATTTTGTTGGTTCTTACCTCTGGGTTTGATCGATGTCCGTTTTGTTCGAATGACCGTAATGGGTTCGACATCGCTGCCTGAGTTTTGCTGTCGATGTTGCGCTAGGTGCTCAAGGTCAGCTTCCTGCAAGTGCAAGTGAACGCTCTCCGGACTGATTCCAATTCCCTGACAAGCTTCCCCATACAATGTTTCTAGAAGAGCGATCGTTATTGCGGCTGCATCTGCGCTTCCCGAGACAGTGAACTGATTACTGCGATTTCGGATAACGACGCCTAGCCGCTCTTCGAGTTGGCGCAAATGTGCATCCAGCTGTCCGCACAGTGCGGCCAGATGACGGGCATCATTAGGTTCAAGGGCAATGCTGAGCTGTGAGGCCGATTCCGCGGTGTTTTCGGGTTCGGGGGCTGCGCTAATGGTATCCAACGCCTGTTTGTTCGCTCTTTTCGCAACTGGGAGGGAGAAGATACAGACCTTGGTGGGGGAGTCAACTGCCTTTATTGACTCAGGCTGGCGTTGCTAGCAACTGGCCTCGCAGAGAGTTGGGCAAAGCTTCGACAATTTTTACGTCGGCGAAGTGCCCAATGAGCCCGCTGTCATCGCAGCTAAAATTGACCACACGGTTATTTTCAGTGCGCCCGGCAAGCTGCCCAGGATCTTTTTTGGACACCCCCGTAACCAAAATACGCTGCTCGCTACCTACCATAGCGATGGAAATTGCAGCGGCTTGTTGGGCGATTCTGCCTTGTAATATTTTTAAGCGCTGCTTCTTAGTTGCCATTTCGGTTTCATCTGCGAGATCGGCTGCCGGTGTGCCCGGGCGGGCGCTATAAATAAAGCTAAATGAATGATCGAATCCAATGTCATCGATCAGCTTCATGGTGGCGGAAAAATCTTTTTCATCTTCACCGGGAAAGCCAATAATAAAATCAGACGATAACGAGATGTTCGGGCGAATTCGGCGCAGAGCCCGAATTTTGGCTTTGTATTCCAGTGCGGTGTGACCACGTTTCATTGCCATCAAAGTTCGGTCTGAGCCGCTTTGCACGGGCAGATGTAGATGGTCGACAAGGGCAGGAATATCTGCGTAGCACTGGATAAGTGCATCTGAAAACTCCACAGGATGCGATGTTGTGTATCGAATGCGTTCTATGCCTGACACCAAATTTACAAGGTGAAGAAGCTCGGCAAAGTCGACACTCTCCCCTAGATGATTGGGCCCCCTGTAGGCGTTCACGTTTTGACCCAGAAGGTTGACCTCTTTCACGCCACCTCCAGCCAGCGATGCAATTTCGGCAATGATGTCGTCTACTGGGCGCGAAACTTCTTCACCACGGGTGTATGGCACGACGCAGAAAGTGCAGTATTTACTGCAGCCTTCCATGATTGAGACAAAAGCGCTGGGCCCATCGACTCGGGGTTCTGGTAGTCGATCAAATTTTTCAATCTCAGGGAAGCTAACGTCCACAACAACAGGGGTGCCGTCCCGTCGAGCCTCAATCATTTCGGGTAATCGATGCAAGGTTTGGGGCCCAAAAATTAAATCGACGAAGGGTGCACGCTTGCTGATTTCTGCGCCTTCCTGACTAGCAACGCAGCCGCCTACACCAATAATCAAGTTAGGCTTTGCCTGTTTTAGTGGTCGCCAACGCCCCAGTTGGTGAAATACCTTTTCCTGAGCTTTTTCGCGAATTGAACAGGTGTTCAGCAAAAGTACATCAGCGTCCTCTGCCCGATCGGTAAGGGCTAATCCGTGACTTTCTGCCAGCAGGTCAGCCATCCGGGCAGAATCGTACTCATTCATCTGGCAGCCATGGGTTTGTACAAACAGTTTTTTCTGGGGTGGTGTTGTCAAAAAAGTGTTCTCTTATGCGGTGGATACTGCGGTCGGGGTGGAGTATAACGTTATGAACCCTGCCGTGCGCGAGAATCCACTGGCAGATAGCGTCAGAAGTGGTACCATTCCCGCCCTTTTTTGCCTAACCGCGTTCTTTGCCCATGACAACTCAGCCCGTCTACAAGGTTATCTTCCAAAACGGAGGCCAGGTCTTCGAGGTTTTCGCTAGGCAAATATTTCAGAGTGACATGTGGGGCTTCATAGAGATTGAAGAGCTGGTTTTTGGCGAGCGCTCAGCGGTATTGGTTGACCCTTCTGAAGAGAAATTAAAGAACGAGTTTGCCGGCGTAAGCGCAGTTATATCCCTCTGCACTCGGTTATTCGCATTGATGAAGTTGAAAAAGAGGGCGCCGTTCGCGTGTCCGAGGCCTCCGCCAGCGGCGCCAAAATCTCACATTTACCGTTTAACGGCATTCCCTCCGTTCCCTCCGGGGGCGATGACTGACCTGTCGAAAGGCCTTGAATTGCGGCTTAATGACCACCACATCTTGGTAAATGAAGGTATGTAGCCAAGGAATGGGGCAGGCTGTAATGAGCAGCGAAGACGATCAAGTTTCAGACAAACCTGACGAAAGCGCAGACGAGGGCGTCCTTGAAGGGGTTTCGGCGCACTACGAATTGGGCTCCGAAGACGTCATCACAGCTAAGCGGGCGCCGGCTCCAGCGTTAGCGGATGATGTACTGCCCGAAACGCTGGTACTACTGCCATTACCCGGGCGTCCTTTTTTTCCAGGCCAAGTTCAGCCCATTGGTCTCAATCCTGATCAGTGGCAAAAAACACTGGCCGCCATATCAGAGCAGGGTAAGGGATTGCTGGGATTGGCTTTTGTCGGCGATGTAAATCCTGTCGACGTAATGACCAGTGATTTTCCCGACATGGGCTGCGTCGTGAGACTGCACAGACCTGCTGGCCAGTCGGACAACCCAGGACAATTCCTTGCACAGGGCATAAAGCGGTTTCGAATTGTTCGATGGTTGCGCGAGGATGGCCCCTTCATTGCGCAGGTTGAGTATCCGCGCTCAAAAGGTGACCGCGACAGCGACGAAGTGAAGGCATACGCAATGGCGATTATTGCTGCGATCAAAGAGCTGCTGCCACTCAATCCGCTCTACTCTCAAGAGCTCAAGCAATATCTCGGCAATTTCAATCCAAACCAGCCCAGCCTGCTGGCAGACTTTGCTGCGGCTATGACGACCGCATCGGGGCTTCAGCTGCAGGGTATTCTGCAAACCCTTCCTCTGACAGCACGTATGACGAAAGTACTGGAATTGCTGCGCCGTGAGAAAGAGGTTGCTGAGCTTCAAGGGGAAATCAGCCGAGAGGTGAACGATAAGGCCTCTGATAGCCAGCGAGAGTTTTTTCTTAAGGAGCAGATGAAGGTTATCCAGCGGGAGCTGGGAATCTCTAAAGACGATAGGACGTCAGACGCCGAAAAATTTGCCGAGCGAATGTTGACGCGTAATCCTCCAGAGCATGTTGCCACGCGCTTTTCAGAGGAATTAGACAAGTTGAAGGTGCTGGAGTCAGGGTCACCGGAATATGCGGTGACACGTAATTACCTTGACTGGGTCAGCGCTGTCCCCTGGGGAGTGTTTTCAGAGGATAACCTAAGCCTTGGACATGCTCGAGACGAGCTCGACCGCCATCATGACGGGCTTGGGGACGTAAAAGAGCGCATCGTAGAATTTTTAGCAGTGGGTAATTTTAAAGGCACGATTGACGGCTCCATACTATTGCTTGTGGGCCCACCGGGCGTAGGTAAAACCAGTATTGGTAAATCTGTCGCTGATGCCTTAGGCAGAAAATTTTTCCGATTCAGTTTAGGCGGTATGCGAGACGAGGCGGAAATAAAGGGGCACCGGCGCACTTATATCGGTGCAATGCCCGGCAAGTTGGTGCAGGCCCTGAAAGATGTCGACGTTGCTAATCCAGTGATTATGCTGGATGAGATCGACAAAGTGGGTCGCTCTTACCAAGGTGATCCTGCCTCTGCACTTTTGGAAGTGTTGGACCCCGAGCAAAACAGCGAGTTCTTGGATCATTATCTCGATTTGCGCGTCGATCTTTCTCGGGTTCTCTTTATTGCCACTGCCAACCAACTCGATACGATCCCGCCGGCGCTTCTAGATCGCATGGAGACAATTCGCCTTTCAGGTTATGTTGCTGAAGAAAAACTGGCGATTGCGCGTAATCATCTGTGGCCAAAGTTGCTTAAACGGCACGGGGCTAAGCCGCCCCAGGTAAGGATTAATGACGCTGCACTGCGTCTGGTAATTGATGGCTACTGTAGGGAAGCAGGCGTGCGACAGCTAGAAAAGCAGTTGGCGGCGCTGATGAGAAAATCTATTGTCCAGATTGTTGACAGTGAAGCATCTCGTGTTCGGCTGGGCAAAAAAGATATTGCAGAATTATTGGGGCAACCTCGCCATCGCAGTGAGCGACCCCTGCGCGGAAAAGGGGTGGTAACCGGGCTTGCTTGGACAGCCCAAGGCGGTGTAACCCTACCTATTGAATCTAGCAGAGTTCATACTTTAAATCGTGGTTTCAAGCTCACAGGGCAGCTGGGTGAGGTGATGAAGGAAAGTGCGGAGATAGCTTACAGTTATGTCATAGCCCAATTAAATAATTTTGGTTGCCGCGAAGATTTTTTTGACACATCACTGGTTCATTTGCATGTGCCCGAAGGGGCGACGCCAAAAGATGGTCCCAGTGCCGGCATAACAATGGCGACAGCACTACTATCCCTTGCTCGAAGTCAGCGCATAAAACGCCCGTTGGCGATGACCGGCGAACTAACTTTAACTGGGCGAGTGTTACCGGTAGGGGGTATTCGAGAAAAGGTTGTTGCTGCTCGCAGAGCTCAAATAACCGAGGTGCTATTACCCTTCGCTAATCGCGGGGACTATGAAGAGCTGCCCGATTATTTAACGGCGGACATGACCGCGCACTTTGTGCGAGGTTTTGATGAGGTTTTTGAAATCGTATTTGGTGGAGCGGCAGCTAAGCGGCCTCTCCATTAAGAAAATTCTCTCAAGGTGCGGCCGCGGTAAGAATTGCTCGGATGGGTGCGGCGTGGCCCTCTGCAGTGAGGGTTGCATTTTCGCTGTCTAGAAATTGCTCCAGTGAGTGGAAGGTCATCCACGGTGTGGTGCGCTGTTCCTGCGTAGATGTGGTGCTAACATCAACTATCTGAGCATTTTTAAACCCAACTTTTTCAAGCCACCCGCGAAGTGTCACCGCACTGGGTAGACACCAAACGTTACCCATTCTGGCGTAACGATTTGGGGGGATAAAAACGGTGTTGGGGCCGCCTTCAACGACCAGTGTTTCTAATATCAATTGCCCGTCACTTCGTAGCGCATCACGGAGCTCGATGAGATGGTCTAGCGGCGATCGACGGTGATACAAAACCCCCATTGAAAACACTGTATCGAAGGCGCGAAGTTTTGAAGGTAGTTGCTCAAGCGTGATGGGCAACACATTAATGTTTGGCTGGCGTAAGTAATGCTGTATTGCCCTAAATTGTAAGTTAAATAATGGACTGGGGTCGATGCCGATAACCTCCTTTGCGCCAGCTCCTAGCATCCTCCAGCTGTGGTATCCGCTACCACAACCGACATCTAAAACTCGGCGTTGAGATAGATCATGTAGGGCACCTTCAAGGCGGTGCCACTTCCAGTCGGACCGCCATTCAGTATCAAGGTGTAGATCAAAAAGTTGAAAGGGTCCTTTGCGCCAAGGATGCAAACCTTGCAAGGCTGTTGTGAGCTGTGTGCGCTCGCCTTCAGTGATGGATCCTGTGCAACCTACTCGGTCATTGCAAAGATTGACGGTGTCGGCGCAAATTTTTGGGAGTGACAATAAAGCTTCATGCCAACGTGGAATGTCACCGTACCGTGCGCTTGAGAAGCCCTGGGCGAGCTGGCTTGGCAGTTGTGTTAGCCATGGCTCCAGCAGAGTGCCTGTCCAGCGCTCCTGCAGGGCCATTAGGTCTGCCGCTACGATTCCATCCATCCGTGCATCCTTAAGAAAAGAGACAATCTTGGTACTTGCTTGTATTTTACGATTTTAAATACGCTGTGGTTGCTATTTTTAAACTGAGTCTAGAGCGGCCCGCCACGATGAAGCTGTTGTGGGTATGCTCACACAGCCCCGTGGATGGTTATAAATATGTCAGAGCGGGAAAACAAAAAATGCGCGCGTTATTTTAGGCCCCTCATTTCAAAAAGTGCCATGAAGTGCGTGCTAAGCTAGTGCAGCTTTCATTTTATGTAGTCATAAAATTCCAACCTATCATCGTCAGTAGTTGGCAGCGAGGTTACTGCTGATCCATAATTCGGGATCGCTTGCCAATGGACCTCTGGAAATAATCATGTTTGAAGAATTACCTATATTGCCTCCAGATTCCATTCTTGGCCTGGCGGCTGAATGCCGAGCTGACCCGAATCCCGATAAGGTCGATCTGACGATTGGCATCTATATGGACGAGTCAGGCAATTGCCCCGTCTTTAATGCTGTTCGATTGGCTCAACATCAACTCGTAGATGAGGAGCAGACCAAGTCCTACATACCCCCCCAGGGCGACCCAAATTTTATAAAGGGCCTGGTCGAGCTTGTTGTCGGGGCCGATGCTCTGGCCGCCCGAGCTGGATGCGTCGGCGCGGTTCAGGCTCCTGGTGGTTGTGGCGCCGTTCGCCTGGGAGCGGAAGTGCTCAAGGCCTCGGGCACTCAGGGTAAAGTTTGGGTGAGCGATCCAACGTGGCCGGTGCACATTCCGTTGATTACGAGTGCTGGGCTGGAGCTGAGCCAATATCGATACTACGATCCAGAGACTCATGGCGTGGATTTTTCTGCCATGGCAGAAGATTTGGCTGCTGCAGGATCGAACGACATTGTTTTGCTTCATGGTTGTTGTCACAACCCAAGTGGCGCTGATTTGACGCCGGAGCAATGGCGCGAAATTGCCAGCATGGCAGCGAAGCAGGGTTTCACGCCGATGGTCGATCTAGCCTATCAAGGATTTGGGGAAGGTCTTGAGACGGATGTTTATGGGCTGAGAACCCTTATTGAGCAGGTTCCTGAGGTGGTTATTGCAGCTTCACTGTCTAAAAACATGGGTCTTTATCGTGAGCGCACGGGGTTGGCGATTTTTGTGGGCCCCGATTCCCGAACCGCAGAGGCAACGGTGAGTCAAGCCAAAGCCGCCGCCAGGCGCATTTACTCAATGCCCCCAGCCCATGGGGCGCTCCTGGCGGGACGCGTTTTGGGCGACCCTATCTTGCGCGCTGATTGGGAGGCTGAGTTGACCGCAATGTGTGCTCGCATCAACGGCCTGCGTTCTGAGTTTCAACGTCGGCTTGAGGAGGCGACGGGCCGAGATTTTGGTTTCATCGCAAAAGAAAAAGGGATGTTTTCTTTCTTGGGCTTAACTGAGGATCAAGCTCGTAGCGTTAGATCCGAGCGGGGCCTTTACATGTTGAACTCATCACGAATTAACATCGCCAGTTTGAACGCTCAAAACATGGATCGTGTGGTCGCGGCGGTGGCTTCGGTGCTTTAAGAAGCCTTTATTGCTCCAACGCTGACCAGCGTTCAATGGCACTCTCGAGATCACTGTTGAGTTTTTCAAGATTATCTAACTGCTTGCGAACAATGTCCGCTGGCTGCTGATAAAAGTCAGGCGATGCAATCTCCAGCTCTAGCAGAGCCTGCTGCTCCTCTAAGCCCTCTATGTGGGCAGGGAGGCCGTCTAACTCACGCTGCTCTTTGTAACTGAGCTTTCTTCTGGGCTTGGCTTTGGCCTCAGTCACCGCATCATCAACCATGGCAATTTTCTTAGAGGTTGTTGTCGGGCTTCCATCGGCTGCTTCCGCCACTAGGCGGCCCCCCCTTGATTCCCAATCGCTATAACCTCCTGCTTGTTCTTCGATTGAGCCATCTTCCCCCATAACAAGTAAGCTGGTGACAACACTATCCATAAAATCGCGATCGTGACTGACTAATAAAAGTGTTCCCTTAAAATCGGCCAAAATTTCTTCCAGCAGTTCGAGGGTTTCTATATCTAAATCATTTGTGGGTTCGTCAAGTACGAGTAGGTTCGCAGGACGCGTAAACAGCCGCGCGAGAATAGCTCGATTACGTTCGCCTCCTGACAGGGCCTTTACCGGAGTTCGCACCCGCTCGGGTGTGAAGAGGAAATCACCAAGATAGCTGATGGCGTGTCGCCTTCGACCATTGATCTCAATGAACTCCTGCCCACCGCAAATGTTATCGATTAAGTTTGCCTCGGGATCGAGCTGGCCCCTCAGCTGATCAGAGTAGGCCACCTCAAGCCGTGTGCCGACTTGAACCTCGCCGCTTTCAGGCTGGAGCTCGCCAAGCAGAAGTTTCACGAGCGTTGTTTTACCAATACCGTTACGCCCTACGATACCAACGCGGTCGCCACGTTGAATGATGGTTGAAAATCGATCAACGATGGGCCTAGAGGCCCATGAAAAACTCACGTCCTTTAGCTCGGTCACCAGCTTCCCTGAGGCTCGAGCGTCTTCTACACTAAAGTTTGCGGTTCCTTGCCGCTCTCTCCGCTGGGAGCGCTCCTCGCGCAGCGCTTCTAGCGCACGCACTCGCCCCTCGTTACGTGTGCGCCGCGCCTTGATGCCTTGGCGAATCCACACTTCTTCCTCGGCCAGTTTTTTATCAAATAGAGCGTTGGCTCTAGCTTCGGAGGCGAGTTCTTGCTCTCTGAATTGTAGAAATCCCCGGTAATCCCCCTGCCATAGAGACATATGACCGCGCTCTAGCTCGGCCATGCTAGTGACGCAATTTTGCAAAAAACGCCGATCATGACTGATCACGACCAGTGCCCCTCTAAAGCTTTTGAGGTGGCCCTCCAGCCACTCGATAGTGGGTATGTCGAGGTGGTTCGTTGGCTCGTCGAGTAACAGTATGTCAGGCTGGGTAACCAGCGCTCTTGCCAGCGAAACCCTGCGACGCCAACCGCCAGAAAGTGCGGCCATCGACGTGTCTGTGGGTAAGCCTAGCTGCGAAATGACCGTTTCAACACGTTGCTGCAGCTGCCAACCGTCCTCGGCCTCCAAAGCTTGTTGAATGTTGGCCAATTCATCCATATCGGCTTCTGATCCAGACGCAATGATTTGGTGGTAGCGGGCCAAGAGTCGACCAGCGGCTTCTAGGCCTCCGGCAACAACGTCGTAAACGGTTACGTCTTCTCCGTCCGGTAATTCCTGCTCAAGGCGCGCTAGTCGCGCCCCTGGTTTTAGCCATCGTTCTCCAGCATCGGGATTTAGCTCTCCCGCTAAAATTTTAAACAGCGTCGTTTTGCCTGCACCGTTACGACCCAGCAGGCCAACTCGTTGGCCTGAATCCAAGTTCATGCTTACTCGATCAAGGATGACATGGGTGCCAAAGTGAAGTTCAACCTCGTCTAAGCGCAACAGGGGCATAGTCGTGTTCCAGATTTAGGGGCGGGCAGTGTACGCCATCCCATTCCAGTCTCCGAATCGGTTAAAATGGGGAGCTTGATAAGGAGTAAGTCGTGTACCCACATGTTACTGATAACAACGATCGGTGGATCGCTCGCTGGTTAACTGTCTGCGCCGTCGTTATTTTTGGAATGATCCTCTTGGGCGGCGTCACACGCTTGACCGACTCAGGTCTGTCGATGGTGGAGTGGCAGCCAATTATGGGCGCGATCCCGCCATTAAGTGCGGCTGATTGGGAAGTGGCTTTCGCGAAATATCAGCAATATCCCGAGTTCCAAAAAATTAATTATGGGATGGATTTGGCGGGTTTTAAGGTTATTTTTCTCTATGAATATTTGCATCGCGTGCTCGGCCGCTTAATCGGGCTATTGTACTTTTTTCCCATGGTGTTTTTCATGGCCAGAGGGATGGTGCGGCGGCCGCTAGTGCCGAAGCTGCTAGTGTTATTTGTACTCGGGGGCTGTCAGGGTTTACTTGGGTGGTACATGGTGAAGAGTGGGCTGGTAGACCGGCCAGATGTTTCACAGTATCGATTGACCGCACATCTAGGCCTTGCGGTGCTCGTTTACGGTTATATGGTGTGGTTGGTTATCCAAATTACTTCGCCACACCGCCGCTTACCTAATAACCCGCCCATGAGAATCATGGGTCTTGTCGCCTTGGTCTACCTCATGATACTGAGCGGGGGCTTCGTTGCGGGTACGGACGCTGGAATAAGCTATCCCACCTGGCCGCTGATGGGTGACCATTTTATCCCACCGTCGATTTACGCTGAGGGTTGGGTGTCGGCCTTTGAGCAGGTTACGACGATCCAGTTCAACCATCGAATGTTTGCTTACGCTCTTGCACTGCTTGTTGCCGCTATAGCGCTCGTTAATCTCCGTGCAAGCACTGATCTGAGGGTTAAATGGGGGGCAGGTGCCATGGCTGTTGCGCTCGTTTGCCAGGTAACCCTTGGTATCTCCACGTTGTTGACCTATGTGGCAGTGCCTGTAGCGGCAGCACATCAGGGGGGGGCAGTTGTCTTGCTGACGGCTGTTTTGTTCTTTTCCCACGCTCGTTTAACCGAACGCTCACGTTTATAACCGCCCCACTAAAGAGCAAGCCAAAACTTGAACACACCCGCTTGGCGTTTATTAGCGCGTTGCATCTTGGAGATGTAGTGACATACCCTGTCGCAATTGATCATTTTTAGTTGTTGCCAAGCTGAGTGGGGGTTTCATGGGAATTGCCGAAGACGATGTGCTACTGGCATGTCTGGTCATCGTGGCTAGACACCATGGACTCGCGGCTACTCCTGAATCCTTACGAGCTGGCCTTCCTATCGCAGAGGGGGGCATAAATGCAAGTTTGCTACAGCGAGCCGCCCGCAGGGTCGGGTTACACAGCCGGCTGAAAAAGCTTTCACTTGGCAATATTCCTACTAGTGTTTGTCCCGCCATCCTGCTTTTGGAAAACGGCGACGCTTGCGTTTATTTGGGCCAAAATAAAGCGGGTGGTGTTGACGTTATATACCCTAGGCTGGTGAACGCACCCGTCGAAGAGGCTCTAGACGAATTGGAAGCCAAGTTCACGGGCTTTGCCTTGCTGGCACGCCCTAAATTCCATTTCGATAGCAGAGTAGATTCCAGTGACCTGAAGCGCGAGGGGCACTGGTTTTGGTCTGCAATCCGAGCAAACATGCCTGTTTATAAGGACGTGTTAGTAGCGGCGTTTTTTATCAACGTGTTTGCCTTAGCCGTTCCGATTTTCATGATGAATGTTTACGATCGAGTCGTTCCAAATACGGCTTTCGATACGTTATGGGTGCTTTCGACCGGTGTTGTTCTGGTTCTGGTTGCAGATATGGTGCTTAAGTCGATGCGAGGCCATTTTCTCGATCTCGCCAGTCGGAGAGTTGATGTCGACTTATCTGCCAAAATTATGGAGCGTACCCTGGGAATGCGCTTGGAGCATCGACCGGCTTCGGTGGGCTCCTTCGCAGTAAACCTAAGGTCTTTTGAAACACTTAGAGATTTTATTACGTCGACAACGATTACGACGGTTATCGACCTGCCGTTTTCGATACTATTTCTAGCCGTTATCGCGTGGATAGGCTGGCCGCTACTTGTACCGGTGTTACTGGGAATACTGGCGATATTGGCGTACGCCCTCGTCTCAAGCAAGAAGTTGCAGCGGCTGACGGAAACCACGTATCAGGCTGGTGCGCAGCGTAATGCCACACTCATAGAATCTTTGACTGGCTTAGACACTTTGAAGGCTTTGGGCGCTGAGTCGGTGATGCAGCGCAAGTGGGAAGATACAACACGATTTCTCGCAGGTGTCGGGGTAGATCTCCGATTGGCGACACTGTCGGTCACGCATTTCACAATGTTCGCGCAGCAGCTTGTGACAGTAGGGGTGATTATCGTTGGTGTATTCCTAATTTCCGAGGGCCAGTTGACAATGGGCGGGCTAATCGCCGGGTCGATGCTCTCCCGTAGGTCAATGCAGCCTTTTGGGCAGGTTGCTGGTCTTATCACTCAAGCACACAATGCCCGGATGGCTTTAAAAACGCTCAACGGTTTATTTGAAACACCGACTGAGCGACGCGAAGGCGGTGCTTTTGTCTCTCGAGATAATTTTCGAGGTGATGTCACCTTTAAAAATGTGTCTTTTGCATATCCTGGAAGTGACGCGGCTTCTGTGTCGGGCATCTCTTTCAGTATTAAGGCGGGGGAGCATGTTGCGATAGTGGGAAGAGTGGGGTCGGGAAAGTCCACGCTAACAAAACTCGCTATGGGGCTTTATGAGCCGACTGAGGGCGCTGTACTTATCGACGGCATTGATTTGCGACAGCTAGATCCGGGTGAGTACCGAAAGGCTGTTGGCTATGTGCCTCAGGACGTCACACTATTTCATGGGACTTTGCGAGAAAACATGACGTTGGCACATCGGGGTGTCGAAGACGATGCGCTAGTGCGAGCGGCTGAGCGCTCTGCACTTATAGATTTTGTGAATCGACACCCGCGTGGTTTTGATATGCCGATCAGCGAGCGGGGTGACTCTGTTTCGGGAGGTCAGCGTCGCTGTATAGCGCTTGCGCGCAGCTTAGTGCACACGCCGGGGATATTGTTTTTTGATGAACCCACCAGCTCAATGGATAACTCTACCGAGGGCACTATAAAAGAAGAACTCACAGCCTATTTACCGAGTAGAACGCTATTACTCGTGACACATAGAAATTCGCTGTTGGAGCTGGTTGATAGAATTATCGTGGTTGACGGCGGAAGGATTGTCGCAGATGGGGCAAAAGACGGTGTTTTGACTGCATTAAAGCAGGGCAAGATAGGGCGAGCACAATAATGGCTATTTGGATTCTTCGGCCCCAAGAGAATGAGCAAGACGTGGTGCCCAAGGACCGCGGCACCAGACTCTACTTGCCTATCGCCAATAGTACCGTCAATTTATGTACTCTCGACGACCCTGAGATTATGCGTAGTACCCTCGAAGGGGTATTTCCGAATTACGATGATCAGGCACTTGCCTCTGAGGTTCAGGTAGCTTGGGCTTTCACCCATTGGCTGTCGGTTGAAGATACCGTCATTGTCGCGAGTCGTGATCCTGATGAACCTATTTCTGTTGCCCGCATCGAGTCACGTTGCCAGTACGAATCTGAGGCCGCTGGATCGGCGCATTTTTGCGAGGTGCAGTGGATCGCGCAAGATATTAACCGATCGATTATTCACTCTGAAGTGGCGAGTGTTTTTTTGGCTGGAGGGAATTTTTTTCAACTGCGAAGAGAGGCCGATCTAGCTCATATCGAAGTTATTAGTCTGAACGATTGGGAACCTTTGCCGACTCATTTGCACTACGCAGGCCGAATATCAGTTGATAAGGCTGGGGCAAAGTCAGCTGAGACTGCATTAAAAAATTCCAAGTCCAATCAGGAAACGGTTTGGGAGTTAATGGCTGAAGAGGCAATACTGGATCAAGAGCCGCTCAAGACTCGGCGTTTACTCTACGGCATTGCGCTATCGGTCGTGATGATAATTGTTTGGGCAACTTTTGCGGAAGTCGATATCGTGACTCGCGGTCAAGGCAAGGTCATACCCAGTCGGCAGGTTCAGATTTTAGGGTCTCAGGATGGCGGGGTTATTACTGAAATCTTGGTGCGAGAGGGTGATCTCGTGCAAAAAGGGGAGTTGCTGCTCAAGCTTGATCAGACCCGGTCTCAGTCAAGCCTTGGGGAAAATATGGCGGAACGATCAGGCCTAATTGTTCGGGCTGCGCGTTTGCGAGCAATGGCAGATGGCCAACCTTTTGAGCCTACGCAGGAGATGCTTACTGACACCGCCGATATCGTATACCAAGAAAAGCAGCTGTATGACAGCAGACTCGAAGAGCTGGAAGTTCAGAAGGGTATTGCTAGCCAGCAACTCAAGCAACGCCGCGAGGAACTGCGCGAACTAGGTGTTCGTCGGGGGCAGCTTGGCCGTGAGTTGGAGTTGGCTACAGAGGAGCTTTCCACAACAACCCCTATGATCGAATCCGGTGCTGTCTCTCCAGTGGAGGTTCTACGATTGCAGCGTGAGGTGAATAAAGCTGAAGGTGAATTGAATCAAACTCGAGCTCAGCTTTCTCGTGTCAGTGCATCTATCTCAGAGGCAGAAGGGAAGCTCGCCGGGGTAGATTTGGAGTTTTCAAACGGTGTTCGCGAGCAGCTTGCAGACACTGTGAACCGCATAAACGCGCTAAAAGAAGCGGGCGCTGGGCTTTCCGACAGGGTACGGCAGACCAATTTATTGTCTCCAGTTACTGGCACCATTAAGCAGCTTCTTTACAATACAGTTGGAGGCATCGTGCTGCCTGGACGTGACATTGTTGAGTTGATACCGGCCGATGATTCGCTTTTGGTTGAAGTTCGCGTGCGACCTCAGGATATTGCTTTTATGGCACCGGGGCAGGTCGCCAATGTGAAAGTGACAGCTTATGATTTCGTTGTATATGGTGGCTTGGAAGGCAAGGTTGAGCAAATCGGTGCTGATACGGTTTTGGATGAGGAAGGCAACGCTTTTTATGACGTTGCCGTACGCACAACCACCGTTGCTTTTGGTAAGGACCAACCCATCATTCCTGGTATGACAGTGGAAGTCGATATTCTGACGGGGAAAAAGACCATCATGGCCTATCTGATGAAACCAGTCCTGAGGGCGCAACAAAGGTCGTTGTCCGAGCGTTGAAACATGTGTTTATTAGCGCTAGCACAATGCCATCTCAACGGTGGTATCGAGCATTCCCTGACTTGGCCCTGTGCAGCTCTGCAAAGGCTTATAGGGTGCAGGTGCATGATCGCGCAGATTTTTGTTGGTTAGATAGCCTGAGCCTAAGCCCTTCCGAATTGCTAAAAGCTGTGGGGAACTTAGCGAAAGAGCAGGCGCGACTTGTTGTGCTTAGCGCAAGTCCTAGCGAATCAGAAGCTTTTAGCGTTTTAGCGGCAGGGGCGAGAGGTTACTGTCATGTGGAATCAGTGCCCGAGCAGCTGGTTGAAGTGGCTCAAGCTGTGTGCGCAGGAGGATACTGGGTTCCACCGGCTCTGGTACAGAGACTGGCTTCAGCCGCTTTATCAGTGGCTACTGTGCAACACTCGGAGGTGCCAGAGGGGTTTGACGAACTTACCGAGCGTGAGTACCAAGTAGCTATGGCCGTTGGCAAAGGCTTAAATAATAAAGAGATTGCATCGCAGCTTGGATTAGGTGAGCGCACGATCAAAGCTCACCTAACGACGACTTTTGAAAAGCTTCATGTTAGAGATCGGGTACAGTTGGCCCTTATCGTTAACCGATTACCCCTGCATTAATCCGGGTTTATGATGAGTTAGCGCTGCTCCAGCACACAATGACCCGGTTAAGAGGGCCTTGGCAACGATATCTTTGTCGCTTGTCTACTTGCAGTACCGACCTTATTGTCTGTTTATCGGTTGAACCCTGCTGAAACAGTAATATAAGCCTCGAAAAAACCTCGCGGTCTTTCCCTTTTGTCCATGGTGTAAGCGTTGGCTATCGCTGATGATAAGCCTTGGATTGATTAAGTTAGGTGTGAAGGCAGCTCTGATGGCGCAATTTATTGGCACAATTTCGAAACTCACCGGTGCGGTCTTAGCGCGAGCGGAAGACGGTAGTACACGCACGCTCAAGCTTGGTGACGATGTATTTGAGGGCGAAATTTTAGTCACGGGTGAAGGGTCGCTTGTCGAGGTTATGTTTCATGATGCTCCGCCCATTGTACTGCCTGGTAGCCGCGAATTGCTTCTTAGCGGTGAATTGACAGTGGATGGGCGCGACTCGATTACCGATGCTGTTTTAGCGGGAGAAACTCCGGAGCTACTAGCCAGCGCTGAAGATGGGGAATTTGACTTTAACTTGCTGTTAGAAGAAGAGGCTACTGCTGCCGGAGCGGGGGGTGAGGGTAGTTCTTTTGTTCGACTGGGCAGAATTGGTTTTGGACCTGAACCTCTAGAACCTTCAGATGCTGGTGTGCCAGCTGGAGCTGCAGCCGGGGATTCCAGCCCCTTTGACAATGATTTAGGCCTATTGGATGACGAGGACGATCCTGAAGATCCTATAGACCCTATAGACCCAGAGGACCCAGAGGACCCTCCAATCATTGTTGTTCTTAACGAAGGGCCTGATGCCATCGACGATACGGTGAGCACGCCTTTTGGTGAGTCAATTACCATCTCGGTTCTATCAAACGATACTGATCCTGAAAATGACTCGCTTTCCGTCACAGAGGTCGGCGACGCCGGTTTTGGCACCGTCGCGATCAATGCTGATGGAACCATTACCTATGTTCCTAATGACGAGTTCTCTGGAGAGGATCAATTTACCTACACAATTGCGGATGGTAACGGCGGTACCGACTCTGCGACGGTGTTCATAAACGTTAATGATTCACCTCCACTGGCGAACTTGGCTCCCGATGCTGTCGATGATAGCTACGTAGTGGGTTTTGAGGGGCAACTTAGCGGCAATGTAATTTTAGAAAACGACAGTGATCCCGAAGGTGATGCTCTTTCTATAACGGCCAACGCGTCGCCACAGTTTGGTGAGCTGGTTCTCAATGCTGACGGAAGCTTTATCTATGTGCCAAACGCTGGTTTTAGCGGTAGCGATCAATTTAGTTACACCATCACGGACGGTAACGGTAACGAGGATTCAGCAACCGTACAGATTACGGTAACTGACGAATCCAACAACCCTCCGAATGCAATCAATGATGCGGTGACGACTGCATTCGAAAGCGCTGTTGATATTAATGTTCTGGTCAACGACATAGATCCTGACAATGACGCCTTGTCTGTGGTTAGTACAACCCTTCCAGCGAATGGCACGTTGGTCGTAAATCCTGATGGAACTTTGACCTACACCCCTGACGCGGGGTTTTCAGGGGCAGATTCTTTTGACTATAAAATATCGGATGGTAAAGGCGGTGAAGATACCGCAACCGTGACCATACAAGTCGGCACGCAGCTACCGCCACAGCCGGGATCTGAACAGTCGCCCAACGCTGTTAATGATAGCGCCGAGACGGCATTGGATACTGCGGTTACGTTTTCGCTAACAGACAATGACTCAGACCCTGATGGTGACCTAGATGTCAGCACGGTCACGGTGGTCTCCAGTCCATCGAATGGGTCACTGCAGGTTAACGCTGATGGCACGGTGACCTATACCCCTAATACCGGCTACATCGGCGCAGACATTTTTACTTATACCGTCGCGGATAGTGGTGGCAGGGTTTCGAATCGGGCATCGGTTTCGATTGATGTGCTTGAAGTGGCACCGCCGCCGCCACCGCCACTGCCAGGATCTGAACAGTCGCCCAACGCTGTTAATGATAGCGCCGAGACGGCATTGGATACTGCGGTTACGTTTTCGCTAACAGACAATGACTCAGACCCTGATGGTGACCTAGATGTCAGCACGGTCACGGTGGTCTCCAGTCCATCGAATGGGTCACTGCAGGTTAACGCTGATGGCACGGTGACCTATACCCCTAATACCGGCTACATCGGCGCAGACATTTTTACTTATACCGTCGCGGATAGTGGTGGCAGGGTTTCGAACCGGGCATCGGTTTCGATTGATGTGCTCGAAGTGGCACCGCCACCGCCACCGCCACCACCGGAACCTGATCAGCCGCCCGACGCTGTTGCTGATAGCGCTGCGACGGCATTGGATACTGCGGTTACGTTTTCGCTAACAGACAATGACTCAGACCCTGATGGTGACCTAGATGTCAGCACGGTTACGGTGGTCACCGGTCCATCTAATGGGTCACTACAGGTTAACGCTGATGGCACTGTGACCTATACCCCTGACACGGGCTACACCGGCGCAGACATTTTTACTTATACCGTCGCAGACGTCCAAGGCCTGGTTTCTAATGCCGCAACGGTGAACCTTCAGGTCAGCGCCCAGCGCGAAGTGGCTGCATTTACCGACAACTGGGTCAATGGCGTTGAATATGCGGCCTACGTGAATGAGGCAGCATATCGCAATGGTGGGGTGCCGGTTGTTCAAGGTTTAACAGGTGATCAAGGCGGGCAGCCTGGGTCTTTTTCTTTTTTGACCGGCGAATTTATTGTTTTCAAAATTGGGGACGTTATCGTCGGGGAATTCGATGTCGATCAACTTTCTGGCGATATTCTTTTTATTCATGACATCGCGGGTATCGCAATGTCCAATACCAACTCTGACCAGTTGGAAAATACGGCTATTTTCCTCCAAGCTCTAGACGATAACCTCGCGGGCGCCGTTGACGGCGAGGGCGACCTACTTACCAACGCTATCACCAACTCAGATATCGCATTTACAGACGGTATTACGATTGCCGCTGAGGTCAGAGCCGCTTTTACGGGGTACCTTGATCCGACTACGGGTGAGCCCCTCGATTTACAAAAATCAGGAAAAGTTCAGATCTCAGACGCCCTTAAAACTCAAGACGTTGAGTTTACGCGCCAGACGGAGGCTGATCCGGACGAGACCGGTCCGCTAGAAAACGTTTTCGAAACGGAGGCTATAGATCACGTTACTGAAACGGTGACGTTACTTGCAGGTACTCCAACTGGCGGCTTTGACGCACGCGAAGAAGACATACCGGTTGACGGCCTCAATCCTATTGCTCAATACGAAGTGACGGGTCTTGATACTGAAGACGGAAACGATATCACTGCACAGATCGCGTTTGACCGCGATGATTTGCTTAACGGGGCACAGCCCAATCAGGTGATTTACGAGAATCTAGAGATCGAATTTCGTGGCGCCAGTGCCGGGGAAGAAAGTGTTGGCGGTATTAAATACCAAACGACCGACGCCCAAATTACCATCAATGGCGCTACCCGCATCGTGGGTACTGTGTTTTTCAATGATGATACTGGCCAGGGCTTTATTCAACTTGACCCCTACGACCCTGTAACTGATACCGGAATAACGACCGTTGAAATTCAGAGTGGAGCGTTGTTCAATCTCGAGTTCGGTTATACGGTTTGGGACTGGACTGCGCCACTCGACGTCGTCATAAACCCGACTCCTGAAAAATCTTACCTTGCGGCTGAAATTACTAACGTTGTCGAGGGTGAGCTTATCGAATTCGAACTCACTAGTAGTGTGACGTTTGATACCGACGAAAAGTTAACCGTTAAATTCGCACCAGAGGGTAACGGCTTTAACTTTGCCGAATATGCTGACGATTTTATCGTACCCATTGAATATTCCACCGATGGTGGTGCTACGTGGCAGGATATGGATACTGCTCCTGATCCTTACTTTGCGCCTCCTTATCCTTTGCCCCTTCCCGTTTTTGAATTTACTCTGCCCGCGGGCGCTGATTCAGTTTTAGTTAGGATCCAAACTTTCGATGATGTGATCGATGAGGAGCCAGCCGGCTCAACAGACCCTGTTAGTGGTCAGGGCATAGAAGTCATTGACATGACTATAGAGGGGTCCAGCGACAAGTTTTTTGAAGGTAATTTTGCAAATGGCGCGCCAGCTTCAGCGACGTTCCAACCAGGGATTATTGATAATGACCCTAGCGCACCCGCGCCCTACGTCGACGTCGATTTTGTGCAAGTTTATGAGCACGATGGTAGCGGTGTTTTTACCATTACCTTGTATGACGCGAACGGCAATGTTGCTGTTGCCGACAGTTCCGTAACAGTTGCTTACAACACAACAGATGGAAGTGCGAAGGCGGGTTTAGATTATCAGTCTGTTGCGGGTACTGCGATTATTCTTGCTGGGCAATCATCAGTCACCGTATCCGTGCCGATTATCGACGATGAAATTGACGAGCCAACTGAAAATGCGCTGCTTGATGTCACGGTTGTGTCGGGTCAGTTAGGTGGGATCAATGTCATTAACAGCGACCCCCAGGGCACCTTAAGAATTTACGATAATGACAAGGGCGTGTTCAGTGTTGCTGATGTCACTGTTGTAGAAGGTGATGTCGTGGCTGGTGAGGGTGTTGGAGTTCTTGTGACGGTTACTCGGTTTGGCGCGGGTCCGCAACAAGGCAACCAGGAGGTAACTGTTTCTACATTACCAATATCAGGTTCTGATACTGCACAAGCCGAAGATTTTACAGCTACTACGAATGTAGTTTTAACGTTTGCGCCGGGAGAAACCACGCAAACAGTTTTCATTCCGATTAACGACGACCCGCTGGTTGAAACTCAAGAGACGTTTCGTGTTGAGCTGAGTAACCCAACGGGTGACGCTTCGATCGCCCAGCTCGGATTAGCCGCAGATGATGGTGTCGCAGTTGTAACGATCATAGATAACGACGGTGATGCCGTCTTCGCGACCATCACAGTCGATGATAGTGAGATACAAGAAGGTGGTGATACAGCGACATACACTGTGGCTTTGGTTGATAAAGCGGGTGCTCCGGTAACGGTTCCGCCGGGTGCCACGGTGACCGTAGCCCTTAATTGGAGTGGCGTCGCCAATGCTGATGACATTGCTGGGGTGTTGCCCTTCACAGTAGACATAGTGGGTAATCAGCCAGCGACGTTCACGGTTGATGCAAGCGACGACTATGTCCTTGAGGGTCCAGAAGCTCTGATTGCGACCTTGACTGCGGTTACAGATAGCAGCGGCTCATTTGACTCGGCTGTGGTCGCGACGATCGCTAATGGTTACGGCTCTGATGCGAATATCGCTGAGACGACCATACTCGATGACACCGACGAGCCCGATCCTAAGGACCCTGTGGACACGGTTTACACGATTATTACGGTGAATGATTCCGATATTGAAGAGGGTGAACAGGCGACCTTCACAGTGTCTTTGGTGGATAAAGACGGTGTTGCGGTTGTGGCGCCGACAAATATAGATGTGACGTTGCAGTGGAGTGACCCTGCCGCGAATTCCGATGATGCAACGCCTTTGCCGACAACGGTAACGATCACGGCCGGCAACACTAGTACTGGTGCTGTTGTGACAGCAGTTGACGATGTTTATAAGGAAAGTGCTGAAGCGCTGACAGCTAGGATCACGGCAGTTGCTGATCAGAGCAGCCCGGCATCTTTTGAAAATCTGATCGTTGGTGGTCAAGCCAGTGCCACGACAACGATCACGGATGAGATTATTCCTGAGCCTGACGATACGGTGACGTTGAGTATTGTCGGTCCCGCCTCGGTGACAGAGGGTGATCAAACCGACAACTACACGGTCAAGCTAACCAATCCTGCGAATGCTGCTATTACCGCAGAAGAGGATGTGGTCGTTACGATTACATACACGGGAACGGCAACTGACGGAGCTGATTACATTAGCCAACAATCGGTGACGATTTCCAAAGGTAGCGCCGAGGCTAATTTTAAGTTGCTAACTGAAACTGACGTTGAGGCAGACAACAACGAGACGATCATCTTGACCATTGCCACTCAGGATGACGGTGGTTTTGAAAAATTAGCGCTGGGTACTAGCTCGGTGACCACAACAATTATTGAAAATGAGCCGAATACCGTCTTCGCGACCATCACAGTCGATGATAGTGAGATACAAGAAGGTGGTGATACAGCGACATACACTGTGGCTTTGGTTGATAAAGCGGGTGCTCCGGTAACGGTTCCGCCGGGTGCCACGGTGACCGTAGCCCTTAATTGGAGTGGCGTCGCCAATGCTGATGACATTGCTGGGGTGTTGCCCTTCACAGTAGACATAGTGGGTAATCAGCCAGCGACGTTCACGGTTGATGCAAGCGACGACTATGTCCTTGAGGGTCCAGAAGCTCTGATTGCGACCTTGACTGCGGTTACAGATAGCAGCGGCTCATTTGACTCGGCTGTGGTCGCGACGATCGCTAATGGTTACGGCTCTGATGCGAATATCGCTGAGACGACCATACTCGATGACACCGACGAGCCCGATCCTAAGGACCCTGTGGACACGGTTTACACGATTATTACGGTGAATGATTCCGATATTGAAGAGGGTGAACAGGCGACCTTCACAGTGTCTTTGGTGGATAAAGACGGTGTTGCGGTTGTGGCGCCGACAAATATAGATGTGACGTTGCAGTGGAGTGACCCTGCCGCGAATTCCGATGATGCAACGCCTTTGCCGACAACGGTAACGATCACGGCCGGCAACACTAGTACTGGTGCTGTTGTGACAGCAGTTGACGATGTTTATAAGGAAAGTGCTGAAGCGCTGACAGCTAGGATCACGGCAGTTGCTGATCAGAGCAGCCCGGCATCTTTTGAAAATCTGATCGTTGGTGGTCAAGCCAGTGCCACGACAACGATCACGGATGAGATTATTCCTGAGCCTGACGATACGGTGACGTTGAGTATCGACGGGCCGGCAACAGTCGTAGAAGGGCAGGCTACGACCGTTTATACCGTTGCCTTGACCGATGAGAATGGTGATGCGGTAAGGGCTAATGAAGATGTAGTCATCGACATAAATTACACCGGCACGGCAAGTGATGGTGTTGATTACGATAGTGTGGCTCAAGTGATCGTTTTGGCGGGCAACGCCAGTGTGACATTCGACTTGGCAACCCTTGATGACGCCATTCCTGATAACGGTGAAACGATAATCCTCACAATTGGAACTTCAAGTGATGCAGGGTTCGAAAAGCTTGAGCTTGGTACGGACTCAGTAACTACAGCGATTACTGATGATGATCCCACCGGCGACGACGATGACGACGATGACGACGACGACGACGATGACGACGACGATGACGACGACGACGATGACGACGACGACGACGACGATGACGATGACGATGACGACGACGATGACGACGATGACGACGATGACGACGACGACGACGATGACGACGACGATGACGACGACGACGACGACGACGACGATGACGACGACGACGACGATGACGATGACGATGACGATGACGATGACGATGACGATGACGATGACGATGACGACGATGACGACGATGACGACGATGATGACGACGATGACGACGATGATGACGACGACCCCATTGCGATTGATCTGGATGGCGATGGTGTTGAATACCTTTCCAAAGAAGAAGGCGTCACATTCGTTGATCAGACATCTGGCACCGTTGTAAGTACGGCCTGGGTCGGTCCAGATGATGGTCTATTGGTTATCGATGCAGATAATTCCGGGACGATCAATGAATCGAAGGAGTATGTCTTCACTGAGTGGAGTGATACTGCTGAGACAGATTTGGAAGCGGTGGCCGAGGTCTTCGACAGCAATCAGGACGGAGTGTTAGATACGCAAGATGATCAATTTGATCAATTTGCAGTTTGGCAGGACGCCAACTCGGACGGTATTACCGACGAGGGCGAGCTCCAAACACTATCCGAATTGGGAATCGAAAGCATTGACCTCAACTATAGTGACGATAGCGAACCGAGTACCGCTGCGGATGGCGATGTAACCATTCATGGTCAAGTGGGGGTGAACTATACTGATGGCTCTTCTACGGTTGCTGAGGATGTGAGTTTTGCTATCAGCGTGGAGGATGTACTGGGCGATGACGATATGCTCAATCTGCCAGATGATGAGGGGGCTGTTGCAGCAGAAAAAGACCCAGAAGAGTTAGGTGGGGCGGGTGTGGTATCTGACTACGATGCGGCCATGTTGGAAGTCGACCTCATGGGCGCCCAGAATAACGATGACAAGCCTGAGCTTCAATCGGATTGACAGCCGTGTTGGTCTTCGAATATCGCCATTCCCGTTTTGGGAATGGCGATATTTTTTGTCGGTGGATGAAATCTCTCCGGCGATTTGCCATTTTCCCTAATTTTCGGCGTTCTCAGCCTCAGTCAATGTTACTGTCATGCTGGTCTTAGCCTGCACTAAACTGGCTTGATACTTGGCTTTCAGCGGCATTGGTGCTTTTGAAGGTCGCTGGCAAGCAGCGTTTTAGGGCACCTTTGTGCCTCTTCAAAGTACAATCCTTTAAAAACAATCAACATTGTTTGTAATCACCTCGGACTTATGCGAAGCTTTTAGCTGGCAGTAGAAGGCTGCAAAAAAAAGCTCCTAGCTCAAATTAAGGGCGACGGCATAATAATATTGAGGAGATCCAGCTATGCGACTGAAAAAGCGCCATCATTTCCCCCTAAGTAAAAAATATGTATCCATGGCTGCTGCCATTGCTACCGCCGGAGTTTTTGGTGGCCTGCCGCAGGTTGCTCTTGGGCAAGACTCGGTGAGTCTTATCGAAGAAGTTGTGGTCACTGCAAGAAAACGAGAGGAGTCATTGCAGAACGTACCCGTAGCGGTGACGGCACTCTCCCCGACTCAAATTGAACAAAGTGGCGTGCAGACGCTTATTGATGTTGCCAAATTGGTGCCTAACGTCGAATTGCACCAGGTCACACAATCGGGAGCAGCATTGGGCGCCTCTATACGCGGCATGGCCTTTGACGATCTTGAAAAAAGTTATGAGCCGACGGTAGGGATCTCTGTGGATGGCGTTTTTATGGCCTCCAACGCGGGAGCCGTTGTCGATTTCTTCGATATAGAAGGTGTTGAGGTGCTGAGAGGGCCGCAGGGCACGCTCTTTGGGCGCAATACAATTGCTGGTGTCGTCAATATAAAGCGAACGCAGCCTACCGGTGAGTTTGGTGTAAAGCTTGAGGGTACTTTCGCAGACCACGACCGCCAAGACCTGAAAGGCGTTGTTAACGTGCCTTTAGGTGAAAAAGGTGGTGCGAAATTTTCATACCGTGATTTAGAGATGGATTCTCACCTCTACAACACGACCAATAACGAGAGGCCTTACAACCGTGACTCTCAGGTCTGGGGTGCGGCTATTCGTTATGACTTTACCGATAATTTTACGGCCACGCTCAGCTATGACGACTACGAGCACTGGACCCAACCACCTGATGTTGTTGCGTCAGGCACCACTGACAGCGTATTTTGTTCTTTAGCTGGGTTAGGTTTGCCTTTTGGCGGCGCTTGTAACGAAAATTCAGCCGCGCTTTCCGAGGCTAGTGGCTACAAAACATCCAACGCCTCTGAGCAGATATACAGCTACATGTGGGGAGATAACCTGACTCTGAATGCGAAGTACTCGGGTGATGGTTTTGATGTTAAGTACATTTTCGGAAGAATGGCCTTTCAAGAGGAGGCCTACTTCAACTCCTGGGGAGCGCCGCAACCGTTGTTTGAAGTACTGCGTGAACAGGATTATGAGCAAAACTCTCACGAGCTGCAGTTTTTGTCAGACTGGGATGGCCCGCTCAACGTAGTGGCCGGTGCCTATTATTTGGAAACAGAGGCCTTCATTACTTCAGGCCCAGTGTCTAACTTCCAAACAACTCAAGATGCAGATGCACTGGCCTTGTTTGGTGAGCTGAATTACGCGATCAACGACCTTTGGTCTGTGACCGCGGGTATGCGTTGGACAGATGAAAGTAAGGATCTGGATAACCGGCAATATGGTAGTTCAGCCGATCGACTTGCAGGGGCTCCCATTGCTAATCAGCTGACTCCTAGCTACGAAGATTCAAATGTGACCTACCGCTTCGTGTTGCAGCGTGAGTTAAACGTGGGAATGGCTTACTTATCCTATGCAACAGGCTATCGCGCGGGTGGTTTTAACAGCCGAGGTAATAACTCAGATACGGTTGGACCTTATGATCCAGAGGAAGTGGGTAGCTGGGAGTTGGGTATTCGGACTCAACCTACCGATCGGTTACAGCTAAACCTCACCGGTTTCTATGCGACGTATGAAGACAAGCAGCAGTTTGTTGTTACCGACGGCACACAATGTGAGCAGGCAGCAACCGCAACTTGTACGTTCATTCGCAACGCGGCTGAAACAACTAACCAGGGTATTGAGTTTGAGGGTGTTTGGGTGCCCACCGATAGTTTGAATATCCGCGCTACTTACGGCTATCTTGATGCGGAGTTCGATAAGTACGATTTTGGTGGCATTGATATTTCCAGCCAAGCTCAGGTGATCTATGCGCCCGAGCACACGTTCAGTGTGATGGCTGACCATACGTCATCAATTATGGGCGGAACATTGGTTCTATCGGGAACTTGGAGCTACCGTAGCGACCTTTGGGGTGCTGCAGAATTTGCGTTCTACAACTACGATACGGGTCCAGACATTAATATTGATTCCCATGATCAGCTCGACTTGAGCGCGACGTATCTTCGTGATTTACCACAAGGTGCATTAAAGTTGATGGTCTACGGTACGGATGTTCTCGATGGCGATGGCCGGGTTGCACGAGCTTATGATGCTGGCGCCTTCGCGTGGCAGAATTGGTACCTGGCCGTCACGTGGGTGTCACAATCGGATATGAGTTCTAAGATTGCAGCGTTGAAGAAGCCACCTTATGGTGGCTTTTTTTGTGCCAAATTGTGCTGCGAGCCGGAATTACCGTTGCGGGATCTTGTTTCGTCGCTTGAAGTAGTCGTTTAGATGAGCAGGATGGGCTCACGTAGAAAGTAGAGCTATATCCCCAAGAATTATTCATTCATCGAAGCAAAGTACGCTACTAGGTTTAATTCACGCGTGGAGGCTATTTGGACTCTGCTCAAGTTGCGAAAAGTGCAAAAAAGCAGAAATATTGTGTTGTATGTAGTCAATACGAACTTCCCGGTCTCTGCGATCACCCCCGCCTCTCGTAAAGGCACCATCCTTTGTTTGAAAGACTAGCTGGTGCCGCAAGTTTTCCTCAATGCACTTTAGGGCCGTGTTCTGAATTGAGCGTGTTGCGGTATTAGGTGGGAGCATGCGAAGAAAGGCGAGCAGCCCCTCTGTGCGGCAGGCGGTTGGTGTGCTTCTGCCCCAATTGAGATAGTTGGGTTTGTCGATTATCTCGGTCGCGATTTGTTCAGCGTGCACGAATATATGCGGTGATTTATCAAACTGTTGCAGCTGCTCCAGGGAGTAGAGCATCCAATGCGATTGCTCGCGTACGCCATAGCCCTCTGCCGCTAAATCAGCTTCGACCTCTCGTACAGTATTCAATAAGATCGAATCACCGGTTATTCGATAGCATGCTAAGAGCGCGAGGAGAGCTTCTCCCACATAGTACTCAGATCGAAAGCTGGAGATTTTGCCTGATTTAAAATACCGCTTATGAACGAAATCTCCGTGGAGCTTCCGCTGCTCTAAAATGAACAGGCACAGTCTATAAGAAGTATCGCGCAAGACATCGCTTTTGTTGATCTCATAGAGCTTTGCCAGCGCGAGAGCGGCCAGGGCATTGCCACCCAGCTTGATGCTATTTTTTTCGAGAATACAAAAATTAAGGTAGCTGCGAAAAAAACGCAGGTGTTCGTTAAAAAGGTAGGTTACGGCTCTATTTGCAGCAGTTAAAAGTTGCTCGTCCTTGGTGACGGAAAACACGTCGAGCATTGACCAAACAGTTCCTGAATGTCTGAGAACGTTGTAACCCGAGAGCTTCGCGTTACTGATGGCATCGTAGCGGTAACTGAACTTTCCTGATTCCAAGGTCAGTTCAGCGAGCTTATTGGCACCTGCCTTGGCTACGGCTAGCGCATCGCAGGATAGAATATTCCGCATTACGTTGCGTTGTCCTTAAGTATTTGCATCTTAAATTTTATGCTGGTGAAGTCAGAGCGATAACTGCGCAAGGCCACAAAATTTTGTGACAGGCTCTTAGCGAGCATTACACCTTTCCTGTGTTTTACTGCTATGAAGCACTTACTGCATTGATATAGTCCACATGCAGAGGTGGCCATCATTCGTACTGAACACCTTGTCCACAGGCACCAGACACGCCTAATTCGAAAACGGCGCTTAGCGCATCAGCGCTGCTGATGCCTTCAGCAATACAGGGTAGCCCCAGTGATTGAGCGATATTGATATAAGTGCGCATTAAAGCGGCATTGCCAGAACTGTTATTGATGTCGCGACTGAACAGGCTGTCCATTTTTATGTAGTCCATGCCCAGATCACCCAGTTGCCCGATATCACTAATGCGATATCCCATATGCTCAATGCCGATTTTCACACCAGCTGCGTGGGCTACGGATACCAAGCGCTTGAAGTTGTCTGGCTGAGCGAAGGCGGTAGCTTCGCCAATTTCCAAATTAAGCTTGTTCGCGTTTTCGGTATGGTTTTTCAAGAACAGCTCTAACCAAGTGTTAAAGCGGCCATCGAGCAGCGCAGCAGAGGTGAGGTTGGCACACGTGCTTTGTCCGGTCTCCCGAATTTTCTCTATCGCCAAACCCGTAGCAATCTGGTCAATCTCATAACTAAGATTTAACCGATGCACCCAGGGCATGAACTCCCCAGCGCTACGTAATTGTCCATCAACATTAATGCGTAACATGCCTTCGTGATGGATAAGTTGGCCGTCGGGGGTGACCACTGGAAATGTGGCAATGACTAGTTGTTGTTCTTCGATGGCTGTCAGTAATTGAGAGTGCCAAAGGCTCGCTTGTTCGCGGATTGGTATGGCACTTCCGCTTGTTAGGTTGGCTACGATAACTTCCGATTCTTCTTGTTCATCAGATACAACTAGCGCGCCGTCTAGGGCAGCCATTACATGCCCAATGGTTTGGCCTGAAGTGTAAGTTACGCAGGCGCTAGGCAGAGGCGTCTCCGTCATCTCAAAGTTTGCGAGTACCTCCCAGATAATGCGTTGCAGCGCTTCTGCGGCCTGTTTTGGCTCATTGGCAAGAGGGGCCAGTAAGCAGAAGTCGGAGCCATTGAGCCTGCCTGCGACCCAGTCGGATTGGGAAAGATTGAGGCGCGTTATAGAACTACCAATTTCGGCCAATACGGCATCCATGGTTTGGCGTCCGAAGTTTTGATTGAGTCGGGCTAAGTTGCTCAGCCGCACTAGTGCGACACTACCACTGGCATCAGCATCCTCTGATTCCAGTTTTGCTCCTAGGCGCGCCATGAACGGACTGCGTAGTAATAGCCCTGTGCCGGCATCTATCTCTGTTGCCTCGCGCTGACGAGAGAGACGTTGAGATTCTTTTTGCAACATTTCCCCAACGCGTCGTGCAAGTTCATTCATGGCCCGGGTTACCTCTGCGAATTCGGTCGTAGAGGGTTCTGGTGTGGTTATAAATCTGCGCTCTCCAATGGCCTTGGCTTGGATGACGACACCTTTTAATGGTGCCAAGATTCTTTGCAGCAACAAGGAACCTATGAGTCCAGCAAGCGCAACGGACGCCAAGAGCGCCCAAAACATATTTTGAGCGGTTTTCCAGAGTTCGTCGTAAGCGACATCATCGTGGCGCTGCACTTCTAAGAGGCCCTGTTGAGTCCAGCCGGGTTGAAGCATTGCCTGACCAGGCGCGGACTCTATGGGAAACCAAGTCTTGAGGATGGTGGGGTAGTTACTGATAGTGCCCGGATTACTCCAGTCAAATAAGGGTGGAGCCAGAGGATCTGGGCTCAAAAGTCGTATTCTTAGATATACGCCCTGATTGGCCATAGCAGAAAGGTAAGTCTCCAGCTCGATGCCATCGAGGTTGAGTTTGTTCAGATGCAGTGCGGTACCGTTAGCATCATTAAGGTTCTCAATGGCAAGTTGCTCTTCAAGATACTGGCTCGATCGCTCCCCCATAATGATAAAGGAGATGACAAAAATCCCGATAATCATCGGCCCAATAAAGGCTAGCGCTAGCTTTTTATATAACGACATGGTGGTGCGCTCCTAAAATCCAGTGGTGAAGCCTTCCTGGCGAATTTTTTCTACGACTTGGCCCCAGCGAGATAATCGAGCAGTGGGCCGTTGATTAGTAGCTCGCGGTCCTGTGCCCACCCACAACTGCTCCCCATTAAAGCTGAAAACAGGTTGTAGGTCGCCTCGCTCCGTGGCAGGTCTAATCACGTAATCTAGATTATCGAGAATTAAAGGTACCGCGGTTGGAGATTTGTACCAAGCTAACACCATGTGGGCTTGGTTTAACCCGCCCCGCTTTGCCTTGACGTAGACGAGTCTTAGTGAAGACGGTGGTACGCCCATGAGTGTTAAGGTCGCGTATTTTGCGATGGCATAATCTTCACAATCGCCGATGCCTCTACCCATTGTTTCCAGCGGCGTAGACCAATAATCCTCAGTCTCCCACCGGTAAGTGATGTTTTGGTTAAAGAAATCATTAACCGCAACCAGTTTTTTCTGAGTATCTGCGTTGGCAAACGTCCCAATCATCGCCTCCCAGCGCAACACCGTTTGCACTGCTAGCGAGCCAAATCGGGAGCTCGCTTGAGCTTCTAAATTAGGGATTTGCATGCCCCGCAAATTACTGGGCGCTACCAGTAATAGTTGGAGTAGGGTCAATACCAAAATAAAAGGTATTAAGTGCACTTGCAATTTCCCGACAAAGGTCCACACTTTATCATGTTAATCAGGCACCTATATCTTTACTCGAAAGTAAATTGTACGAAATATTGGGTGGGGAGCGGGTGATGACTTCAAATCTTGCTACTCCGGAAGTAAAAGATTAACAGGGTGATTTTAAGCGTCGCCCGCCAGGATGAGCCTTTGCGATCACAAGTTGATAATAGGATTTGATGATGATTACTGAAAACTCAAAAGTTTGCTATCGAGATGTCACCCGCATCATAGTCTTAGCAGCGCTGTTGGGTTCGGTCCCTGCCTTGGGGCAGGAGAAAATTAGTACTTTTGGGGCTGCGGTATCCGCAGCGTTGGAGTCAAACCCCGCTGTAGTTTCTGCTTATTACAATTTTGAAGCCGCACGAGAGGGGCAGCGTTCAGCTGAGGGCGGCTTTTATCCCAGTGTCGACCTCAATGCTGACTATGCTTGGGAGGAGCGCGAAACGCCCCTCAACGATTTTGGTGATTACGAGCGTGATTCGGTTCGTTTTAGTGTGACGCAACTACTATTTGATGGCTTTCAAACCCGGGACCGAGCGCGGTCGCTTGGTTATGAAAAATTAGCACGGTATTACGATGTTCATGGGGCGGCGCAGTCTATTGCACTCGACGCCACTGTGGCGTATTCCAATACGGTGCTGTATCAAAAGTTAGTTGGATTTGCGGGTGAGAATTTTGATTACCACAAGAACGTGTTTAGCAAAATCCAACAGCGCGCGGCCGCTGGGCGCGATGAGGGCGTAAATCTTGATCAGGCTAAATCACGGTTGGCGCTGGCGGAGTCAAACCTGTTGACCGAGCGGACGAACCTTTATGACACCGTCAGCGAGTTTCAGCGGATTGTGGGTGCTTTACCTGGCAATAACTTACCTATGCCGGCATTACCAAGCGGTGTTATGCCGGGACTTCGTAATGATGCACTGAAGGCGGCTTACAATAGCTCCCCCGAAATTAATCGAACAATTGAAGAGGTGCGTGCGGCTCGGGAGGCTTTAGGTGCAACGCGGGGGCCGATGTACCCTCGTCTCGATTTGCGTTACCGAAACGAACAAGAGTCTAATATCGACGGTTTCCGCGGTGATTATGACTTGCAAGCTGTTGAGTTGGTGTTCACCTACAATCTTTTCCGGGGCGGCAGTGACAGCGCTCGGCGTAGGGAGTTTTCGAATCGATACTACTCGGCAGTAGAGGATCGCAAGCAAGCTTGCCTCAGTGTGCGTCGCGAGGTCACCATTGCGTTTAATAATGTAAGGGCTCTGAAAGAGCAGGTACGCTATTTATCGATTCAGTCTGAAGCGCAGGACAAAACACGCAGAGCGTATAACGATCAGTTCGATCTCAATCAGCGCTCACCGCTCGATTTGCTTGACTCACAAAATGAGTTTTTTGATACCCAGCGGGCGTTGGCGTCTGCAAAAATTAATCTACTTCAAGCTCAGGCCCGAGTTCTGGCTGAAATTGGCATGTTGACCGATGCTCTCGACGCTCAGGGTTTTAACGCCGATAAGATCGAAGCATTAAATCTTGATTTAGTGCGACGAGACGATGAGCAAATCGCCGTATGTGACTCGGGAGTAGTTCCTGAGATGGTTATCGTTCAAGACGCATCGCTCGATGCTGCTCCTTTGGTGGTCACTAGCGACTATGCTTTTTCAAATGCGACGGACACGCCTGAGCTCGCTACGGCAGTAACTACAGTGTCAAATTCTGAGGTCCTTGAGGATCCTGCGCTGATGAAGACTCTGGTCATTGCCCCAGAACCTGACGGCATGTCGTCATTCGGCAGCTACGAAGCTGAATCAGATGGCGTGACCAACCCTAGTGACTGGTTTATCAATATAGCGACATACGCTGATATTGTTTGGGCAGAGCGCTGGAAGGCATCACTGTCTGAGGAAGGGTATCCCGCCGTTATTATCCCATTTGAAAAAGATGGGGTCACGTTACACCGCATTCGCGTTGTCGGATATGCGGATGAGGGAGAGGCGCAGTCCGACGCTATTCTTATTGAAAACTCACTTGAAACAGGCCCTTTATGGGTGGGGTGTATGTCTGAGGCATAGCCTGTTAGGTTTTTGGCTGGGGCTCTCACAGCCCGGTACCATGCAGATCAACCTTGGCTTGAACCGAGCAATCAGAATAAAGGTTTTAGAAGGCTGAGGGCCTTGGTGCCGCGTTAATTTTCGTTGGGCACCGCAGTGAATTCGCGTTCTTCAAGGAATAGTAAAAGCGCGTCGATGTCAATTGGCTTACGCATGAGCGTCACGCCCTCATTATTAATGTGCTTCAGATCTTCGTCCGCGTCTAGATGGCCAGAAATCATAAGATATTCAAATTGTCGGCCGGGCATTTCTTGCAGAGCCTGAATTAACTCGGCGCCGTCGCGGCCAGGCATCCGCATGTCGGTTAATATCAGCGTGATATGCAGGTTTGTCTCAATGAGAGCCAAAGCTTCATTGACACTCAGTGCCTTTTGACAGGTGTAGTCAAAAGACGATAGAAATTCACATAACTCCTCAGCAATTACGCTCTCATCATCTACGACTAATATTCCTGAGTGCTTCATTGCCACGCCTTTTTTGTTTATTTGAGTCCAAGCATAAGACGCAATTTGCGAATCGGAAAGGGTATACTTGCATAATCAGTGTACAATACCGCGTCTGGGGCCGATTTGACATGGTGGGAGTGAAATGCAGATTCGTATGAGAGCCACCGCCGTTAGGTCTCTGACCTTACTCGCGATACTGTGCTTCATTCTTGAGGCTCTCGTTGTATATCGACTTTTCGCCCTGCGTGATCTTCAGCAAAGCGTGTTGCAGCTTCAGGTAGAAGCGCAGCAGGTGGAGCGTGCTCTGAGCCCTACGATCATTTTTAGCGATCGAGACGCGCCGATACCCTTGGTCGCTCTGTCATTGCGAGATGACGTGGTGTCGGATGCCTGTTGTGCCGTTCCCCTGCAACTGCTTAATGAGGCTCACAAAGCTTCAAGCCTTAACGATTATTCGCGGGCTTACAGTGAGCTACTGCGCGGCCTCGATGGCTACTCTGCAGTGCGGCGCGATCAGATTAATAGCATGCTAAAAACAAATGCGTGGCTCCCCTACATTGCGACAGTTATTTTGGTTGCTGTATTTTTGATCGCTTGGCAAATTTTGCAAAATAATTTTCTTGGCCCTATCAGCCGACTCCATCGAGCTGTCAGAGAGGCAGATTTACACGGCGGTTTTGATTATCGCAATCGTGTAACTGATCCGCAGGAGATAGGCGATCTAGGCGTATCCTTTTCAAATTTATTGTCGCGACTTGTCGGTCAGTTGGCGGGGCGTGAGCTTGCGCTTCGCGAGGCTAAGGATATGTCGCGGCGAGAAACTGAGCGAGTTTCTGCTGAGCTAAATGAACTTTTTGAGGGCAGTCCTAACCCCATCTTTGTTCTTAATAAGGCAGGTCTTGTCGTTACTTGGAACCCTAAAATCGCCGCTATTACAAATCTGCCCGAGTTGGAGGCCATTGGTGGAGGTTTTGAAGATTTATGTTTGGCTACAAGCCTTGACAGAGAAGATTTTCATACCCAATTCGTTCGAGTTTTAAAGGGTGGGGTACAGGACGATATTCGGTTGCCCCTGGTAAGTCGCGGGGCGGCAACGGTTGTGATCAGAGCAAACCTGCGGCCGTGTCGAGCTTTTGGAGGCGAAATTGTAGGCATAAACTGTTTTGGTCGCGAGATAAATGGCGAGCTGCAGCCGAGTGTTTTAGAGGTAGAGGCTCAGCAGGCTAGTTATTTCAGCCAGCTGGCATCCAGTGCCGCGCATCAGCTTAACCAGCCTTTGCAAAAGATGCGTTTGTATCTTGCCAATGCTCAAAATCGTTTGCGCATGCCAGCGATTGATCAACAGAGTTTGGCGGAAAAATTAAGCGGTATTGATGCTGAATTATCAACAGTATCGGAGACCATTGACCACTTAAGAGAGTTTGGCCGCCCTATTGAGCCTATGACTAATGGCTTTCAGATAGCAACGGTTATTGAGCGTTGTTTGGATCTGTCTCGAGGTAGCTTGGTTGAGCACGGTATTGAAGTAACACTGGATTGTCAGCTGTCCAATGAGATGGCAAATGGCCACCCGCTTCAGATTGAAAAGCCGTTAATTGCGCTCCTAAACAACGCTCGGGAAGCGGTGCTTGAGGGTGCGCCTAGCAGCCCCAAAATTACTATAGTCGCCACAGCTGTAGAGGCTGATATCGCAAAGATCGTGGTGTCAGATAATGGCTGTGGTTTTACGGAGGACCTGCGCGACAGGGTCTTCGAGCCATTTTTTTCCACACGCACAGCGGATAAAAATGTTGGCTTGGGGCTTTCTGTGGCACAGGCCGTCATTAACGATCTTGGGGGACGTTTAAACCTAGATAGTGATAATGGTTGGACAACCGCCACGATGGTTGTCCCGCTGCGATAGGAGAAAAACGGGTTTGATAAACAGACGACTTAAAGCCGCTGGGAATTATCCATTTTCAACCCAGCTAGCCGATATGCGCTGCGTTGGCGGCGTTGCCAATTCTTTCGGCTCAGCTACCTGTAATAAAGATGGCGCCTTTATCTGGAGTGAAGGTGGTAGGTTACTAGCAAGTTCTATGGGCTCACTGGGAACAAAATTTCTTTTCGCTTTGAAAGGTGATGCAAAGTCGGAAAACTTAGCCGTGGAAGGGCAGACCACGGTAGACTCGTTAGCACCGCATAATAAGCTGCAAAATGCGACTGCGCGTTTTGTTGAGTTGAATGGAAGCCGTCCGTGAAAGTACTAGTTGTCGATGATGAATCTGATATTCGCGAGGAACTCGGAGAGTTTGTTGAGCAGTTGGATTTTTCAGTGGTGCTGGCCAGTAATGGTGAAGAGGCGTTGGGTAAATACTTTGATGATCCTGAAATCTCGATCATCCTGAGTGATCTTATGATGCCGGGACTTAACGGCCTCGAAATGTTGGATAACATTAATAGCGCTCCGGGCGCACACCAGCGGGTTCGACGTGTCATCTTCATGACGGGAAACGGAAACACGCAATCAGTAATTCGTGCGATGCATCTCGGAGCAAAAGAATTTCTTCTTAAGCCGGTGGATCTCGATCAACTTGAGCGACACATAATGAGCGCCAAGAGAGAAGTTGCTACCGATCGAGCTCGCCAAACTGAGGAGATATTGCTGAAGCAGCAGGTCTCTTTAAATAATGCCCAAATATCTTCCTTAAATCGTGATGTTGAAGAGGCTTACGCTGAGGCCTTGGCTTGTTTGGCTGCCGCTGCAGAACACAAGGATCCCGAGACCGGCCAACATATTATTCGTATTGGCGAATATGCTGCCGTGCTTGCACAAGCGTTAGGTTGGGACAAGGAATGGAGCGAGATGATTAGGTTGGCCGCGCCCCTTCACGATGTAGGTAAAGTCGGTATGCGCGATTCGGTACTGCTGAAGGAGGGCCCTCTCGATGACGATGAGTTGCATCATATGCGGCAACACCCAGAGACCGGCTATCAAATCCTCTCGGTCTCGAATTATCCAACCATGAAGATGGCTGCCCGCATAGCACGCTGTCATCATGAGCGTTGGGATGGAACCGGCTATCCGCGTGGGCTTAAGGGATCAGAAATTCCTGTGGAAGCTTCGATTACGACGTTGGTAGATGTCTATGACGCGCTGCGGTCAAAGCGGCCTTACAAGCCTGCGTTTGATCACAAGCAAGTGATGGATATTATTTTAAATGGAGATGGCCGAACAGAGCCCAAGCATTTCCGGCCGGATGTGCTCGCTGCTTTTGAGGCTGCCCAAGACAAGATGGCAGATATTTTTGAGCGACTTAGCGACGATACTGATTCTTCCAGTCACACGAGTTCATCTAAGCGCGAGGTTTTGTAATGAAGACGTTGATTGTAGAGGATAGCTCCACACTCTGCGCTATTTATGAAGCGTATCTGGATGACACCGGTTACGAAGTACACACGGTCGAGACTTTTACGGGTGCTCTGATGGCACTGGAAAGTTTAAAGCCTGATTTGATTTTACTCGACATAGAATTACCAGACGGTAACGGTTTAGACCTGTTAGCAGAAACAGTGCTCATGAAGCCTCAGCCTGCAGTCGTTGTGATGACAGGGCACGGTATCGAATTTGCAGACCAGGCGATCGAGCGTGGGGCCGACGACTTTTTGGGTAAGCCATTTGACGCTTCCAGGCTACGCGTGACCCTTGCCAATGTGGCGCAGCGGCTGGAGCTCACCCAAAAGCTCAGCCAGCTTGGCGAAAAGCGTGAACGCCTGGGCTCCATCTTGGGTTCATCCGACGTCATGCAGGTGGTTTATACAACGATTGAATCCTTAGCCTCGAGTCGTGCGACTGCCCTGATTACGGGTGAGAGCGGCACTGGCAAGGAGCTTGCGGCGAGAGCGATACATGATTTGTCAGTCCGTGCCCCAAAAGAGTTTGTTGCAGTTAACTGTGCCGCCATACCCAGTGATCTTATTGAGTCTGAGCTCTTTGGAGAGGCGTCTGGCGTCAGAGGTAATGTTCGTGCCCGAGATGGCCTTATAAAGCAGTCAGATGGAGGAACCTTATTTCTTGATGAAGTCTGTGATATGCCTTATGAGTTGCAATCGGTGCTTCTTCGGTTTATCCAAAGTGGTTCTTTTAAGCCGGTAGGCAGTGATAACGAGTTTGTTGCTGACGTACGAATTTTAGCGGCTACTAATCGAGATCCGTTGTTTGAAATGCGTGAAGGACGGTTGCGCGAGGATTTGTTTTATCGGTTACATGTGGTGCCTTTACGGGTACCACCACTGCGAGAGCGCGGTGATGATGTGCTGTTGTTATCTACCTACTATCTCAAAGTATTCTCTGAGCAAGAGGCTCGAGAGACGTGTGGATTTTCTGAAGATGCCCGTAGAGAGTTTCGACGATATCCCTGGCCCGGAAACGTTAGGCAGTTAGAAAATATTATTCATCGTTTGGTGCTTATGTCGCCAGAGCAGACCATCGGTTATGAACAGCTCCGTGTCGCTATTATGGATAGCGACATGGTCGATAGTACCGCCTCAAATCCGAGTGCAATTACCCCGCTTACTAGCGAGGCGCGTGTTGGCGGCGTGGAGCCTTTGTGGCTCACTGAAAAACGCGCGATTCAGTCGGCTATTGATCACTGTGAGGGCAATGTAAACCGTGCCGCTGGTTTGTTGGAGGTCGCACCTTCCACCATTTACCGAAAAATCCAAAGTTGGAAGTCATAAAAAAAATAGCTAATAGCAATGGAGTCGTGGAATGTATGGTGTCATTAATAAATCGCTGAGAGACATGGTGGTTGAGCAATTTGGTGAGAGTAAGTGGCAAGAGGTTCTCCTGCGCTCCGGTGTGCCCGATGACAGCTTTCTGGCAATGCAATCTTACGATGATGATATTACCTACAGCCTGGCTCAGGCTTGCGCTGATGAAATGGCTATTGATCTCAGCGATGCGTTAAGAGCTTTTGGAGTACATTGGGTTGAGAATACCGTGGCACGGCAGTACGAATCGCTTCTGCGGGCTGCAGGCGCAGACATGCTAGGTTTTCTGAGTAACCTTAATAATCTCCACGATCGCATTAGTTCTACCTTTTTAAATTACCGACCGCCTAACTTTAAGGTGGAAGAACGTAATGAAAATAATGTCGACATTTTTTACGTGTCTGAACGAGTCGGACTGACGCCATTTGTCGAGGGTCTGTTACACGGATTGGCACAGCGATTTAATCAGTCTATGGAGATTTTGGAAATCGAGCCCCAAGCAGTCGATGCCGGGGAAAGAACGCTCTTCAAAGTTCGCATGGGTTAACGGTTAGTTTTTTGTGAACAAACCAGATCTATTTTGGGGTGAGCTTCAAAAACTTTTTACGTTAGTCGGCCAAATTGACAGTGACGGGGTATTGGTTCGAGCTAGCCCCCTACTCGCTGACAAGTGTCGGCTTGATAGCACGAGTACGGTCAAATTTTTTGAGCATTTCAAATTTAAGCGTCCGACACTGTTTGACGGATCTATGGTGTCTGCCAAAGAGGCGGTGGGTGAATTGTTTTTGGGGTTTAGTGAAGACTTGGGCTTCGCCATCCGTGGGCAGATCATTGACTATGCTGAGATGGGCTTGGAGGGACTCTGTTTTGTCGGCGTGCCTTGGTTGTGGTGGATAGAAGAAAACACAGTTGATAGCGCTTTGACGATGTCTGACTTTCCTGCGCATGACGTACAGATGGATCAGCTGTTCTTCATGAGTACGCAGCAGTCGATGGTAGATGATTTACAAGCACTTAACGCGCAATTGAAATCTGCGAAGCAAGAAGTAGACCGTGCTAATGAGGCGCGTCAAAAGTATTTCCATCATGTCAGTCATGAAATGCGCACGCCCTTAAATGGTGTGATTAGTTCCCTCAGCCTGATGAGTGACTTTAAGCTTGAGGGCAAGCTTTTAGAGTATGCGGAGCTGGCCTCGAAAAGCGCCGATCGCCTTTTGGAGGTTATTAATTTCACCTTGGATACGGCCTCGCTGGAATCCCACGTGAGCGAGGCAGACAATAGTGCATTTTGCCTTGATGACTTGATAAATGAGTGCCTAATGTTGGCGCGACCTAGGGCGTTAGAAAAAGGACTGGAGCTGGGTCGCTCAGGAGAGCGTGGTTTCAGCAAAAATTATAGCAGTCGTTTAAAACTTCTGAGGCAGGTGCTCAGTAACCTCCTATCAAATGCAGTTAAGTTTTCCCAGTCAGGGACCATTACTGTTGGTGCTCTTAGTCTTGGTAGTGATTATCCTCAAGGCGATATGGTCGAGTTCACCGTTTCTGATCAAGGCCCGGGTATTCCTGCAGATGCCATAGAGAGCTTGTTTGAGCCTTTTTCCACAGGACTAAGTGCGGCCACCCAGCATGCGCAGGGCACGGGCTTGGGGTTAAATATTGTGGAACGCTTCGTTGAAGCCTTGGGCGGCGAGGTGAGTGTGGAGTCTTCTGTAGGTTCGGGAACGATTTTTAGCTTCACGATCCCACTGTCTTTCGCCCCCGAAGGTGCCGTTCTGAAGTCGAGTAGCATGGCTATAGTTCAGGAGACTGATGAGTTTTCTGGCACTGTGTTACTGGTCGATGGTCGGCAATTGAATCGCCAACTCAACGGTAAGCTGCTGGAGTCCTTGGGGTGTAACGTTGTAATAGCAGATTCCGGTGAGAAAGCAGTTGCGCTCCTCCAGTCAAATGCTAAGGCTTTTGATCTCCTTATTATGGATGCTGACATGCCGTCACTGAGCTGTTTTGATGCGATGCGGCATATTTTTGATATTTCTGGCGCAGCAAATATTCCAATATTTGCGTTAACGCCCCGCTGTGGCCCCGGTGAGCAACTAAAAGTTGAGCACGCTGGCATGGCTGGAGTTTTAGGTGAGCCGCTGCTAGCAGACGACCTTCGTGACGCGCTTTTGCTACATTTACCTTTGAATTCGAGGGATACAGAGGCAAGCTCAACCGAGCATTTAGTGGATATAGAAACAGCCGACACAGGTGCGGGTTCTGCAGCTGTATCGGATCACGCTGCAATGGTAGATAAGGGCGGAACCAATATGACTGAGAACGAAAAATTACTAGCTGTTGGTGATGACAATATGCCCCAGGACACCGTTGCCTTTGATTGTAAGCCCATTAACCGTCTGGTCCGAGAGGTTGGCATTGTAGTGCTCGATTCCCTAGTCGATAAATTCTTGGGTGAATCTACGGACCGATGGGAGAGCTTACGCAAGGCAATGGCGGAACAGGAGCGAAATATCATTATTCGCGAGGCGCATACTTTAGGTAGTGCCTGCTTGACCTTTGGGTTGGAAGCAGCGGGTGTGAGCTTCCGGCAGATCGAGGCCGCGGCACTGTCGGGTGGAGTTTTGCCGACAACAGATCAGTTGCCCGCCATCTCAGAGCAGCTTGGACTCGGCATTAGGGAGCTTCAGCAGTTATTATCTGAGCAGCGCTTGAAGTAGGTAGGGATTCGCACTCGGAATGTATATGACGCGGGCTTGCTTCAAGGCGAGGAGTAATATTCCTTATTAGTTCATTAAAATACATTGGAAGGGCTTTTTATGCTTTTGATATCTAGGTTGTTATCGGGATTGTTTGGACTTCTGTTTCTCGCAGTGGGCACAGGATTGTGGTTAAACACTGGAGACGCCGCGGCTGAGCTGGGTCTGGTAAATCTTGCTGCGGCGGGCTTAGGCACCGTGAGAGCAGACATAGGCGGGTTCTTCTTGGGTGGCGGACTCATTCTAGTGCTAGCAGCTGCACGCCGCGATCCGGGTCTACTTTGGCCTGTTCAACTATTGGTGCTCATTGCCTTGCTAGGCCGGACCCTGACGTTAGTCATAGACGGCCCGGTGGCGGCAGGGGTGCCCAGTATGGGGATCGAGCTGCTTATCTTACTTGTCCTTTTTTGGTGTAAAAGGGCTTGGGTTTCGCAGCCTGAATAGCCCGTTGTTACCGGGGCAAAGCACTGCTAATCACTGACCGGGTATCCACGGGGTCAATCACACTGTCGAACTCAAGAAAGCTGGCGGCCTCAGTCGCCTTTCCACGTTCATAGAGTTTGCCAAGAAGTTCCTCAAAATGGGCGTCTCTTTCAGGCCCCTCGGGCAATGTGCTCAACTCTTGCTTGTAACCTAAGTGTACGGCGCCCTCCAGCCCCATGGGTCCAAATTCTCCTGTGGGCCAGCTGGCAGCATAGACAGGGATTTCGAATGAGCCCCCCGTCATTGCCATAGCGCCAAGTCCGTAGCCGCGCCGTAGAAAAATAGCCACTATTGGTTGGGTCAGTGTGGCGCCTGCGGTGAACATTTCCGACATGTACCTTGGTGCGCCGATAGCCTCGCTGTCTGGCCCCACCATAAAGCCGGGTGTATCTACAAAAGAAACTACGGGTAGTTTCCATCGCTCGGCGAGTCGGTAAAGGTCCGTAGCTTTGCTTGCCCCCTCAGAGTCGATGGCACCACCTAGGTGTCTACAGTCGTTAGCTAATACCGCAAACGGAATGCCGTTGATCCTCGCGAGGCCGCTGACGATGCTGCGCCCATAATGACTGCGAAGCGGTATGAATGAGTTTTTATCAAATAGGCGCTCTAGGATTTTTACAGGATCGTAGGCCATTCTTCGATTAGAGGGGAGGGCGTTGCGCAAATCTGATTGCTCCGCAAATTCGAAGTCAGCTGTTGGGCCTTGGCAAAAAGCAAGTGCCTGCCTCGCTTTCATTGTTGCCTCGGCTTCGTCCCGGACGACAATATCAATGACGCCGTTTTTAGAATGTACGGATGTTGGGCCTATCTCTGTGGGTTTAAAGTGGCCAAGACCACCCCCCTCAATCATGGCAGGCCCGGCCATGCCAATATAGCTTTCTTGTGTTGCAATTCGAAGATCCGCTGCGCCAAAAAGCGCAGCATTGCCCGCAAAGCAGAACCCGTGGTTTACCGCAATGCGCGGGACTTTGCCAGTTAAGGCGCACCATCGATGAAAGGTGGGAACATTGAGGCCGCCTCCCGATACCAAAACATCGGTATCGCCGGGCCGACCTCCACCGCCTTCGGTATACATGATTACGGGCAGCTCTTGTTGCCCAGCCAAGCCTAATAAGCGATCAATTTTTCGATGATGAAAATATCCTTGAGTCCCGGCCAGAACCGTATAGTCGTTAATAATGAGCGCGGTTTTAGCCAAGCTGTCACTGAATAAACCGCCATTAACGGGGCCTATAGCTGTTATCACGCCATCACCTGCTGTTTGTTGCTGTAGTTCCTCAACGTCCCTGCGGCTGCGTTGAGCCGCTACAACGTACTGGCCAAATTCGTTGACGGATGCGCCGTCTACGAGATCATGCAAGTTTTCCCGGGCAGTGCGCCCTCCACGTCCGTGCCGCTTTTTGACGGCTTCATCTCTGGCTTCGTCTTGGGTGCTGAGAAGGCGTTGTTGAAATTCTTCGAACGGATCTTTCGCCATGAGTTAGTCCTCCTCGGGACCTAGGGCCTTGCCGGTTACGCGTTCTGGACTCCACCGATGTTTTAACATCGATACTCTTTGTTGATGCACTTCTATGCCTTCGCGGGTTAGACGTTTTGCTGCGAGATCAGCTCGCGGGCACGTCAAAGTTCCTTGGGAATTTACAACGCGGTGCCATGGTAGTTTAGTAGTCGAAGGAAGCTTTGAAAGTACCCTGCCTACCCAGCGGGCCCTTCTAGGATACCCTGACATATCGGCGAGGTCGCCGAAGGAAACAACCTTGCCAGCCGGTACTTGAGCAAGAACTGTGAGCACTTGAACCGTATCTAATGGCGCTAGTTGATCTGTCCTTTTCGTCAAAGGCGTTCTCTAGCTTTAGAAAGCGAATAAAAGTTCAAAATCGCCATAGTGGAAGGGTCTGTCGTTGATATTACCGGCCAGTCTAACTGAGAAGTTGAGGGACTGCTGTCGTGGCTTTGCGATTGTTTGTGCGCAATTTAATTCTAGGGCGTTTTATAAAGTTCATAGGCTTCAAGGTCTAGGCAGGCAGAATAAATAACAGAAGTTGATGTACTAAGGGCTTGAGAAATGCAGCATTTCGGAAAAGTCAGTAGCGTCTGACTGCTCATTAATGTCGGTTGGCTTTGGAAAAGCTTTTAACACCTCACGTACCAAACTCCATTGATCAAATGCCGCCCCGTTGTAGTCGAGGCCGCGACGAACAATGACTACGTCGTAAGAAGGCACGATGGTGACATACTGTCCCCGGCTGCCTGCGGCGCTGAACGCTTCGGCGGGTACTTCGTGTTTGCGAGCGTCGGGCACTAGCCACCAGTGGCCTCCGTAATCATTGCCTCTGAACGCAGACGCGGGTGTTGGCTCTCTGATGAAGTCGATCCAGTCCTCGCTAATAATTTGGTCGCCAAACCAGTTTCCTCGGTTCAAAAAAAGCAGCCCGAATCGGGCAATATCTCTAGCATTGCTGAAGGCCTGACTGCTCAGTATAAAATCCCCGAAGCGGTCTGTTCCGAGCAGCGTGCTGTGCATGCCGATCTTTCTAAGCAGCGCAACATAAGGGAATTGGCGATAGGCTTGGTCAGTTTCAAAGGTTTTTTTAAGAGCATGAACTGCTAGTAAGGAGTCGTAGTTTTCATAGTCCCAGTGGCTGCCCGGATCGCGAATCAGGCCCCGCTGGCGTATCGAATTTGCGTAACCGGCGCCGCTCCAATAAGCCAGCCCCGAACCCACAGAATCAGCCATTCCATCGTTGTCTACCGGATAGAGCCCAGTGGTCATATTAAGCGCATGCCTAAGTGTGATCTGCGAGCGGAGGTCGCTGTCCGCTTCCGTTTGCAAGGGCAACCAGTCGATGGGAAGCGGGGCATCCAATGTCATATGACCCGAATCGACTCGCAAGCCAATTAAAGCCGCCTCAATACTTTTGGCGGCCGACCATGTTCGAGTGCGTGTACGGTAATCAAAGCCTCGGGCATATTGTTCTAGAACGATATCGCCTCGGTGCACCACAAGGAGGCTGGTTGTGTCTTCACCTTCTGCTCGGGGTTTAAATGCCCAGTCAGCGGCCGCATTTAGGGCTGCGCGGGACACATCGTCGTGATGTGTATCTTGGTTAACCAAGTCGCCATGAGGCCATGGCAATTGCTCGACACCTTTATTGGGGATCGCTAATTCTATCTTTGGAAGTTGATCAAAACTTTCCGCTGTCATCTCCGGCGCCATGGCTAGGCAGCCGATACCCGAACGGAACACGGTGGTTACTGCAGGTCCATCATATCCGCCGCCGACTTCAACCGACTGGATTTCAGGATCTATACGATAATTTCCAGTGTTTGCATCGCCAAGGCGTTGATCGCCCAAATAGGCTAGCTCTTGATCAAAAATTTGGCTTAAAGAACGCTGAGAAGTGAATAAACCGTTGCAGATAAACATGGATTGCATGCCGTTGCGCACGGTTTTTCGAGTAGTCTCGAAGTAATCAAAGTCTTTGGCCATTACGGGTGTGCTGCACAACAGCGCTGCCGCCAAATAGTAGAGCAGTGCTGAGGTTTTTGAGCTCATCGGAGTGTCGATAGAAACTACCTCGTCATTATTTATCGATCAGACATGGTGGACTGTAGTCAACGAATCACGCGCTAACGCCGGGTGTGCGATGCATTAATAAATATCTATTCATCAAAAAAATCATAAGGTGGCTGGGGTTTAAAGTATCAAAAATCGGTATCATCGTGGAAAAATTAAATTCCTAGGGGGAAGTATGGAAAGCCAAACATTGACTGGCCAATTGGCGCATTGGGCGCGGGAATGCCCTGAGAGAGTGTGGCTGCGTGATCTGAATGAGCACGGGGAAACGCCCTACTCATGGAGTGAGGCTCAGGATCAAGTACATGCGGTGGCGGCGGCTCTTGAGCAGCGATTGGGCGCTGGCAATAGCATGGCTCTACTGTCAAAAAATCGCGCTCACTGGGTGCTTGCAGATTTGGCCGTCATCGCTTCTGGCAATATTTCAGTGCCTTTGTTCACGACGCACACTGCAACCACCGCGCAATACATACTGGAGTTTACTGATACTAAAGCCTTATTTTTAGGCGAGACCACAAACTGGGACGCCGTGAAAGAAGTTATGCCCGAGGGTAGTTTGGTCATTACGTTGCCTGGTGTTAGCTGTGACGTAGAGCATGTGACTTGGGACACCTTGCTTCAGGAGGGGCAGCGGAAGCAGCCCTCTCACCAAGGCGAGGCTTCGGATCTTATTTCTCTGGTATTTACATCGGGCACGACGGGTATGCCCAAAGGTGTCATTCAGACCCACGAAACTAACTTGATTCCAGTACGACGCGGAACAGAGGCGTTTGCATCTCGTGAGAGGTCACGGTTTTTTTCTTACCTACCGTTGTCACACATCGCCGAGCGGCAAATTGTTGAATATGGCTCGATGGTCGCCTGTGGAGAAATATGGTTTAACGAGTCCTTAGACACGTTGCTTCGTGACTTACCTACCTGTAAACCCAATGTATTCTTTGGCCCTCCTAGAGTATGGGAGCAGTTACAACAGGCGGTGTTAGGTAAAGTTGGGGGACAAGAGGCTCTCGACAAATTGCTGGAACAAGATGCCGAGGGGATGAGTGCGCTGGTTCTAGGTGGCCTTGGGCTGACAGACGTCGATTACTGTTTAACTGCTGCTGCACCCACACCTCCTGCTTTGATTCATTGGTGGGACAAGTTGGGTTTGACACTTTGCGAGGGCTTTGGTCAGACAGAAGCGATGTCATTAATCGTGACCAAAGTCGATGATCGACGGATAGGTTCTATAGGTAAGCCAATTTCTGGAGTTGAAGTGAAAATAAGCGACATCGGGGAGTTGTTGATTCGTGCGGAGGGCTGCACTCCTGGGTATTACCAACAACCTGAGAAGACCGCTGAACTTTGGCAGAACGGATGGTTGCACACGGGCGATAAAGCCTATGTCGATGATGATGGTTTTATTTTTATTACTGGACGAGTGAAGGACTATTTCAAAACCATCCAAGGGAAGTTTGTGGCGCCCCCGCCCATAGAGGGTTTGTTTGCCCATAATGTGCACGCCGAGCAACAGTGTCTTCTGGGACGGGGATTTTCTAAAACTGTCATGGTCACCGTACTCAGTGATGCAGCGGCGGCCTTAGAGAGTGCTGTAGTACAGACGTCCGTGCTCGATACCATTGCGTCGATAAATGCCGAGATTGAGAAGCATGCGCGAATCGGCGCAGTGATTATCTCAAAAGATCACTGGACGATTGAAAATGAAATTTTGACGCCGACTCTGAAGATTCGACGCGAGCGCGTTGAAGCAGTATTTGCTGAAAAGGCCGAACAATTGGCGCGTCAATCTGCTGAGCAAGGTGAGGTTCTGGTTCATTGGTTCGATAATTGTTAAGAGAAAAACGATCTTCGAATTGCCATTAAATAGAGGAGGACGCTACACGGTGCAAACATGTCTTAATGTCAGAGCGCTTACTTTATCTGCTTTTCTGCTGAGTATTTTGATGGGTTGTGGGGTGGAGCCAACTCCCATTCAAGTCAGTACTGGAAGTCAGGGAAATTCGGCACCGACACCTAGCACTCTAGCCATGAATCAGGGTGTGGCAGCGTCTCTTGATCTTAAAGACCCCCAAGATTTCAACGACGCAAGGCGTGGCTTAATTGCCCGAGCCGAGGATCTGCAGGTAAACATGGCGGATGGCTCCGCGGTATGGAACCTCAGCGACTATGACTTTATTCATGGAGATGCGCCTGCAAGCGTGAATCCCAGCCTGTGGCGACAAGAGCGGTTGAATAATATCCATGGGCTGTTTGAGGTCACTCAAGGTGTTTACCAGTTACGGGGCTTTGATCTCTCTAATATGAGTATTATTGAAGGCGAACGTGGCTGGATTCTGGTAGACCCATTAACAACTAGGGAAACCGCGGCCGCCGCACTGGCCTTCGCTCGTCAGCAGTTGGGTTATCGGCCGGTGACAGCGGTTATTATCACCCATTCACACATCGACCACTTTGGCGGCGTACTTGCGGTTTTGGAAGAAAATGGCGAGACCGAAATAATAGCGCCTCAAGGTTTTATGAGCGAGGCCACCAGCGAAAATGTTATTGCTGGAACGACAATGAGCCGTCGCTCAATGTTTATGTATGGCAGTCAGCTAGAGCGCTCTGCTTTAGGGCATGTAGGCTCGGGGCTGGGTAAGGGGCCCGCTTTTGGGAGTCCTGGGCTGGCAACCCCGACCCGGATAATTTCTCAAACGGGGGAAAAGGCGAAGATTGATGGCATTAACTTTATCTTTCAGAACGCTGCTGGCTCGGAAGCACCCGCAGAGCTAACCTTTTATTTGCCTGAAAAAAAGGCGTTTTGCGGTGCGGAAGTTGTGTCGCGCAATATGCATAACCTATATACGTTGCGGGGAGCCCACGTTCGGGACGCGCGTAAATGGAGTTACTACATTAATGAGGCTATAGAGATTTTTCCTGAGATGGAGGTCTATTTTGCTAGCCATCACTGGCCGATGTGGGGCAATGACGACATTGTAGATTTTCTCAAAAAGCAGCGAGACGGTTACCGGTACATTCATGATCAAACTTTACGTCTAGCCTCTCAGGGACATACTCCGGGTGAGATTGCCGAGACCATACGGCTTCCTACTGCACTGCGAAACAGTTTTGCTAATCGTGGTTATTACGGAACGTTGAAGCATAATTCTCGCGCTGTATACCAACGCTATTTCGGCTGGTACGACGGCAATCCTGCAAGTTTAGACCCACTGCCTGAGGTTGAGTCCTCAAAGCGGTACGTCGCGGCGATGGGTGGTAGCGACGGCGTGATGGCAACCGCGAAGTCTGCGTTTGATAGTGGTGAGTACCGCTGGGTTGCTGAGCTTCTCAATCACTTGGTGTTCGCTGAGCCCAATCATACAGAGGCAAAGATGCTGTTGGCGCAAAGTTATGACCAGCTGGGGTATCAGGCTGAGTCAGGTCCTTGGCGTGATGTGTATTTGACGGGCGCTCTAGAGCTTCGAAGAGGTCCGCCCTCACAGGGCCTAGGCATTGCTAATGCCGTCGATTTGATACGACAAACGCCAATCAGTGAATTTATGCAGCTTATTGCTGTCATGCTTAACGGTGAAAAAGCGGATGGCGAATCTTATGTGTTCAATTTTACCTTCACCGATTTGGCTGAGACCTATATTTTAAGTCTCGAAAATGCGGTGTTGCACCAGCGCAATGGTGAACCTGCGATAAATGCTAATGCGACATTGCGCATTACCCACGAACTGTTTATCAGCATGCTGGTGGGACAGGCCGGCATTAAAGAGACATTGTTTTCTGATGATATTTCTATTGAAGGATCAAGGCTGGATTTGCTGCAGTTTTTTGCCATGCTCGATCCCCCCGATGATGTCTTTAACATTGTGACGCCCTAGGAGGAAGTCGCGGTGCGTGGCTAGCCTTGGCGTTGTGGGGCAGCTAGTAGGGCGTCACCGGTTTATTATGAGCCTTAGGTAAAGTTGGTCAGCTTCCTATGGGTTTGCACGTAGGTTGCAAACCCAGGTTGAAGCTCGCGGGCTTTCCCCCGTGCCCCAGGCAGCCTTACAGCGGTTTTTTCGAGTTCTTTGACTTTAGTTTTGGCTTGGCTTTCGATTTAGCTTTGGGCTGCGCCTTAAAATTAGGTTTTTTGGTCCCCTTGGGTTTGGCTGCAGTAGCGGTGGTAGCCCGTTTAGGTGGTGTTTTTCGTTTTGCCTTGGGCTTTCTCGGAGTGAGCGCTTTGATTTTTTCTGGTGGGAGCAATCCTGCTGCGTCCTCAAGTGCGGCCAAAGCCTCTTCCATGTAGTCAATAAAACGTTGCACTTGGGGCACCGATTTACGACAGGCAACAATCCCAAAATCTACATTCTGGTCGTAGGTAATTAACGTAATGTTCATGGCCATGCCATCGGTAACAATGGAAACTGGATAAGACCCATCCATGCGCGCACCGTTCCAATACATCGTTTCACGGATGCCTGGTACATTTGAAATGGCGACGTTGTATGGCGGCAACCGCGCCATAAGACCCAAGGGTAACAGCAGCATGGTCGGCGCCTGCAATACGGCGCTCACCAATTCTATTTCTTTGGGTGACATGCCAGCGTAGAAGGCCTTTCCGGCACGAACCGAAGCTATAATGGCCTGAATGCGTCTCGCGGGATCAGCGACGTCGGTGGCTAAATTGGCGCTAATGGCTGCGATCGCATTGCCCGACTCGAGGTCGCCCTCTTTACGTAATGACACGGGGACCATCGACTTTAAAGGCTGTTCTGGGAGTTCTGCGTGGGTTTTGAGGTATTGGCGCAGTGCACCTGAGCACATAGCAAGCACTGCATCGTTGAAGGTGCCACCAAACGCCTTACCGATAGCTTCAATTCGAGAGAACGGCCATGACTGAGCAACAAAACGTCGTGCGCCATGAATTGAGTGGTTTAGCGAACTTATGGGTACTTGCTGATGCGGCAGGCTTAATGCCCCGCCTCGACCGGCCCAAGTTTTGGAGAAGGCCGATAACGCTCTAACTAGGTTAGTGCTGCTATCAAAGGTGGACTTTAGTACGTCAGCGACGTTACGCAACTCCTCATCTGAATGAGGCATTTGTTTTCCCGAACGCAGCGCATTTTTGTAGCGTTGCCAGGACTGAAGCGATAGCGGTGATTCTTCTAGGACATGATCGGGATCGGTAGAGAGCATGCTTCGAGAGATGTGTATTGAGCGAGCGCCATCCACCGCTGCGTGATGGGTTTTCGTGTAAACGGCAAATTGCCGATTTTGCAGTCCCTCAATGACGTGCATTTCCCAAAGAGGTCGGCTGCGCTCGAGCAGTGTACCGTGCAGGCGGGATGTGAGATTAAATAGCTCTCTGAAACGACCGGGTTTGGGCAGTGCCGAATGTCGGACATGGTAATCCATATCCATAGCGGCATCGGGCTCCCAGTAAGATGAGCCTGCTAAACCAAGACGACCCAAACGCAACCGATCACCAAAGGGTGGCAGAAGGGCTTGGGCGTTGCGAACGTTACTCGCCAGATCGTGCAGAAATTGTTGCTCGTCGGCACCATCAGGGAGGGTATATAGCCCAAGGCTGGCAACATGCATGGGTGTTTCGCGATTCTCTGAGGTCAGGAATCCTTTGTCGACAAGACTGAGTTTTTTCATGGCTTAAAATTAGACTGAGACATTTGTCTCTTAAGTTACGTGAATTCTCGAGTGTTTGGATCTGATTGGGCATTTTAGCATTGCTATCCAATGCAGGGTGTATATCGTTATTGGTAGTTTGAAGTGAACCTAGCAACGCTGGCTATTTCTCTTTTAAAGCAAATGAGGTCTTAAATTTATGTCAGAGCGCTACGTAGACGCCAACGGCATTTGTCTAGCCTACGATGATTTTGGCAATGCTAATGATCCAGCAATTTTGCTGATTATGGGTATGGCTACTCAGATGACCGCTTGGCCCTTGTCATTTTGTCAGGGCTTGGCGGATCGTGGTTTTTATGTCGTTCGCTTCGATAACAGAGATGTTGGGCTATCAGAAAAAATGCTGGCCGCTTACATACCCAGTACGCTGAGCATGATGTTGAAAGCGGCGCTCAATCGGCCACTCACGGTCTCTTATAAATTAGGTGACATGGCTAACGACGCGATTGGACTGATGGATGCACTCAATTTAGATCAGGCTCACGTCGTTGGGGTTTCTATGGGCGGCATGATTTCTCAGATACTGGCAGCAAAGCATCCCGCGCGGGTGCTTTCGCTGACATCAATCATGTCATCAAGTGGCGATCCAAATTTACCTCGGGCGAGAAAGCAGGTGACGCGGGCGCTGTTAAAGCGTTACCTAGGATTTGTAAAACCAAGCCTAGAGAGCACGATGGATTTCCAGAGATTAATAGGCAGCCCCGGTTTTCCTCAAGATGATGGCGAGCTTGAGGAAAAGGTAACAGCGGCATTTCAGCGCAGTTTTTATCCTGCGGGTTTCGCTAGGCACATGGCGGCTATTATGGCTAGCGGTAGCCGCGTTGATCTTTTAAAGACAATCACAGCACCGAGCTTAGTTATTCATGGTAGTGATGACGTACTTGTGCCTGTAGCCTGTGGTATCGATACAGCAAAGCAAATTTCCAATGCCCGATTGGAAATTATTGAGGGTATGGGTCACAACTTGCCGGAATCATTAGTCCCTATATTGATGGAATTAACGGCTGGACATGTCTCGGCTGTGACATCGGCTTTGAGTCCGTCAGCGGCGAGTGGCGCAGCATAGCGCAGCCGCTAATTGTTAACTGGCTGGCATCACTGACGTGTCGATAGCATAACGCACCGCTTCAGTGTTGCTGTGGTAAGTTGCCACCAATAGAAGAGCCCATCTTCAATCGAGAGCTCTTTGCTAAAATAACAGGGTTATAGCCTTGCATGCCCTAAACCCAATCGCGCCGTAAATGATTGGCTTAGGGCAACCCTGAACAATTAGCTCGCGGGGGCTGATGCTGTAGCCACAACTAACCAAGCATCTCCTTGCTTCTGAATGACATGCAGACTTGCGTGAGGATCTGAGCCTGCGGCCGTGTGAACCATCACTGCGATATCGTCGCTGAGAAATTTTACCTGGTAGCCACTAACAACGTATTCCTCGCCGACATTTGCGTTAGCCGCGGCGTCAGCAACTAAGTTACCAAAATTAACAACCCCAGTTGGCCCTATGCCAATGACGTCCTCGGAAACATAGCCCGCCGGCCCGCCGGCCATTCCCCACTGTTTGTCCATGGCAATTAAGTCGTCCGAGACGTCAGCGAGGCTTAAGGATGAAAGTAAGGTGAAAACAGGTATTGATATTATTTTTGTAATGTTCATAAGTTCTCCAAGGCACCGGGGTTGTGTATTTTTTTGAGGGTGCTAAAACATTACTACACAAATTGAACTGAGTGGCTACTGCTATTGTTGGTAGCTCAATGGTCTGAATCACTGTCGGTGGGCAGAGAACTCAATTTTCTATCCAGCTGGCGCTGCTTGTTTTTAACATGCAACTTCGCCTGCTTTTTTTCGGCTATCGTCTCGCTCATCGATTGGCCGATATGAGTTTCTCCCCGACCCCGTGCCAGCTCAACCTGGCGCTCACGCTCGGAGTATCGTCGTCTTTGTTCTTCGGACTGGCTCTCAATGCAATGGTGACAGCTCAAGCCTTTTTGGTAGTGGGGGTTAAGTTTGTCGCTCTCGGTGATAGGGCGGCGACACGCATGGCATTGATCGTACTGTCCCTTTTCTAACTGATGGTTAACGGTGACCCGGTTGTCAAAAACAAAGCATTCGCCATGCCATTTGCTGTCAGCTTCAGGTAATTCTTCTAAATATTTAAGAATACCGCCTTCAAGGTGGTACACCTCGCTAAAGCCCTGCTGCTTTAAATAGGCTGTAGATTTTTCACAGCGAATGCCACCCGTGCAAAACATAGCGATTTTCTTGTGTTTCTCTGGATTGAGATGCTCGCCTACGTAGGCTGGAAGGTCTCTAAAAGACTGGGTATTTGGGTTTATGGCATTTTCAAAGGAACCAATCTCGACCTCGTAATTGTTTCGGGTATCTAACACGAGTACTTCAGGGTTACTTATGAGAGCGTTCCAGTCTTTTGGATTCACATAGGTGCCAACAATATCGTTGGGATTAATGCCCTCAACGCCCATCGTGACGATTTCTTTTTTGAGTTTTACTTTGGTGCGGTAAAAGGGATTTTCAGTCACGTAAGATTCTTTCGCTTTTAGGCCTGTGAAGCGTGGGTCACGCCTTAACCAATCCAAAACATCATCGACTCCTTTGCGATGCCCAGCGATGGTACCGTTGATGCCCTCTGCCGCAAGCAACAAGGTTCCCCGTACGCCATTATTTGTCATCACCTTATGTAGCGGCTCTCGAAAGGTTTCATAGTCGGGTAGGGCAGCAAAGCGATAGAGCGCCGCGACCACCACGTTGCAAGGCAGGTCTGTCATGAAATTCCTCTGTGCGAACCAACCCGTAAAGTTGGTGCATAAGCAAAACTGCAGTCTATCAAATTGTCGGTTTATGGTCTTTCTCTCCAGTTGACCCAACGAGGGGAATGGCTCTTTCAGCCTAGGCTGTATTCGACCATTGAGATTTTTACGACTTGATCAGAATAAGCATGGGTAGCCGAAGGTGTTTCTCTCGGCGGTTTCTGCGATTTTTGAGCGGGGTTCGAAGGCTACCTATATGGTTTCTGAGCGCGGCCCACCAGATTTTAGGTAGATTGAAAGTTAAGATGGCGTCATGGCTGGAATAGTTTGATGCATTGCTGCATGCTTCATTGCGTAGTGCATGCAGTGCATGTGGAGCAGTAAGTTGAGGCGATTATGTTGAAAATCAAAGGTGAGGATGCTGCCGACGGACGTAGGCTTCGTAGCGAACGTAGTCGTCGAGCGATTATTGAGGCCGCGCTAGCGTTGCAAGAGGAGGGGGTGCTGGTACCCACTGCTCAACAGGTCTCGGACAAGGCCGGCGTCGGCATTCGTTCTGTTTTTCGCCACTTTGAAGATATGGAAAGTCTATACGCCTCTGCAGACGCACAGATTCGCGATTCTTACGAAGCATTATTTCTCGGCGGAGATCGGGAGGGTAGCACCGAGGAGCGCATTGAGCGGGCCGTGAAGCGCTACACGGAAGCCTTTGAGAGCTTGGGTAATATCGTGCAGGGCACGCTTGTCCAGCTTTGGCGTTACGAGATTTTGCGCAAGAATTATGCTCGCAGCCAACGCGGTTTACGCAAAGACTTGGAAAAATGGCTGCCCGAAATAGCGCAAAAGGCGCGCAGTGATCGCGAGGCGATTCATGCCACAATCTCCTTTGATATGTGGCACCGACTCCGATATCACCAAGGGTTGAGTAGGCAGGCGGCTATCAATGTGTTGGTGAGGCTCCTGACACTCCAGCTGTTAAATGATGAAGCTTAGGCCGGTGAAGGGCTCTCCAAGTTAGCGCTTGTTAAAAACAGGCTTGCGTTTTTCAAGAAAAGCCAGCATTCCCTCTTGCTGATCCGCCGTACCAAAGGTGTTTAGAACGGCGGCTCTTTCAGCTTTCAGCAAGGCCTCTAGATTGCGATCTTCACTCCCAATGACAACGTTCATGACGCCTTTTACTGCGGCAGCAGGCTGCGCGGCCAATTCATGAGCTAAATTAATGGCACGCTGTTTGAGTTCATTGAGAGGCCACACTTCGTGTACTAGGCCAATGCCAAGCGCTTCCGGGCCAGAGACCTTCTTGCCCCGCAGGATCATATCCAGAGCATGATCTCGGCCCACACACTTGCTCAGCCTAGCGCTGCCTCCCCAAGCTGGAACCGAGCCAAGGTCCATTTCGGGTAATCCTATTTGTGCGCCTTCCTCCGCGGCTAAGCGAAAGTGACATCCAAGGGGTAGCTCCAATCCTGCGCCCAAACAGTAACCAAATAGCGTGGCTATCCATGGTTTTCCCATATTTTCAATGGCGGCAGTCACGCGAAGACGCTGATCAAAAAAGACGTTGGGGTCACCAGCCTGCTCAATCCCCCCGGCCAACTGTTTTAGATTCATTCCGACAGAAAAATTATCTAAGCCCTCCGCCGTTATCACCACTGCACGCACCTTGTCGTTTCTTGCAAGTTCGTCCACCTGAGCTTCTAGCAGGTCGACAAAGTCCAGTGTCATACGGTTATAAGGCGCATCATTTACAGAGATAATGGCCACTGCGTCATCAAATGTTATTAGCAAGGGTTGTGTCACGAGGTTACCTCTTTCATCACTGGTCATCATCAGGCGCGTCGACACAATGGAATGTCTCGTTAGGTGCGGCTTTCGCAAAGCCAGCTTTACTCTAACGTCGTTTGATTCTAAGTTGCATTGGAGTATTGCATTTTATTATGACATAATATATGTCATAATATCAAATAAACCAAATGTCTGTTTTGTTCGTCAGAGAGTAAAGGGTGAAGGGTGAATTTTTATGAAAAAATTGTTTACGGGCTTAATTGTTGCTGCCCTTCTGATTGGTGTTTTGTTGCTTTCACTGCCGGCAATCCTACATAAGTGGGGGTTGCATCCTGAATACCTAGGACCAACCCTGACACTGCCGGGCAAGCGGGCGTTGATTATCACGACTAGTCATGGTGTTTTGGCGGCGCCCGGAGAAACTGAAGGTGCGGCCACGGGTGTTTTTGGTTCGGAAATGACCCATCCCTATTACACCTTTTTAGACGGTGGTATGGCGGTAGATATCGCCAGTATCGAGGGCGGTGAGATTCCCATTGATCCCAGTAGTTTCTACTTCATGATCAAAACATCTGAAGACGAGCGTTATCTCAATGACCCAATCGCGCAGGCCAAGGTGAAAAACTCCATTCCAATCGCTGATGTTGATGTAGAACAATACGATGTTGTGTTTATTTCAGGTGGTTGGGGCGCGGCCTATGACTTGGCTCAGTCACCTGAATTGGCAACGAAGGTGAGTGAAAGTTACTACAGTGCCAAGGCTCCCGTAATCGGCGGCGTTTGTCACGGTGTGCTGGGGTTGGTTAGTGCCCTCGACAGTGATGGTAAATTACTCATTGCCGGGCGCCGTATGACCGGCGTAACCGATAAGCAGATACAAGAACTTGATATCGAAGTTACGCCCCGGCATCCAGAGACGGAACTGCGCAAGGCGGGTGCCGTCTTTGAAAGCCAATCGGCGTTTCGAGATTTCTTTGCCACTCATGTCACGGTAGATGATGAGCGGCGTTTCGTCACTGGGCAGAATCAGAATTCGGGCTTGGAAGCGGCGCACACTGTGATGCGGTTGTTGAGGGAGCGTGACTAACGATGTGATCTACTTGGGGGCATGTTTAAATAATGCGCATCCATTTCTGACTATAGAGAACACGTAATGAAAAAGATTTTAAGTGGTGTCGTACTGCTTGCTGCCATCATGTTTCTTGTGACCGGTTTACGCTGGCTAGTGGCTCCGGCCGATATCGTCCCAATGTTTGGCTTGAGCTTGGCTGAGGGTGTGGGATTAAGCTCTCAAGTTGGCGATATGTCCGCTTTCTTCCTAACCTTGGCAAGCTGCATACTCATAGCTCTCATCAGTGGACGCCGCTGCTGGTATTACCCCCCCATGATGTTGCTATCATTTACGGCAGTGGGCCGTGTGTTGGCGTGGCTATTCCACGATGCGACCTTGGCGCTGGATTTGATTGGCTCAGAGGTGGTTGTTTCTATTATTTTACTTTTGGCATCACGCCGTCTAGCTGATAGGGCGTGAGTCTGTGAAAAGCTGTGGTGTTTCGCATTGGAGCAGGCCCGCGCGGTTATTGCTGTTCTTGACTGCGATGTCAGTGCAAGCGGATGAGGAAATCCAGGCATCCCTCAATGCCTCATCTGTCGCAGCTGCGACACTTAATATTGTGTTTATTCTCGCAGACGATCTTGGCTATACCGATATTGCGCCTTACGGCAGCGAGGTGAATACGCCGACGTTGTCGAGCTTGGCAGAGCAAGGGTTGCGGTTTACCAACTACCATACTGCTGCGAACTGTGCTCCAGCCAGGGCCATGTTGCTTACCGGCGTCGACAACCACCTTGCCGGGGTGCCCAATATTCCTGAAATGTTGGCACCTGAGCAGCGTGCACAGGCCCATTACCAAGGCGTTTTGGGGGGCAACGTAGTGACTGTGGCTACTTTGTTAGAGGATGCCGGCTATCACACGTATATGGCGGGTAAATGGCATTTGGGTGCCTCACCGGATAAGCGTCCCAGCAGGCGGGGTTTTGAGCGTACGGTGGCCTTGATGGACTCGGGCGCGGATAACTGGGAGCAGCGACCTTACCTGCCGATATACGAGCAAGCTAATTGGTTTGCTGACGGTAACAGGCTGAACTTGCCGGATGATTTTTACTCATCACGCTACCTAATTGATAAAACTATTGAGTTTATAGATAGCAATATTCAAGACGGCAGCCCTTTCTTTGCTTATGTGCCCTTTCAGGCAGTGCATATGCCGGTGCAAGCGCCGCAAGAATACATCGATAAATACATGGGTGTGTACGACACAGGCTGGAGCTCACTGCGTACTCAGCGACGGCAGAGGGCAGTGGAGTTGGGCATTGTAGGGTCGAACACCGCCACGGTAAACATGGCAACCACAGATGACTGGAATGCTTTAGATGCGCAGCGTAAGCGCTACGAAGCGAAGCGAATGGCGGTCTATGCTGCCATGATCGAGGCCATGGACTTTCATATCGGTCGCCTAGTGTCATATCTAAAGTCACAGGGGCAATATGAAAATACTATTTTTATTTTCACCTCGGATAACGGCAGCGAGGGTAGTGGTTCTGCCAACCCCACGGCATTTCCTGCACGCCTTGGTCCTAGCCAGTTGGGTTATCACATAGACTACGACCGTCTTGGTTTGAAGGGCAGTTTCAACACCATCAGCCCCAGTTTCGCCAGTGCCTCAGCGAGCCCCTTAGCGTTTTATAAATTTTATACGGGAGAGGGTGGCATGCGGGTGCCGCTCATTATTGCTGGCAAACCCGTAAAGAAGGCCGGTGAACTGAGTGCTGCATTTGCCTGGGCAACTGACATTACTCCCACCATTCTTGCGCTGTCTGGCGTGGCTCAGCCTAGCGACCGGTACGCAGGACGGCCGGTATTACCAATGACCGGTCGCGATCTGACAGCCATCTTAAGAGGGGAGGCTGATCACATTTATACTAAGGATGATGCGGTAGGTTACGAACTCACGGGGCATGGGGCTCTATTTCAAGGCGATTATAAAATCGTGGTCAATCAGCCGCCTCTAGGCGATGGGCAGTGGCGCCTGTTCAATATTGTTGAAGATCCGGGAGAGACGGTGGATCTAGCGAGCACCTTACCGATAATTTTTCAGCGCATGCTGTCGCGTTATCAGCGTTTTGAGCATGAAAATGGGGTGCTGCCCTTGCCAGCAGGCTATTCACAAGTCAAACAGTTAGTGTCCAACACCCTGCAAGCACAGTATCGCGAGGGGTTATTAATATTCCTACTGTCCGTGCTGCTGTTGTTACCGTTTTTTATCGCCTATCGAATGAAAAAGGACGCGCTAAGATGACAGGTCTGCACCGTTTATATGCCCTTACTCACTCACTTTATTCGGGCCGGGCTCGCGCTTACCTCATTAAGCAGGGCATTACCTTTCAAGAATTCTCTACCGGACATGAAAGTTTTAAGGCTGAGGTGCTTCCCAAGGGCAAGCTCGCGACAATACCGACGCTGGTTACTCCCAGCGGAGACGTTATTCGTGACGGAGCGGCGATCATTGAGCACTTCGAATCGGCCAATGGCCGCCCCAGCCAGCCACAGGGGGCTTGTCAGCAGATTATCAGTGCTTTATTCGACGTGATTGGGCACGATGGGTTGTTGAGGCCGGCTATGCACTACCGCTGGAATTACCCAGCAGAAAATTTTCAATTTGTGCACCATCATTTCTTGTACGCTCAGCGGGATACACCAGAGCGCGCCGAAAAGACCGAGCATATGATGAACCGAATGCGTCAGGTCACAGAAGTATTTGGCGTACCAAGCAATCTCAGCCGTTAGTAGAGACGCTTTATACAGAGTATCTCGATGTCCTCAATAGGCACTTTGAACACTACCCCTATCTTTGGGTTGGAAGCCCTGCATCGGCGATTTCGGATTGCTTGCGCCCATGTATGCGCACCTGGGAAGAGATCCCTATCCGGCGTCATTGATGCAGAAGCGTGCCCCGCGGGTGTACCGTTGGGTTGAGCGCATGAATCGGGCAGACCAAGATGTGCCAGAGTTTTTTACGCCCGGCACTGACTTTTTGGACAGCGATGAGATACCCGAAACGCTAATGGCGGTTCTGCGCGCAGTGGCGGAAGACTTTGTGCCCGAGACTCGCGCTGCTGCTGAGAGAATCAATGACTGGCTGGGTCGACAGCAGCCCGAAGCAGGGGCGGCAGCAGTAGGTCGGCTTGGTAATCTTGTGGGTAGCGCTGAGTTCAGTGTGCGAGGTCAAACGATCACTGCTTTAGCCTCGCCTTACCGTTTTTACCTGTTGCAGCGAGTGCAGGCTATTTATGCTGGCTTGCCTTTGGATGAGCAGGCATTGGTGGAGCAAATGCTGCAGGCCTGCGGCATGCGAGATATGTTGGCGATCAAACTCGACCGCTCGATAGGCCGTTCTGGTAACCTAGAGGTCTGGGTCTAGCGGAGTAAAAAAACGCCAGCGAAAGCTGGCGTAATCGACATCAGGCTCTTTTACAGGGTGACTCAGAAACTCACTCCTTAAAAGGTGTAGCGCACTGTAGCGCCAAAGGTCCTTGGCGGCGCTAAAAAGTAGGCGTCCATACCCGAGACCAGAAACGGTGCCGCAGTCTGCATGGCATATTTGTCATCGGTGAGGTTTTTTCCCCAGATTGAGACATTCCAGCTGTCATTGCGCCAGCCCAGCTTACTGTTGACCAAATTACGGTTATCGTAGTCAGCATCTCTGAGCTGCGCAGCACTGGCGACGTTGGTGACGTGATCGTCCATGTAACTATAATCTGTGCGCCAGTAAACACCGCCATCACCCAAGGGGAACACTAGCGTAGCGGCTAAGGTGCCACTAAATTCTGCAGTAAAGGGCAGATCTGCACCTTTTTCTGGCCCATCGGTAATCTCGTATTTGTGCATGTATAACAGGCCAGCACTTAGGACTAAGTTGGGCATGGGCGCCGCTTCTACTTGTAAATCCACACCAGAGGTTTCCACTTTTGACTCGTTGGACACGTAGGTGCCTATACCCGTTTCCAGCTGACGCTGAGCCTGAAAGTTCTCGATTTCGCTGTAGAAGGCTGCGGCATTAATCCGTAATCGGGCGTCCAGTAACGTAGATTTGACCCCCAACTCGTAAGTCGTGGTGTCTTCATCGTCAAATTCCCGGTCATCCGCAGCGCCGTTAACGGTTTGGAAGCCTCCAGACTTCGTGCCCGTTCCTGCGCTGGCATAAACCATGCTGTCGTCACCAATGTCTAGAGCAGCACGGAGCATCCAGTCAACATTGTCTGAGCTGCGCTCCAATGTAGCGTCGATGGGAGTGGACACCGAATCCAAAAAGGAAGCTCCTAAGATTTGATAGGAAAAAGCGGTTGAGTAAGTTTGGCTGAAAAGGTCTGACTTCTTCTCTTCATCGCTCCATCTTAGACCGCCGGTAACATGCCATTGATCACCGATGTGCCAGGTGCCTTGACCAAAGAAGGCAATGGTCTCAGCATCTTGATCCATATCTATCGTTAGACTGTCACCGGGCTGCACCAAAAAATTGAAGGGCAGTGGGAAAGGTAAATCCTGTTGCGATCCAATGGTAATAATATCGTCGCCAATAAATACAAAGGGTTCGTCGCCACCACGTTTAGTGTTTTGTTCAAGGTAAAATACCCCTAGCATGTAGTCCACGTTGTCGTTGGGGCTCGCAGTGAAACGGAGTTCCTGCGAGAAGCTGTCGCCAGAGTATTTATCGTTGCTTAAGGTCAGAATATCCAGCTCCGAACGGTCAGGATCTTGGTCCACGCGATAGCTATAATCATTCCAGGCCGTGATCGACTTGATTGCACCCCAGCCAGTATCGTAATCAATCGTCATAGACAGCAGATCAGACTCCATGCAAA
>AAVV01000005.1 GCA_000169115.1 marine gamma proteobacterium HTCC2080
ACGATCGCCCACAGTGTTCATGCCGTCCATTAAAGGACCTTCGATCACATCGATAGGACGTTTTGATAGCTGTCTGGCTTCTTCCGCATCCTCCTCAATAAACTGTGTAATGCCCTTCAACAGAGCATGTTGTAAACGATTGGCGACGGGTCCTTCGCGCCAAGTTAGATCCTCGACTCGACTGCGGCTACCCGAGCCTCGATATTCCTCGGCAAGCTCTAGCAGTCGTTCGGTGGCATCATCTTTACGGTTAAGAACTAGGTCCTCCACAGCGTTTTTAAGGTTTGCCGGTAAATCATCGTAAACGGCCAGTTGCCCTGCATTGACGATGCCCATATCGAGGCCGGCACCAATTGCGTGATAAAGAAACACTGAGTGAATGGCCTCACGGACAGGGTTGTTACCTCGAAAGGAAAATGACACGTTCGATACACCGCCAGAAATTCTTGCCCCCGGTAAATTTTCCTTAATCCAGCGCGCAGTCTCTATGAAGTCGACCGCATGGTTATTGTGAACTTCAATGCCGGTTCCTATGGCAAAAATATTGGGGTCAAACATGATGTCGAAGGGATTGAAGTCGAGCTCGCTTCGCAGTAAATCATAGCTGCGCCGGCAAATCTTTTTGCGACGCTCGAAGGTGTCTGCCTGTCCGTCCTCGTCGAATGCCATAATGACGACGCTGGCTCCATAGCGTTGGCAGAGTGAGGCTTGCTGTAAAAATTCAGCTTCCCCAGCTTTTAGGCTAATGGAGTTAACAATTGATTTCCCGGGAATGCACTTGAGTCCGGCCTCAATAACGCTCCACTTTGAGGAGTCCACCATAATGGGTACCCGGGCTATATCGGGTTCGGAGGCTATGAGATTTAAGAAGCGCACCATGGCGGCCTCTGCGTCTAGCATCCCCTCATCCATGTTGATATCTATAATCTGCGCGCCATCTTCTACTTGCTTTCGTGCTACATCGAGGGCTGCTTCGTATTGGTCGTCGAGAATGAGGCTTTTAAACCGCGCCGATCCCGTTACGTTGCAGCGTTCGCCTACGTTGACGAAATTTTTGCCAGTGAAGGAGAAACTTTCAAGGCCACTCAGGTAGGTGTCCTGAGGGAGCGCCGGCAACTTTCTAGGCTGATGGTCTGCGACGCTGGTAGCGATCGACCTAATATGTTCAGGTGTTGTGCCACAGCAGCCTCCGGCCAGATTTAAATAACCTTGCGCTGCGAAGGTATCGAAATCAGTGGCCATGTCTTGCGGAGTTTCATCGTAGTCACCGAACGCATTGGGTAGACCAGCATTGAGATGCGCGCTGAAATAGCACGAACTGACTTTTGCGAGCTCCTCTAAAAAGGGTTTTACCTCTCGAAACCTGCGGCCGCAGTTGCTGCCCACGATCAAGGGTCGGGCGTGCGCAATGGCATGCCAAAACGCTTCTCCCGTTTGTCCTGAGAGCAGGCGCCCACTGGTGTCCGGGAATGTTGCGGAAACCATAATCGGTAGTTCAACTCCGAGTTTATCCATAGCCTCCCGACATCCAAACAACGCGGCCTTGGCGTTTAAGGTATCGAAAACTGTTTCAACCATGAGGATATCAACGCCACCCTCAATGAGCGCCTCTGTCGCGAGCTGGTAGTCAGCCCTTAGCTCATCAAAGGTGATGTTTCGTGCTCCTGGATCATTGACATCCGGAGAGATTGAAGCGGTGCGAGGGGTTGGGCCGAGTACTCCAGCGACAAACCGGGGTTTCTCCGGCGTCTTTTGGATGAATTTATCGGCTGCGCCCCTTGCCAGTCGTGCTCCTTCAAGATTGAGATCCCATATGATCGTCTCGAGTTGGTAATCGGCTTGGGCGGTGGCGGTCGCATTAAACGTGTTGGTCTCAATGAGGTCTGCACCGGCAGCAAGGTAGGTCTCGTGAATGGTGGAAATCAGGTTGGGGCGAGTCAAACTGAGCAGGTCATTATTGCCTTTGAGATCGCTGGGGTGGTCTTTAAAGCGCTCCCCACGGTAATCAGCTTCTGTCAGGACTTGCTCTTGAATCATAGTGCCCATAGCGCCATCGATCAGCAGAATTTGCTGTTCTAGTGCGTCAATGAGGGTCAATGCTGACGCCTTGGAGTATTTTGGAAATCGCGAGGTAAGCATTTTTGGTTATATGTCCGAAATAATATTTGCTTCATATGATATATCAAAATAAATTGATATATAAGTCTGTCGGTGGGTCTTGGACCAAAAATTTCCTTTGTGTTCACCCACCCCGATAGTCGGGTATCATTGGGCCCACAGCGAATGCCCACTGATTTATTGGACGAAAAAGCCCATGATTACGATTACTGAAGCCGCTCGGGAATACCTTGGAGAACTACTGAATAAGCAAGAGGACGCTCTCGGTGTACGTGTCTTTATCAACCAACCAGGTACACCCAAGGCCGAAACCTGCATCGCATACTGCCGAGAGGGTGATATGGAGGCCGATGATGTAGAGGAAGATTTTGGCCACTTTAAGGCGTGGTTCCAGGGACGCAGCGTTCCTTTTCTGGAAGACGCCATGGTTGATTACAACAAGGATAAATTTGGTGGGCAGCTAACGATTAAGGCGCCTAATGCTAAAATGCCCCGGGTCGATGTCGATAGCCCTATCGAAGATCGTATTAATTATGTCCTCTATAACGAGGTCAATCCGTCACTAGCTGCCCACGGCGGAGAGGTCTCGTTGGTCGAAATCACCGATGACGCTTTGGCGATTCTCAGATTTGGTGGGGGTTGTCAGGGGTGTAGTGCGGTTAGCATGACCTTGAAGGATGGGGTAGAGAAAACGCTTCTGGAGCAGGTTCCTGAACTTTCGGGGGTCCGCGACGTCACTGACCATTCAGATCGTAGCCAGGCCTACTACTAAGGCGTCGTGCGCTGAAGAGAAATCCAGCTCCCGATCCCGAGTTGGATTGCCGCTTTCGGCCAGTGCCGCAGCACGAATGCTAGAAAAGAGGCTCTGTTCCCCTCAGCATGGTCTCAGGCGTGGCCCCTCGCATTTGAAGCCCAGTGAGCGAGCAAAGCACCTGCTTAAGCCGTAGCGCGCCCAGGCAGAACGTTCCGCAGTTTATTCGCAATATCCACAAGCAAGGTTTCTGTGGTGTCCCAATCAATGCAGCCATCGGTGACTGAAACCCCGTACTCCAGATCATCGAGGTTGCTGGGAATTTTCTGGTTGCCGGCTTTAAGGTTACTCTCGAGCATTAAACCAATGATTGATCGATTGCCTGCGATAATCTGCTCAGTTACGTCTGCAGCCACTGCGGGCTGGCGGTCGGGTTGTTTTTCGGTATTGGCATGACTGCAATCAACCATGATGTTGGCAGGCAAGGCGGCTTGTTCGAGTGCCTCTTCACACAGCCCAATATGTTGACTGTTGTAGTTGGGGCCAGCAGAACCACCTCTTAAAACGACATGGCCATAGGGATTGCCTCGAGTCTCAAATACCGAGACTTTTCCTTCGCTGTTAATACCCAGAAAACGATGGGGGTTACATACTGATTTCATGGCATTGACGGCAACTTCAAGTCCGCCATCGGTACCATTTTTGAACCCAACCGCTGAAGACAAGCCGCTGGCCATTTCTCGATGGGTTTGAGATTCGGTTGTTCTAGCGCCTATTGCTGACCAGCTAATTAAGTCTTGTAAGTACTGTGGGGTGATCGGGTCCAGCGCTTCGGTAGCCGTGGGTAAGCCCAGCTGTTGAATGTCTTTCAAAAGTGAGCGCCCAATCGTAAGGCCCGCTTCAATGTCAAAGGAATCATCGAGATGAGGGTCATTGATCAGTCCCTTCCAACCAACCGTCGTTCGGGGCTTCTCAAAATAAACGCGCATGACCAAAAGCAGCGTATCGCCGACCTGTTCGGCCACACGCTTAAGCCTATGAGCATATTCCATGGCGGCATCAACATCGTGGATGGAGCAAGGACCTACGACAACCATAAGACGATGGTCTTTTCTATCGAGGATGTTTTCGATCGCCTCTCTGGTCTTAGCGACACGATCTTGTAGTGCGTCATCGACGCCAACTATGTCGCGTAAGGCGGCAGGTGCTACCAGAATTTTCTGGGCGGCGACGTTAACATTGTGAACATGGGGTTTGGACATGCTAGTTTGCCTGCAATATTCAAAAGAATTGGGCCGGGCCAATGGCGGAACACACAAGCCGGCGCGCTGCGGAGTCTAACCGTCTGAACACGCAGCGTCATGTGGTGATTTGTACAAAACTTGGAGATAAGGTTTGAAAGCAGCGGTTGATTTGTCGCCCTTCCGGAAATTTATGACACAGAACGCGGTCTTTTTGACGCCAGGATTACGATTGTCCCGGGTCATGATGCAGGCTGTGGTGGAAGAGCAGCTGAGTGGGGATGTGTCGGTTATTCGGCCACCCATGATTCAGCCCGTAGACGGTTGGCTGGAATCGGTGTGGCGACAGCAGGTAGAGGCGGGTCATTTGCCTTTACGTCGGCTGCTAGGTCGGGTGGCAGAGCGACGTCTTTGGATGAAGGTGATTCAGGAGGATATGCACGGCCAAGGAGGATTTAGTTTGATTCAACCCGCGGCAGCCGCTGAACAAGCGCTCCGGGCTCGTCAGCAGTGGCTGATGTGGGGGGGAGACGCCGAAGATAAATCGCAACGCCATCACTTTAGCTTTGATAATGACTGTGCCACCTTCGAGCGATGGTGCTCAGAGTTTACTGCGCAGTTAGACAGTAATGCGTGGGCGACTCGCGCTGATATTTACCGAAGCTTACTGACAGTGCCCATCGAATCGAAGATTTCTATCGTCTTGTGTCATGTATTGCAGTTGCCGCCATTGACTCATCAAGTATTGAATCACCTGGGATTGTTACATCAGCCTGTCGCTCCGGAAACAGAGCTTTTTGATCCTCTCGTGACGAAAAAATTTCCGAGTCGACGAGCCGAGTCAATGGCCGTCGCGAAATGGGCGGCGCAAAGACACCGTGACAACGCGGGTAGTACCGCCATTGTGTTGCTCGACTTCAACCGAGATCGCCCGGAACTCGAATATCAACTGCGACAAGAGTTTGATTGTTTGGGGGCACGGTACGCCGCATTGCCTGTCAACTTTAGCTCTGGCATGCCGCTCTCTAAGACTCCAATGTTTCGTGATGCCTTAATGGCGCTTCGGGTGGCAAGTGCTTATGACTCGGTAGCCCTTTTGCGAAGTGAGGTACTGGCATTGCTGCGATCGCCCTTTCTTCATGGGGGAGAAGACCTTGATGGCATCGCACTATTGCAGTTACGTAAGGCTTGTACCGACTTGACCAGCGAACACATTGATAAGCGCGATCTAAATCATCTGGCCGAAACATTTGCTCCTGAGGCGCATTTAACTCAGGTTTTTAAAACTTTGCGCACTGACCGCAGTACTCGTGGAAAACGACTGCCTTCAAGGTGGTTAGATGTGATTCGATCTGTACTTCGGCTTTGGCAGTGGCCGGGTCGCGCTGCTCTCGATTCCCTTGAGTATCAGCAGTTTGAACGCTTGGAGGTCGCGTTAGATGAGCTGGTCATGCAGGACTGCATCACGGGAGAATTATCCTTTCAACAGGTCATTCTTCTTTGGGAGCAGTGTTTGGACGACCGAGTTTTTCAACCTAAAACCGAGGAGGGCGCTGTTCAGGTTTTCGGCCCGCAGGAAGTGGTGGGGCTGCGATTTGATGCGCTTTGGATTTGCGGCCTGCAGTCGGGCCTGCTGCCCCAAAGACCTCAGTTGCTACCTTTCTTACCAAACTGGCTGCAACGTCATTTGGGCCTGCTTAACAGCGATAGTGTGGCGCTTGAGGCATCTGCAGTTGCACTGCTTAACAGTTTCCGAGCCACTCATGGTGAAGTGAGAGCCAGTTATGCCAGCGAGCATGAAGGTCTCGAAATTTTACCCAGCCATCTTGCACGCCCGATAGCTTCAGATGACTCACCAACACAACAGCAAGCTCCTAAGCACTGGCCAGAACCGTCGCCGCTAGAGTTATTGGACGAGGGTAACGTTGTTGTTGGAGACGCTGATATTCAATGGGGCGGCGGTGCTAGTTTGATTAGTAACCAGTCAAACTGCCCGTTTCGAGCATGGGTTAGCCATCGCTTAGGCCCTGCCGATGTGGCTGCTCCGGTGTTTGGCTTGACCCCCGCTGAGCGTGGAAACATTGTCCACGACGCGCTTCGATTTACGTGGGAAATTTTAAAGGACAGCCACAGCCTTAGAGCCATGAATGCCACTCAGATTGAGTCACTCACTCGGGAGTCAACCGAGAGGGCAGTGCAGGCGTTAGAGCGCCGAGCCGAACGGCGGCATTGCAACGTCAGGAAGCGGGTTGGTAGTGCTTGTCTTGACCTCGAAATTCAACGTGTCGCTGCTTTGCTTAACAGCTGGCTTGAGCTCGAGGCGCAGCGCGAAGGGAACTTTAGCGTCATTGAACAAGAAGACAGTCATGAACTGACCTTGGGTTCTTTAATTCTCAATTTACGCCCGGATCGCATTGATCAGTTGGAGGGAGGACGGCAGGTGGTCATCGACTATAAAACAGGCGCTGTTCATCGTTCAAGTTGGTTAGGCGATAGACCTAGTGATGCTCAGTTGCCCTTGTACGCACTACTCAACGACAGTGTCGAGGGGGTGGCTTTTGGTCGAGTTCATCAGGAGGGCGTAGAGTATGTTTTTTTAGGTGAAGCGCTGGGGCTTGGGGGTAAAGAGTTGCCCCTGGAAGATCAGGTTAAGCGTTACGAAGTGGCGCCTTTAGAAAGTTGGGAGGAATTGCGACGGACCTGGCGCGGTCGTTTAGAGCGGCTGGCTGATGATTTTGTGCGGGGCCATGCGGCTATTGACCCGCAGCCTCAGGCCTGCCGGTATTGCGCACTGGGAAGTGTTTGTCGATATGCGCAGAGTCCTGAACTCACCGAGGAAGCTTCTACAGACCTTGGTGGAGGTGCATCGTGATTGACAGTGACACACAGATTCGGACAACGGCTCTCGACCCCACTCGCAGCTTCTGTGTCACAGCACCCGCTGGTTCTGGTAAGACCGAGTTACTAACCCAGCGAATTCTGGCGTTGCTGCCCACCGTCGATCGCCCAGAGCAAGTTCTAGCTATGACGTTTACTCGCAAGGCCGCGGCAGAAATGCGAGAGCGACTGCTGAGCAAGCTTGATGAGGCTCGGCGTCGTGTCGAAGTCATCGAAAGCTATGAGCAGCAAACTCGAGATTTGGCTTTAGCCGTGTTGGCCCACGCGGATGAGCGCAACTGGTCCTTAGATCCGGAGCAATTTAACCTTCGCACGATCGATAGCCTGTGTGCCGATCTGACGCGTCAAATGCCAATTCTGAGTGGGCTGGGGGGCGCTGTTGAAATTACCGAGCAGGACAAGCCGTTATTTGAGCTGGCGGTCATTGAACTTTTTGACGCGGTGGGTAGTGACGCGCAGGTAGGTGAGGACCTCCGCTGTTTGTTATTGCACTTCAACAACGATTGGGACGTACTGCGGGGGCTGCTGGTTGCGCTTTTGGCGCGGCGAGGCGATTGGGCCGATACTCTGGGTCAGCATACCTATCCCGCGGAGGCCGCTAGGGCGTTACAGACCACCGTTGAGGCATTGATCGCATCGGTTGTTAGGCGTCTTCATGAATCCCTTGAACCTTGGTCTGAAGAGTTGCAGGCGCTGGCCCAGCTATCGGCCGATGAGTTGGATAAACCAGAGGTGAGTTTGTGCTCCAATTACCAAGCCCTTGCAAGCTGGCAGTACGCTGCCCATATTCTGCTAACAGGAACAAATGAGTGGCGAAAACCTGGCGGGGTTAATATCAAGCTAGGTTTTCCTGCAAAATCTGAGGCTAAAGCGCGACTACAAAGTTTACTGACAAGCCTCAGCGAGTTGCCAGTGCCCTCGGCATTGCTAGAACTACGCGCGCTACCGGTGTTATCAGATAACGATACCAGCTGGAGATTGGTCTTGCGTTTGTCACGCTTATTGCCCGTATTGCAAGCACAGCTTTTATTGGTGTTTCAACGTGAGGGGCGTGTGGATTTCACTCACGTAGCCTTAGCTGCCTCACAGGCCTTAGGCTCCGATGAGGAACCCACGGACTTGGCTTTGCGCCTTGACTATCAGATCGCGCACATTCTGGTTGACGAATTTCAGGACACATCGAATCAACAATTTAAGTTGTTGAAGAAACTGATGCGAGGATGGCACGAGCATAATGTAACCGGGGCGCCACCCAGAACTGCGTTTATTGTGGGTGATGGTATGCAGTCTATCTATGGCTTCCGCTATGCCGATGTGGGTTTGTTTCTTCAGGCCAAAGCCCGTGGTATCGGAGGTTTGCCACTAGAATCTCTCGAACTAACGCAGAATTTTCGCTCACAAGCAGGGGTGGTTGATTGGGTAAATCGTGTGTTCGCACAGGTTTTCCCCAAGGTAAATGATGCCGAGCGCAGCGAAGTAAGTCATACCAGCGCCGTGCCAGTAAACGCAGCGCTGCCAGGCAACGCGGTGGAAGCACATTTATTTCCAGATGATGCTGGTCTGGCAGAGGCTAACTGGATTGCTGGGAAAATTGGCCACATATATCAAAGCGAACCTGACGCCACGATTGCAGTCTTGATTCGGGCACGCAGTCATGCGGCTCCAATTATCGCAGCGCTTCAGCAGCACGACCTGCCATTTCTGGGGCGGGATCTTGAGAAAATACAACACTCCGCATCGGTTATGGACCTTTTGTCCCTGTGCCGTTGGTTGTCCAACCCCGCGGATGAGGTAGCGGCTTTGGCGCTGCTGCGGGCGCCTTTTTGTGGCTTGCTCTTGTCCGAGATTTACGCCTTGATTGAAGATCAGCCTCGGCCCTTGAGTTTACGCAAAATACTCCGCCGGGCTTCGGACCTGCTCGATGCTGATGCAGCGATACGAGCGGGTTCGCTGGAGGCGGCTTTAGATTGGGCCGAATCAAGAAGAGATCGCTTGTCTTTGCGGATCTGGGTAGAGCAGATTTGGCTGCAGCTTCAGGCGGCTTCGACCTTATCGATGCAGGGTCGAGCCGATGCGATGAGTTTTTTTGATTTGCTCGCTCGTGCAGATGCCGAAGGCGTTGGGCTCGATCCTGACTGGCTGGAACGCGCTCTAGAACAACGCTATGCCAGTCATGAGCATGGTCAATTTGGCGTTGAACTTATGACCCTCCACAAAGCCAAAGGGCTTCAATTTGATTACGTGTTCATGCCTGCACTTCACAAGGGGACAAGGGGCAATCAGCGTGAGCTTCTGCGCTGGCATTTCCAAGCGCGGGAGGGAGAACGAAGCTTCCTTATTGCGGCCGATGATCGCTTGAAAAAAGCCCCTACGTTGTACAACTATCTTAGTTGGCTGCAAAAAGGGAAGGAGGCAGCTGAGCTACGTCGACTTCTTTATGTGGGCGTTACCCGAGCGCGATGTCGTGTGTGGTTGAGTGGGGCGGGTCGGGTCGATAATACCGATGGCTCGCAGTTAACCTGGCCTGGGAGCGCCTCGCCATTGGGTATTCTCCGTGAGGCACTGTCAGGTAATGCAGTGGAGCATGCGTCATCGATCACTGAGACGCCCCGGGAGGAGAAAGACAGCGAGACACAACCGAGTCTGCCGACCTGTCAGCTATTGCGATTACCGTTGGCAAATCTTGTGGCGCACAAACCAGATGACGGCGCGTTAGCCTCAATAGAACGGCAGCAGGGTATTCAGGCTGAGCAATTGGCTTTGATTCAACATGCGGGTCATTTCAATGAAAGAACTGTAGGTGTTGTTGTTCATAGGGCGCTGGAGTTGTTGAGTCAGCGGGATGTGTTACCTAATGAGGTAGACACTGCTATCCGGCGTGGACTGCAATTTGGGCTTGCTGACGCTGGGCTTTATGGTGATTCCTTGACCGAGTCTTTGGTTGTTGCCGAGACAATGATTGCAGCAACGCTCAATGATGAACGAGGCCGCTGGATTCTAAGCCAGCGATCTGACGCCCACAGCGAGTTGGTTCTTATGTCATCGGGTGTAAACGGTGCGCCGGTGCAAAACATCATAGACCGAACATTTTTGGACTCGGAGACGGGTAAGCGATGGGTCATTGACTATAAAACCAGTCGGCCTAATCCATTAGAAACGGAGCAGCAATTTCTAGCCCGAGAGGTTCAGCATTATGCCCCGCAGTTGACTCGATACCGAGCGCTTATCGAAGCATTTGATCCTGCCGCTAGTGCCGTAAAAACAGCGCTTTATTTTCCGGCGAATAGCCTATGGTTGTGCATTGAAGATGATGCCTGATGGTGCTTTGAAAGTAGCCCTGCTGTGGGCTGAGGCATTTAAAAAAGAGTTTCCGTCATGGTATCCATTTCGATATTGCGCAATATTGCTAGGTGCCATCGTGGGACAGAAGTTGCAGAAAGTTTTGCAATCAAGTTTCCAACGTCGATTTTATGAGTCACTGTGGGTGCACCTAAACGAATGAAACTGGGCGCTTAAAAAGCAGTTACACTTGCCGCCCCGAGCTGTTGCGCGATTCAGTCGTAGTGGCTCATAAGCGTTGTCATTACCTGGTGCGGCATGCAAATAATAGCGAGGGATGATAGGTAAGTTTCGTGGATTTATTGATATTGGCTATGGCGGGATTCGCAACGTCGCTGATGACGGCTGTGATAGGGCTGGGTGGTGGTATTGCTTTGATGCTGGTCATGCCGGGTTTGATGCCACTAGCGGCGATAATTCCGGTACACGCGTTCGTGCAATTTGTCAGTAATGCGGCTCGCGTTGGTTTTGCTTTTCATCACGTGGATTTCAGACTTTTATTGCCACTGATCTGTGGCAGTGTGTTGGGCGCAGCGATCGGGAGTCAGGCGGTTGGCGTTGTTAGTTTTGCGGTGTTACCGGCGATTGCTGGCATTATTATAGTGCTCGTTGTTTGGCTGCCCCATGATCGGTTTATTCCCAAAGGTCGCGCTGCAACGTTTGCTTTGGGGGCATATCAGACTGGTTTGGGTATGGTAGCGGGCGCAACTGGACCATTGGGGGCGGTAGTTCTCAACCGTATGAATACTGAGCGCGAGTGGCTGGTGGTAAATACGGGGGTTTATATGACTATCAACCATGGCGTGAGGTCTGTCGCTTTCGGGCTGTTGGGATTTGCGTTCCATGCCTGGTGGCTAACGATTGCTGTCATGAGTTTTGGGGTCATCCTAGGCGCGTGGCTTGGAACACGACTGCGGCAGTATGTGCCGCAAACAAATTATGAAACCGTCTTTAAATGGGTTGTTACTGCACTTGCACTGCGATTAGTTATTCTGACGGTATTGGAGATTAAAGCTTGACGGGATCGGCCTCACAAAATCGTTTGGGAATTTTACTGGCTCTAATTGCTAATTCTGTGTGGGGATGTGCCGCGCTCTATTGGATACAAACGAAACCCGTGCCTCCTCTGGATGTTTTGGCGCATCGCGGCGTTTGGACCTTGCCCGCAGTTTTAATTGTTTTGCTGGCATTTGGACGGTTTAGGTCGACACTTTTGTTGCTTAAAGATTGGCACACATTGAAATTTACTGCCTTAGCAGCATTTCTGATATCAATTAACTGGGGTGTATTTCTATTTGCTGTTACCAATGGCCGAGCTACTGAAGCCAGCTTGGGATACTTCATGCTGCCCATACTGACTGCCATGGCCGGAGTTTTAGTCTTCAGAGAACAGCCTACTCGGCCCCAGCAGGTGGCTATGGCGCTGGCTGTTCTGGCGGTAGCGGTTCAGTTAGTCGCTGTGGGCACGTTGCCTATCGTATCGCTGACGTTGTCGATCTCCTTTGCTACCTACAGCGTTATACGTAAATACATTCAGGCAGATGCGATTCAAGGGCTATTCATGGAGTCACTGTTTCTCATGCCGGTTGGCGCCCTTTGGTTGTTGTTACACGATGGAGGTGGGCTTTTCGAATACGGATTGCGGACAGACTTATTTCTATTAGGTGCGGGTGCATTAACGGCTGTACCCCTACTAACTCACGTGGCCTCAGCGCGAATTTTATCGATGTCCACAGTCGGCCTTTTTTCTTATCTTGGACCCTCCTTACAGCTGGTGGTCGCCCAGACCATACTGGCTGAATCGATTACTCCCGCGACGCTGCTCTCATTTCTTATTGTGTGGTGCGGTCTAGCTTTTATTCTTTTCGATAATGTTAGGGCGCGGCGTCGGACGAAAAAAAACCGAACCTAGAGCAGCGCTCACCCTCATAGGGGTTGAGCATGGGATAGCGGACGTAGCTACTGTGGGTTAACGGGTTCAGCTTACGTCAGCAGCCCATTGCAGTTTTCGCTGTGTCTCTAGTTCGAATTGGGCCCGATCGTCCTCACTGTCAATATCACGAATGAAATGTTTGTTTGCTGTTTGCCAGCGCAAGGTGTTTGCGTGGTTGGCTGTTCGCCATGCTCCGGAGCCAAAGGTTTGGTCTCCGGTGATAATTTGATCGATTACCTGTGAATCAAAGATAACGGGATGCCCTGGTATACCGCTTACTTCGGGTCCAACGAAGTGAATGGATGGGTCGCGTCCTCGAAAAACATCAAGGACGGCCCGGTAATCTTTGGCGTTGAGTAAGGGCAAGTCAGAGGGGCAAATGAGTACATTTTTTACTTCATGGGAGAGCCTCGAAACCCCCAGGCGTACAGAATCTGACTGATGGTGTTGGCCTTGTAGTTGATGCACGGTCGTCACGGGCTGATTTAATAAAGCTGCGTTGATCAGATGGCCATGATGTCCTAGAACGACAATAATTTCTGTCAATCCTAATGTACGGATTGCCTGAATTTGTCGGTGGATTAGGGCGATGCCATCAAGTTCTAGGAGGCATTTAGGGCGGTGGCCGAGTCGACTACCTGCGCCTGCAGCGAGGATCACTACCCCCGTAGTGCCGGGCTCGTCTCGCTGTGGGGTGGAGGCCCCGATCATATTGCGGTGTCCGCACTTGATGAGGGTTGATGATGGCCAGAGTGATCTAAGGGGGGGGGCGCTAACTCGTGCTGAGGGCTGGGCGTCATGGGCATCATCCCGTGCCCAGATAAAGGCGTTGTCAGCCACAGACTCCAAGATCCCATAACAATGAGTGTCATACCCATTAAATTCCGGAAGACTTGATGTCGCAGGATAACACTGGCTTGTTGGCCCACTAACGTTGTTCCCAGCATGGCGGGTAGTGTTCCCACTCCAAATAAGCCCATCAGAAAAGCCCCATCGAAAGGTCCCGTCGCGGTTGCTGCGCTCCAGGCAAGTGCGCTGTAAACCAATCCGCAGGGCATAAAGCCCCAAAGCGCTCCCATTGCCATCGCATGGCCCCAATGTTTTGGCGGTAGGAATGCCCGGAGCATTGGACTTAAACCGCGCCAAATACCGCCACCGAGTCGCTCTAGGGCTGTAATGCCGTACCAGAGTTTTAACGTGTGAAGGCCCACAGCAACCAGCAGCAACGCGGCAATAACACGCAGATAGAGGGTCCATTGAGTGATGGGGAGGAAGAGTGCGACCGAGCCTATAAAGCCGCCTATGGAGGCGTAGCCCAGCAAGCGTCCGCTATGGTAGGCCAACGGGAAACTCCATTTCTTGTCTTCGGGGGCACGAAAGCCCAATGCCAGACCGCCACACATTCCCATGCAGTGCCCCGCACCTGCGAGTCCAATGAGCATGGCGCTGATTGCCTCAGTTCCGGTCATTGTCATCTGGCGGTGTTGAGTTGCCGGTTAGATCGTCATTCAAAGCACGCCATGCATCGTGGTCTAGATCGTCGTATTGGCCTCGATTGATCGACCAAATTAGCAAGGCTGCCACAATGATGACAAAAATTAGCGCGATCGGTATGAGTAAATAAAGGCTCTCCAAAATATCAGTCCTTAAGCCGGCGTAATCTTAGAGCATTGAGAACTACCAGCAGGGAACTGGCAGACATGCCCAGTGCGGCTGCCCAGGGTGGAATGTACCCTAAAGCGGCGAGTGGCAGCCCAACCAAATTATAACTGGCTGCCCAAATTAAGTTTTGTCGAGTGATACGACGGGTTGCATGGGCAGCCTTCCTAATCATTAAAATTCTATCGGTGTTTTCCTCCGTAATAACAAAATCAGCTTGAGTCTGCGCAAGTGCTGTGGCGCCGGCGACAGCAATCGAAACATCAGCAGCACGCAGCAGTGGTGCGTCGTTAAGGCCGTCGCCAATGGCCATAACAGTGGCCCCTGCGCTTTGCCGCTTCTGCAACTCGGATAATTTTTCATCCGGCTTCAATTCAGCGGTAAATGTCAGGTCTAAACTCGATGCTATCTGGCGCACTCTGGATTCGGTATCCCCGGATAAGATCTCAAGAGTTAGAGCTTCGCTCTTGAGCTCGGCTACAAGATGCTGTGTACCGAGACGCAGGCTCTCTGAAAGGCTGATCCATGCGAGCCAGCGGCCGTCCTCGACCAGTGCAACCCAGTAATGATTTTCGTCGGGCCTATTAGGCAGCCCGGGAGCAATGTGGCGACAAAAAGCCAGGTTGCCCAGGCGTAACTTTATATTGCGTTCACTATCCCAACCCTCAACACCTTGGGCAGCGATGATTTCGACATTTCGAACGGCCGTATTTTGCGCTCTATGATGGAAGGGTCTTGCGGCGGGATGATTACTGAATTGTTGCAGCGCGGCGGCGGTACCGAGTGCAGTATCGGTATCAATACCTTGGGCAGTGCGAATGGTTGAAATGACAAGCTGGGTCTCGGTTAGAGTGCCGGTCTTATCAAAAATAATGTGGTTCGCGGCTGCCGCCCCTAAAAGGCCGGTCTCGCTGCGAACACGAACTCCTCGTCGCCCCAACCAGGCGTTTCCTGCCGTTAATGCTGCAGGCGTCGCTAGTGATAAAGCGCACGGACAGGCCACCACTAGAACCGCGATACTTGCCCAAAACGCCCTTGACGGCTCTATATTCCACCAGGCGACAAAGGTAATGGCGGCCGCCAGAAGCACAATGCTAATAAACCGTGCTGCAAATTGATCGATCAGCTGTAGGTGGGCAGGCTTCTCTTCCCGCGCCCTATCGATATCATGTGCCAGAGCTGCAAGCCGAGAATCATTAAAGCGATGTTCCACGATCAATTCGAGACTAGCACCCTCGTTGACGGTGCCGGCGAAGACGACGTCGTCTTTTTGCACGCTCCTGGGAAGTGACTCACCCGTGAAAACCGCTTCATCGATAACTGAAGTCCCTGAGGTAACTCGGGAATCGAACGCGATAGCCTCGCCAGTAGCAACTCGTATGGTTGCCCCTGGACTCACCGAGTCTCTAGGAAGGCGCTGCCACTGGTGATCACGCAGTACCGCGACAAACTCGGGGAGCTCATCGGCAAGTTGCACTAGCTGAATCAGGTCTCTGTCTCGAAGCCTTTTTTCTACAAAGCGCGCCAGCAGTAGAAAAAAGACAAACATAGTGACGGAGTCGTAGTAGGTCTCGCCACCACCTTGCACCGTTGACCAAAGGCTTGCAGCGGTCGCAAGAACAAGTGCAAGGGATACTGAGCTATCCATAATAAGTGTGCGATGCTTTAGGTGCTGCCAGGCGCGCTCAAAAAATTCGCGTCCACTGTAAGCAAGGACAAAAAGCGTCAGCGGCGCACTCATGACGCGCAGCAGTTGTTGAAGGTCGGCATCGATACCTTGCAACGCGCCGGCATGAAGTGCGATCGCGAACATGCCGACTTGCATCATGCCAAGGAAAGCAATTCCAAGACGGCGTAAATCGCGTCGGTAGTCCTCGCGCATTTGCTGAAGCCGACTGTCAGCGCGCCACGGTTGTACGCCATAGCCTAACCCCTGTAACACCTCTATGGCTGGGCCAGCAGAGCTGTCAGGTGATAGGTTAATAGTCACCTTTCCCAGTGCCAGTTGAATGTTTACTGACTGAACATTTGCTAGTTCCTGAACAAAACGCTCGATAATCCAAGCGCAGGCCGCGCAGCTCATACCCGTTACCATAAGAGGTATTTCTTGCTGCGCAGCATCGACTTTGGCAAAGGTCTGAAGCCAGGTTTTGTCGTTATACCAATCCGAGGTTTGTGTAGTTTGTTGCTCAGGCGTAGGAGGATAGTCGGTGCGCTGCTGGTAAAAAGCCGTCATGGCAGCTCCCGCAATCAGATTGGCGACGGTTTGACATCCAAAGCAGCATACGGCTCGGTCACTGTTATCCACGCTAACTGAAAATGTCCCACCAACAGGCAGGGGTTCTCCACAATGGAAACACTGCGTTTCAGTGGGTTCAATATTCAAAAGAGGTGATCGCCATCGATTCGCCATTGGCTACTGACGCCTTCATCGAGGGTCCAGTGCCAACGCCCCTTTAATGCTTGCGGCAAAAAAACTCGATATTGCCCCGGGGCAATTTTTTGAACCGGTACGGCAAAGTCACGATCAGATTCCATCGCATGAGATAGCAGGAGTCGCAACTGCGGGGCCTCAATGGGCCCGTTTATTTCTATGTCTAACTGTCTTTCTTGGCTGTTTAATTTCGCAATGAGACCCAGCGCTTTCGCCTGGTTTTGCCGTTCAAGCTGCCGATTAATAGCTAAGCCTTCCTTGTAGTAGTCATCGACCACAAGGTCATCGGCATACTGATTGGCAATAACCACGGTGTACAGGGTGGCGACTACTGCGGTTCCCGGTAAGAGAATCAGAAACCAGGGCCAGAATTGTTTATACCAAGGAAGCATAGCTTGTTGTACCCATTATAGTGTCGGCCGGATGAAACGAGATTCTGCTTCTGCATAAACTGTTTGGTTACTTATTGATACGGCGCGAAATAAAATGGGAGTGCCTGAGCGGGTCAGACGGTTAGGGTCAGCTCGGAGCCGAATGCCTAACTCTAGTAACTCTCCTCCCGGGACTGTAACGGCCGCATCACCAAGGATGGAGACACCCTCAATTCCGTCAACCTCGATAAGAAAGACTTTAGCTTGGTCGCTACGATTGGTCAGGTGAAGCTCATACACATTATCGATTAAGCCCGCTGATGCCGGGAGATAAAGCTGGCCGCGGTCTCGTGACACACTGAGCTCAATCAGACTGCGATTCACCAGAGAAAAGCTGAACAGCGTTACCATCACCGCTAGCGCCACGATGTAACCCAGCGTCTTGGGGGGTAAACCTGTGATTTCATTTCCTGTTAATGCGTTTTCACTGGTGTAGCTGACCAGTCCCTTGGGCGACCCCATTTTCTCCATTATGGAATCACAGGCATCAATACATAGGGCGCAACCGATGCATTCGTATTGTAGCCCTGCACGGATATCAATGCCGGTGGGGCATACTTGAACGCAGAGCTCGCAATCGACGCAGTCACCCTGGTGCGCTTCTTTTGTAGCAAAGCGTTTACGAGAACCTCTGGGCTCACCGCGCTTGGTGTCGTAAGTAACAACTAAGGTGTTTTTATCAAACATTACCGACTGAAATCTTGCATAGGGACACATATCTGTACACACCTTCTCCCTCAGGTATCCGGCGTTAAGGTATGTGGCAACGCTAAACAGCAGCGCAAAACTTGCTGCACTGGTGTTTGCTGTTAGTGATAAGAGATCAGGAAGTAACTGGCGGATGGGCACGAAATAGCTGATAAAGGTTATGCCGGTGAAAGCTGCAACTAATGCCCATCCGCTGTGTTTCAGTGTTTTTTTGCGCAATTTTTTCCAGGACATTGACTCTTGATCTAGTTTTATTCTTTGGCTGCGGCTGCCCTCAAAGCGCTGTTCAATATACATAAAAATGGCGGTCCAAACCGTCTGTGGGCAGGTGTATCCGCACCACAAGCGACCCCAAATCGCAGTTACAGCAAACAGCGTGAACGCAGCGATAATGAGAATAAATGCGAGCAGCACAAGGTCTTGGGGCCAAAAGGTCAGACTGAAGATATGGAATTTTCTTGCTGGTAAGTCGAACAATACTGCCTGTCGATTACCGTACATCAGCCAGGGTAAAAGGAAATAACCCAGCAATAATGGCCAGCCGGTATACAGGCGTAGCCGTTGAAAATGACCTTCAATGGCGCGGGTATAAATTTTTTCCCGACGCTGTTGCTTGTCGAGTTCGCTTACCTCAGCCGGCACGACGGCGTCAACGGCGATCACGTCATCGTGCTGACTATTCATGGCTCGAAGTCTTCAAAGATTACGTGTCAGAAATTAGCGGCTGTAGTGGCTTGGCTGGAAGAACGATTGAGTCCGTAAACCCACGCAGTGAGGATGTGTATTTTATCTTCAGTCAAAGTTTCGCTGAACGCCGGCATTTTTCCGTTTCGTCCATTGCGTAACGTATGCGCTATCTGGTCAGCCGTGCCGCCATAAAGCCAGATACCGTTGGTCAGGTTTGGGGCGCCCATGAGTTGGTTGCCTTTGCCTTCAGGGCCATGACATGCGATGCAGTAGGTTTGAAAATGCTGCGCGCCTTTTGCGGCATCACGAGCATCGGCATCTCGAGCATTGAGCGACAGCACATACTGGGTTGTTTCTTTAATACCGCTATCGCCCAGAATGGTCTGCCATGCCGGCATGGCAGCCTGTCGACCGTGAATCAAAGTTGCCTTGATGGCCTCGGGTGTTCCACCGTAGAGCCAATCATCATCGGCCAAATTGGGAAACCCGTGGGCGCCGTAGGCATCAGAGCCATGGCATTGCGCGCAGTTATTGCCGAACAGTCGTCGGCCCATTTTTCTAACTTTGGGCTCAAACGCAATATCTTCAATCGGCATGGCTAAATATCGGTCTCTCATAGCGCGGTACTGATCTTCCGCTTTAGCCACCCGGACATCGTATTGTCCGGTCGAGGTCCAACCCAAAAGCCCCTGATAGTTCCCCATGCCCGGATAAAGAAGTAAATACCCCACCGACCAAACGATAGTGGAAACGAACATATAGACCCACCAAGTTGGTAATGGTGTATCGAGCTCTTCCAGCCCGTCGTATTTATGCCCCGTTGTCTTGATTTCTGCTTCAGGTTTCTTTCGATTACCGAGTAAAATCCACAGCGCTGCAATCAGTTGCGCGCTCGTCAGTAAGATAATCCAACCGCTCCAAAAATCAGTCACGATCGAGCACCTCACTGCGCGTACGCTCCGCGACCTCTTGATCGGCGAAAGGAAGATTTGCCGCGTCATCAAAGGGTTCTTGTTGCTTGCGACCGTACGCCCAAGCGACGAGTCCGATGAAGGTCACCAGCATAAACAGGGTACTGACCCCTCGTAGATCATTGATATCCATGTCAGCGACGCGCCTGTATCAGTGTGCCCAACTGTTGGAGGTAGGCGATTAGCGCGTCAATCTCCCGTACATCCTTAACCGCAGCCTCCGCGCCAGCAATATCGGCGTCGGTGTAGGGAACCCCCAGTTTGCGCAACGTGGCCAGCTTTACGGGCGTTGTTTTGGCATCAATCGTATCTTCGAACAGCCATGGGAAAGCTGGCATGTTGGATTCCGGAATAACATCCCGGGGGTTATATAAGTGAGCCCTATGCCACTCATCACTGTAGCGCGCTCCCACACGGGCGAGGTCGGGCCCTGTGCGCTTTGAACCCCACAGAAAGGGCCTGTCGTAAACGAATTCCCCGGCTACAGAATAATGTCCATAACGTTCTGTTTCTGCGCGCAGGGGGCGTATCATTTGTGAGTGACAGGTATGGCAGCCTTCTCGAATATAAATATCCCGCCCTTCTAGCTCTAGGGCTGAGTAGGGCTCAAGTCCTTCAATAGGTGTCGTCGTGCTTTTTGAGAAGGCAAGCGGAACCAACTCAACTAGAGTCCCAAAGCTTATTGCGACGATGATCAAAGCGACCATCAGACTCGGGGTGCGTTCAATTTTGTCATGCTTCATGAGCTGTCCCCCTCAGACGGTAGCAGCAACGGTTTCAGAATTTGATATTGCCAGTGGTACATCGCGCCGAGTGGTCATCCACACGTTGTAGGCCATCACTAGCATGCCGCTGAAAAAAATGAGTCCACCTATCATCCGTACGACGTATCCAGGGTGACTAGCTACTAGCGACTCTACAAAGGTGTAGGTTAGCGTGCCGTCTTCGTTATAAGCGCGCCACATGAGGCCCTGCATGATGCCGTTGACCCACATTGAGGCAATGTAGAGCACCGTGCCGATGGTAGACATCCAAAAGTGCAGGTTGATCAACGCGACGCTATACATCTGCTCCTTGCCAAAAAGCTTAGGAATGAGGTGATATAGCGATCCTATAGAGATCATGGCGACCCATCCCAATGCGCCGGAGTGGACGTGACCGATAGTCCAGTCGGTGTAGTGGGATAGGGAGTTCACCGTTTTGATCGCCATCATTGGGCCTTCAAAGGTCGACATGCCATAAAAGGAGAGGCTGACGACCAAGAACCGCAGGATAGGATCGTCTTTAAGTTTATCCCAAGCCCCAGATAGCGTCATGATGCCGTTGATCATTCCGCCCCAAGATGGCGCCAATAAAATCAAGCTCATTACCATGCCCAGGCTTTGGGCCCAGTCGGGGAGCGCGGTGTAATGCAGGTGGTGTGGGCCCGCCCAAATATAAATCGATATCAAAGCCCAGAAATGGACGATAGACAGACGGTACGAATAAACCGGGCGCTCGGCTTGCTTGGGTACAAAGTAATACATCATGCCCAAAAAACCCGCGGTCAGGAAAAATCCCACGGCATTATGGCCGTACCACCACTGCACCATCGCATCTACGGCACCCGCATAGGCTGAGTAAGATTTGGTCATACTGACTGGCAGTGCGGCGCTATTTACGGTGTGCAATATAGTCACCGTTACGATAAAAGCGCCAAAAAACCAGTTGGCCACATAAATATGCTCAACCTGACGCTTCATGATTGTGCCGAAAAACACTACGGCGTAGACGATCCAGACAATCGCAAGTAGAACATCAATAGGCCACTCGAGTTCGGCGTACTCTTTGGATGAGGTTATGCCCATAGGTAGGGTAATTGCGGCCGCTACGATGACAGCTTGCCAACCCCAAAACGTAAATGCCGCCAGCCCGTCAGACAGTAGCCTAGCCTGACAGGTTCGCTGAACGACGTAATAAGACGTAGCGAATAAGGCTGAGCCGCCAAAGGCAAAAATTACGGCGTTGGTGTGAAGCGGCCGTAACCTGCCGAAGCTTGTCCAGGGTAAATCAAAGTTGAGGGCTGGCCAGGCTAGCTGGGCGGCAATCCAAACCCCGATTCCCATGCCCACGATGCCCCAGACTACTGTCATGATGGCAAATTGACGCACCACCTTGTAATTGTAGGTAACCGGTAATGTCTCAATGCCGTCGGTCGCCATATTCATGCACCTCAGTCAGCCCAGCTATCGTGGTGCCCCCGCACCTGTCAGCTTTGCGTATTTCACAGATTCCTGGGCCAGTCCCAAGATATCAACTGCTTCATTTTGATGGAGCCCGTGTGTCGAGCTCTTATTAATTTTGATGGAGCCCGTGCGTCGAGCTCTCCTTTTTTGGCAACGCTTCTAATCAGTGAAGGCTGGCATGGCTCCCCAGTCCCACAGCAGGGTTGTGGCAACAAGTAAGCAAACCAACATCACAAGGGATACTCCGATCACCGCGCTGGCAAAGAGGAAGCCCCGAGTTTCTGGAATCTTCATCACAATAGGGATCCCATTATAGAGTAAATATGTCGACCAACAGACTGCAAAGACTCCAATCAACATATCTAGCCAAAGAATGGGGTAAAACCCAACGGCTCCCGCAATAAAAAGCGGAGTCGCGCACAAGCTTGCGATTAAAATGCCTTTGATAAACGAAGACTGCGCACCATAAGTCTCAGACATCCAATGTATGAAGTAGCCGATGGCCACAACACAGGACACCATACCGCCATAAAACAGGAAACTTATGAGCCTGGCACTTTCGTCGGTAAGGCGAATGACATCGGAACCCGTGCCAATGGTCCAGCCGACCTGAGTGGTGCCGATATACCAAGCATAGGCGGGTAAAATCGCCCAAATCAGAGGGTACAGCAGCATCAGAGCCTGACTGGTTTCGTCGAGTTGCGCAAGACGACGCCATGCGGCACTGGGCTTGGTCATGATGCCCACGCTGTGATGGAACATGAGTCTATTCCCTTTATTTTGGTGTGGTTATCATAGGCCGGCACAGGGTTCCGCGTCGAGGCATTTTATCGTTCCTCTTGGTGGTAACCAATTGGGCCGTTTTCCTAAATTTAGTGCGTCAATTAAGGGCAGATAGGTAGCGGAGGTTATCGGGTAATGATTGGTAATTTTTCCCGCAAGCTTTCGGGAAAAAGCTCATCCGGATCAAAGGTCTCAAAAAAATCGATGCCAAGCTGCTGAGCTTGGGCATCGTTATGATGTTTGCGTAACACCACATGCTCGCCAACGAGATGATGCAGATCACTGATAGTTTGATGAAGGGCGAGGAGTTTTTCGTCACCCGGCACTACAGGCCACAGAGCGCTGTCTAAGGCGAGGGTGTGAGGTTTAAGTTTCTGCAGCACGGCTGTACTGCCGCGCTTGGGATTGACCTCCGCTATTGAAATTTGGCAGCCAATTGACCGCAATGTGCCACAAAAATGGGCGGCATCATTGTCCTCTCTGAGTTGAACTGAATCGGTTAATTCGAACCATAAACGGTCAGTTCCAATACCACTCTCGGAGACTTCATGCAGCAAAAAATCGAGAAACTCAGGGTGCAAAACGGCCTCGGTGCTGATGCGAAGCTGGAACAGTGGCAGGGCGCGGCCCGCGGCGACCACTGACTCAGCGAAGCGGCAAGTATTGCTAACCTTGGAGCAATCGGTCGCGATAGCCAAAGCGGTTGATGGATAGCGCTGGCGTCTCTGACTGTTATTGCCAGCAGCGATCCCATCAGACAGTACCTCGTAACGCGTGTGCACAACTTTCTCGTTTTCAAGAGCGCGTCGGTACAAAGGTCGTAAAGAAAATTGTGGGGGTGGTGTCTCGTTTTGAAGTAAGGCATAGGTCTCCCGAACAGCGCTCGTGAGATTGCTTGGTTGGGGCAGTGGTGCTGCGACCACGCCGATATTGGGCGCCGTTGCGAGGCCTTGCCGTGCGATGTCCTCTAAATGGATCCAGAAGGCTTCTGCGCTCGAGAGAATGCCGTTTATGGTTGCGATGCCAATGCCTGCGGGGGGAGCCATACTACTTTCATCGCTCAGTAGCTTTCGCAGTTGTTCATAATTTGAAGTGTTGACGATGAGACCGTGGGTGGTGGGAGATAGCGCTCCTCTGCAGTCTATGGGCACCTCACTTTTCAGTAATCGGTTGCTCACATGCTCGACACCTGCGGCGTCTTCTGCGTGTATCACAAGCGCGCAGCTCGTAATTCCTTTGCGCTTGGCCCTTCGAATATGGCTCTGCGCCGCGTCAGTCATTACTGAGCGCGATTCCGACGGTGACTGCGGTGTGTTGTTGAGAGTACTCAAGTCCTCTTGGCGTTTTTCTAAAGTTTGGAACACACTGCGCTCAATAATCGGCAGCTCGTCTGAGGGAGCTAAGGGCCTAAGGTTGTTGCAGAGTTCTCGCGCAAGCTGGATGAGGTTAATGTCTTTAACTTTGAAGCCTTGCTCGTTGGCAAAAGCAAAGCGCGTCGAATTGGCGTTTTTCCAAATTAGCTGCAAGTTTTGCGACGAGCCATCAGGAGCGATCTCAGATATCCAACTCTTTAGCTTAAGTTGATGTGCGCGCTTTACCCAGCTATCAAGACGAGGGAGCGTTGCTAGGCGCTCCGAAAATTTGGGCTCGGCAAATATTTCAGGTTCGGGGAGCGAAGATGCGGCGAGGGTAATCGGTTCATCCCCACCAAGTTGTTGCTGCAGCTGCTTCAAAAGCCCTTGAGTCTCTATCGAGAGAAAATTATCTCCCAAACCTTGAGGGAGTATCTCCGCCATTTTTTTCGCCGCGTCTTTTCTTAGAGGGAGGCCTGTCTCCATAGCACGTTGAAGGGCATTATTAGTTTGTGACACGCGGTCGAGAACGTTGTCATAAAGAGGTGAATTCTCTTCGCGTAGTTGAAGCAGCACTAATTCATCGCGCAGAAAAGAATCGATTAGGCTGAGAAGGCTTGCGGGTATGAGTCCGTCAGGGAGCAGTTGGCTAAGATCGCTTTCTACTTGCTGAGCCGCCTGCTCACGTTTTTCCTTACCCTCTTCAGCGGCAATCTGACGCTGGATATTGCGCTGCTGTTGCTTGAGCATAGACACAGCAAGTTTATTGATTTTAGTGAGGGCTTTTTCGAAGACGCTTAGATTTCCGTCAAATTCGCGTCCAATGGTACTCAAGGCCTCATTGATTTGTTGCTCTACGCGGGTGCTGTTTCGGGGTGCTAGGGCACTCAGCTCACTCAGTCGTTCGACCAGTAGGCGTGCGGGATGTTGCTGGTCTTGAAAAAATACAGGGTCCGTCAGGGAGAGTTCTGCCAGGGGCAGCTTCAAGTTACCCAAGCTGTGACTCAGGTTTTCGGTAAGAGGCAGAGTATCAAACATAGTTTGATACAAATTATCGATTAGCTGCACGCTACCTCTTAAGGGCTGTAGCTCAGGATCTAAAGTATCTAAGCCCAACTGTTTAACAAGAGGTTCTGTATGAGAAATTCCTTTCTCGGTATGTCGTATAGCGGCAATTCTTGCCGATAAGTCCTGGGCTTTTTCGTCTAACTGCGCCTGTGTTAATGGATTTTCTGGCATCTCAGATTGCAGTGCGGGCAGGCGCAGCCTGGTTAGCATCGCCTCGTCGATCACGGGGGGCGAATCGGGTTTTCCACGTCCGGGTAAATACTCAGCGATGCCGTCCGATTTTGCTAAATTTGCTAAAGGCGACGTCTGTAGTCTGAATTCATTATGTTCTGAGGTGCCGCTAAGGTCGTAGCGCTCGGGTGAACTCAGTGCATCGGCATGAGGGCTGGAGGCTGCGGATGTCGTTTTTTGGGTTAATGGGCGCTTGGTGCTCGGTACTCTTGTGGAGCGTGGCGTGTCTGGTACAGACTGATCCGAGGGGAGTGGTGCCACGTTGTGGCTGGACAGTTTGTTTATGGATTCGGGAGCATTGCCCTCAGCTTCCGAATTGAGCCCAGCAATGGGCGAGTTACCACTGGCGGTAAGCACCGCATTGAGTTCTTGATATAACGCGCCGGCCTCTGGAAGTAGGTTCCTAGTAAACGCGCGATCGAGCTCAGCAATGATAAAATCAGGGAGCTCAAGCTGATCGATATAGCGACGATAGTTCGTAGCAAGGCCGCGCAGACCAAAGGGGAGTCGCAGCGTCCGCGGATTGGCATCCAATAATGTTGCTAAGCCCAAAGTTAGTGATTCTAGGTGGCCCCAGTACCGCTCCGTACCCGCTTGTACGATTGAATCGATCGCCGAGCTGTTTTCAAACCCCCTAAGTTCAGATAGGTCCAACTCAGCCGGTGTTTGCTCACCATCACTCGGCGGATAACGGTCGGTGATTAAATTTTCAAAGTCCAAGTCGATATCGGCGATCAGTGAGCCTACAAAGTCTTTGCTTCTGGATTTAAAACCAGAGAACGCCTCAAATGCTTGAGTTCGATGTTCAGGCGCTAACTTTGCGCTGGCGGATAGATTAAATAGATGATCTGCCATTGCCTCGGCTACGAGGCTTAGCCGGGGTTGTAATAGCTTGCGGGTATATTGCCTCAGCGCCATGATACGGGCCGATTGCTGGGCTGGGGTGGCGCTGTCTGAATTTTCCGGTTTCATAGCTCACCAAAATTACTGCAGTGCGATTGTGTCGCCTGTAGGCTTGAGATGCCAGTCCCTAATTTTATTCATTACAGCGGGAAACATTGATGGATTCAGAATTACCAGCCCCAGCAGAGCGGCCCCTTAACCCGCCGCGTTTGAGACCGGAATGGTTAGAGGCCCTTGGCGACACTCTTTCAGGGCCAAAAATGCAAGGTCTTGCGCGGTTTTTGCGGGATGAAAAGGCCTTGGGGAAAGTTATATATCCTCCTGGAGCTGAAATTTTTAGCGCATTACAGCTGACGCCCCCAGAAGCTGTTCGGGTCGTGATTTTGGGGCAAGACCCGTATCACGGCCCTGGTCAGGCTCACGGACTTAGTTTTTCTGTTCCAAGGGGAGTGGGCATTCCACCCTCGCTGCGCAATATTTTTAAAGAATTGCAGCGCGACCTCAAGCTAGACAAGCCCTCTCACGGTTGCCTTAGCCACTGGGCTGAGCAGGGGGTTCTGTTACTCAATGCCTCTTTGACAGTGGAGTCTGGCCGTGCGGGCTCACATCAAAATCTTGGTTGGGAGGTTTTTACGGATCGTGTTATTGCAACAGTGAGAGATATTGGCAAGCCGATAGTTTTTATGCTGTGGGGTGCACAAGCACGCAAAACAGTTGGCGTTCTTGAGGGCTTTGACCACTGTATATTAACGGCGCCTCACCCATCGCCGTTGTCAGCTCATAGGGGTTTCTTGGGCTGCGGCCATTTTTCGCAAGCCAATGCTTTTCTTGACCGCTGCGGCCGCGGCGCTATCGATTGGTCACTGCCGGCCTAAGCTTGGTAGCTTCGTAGGTAGTTGGTGATGGTGCTCCGTTGCATAGTCCTGCAGTTGGAGGCTACCTCATGAGGTTTCAACGTCAGAAAAATAAGCAATGGGGACATCGTTTATTCGGACAGTTTGGTTCATCTCATCAATGTTGACGTCCTGACCTGCCGCACCCTCGGCAGCTTCAACTAAAATCACGCTGCCGCTTCCGTAATTAGCTGTATTTACAATGCTGCCAACCGCGCGAGCATCGGTTTGGTTGACGAGCTTTAAGCCGTCGCTGAGTTGCTTGACTGCCGCACTCCCAAGGTAAAGTCGTCTTTTGGGCGTTCCTCGCCAGTGAAGCCGGGCAATAATTTCCTGCCCTGTGTAGCAACCCTTATCAAAGCTTACCCATCCCGCTAAATCGTAGCTGAGATCCTGAGGTAGGTATTTCCCTGTTGTTGAGGAGGTGATTCTGGCCTCTCCACGAAGACAGGCAAGAGCGCGCCAAGCTGATTCAAATTCATCGATGGATTTATTATTGAGGTTTATCCCCACCTGCTTTGCGTCCTCTGGGATTAACAAAGAAGTTTGGTGCCCCAAGGGAATTAGCCAGCCTGCGGCTACTGCCGCGGCACGATTGCCCTCTGTGAGTTTCTGATCGACATCAAAATGATGGTGCGCTTCACTGCCGGCAACTCCCCAAGGCGGCTCTGGGGTCCGGTTGAGCTCAGCTTTACTAAACATCAAATACTTAGTGAGATGGCCCGATAGTAAATCGGCCAAGCTCTCCATAACGCATAGAATGACAGTTTCTGGATCGACGATAAGTGCGCGAAAATCGGCGATGACTCGACCTTTGACGTCACAAAAGGCTCCGGGTATCACATCAAGTGCGTTTACCTGACCGAAGTCTGCGGTGGTTTGCCCTTGAAGGAATTTGCAAGCGTCCTGCCCCTCCAATCGTAGCAATGCTTCCTGCGCTAGGGGCGCCCACCCGTTTACTAGTTCATCTGCCGTATTGACGGCTGCGAGGGGGTTATCAGTCATAGGTTAGGGCCTTGGCATCAGTCTCGGTGAGCATTGTATGTTAATTTTGGTCAATGCCAACGCGCCTAGCCATCTAACGGGACTGGTATTTTTTCGTTACTGTAGATTCCGCTGGCTTATTTACCTATCCGTTTGTCTGCATGCAGTGCGGCTTACTATGTTGAACATCCCGGGCCGTTAGAGTGGAGAGCTTATGACCGAAGATAAAGAATACAGCCGTATGCGTTGGGCTAGCCGACGCGGTTTACTCGAGCTCGATTTGTTGCTCGAACCTTTTATGGAGGCATGTTTCAGGGCGCTGGAACCTCAGCTTCGCGATGATTACCAACAGCTCATGGGTCATGAGGATCAGGATATTCTTAATTGGATCATGGGCAGAGAAGCTCTGGCCGACGAGACGCTAACGGCTATTACTGAGCAAATAAGAGTGCATAATCGCTCCAAATTGCGTTAAATTCCGTGCCCTGACAACGCCGTCGTATAACGGGGTAATTGCAAGTCTCTGTCCTGCGGATTGCCGTAGGCTGGATGTTCTGGGGGAATTAATATCGAGTCATGGGTGTTGGCGCTAGCTTCGGGATAATCGCGATTGAAGTGTAGCCCTCTGGACTCCTGCCTCGCGGCAGCGCATCGCACCGTCAGCGCGGCAACTTCAGCGAGATTTCTGAGCTCCAGTAAGGGTCTAGTGATGAGAAACTGGCTGTAATAATTGGCAATCTCAACTTGCATGAGCTCAATCGCATCTGCAGCAAACGCCAGTCTGCGATCGCTCCTTACGATGCCGACGTAATCCCACATAAGGCGTCTAAGAGCCTGCCAATGGTAAGGGATGATCACACCCTCATCTGATACGCGAACGCGACTGTCATCCCATCCCGGCAGTGCTGTGGGAGCGGGTAGATCCGCGTCGGAGATATGTTTGGCGGCAGATGCCGCGTAAACGAAACACTCGAGAAGTGAGTTGCTAGCCATTCGGTTGGCTCCATGTAAACCACTGCAAGCAGTTTCACCGATGACATACAGCCCGGGTAAGTCACTCGCACCGAATTGATCTACGACAACCCCCCCGCAGGTATAGTGAGCGGCCGGGACCACAGGAATTCGATCTTTGCAAATGTCGATGCCCAGTGCGAGGCAGCGTTCGTATACTGTCGGAAAGTGACTGCGTAGAAATTCTGGGGGGCGGTGCGAGATATCCAAATAAACGCAGTCAAGCCCAAGACGCTTCATTTCATGGTCGATTGCTCGGGCAACAATGTCTCGAGGGGCAAGTTCACCACGAGAATCAAAGCGAGCCATAAAGGCCTCGCCGTTGGGAAGCAACAGGCGTGCTCCCTCGCCGCGCAGCGCTTCAGTGATTAAAAACGACTTGGCTTTCGGATGGTACAAGCAAGTAGGGTGGAATTGATTGAATTCCATATTAGCCACCCTACAGCCGGCGCGCCAAGCTATAGCAATACCGTCACCGCTCGCGCCATCAGGATTCGAAGTATATTGATAAGCCTTGCTGGCACCGCCTGTTGCAAGGACCACAGCCCGCGCGGCTATGGTTTTGACGCTGTTGCTGCGGGTGTCCAATACATGGGCGCCGACGCAGCGGCCATCGACCCGAATTAAATCTACCGCGTAGCAGTCGGGGAGTAATGAAATATTGTCTGCAGCGGCCGCATTCTGGGTGAGCACGTCTGAAATCGCGCGGCCGGTCCTGTCCGCAGCATGAATAATTCGACGGTGGCTATGCCCACCTTCCATAGTCAGATGAAATTCTCGAAACTCTGCATCAGGTTGATCTGAGCGATAGTCGAAGGCGACTCCTTGGTCGACGAGCCAGTCGACAACAGAGCGGCTTTGGCTGACACAAAACTGCACGGCAGGTTCATGACACAGTCCCGCACCCGCATCTATGGTGTCGGCTTCGTGGGCGTCAAAGGAGTCTCGATCATGCAGAACCGCCGCCATGCCCCCCTGAGCCCAAAACGTTGATCCCGCTGCCATGTGTGCCTTGGACAGGACGCCACAGCGATAATGCGGGGGTAATTGCAGGGCCAGGGACAACCCCGCTGCGCCGCTACCTATGATTAATACATCGTAGTTTTCATTGTCTGTCATAGCATTAATGGCTGGATGGGGCCTCTTTTGTCTTACACTGTGGCAATAATTTACGTTTTGGTGTGCGCAGCGGGAACTCTTGCGCGATACAGTAGTCTCAGCAAGCGATGGATATTACGATGAATTTTGTCGCTGCTGGTCAAAAACCTTTAGAAGGCGGTTACGTGACAGCTCGGGAAACCGATCAGCAACTGGTAGTGAGAGCTCAGCGGGGGGATACACGAGCCTTCGATTTACTGGTGCTCAAGTATCAGGGGCGCATAGCGACACTCGTTGCGCGTTTTGTAAATGACGCTGCCGAAGTAGAGGATGTGACACAAGAGGCTTTTATCAAGGCCTTCAGAGCACTGCCAAAATTTCGAGGTGAGAGCGCGTTTTATACTTGGCTGTATCGAATTGCTTCAAATGCCGCAAAGAATTATCTAGTGGCAAGGGGACGGAGACCTGCTACAACTGCCGACGTCCAGGATGCTGAGTATTTTGAGGAAGGCGATGCGCTTCGCGAAATAGAGACGCCAGAAAATGCCTACTTTGGCAGTGAGCTGGCAAAGACGGTACAGACCGCACTGGAGGGCTTGCCTGAGGAACTGCGTGCAGCACTAAGTCTCAGGGAGTTTGATGGGCTAAGCTATGAGGAAATAGCGGATGTCATGGCGTGCCCTGTGGGCACAGTACGGTCGAGAATATTTAGGGCGCGCGAGGTGGTAGATAGTCGTGTCCGAGAGCAATTGGCAGGCGAGTAAATACGTTAGGCGGCGGATAAAGCGTCCGTACGGCCTGCGAGCAAAGGAGAGAAGGGAATGGCAGTAGCTGATGCGATGAAGGAATCGATGTCCGCACTAATAGATGGTGAGGGGTCTGAGCTAGACATCGCTCGCGTCCTGAAAGCTGTTGATGAAGATCCTGAGGCTAGGGCGCATTGGCAGCGAATTCAGCAGACACGAGGTTTGCTGCGTACTGGGCAGATCGAGCGCCAGATCGATGTCAGTCAAGCTGTCCGTCAATCCTTGGAAAGCCAACCCAGGCGGCGGCCTCTAGGGCCTCTCGGCTCCTTAGCTGTCGCGGCATCAGTTACATTCGCCATGGTTTTAGGCGGCCAGGCCATGGTAGGGCAGTCCCCCTTGGGTTCTGCAGCAAGTCCAATTGCGACAGCCGTTCCCGGTGGTGTTGTTCCCATTCCGGGTGCCGCTCCGGTGCAGGCGCGATTTGGTGCGCCGAATCCAACGATGCCAACACGTTCACCGGCCACCAAGACAGCACCTTCCGGTTCATCGGCTATTTATAATCAATTGGCTCGAGAGCGTTTTGAGCGCTATGCTCAGGAGCATGCTCGCTCGACCGCCAATTTTCAGCCTAATTCCTTGGTGCCGTTTGCTCGGCTCCCCGAGAAAGCCGCAGCGCAATAGCAATCAAGTGATGAAGTTTTGGATCCTCGCCTTACTGGTTTGGGGGGCATCAAGCACGTCAGTGTCGGCTGCGGATCAGCCCGATCAGCAAACGCCCCCATCCTGTGTAATGTCTGAAACCCTGACTCATGCGGTTCGTGGGTTTCTCGCAGCGTCTTCATCGGTCGGTTACCGCGGCACTATGCTGGTTGAGTACGGGGGTGATCGGGAGTTTATTGCAGTTCATGTGGACCCCGAATCGGGTGAAAATGAACTTACACGTTTGAATCAAGCGGTGGGGCCTGCGCCTCGGCCAGTGGCATCACTGCCTCGCGTATCGCCCGGACCTTGTCACCTAGCGCGTTATTACGGATTGGCGATTGAGCCAGGACCCGCGGTAGCGGGCCGCGCCACCTATCGCCTGTCTGCTCGACCTCGAGATACTCTCCGTTTGGCCTATGTCATGGATCTTGATGCCGAATTTTATGTGCCACTTCGTGTTTTAGCCGCGAGCCCCGAAGGTCAAATCCTCGAACGCTATGAATTTGCCGATATTATTTTTGAAGCAAAGGTTGTCCCAACAGACGACGGCATCAGGGACGGCGAATTGGTGGCATCAAAATACTATTTAGCGGCGCTTCCACCCGGATTTACAGTCGTCAATCAGGGGCGGCTGCCGGTTGACTTTCTTGTGTTGAGTGATGGCCTCGCTACCGTTTCTGTCTTTGTAGAAAATCAACCGAACTCGCTACCCAGTGGAGAGGGTTTTGCCCTCAGAGGTTCCTCGCTGACATACACACGAGGTAATGCTCAACGGCAATTAGTGACTGTGCTGGGGGAAGTGCCAATCACCACAGCTAGACTTTTAGCAGAGGCCTTGCGCCAGCGGGGTGAGGCGGAATAAATGCTGCGTGAAATTGGACGTGTTGTTGCTGTCGAGTCTGCTTCGGTTTGGGTGGAAACTATTCCCAGTTCACTGTGCGGAAAATGCGCCGCTAGAGCGGGGTGTGGACAGGGTATTGTTAGTCGTACAACGGGCCACAGAGGGCTTGTGGAGGCTCTCGAGACGTCCACAGTGCGCGCTCAAGACTGCAGGGTTGATGATGAGGTTGAAATTGAGCTTCCAGAGTCTGCAGTACTGAAGGGGTCGCTGCTGGTCTACCTTGCACCGTTGTTGTTCGGTATTACCGCAGTGCTAATTGCCCAGCCTTACGGCGAGTTTGCTACTGTAATAGCGTTTTTGCTGGGTTTGGGTGCGGGGTTTGTCGCTGTGCGAGTCGCCACTCAATGGGTGCTGCCAAGACAAAGCTTCGAACCTCGCCTTTCCTCGGTGGTTCACGCACAGCCCATTACGGTTGGCGCTACCGTTATTGCGCGTCAGTAAAAGGATGCCGTGACCTGTGATAGGTCTGAATTCAAGGAGAAGAATGATGTACAAATTGGTCACAATCGCTTTGCTAACCCTGTTGCCATGGTCAACAAAGGCTGCGTTACCAGACTTTCAGCCTATTGTTGAGTCGGCGGCCCCGGCTGTTGTGAAGATCCTCGTTGAGTCTGAGGCACAGTCAATGCCCAGTGCTGACGAATTGGAAGAGCTTCCCGAGTATCTGCGACGGTTTTTTGAATTTAGAGGGCAAGCCCCACAGCAGCAGCGGCAAAACACCGGGTCCGGATTTATCGTGTCTGAAGACGGCTATGTTGTAACTAACCATCATGTTGTTGAGGGGGCCACCTCGGTGACTGTCAGACTACTAGACAGGCGAGAGTTTGAGGCTGAGATTGTTGGCACAGACGTCAGGTCAGATTTAGCGTTGTTAAAAATCGAGTCTGATGGCCTTGCGGTTCTGGAAATCGCTGAGGATGACGTTGCTGTCGGTGAATGGGTGCTGGCTATAGGTTCTCCTTTTGGACTTGATTTCTCTGTTACGGCAGGGATTGTCAGTGCCAAGGGACGCAGCTTGCCAACAGAGGCGGGGGAAAATTACGTGCCGTTTATTCAAACAGATGTCGCGATCAATCCGGGTAATTCCGGGGGGCCGCTGTTTGATTTAGACGGCGAAGTCGTTGGTGTGAATTCACAAATTTTCACTCGCTCTGGTGGCTCGATAGGCCTTTCTTTTGCGATTCCAGCGGCTGTTGTAAGAAACGTGGTAATGCAGTTGAAAACCTCAGGGGAGGTCACTCGAGGGTGGCTGGGGGTGAGTATTCAAGATGTCGATCTCGATCTTGCAGAATCCTTTGGGCTGGATCGGCCTCGAGGTGCCCTGATCGCGCAGGTGGGAGTAGATTCGCCAGCTCAGGAAGCCGGTTTGCAGAGTGGGGACATCATTCTTGAGTTCGACGGACAGGCGATTAATTCCTCCTCTGACCTGCCACATGTGGTGGGTCTCATCGCCCCGGGGAGCGAAGTGAAGGCGGTAGTGCGCCGGGAGGGTAGCAATCAAACGTTACAGGTTGTCGTGGGTGGACTCGATGCAGGGGATCGCCCCTCGGTAAGTGGACGCATGCCCGACGCCAATAGCAACGAGGCAGTTTTTGGGATGGTATTGGAGACCGCCGACGATGAAATGATGGCCGAACTGGGTCTCAGCGGTGGCGTGCTGGTTTTGGAGGTTGCACCAGAATCTCCTGCCGCCATGGCGGGTATTGTGGGTGGTGATGTTGTTACTCGCCTAGGGAGTAGCGCGGTGCAGTCGACCAACGACTTTGAAACTGCGGTAGCGCGTTTACGGCCCGGACAGTCGGTAGCCATTCGATTGATTCGACGCGGAGCCCCCTTATTTTTGGCCATTCGCGTACCCCAAGCCGAACAATAATTTGCAGTTGCAGCAACGGTCAATGCATCCTGAAGCTCGGTGGGTTAGAATGCCGCGCTTTTCTGAGCCGATTCCGGCTCGGCATTATCGGGAATCCAGCGCGTGACTGAACTAAGTCATATCCGCAATTTTTCAATTATTGCGCACATCGATCACGGCAAATCTACATTAGCTGATCGGTTCATACAGCATTGTGGCGGCCTGTCGGACCGCGAAATGGAATCTCAGGTACTGGATTCCATGGAACTCGAGCGTGAGCGTGGCATTACCATCAAGGCTCAGAGCGTAACTTTGATGTATCAGGCGCAGAACGGCGAGGAATATCAGCTCAATTTTATTGATACGCCGGGGCACGTGGACTTTTCCTACGAGGTGTCGCGATCATTATCGGCGTGTGAGGGTGCTCTGCTGGTTGTTGATGCGGCGCAGGGGGTCGAGGCTCAGTCGGTAGCTAATTGCTATACCGCGATAGAGCAAGGATTAGAGGTGCTGCCCCTACTCAATAAAATGGATCTGCCTCAAGCCGACCCCGATACGGTCAAGCTAGAAATTGAAGAAATTATTGGCATTGAGGCAGAAGATGCCTGTCCCGTCAGCGCGAAGACAGGGCTGGGTATTGAAGACGCGTTGGAGTACCTGATAAAAAACATCCCTGCGCCAGAAGGTGACCGGGCAGCTCCACTCCAAGCACTAATTATCGATTCCTGGTTTGATAATTATTTAGGTGTCGTTTCGTTGGTTCGGGTGACCCAAGGTACTTTACGAAAGCGAGACAAATTTATTGTTAAGTCGAGTGGTAAACAGCATCAGGCGGATATGGTGGGGGTCTTTACGCCACGGAGAACAGAGACGGCGGCTTTGGTTGCAGGGGAAGTGGGATTCATCGTTGCCGGTATTAAAGACATTAAGGGCGCACCAGTTGGCGACAGCTTAATCTCGGTTGCTCACCCAGATACCCCGGCCTTGCCTGGATTCAAAAAAGCAAAGCCCCAAGTCTACGCGGGCATCTTCACAGTCTCCTCTGATGATTACGAAGACTTTCGAGACGCTCTGGGAAAGCTGACCCTCAATGACGCGTCGCTATTTTATGAGCCCGAGACCTCGGACGCTCTGGGGTTCGGCTTCCGCTGTGGTTTCCTGGGCATGCTGCACATGGAGATCATTCAGGAAAGATTAGAGCGTGAATATAATCTGGATTTGATCACCACAGCGCCCACGGTGATTTACGAGATTGTTACAAAAGATGACAGCGTCATTAATGTCGACAACCCGTCTAAATTGCCGGATGTTGGTGACATTCAGGAAATGCGCGAGCCAATTGCACGTTGCACTATTCTGACGCCCCAAGAGTTTCTAGGTAACATCATCACATTGTGCATCGATAAGCGGGGGTCGCAGGTAGACTTACAGTACTTGGGCAAACAGGTGCAGCTTATTTACGATATTCCCATGGCTGAGGTTGTTCTCGATTTCTTTGACCGCTTGAAGTCGGTGAGTCGTGGCTATGCTTCGTTAGATTATGGATTTCATTGCTTCCAAGCGGCGCCTCTGTCAAGGCTCGATGTACTGATTAATGGCGATCGCGTTGATGCATTGGCGGTTATTGTGCATCGCGATCATATTCAGGGCCGAGGCCGCGTGTTGACAGAGAAAATGAAAGAGCTCATCCCTCGACAAATGTTTGACGTAGCTATTCAGGCAGCCGTGGGAGGCAAAATTGTTGCACGACAGACGGTTAAGGCGCTTAGAAAAAATGTGACTGCCAAGTGTTATGGTGGAGACGCGACTCGTAAGAAAAAGCTGTTGGAAAAGCAAAAGGCTGGCAAGAAACGCATGAAGCAGGTGGGGAACGTAGAAATTCCTCAGTCAGCTTTTTTGGCGGTTCTGCAGGTCGACAGTTAAATTAAGTGTGATTGCAGTGGAGCAAATGTGAATATCGATTTTCCGCTAATTCTTTTAATCCTGGTTTCGGGCAGCGGTCTAATATGGGCTCTGGACGCAATTTTTGCAGCGGGGCCTCGAAGGAGCAGAGTTGCAGATTTGAAGCGGCAGTACCCAAAATGGGATCAGGCCGACGCCGGAGACGCTCAAAAATATCGGTCATCTTTTGCTGAAACTGCTTCAGAGCCGGCTATTGTCGAGTACGCCCGTTCATTTTTCCCCTTGCTTGCCTTTGTCTTCGTACTTCGCTCCTTTCTTTTTGAGCCCTTTCAAATTCCGTCATCTTCCATGGTTCCGACACTTGAGGTCGGGGACTTCATTTTGGTCAATAAATTTAATTACGGGCTAAGGCTCCCAGTGGCGCGGTCTAAGGTTGTGTCAATTGGCAAGCCAGAGCGCGGCGACGTTATGGTTTTTTTCCCTCCCCATCAGAACGAGACCTATTACATTAAACGTGTGATAGGCGTGCCGGGGGACCGTATTGAGTATCGAGGCAAGGTCATTACAGTCAATGGTGAGCCTGTACCGAGAGAGTGGCTGGCCACGGTTCCAGAGGGTCGCTCGCGTTACGAGGTTGGTCTTGAGTCTGTCGGCGCAGATAGCTACCTTATGCAGATAGATCAGCGGCGCCCGTCACGAGATTTTTCTGTCACGGTAAAAGCTGGCCATTACTTTATGATGGGCGATAATCGTGACAATTCCAGTGATAGCCGGGTGTGGGGCCAGGTTCCAGAGCGAGATATTGTCGGGCAAGCCGTGGCCATTTGGATGCATTGGGAGTCGCTATTCTCGATTCCGTCTTTCGGTCGTGTCGGATCGATTGACTGAAGCGAGGGGTAAGCATGTGTAAACCATTAACAACTAGAACGCGTCAGGGTGGACTCACTGCCTGGGGATTCCTTCTGTATGTGCTGGTCTTTGGCGGGGCGCTGATTCTAGTCCTGAGGATTGCCCCATCATACTTAGAGTATTTGACGGTAAAAGATATTGTAGAGCGCTCAGTCGATGAGTTCGATCCTCAAACCCAAAGCACGGCAGAGGTTCGAACTCGCATTCGTAAGTTGCTGCAAACGTCGCAGGTTTACGTCATTGATGCTGGAGACATCGAGATTTACCGGGAGCGAAACAAAATCGTGATTGATGCGAACTACGAAGTCCGGTTTCCACTGTTCTGGATCGTTGATGGCGTCATGAATTTCGAAGATTTGATTTTTAAAGTGGATGGGAATTGAGTCTGTCCAGCCAGTCACCGCAGCTGCTGAGTCTGCAAAATCGCCTGGGCTACAGTTTCCAGGATCTCCAAATCCTCAAGCTGGCACTCACTCATCGGAGTGCAGGTCGCACTAACAATGAGCGGCTAGAGTTTCTCGGCGATTCCTTCGTCAACCACGTTATCGCACAACGTTTGTATTTACAGTTTCCGAAGGCGAGTGAAGGTCAGTTGACCCGACTCCGGTCAAAGCTTGTGCGCGGCACGTTTTTGGCGGCCCTGGGCGAAAAATATGCTTTGGGTGAGTGCCTGACTCTCGGGGTCGGCGAACGTAAAAGCGGCGGCAGACACCGGGCCAGTATTCTAGCTGACACGGTAGAAGCTATCGCCGGCGCAATGTTGCTTGATGCTGGGTACGAAAACGCCGCTCCCGTGATATTGCATTGGTTTGCAGACGCGCTGGGAGAGCTTCAGGTGGATGGAGACAAAGACAGCAAAACGTTGCTTCAAGAATGGTTACAGGCAAGGAATTTGCCGCTGCCCAGCTATGATTTGGTGAGCGTCGAGGGACCGGATCATGCACAGGAATTTGAAGTGGTCTGTTTAATTAATGGGCAAAAAAATGCTTTTTCGGGGCGGGGTTCTAGTCGTAGAAATGCAGAGCAGCAGGCTGCCTCCGTTGCGATAGGAGAGCTAGGCAATGACTGATGGGGAACAGCGCTGCGGGTATGCGGCTATTATAGGCCGACCCAACGTGGGGAAATCTACGCTTCTCAATTATGCGTTGGGCCAAAAAATAAGCATTACCTCGAGGAAGCCTCAAACGACTCGTCACCAGGTCATGGGTATTTATACCGACAGCGGAGACCAGGTCGTGTTTGTTGACACTCCGGGCATGCACTTGGAGCAGGGCAAGGCCATTAATCGTTACATGAATCGGGCTGCCAGCAGTGCCTTAGCCGATGTTGACCTGGTTCTTTTTGTCGTTGACCGAAATCGATGGACCTCTGAGGACGATTTGGTGCTTGAAGCGCTACAGCACACCGAAACTCCAGTGGCCCTCGTGATCAATAAAATTGATCGTCTTGAGGATCAAGGGGTGCTATTGCCCTGGACGGAATCAATTCGGGCCAAGTACGGGTTCGACGCTATATTCCCTATTTCAGCACTTCGACAGGCGAACTTGCCAGCTTTGATGACCTACATTCGCAATAAAATGCCCTCGGGCGTACATTTTTTCCCTGAGGATCAGGTCACTGACCGCTCTGAACGTTTTCTTGCAGCTGAGTTAATCCGGGAGAAAATAGTTCGACAGCTAGGGGATGAAATGCCTTACACCACTGCTGTAGAAATTGAGAGTTTTAAGCTCGATGGTAAGTTGCTGCGAATTGATGCGCTCATTTATGTTGAACGACAGGGGCAGAAAAAGATTGTCATTGGCGAAGGAGGAAGTCGATTAAGGTCGATTGGCACCGAGGCCAGGAAAGACATGGAGATGGCTTTTTCAGGCAAGGTCATGCTTAAGCTTTGGGTAAAGGTTAAATCCGGTTGGTCTGATGACGAGCGTGCCCTGCGAAGCCTGGGCTTTGAGGACGGCATCTGAGCGATGGCCAATGAGTTGGAGCCTGCCTGGTTATTACACCGGCGCAACTATGGCGATAGCGGATTTTTGGTCGATATATTGGGACTCAATTCGGGGCGCATATCGGCGGTAGTAAAAGGGGGCAGACGTAAAGCGAGAGGGGGAAGTTATGCAGGCGTCCTGCAGCCTTTTACGCCTTTATTGGTCGCCACGAGCGGACGCGGTGAGTTAAAAACCCTCAGCCGGCTCGAATTGGCCGGTGCCAGTATTGATTTGGCCGGTGAGCGCGTTTTTAGTGGCTTCTACCTCAATGAGCTGCTGGTGCGTTTGCTGCCGAAATTTGTGAGTTGCCCCACGTTATTCGCCCTCTACGGCGGCACTATTGATGCGCTGGTTGTTACAGAGGCTGAATTGGATTTACGGAAGTTTGAGCTTATGTTGCTTGAGGAGCTGGGATACGGGCTCCGGTTCGATACGGATGCAAACAACGACCCCATTGAGGCTGCCAGCGCCTATCTGTATGACCCTACGGCGGGTTTTTTACCTAGGGCTTTTGGGCTTGAGGGTGCTTGGAAAAAAGAGGGACGCTTGCAGGGAGATCAACTGTTGAATATGGCAGACTGGTTATTTAACGGAGATGGTCTCGATGGGTCCAATCGGCAAAGCCTGAAAGATTTGACTCGACTCGCATTGCAGTTGCAACTGGGCGATCGTCCCCTGAACAGTCGTAAGTTGCTAAAGGCCTTCAGGTGGCGAGAAGAGCCTTCTAAGAATCCGGTGCAGCACGCCCCCCGTGACGAGTAAACTGTCTCTGCTTCAAAGACGGTAACAGTAAAGGAAGGTACATGAATCCCGCTGAAAATTCGTACCCCACGATTGAGAGTGTTGTGGGGGAAACCCCTTTAGTACGTTTGCAGAGGCTGGTGCAGAACTCCAGTAACCATGTGCTTTGTAAACTCGAGGGCAATAATCCCGCAGGTTCTGTGAAGGATAGGCCTGCGTTGAGTATGATTGTTGAGGCTGAAGCTCGGGGCGATATTCAACCTGGGGATACGTTGATTGAGGCGACTAGTGGTAACACGGGAATTGCCCTGGCTATGGCTGCTGCGATTCGGGGCTACCATATGCGCTTGATTATGCCCGCTCACATGAGTTCGGAGCGAAAATTGGCGATGGCGGCTTATGGCGCCGAGCTTATTCAGGTGGCTCGAGAGGAGGGTATGGAGGGTGCAAGAGACCTGGCGGAGGCTATGCAGGCTCGAGGAGAGGGCACGGTTCTTAATCAGTTTGGAAACTTTGATAACCCGTTGGCGCATTACCGTGGCACCGGACCAGAAATTTGGCGCCAGACCGGTGGACAAGTAACGCACTTTATTAGCTCGATGGGCACCACGGGAACTATCATGGGAGTCTCAGCCTTTTTAAAGGAACAAAATCCCGACATTGAGATCATTGGCTTACAACCTCAAGATGGCTCTCAGATCCCAGGAATAAGGCGTTGGTCAGAGGCGTATCGGCCAACAATTTTTCAGTCAGCGAAGGTCGACCGTACCATTGACATTTCTCAGGCGGAATCCGAAGTTATGATGCGCCGGCTCGCCAGTGAGGAGGGGATTTTTGCTGGAGTCTCTTCCGGGGGGGCAATCAGTGCTGCACTGCAAGTCAGTCAGGAAGTTGAGGGCGCAACCATTGTCGCGATCGTTTGTGATCGAGGCGATCGCTATCTTTCGACGGGTGTTTACGAAATTTGAAGGGGTGATGCTATGGTGCAAGTCAGAGCTTTACTTGAAACGGAAAGTCTAGATCAGGCGAGTTTTGCAAATTGGCTTACGGGTCTTGCTACACCCCTCGACACACTTGACCAAAACCGACTCATAGATGCCTTTGTGTTGCTGCGTGAACAGGACTCTGAGCAATCTCAGGGAACTATGGATTGGGCCGGTGACGCCGACGTTTTGTCGGTAGGTCTTGAAACAGTGCAAATTCTTGCTGAGCTAAGGCTTGGCCCTGATGCTTTAATAGCGGGCTTCCTGTATCGCTCAGTGCGGCAACAGGTCATTTCTATCGATACGCTGAGACACCGCTTTGGCGACAAAGTCGCGAGCCTTCTCGATGGTGTGTTGCGCATGGCGGCAGTTAGTGACTTGACTGACTTAAGTGATGTTCCTGTCTTAGGGCAGTCTGCAGCACCCAATATCAATATAAGACGAATGCTGGTCGCTATCGTTGACGATGTGCGCGTTGCCCTGATCAAGCTGGCGGAGCGTACGGTTGCAATGCGTGGGTTAAAGGGAGCTGAAGAGCATCGACAGCAGCGTATTGCTTGGGAAGTTTTTAATGTTTATGCGCCGTTAGCGCATCGGCTGGGCGTGGGGCATTTGAAATGGGAGTTGGAGGACCTGTCTTTTCGGTATACCAATAAAGATGCCTACCACAGGATTGCTAGCCTACTCGATGGGCGGCGGCAGGATCGAGACAGTTTCATTGCGCGTGTTAATGCACAGTTGACGCAGACATTGACCCAATCTGAATTGGCGTTTGAAATTACAGGCCGAGCAAAACATATCTATAGCATTTGGCGAAAAATGCAGCGTAAGGGTATTGGCTTTTCACAAGTGCATGATATTCGAGCTCTGCGGATTTTGGTCGATGATGTAGCAGCTTGCTATCAGACCCTAGGCGTCGTGCATGGGATGTGGCGAAATATACCTAATGAGTTTGATGACTATATCGCCAGCCCTAAAGAAAATGGCTACCGGTCATTGCATACAGCTGTTATTGGGCCAGAGGGAAAAATACTAGAGGTGCAAATCCGTACCGAGGAGATGCACGAGGAAGCCGAGTTAGGCGTTTGCGCGCACTGGCGATACAAGGCTAGCGATGCTCATGGTGCAGGCCCGGATACTTACGAAGAAAAGCTCAGCTGGCTCAGACAAGTTTTAGAATGGCACGAGACGGTGGGTGACGATGAGGTGGTTGCTGAGCAGTTTACCTTCGACTCTGCACAAGACCGTGTTTATGTGTTCACTCCCAAAGGCGATGTGGTGAGCCTGGTACATGGGGCAACTCCATTAGACTTTGCTTATCATGTTCACACCGAAGTTGGACATCGTTGCAGAGGCGCTCGGGTAAACGGGACCTTGGTGCCTTTGACCTACGTTCTTGGAACCGGCGAGCGCGTTGAGATTTTGACGGCAAGCACAGTGCAGCCTCGCAGAGATTGGTTGTCGTCGTCCTCCGGTTTTTTACGGACAGCGCGTGCGCGTAATCGCGTTCAGCAATGGTTTAAGTCTCAGAATCGTGACGATAATGTGGCGGCAGGACGTGAGTTGGTAGAGCGAGAGTGTGCTCGACTGGCGCTCACCTCGCTAGACTACAAGGCGATGTCTGGTGCCCTTGGCCTGGATGCCGTGGACGATATGTTTGCTGCAGTGGGGTCTGGCGATCTCACGTCTAAACAGGTCCTTCGGGTCGCAAAAAGCGTTACTCACTCAGATAGCGTCCTCCACCCTGAATGGGCCATTCATCCGCAGCAAGCTGCATCAGAAGGTGCGGCGAGGGTGGACGGTGTTGGTAATTTATTGACCCAGTTTGCAGGCTGCTGCTTGCCTGTGCCGGGGGATGCTATTGAGGGCTACATCACGCGATCTGGTGGCGTAACGGTACACAGGGCAGATTGTGCCCGGCTTTTGGCATTACACGACGAGTATCCCGAGCGCATTATTGCAGTCAACTGGGGCGCCGCCGCTGTCGAGCTATTTCCTGTCGACATTGAACTTACAGCTTATGATCGGCAGGGACTGTTGGCCGACGTAACATTAGTGCTAGCCCAGGCATCGGCGAATGTAACTTCGATTAATACGCAGAGCCATCCAGACAACAATACTGCCCATATGCGGCTTCGCGCTGAGGTATCAACGATCGATGCACTCATGGAGTTGTTGGCAAAGTTGCACCAGCTCGACAACGTGATTTCTGCGAAGAGGGTTGTAGAGTAATGAGTGGATTATCTATTTCTAAAAAGCCTGGCCAATTTGGAATTTCCGATTTGTTGCGGATCATGGAGCGCCTTAGAGATCCATCAGATGGTTGTCCGTGGGATACAAAGCAAACATTTACGAGTGTTATTCCGCATACCCTTGAAGAATGCTACGAACTAGTAGATGCCATTGAACAGGGCGATCTACCTCATGTCGCAGAGGAGTTGGGTGACGTGCTGTTTCAAGTGGTGTTTTACAGTGAGTTGGGGAGAGAACTCGATGCCTTCGACTTCCATGCTGTAGTCCATGGCATTGCATGTAAATTGTTGAGGCGCCATCCACATGTTTTTGCTGATGGTGTTATTGAGGGTCGAGTATTGGAGCCGGTAACGACTGAGGAGGTCAAGGCAAACTGGGAAGCGATCAAACGCGAAGAACGAGGTGAAGGCAAAGCTTCGGGTAGCCTTAGCGATGTTCCTAAAGCGTTACCGGCACTGAGTAGAGCGCAAAAGCTTCAAAAAAAAGCTGCTACCGTAGGCTTTGACTGGCAGAGTTTGGAGGGGGTGCTGGCGAAGCTCGAAGAGGAGATGTCCGAATTTCAACAGGCTGTGGGTGATAACTCCGATGAGGCTATGGCGGAAGAGCTAGGAGATCTCATTTTTACCGCTGTTAATGCCGCTCGCCATCTCGGTTTCGATGCGGAAAACCTGCTGCGACACGCCAATGAAAAATTCGAGAGCCGCTTTAATGATATGGAAGCAGCCGCAGTAAAAGATGGCAGCTCATTGAGCAATGAGTCGAGTGTTCAAATGGAAGCGCGCTGGCAGTCAGCTAAAAGCAGGCAATAGCGCTTGTAACCGATGCTCAGGCTGTGTACTTTTGGCCCTCCCATTAAGGGCAGGGCTGGCGATCGTGGGGCGGTCGTCGAACCGAAATCTACGTGTTTATAAAAAAAGGGAAGTCCCCATGCGAATTATTCTCCTAGGCGCACCTGGCGCTGGAAAGGGCACTCAAGCGAAGTTCCTGTGTGAGCAATTTGATATTCCTCAAATCTCTACGGGTGATATGTTGCGTGCTGCTGTTGCGGCAGGTACCGAGTTAGGGTTACAGGCGAAAAGTATTATGGATGCTGGCGGGTTAGTTTCTGACGAGCTAATCATAGGTCTGGTTAAAGACCGACTGCAGCAACCTGATTGCGTAACAGGCTGCCTTTTCGATGGCTTCCCCAGAACGATTCCTCAAGCACAGGCAATGGTAGATGCCGACATTAGTGTCGATCATGTCATAGAGATTGCAGTCGACAATGAGGAGATCGTAGGGCGTCTAAGTGGGCGACGCGTTCATCCTGCAAGTGGTCGCATTTATCATCTTGTGCACAATCCGCCCGAGGTCGATGGCGTTGATGATGCAACAGGTGAAATGCTGATACAGCGCGATGACGACAAAGAGGCAACGGTTCGAAAGCGTCTTGATGTTTATCAGCAGCAGACGAGACCGCTGGTTGATTTTTATCAGAAGCTTGACGGACCCGCGTATCATAAGATTCATGGTGTCGGTAACGTCGAAAATATTTCCGCAGAGATAAAAAAACTATTGCAGAACTGAGCTTTTTCTTACAGCAATTACTTGTCATTAAAAATAAACATTGTTAGTTTGCAAACGTACGTACTACAACACAGTTGGAGAGTGGCATGGCAGCAGCAAAGAAAGCACCAGCTAAAAAGAAAGCAGCACCTAAAAAGGCACCAGCAAAAAAGAAAGCAGTAGCGAAAAAAGCGCCGGCTAAAAAAGCCGTTGCGAAAAAAGCGCCTGCTAAAAAGGCTGCGGCTAAGAAGGCACCTGCAAAGAAAAAAGCGGTAGCCAAGAAAGCGCCTGCAAAGAAAAAAGCAGTAGCCAAGAAGGCGCCTGCAAAGAAAAAAGCAGTAGCTAAGAAGGCGCCTGCAAAGAAAAAAGCAGTAGCTAAGAAGGCACCTGCAAAGAAAAAAGCAGTAGCCAAGAAGGCGCCTGCAAAGAAAAAAGCAGTAGCCAAGAAGGCGCCTGCAAAGAAAAAAGCAGTAGCTAAGAAGGCGCCTGCAAAGAAAAAAGCAGTAGCCAAGAAGGCGCCTGCAAAGAAAAAAGCAGTCGCTAAAAAGGCGCCCGCTAAAAAGGCACCTGCCAAGAAAAAGGCAGTAGCCAAGAAAGCGCCCGCTAAAAAAGCGCCAGCTAAGAAAGCAAAGAAGAAGTAGATTCTTTGTGAATTAAAAAAAGCCGGCGTAAGTCGGCTTTTTTTATGCGTTAAGCGGTTCTCACGGTTCAGGGCTTTGGAAATTGCTCTGGAGTGTTTGCGTATGGTCGATGTCCATGCCCGCGCCCGGTACCGTCATGAGTTCAAGCCCATCACAGTCAAGCAGTGCCATCAACGAACGCTTGCTTTGCTTGAGTAAGGTATTGATTTGCAACTGTGCATCTCGATGGAGAACGCAGCAGGGTGTGTGCCTGCCTTCGTCGACGGCAAATACTCCCTTTACAGTTGGGCTGAGGGCTGAGCTGAGCTGCTCGAACCAATTTGGAGAGAGGCTATACTGATCGCAGGGAAGTACAGCAAGATAGGTGGTCTCAGTAGCGCTCAGCAGGGCACTAAGCCCCTGTAGTGGACCTTGTCCTGACTTTACGTCGCAGAGCACGCGATTTGAAAATTGAGAATAGAACCACGCATTGTCTCGGCAGCAGGTGATAACTTCGTTGAAGCCAGTTCCGTAGGCTTCCAAACTCCTCTGCAGCAGTGTTCTTCCATTTGCCACCATTAGCCCCTTGTCTCGTTGACCCGCTCGTATGCCAGAGCCGCCGGCAAGAATGCCAAGTGTGAACTCTGAACGATGCAATTTGGGTAGGGACTGTGGGATCATGTCGAATTGTCCCACGGATGTTCTGCGGTTTTCCATGCCGGCGCTACTTTCCTTAGATACTTCAACAGATGCCTGTTCTCTCGCCTGCGTAATGGGGAAGCATACTGTGGATTGTCATAAGCTTCTTCCTCGAGCCCATAACCGCCATATTTTGGCAATGTTAGATGAGGTTATGGCGGGACAGGCTCTGACTGCAATAGAAGGAATAATCTGTGGTGTTGGACCGGGATCCTTTACCGGATTGCGTGTTGCCACGGGGGTTGCGCAGGGTTTGGCGTGGTCATTAAACGTGCCGGTTATTCCTTTTTGCTCTTTAATGTCCCAAGCATTGGCCGCGCGTGATGAGAAAGAACCTCTGGATGTTTATTTACTCAGCACCATTGCGGCTCAGACGGGTCAGTTTTACTGGCGCTTGTTCGATTGCCGCGGGGGTGCTTTTGAGCCGGTGACTGAGCCTTGCATGGGTATGTCTGAATATCTTGTCGCAAGGGTTTCCCAGTGCGGTAGCCATCCAGTGCGCATTGTAGGTTCTGCGGCAGCGTCGGTCCTGCAAGAGCTCAATGCGAGTTTGCCCGGGAAGACAGATCTCTCGCCTATGGTGCGTCCCAGGGCTTTGGCAGCGCTTCAATACGTGCTTGAGAACCCCGGCCTGTGTCCTAGCCTTCCGGCTGAACACCTTCAGCCCCTATACGTTCAGACCGATATTGGTTGGAAGAAACTAGCGGAGCAACCTCGTCGTGCTTGATTGGACGCAGACTATCTTATTGGCCCTTATTCAAGGTTTGAGCGAATTTCTGCCTATTTCTAGTTCAGCCCACTTGGTCTTGCCTGCGCAGCTGTTGTCCTGGAGTGATCAGGGTCTGCTGTTTGACGTGTTTGTTCATGGCGGCACGTTACTCGCTGTCATGATTTACTTCAGAGCAGACCTCATATCGCTATTTGGTACCCTGGCATCAGGTGCGGCATTTAGAAGCAGTGGTGACAACGAGTTCTGGCTTTTGGCGGCGGCAACAATCCCCACGGTATTGCTGGGGCTGCTGTTCAATGAAATCATTTCAGGGAGCATGCGGAACCTGCCGGTCATAGCCTTTACCACGTTGTTCTTTGGCATTTTGATGGGCTTGGCCGCACGAATGACTTCTGCGGAGTCTCACTCGAACCACCGCGCGATCTCCCTGCGCGATGCCTTTCTCATTGGTTTAGCACAGAGCATGGCGCTAGTCCCTGGTGTTTCCAGATCAGGGGTCACTATAACGGCCGCTTTGATGTTGGGTTACAACTTAGCCACGTCAGCTCGATTCTCTTTTTTATTGTCTATCCCTGTTATTTTGATGGCAATGGGCTTTATGGCGCTTACGTGGTCTACCGGTGAAACTACAACGGCACCTATCAGCCAACTTTTGATCGCTATGCTGGTGTCGGGCCTCAGTGCTTACGCTACCATTGCGCTGTTTCTCGGTATTCTCGATCGAATTGGCCTCATGCCGTTTGTTTGGTATCGCCTGATTTTGGGCTGTGGGCTCGTGGTGGTCATCATCCTTTCATGATTTTTGGAGTGGTTTATGTCTGAGCGCCTTGATGATTTGCGGGCTTTTTTAGGAGAAGCAACGTCACCTTTTCATGCAGTCGCTGCTCTGAGCAGGCGGCTTGTGGACGCAGGTTTCAAAGCGGTAAAACAGTTAGATGACCTGACTTTCGAAGCGGGGCAGGGTTACTTTGTTACAGCCAACGATAGCTCAATTATCGCGTTTAGAGCGGGAGTGGGTGCTTGTGAAGAAGGGCTTCGCATGATTGGGGCCCATACGGATAGTCCCAACCTTTCGGTAAAACCTAACCCGTTAAAAAAACGCTTGGGCACTCACCAGTTGGCGGTTGATGTTTATGGCGGAGCGCTACTGAACCCATGGTTTGATCGGGATTTATCGCTTGCAGGGCGCGTTTCTTTTGAAAACTCTGAGGGTGAATTAGAGTCCCGCTTGATAGATTTTCAGCGGCCGATTGCAATAATACCCAGCTTGGCAATTCATCTTGATCGCGAGGCTAATAAAAACCGAAGTATTAATCCCCAAACCGATATCTTGCCGCTTATCGCGGGGCTACCCACAGCGGATGGTTCTAGCATTGATTGGGCGGTGTTGCTCGCTGATCAAGTAAGCGCCCAGTATCCGGAAGAAGGCTCGGTGCGCATTCTTGATTTTGAAATGTCGCTGTATGACTGCCAGCCTGCAGGTCTTGTGGGAGTTGATGGGGCGTTTCTGGCTTCAGCGCGGTTGGATAATTTGTTGAGTTGTCATGCTGGTCTACTGGCGTTGCTCGCTGCAGACCCTGCGCAGTGGTCGCTACTTGTTTGTAATGATCATGAGGAAGTGGGCAGTACATCGGCGGTTGGAGCCCAGGGTCCCATGCTGGTCGATGTATTGAACTCGATTACTGGTACGGCAGCTGCGAGCCGTCGCTTGCGCGAGCGATCGAAAATGTTATCGGTAGATAATGCTCATGCGGTACATCCAAACTTTAGCGATCGCCACGATGAGGCGCATGGGCCGCTTCTGAATCATGGGCCTGTCGTAAAAATTAATCGTAACCAGCGTTATGCGACATCGGGTGAAGGTTCTGCGCTGCTGCGCTTGCTAGCGGAGCGAGCGCAAGTGCCACTGCAGCACTTTGTTGTTCGTTCAGATATGGGATGTGGCAGTACAATTGGACCGATTACTGCGGCTGAGACAGGGATTACGACCATTGATTTGGGTGTGCCAACACTTGCGATGCATTCAATCCGCGAATTAGCGGGCACCGCAGATGTCGATTACCTAGGGTCATTGCTCACTGCGTTTTACAATCGCGTCGCCTGACGCTTGCTTGGAGAATTAACATGACACGCAGACGCGTGCTTACCGGTATTACAACCTCTGGAACGCCACATTTGGGCAACTATGTGGGGGCTATTCGTCCCGCGGTACTTGCCTCGCGAGAAGCAGAAGTAGATGCCTACCTGTTTCTCGCCGATTACCACGCCCTCATTAAGTGCCATGACCCTGCCGTAGTTGCTCAATCAAGCCTTGAGATCGCTGCAACCTGGCTGGCGTCGGGTTTAGATGCCGAGCAGGCACATTTTTATAGACAATCTGATATCCCAGAGGTGACCGAGCTCTCTTGGATACTCACCTGTAACGCAGCGAAGGGTTTAATGAATCGTGCCCACGCTTACAAAGCCGCGGTTCAAAGTAATCGCGAGGCCGAAGAGGATCCTGATTTTGGCGTCACAATGGGGCTGTTTTCCTACCCTGTATTGATGGCCGCAGATATTCTCATTTTTAATGCTCACGATGTACCGGTGGGTCGAGATCAAATTCAGCACGTGGAAATGGCACGGGATATCGCGCAGCGGTTTAATCACAATTTTTCGAATATTTTCACCTTACCTAAGGCCGTTGTAGGTGAGCACGTTGCCGTGCTGCAGGGCCTTGACGGACGTAAGATGAGCAAAAGTTATGGCAATACCATTCCTTTGTTTGGCACGCCTAAGCAGCTGCAAAAGAGCATCAATAAAATAAAGACCAACCTGCTGGAGCCGGGGGAGCCAAAAATTCCTGAGGAGTCTACGGTGTTTCAAATCTGGTCAGCGTTTGCAAGTGATGACGAGCGGGCAAGAATGTACGCCGACTTTGAGGGCGGTCTTGGTTGGGGAGATGCGAAGAAACAATTGTTCGAACTGGTTAATGGTGAGCTGGCCGAATCCAGAGAACGTTATAACGAGTTAATGGCGAAGCCTATGCAAGTTGAAGAGGTGTTGCAGGCAGGAGCGCAGCGGTTGCGTCCAAAAAGCAAAGCACTGTTAGAGCAAGTTCGAGACGCGGTGGGGCTTCGTGCCTATGTCTAGCGGCGAGACCAGTGGGGCTCTAACTGAGGCTGAGACACCATGAGTGCTCAATTTTTAGAGCGTAACGACGATTTTAATGTGCCTACTGACGAGGCGGTGCACTCAGGGAAAGTGCGATCCGTTTACTGGTTAAAACCAGAAGATAGTCGTCGATTGATCGAGGAAAGAAATTACCCCGTTTCTCACGATGCCGAACTTGCTATTCTTATCGTCTCCGATCGTTTATCTGCTTTTGATTGCATTTGGCGGGCTGAAGGTGGCTTGAACGGGGTGCCAGGAAAGGGAGCGGCGCTCAACGCGGTGTCACTCGAATGGTTTAACGCTTTTGCAGAGGCTGGGCTTGCCCGTAGTCACATCCTTGAGGCGCCACACCCCCTCGTATGGGTCGTTCAGCGGGCTAAGCCGGTAAAAATTGAGGCAATTGCTCGTCAATACATTACTGGGTCACTTTGGCGCGCCTACGCCAAAGGTGAGCGCGTCTTTTGTGGGAACGATTTGCCAAATCATCTCGCTGAAAATCAACGATTAGGAGAGGTGTTAATAACACCCTCAAGCAAGGGAGTGTTAGAGGGGTTGGAGGGCATCGCGGCGATCGACGATGTCAATATTACCCGCGCAGACATAGAGCGTCACTGGTCGCAACTGGGATTTGAACAACCAGAAGACATTGATCATTACGAACAATTACTCCGCGAGGGCTTCGCCGTCATCGCCGATCGCCTGTCTAAATTAGGTCAGCTCTTTGTAGATACCAAATTCGAGTTTGGCTATGTGACGGGCGTTGAGGGCACTCGCGAGTTAATTTATATGGACGAGGTGGGGACGCCAGATTCGTCCCGTATTTGGAATGCCGCAGCTTATGCTGAGGGCACTGTTTTAGAAAATAGTAAGGAGGGCTTTCGACAAGCGCTACTGAATTGGGTGCCTGATAGAAATTTATTACTAGATAAACACAGAATGGTCGAGCGCGCGGCTTTTGCTGGAAGCGCGCTGTTACCTCAAAGTATGCTTCTGGATGTGTCTGAGACGTATCTCGGGATTGCGGCGCAAATTATAGGCTCATCAATTACAGTGCCTGAAAATCCCAGAGCGGAAATCAAAGAGTTACTATCTGTTGAGCTTGGGCTAGTCTAGGCGACAAGGCAGGCCGCTTAGCCTCGAGTCGAGAACCTCCCGGGGCCGGCCAGCATGTGCAGCCAAATTGCAGACATATCAACGCGGGGAATAGCGATGAAATTAAAAGATAAAGTGTTCGGTTTGGGTCAGTCGTCACTGGGTGGTGTTGCGCTTGCACTGCTTATTGGGTGCAGCGCGTCACCCACAACCCCAGAAATATCTCATGATGGGCTAGTGCTGCAAGATGATACAAAATTTGGCTTGGTCTATGCCAAGCCGGGGGTCGATATTAGGGATTATGAAAACTTTGCGGTTCATCATTGCACGGTGGCATTTCGTAAAAATTGGCAGCGAGATCAAAACTCTACTCGACGCTCTACAAGTCGACGAATTAACGACTCAGATATGGACGCTATCCGCGTAAGTCTCGGAGAACTTTGCGAAACCGAATTTCTTTCGGTTCTTTCGACGGAGCCCGTTTATTCAGTAGTGCCCGAGGAGCAGGCTGCGGCGGGAACTCTGTTGCTAAAGCCCAACATTATCAATCTTGATGTTGTGGCGCCCGACGTAAGCAGTCCCGGCGTCAGTCGCTCATACACGACGGAGTCTGGTGAGATGACGCTGTTTCTAGAAGTCGCCGATGCTTCGACCGGAGAAACGCTATTTCGTATCGTTGACCGACGACGTAATTTAAACGCTATGCGCTTGCAGTGGAGTAATAGTGTTACGAATACTGCAGATGCCAAGCGAATATTGAATGCCTGGGGGGAACAGTTCCGGGAAGGCCTTGATCGTATTTATCGTGGAAACAATAGCTGATGGCAACAACACCGATTATTCAGCTCAGCGAGACTGTTTTTGTCGCCGGACAAATTCAGCCTGAACATATGGCAGAGCTGTCAGCTCAGGGTTTTCAGCACGTTATCTGCAACAGACCAGACCATGAGGTGCCAGGCCAGGCCACGATGGATGATATGGCAGAGGCTGCTCAGCTCGCGGGTGTAAATTTCACGCGATATCCTATAGATGGCGCGAATTTCCCCGGGCAAGATCTGGCGGCGTTGACCGCACTATTTGATAGCGGTGATCGTGTTCTGGCTTACTGCCGGACGGGCACTCGCTGCGCTAACCTGTGGGTCGCTACTCGCAGCGAAGCAGACCAATCAGCGGCTATCGATGTGGCTAGGGGGATTGGCTTTGACCTGTCTCTCGCATTGGTTTGGCGGGGCTAGGGTTCTCTTAAATTTTGACCTTAATCGCGCTGTTGCATTGCTGCGAGTAAATCAGTGAGCGCCAAGGCCTGGCTCTCTGACAGGGATGGCATTATCTCGGTTGCGGGGGGTAGGTCAGGCGATGGGGCTATGTGCTCTCCATGATAGGCCTCGGCAATGATCGCGTAGTCAATGCTGAGGTCCTGCCTTGTAATATTTAAGGTATAAACCCTGAGCAATACGTTGTCCTCTGGGCTTAAAGTAGCCCCCCCCAACAATGCAAAGCGCTGTCCTGCAGTGACTTGGCAGTCGATCGTCTCATTTTTAACAATGCTCCATCCTGCTTTGCGCAGTGTTGCCCCAATACTCTCTCCAGAACGAATTTGTGCATCCTGCGCTTCAACTCCCGGGTGAGTCGGCAACTCGAAACGGGTGAGAGCTAAGGTTCTCGTGATACGTTGCTCACCAGAGAGGGAATAAAGGCTCGCCAGACGCGTCCTTGTATCCTGTTCGAGCAGTTCAACTCCATAGTGCCCAAAGCGCTCGCGTATTTTGTCGCTATTCAACGTTGATGTTCCTTGGCGCCAGCACCCAGCGAAGTTTCGATCATCATGATGACAGAGGCCTGACGATTGTGGCTAACTTGACCGGTCACAATGGCTCGCCCGCAGATCAGTGTGTTGCTGGATTAAAAAAAAACGTAGTCTACACCATTCGCAGGCATACCTGCCCCGTTTGTCACAGGAGATTCTAATGTCAATTCGATACCTTGTCGGTGCTTTGTTCCTCGTTTTATTACTGCCAGCATCTTTCAGTGCTGCAGATGAGCTAGATGCGCGAATTGACTCACTTTACGATCAAGAGTTGAAAGAGCTGTTCCTCTGGCTGCATCAAAATCCAGAGTTGTCCCATATGGAACACAAAACGTCAGCGCGTCTTGCGTCTGAATTGGAGAGCTTTGGCTACGACGTGCATACCGGCATTGGTGGAACCGGCATCGTCGCGCTGCTTGAAAACGGAGAGGGACCTTTGGTCATGTTTAGAGCTGATATGGATGGCCTGCCGGTTGAGGAGAAGTCAGGCCTGCCTTATGCGTCCAAGGCCAAGCAGGTTGACTGGGATGGTAACGAGGTTTTTGTCATGCACGCCTGTGGCCATGATGTTCATGTCACTAGTTTGGTGGGGACCGCAAGAATCATGGCAGAGCGCAGAGATTCGTGGCAAGGCACACTCATGCTGATTGGTCAGCCGGCTGAAGAGCGCGTTGGTGGGGCACGTTTGATGCGTGAAGACAATATTTGGGGCCGCTTTGGTCAGCCAGACTATGCCATGGCGCTGCACGTCACGTCGTCGGTTCCTACGGGTATGCTAATCGCCGATCCTGCGCCTTACAGTGGCGCTGACACGGTTGATATCTTGATTAAAGGCGTTGGCGCACATGGTGCCAGCCCTCATTCTGGAGTTGATCCAGTTTTACTGGGCTCACAAATTGTTGTGGCATTGCAGAGCGTTGTAAGTCGAAATTTACCACCGCGAAGGCCAGGTGTAATCACCGTAGGCTCATTTCACTCTGGAACTAAACACAACATCATCTCAGATGCCGCGAAACTCCAAATTACGGTACGTAGCGAATCTGCGGCAGACCGAGTACTTTTACTTGACGGGATCAGGCGCGTCGCAGAAAACACGGGACGCATGATGGGCTTGTCGGGTGATATGTTGCCTGAGGTAATCGTCTACGAAAATGAAGGTGTGCCACCAACACTCAACGATATTGCCATGCTGGAGCGTGTCAGAGGCGTGTGGACTGACACTTTAGGGGAGGGCATTTTTTATAATGAGCAACGGCTCGCGATGGGTGCCGAGGATTTTCCATTTTTCACGGTAGACCCTTATATTCCATCAGTATATTTTGCGGTCGGCGGTACTGATCAAGCCGATTTTGACCGGGCAGCAGCGGGTGGTCCGCCCGTTGCTTCCCATCATTCTCCCTTGTTCAAAATTGAACCCGAACCCTCTGTTGAACTCAGTATTAAGGCGTCAGTGACAGGATTAACCGATTTGCTTCAATTACCCTAGGAAGAGGCACTCGCAGGAATGCAGTGGCCGTTGTGGGATCGCGCCGTACGAGTTATCCATTGGTATTTACCATTGGCGATAGCGTTTATGTGGTGGAGCGGCGAGGAAGGGCTGTACGACTGGCACAGCTGGGTGGGCTATAGCCTGCTAGTGGCCGTTGGCACCCGAGTTTGTTGGGGGATCATTGGTAGCCAGAGCGCGCGCTTCGCAGCGTTTCTTGCGAGTCCGTCGGCGGTGGTTGCCTATCTCAGAGGCAGGCCCTACCAAGGAGAAGGACACAACCCACTAGGTGGCTGGGCAACGGTAATCCTGCTGCTCGTTATTTTTTTGCAGGGCTTGAGCGGATTGTTTGTCACAGATGATGTCATGTTTGAAGGTCCATTGATGTTTTGGGGGGGCGAGTGGTCTGGAGTTTTCGCTGAGTGGCATGAACTTAACTGGCTGGTTTTGCAGGTGTTGATAGTGTTACATCTGGTGGCGCTGACCTATCACCAGTTGTACCGAAAAGAACCGTTAATAGGTGCCATGTGGTGGGGAAAAACTAAAAGTCGTTTTAGTCTTTCGAAGCCCAAAAACACGGGGTTGGCGTTGGTAATCGCTCTGATAATTGCCGGTTTATTGTTTTTATTGATTACACTAGTACCCCAGGCTCCTAGCTACTATTAAATGAAAGGTTGAGTCACCATGGACAGGAAAACCCTTGAAGCTCATTGGATGCCGTACACCGGTAACCGCCAGTTCAAAGAAGATCCTCGTATTATTACGTCCGCTGAGGGGGTTTGGTATACCGACGACAAGGGGCGCAAGGTTCTAGACGGGCACTCCGGGCTATGGACTTCAGGTTTGGGACATGGCCGCAAGGAAATAAGCGCGGCAGTATCTCAACAGATCAATACTCTCGATTTTGCGCCCCCGTTTCAATTTGGTCATCCCCCCGCCTTTGAGCTTGCCGATCGTATTAAGGGATTAATGCCTGAAGATCTCGACTACGTGTTTTTCACCAATTCGGGCTCTGAATCGGCTGACACCTCGCTGAAAATGGCTCGTGCTTATTGGCGCCTAATGGGCCAGCCGACCAAGACGCGGTTTGTCGGGCGTATGAAGGGGTATCACGGTGTTAATTTTGGCGGGATTTCCGTCGGCGGTATCGCGGCTAATCGAAAATTTTTCGGTCAGGGCGTGGAGGCAGATCACTTGCGGCACACCATGCTGCCGCAAAATCGCTTTTGCCGTGGGATGCCACAAGACGGTGCAGAGCTTGCGGACGAGCTCAACGAAATGATTGCCCTACATGATGCGTCCACGATAGCCGCGGTCATTGTCGAGCCGATGGCTGGTTCTGCGGGGGTCATCCCGCCCCCTGTTGGATATTTACAGAAGCTGCGCGATATTTGTGATGCAAATGATATTTTATTGATTTTTGATGAGGTGATCACCGGTTTCGGTCGCTGCGGTGCGATGACGGGAGCAGACGCCTTTGGCGTAGTGCCTGATATTCTCAACGTTGCGAAACAGATTACTAACGGGGCTATTCCCATGGGTGCTGTTATCGCGCGAGCGGGAATTTACGACACTTTTATGGCTCACGGTGGACCAGATTATGCGTTGGAATTCGCGCACGGTTACACCTATTCCGCACACCCGGTAGCTTGTGCGGCGGGACTGGCTGCATTGGATGTTTTAACTGGTGAGGCGTTGCCGCAGCGGGTTGCTGACGAGGCGCCATTTTTTGAGGCGCTGCTGCACGATGCGCTTTCCGATAAGCTCCACGTTTCCGATGTTCGCAATTACGGTTTTGCCGGTGCTATAACGCTGGAGCCCTATCCGGGCGAACCTTTACGCCGGCCCTTCGAGGTCGCCATGAAAATGTGGGAAAAGGGATTTCTCGTGCGTTACGGAGGCGATACGATTCAATTGGCGCCCATGTTTGTCATGGAACGCCCCGAAATGGAATCGTTGGTCGGTGCGTTGGCTGATTCGCTACAAGAGCTAGCTTGATCATGTGTGGTGTAGAGCAGGAGTATTTAGGTTGAAAATTGGCATTGTCGTGGGTAGTCATCGTCGAGACTCCCAAAGTCGAAAAGTTGCACTTTATTTGCAACGCCAGCTGCAGTCATTGAATGCTGAGACGTGGTTGCATGACCTCGCCCACGACCCCCTACCGATGTGGGATGAAAACCTAGGCAGTGGTGAGGGCCAGTGGGCTTTTCTGCCAGGTCTGGTTGAACAGCTACAGAGTTCTGATGGTTTTGTGATGGTTTGCCCTGAGTGGCACGGTATGGCCACGTCTGCGCTGAAGAACTTTTTCTTGCTCTGCAACGTTCAGTCGGGACTAGCGCATAAACCGGCCCTAATAGCTGCGGTTTCTGGCGGTGATGGTGGCGCCTATGTCGTATCGGAACTTCGCACCAGCAGCTATAAAAATAATCGCCTGTGCTACATCCCCGAACAGTTAGTTGTTCGCAACGTTGGCAAGATTTTTAATGCCGATCCCGCGGAGAACGACCCCGAGGCCCATGCCTACTTTGTTGACCGGGCAGATTACAGCTTGAAGTTACTTTTGGCCTACGGTGAAGCCCTTGGCACGGTTAGGCTCGGTGGCGCAGTCGATTTGGACGGTTATCCCAACGGGATGTAAGGCACTCCTAAGCGGCATGCTTTGTAAAACGTTGCACCATGCAGTTTAGCCAGCCGCTATTTAATCGCGCAGGAGAATACGAGTTTGAATACATCACTAAAGCGGCTCTTGGGAGGGCTGGGATTTGTCGTGGTTGGATGGTTAGCCTGGTCATTTATTGCTGCCCCTATCGTGCCAGTTGTCTGGCAGGCGCCGCCCAACCCGGGGCTTACTGGCGTTTTCGCGATAAATCAGAACTTGGCAAACGTTGAAACCGTGACCATGCCAGATCTCGGACCCGAAGATGTAGCCTGTTCAAACGACGGTTGGTTGTACAGCGGGCTGGATGACGGTCGAATTGTTCGCTTCAACGAGCAAGGTGAAACCGCGCTTTTTGCGCAAACTGAAGGTCGACCGCTGGGTATGATCTTCGACCAGCAGGGCGCGCTAATCGTTGCTGATGCCTATCAGGGGTTACTGACGATTGGCCGCGATGGACAGGTTGAAACCTTGGTTGATCAGTACGAGGGTAGGCGGCTTCGGTTTGTGGATGATGTCGACATTGCTTCGAACGGCACTATTTATTTTTCCGATGCATCAATGGGATTCGAATTTCACAATAACCTGCTAGATTTTTATGAAGGATCGATGACCGGACGATTATTTGCGTACTCGCCTCAGACCCAGTCAATTGAACTTTTGCTCGACGGCCTTTTTTTTGCGAACGGTGTCGCTTTAGGCCCTGATGATGCCTATGTGTTAATTAATGAAACGGGATTGGGACGGGTTCAACGATTTTGGTTGAAAGGGCCTCAAGCCGGAACAGCTGATGTGTTTATAGAGCACCTTCCAGGAACGCCCGATAACATTAATTTTGATGGTGACCAGACCTTTTGGATTGCTATGCCTTCCCTGCGCGCTGGCGTCGATGCGGTAGCCCATTGGCCGCTAATCCGGCGGTTGGTGTCAGTGTTGCCGAAGGCGCTACAGGAGGCAGCAGCGACTCCGGTCAGCTTTGTCTTGGGCGTGAACCTGGAGGGCTCTGTGGTTGCCAATCTTCAAGATTCGGCACTGGGTTATAATTACATCACCAGCGCCACTCCTTGTGGAGACCGCTTATGGTTAGGCAGCCTTCATATGATGGCGGCAGGTCATTTGCCTCTCCCCAAAACAACACACTAAAACTTGCAGCGTAGCTATTAGGAATCTCTCATGCCCGCACCATTGTTGTCTCGACGTGACCTGGAATTTTATCTGTACGAAATGTTTGATGTGGAGGCCCTTGCGACGCGGCAGCGTTACGAAGACCACAATCGTGAATCTTTCAACGCAGCGCTCGATATTGCTGAAAAAATTGCCGAGGACTATTTCGTTCCCATCCGTAAGACTGTTGATCTCAATCAGCCCGATTGGGATGGTGAAAAGGTGGTCATGATCCCTGAAATTAAGATTGCTTACGACGCGGTGGCGGAGGCAGGCCTCATCTGTCCGGATCAAAGTTACGAGATGGGTGGCATGCAGTTGCCGCTAGTCGTCACCTCATGCGCCATGGGCTACATTACTGCAGCGGCTAGCACGACCAACGGTTTTCATGCCCTTACGGCAGCAAATGCCAATCTGCTGGAAACACATGCCTCTGAAGAACAAATTGAGACTTGGGTACCCAGACTACGCACAGGAGAGTTTGCGGGCACCATGGCGCTGTCAGAGCCTCAGGCGGGCTCTAGCCTTGCTGATATGCGGACCAAGGCGGTTGCCCAAGACGATGGCACCTATCGGATATTTGGTAATAAGATTTGGATCTCAGGCGGGGACCACGAGCTTTCCAGCAATATTGTTCACGCCGTGTTGGCGCGAATTGAAGGTGCACCGCCGGGGGTAAAGGGCATTTCAATGTTTATTTGCCCCAAGTTTCTTCTCAATGAAGACGGTTCGGTAGGTGCGCGCAACGACGTGCAGCTGGCCGGTTTGTTTCACAAAATGGGTGGCCGCGGTCAAACCTCAACGGCACTCAATTTTGGGGAGGGGGAGGGAGCCGTTGCTTATCTGGTGGGAGAGCCGCACCAAGGCCTGCGTTATATGTTCCATATGATGAATGAGGCTCGAGTGATGGTCGGTACCAGTGGTGCGACTTTGGCAATGGCGGGGTACCAATACAGCCTTGACTACGCCAAGGAGCGACCGCAAGGTCGTAAAGCGTCTTCGAAAGATCCTCTGGCAGACCCCGTCATGCTGATTGAACACGCCGATGTCCGACGAATGTTACTCGCCCAAAAAGCATACGCAGAGGGTGCTTGGAGCCTGTGTTTGTTCGCTTCGCAATTGGTCGATGACTGGAAGACCCATCCCGATGAGGTTGGGCGGACTGGAGCCTTCGAGCTGCTCGACTTCCTGACGCCAATAGTAAAGACCTGGCCTTCTGAATATGGGCCTAAAGCCAACGACTTTGCTATTCAGGTGCTGGGTGGCGCGGGTTACACCAATGAGCATCCCGTGGAATTAATGTATCGCGATAACCGTCTAAATCCGATCCATGAAGGCACCACAGGAATTCAGTCTCTCGATCTGTTGGGTAGGAAGGTGCCGCAAAATGGTCTGGCGGGGTATCAGGCTTGCCTGAGCGCCATTGAATCGACCCTAGAGGCGGCCGAGGGGGTGGCTGACTGTGCACCTATGCTTATTGCTCTGCAAAATGCCTTGGGGCACCTCAAGAGCACTACTGAGGTTCTGCTGGGTAGTATGTTGGAACGCGATATTGACTTAGTGATGGCGAACTCAGCGAAATACCTTGAGCTCTTTGGACATGTGGTAGTGGGTTGGATGTGGCTGCGTCAAGGGCTGATTGCAGCGCAGGCATTGACGGCTGAATGTCACTCGGATGACACCGCTTTCTATAGAGGCAAGCTCCAGAGCATGCTGTACTTTGCGCGCTGGGAGCTCCCACAAACCAAAGTATGGGCAGACTTACTCAGTGATTTAGATGATACAACCTACACTATGGAGGCGGCCTGGTTCTAATGAGCCTACCGCTTTACATCGTTAATGCTTTTACCCGTACCACTTTCGGGGGCAATCCTGCGGCCGTTATGCCCTTGGAGCACTGGTTTTCCGATGAAACGTTACTTGCCATTGCTGCCCAGCATAATCTCTCGGAAACTGCCTTTTTTGTGCATACAAGCGCGGGGCATTACGAGTTACGTTGGTTCACCCCGGGGGCCGAAGTGCAGCTTTGTGGTCATGCAACATTGGCTTCGGCGCATGTGCTGAAGGCACACTTGGGTTTCCAGGGTGATGAGGTCATATTTTCCACTCGATTTAGTGGCAAGCTGTGTGCTCGATATATTGGCGAAGGTATCGAGCTCGATTTCCCATCATTGAAACCTCAACCTCACAGCCCGGAGCCGGCACTGCTTGCCGCGTTGAAGACACCGGTGATCGCCGCAGCAATTCCCGAAATCCATCCCTGGAAAGCACTTTATGAAGTGGAAAGTGAAACGGCACTGCGAGAGATTGTGCCCGATTTTCCGGCAATAGCAGCGGCGGTCGATCATGCCGTTATCGTAACGGCTCGAGGTGAGCGTCACGATTTTGTATCCCGCTTTTTTGCGCCGAATTTGCGTGTAAACGAAGATCCCGTGACGGGTTCAGCACACTGCGTTTTGACCCCTTACTGGGCAGAGAAACTGGGCAGCGACTCGCTAAGCGCTGCGCAAGTTTCCGAGCGGGGTGGTGAGCTAAGCTGTGTGTTAGCGGGCGATAGGGTTAAATTAACCGGGCAGTCCGTGACCTATGCTGTAGCCGACGTTGTGGGCGCCATAGGTCTCGATTAAGCGTACTACAGTCGTAAAGTACTGGTTGAAATGCACCCGCCACGACATCCCGATTATTTAGTGAGCAGTGTGTGGCGGTGGCTATGGGTTATCGACTATCGGTAATGAGGGCACCCCTGAGCATACTGTTGAAAGCGCAAGGCTTAGGGTTTCACCTGTGCCGCGAGCTGCCCTCGAAGCCAGGTGTCCATGCGTGCTTCCAGTGCGTCCAGCGGAATTGCGCCAGCGCCCAGCAAATGATCGTGAAACGCTCGTATGTCAAAGGCATTGCCCAATGCAAGTTCGGCGGTCTCTCGGAGTTCCAGCATCTTCAGTTGCCCAATTTTGTAGGCGAGCGCCTGCCCCGGCCAGCCTATGTAGCGGTCAATCTCATTCACAATATCGGCTTGTGTTTTAGCTGCATTGGCCAAGAAAAAATTGATGGCACGCTCGCGACTCCAGCCAAAGTAGTGAATGCCAGTATCGACAACCAGTCGCACGGCACGCCACATGTCGTAAACCAATTGTCCGTAGCGTGAGTAGGGGTCCTGATACAGCCCCATATCGTAACCCAGCCGCTCCGAGTACAGCCCCCACCCCTCAACAAAGGCAGTGACGCCACTGCGCCGTCTAAACTCCGGTAAGTCGGTCAACTCACCTGCCAGCGCAATTTGCAGGTGATGTCCTGGAACACTCTCGTGAACACTCAACACCTCCATCTCAAACTTGGGGCGGACTTCGGGCTTATACAAATTCACGTAGTACCAGCCGGGCCGTGTCCCATCGGGCGTGGGTGGCATGTAGTACGCTGTCGTGGTGTCAGGGGCTATTTCATCAGGAATGGGTCGCACACCATAGGGTATTCGCGGTAATTTCCCGAAGAGCTTCACTAGCTCGGGATCAAGACGTTTGGCTACGGCCTGATAACCCTCCAGAAGCTCCTCTGGTGTGTCGTAATAAAACTGCGGAGCAGTGCGTAGAAAATCGTTGAACGCCGCGAGTTCTCCGTCGAAACCTACCTCGGCGATGACGCCTTCCATTTCGCTGCGAATTCGCGCGACTTCATCAAGGCCAATCTGGTGAATGGCTTCTGGCGAGAGGTCTGTGGTCGTAAAGTGTTGCACCAAAAATCTGTAGGCAGCTTTGCCACCCTCAAGGCTTCCAATGCCCGGTTCGGGTCGACTTGCGGGCAAGTAGCGGTCCTTGATGAACGCTCCAAAATCACGGTAAGCAGGGTTAAGTTGGTCTGTAATCACGGTCTTTGCTTCGGCTTGGAAAGCCTTTGCTACCGCAGGGTCGATATTGCCCGATATCTCTGCAAAGGCCTTGTAGAATGGGCTCGCTTCCGGGGTGGCAGTGACCACCCGCTCAATCTGCTCGGGAACACGTTGAATGATTATGGCGGCTTGAACCCTATTTTTCGCCATGCCTTCAGTCAGCAGTTCTTGATATTGCTGAAGCCGATCGGGCAGCGCGCGTAAGCGAATTAACCAGTCTCGGTAGTCTTGTTCACTACTAAACGGTAAACGCTCCGCCATGCCATGGGCATGCTGTGGACCCGAACGCATATTGATCGGCATTAAGTGCAGACCTTGTTCGTAGGCCGCACGTTCGTCGTTAATTTCACGCAGTAGCATGCTGCGATTGAGACGGACCTCGCTGGACAGGCTGGCAGGCTCAATAGCGCCCAGCTGCTGTGAAAAGACGCTCAGTGCTTCCTGTCGCAGTGCCTCTGATGGCAGGCTGATATCGGTCCATGAAGCGTTGCCAGAGCGGTCGCCGTAGCCTAGGCGCATTTCCGGATAACTCTCAAGGCTCCATGCCCAATGCTCTTCAATGACCGCCTCAACCGCTTTGTCGTTGGCTACAACAAGTTGGCTCATGAGTGACGTTGAGAGCACAAAAAAACCGCCTAAGAGGCGGTTTGCTCGTTTAGTTTGAGATCTCATGTGAATCACCGGCCAAGAATGGAGCGCGCTACAAGCTCTCTCATAATTTCAGAAGTGCCGCCATAAATGGGTTGAATACGGGCGTCTACATAAAAGCGGGAGATGGGGTATTCGGTGGTGTAGCCATAACCGCCAAAGCACTGCAAACATTGGTCAGCAACCCGGCACTGCATTTCACAGCTGGCGAGTTTTAGCATTGCAGCTTCTTCACTGCTGAGATCTTCATTGGCATATTTCTCCGTGCACTTTTCATAAAATGCGCGGTTAATGGCGATATCCGTTTTTACATCAGCAAGCTTAAATCGAGTGTTTTGGAAGCCACCTATTTTTTGTCCAAAAGCTTCACGTTCTTTCACGTATTCAACGGTAACGTCGAGGGCACCTTCAGAGGCAGCCACAGCCTGAGCAGCAATACCCAAGCGTTCTCTTGGCAGTTCATCCATGAGAATTGCGAATCCTTTATTCGCCTCACCCAGTAGGGCATCGGCAGGTAGGCGCACGTCGGTAAAAAATAGCAGTGCCGTATCGGACGTGTGCTGACCGATTTTCTCAATTTTCTTGGATTTCTCAAAACCCGGCGCGTGGGCGTCAACTAGAAATAAGGACGTACCTTTGGCGCCTTTACCCGGGTCTGTGATGGCGGCAACGATAACTAGGTCAGCGTGGATACCATTAGTGATAAATATTTTAGATCCATTTAGCACCCATTCATCACCATCGCGGACTGCGTTAGTGCGAATGCTTTGCACGTCTGACCCCGCGCCCGGTTCGGTCATGGCAAGAGCACCAACGCATTCGCCGGTAACCATTCTGGGCAGCCAGTGCGCTTTCTGCTCCGGTGTGCCATGCCGGCTTAAATAGGGAGCGATGATATTAGAGTGAATCCCGTAAGCCGAGGCAAATCCACCAAAACACATGTAGGACAGCTCTTCTATCATGGCAAGTGTGACGTGGGGTGTGGTGCCTGCGCCACCGTACTCCTCGGCCACATCGGGGCATAGTAGTCCCGCTGCGCCTAGGGTATTCCAGAGTTCACGAGGCACCATATGTTCCTCTTCCCACTGAGCGTAATGTGGTGAGATCTCTTTTTCAAAGGCGCGCCTTGCCATGTCACGGAACAGCTGCATTTCATCAAGATTTACGGCTTGGTTCATATCGGTGTAGCCTTTTAATCGCAGGCTCGGAATTATGCCTAAAACTAGCGGCCGCTGAAAGGAGGAGTCCTTTTTTCTCTGGAAAGGCCATAACTATCGAGTCGTGTTACTTTAAAGCCAACAACACATGAATTTCAGCACGGTTCATGCTTTTTGGCCTTTATGGAGATTCTCCCATGCAAAAACTGCGGACTACATTGCTGCGCTCAGCGCGTGGGTTTTCGTTGATCGAACTCATGGTCGCCATTGCGATCATAGGCATATTGGCGGTCGTAGCATTGCCTGCCTATCAAAGCTACGTGAAGCGCGCAGAGTTTGCGCAAGTCATTGAAGATTGGGATGCACTCAAAGTAGCTCTTGAACTTTGCTGGGAGCTTGAGGGCGATCTTCGCAAGTGCGACACCTCTCATGGAGGAATCGCCGCCGCTATTAAGGGCCTTGCCGGGGTAGGTGTGCGGATTTACACCAGCGGTGGAAGTCCTTATACAACACAGGTTAGGCTCTTCAGCACCACGGTTCTTCTCTCGGATGGTTCATATGCTGCCATTCAATATACTGCCGCAGCGGTCAAGGGCGGCACTCTAAGATGGGGCATCACTGAAAACGCCTCAACCTGCCTTTCTGAGGATATCTGCAGCTTGTGATATTGAATGCGATCAAAAAACCTATAGCAGCGCTCCCAGCCCATGGTTTCAATCCTCAATGGGAAGCTGTTAAAGCGCGCTGTAAAGACATTGAGCTGACTTGCCAGCAGTCAAAGTGGAAGATCGACGAGGGTCGCTGTGCACGCTAACGGAGCGCCAGTCGACTTCGGAACGCATTGTTCAGCGATTCAGGAAGAGGGCTATACGGTATTTACTGATGTGCTTTCCGAAGCTGAAATTACAGCGTATCGGGCGGCACTTCAGCCTTGGCTAGATAAAGATCTCTGTGGGCGTAATGTCTTTGAAGGTACCCGCAGTCATCGCGTTTACGCCATGCTTGCTAAGAATCCCATCTTTGCCGAACTGGTTACGCATCCCTTGGCCTTAACTCTCGCGGAGCATTTTCTTGGAGAGAGTTGTTTGTTATCGGCCTGCCTTGCGATAGAGCTCATGCCCGGGGAAAGTGCACAGCCCTGGCACACTGATGATGGTCACGTTTCACTGAAGCCACCCCATGAAATTTTAGGTATATCGGCGTTCTGGGCTTTGTCAGATACCACGGTTGAAAATGGCGCCACCGAGGTGCTTCCCCGGTCCCATCTTTGGGCTGAGCAGGATCTTCCCGGTGCCTTAACCGCTGTTGATTTTGACAATACAGATGGCGTTGATGAAGCGGCAGATCATGAATGTCATTCCGCCGCGAAAACGGTCACATTGACCGCCGGCTCACTGATGGTGGCGCGAGGCGATCTGTGGCATCGTGGTGGGGCAAACCTGTCTGGTGGGTCACGGCTAATCGTTACACCGCAGTATTGTGCCGGCTGGCTGCGTCCCTTGGAGACAATGCTGCTTACTATGACACCTGCACAAGTCGCTGCTTTTCCCGAACGTTTGCAGGCCTTGCTAGGTTATTCCATTCATGCGCCTTTTATGGGGTACGTGGATGGTATGCATCCGAAGCGAATTTTAGGTGCGTAATGCGCTCGGTTTCGCTATGTTCTCGCTTCGCGAGTTTACGTTTTAATTATAATTAGGTTTTTTAAAAAAGGTGATCCCATGAGAGAGTACAAGCAGTTCTACATTAACGGTGAGTGGGTTGCGCCATCTGCACCGAGTGATTTTGAGGTTTTTGATCCCGCTACCGAAGAGGTTTGCGCGACCATTTCTTTGGGTAATGAAACCGATGTTGATAAGGCCGTTGCAGCGGCTAAGGCGGCATTTGAGACTTTTAGTCAGACATCTGTTGAAGAGCGTGTGGCTTTGCTCGAGCGCATATGCGAGATCTATCAGCGTCGTTTAGGCGATATCGCTGAAGCGATCCGTTTAGAAATGGGCGCGCCGATTAAGCTTGCCTCGACGGCACAGGCTTTTGCCGGGTTGGGCCATATTGCGGAAGCAGCCAAGGTACTAAAAACCTACGCATTTACCGAAGATCTCGGAGAGCACCGTGTCGTTAAGGAGCCTATAGGCGTGTGCGGCTTGATTACACCGTGGAACTGGCCCCTGAATCAGGTAGGATGGCTGATTCGTTAGAAATGAAAAATGATAGGCAATAAGTTCCTCGTAAATTTTTGTCGTGCTCTGGCACAGCGCTGACCATGAGAAAAGCAGCTCGATAGGGGCCTGCGTTGCTGCCGCGCCAATCGCCTATCGTGAGGCTCGCAGGACCAGCCCCGGGTTCTAGGCCAGGTGGCAACACCTCCCGAACAAAATCTACATCTGTATCGAAAGGAACGTAAAGTACCCGTCCATCGCGAGCGTGAGGTTTTGCCAAAACGGCCTGTAGCTCTGCGATTTCTTCGGGGTTCTTAACGTAGCCCATAGTCGTTCAGCTTCTCTTAAATTTGGTGCATACTGTTTTAGGAAAATTTCCTAGTGGTTCTAGTTTGAACCAATTATCGCTTTCTTCAAAGCGTCAATTAAAGCGCCGAGGATTTGGAATGGATGCTTCACGGACGGACACCCCTCTTTCCACGTTTAACAATGTAATGACGCGTGTTTTCCCCCTACCTGCGGATCAATCAACGTTGCAGGGATTTGTCGATAAGTATTTGAATGATCCGTGCCACAGCGGTGGTAATTACTTTCGCGTAGCGCTTCCGCTGGTGTACTTGCAGTTATTGGATTACGGCTCTATGAGTGGTCGCTTAACGGGCAGCGCGCATACCTCTCAGAATGAGCTCTTATTCATGGTTGTTTTAGAGTGGTTTGAAGAGTGCGTGAGCGGCACTTTCAAATTTAATGGTAAGGCTTATAAGAGACACGCTGAAGGCAATGCCTTGGTGACCCCATTTATTTTTGTAGATAACCCTTTGTCGGTCATGATGGGTAGGGAAAATTTTGGCTGGCCCAAGTCACTTATCAATGTTACCCCCGTTGCTCCTGGCTGGGCGCCCGAAGCGGGCCAGAATGTGCCTATTATGCGCATTGCTGCTATGCGATTGGCGCAGTTTTACGAGGGGAAATCCCAGAGATTTAGCACGATCATGGAGATTGAGAAACGCGCCGGCTATACAGATGGTACAACGGGGGTTTCGCTTGATGCGGTAAAGGCGCTTACCGACTGGTGGGCTGGCTCTAAACGAAGTTATGAAACACTGATGCAGCAGTGGCGCGAAATTATAGATCTAAGTGCTACAAATGTAGGCTTGATCACGCAAATGTTAGAGCGATACAGGCAAACAGTCTCGGGAAATACTACGGGTTCCGGATCCCTGGCTCATTGGTTCGCATCACTCGGAAATTCTATTGGCGTTAAGCACTTTAGTGATCCACAGGCCCCAAACCAGCCGTGTTTTGAGTCGCTCGCGAATATGCGTACCGAGGTCACAAAAATGTATGGAGGCGGACTACTGGGCAGCTTGGAGTCTCAAGTTTCGAGTTTGGACGGTGGCTTTGCGATTCGTGTTCATCGATATGAAGCGTATCCAGCGCTGAAAACTTTGGGCGTTAAGGTCAGCAAAACGGAAAAGCCAGCGAGAGCAGGGGATCCACCAGTCGATATTCTTACGCCTCTAATGCCTTTTTGGTACCGAATGAATTTCTCGCTTAAAACGAGTGTTCCGCTGTCAACGCGCGTGCATGGCGAGGCTTTTGCTGAGGCGCTAGATCGGACCCAGTTGGCTGACTACCAACCAGAGTTCAATCCTTCAATGGGGCAGGATGTAAACGGGGTGGATGCCTCATGATCGCGCCACTTTTTAGTGCTTACCCAGAACGTAGCAACGTGGCTGATGAAACGTTGCGTAACCCCTACCAATATTTTGGCAAAGTAAGGGCGCTGGGCTTGTCTGCTGATGCTGCGATTTTAAAAGCATTCCTAGATAGTTATCTCAATAGTCGGTTATTGGGCTCGGGATTTAAGTTCGATTTATCAGACCCAACGAATCCAACTGTAATAATGGTGGTCAGTGACTTTTATCGGATTACTGGATATCCAGATCGCGGTAATTTCCGAAACCGTAGTCTTCAATTTCATGTGCCGGTTACGCGTTATGAGTGCAACTCGGATCGAAATGGCGAGCAGGGGACGCTGCAGGTATTCTCTTATGCATCCAATATGTGGAATGCCCTGACGTCCACAGAACTTCGTGGCCCGCTGACACGCCACGCACTGATGCGCTGTCGAACTTGGATCGAAGATTTGCATGCTGAGGCGTCGCCCAGCACCTGTTTCTCCATGGCACCTCAAGTTATTGGCGATGATGGAGGCGTTGTCAGTACTTCAATTGTGTCGGTACAAAAACGTGCATCAGGTTTTAAAGCTGTGGAGGAATCACCTAGTAGCTGGGATTTAATAAAGCTGGATAATGTTTTTGCTGTTAAGCAGTTCCAGCACCAAAAATATCCAGGAAAAGTTTGTTACGAATCCCTGGTGCAAATTGGTTACGACAACACCGGAATGGCGTCTCGAATCAATTGGCGCAGCGAAGGTGATTCCGAGGGAAGACTCTCGAAGATGTGTGTCCGGATAAGACAAGATGCGGCACACCCGATCGTTGAGGCGTTGGGCCTCAAGACTTGTGACCTTCACAGTTATGGGCGACCCGAGAAGCGTCTGCGTGCCATAGCCCAGTCAGGTGCTGCGGCGGACTTGTCAGATTCCGATGAGGTGAAAGATCATTTGTTAATGCCAACTTTCTATCAGGTTATGGAGGCCGGCTCGCCGGCTAAAGTCGATGCTCACGAGGCCACCCAGCAGCTCAGGACAGACCTAGCGCTTACATCAGAAGCTCCCGACTCTGACTTGGAAGGCGGTTGCATCAAGGAAGCGGGTAGCGAGACACTTTGCTACCGATATCGAAGCGACCGTCCCAGTTACGGATGGATAAAGCCATCAAGCTAACATGGCTATCGGTACGCCGGTGATCACCCTGATGAAGCCCAGCAATGAGCACAGTTTTCTTTGACGGCTGACCGCGCCGCCTTCGCCGTATTGGGTGCTACGGGTTTTACAGGTCGAGCTATTGTGGGTTACCTATTGAAACGCATAAGCGCGCCTCTCAAGTGGATTATCGCCGGTCGCGACGTGCAGGCGCTTACTGAAATGGCGGCAGAATTTGCACAAGGTTACGCGCCTGAAATTGTAGAAATTGAGGATCTTGGGCTGGCTGATATAGGTCGCCTGACGTCCCAGACCGAGTGGCTTATCAATGCGGCTGGTCCTTATGCCCACCATGGAGATCGAGTTATCGAGAGTTGTTTAGGCAGCGGCACTCACTACATTGATATATCGGGTGAGGTTGATGTTATAGGCGACTGGATTCACCTGTTTCATGACCGAGCGGTGGCTGCAAATATTCAAATTATTCCAGCGGCAGGATTTGAAGCTTTACCCTTCGATTTGATGACTAGAGCTGCAGTCGAGAGGATGGCAGCAGATCACCCTGTGACGCAGGTTCACGTTGACGTGCTGTTGTCCTATCGCGGGCTCAGCTGGGTAAATTTCTCCCAATTTGCTTCCTCAGGAACTGTAGCGACTGCGCTGGAGACACTTGTTCGAAATCCATCCAAGCAAAGGTTGATCGATCCGTCGAGTTTGATTGCAAATGACTTGGCGCAGTTTAGTCGGGACCGGAATCGGCTGGATCTGAGCGCAAAATATGATCACGAGTATCAAGTTTGGCGGGCTCCTCTGGTTCCTGGCCCCTTTATTAACCCTGCAGTTATCCACCGCAGTAATGCGCTGCTGAATGGTCTTGGGGAAGGTTATGGTCAAGGATTTAGCTATGAAGAAAGTATGAATGTCTCCTCAATAGCACCTTGGCCCTTGGGACAATCGGTATTGGCAAACACGTTGGCGTCTAGCGCGCGTGAATTCCTTGCCGCTCTGGGTGAAGACAGCGTAAGGCGGCAATCGACTCTGGCATTGTGGAGGAGTTTAGCGGAGCAGCCGTCACGAGTTACGAGTAAGTCACTTGATGCTGTTGGCTATCAGCTTGATGTTGTAGCCAGTCATCATGGTACTCCTAAGGTCAGGGCTCGAATGTACGGAACGGGTCATCCGGGTTACCGGTCCACTGGCAATATCATAGGGGAAATAGCACTCGGCTTTGCCAAATCTAGGGGCAAGGTTCGACGTGGGGGGGTCTTGACGCCTGCAGTTGGCCTAGAAAAAGACATCCTTGCACGCCTTAATAAAGCGGGGATCTCGTGCTGCTGGTTATAGCTCCTCAAACTGCGCAACATATTGGTGCAAGATAAAAAACTTTTTTGGCAATGTCCCCAGATCGAATATTAAGAGGTAAAGTGTGACTTGGAGCACATAATGCTTGAGTGAATGGCTAGGGACGGACATGTCACAAGGTAAAACGCTTCTCTTTCTAGGAGCACAAGGGTACTCAGGCAGGCTTATTTACGAGGGCCTCTCGAGCACGGCAAATGTTATTGCACCAAAGCTCTCCCACGATTTTTCGATCGCGGAGCAACTGGCAAAATATTCGCCAATGCTCAAACCGGGAGACTTTGTATTGAACTGTTTGGGACCTTTCCAAAACTCCTACCTTCCAGTCATCGAGTTTTGCTTGTCTCAAGGTACTCATTACTTTGACATTAATGCCGAATGGCAGGTTTTTGAGGCCATTCAGCGACTAGGTTCTAGGGCTGAGCGCGCCGAAATTATGCTTTTACCGGGCATCGGGTTCGATGTGGTTGCTTCAGACTGCTTGGTGGGTCATGTGTGCCAACGGTTTACTGGCGCATCACGAATACAGATAGGGATCTCGGGGCTCGAGCTTTTATCTCGTGGCTCAGCTAAAACGTTGTCCCAGCTCATGGGTGAGCCCCTTCGGGTTCGTCGGCGAAGTCGGATTGTTTCAGAAACCAGAATACTTGAAACCCACTTCGACTTTGGTGTCGGTGAACGTCGCGCTCTGGGGGTAAGTTGGGGTGATATCAGCACCGCTTGGTATAGCAGTGCTGTGCCCAACATTGAGGTGTTTTTTGAGGCCACTGCGGCTTTATCTGCGGCCGTTTTCGTTAACCGCACATTCGGTTGGTTGGCTGCTGAAGACGGCGTTTCTCGTGTCGCACAAGGTCTCATGCAGCGTTTTCCTGCAGGTCCTAATGCGTCTGCCCGGTCGCAGAAAAATGCGACTGTAGTGGTAAGGGCGCTTGATAGCGACGGACGGCAGGCAGAGTCAAGGCTTCATACTCGAGAAGCCTATACCTTCACTGCTGACGCGGCAAAAGCCACTCTTGAGCACTTTGGCCACAACCCAGCACTGTCAGGGTTTCAAACGCCATTTAGTGCTTTGGGGGCTGACTTCGTACTGGAGCTGCCTGAGTGTGAACGAACGGACGTGCAATAAATGATCAGGGGGATTGATTCAATGACGAGTGAACCTACTAAGGTGGCAATTATTGGGGGTGGGTGCTCAGCAATGGCCACAGCGTTTGATCTCACTCGCCCTGAACTTGAAGGTCAATATCAAGTCACAATTTTTCAGCAAGGTTTTCGATTGGGCGGTAAGGGTGCTTCAGGGCGAGGTCCGGGAGATCGAATTGAAGAGCATGGGCTGCATATTTTTATGGGCTTTTATGAAAATGCTTTCAGGCTGATTCGCGAGTGCTACCGAGAGCTAGACCGCCCATCGACCAGTCGTTTTTCGGATTGGGACGATGTCTTCAAGCCCGATCGCTTGACCGGTGTAAAAGATGATCATCATGACGGAACGGCGTCGCACTGGCTTACATGGTTTCCGCCAGGTGCGGGAACTCCGGGTGACCCAGATGCACCACCAAGAATGTTCAGTGCTAGCGAATACATGGCACGCGGGTTTCAGCTACTTGAAGCAACGTTGCTATCTGCACGTCGAGATGAGGTTCTCGATGCAAAGGAGGAAAACCCAGAAGGGTTGAGCCCAAGCTCAACTCCCATAGAGCAAGTGAGTCGTATTTTTCGCCTGGGGCAGTTGGGTAGCATTGCGGTCGCTGTGGAGGCTGTGCATGCCGCTCGATTAATTGCTGAATCTCCAACGCTAATTTCTTTTCCAGTATTGGCTAAGGTGGTGGATATGCTCAGTGAATTCGTCAATCGGCGAGTGCACGCATTGGTTAGTCGTGACACTGAAATGAAGCGACTGTTCGAGCTCATTGACCTCACGCTGACTGCGATGCGAGGTTCGCTTCAGGATGGCTTAATTTCTCATCCAGACGGGTTCGATGCGATTAGTGATTTGGATTGGCGTGAGTGGCTAAAAAAGCACGGTGCAACAGAACTTACGTTGAATTCATCGTTTCTGGATACCCTTTACAACATCGCTTTTTCTTATGAACAGGGCGATTTGCGTCGTCCAAACGCAGGGGCGGGTGAGGCGTTGCGATGTGCCGTTAGGGCTTTCTTAACCTATCGAGGATCTTTTTTTTACAAAATGCAAACGGGTATGGGCGATGCTGTATTCGCACCATTTTACGAGGTTTTGCGCCGCCGAGGCGTTCGCTTTGAGTTTTTCCACCGATTGCGAAATCTACAGCTGTCTACAGCGTTGTCCTCTCAAACTCCCAGTATCGAAGAAATGCACTTTGATGTGCAGGCTAGGTGTAAAGACGGACATGACTATCTGCCGTTAGTCGATGTTGACGGCATACCCTGCTGGCCAAGCGAGCCCCTGTGGGATCAGTTACTTGATGGCCGTGAGAGCAAGGATAAGGGGGTGGACTTTGAATCACATTGGGATGCCACCACTGTGGAGAATCTGCGGCTGAAGGTTGGTGAGGATTTTGACGCGGTAGTCCTAGCAGTTGGCTTAGGTGAAGTTCCCTTTGTAGCAGGTGAACTACTGGAACGATTCCCCCACTGGAAGCGAATGACCGAGAAGGTTAAGACCGTTGCTACCAAGGCTTTTCAGGTTTGGGTAAGTGAAGATATTGAGGCCTTAGGTTGGCGAGATGACTCAGTGAACCTTACAGGTATCCCGGGCCCTTATGAGACCTGGGCTGATATGACCCATTTGATAGCTCACGAAAGCTTTCCTAAAGAGCCTAAATCCCTCGCTTATTTTTGTAGCTCTCTGATCACACCCGACGAGTTACCCGCGCAGGACGATTTTGAATACAAAGCCTCCTACGAAGCGGCCATAGTGGTCGACTCGCAGCGTTATTTGAATGAAAACATTGGCACGGTATGGCCAAACGCTGTGGACGAGAATGGTTTTAGATGGGCGCTTCTTGTTGATCCTGACGGTGAGGAATATCAAGACCCCGAGTCAAGCCTTCGAAGTCAATATATTCGCGTTAATTTAAACCCGACCGACCGCTACGTCTTATTTACTGCTGGCAGCAGCAAGCATCGAATTTCGCCACTTGACTATGATGTAAGCAATATGACTGTAGCGGGTGACTGGACCGATGCTGGGCTGAATGTCGGCTGCGTTGAAGCCGCGATGATGTCGGGCCGTGTCGCAGCGCATGCAATTTCTACTTACCCCGCCCTGGAGGATATTCCAGGCTTTGACCATCCATAGGAGACGCTATGACAGAGCAGGCATGGAAGCGACCCGCCCTTGAAAGAACTAAGCCGCATCGGCAATTGGCGGCAAATATTTCACTAACGGGATCGCAGCAATCCCCAAAGGCGTCACACGCTATGACGGGAGCAGCAAAAGGCGCTCAGTTGGGCTATGAAGTCTCTGAGGAACAAATGGAAGAAGGTAAAGCTCAGGCTCGGTTTCATGACATTCCCGGTGCCGCCTCTGATTTGTTTGGATCTGGATTTTCTGATTTAAAAGGCACGGTATCGTCAGAGAACTTTCTGGCGCTGTCAGAACGGGTTATGAAGGATACCTTGCTGTGGGTTGAGTTTGTCGCACGGTCCGTGCAGTGGCAAATGCCTGGTAGTAAATCAGAATCCAATGAGACGTCGAAATCTGCAGAGCAAACAGCGCCTGCAGGCGGTGGTGGATTTACCACTGAGGTTAGCAGTCTTCAGCCTGTCGAGGTGACTTTTCAACCACACCCCGGTGCTGAGTCGCGCTCCTTAGGTGTGCATGATCTTCGTGGATTAGATGCAGAGTCTCCTGCAATTACGGGCGTCGAGGTAACTCGCGACGGTGACCAATGGCGGTTAAGGATTGGTATCGGTCAAAGCCAACCGCCAGGGCTATATACGGGAATTGTTTTCGATCGTGAAGATGGTGCTATTCGCGGGTCACTTTCTGTCGCAGTGAAAGGTGGTTGATTGTGCCAATTACCAGCGACTCAACGGTTGCAGAGGTTCTTGATGACTATGGAAAAATCACCCGAGCTGAATTAAAAAACTGGCTCCCTAAAGGCGACCCCGAAGACTACCTTTACGGTCCCATGTCAGACTATCCAATGCGGGGGGGGCGGATGTTTCGCCCTTCGCTCTGTATCGCTACAGCGAAGGTATTTGGAGCCTCACTTGAGCAGGTGATACCTGCTGCAGTCTCGATAGAACTCCTACACAATGCGTTGCTTATCCATGATGATATTGAAGACGAGAGCGATGAGCGGCGAGGCAAACCTACCTTACACAAAAAAATTGGGACACCACTTGCACTCAACGCTGGGGACTCGCTGGCGTTTCTAAGTTTGAGACCTATTATCAGGGGCAGTGCTTCAATGGGTTCTGACTCGATAGTTCGTATTCTTGAAGAGTTTGACCAAATGGCCCAGCAGACCGCGGAAGGTCAGGCGTTGGACCTTGGTTGGCGCCGAGATAATCACATCGAGCTTTGCGAAGCCGATTATTTAAAAATGGTCCTTAAGAAAACCTGTTGGCTGACCACGCTTTTTCCAATTCGTCTCGGGGCTTTGATTGGATCCGGGGGCAGGGCGAATCTCGATAGCTTGTTTAATTTTGCTTTTTTTCTGGGCGCTGCCTTTCAAATTCAGGATGATGTTTTAAATCTTATCGGTAACCATGAACGTTACGGTAAAGAGTTGGGTGGCGACCTTCTGGAAGGCAAGCGCACTTTAATGCTGGTGAATTTGTTGGAGCTGTCCTCTTCCTCGGAGCGAGTGCGAATCAAGGCGATTCTAGATACCCCTCGGGATGCTCGTAGTGACGCATCAGTTAGCTGGCTGCGATCTGCCATGATAGAGCGAGGTTGTATTGAGTACGCTAAAGAGTTGGCTCATGGGTTGGCGGGCGCTGCGAGCCATGAGTTTGATAAGACATTTAAAGAGCTTCCAGAGAGTAGCGACAAAGCCTTTTTATCTAAATTACCTTCGTGGGTGATAGAGCGTTCGTAGCTTTGGCTCTCAGAATACGCTGCGAAAAATCGCCCGCTAAGTTCTGCTATCGATTGTTGGTTTTTTGCTAGGCGTGCTTTGCGGAGGCGTTGTTAGCGTGCTTCTCGAGCGCAGCTGTTGCGCGCTCTTCAAAAATCCGTGCAGACATAGCCTTAGCTGTGTCCTGAGCACGTTTTATCCAGCTTACGCCTTCAGGGCGGCCAAGCTCGATCATGCATTCACCCTTTAGCCGGTAGATTTCAGAATCGACGAAGTGTTCGAAGCGATCCTGACTGCCTTCCAATATGGCATCGAGGGCTTTAATAGCGTCTTCAGATCTTTGGTTTAGACGCAGTATCTCCGCTAGCTGACACTGGCGCCAGGTGAGGCACAATACCCCGCCTAAGGCCTCATAGGTTTCCCGCCCCGCTCTAGCTTCAACGAGTCCAGCTTCAGGACTTTCTAATTGGGCCACTGCCATGCCTCGGGTGCAGTGCGCGACGGCAAGCCAACTCTGGTAGCCGTTTTCTGTGGCCAAAGTAATAATTTGATCAGAAATGATTTTTAGTTGCGGGTAATTGCCAATGACCTCGTAAATGCAGGCGAGGTAGCTTAGGGCTTGAACTTGGCAATAGGTTCCCATCTGAGTCGCTTCACTGAGGGTTTTTTTAGCGAGCCCTAAACCATCCTCCGCTCGCCCCATTAAGGCCAAACACCACGCATGATACAGGGGGCTGAGCATAGTGTATGCCAGGCTTGTCAGTGGTTTTTTCTTGACCCTTAGTTGTTGTAGTTTTTGTTGCCAATATTCTGTCGCGGTCTCCAATGATTTACACGCAAGAGCGAAATCTCCCTCAAAAAAACGTGTTGTCGCTGCCGCGTTGCTGGCCAAGACGTGGGTTGTATCGTAGTTAAGCTGCTCGGCCAGAGTTAACTGCCGCTCTACCAGAGGAAGGGCGGCTGGGCTGCAGTGCATGGCGTGGTATGACCAGACCGCATTGAGTGCGTAGAACAGAGAGGGCGAGTCTGGATAATCATTGCACAGGTTCATTGCTCGTTCATACTCAGGCACCGCCGCGCTCGCGCCAGAGCCCTCTAGCGTTACAATGGAGAGCCCTAAACTGAGCCGGTAGCGAATCTCTTTTTCGATGAGCTCACGGGGGGGAAGTTCACTGTCTGTGAGAAGAATCAGTGCCTGTCGCCACCTAGTAATGGCATCAGCGAAGGCAGATTGTCCTCTTGCTATATTTGCGGCCTGTTCCCAGTAATCTAGAGCGCGATCAATCAACCCGGAAAGCTGAAAGTGATGGGCGATCGTTTCGCAATGGCTCGCAACCCCCAGTGATCCCGTCTGATGGTCGGCATAATAATCTCCCAGAGCGCGGTGCCAGTTCATGCGGTCATCTAGCTTTATGTCTTCATAGAGCGTGTCACGTAACAATATATGTGTGAAGCGAATGCGGCCGCTGGGCCCGATATCAAGGATTCCCGCACTGGTAGCCTCTGCGATGAGATTTCTGCCTACCTCTTCAGAGACGCCGCTGATGCTGTATATGATGTCTGGGGATAATCTACGCCCCATCACTGAGGCGAGATTGAGAAAGTCCCGGCAGTCCTTTGTTAAATTACGCATCCTTTCCAGCAATGTGTTTTTTAAATTGCTTGGAATGACAAGACTTTTGGAGCTGCGCCCCGAGCCACTTTGGGCTTCGTGATTAATAGAGCGTGCAAATTCGGTTATGTACAGAGGATTTCCATCCGCCTTTGATATGACTGCTTGGGCAAGATTTTCAGGGCCTGCCACATTGTCAGCAAAAAATTGTGCGACTTCCTCCTTAGGTAGCGGTTCTAGGTCATATTGGGCAAAGTGCGATGAACGCGTCAGTTCTACTAGGCCCCTACGGAGTTCGTGGTCGCTTGCTAGGTCATTGGCCCTATAGTTTCCAAGGATCATTACTGACCCTCGATTCAGTTCCCTTGCAATGATTAAAAAGACCTTAAGTGTTTGTGCGTCCGAGCAATGTAGATCATCAAACAAGATCAATATGGGCTTACGTTCTGCCAACTTGCGAAAGAGCAGCAAAAGCGCCTGGCCAATCTCAAATGTGAGGTGGTCAGCTGAATACTCAGGTAGCGATTCAATATCGGAAAATAGCTCCCGCAACTCAGGCAGCAGACTTGCCAATACTGCCGCGCCGCGCCCAAGCTCCTGTCGCTGCAGCGGAGGATTGAGCTCGTCTATTAAGGTTCTGAGCATGCGAACAATAGGCCAATAAGGCGGTGCGTACATGCTTTCTTCAGACCAAGCGGCATGTACTGCAATCCCTTTTTTTCTGGCGTGCTGGGCGAGCTCTTCAGCGGTGCGAGATTTGCCCATGCCGGGCTCGCCCGAGAGCAAAACGACTTGCCCTGAGCCCTGAGCTGATTGGGAGAGGGCTGCGGTGAGACTGTTCAGGAGATTATTTCTGCCAACGAAAGGCGGAGTGGACCAGTGCTTTTGGTTTTCCGAGGCCGTAATTTTTTCTGTGAGTGCGACCTGCTTTTTCTTTAGTGCTGGTGCAATTTGCCCAATAGCAGCTATTAATTCGGCAAAGTCCGCGTTGTTACCGAAGCGACAGGGTATTCCTTGTAGTGCTCGAAAAATAAGTGGTGGGCGTGTGTCATCGATCAATACCGGCACCAGAATGCCTCGGGTATGGCCCTCGTTGGCCTCAGCCCTAACCCAGTCAGATTGTACTGAATGCCTAGACCAAAGAACGACCACTGTTTGAGCGGCATCGAGTGCATCTTCTATGTCTCTGGCGTAGGAGCTGCCAGCATCAATACGCTGGTCCCACCAGACCTCCAAGCCAGTGCGTTCGAAATATTCGACCATAGGCACGACGAACGCCCTGTCCTTGGAAGAGTAGCTAATAAAAATGTCTGGCATGATGTACCGGTCGTCGGAGGCCCCTGCATTATAGCGCCTTAATCAGTAAATCGCATAAGGCGACGCATTTTGATTATTTATATGCACATTTTTTCTCGAGAACAGCCTGATTCAGCGTTAAGCGCTTAGCCTTCATATGTAAATTCGACTAAATATATATTGCTGTGGAGCGGACTGTGGCTGCATGCTTCAACGCGTATTTATTCTCTTGGGGGAAAAATGTCTATAAGAACACGAATTGTAAAAAGCCTATTGTGGGTCGTGCTTGGGTGTGGCTTTCTGCAAAGTGCAGTGATTGCGGATGAGAGCGATAAAGGTGCTGCTGGTTACTCGGCGATCCTGGTCCCCGGATCGGGCCAGTATTCTCGTCAAGTCGATAGTTTACTTCCCGCAGCGCAACCTTTTTTCGATCAGGGGTTACGTTTGGCTTGGGCGTTTTACTTCCCAGAATCAATTGCTTCGTATCAGGAGGCATCTCGACTCGACCCAACCCATCCGATGCCTTATTGGGGGCTCGCTCATGCAGCGGGTCCCAACCCTAATTCACGCTATGCGCAAATGCCTGATGATCCAAATGGTATTGGTAAGGCCGCGATCAACAAAGCTTTGGACTATATTGAGCGCGCCAGCGCCACTGAGTCGGCACTCATTCAGGCACTACGAATATTTTACGACGATGAGGCGATACCTGACCCAGATGATCGAGATCTTGCTTATCTCTCGGCGATGCGGGCTCTTAACCAACAATTTCCTGCGGATCCTGATATCGCCGCGCTTTATGCTGCTAGCTATATGTCGATTCGCCGGTGGGACTATTGGGACGGTGCCGGTGAGCCAAAGAGTGAAACCCTGCAGGTGGCAGCAGCGTTGGAAAAAATTATCGAGACCGACCGAACCCATCCTGGGGTACTTCACTTACACATCCATCTAATTGAAGCATCGCGGCATCCTGAGCGCGCCATGGTTTCTGCTAATGCTTTAGAGGCCACCGTGCCCATTGCTGGCCATGTCGTTCATATGCCAGCACATATCTACATTCGAGTGGGTGACTACGACCGGGCTATAGCAAACAATCGCCGGTCTTTGGCGGTTGATCAAGAGTTTGCCGCTATCTGGGGTGATCGCCCCTTGCCCAATCAAGGCACTTACAACCTATCCCACCGAGTGCATGCTGGGCATGCGTTGGACTTTATTCGCTTCGCTGCCACCATGCAGGGCAACTACGCTACGGCTAACGCATCGGCATGGGAAATGGCCAATCGAATGACCCCCGCAGCGGCCACTATGGGCCGCGCTCAAAAGCGTCGCGCTGCCCCTTGGTTGGTGCTGAAAATCTTTGGGCGCTGGGATGAGCTACAGGCGTTAGATCCGCCCCAGAAAACAACGCCATACTTATCGGGGATTTGGTCCTATGTGCAGGGCAGTGCCTTCGTGGCCAAGGGTGAGCTGGAGCTAGCACGGGCGGAGCTTGAAAAGCTTGAGGCTATAAAAACAGCGCCAAACAGCGGGGGTAACCGAGCAGGTGCAACCGCAACCACTGAGATTGTAGCCTTGGCAGCACATGGTCTGAGAGGTGAAATCCAACTCGCTATGGGTGATCTCGAGGGTGCCATTGAATCGTTTGAAGCAGGGGTCGCTGTAGAAGATACTAATAACTACACCGAGCCACCCGACTGGCCGCAATCGATGCGGCTATATCTTGGCTCAGCCCTGTTGCGAGCTGGGCGGTATGCTGAGGCTCAAGGCGTATTTGAACGAGATTTACAATGGAACCAAAACAATGGGTGGACGCTATTCGGTTTGACGCAAGCACTGCGCGGCCAAAGTTTATCGGTCGCAGCAGATGCTCACGACCTCCAATGGGAAAAGGCCTGGGCGAGCGCAGACCTACACCTGACCGAAGCTGTTGTGCTCGACTAAAATTTCAGGCCTGCACCTTGAGCGTTATGCTTTAGCCAGCCGCCACTGCGGCAGGTGCTGGCCTGCGCTCATCACTAGTAGTCCCGCGAAGATGCCAAGATTTTTCACGAAGTTTTGTAGTTCGTGGCCTTGATTACCCTCTGGATAGGTATTCCAGAAATCGTGCATTCCTAGGTTTATCAGAATTGTCATGCCGGCAAACATAAGGGCAATCTCTTTGATCCGTAAGCCTGCGATGAGGCACAGTCCTCCCAAGATCTGCAGCGCTGTAGTAATGGGCAGCAGTACATCTACCATAGGAATATTGTGCAACGTCATATAATCGAGCATGGCCTGGTAGCTCGTGACCTTTGATATCCCCGGCATTAAAAAATACAGACCCAAAAGGCAACGTCCCAATGTGACCGCTAGTTTTTCCATCGTAGTGTGTCCTTATAGTTATCGTGTGCTTAGGATTAAACCGCGTTTATTTGCCAATAGATATGATGGTTAAAACATTTTTTTGTTGCTAAAAAAAGTTAAGGGGATGGGTATTGGCGCGACTGATCATCGCTTCGGAAAAATGAAAAATACACGCGCCTATAAAACTCCGCGCTTAAGATGATGAGCAGTTTCTGGGTGCGCCGCCCGTTCGAAAGAGTCCGTGGGGGATAGGTCATTTATGAGCGTTTATCAGGGCGTCTAACACGCCTAAAATGTGGATTCCAGCGGATGCAAACCACCCCCTTTAGGGGGTTGGCTAACATGCAACGAGAGAGTAGCGTTAGCGGGAAGTTTTGATGCTATTGGGGCAAGCCATGACAGCCATGATTTATCCAACGACCAATCCTGCAGCCACCGAAGTCATGGTGGTATCTAGAGGTGAGGGCCCTTACATCTACGATCAGGCGGGTAAGCAATACCTTGAGGGCATGGCGGGGCTTTGGTGCACTTCCCTGGGTTATGGCAATCAGGAAATTATTGAAACCGCGACCCGGCAAATGGAGCAGCTGAGCTTTAGCCACATGTTCAGCGGTAAGACTCACCCGTCGGCAATTGAGCTTGCCGATAAGCTTGCGGCAATGGCCCCCATTGATGATGCCCGAGTTTTTTTAGGCGCTTCAGGCTCCGACGCGAACGATACCTTGGTGAAGTTGATTCGCTATTATGCGGTCGCGAGTGGCCAGCCCGATAGGGTCAAGATTATCGCGAGAGATAAGGGCTACCATGGGGTGTCAGTCGCATCAGCCGCACTGACAGGGTTGCACGCCAACCATGCGCACTTTCAATTACCCTTCGATGCCTTGGGAGTCCTCCGGACCGGTGCCCCACATTATTATCGTTGTGCTGAAGCTGGAGAAACGGAGGCCGACTTTGTGGCGAGACGGGCTAGTGAGCTTGAGGCGCTTATTCTCGATGAAGGCCCTGATACCATTGCGGCCATGATTGCTGAGCCTGTCAATGGTGCGGGTGGGGTAATTATTCCTCCTGAGGGTTATTTTGAAGCCGTGCAAGCCGTCTTAGATAAGTACGGCATTATGCTTTGGGATGACGAGGTCATTTGTGGATTTGGGCGTTTAGGGGCCGCCTTTGGAGCTGAAAAGCTCAATATGAAGCCCCGTATGATGGCTTGTGCCAAGGCGCTAACCTCAGCGTATGTGCCGTTATCAGCGGCAATTGTTGCAGGAGACATTGCCGAAGCTATCGCCGGTCCTGCAGCAGATATGGGGGTATTTGGCCATGGCTATACCTATAGTGGCCATCCCTTGGGATGTGCCGTAGCCAGCAAAGTTCTGGATATCTATGTTCGCGACCGGCTTTTTGAGCATGCCGCTACGTTGGGCGCTTACATGAGCAAGCGATTAGCCGAGTTTTCAGACCACCCGCTTGTTGGCGAAGTGTCTGCTATGGGGTTGCTGGGAGCGCTTGAACTGGTTGCCAATAAAGACAGCAAACAGCCCTTCGAAGGTATGAGGGTAGCGCAGTTCTGTGCCAAAGCTGCAGAAGACAACGGTCTAATTATCCGACCTCTCGGCGGCAATCGGATGGCCTTGTGTCCGCCGCTGATTATTCAAGAGGCTCACGTTGATGAAATCATGGATAAATTGAGCAGAGCGCTGGATAGCACGTTGGATTTTGTGACGGCAGAAGGCCTTACCGTTTAAGCAGTCTGCATTAATGCTAGGCAAAACTGCGACTGGCTATCGAGCCAATGGTGCGTGACGACCATGCCGCCGGCTGTAGCCAAGTCTTCGATGTTGTCGAGGGTGAATTTGTGTGAGTGTTCCGTTCTGATAACTGCCCCCGGAGCAAAAGTCAGTGTTTGGGTGCCGATTGTTACTGATTGCGCTGATTGCGCGACGAGCTCCATTTCGATGCGTCGCATCTTGGAGTTATAGCGGGCTTGGTGCTGCCAATTGTTGGGTTCAAAATTGGATCCCGTTCGGGCATTAACAACGGCAAGCATGTTGCGGTTAAATTCCGCTGTGATACCGGAAGCGTCATCATATGCGCGTTGTAAAACGGCGCTGTCTTTGTGTAGGTCGACGCCAAGCAAGATGCCCCCTTGAGTGCCAACCACTTTTGCGAGTTGTCCAATAAAGTCTCTCTGTGCTGCGGGGTCGAAATTCCCCAGGGTCGAGCCCGGGTAGAAAACGATGCGCCGCCCCTGAGGAATGTTTTCTGTAAAAGCCCAGTTCTGCGTAAAGTCTGCTGCAATCGCGGTCACTGCCAAATCTGGATGCGCCATTGCTGTATTGGCGGCTGCTTCTAGTAGAAAGTCGCCCGCGATATCAATCGGTACGAAAGCCCTGGGCATGGCGCGCTCGAGTAGGGGCTGGACTTTACTGCAGTTCCCGCTGCCGGGCTCAATAATAATGTCACCCTCACCAAGGGCCTTTGCTATGTCGTCCAGGTGGCGATCGAAAATTTCTGCCTCAGCACGTGTCAGGTAATATTCGGGTAGCTCGGTAATGCCCTCGAAAAGTTCTGAGCCTCGAGAATCATAAAAGTACTTGGGGGACAGCCGCGGTGGGGATTGTGCCAGTGAGGTTAATACCTCGCGGGTTTCATCAATGACGGGGCGTGGCGTTTCGATAAATTTGAGATTGGGTGGAAAATTCTGTCTGAGATTGGGCGTAGATGTCATGGGGAGGTAGCCGTTTTTCCGAGTCGCAGGCCCGTAAATTGCCAGCGGTCTGCGGGGTAAAAAAAGTTCCGATAGTGTAGCCGTTGTTGCAGTTCAGGGGTGGCAAAAGAGCTGCCACGCAATACCCATTGGCTGCTCATGAACTTCCCGTTGTACTCACCAACGGCGCCTTTATCGGGTTGGTAGCCTGGATAAGGCCCGTAGGCGGATTGGGTCCATTGCCAAACACTACCGAACCATCCTGACTGGTTCATTGCGTCTGACAGTCCGGCGGGCCTAATCTCAGGGGTTTGCCTGGAGGCGGCGTATTCCCATTCAAATTCGGTGGGCAGTCGGCAGCCAGACCACCGAGCATATGCCTCTGCTTCATAACCTGAAAGGTGGCAGACAGGGGCGTTGAGATCGAGGGGCTGAACTCCCTGCAAGCTGAAGATTCGATTTTGATCTAGCCAGTGCAAGGGGCGGCGCCACTGTTCGCGATTAACGGTGTCCCATCCCTCAGATAGCCACCATTGGGCGTCGAGGTAGCCGCCAGCATCAATAAACTTCTGGTATTCGCCGTTCGTGACCAGGCGATTGGCAATAACAAAGGGCTCTAGAAAATGGCGATGACGAGGATGTTCGTTGTCAAAAGAAAACCCCTCATCACCAGCCCCTACCTCAATAAGCCCACCATCGAATTTAAGCCACTCGACCTTGGCAGCAGCAGGGTGAAGTGGGGCTGGAGTCGCATTGAAGATAGGGTGGCTTGGGTTAAGGGAAAAACTGTAGAGCAGGTCGGTGACTAACAGTTCCTGATGTTGCATCTCATGTTGGAGCCCTAAATCAATGAGTTGTAACTGCTCAGGGTTAAACTGGTCTGCGTTCAGACTTTTGACTATCTGATCATCGACCTGCATTCGCCATTGAATGATATCGGACAGTGCCGGCCGACTTAATATACCGCGGGCAGCCCGGGCATGGGGTTGACCAAGGCCGTTGTAGTAAGAGTTAAACAATGTTTTCCAGCTGCTAGGAGTGCTGGGCTCCAGTGCCAGTGGCTCCAACACAAAGGTCGCAAAAAACCAATTGGTGTGCGCTAAGTGCCATTTTGGCGGGCTGGCAAAAGGGGCGCCCTGAATCATGTGGTCTTCAGGAGATAGGCTATCGCACAGGGTTAGCGAGTAATCCCGGCAGGTTTTGAAGGCCTGAATGCGATCTTCCTGTTCGCATGGGTCGACTATTTTTGACGCGTGTTGGGGCACTAATCGTCGTCTCCGTTATTGCGCTTATTTGCTGTTGAAAGAGCTGGTGCGCGTCTGATTGGTTAGTCTAAAGCACACGTATGCAGAGTTCACCTATGGTGATTACCGTCTGACTCGAGAGGCATTCAGTGAGTGAAAGGGCGGCAGAGGTTGCAGGCTTTTAGCTACCAGCGTAGCTGAGCTTACTGGTTTAATCCGCCCATCAACATATATTTGATTTCCAGATAGTCATCGATACCGTATTTAGAGCCCTCGCGACCTGACCCAGACTCTTTTACGCCACCAAAAGGTGCCATTTCATTAGAGATGATGCCCTCATTAATGCCGACAATACCGTATTCGAGAGCTTCAGCGACTCGCCAGACTCGTCCAATATCCCGAGTGTAAAAGTAACTGGCAAGTCCGAACTCGGTGTCGTTCGCGAGCTCAATGGCTTCTGCTTCTGTTTCGAAGCTTATGATGGGTGCGACAGGACCAAAAATCTCATTGCGAAAGACCGGCATCTCAGGGCGAACTCCCGTAAGAATCGTGGGCTGGTAAAAGCAGCCGCCTAAATTGCTGGGTGCGCCTCCCAGGACGAGCTTGGCACCAGCGCTGATCGATCCTTGCACTAACTCATGCACATCGTTAACGGCTTTCGCATTAACAAGAGGTCCTAGATCGACGTTTTCATCAAGACCGTTTCCTAGCTTAAGCGACTCCGTGGCCGCGACCAGTTTGGCAGTGAACTCTTCGGCAATGCCGGCCTGCACTAACAGACGATTTGAGCAGACGCAGGTTTGGCCGCTGTTACGGTACTTAGAAATTAATGCGCCCTGTACAGCACTATCGATGTCAGCATCATCAAAGACTATGAAGGGTGCATTGCCTCCCAACTCCATAGAAGTTTTTTTCAGGGTTGGCACGCACTGAGCTTCCAGCATTTTTCCAATGGGTGTAGACCCGGTGAACGACAGCTTGCGCACGGTTGGATTGCTGGTGAGTTCTGCGCCGATGTCTGAAGAACTGCCTGCCAAAACATTTAACACGCCGGGGGGAATGCCCGCCTGATGAGCTAGCTCGGCAAGTGCCAGTGCGGAGAGGGGCGTTTCACTCGCGGGCTTAATTACAATAGTACAGCCGGCAGCGAGAGCTGGTGCGGCTTTTCGAGTAATCATAGCGTTGGGAAAATTCCAAGGTGTGATAGCGGCACACACACCAACAGGTTGCTTAATACAGATAATTCTTTTGTCGCCGCTAGGGGCGGGAATAACATCTCCGTCTATGCGCTTGGCTTGTTCCGCAAACCACTCAATGTAAGAGGCACCGTAGGCGACCTCGCCCCTAGACTCGGCTAAGGTTTTGCCTTGCTCTAGCGTCATGATGCGAGCTAGGTCCTCTTGATTTGCCATAATCAAATCAAACCAGCGGCGCATAACTTGAGCGCGTTGCTTGGCGGGCTGCTGGCGCCAGCTCAACATGGCAGTTTCAGCAGCCGCAATGGCGCGTCTGGTCTCAGCTGCGCCGGTTTTAGCGACATCAGTAATCAGCGCTCCTGTCGCCGGGTTGGTCACAGGAAGCCGGGCGCCATTATCAGCTCCAATCCACTCGCCATTGACGAAAGCCTCGGTTCTGAAAAGCGTTGGGTTGGTCAGTTCTATATTCATTAAAAGCTTCCTTGACTCGGGCTGAATTTATTTGCCGCCAAATTGTGTATGTTCGCTGGGTTTTGCGCATGAAGATTAGCAGTTAAATGGCAGAGTAAAAGCCCTCTTTCAACGGCGCTTTATCGGATTTTTTCTAACGCAGCAAAGTGCTTTCCGTTGCGACTGTGAGCTTTCGGCGGTGAGCGTACGTTTGGTGCGAGCCTGAGTGCATCTGTGTTTTAAGTATCTACCGTTTTATCTGGCTATTAACTTTATGAACCTTGTCCCACAACCGATCTTTTACTCACCTCTGCCTGGTCGCGTTCTCAAGCTATGTTTGCGCATAAGGCTGCGCATTTGATCGTAACTTAAACCCAGTAATTGAGCTGCAATCTTTTGGCTTTGTTTGCTCTCTTCAAGTGCACAAACCAGCCAGTCACGTTCGATCGCCTGTAGCTTTTCACGTAAATCAGTAGGCCAAGCCTTATCGTGAGATTCAGCGGCTTCAGCGGGTTCAGCGGCTTTGTTATTTTGGGTATGACCGTCCAGCATTTGTGTGCCGCTTAAGCTGGACGTGCCGTCGTGAGCGAAGCTGTGAAATGGATTGATGACTACTTGATCAACGGCTGTATCTTGGTCTCCCCAGCGATATACGGAGCGTTCCACGACATTTTTTAGCTCGCGAATATTCCCCGGCCAGTGGTGGCTCAACATGGTTTTCAGGGCGATCTCGCCAAAGCCTTGAAAGAGTGGCCACCCTAACTCCGCCACCATTTTGATGGCGAAATGGTGTGCAAGCTCAGTGATATCGTCTTGACGCTCTCTAAGGGGGGGGAGGCGAACAACATCGAAGGTCATCCGATCCAGCAAGTCCCATCGAAACTCTCCTGCATCGGCTAACTTAGGGAGGTCGGCATTGGTGGCGGCAATAACGCGTACATTGACTTGAAGGGTTTTACTGCCTCCAACCCGTTCAAATTCGCCGTACTCAATGAGCCTTAACAGTTTTTCTTGCAGACGCAGCGACATAGTGCCCAGCTCGTCAAGGAATAGCGTGCCTTGGTCAGCACGTTCAAAACGACCGATGTGTTGCTTAGTGGCGCCGGTGAATGCACCCGCTTCGTGGCCAAATAGTTCACTTTCAAGCAGTGTTTCTGTAATGGCGCCGCAATTTATTTTGACGAATGCCCCAGCCCAGCGTGGTGATAAAAAGTGCAGGCGTTCTGCCGCTAGCTCTTTGCCTGTGCCTCGCTCACCCAGAATTAAGACGGGACGATCGATACTCGCTAGGGATGAGAGATGGTCTAGAGCCGCCATTAGTGCGGGCGACTGCCCAATCATATTTTGTTTTATTCTTTCCATGGGTTAAATATACCTTAAAAGGTAATTTATTCTCAAGAATAGGTATAAATAACCTTAATATGTGGCTTTTTACATGTCTATATCGAGTAAAAAAATATAGGTGGCTGTTTTTATTGAAAAAAAACCGATTGGCACGTAGATCGCTATAACCGGGGTGTAGGCGCCGGAGTGGCCGGTTTCTCGAGGGGCATGACGCCCAATCTACCAACGAAAAAGGGATAGAAAAACATGGACGCTATCGACGAACGCTTTGCGATTTATACGGTAATCATTCTCATCTGCGGTGCAGTGGGTGCATTGGCGGGTGGTTTTGCTGCTGCTATGACCTTCGCCTTCATAGCCCTCGGTGTGGAGCTCGCTTACTTGTGTGGCTGGATTATTGAAAATGCCGACCGCTCCGGCGCCTAACGTTAAAACGGGAGAACTATCATGGGTATCTTTTCACGTATGTCAGACATCGTTAACTCTAATATCAACTCACTACTGGATAGTGCAGAAGATCCAGAGAAGATGATTCGATTGATTATTCAGGAGATGGAGGACACGTTGGTTGAAGTGCGCAGTTCATCTGCTCGAGTGCTGGCCGATCGTAAAACAGCAGAGCGTAAGCTCTTGCGCATTACGCAAGAAGTCACGGACTGGGAAGAGAAGGCAAAGCTGGCAATTAGTAAAGGGAGAGAAGACCTGGCTAGAGCGGCGCTTCAGGAAAAACGCGCGATCGAAGAAGAATTGGAACTTAGCAGCGCTGAGTTGCGGTCAGCTGACGACCATATCGACCAACTCAACGACGAAGTTAGCCAGCTACAGCAGAAATTATCAGATGCTAAGGCCAAGCAAAAGGCGATATTGATTCGCTCGCAAACGGTGCATTCACGAATTGCCGTGAAGCGACAAATTCATCGCACCCAGCTCGACGAGGCGTTTAATAAGTTTGATAAGTTTGAGCGCAAAATGGACAACTTGGAGGGCGATCTCGAAGCGATGGACCTAGGACGTGAGGGTGGACTCGCGGCAGAAATCGACGCTTTGCGCGACGACGATGCCCTTAACGAGGAGCTTGCGGCACTTAAGCGGTCTATGCAGGACAGTAGGTCTGAAAAGGCTGAAAGTGCCGAAAGCAACGATCCTTAAAAGTTGGGGATGAAAGCCCGGGGCAGGGTGATTACACTGACTACTTAATGCAATGGGGCAGGGAGCCACAGCATGAACGTGTTTGAATTAATGTTTGTACCAATGGTGCTCTTCATGGTGGTCGTTGCACCGATCTGGATAGTCATGCACTACCGCAGTTTGAATAAATCTAGCCGCAGCCTCAGTGAGGATGACCGTCAGTCACTTGATGAAATGTTGGCAACGGTCGATAAGCTGAGTCATCGAATAGTATCGCTGGAGTCGATCCTTGACGCGGATCACCCAAACTGGCGCGAAGCTGAAAAATCAAGGAGCGAATAATGCGCAAGGAAAAGCATGATAGTTTTGGAAAACGACGCAAACGCGGTTGGGGTATGGATTTATATCGCAATGCGTCTGAAGGCCTTATTGGTGGCGTCTGTGCAGGCTTGGCAGATTACTGGGGCGTGGCGACCTGGATGGTCCGTCTTGCAGCGATTGCGCTGCTGTTATTCACAGGATCTTTAGCCTTTTGGGGCTATATTGTCGCCTGGGTGATTTTGTCCCCGCGGCCAACGCGCTGGGAGGATGGCGCCAGTGATGTCGAAGTGGAAATGGAATACGACGAAGACCGACATACCTATCGCAAGAAAACCGTATTTCATTACCCAGATTCACCAACAGATCGAGTTCGCAAGGCGCAGCAACGGCTTGATGAGGCGCTTGAGCGAGTGCAATCTATGGAGCGCTACGTCACTTCCAGACGCTATGACCTAAATCGTGAATTTTCAAAGCTGTAAGGTTTTCACCCAGCATGCCCGATAATTTTCGGGCTTTTTTTATGCCTAAGCTATGTCGTCTTCCCTTGGTTTAAACCAACTCGTGTTCTGACTACGTATCTTACAAGTTGTTCATGAGATCTCACCTTCGCTGTATGCAAACGCTAACTGATTTATCCAATGAAAGCTCGGGTGAACCTCGCCCGTTGATTGTCTTTACCCATGCCAATGGTTATCCCCCAGAAAGTTATGAGACGCTTCTCGAGCCCCTGCTAGCGCACTTTAGGGTGGCGACGGTGGAGCATCGTCCGCTTTGGGGTGCAGATGCGGCGCCGCGAACATTGGATTGGCAGGTTTATGCCGGAGATTTGATAGCAACCCTGGAGCGTGAAGTCGACGAGCCAGTGTTTCTGGTGGGGCATTCCATGGGAGCAACAATTGGAATGCTGGCAGCATTGCGCGCGCCGAGCCTGTTTCGCGGTATTGTGGCGTTGGACCCAGTACTTTTGCCCTTCAAATACTGGTTGGCAGGGCTGGTTATGCGAACTTTTGGTAAAGAGTTGCCCATGATCCAAAGTGCACTGCGCCGTCCGCATAATTTCGATAGTTTCCAGGCTGCCCATGATTTTTATCGCAGTAAGCGCCCTTTTCGCAGAATTTCAGATGAGGTCCTTGAAGATTATGTGCGTGCCGGTCATTCCGAAGAGGAAGGCGGGGACGTAAAGTTACGTTGGTCGGGTGCTTGGGAGGCTTGCGTTTACCGTTCGGCTCCGCTGATGTATCGCCGGTTGCGCCAACTCAAATTGCCTGCGATGGCTGTGGTAGGGCGTGACAGTGAGGTCTTCGGGCCGGAAAGTCTGAATATTTGGAATCAAATGGGTAGTAGTAAAGGTGTGCATGCGATTGAGGGAGGGCACTTGGTCCCCCTTGAGAACCCGAAGGTCTGTGCTGACCACGTCACAGCCTTTATTCAGCAGGAATACAGCCACAGTTAGCGCCAAAATTTACAGGCTGAATGGTTGAAAGTTTTGTGCACGGCCAGCTGACGCGCCTATACTGAAGTTGCTCCTTACTAAACGCGTAGTGTGACGAGGGATATTCATGAGTAAGTTACTTATTGTCGCTGGTCTCGAAGATCAGTGTGCTGCGACTTCGAGAGGTATGCAGCTTGCTGAGCTAATGGATCTTCAAGTTGAGGTGGTCGCTTTTGCATATGCCAATCTCAAACGACTCAAGCTCGATCGAAAAGGCATTGCTGATGTAAAGCAGCGGCTGTTGGATCAGCGTCGCGCGGATGTTGTTTCGCAACTAAACAGGGTTGCGGGAGTTGGGCATGGAGTGAAGGTAAGCGTCATTTGGTCGGAGGATATTCATCCTTGGATAATCAAGCGTGCGGCTGGGGATTACGCCGCAGTAATAAAAACTCGACATCGATCTGAGTCTCTAGGTTATACGTCGACTGATTGGCACTTGCTGCGTGAGTGTGTGGCTCCCGTTCTGCTCGTGAGTCGGCAGAAGTGGAAGAAGGGCAGTGCCATTATGGCAACGGTAGACCTAGAGGCCACCGCAAAAGCAAAGCAGGCTTTAAATGTCGATGTCATAACGTCGGCTCGCCACTATGCCGAAATGCTGCAGGTCGATCTTTCAGTTCTGTGTGTTATCGATGTGCCTACGCTGCTTGTAGATCTCGATCTGATTGATGCAAAAGCCTATGCGAAAGAGCGGATCAAAGAATTGCAGCCTGCCCTAACGGCGCTTGCCAAAAAGACTGGTTTGCCGTTGTCCAAGTTTCAGCTTAAGCGGGGACCGGTGGCTAAAACCATCGTTTCTGAGGCGGCAGAATTAAAGGCGCAGCTAGTGGTTATGGGCACTGTCGGTCGTCGTGGTGTACGTGCTCAGGTGCTGGGTAATACCGCTGAGGAGGCACTCCAGCTTTTGAAGACCGACACTTTAACGCTGAAGCCGTAAAGCCATGGGGGCGTTATCCCCTTACCTTTGCGTCAATTAAATTGTGTTGCTGAGGCCGTAAAAGAGCGGCGCTAATCGTTTATGAGTCAAACGCCGATTGAAGAACTCTTGGCTGACCTTGGTGAGCCACACACTTATCCCAGAGAACTCAGCTGGCTTAGCTTCAATGCGCGCGTTTTGCAGGAAGCTCAAGACAAGGACGTGCCGTTAATTCAGCGAGTGCGTTACCTCGGTATTTTTTCAAATAATTTAGACGAGTTCTTCAGGGTGCGGGTTGCCGAAGTTCGGCGCCTCATCTCGCTTACGAACGGCAAAGGTCGGCAGCGCGCTGAAAAATTGTTGGGGGCGATTCAGTATCGCGTTTTGTTACTGCAGCAAGAGTTCGAAGCTATTTACATTAAATTGTTGAGGGAGCTCGCTCGCAGGGGCGTTTACTTAATTAATGAAACGCAGCTGCAGGAGGGGCAGCTGGAATTTGTCGAGGCGTTCTTCCGTGACAAAGTATTGCCTGAGCTGGAACCTATTTTATTAAGAGATGACCAGCCCATTCCTCATTTGACCGACGAATCGCTATATCTTGCTGTTGATATTGAGACGACTTCGGGGCCTCAATATGCCCTGCTAGAAGTTCCTACAAATAGATTAGGGCGCTTTATTGAGGTTCCAGGCCGTAAGCGTCGCAAGGGCAGAGTCTTTATTGTGCTCGATAATATTATTCGGGCGTGCTTACCTCAGGTATTTCGCGGTGTCTTTGAAATTAAGTCTGCCTCAGCCTATTGCTTTAAGTTCTCAAGAGACGCTGAGCTTGAAATTGATTCGAGTATTAATGAGAGCCTGATTGCCAAAATGGCATCGGGCCTGAGGCAACGTCGCAGAGCAGACGCAGTTCGCTTTGTATTTGATGAAAAGATGCCTAAGCGCATGCTTGACTACCTGCGCAAACGGTTTGGCTTTGGAAAATACGACAGCATGATTCCAGGGGCGCGATACCACAACTCCAAGGATTTTATGGGGTTTCCTAACGCCGGACCAAAGTACCTCGAGTTTAAACCTTTGCCGACAATACCGATTGAGCGATTAGACGGTGGCGGCAGTATTTTTTCAGCGATTCGAGAGCAGGACGTGCTGTTGCACTACCCCTACCATGCCTTTGATTACATCATTGATGTGCTCAAAACTGCAGCACTAGATCCCAGCGTTATAACGATTCGAATTTGTTTGTACCGCGTTGCGGAAAATTCGCGCGTTGTCGACGCCCTTATTAATGCCAAGGACAACGGTAAGTCGGTGCAAGTGGTCGTAGAGCTGGCGGCACGCTTTGATGAGCAGGCGAATATCGCCTGGGCGCAGCGACTAACAGATGCTGGCATTGAGGTTATTTTTGGACTTCCAGGGTTGAAGGTTCACAGCAAGATTTTTTTGATTGAGCGCCGAGAGTCTCAGAAGGTTCGCTACTACAGTCATATTGGAACGGGTAATTTCAATGAAAATACCGCAAGACTTTACAGCGACTTGTCTTTGCTTACCTCTGACCAAACTATTGGTCGTGATGTCGCGAAGGTTTTCGACTTTTTAAAATACAACTACCGGCGACCTGAATACGAGCAGCTTCTAGTATCGCCACACAGCTCCCGCTCTGGTCTCATGGCCATGATCGATAGAGAGATTCAGCACGCGAAGGATGGCTATCGTGCAGAGATGGTTCTTAAGTGTAATAACCTTGTTGATAGTGGTTTCTCTAGCAAACTCTACGAGGCAAGCCAGGCCGGCGTTGAAATTAGGTTAATTATTCGCGGAATGTGTTCGCTGCTACCAGGCGTCGCAGGTTTGTCAGAAAATATCGAAGCAATCAGCATTGTGGATCGGTATTTAGAGCATTCCAGAGTTTATGTATTTCATAACCGAGGATGTCCTGACTACTACTTTGGTTCTGCTGATTTGATGACACGAAACATCGACTTTAGAGTAGAAGTTCTTTGCCCTATTCGTGATCTTGATGCACAAAACATGGTTCAAAACACCCTCGACCAGCAGTGGAATGACAATGTTAAAGCCCGGCGGCTCAATATAGATCAAGACAATGTATTGCTGTCGTCGTCCAAATCCAGCAGCCACATTCAATCTCAGGAAACAATCTATCGGTACCTAGCGACGGGCAAGCTTCCGCGCTATCCAAAGTCAACGATGAGGCAGCCCTCAATGCGGCGCAGAAGAGGTTAAAGATATGGCTTTTGGAAGTTTATTGGCTTTAGTCGATGACATCGCCGCGGTACTTGATGACGTCGCCTTAATGACAAAGATAGCCGCGAAAAAAACTGCGGGTGTTCTGGGTGACGATCTTGCGGTTAATGCGGAGCGGGTCTTAGGTGTTCGGCCCGATCGTGAATTGCCCGTCGTGTGGGCGGTTGCAAAGGGGTCTTTTTTAAACAAACTGATTTTGGTGCCTGCTGCGCTGCTAATCTCTGCATTTATCCCTGCTCTTATTACACCCCTGCTGGTTTGTGGTGGCTTGTATCTGTGTTTTGAAGGTGCGGAGAAGGTGCTACATGGAGTGGGCGCGCACTCCGATGAACAGGCTGCACAGATTATGGAGCAGCTCGCGAACCCTGACTGCGACCTGGTTAAATTAGAGCGTGATAAAATTAAGGGCGCTGTTCGAACAGACTTTATTTTGTCTGCAGAGATCATTGTACTTACCTTGGGTGTAGTAGAAGGGCAGGAGTACCTCACGCAGCTTATTGTCTTGGCGGGCATTTCGACGCTCATGACTATTGGTGTGTATGGTCTTGTGGCAGGCATTGTTAAAATTGATGACCTGGGACTGCTGTTAAGCCAGCAAGCGGGTTCGAGTTTATGGATGCGGGTCTTGCGCAGGGTAGGTGCAGCATTACTTTGGTTTGCTCCAAGACTGATGAAAGGTTTGTCGGTCGTGGGAACTGTTGCCATGTTTTTTGTGGGAGGCGGTATTCTTGTTCATGCTGCGCCCCCTGTGGCTCATGGTATTGAGGCGTTTGCGGCTCAAATGGGCGCCATAGAGATTTTAGTGCCAACACTGTGCGGTGGTATGTTGGGGCTTTGCGCGGGGGTTCTAACCGTGAAGATTGTCGAGGGTATCGCTGCGTTGCGAGGTTGATGACCTTGGTGTCGGGAGCCCCTTGATTTACGGCGTCTGGAAAACTGAGTCTGATGTTGCGTCACAGGGCTTCAGACCTCAGTGGCTTTTCTAAGGGATCACCTGAAAAACGATGCCAACTCAGGTCACTGTGCCTGCTGACTTGAACGCTCGCGCACTGTAGTAGCAAATTTCCATGTTAAGGCCTTTGTTATCTCTCTCTGGCTTTGCTGGCAGCGTCTGCAGCCGACCTGAGAGGGGCATGACGGCTAGGCAACATGCATCTAAGATATCATCCGCAGCGATGTCCTTGCGCCGGGTTTCCGCCAATATATTTTGAGTTAACGCAGCCACGCGGCCATCCAGCTGGCAAAGAAGATCCAGCCGCTCCTGAAACCCCTCAGGGGTCTTTTTCTTGAAGCACAGTGAAGCGCCTTTGATGGCATGGAAGGCTACTTCAGGGTGTGCCTCCCGCAGAAGGCTGGCTGAATTTGATGGGTTGCGCAGCCAGTTATCGACCTCACGAATCTTTGGCAGTAGATAATAAGACTGTTTACTCAGTCCGCTGCCAACCTGCTGTCGATTAAGCCCATTTGCCTCAGGATAATCTTTACCCTTTAGCGCAAGGCGACACGGTGTAGGGAACACTGAGCTAGAGAATTTGCGTCCTAACATTTGACGCGCCGCACGATCACAAAGCCTAGGGCCTGTGCTGGAAAGGCCGATGGGCATATCAATAAAGGCGTGTGACGGGGGGGGGGAGGCGATCAGATCTTCCAGTGCCGCGCTGAAGAACCACTTCAGTTGTTTAGGGCTATGCCAGATACCTATCCAGCCCCCTCGGCAACCATCAATGCCCAGTACCTGCATTTTACACCCCTAAAAAAACGGCCCACCAAGTGAGCCGCTAATTACTTACTGAATTTTGAGGGAGTTTAGCTGAAGTCGCCACCGCGTACGTTGTAAAAAGGTTTGGTGGAGCCATCTTCTTCAATCCTCATGAACTCTGTACGTTCGGGATTCTGAATAATGACGTCTATATCCTGGAAGAGCGGGCGACGAACAAAAGCCAATGTCCAGCCAAACTGATTTTTAGCTGTGAGGGTTACGGATTGCTCAAAACTTAGTAGTTTTTCAAGCTGGTCGGGGATGGCGGCCTGTCGCCCACGCCTTTCAGCGGTCGTGGTGTTGGTGTTAAGAGCTGCGGGTGCGTTCATGGTTGTCTCAAATCAGGCATGCTTTCTGTGGCCTCCCAATCTAGCTAATTGGGTCCTCTGCAAAAAGCTAAAGCGCCGGTTTGTGTGAGGTTGATCACAGATCCGAATAAAGATATCTCATAATCTCGGATTCAGAGTCGGTCAGCGAGCTAGAACAGCCAAGCCGTGATGTTTGCTCGGTTGGCAATAATCACCTGTTGAGCCTTGGGATCAGACAAAGCTTCACCCGTGTGAATGTTCAGTAATTGTAGTAAGTAGTTAGCTAATCGGGCGCGGACAATTACGCATAATTGTCCTTGGTTCATACCAAAGTCTTTCGCCACCACGTCTTGCTGTTCCTCGGATAGGCGTGGGTCAGGCTTGAGTATTATTTCAATAGTTTTATGCCAGTCCTGGTCATCATCACTACATTGGGTTGTTGGGCCTAGCAGTTCTGGAGTGCCTCGGAATCGACTTAGCACAAAATCTCGGAACCCCTGATTTTTTTCACACCAGCCTCTGACATGCCATCGTGTGCCGGTCCAAACCAACGTGTGAGGCGCGATGATGCGCCCCTCTCGATTTGGGTTGTTGAGTGATACATAGTCGACCTCTAACCGTTGCTGTTCACGAGCTGCCTGCAGCAGTGGCCGCAACAGCTCTGGCGAAACTGGACGAATCGGCGGTGCTAAAACCTCAGTATTACCCTGTGGTAAGGCGACAGAGGAAAAGGTGCGATGCAGTTCGCTGCGGTTGGCCAGCAGCTGTAGATACTCCTCGGCAAGACCGCGTGTCACGGTGGGCTTGAATGCGGCGTTGGGCTCATAGCCCTTTAGAAATTTGTCGTAGCGAAGATTGTCGGGCGCTACCGTACGATTGTAGGTATTGATGTCCTTACTGGCTTGCTGACGCCCAATGCCAAATGTCTCAACAAGATGCCGTGTGGTGAGTCGACCCTCCCAAAGTGCGATGCACTCGATGAATCGATACCGCAGTAACAGATCCCATCGATAGGGGAGGGTCTGCTCCATGCTTATAATGTATCTAAAATCATGCGGATGTCGTCGATTCCGGTGCGCGGATTAACAATACAAAATCGGAGTACTGTTTCGCCTTCGTGTTTGGTAGGAGTGACAAACCCAATTCCATCCTCAAGCAGCTTGTCGCTCCAGGCGTTGTAGTCTTCAGCGATCCAGCCGGGGCGTCTGAAAACGCAGATAGAGAGCTGTGATGGAACTACCATTTCAAGCTTGGGGTGGTCGTCAATGAGTTGTGCGGTTGCTTTAGTGACTTCAAGACTACGTTCTACGGCATCTGTGTAGGCGCTAGTCCCATGCGTTGCCAAGCTGAACCAGAGCGGGAGCCCTCGCGCGCGTCGCGATAAATGGTGAGCATAGTCAGAAGGATTCCATTCGCCGTCGTATAAGACTTCAAGGTAATCCCCTTTCTGCCGATGGGCACGGCGCGCAGTCGCAGGGTCTCGGTAAATAAGGGCGCAGCAATCAAAGGGGGCAAACAGCCACTTGTGCGGGTCAACGATGAAAGTATCCGCCCGTTCTATTCCGTCGTATTGAGGACGAACCGAGGGAGCTGCCAAGCCAGCGCCACCATAGGCGCCGTCCACATGCATCCATAATGATTCTGCTTCGCAAACATCGGCGATGGAGGTCATGTCATCGATGATGCCTAGGTTAGTGGTTCCGGCAGTGCAGGCTACAGCGAAAAGGCGCCCACGATCCTCGGTGCTCAAGCCGCTAATAGTCGCAGCTACGTCTTCACCGGTGAGTCGGTGACCACCGGTTTCAACGAGGTCTGCATCCATAACATGTGCCGCTTGGGCAATGGAGGCATGGGCTCCCTTTGAGGACACGATGAGGCCGCGCATGGCGCGCTTGCTGGCGTCTTTACGCCGCCATTCATGACGTGCGGCGGTTAGCGCTGAAAGATTGCCCGCAGTGCCGCCACTAACAAACACACCGCCGGCCTCTGCAGGGAAGCCGGCGAGATCTGAAATCCAACGCAAGGCCTGATTCTCAGCATAGACTGCCCCTGATCCTTCCAACCATGTCCCGCCAAAAATACTGGAGGCGCCAACGACTAAGTCAAATAATGTCGCTGCTTCGGTAGGTGCTGCAGGTACGAAGGCAAGCAGCCTGGGATGATCCACTGACAGACACGCAGGGGCCAATACATCGGTAAACACCCTAAGGGCTTCGAGCCCGCCTAAACCCTCTTGAGTGACTGTTTGTCCGGCCATTGCTTGGAGCTCATGTTCGGGCCGTGCACCGTCCAGCGTTGGTGGATCCATTCGCACTCTATCGACCGCGTATCGAACGATGGCCTGTGTTAGAACCTCCATGTCCTTATTGATTTCGTGCACAGTAATCTCCTTTGAAACAGGATCTTCAGCGACCCGGTTAATAATCTATTATCTGCCTCTTAACCGGATCCAGCTACTCCCCCTTACGGGTATTTGCGCCCGCGCAAGAGGCAAGCCCAGCATTCCGACGCCCGCACAGACAAGCATGATGTTGGTAACTGAGACTAGGGAACCATCGTACAAATGGCCAGCATAGACGCCCACGAGCGCAGCAACAGAAGATTGAGTGAAGCCAAAAACTGCAGAGGCAGAGCCTGCATGGTCGGGAAAGAGCGATAAAGCGCCCATTGTTGCGTTTGCAGAGGTAAAGCCAACCCCCAAAAACATGACAAAAGAGCATCCGGCCAATAGGGCGATTGGAGTATCGTTAAGGCTTGCACCCAGTGACTGTCCCAAGGCGCCCAGCAAAGACAAAGTGGTGCCAAGTGCCAGCGTACGGTTAATGCCCAAGTGGATAACAATTCGGGAGCACAACAAAGCGCCCACCATGAACCCTGCTACTGTTACCGCGAACGCGTAACCAAAGTATTTGATCGGCAGTGCGAATACGTCTTGCATAAAGAATGAGACCGTAGAGAGGTAAGCAACAATGGCTGAGAAAGCGGCAGTCCCGCAAATCTGGTAACCCACAAAGCGCCGATTTTGTAAGCAGGTCGAGAAATGTTTGAGCACGGGGACAATCCCAATAGTGCCTTTGCGAATGTGCGGTGCCGATTCTTCAAAGCTTCGCAGCCCCAAAAGCACAATGCCAGCAAAAATTGCTAGGGCGATATATGTGGCTCGCCAGCTCACTAAAATCAGCAGCCATGCTCCCAACGTTGGAGCCATTAACGGTACTACTGCCATTGCACCCGACAGGATAGCCATAATTTGCGCCGCCCTAGGGCCCTCGTAGCGGTCTCTTACGATGGCTCTTGCAATCACCGGGCCGCTTGCTGCGGCGAGCCCTTGGGCTAATCTAGTCAGCCACATGAACTCCATAGAAGAGGCGAGTGCACAGGCAATGGAGGTGCCCAAAAACAGAACGGTTCCAATCTTCACTACAGGAAGACGACCGTAGTAGTCAGACAGAGGGCCAAAGATAAGTTGTCCCACGGCGATGCCCAACATAAAGGTGGATAACGTCAGCTGACCGTCGGATGCGGTAGCGCCAAATTCGGCCACTATGGCAGGAATCGCGGGTAAGTAGAGGTCGGTGGCAATGGCCGCATAGGCGACTAGAGCGACCAGCGTCGCGAAGGTTATTCGTTCCTTCACATGATTGTCAGTTGAGGGTGGGTTCGGCGAGCTGACAAATGGGGCAAGATTCTGGAATAAAGAACTGCCCGTTCTCGGCATCCATAATGTCTAAACCGATTGCTTGGTGGTTTTCAAAGAGAGCGAACCGCATGACATAGGTTGACTCGCTGCTACTCAGCTGCACCATTTGAAACAGCTCTATGTCAGTGCGATTGTCGGTAGCGGTGCGAACAGCAACCTGTTCCATATACTTTTGAGCTGCGGCTGGTTCCATGGGTACCAAGGGTTCCAGTAGCGCCTTTTCCAGCATTTTTGCGAGTAAATCTTTGTTTTCATCGGTAAACAGTGTGGCGCTTGCCACGTTATTCAATTCTGACACGCTAAACCCCCATTTCATTTGACTAGGTCAGTGCATCTGCAATTTTTTGTTGTTATCGGTTCGCAGCGGGCGGCGAGTGTACACCCTAAAGCCTTGGGGTGTCGATTGAATCGACTTGAAGTCTTAGCGCCAGTTAATTTTGTCGAAGTCAGTGCTGCTGTGACGCTCAAGCAGTTGCTTGTCTGCGTCTCCCCAGGCCTTATTTACCAGCCTTCCGCGCTTCGCTGCAGGTCGCTCACTGATTAAATTGGCCCAGCGCTGAACATGTTCATAGCTTTCGACATCGAGAAACTGCCCCGCACTGTAAAGTAATCCTTTTGCCAAGGCACCGTACCAGGGCCAGGTGGCAATATCTGCAATGGTATAGTCTTCACCGGCCAGGTAGGTATGCTCAGCAAGTCGCTGATTTAAAAGATCAAGATGTCTTTTTATTTCCATGCTAAACCGGTTGATCGGGTATTCCATTTTGTAGGGGGCATAGGCATAAAAATGCCCGAATCCACCCCCTAAATAGGGCGCTGAGCCCTGTAACCAAAACAGCCAGCTAAGAACTTCGGCCCGAGACTCACTGTCTTTTGGCATGAAATGGCCAAATTTGTCGGCCAAGTGCAGCAAAATCGCTCCTGACTCAAAAACACGTACAGGTTTGCTGCCGCTGCGATCAAGGAGTGCGGGTATCTTTGAGTTGGGATTGACTCCGACGAAGCCGGACGAAAACTGCGCGCCCTCTTGAATGTTAATCAGCCAAGCGTCGTATTCAGCATCTGCCTCACCCAGCTCGAGTAGCTCCTCGAGCATAATGGTGACCTTGACGCCATTGGGTGTCCCAAGGGAATAGAGCTGCTGAGGGTGATCGCCCAGCGGCAGGCCCTTCTCAGACTGTGCGCCTGCTGTGGGGCGGTTGATGTTTGCGAAGCGTCCGCCGGACTCGTTTTCCCATGTCCAAACTGTTGGTGGTACGTATTCGTTTTCATCACTCACAGTGAAGCTCCTTTTGAAGGCCTCTGATTAATAGTTAGATAGGGCTTTAGTCTGACGATAACGCAAGCTACTTGCCACCCGGATATTTTTCGGTTGTTTATCTTAAAGCTATTCAGGTGTCTCAGTTCCACTTAACTACGGTATCCAAGGCGTCGTAGCATTCTTATTGGTGGTAGTTCAGTAGAAAGACCAGCACATTGGGCAGCGATTGTGCCCAGACCTGCCAATCATGGCCACCATCGACAATCCGTAGCTCGACCGCATCGGGTTGGTGTGCCCGAAGTTTACTGAACAGTGCGGTGGCATGTTGAGCTATCTCAAACTCATCGTGATCGCCGCTGTTGATATAAAAGGGAACGGTAATATTTTTTGCCAGGTAATCGGACCAGTAGCTCGGGTAGTTACTCTCCTGCCAAAGCGCGGCATCAAAAGCACCCTCAGCATTGATGAAGGCCGGATGTCTGTAGGCTGAGGAGTTTTTTGGGGGCAAGGGCACATAGGTCGCTGGACTCAGCGCTGCTGCGGCGCCGAAGCGTTCAGGATGCATCAACGCGAAGCGGGTGGCGCCAAACCCGCCCGCAGACAGTCCGGCAATGAAACGTCCTCCTCGAACAGTCGCGACGGGGTAATTGGCCTCAACGAAGGGAAGTAAATCGTCAATAAATGCTGTTTCGGCGAGCTCATTATGACCATTGAGCCACCAGCTCTTTGAGCCGGGCATGACAATGAGGGTGGGCGGAATGACTCCCGATGCAATGAGACGATCGGCGGTGTTCTCAAGATCACCATTGGCTAGCCAGTCATTTTCTGAGCCAAAAGACCCGTGCAATAAATAAACCACGGGATACCCAGAATCGACTTTAGGAGGTGCGTCGGGAACATACAGTGTCATGGGATAGGGGGCCTGCAGTACATCAGAATCAAATGAGGTGTGCAGTACAGTCCCTGCTTTTGATGCTGGACTGATGAGCAATGCGCCAAAATAGGCAGTAAGCAGAGCGCTTAAGAACAAGCGATTATAAACGTAGGTCATTACAGTCACGTATCAATTTAGCAGTTAGGGCAGCATAAGGGCGTCTTAAACTGACGGATTGAACATTAACTGACAAGCTATGTCGCCGGCAACGTGAGTTCAAGGGAAGCACCTGCCCGCAGCCTTATCTAATTAGCCTAAATGGTAAATGTCAGACTTCATAGATCGCTTTGGATGCCGGCCGAGGTTACTCGACCTTGGCGCGATGGACCTCAATACTAGCGGGCGGTTTAGAGTGACTGATTTCGTCACTCGTTAGAGCCATCAAGGCTAGCTCACGATCCTCAATGCTAAAGGTGCCTGTGGTCACGCAAAATTCCACCATGTTGCCGTTGGGATCTTTGGTATAGATGGAATGGCACCAGTTGTGGTCTACCTCGAGTACTGACAAGCCAGCGCTTTGCCAGACATCTCTGCGACGATGTAGGCTCTCCAAATCCGGTGCGTTAAAGGCGATGTGATTGATCTGATCCGGCACGCCTGCAGCTTTGGATAGTGACGTCTCCAGCTTGGTGCAGCCTGGTACCTCGTGGAGTTCCCAAAAGGCGATAAAAGAAGAGTCGTCTCCCGCCATTCGATAAAAGAAATGTTTTGCCCAACCTCCATTGGGTACGGGGCCTACCTCTACCTTGACCAGCTCAAATTCTAAAAGGGTCTCATAAAAGTGATGAATAGCGGTCATGTCTGCCGCCGCCATGGCGAGATGATGGTAAGCCACTACTGTGTCTCCTTATCGATCATAGCCATGACGTCACGGTTTGCAGCTTCCGTGGGCGCGATGATTTCAGTGATCCGTTCATCCACATCATCATATTCCAGACGTAGTGCTCGAGCGATGGTGGCGTGCATGTCGTAGAGTGTTGTTATGTAGGTGAGCTCCAATATGGCCTCGTCTGATAGAGCCTGTTTGAGCTCGGCAAAGAGGCCATCGGGAATGCGGCCGCCCTCTAAGACTAGGGCATCGGTATATGCAAGCACCGATCGTTCAAGAGCCGAGTAAGCATCACTGGTTGACCAGTGAGGAAGCGCTGTGATTTTGTCCTCCGACAGCCCCACAGAACGGCAGGATTTACTGTGTTGGGAAAACACAAACTGTGACCCTCTGGCATAACCTGCCCGCGTCTGGGCCAACTCTCTCAATTGTGGATCAATTTTGCGCTGGGGATCTCGATAGAACTGAAAACCCTGCAAGGCGTGCTTCAAACATTGGGGCACCAAAGCAAAAACGGTCCACCAGTTGCCGGGAGTCCCCGTAGCGGTGCCGGGTGTTGCCACAGGGTCGCGATCGCCGAAAATCAAATCATACATTTGGCGGGCAATGGGGTCTGCATCGGGTCGCGCAACTTGTCGGAGTCTGGGCATGATCAATCCCTCAGTTCTTATTGTGGCAAGCGTGAGAGTTACTCTGACTCCAAAGTTGGTTACTGGCAACTGCAAGTGGATTGTTGACTAGTCGTGCCCGCGTTGCTGGGATGCGAAAGTTCGGCTTAGGAGAGAATCAAGAAACAGCCCATTCATCCGTTATAAGTCTAAATTGCTATCGCAGAGATTCCCCGCTTAAGCCCGCTCTGAGTTGTTTTCCGTAGCGAATTGACCATTGTGCCTACCTTCGAGCTTGACCTGAATTCTATGCATCCCTATGATCGCAGGCCTCCGCCCGTAGCTCAGCTGGATAGAGCACCAGGCTTCGAACCTGGGTGTCGGGAGTTCGAATCTCTCCGGGCGGGCCACCTCCTTTAGTTCGTGTACTCAATTGCTGATCTCGTTCTAGATTGGTGTGGTCTGGTTGCGGCTAACCTTATAGCTCGCCAAACGTTGAACCCCCTCTGTTGTTAGTTCCTTTAAAACCTTTCGAGAATCCTTCAATGTCGGAGCCGTGTACGGAGACTAGAATTCTTAGGTGCGAACTAGGGCTGTCCGCAGGCGTCCACGTGACGACCTTTGTCGTTGCTACTCGGGATAGTAAAGCTAGCAGCTAGGCGAGGTCATGAGCCGACAAGGTCATCGGAAGTGGTGGCACACACGCTTAGCGTTTGGCACCAAATGCTTAGCCTGATAATGTAAGACGCTGTTTAGTGCCTTAGGGGCTTTGGTCATGGACTCGATCAAGGCTGGTTAGAGCATGGTAGTGGATTAGCATTCTCCACCATTGTTGGAGGTGTGATACCGCTTCTAAGCCTCGTTGATCGGGTAAGCCCGGGCCTTTTTAGGCGGTACTCGCGATTGCTGGTTCCGATGCTCGGGGTGCTAATAATACATAGGAGATAACATATGGATCTTGGAATCATCTTAACCTTGGCATTTTTTGCCTTTGCGATTTTAGTGGCGGCTAAGTCTGTTGCCATTGTGCCTCAGTCAGACGAATACGTGGTCGAGCGCTTTGGTAAGTATCGCGAAACGCTATCTGCGGGAATTAACCTGCTTATCCCATTTCTAGATCGGATAGAACACAAGGTTGTGGTCTTAGAGCGTCAGCTTGATGCCTTCGACATATCGGTTATTACCCGGGACAACGTCGAAATAGTCTTGGAAACGACGGTTTTCTTTCGAGTCATTGATGCTGCAAAGTCGGTCTATAGAATTCGGGATGTGCCACTGGCATTAAGAACAACTGCGGAATCTATTATCCGTAGCGCTGCCGGTAAATTAGAGCTGGACGATATTCAGAGCAGCCGCCAGCAGATGAATGACGAGATTCTCAAAAATCTGCGTGATGCCTCAGAAGTCTGGGGCCTTGAGATTACCCGGTCAGAGATCACAGATGTCAGGGTTGATGAAGCAACCAAGCAGGCCCAGCGACAGCAGCTTAATGCAGAGCGGGAGCGTCGTGCAACGGTAGCCAAGGCAGAGGGCGAGCGCTCTAGGGTAGAACTCGAAGCTGATGCTGAGCTCTACGAGGCCACTAAAAAAGCCGAGGCTATAAAGCTAACAGCGGATGCCGATGCCTATGCGGTCATCAAAAAGGCCGAGGCCGACGCACAACAAACGAAAATGATTGCCGAGGCCATAGCTGACAACGGACAACCTGCGGTTGATTTTGAAATTTTAAAGCGTCAGGTCGATGCGATTGCGAAAATGGGATCCTCTGAAAATACTAAGACTATTGTACTCCCGACTGATGTCACCAAAACTCTGGGCGGGTTAGCCGGTCTTCAAGACGTATTACGTCGAACGGATGGAGCGTGAAATGAGTCTGTTACTAAGCTTTGAAGTCTGGTTTATTGCAGCACTTTTGCTTGTGGCTTTAGATGTCATGTTGGGATTAGATTTTATTCTTTTATCCTTTGGTATTGGAGCGGCGGTTACCGGAAGCTCACTGCTGCTTAAGGATGCTTTGCCAATGCCTTTTACCGGCAGCTGGGAGGCTTTACTGACTTTTTTTGCGGTATTTAGTCTTTTAATTTTGGTGCCACTGCGCAGATGGACAAAAAAACCCGCGGCGGGGCAAGACGATACTGACATTAATAAATATTAGCGGTTACTCTCAGCGCCTAGTGCTGCGCGGCTGCGGCAGCACGTTAGGCTAAGCGCTCTCAAAATTCAGTGTCCAAGCTGCACTGTGGGCCAATACCGATGCGGGAACGATGTTTGTTGCTTAATCAGTTTGGTCTTTGAACGCTTTAACGATGTGCTAGGCCGTGTCGTCGATAAAGCGGGGCCGAATGATTGGGCAGCTCAGCGAAGACCTTAAGATTCGCTAAATCGAAGCAGGTTCAGCGGGGGGCACTGCGCCAATGCGATTCCCTAATACATTCTTGCATTCCTTCGCAGTCCAAAAGCTGAGCACGACAAAGCCCAGGAAGAAATAAAACCCCATTCCTAGCTCAGACGCAGAAGCGGCCTGCACAAACTGCGCTTCAGTGAATAAAGTGTTCATGGCGTCAGTATGACTCGCAATTAGCTGATCCATGCCAATGAAGGCCATGATCAGGGCAACGACAAAGACATCCGCCATCGACCATTTTCCGGAGTCGATAGCTAACCACTTGAGTGCTGGGTGAACAGGTTTAGGCGTTGTTTGAAGTAGCAATACTATGGCAGCTAAGCATTTGCTCACTGGGATGAGGACGCAAAATAACGTCATGCCAGCGGCTAAGGCCAGCAGTGAAGGTTGACCGGTCTCGATAAGTAGCGTCGCTAGGTCGCCCACGCTTTTGTTCTGGTACATCAACAGCTGTTGGTCAAAATATAGGCTGGCCCCACCAACACTTACTTCAAATGGCTCGATGAACGCTTTTAACTTCATCATTGGTACTAAAATACCTGGAACCAGCAGAGCCAGAATCGAAACGTTGAGCAGGCAAAGCGTCACCGCGCGGGGTGATGCGCCCCCTGTGGTATTCGGCGGGACGAAACGATTAATGATAATGAGGGATAGTAGGGCGAGTGCAAGGCACAGCACCAAAAGATTAGCTTGCTCTTGGGTTTGTTGCTGTGACACCTGCAGCTTCGCAACGCACTGGGTTGTCGTCTCACACTGCAACAGGCGGTGGATGGATTGCGTTTGATCGATGGCTTCCGCATTTAAGTCTTGTGACAGGTTGTTGAGATATTGGCCAAGTGCGGATTCAAGACCGGCTGCTAGTTCACCTTGCTCAAGGTCTTCGACAAAGGCTTCTGCAATAGCAGGTACTGAACTCTCAAGTGCGTCGAAATCTACGAGCACATCCAGAATAAACGCCTGCCCCAGTGCCTGTAGCGAGTTGTTGATAGTTTTGGCGTTTGCTTGTTTTTCTCGAAGGGTGCTGCGGTACTCGACAATGGCGTTATATAGCAGTGTTTCTGTCGCCTCGATGAGTAAATCTTTGGAGCTCTGTTGCTCAAAAAGACGGTCAATTTCTTGCTTCCCAAGCTTTCCAAGCACCTCCCCCCAGACTGTTGGCGAGGTGATCGCCCGCTCGCTAAGGGTGAGAGCTGATATTTGATCCTCCACATTGCGTGCGGCGTTAAGTTGTTGAGTAATTCCAAGGGCCGACCACCAAATCATCGCGGTTGTAATGACGCCCAACGTTATGAGGAATGATTTCATGGTGCCAGTAATACCTTCTGTTGCGTATACAGTTTCAAGCCACCGTAAACTGTACTAGGTAAAGATGATGAATAGTCCTAGAAGCTATCGTCTGGTCCTAAAGAGGAAGAATAACGCAAAGACCATACACCCCATCACGTAGGGCAGCGAACCAATTGGAAGACCCTGTTTAGTTAAGCCCTCAGTTGCCGCTAGGTAATCGGGTAGGGCGTAAAGCCAGAGGCAGAAAAACACGCTAAGGAAGAGCACAAAATAGGCTCGGGAATAGCGCCAAAGCCCCTCGGTAGAAAAAGAGGTAAGACGCAAAAATTGACGCAACGTAAGTCCAGCCGCCGCGCCCACAATGGCTACCGAGGCAAGCATCTCCAAGCGGGGCGTGAGGTCAATGCCCAGTACACTGAACCAAGTGTTGAGTGTGAGCAGTACGAAAACTATTGGTGTTAGCAGCCCCGCGAGCAGTGTGCCGAGAGCGAAGCCCCGAACACGACGATTTCCAGGCATGGCGGGTGCGTTTTGCGCGAGCACAGACTTAGGGACTAAAAGTTGGGTGGCAAGGGTCAGCGCAATAGGCCCTACGAAGGCAAAGCTGACCATGCTGGAAACTGGTACTGAGGCAAGGGATGAAGTGAAGTTGGGGTAATTCCATGTCCACCACCCATATTGGGGGCCAAAGTGATCAAAAATCTCATAGAAAACATGGTGAACTATGCCTACGCCCAGTGCGCCAATGAGTGTTCCCCATTGTTGGTCAAAGAGCCCAGCTTGCCTTACGAGGACGAAGGACGCGTACATGATGGCCGGGTAAAGTGCGAGGATGTACAGGGGCGCTCGCCCGAAGAAGAACTGCACGGAAAACTCATTATGAATGAAAAATAGGGCGTTGTCCGGTGCGCCCAGCTTCTCGGGAAAATATACGGGTATTTCCAGCGCCAGCATAAAAATGACCGAAGCCAGCCAAAAGCCTAAATAAATAGATTCGCCTGCCTTAAAGCGAGTCACGCTGTGACGCAGGCCCCAAAGTGCACCTAGGATGAGCAGTACTTCAATGACATTCATGGTCCAGTGGGACAGCGTAAAAGGGCTTTTTATAAAAGCCCAGCTCTCAATATTTTTGGGGTCGAAGCCGCCAAGACGCTCGACCAGTTGGGTAAAGGTGAGTGCGGTCTCAGTCACTGAGCACCAGGTGTTGAGGTTTGCCGACAATTTGAGACACATCGGCGCCCGACTGCCAGTGACCCAGCCACTCGGCATAGTAGTCAGGCAAAGGCTGGTTCACGCTGTCATGCCAGGGGAACTGTGAGGCCAGCACACCGACTGCAGATCTCAATTGTGCCCATAGGGGGATACGTGCAAAGGGGTTATCTGAATACGCGTTGTCTGGGACGTCTTTGACTAGGGATTCGAATTCTCCCTTAATCATGTCAAACAAATCGCGGGTATGTTTTTGAAACGCCCCAGTTTTTCGAATGCGGTACCAGTGGCTGCCAACGACGTGGTTGTAGACATCGTAGGCGGAGCTTCGATGCTCAATTTCCTCGCAAAAGTGCCAAACAAAAAGCGATGCTACTTGGGCATCGCCCTCTTCAAATAATGCGGCACGGTGATCAAGTATCATTTTAAAAAACGGGGTGAAAATGGCCTCGAGGCCGCCTGCATAGGCCAAGTGATATTCCAGAGGATGGGCGTTGTAAACGTCGTCGTAGCTGGCTAGTACTTTATCGAGTACGCCTTGTAGTGCGGGGTATTGCGCTATGAGCGCCCTAGCGTGTCGCATGTGTTTTTGGGCATGAATGGCTTCCTGCTTACGAAAAGCAACAGCTTCTTCCATAACCGCTGGGTCGGTAATATGCGCTTCTGCATCGCGCATCGCGCGACACATGTACTTTTCGAAGCCGACAACAAAGAACGTGATTTGGTTCATCAGCACGGAGAACGAGGGATTGGCAGGATTCCAGATAAATTTGGCCTGATCTACATCGAAGTTAATTTGCCTTACGACTAAATCACTCACGGTGCTTCTATACTCCTTTTCGCTAACTTCATGAACAATAGCCGGATTAGGCCCTTGGCACCACTGCCGCCTCAGGCTGTGAAAAACTGATTTTAGTTGGCAGCCATAAAATCGAGGGTCAGGGCGGTCAATGCTCTTACGCCAACGGGCAGTGCGCGCTCATCGGCATAAAATCGGGGCGAGTGATTGGGGTACACCAAGGTCGGGTCATCAGGTGCGACACCTAGAAACAAAAATAGTCCTGGTGCCTCGTTTGCGAAATAGGAGAAGTCTTCAGCGGTGGTAGTTTGCTGGGCCTCAACAAACTGCCCGCCAGTAACTCCCCGAAGGGTGGGTACCATCTGTTGGAAAAGTTCAGGATCGTTGCGAGTAACACCATAACCAAGATCGATATCAACTTGAGCTGTGGCGCCAGCCGCTTCAGCAATATGCGTGGCCGTTCGGCGAATTCGATCGTGTATGTCGAGCCTTGTGTCAGCGTCGAAGGTGCGGATGGTGCCAATGAGATCGACCGATTCAGGAATAATGTTGCTACGAACCCCTCCGTCAATCTTTCCTACTGTCACAATCGATGGCGTGAGTGTTGCGTCTAGTTGCCGAGAAACGATGGTTTGTAGCCCGAGAACGATTTGACTGGCTGTAACAATGGGATCAACGCCGGCCCAGGGCACAGCGCCGTGAGTTTGCTTGCCGGTGACTGTGATTTTATAGCTGTCTGAGGACGCCATGAGGCCGCCGGGGCGAGTTGCAATAACACCTGCAGGGTAGGGGAAGACATGTAGGCCAAAGACCGCATCGGGAAGCACGTCATCAAAGGCGCCTTCCTGCAGCATAAGTTCGGCGCCGCCGACTGTTCCATCGGGGGTGCCTTCTTCTGCAGGTTGGAATAAGAACAAGACAGTACCGGGTAATTCATCGCCTAGGCCGGCCAGTACTTCTGCCACCCCCATTAAAATAGCGACATGGTTGTCGTGACCGCAGGCATGCATGACGCCAACATCTTGACCCAGATACTCGCCACGTGCCTTGGAAGCAAAGGGCAGGTCTACTAACTCTGTAACCGGTAGGCCATCCATGTCGGCGCGCAGCGCAACCACGGGACCATCACCACCTTTCAGCACACCTATTACGCCAGTGTGGGCGACTTCGGTTCGCACCTCCATACCGAGCCCACGCAAATGCTCTGCAATGATACCGGCGGTGCGAAACTCCCGATTGCCCAGCTCAGGATGTTCATGCAAATCCCGCCGCCAAGAGACAACTTCGGGCATCACTGCCTCGACACGGCGCTCTACAGACTCAGCCAAATCTGCTGCGGTGATGGGTGTAAGCAAGACTGCAAAGGAAATCGTGGCGATGCGTGTAAATAGATTCATGGTGTTTTGCCTCTAATTACGCACAACAAGATCGTGCGCTAGACGTGTTTTCTTATAGTTGTTGAACTAAAACTCTCACTGAGCCTCGTTACTGTGACGCAGCTTGGGCACGGGAGCAACATTGCCAGTATCATTTGCAATCGGCAAATCAGCTGAAAACCCAACTTTATCCATGTCACTGGAACCTGGCACTGGAGCCTGCTACTGGAGATTACTACCGGTTATGTCGAGTCGTTTACAGGCCGAACACGCCACTGGCATTACCGAAATAGCACATACCTATGAAAGCTATTGTCGCACTGACCAGGGGAATCCAAAACATACCGACGGGCGCATCGGCACGACGTGCCATCCCCAAATCTCCTAGCAAGCTGATCAGCCACATTGCCGCGCAGCCCCAAAATCCAATCGTTAGCCAACTCATGAAAAATCCTTGTGTTTTTAGATTCACCTACAGTATTTCTGAGAATGTTTTTGATCACAAATCCGACCTTTTGAGTGTCGTTTTTAGAACTGGTGTCTGTGTCAATTATGAGGTATTTCTACACTCAGAATACGATCGGGTGTACGCGAAGCTCGGCGGCCTTTTGGTGTTAGCTTGGGGAATTTCATCATGGCAAGAAGATCAGGCGGTAGACAGGCAAGACATGCGCAGCGCAGCGCGCCGTTAGCTGAAGAGTTGAAGCCCGTTAGGCCCGGGGAGCGAGGAGGGCAGTATCAGCCGTTTGCCAAAGCAGACCTTGATGCTGTGGTCGCCAATATTTTTCGAATTCTTGAAGAAGTCGGGTTCAAAGATGCCACCCCCCATTGTATCGCCGCTTGCCAGGCTGTTGGTGCGATCCTCGGCGAGGATGGGCGACTGCGGATGCCTCGCAGTGTTGTTGATGATGCCCTAGGCAAAGCGCGGCGTAATATGACCTTGTTTGCACAAGACCCAGCCTTTGATTTAGATCTTTCGGGAACTCGGGTACATTTTTCTACCGCTGGTGCGGCGGTAATGGTCGCTGACTCTGTTCGCAACGAATACCGCGAATCAACCTCACAAGATTTGTACAACCTGGCACGCATTGTTGATAACTGCGAAAACATCCACATGTTCCAACGTATGTGCGTTTTACGCGATATTGAAGATCCTTATGAGATGGATCTCAATACCACCTATTGTTCCGTTGCCGGTACGCGTAAACACGTGGGTGCGAGCTGGGGTCATCACACCCACCTCGAGAAAACGTTGGAAATGCTTCACGTTATCGCTGGGGGAGAGGCTAAGTGGCGTGAGCGACCCTTTGTCAGTCAGTCGAATTGCTTTGTAGTGCCGCCTATGAAGTTTGCCAGCGACGCACTGGAGTGTCTGCGCGTGGCCGTTGAGGGTGGCATGCCGGTGCTGTTGTTGTCGGCTGGGCAGGCGGGGGCGACAACACCGGCCTGTCTTGCAGGTGCAGTGAGTCAAGCTTGGGCCGAGTGCTTGGGTGGTTTGGTTTACGTCAACGCGATAAAGCCCGGTGCTCCGGCCATTATTGGCACCTGGCCTTTCGTCTCTGATCTGCGTACGGGGTCTATGAGTGGAGGATCTCCAGAGCAGGGCTTAATATCTAGTGCCTGCGCACAGTTGGGTGCACATTTTGATTTGCCCTTCGGTACCGCTTGCGGCATGACCGACGCCAACATGCCGGACTTTCAGGCGGGAGCCGAGCGTGCCCATACTCTGATGCCACCAGCCCTAGCCGGTGCCAATATTATTTATGAATCCGCTGGTATGTATTCGAGCTTATTGGGCGTGTGTCCGGAAAGCTTGCTGCTCGATAACGATGTCCTAGGCGCCACATTGCGAGCGGTTCGTGGTGTGGAGGTTAACACCAACACCCTTGGCTTTGACGATCTAGCTGAAGTTTGTCTCGGTGAGAAAGGTCATTACTTGGGGTCTGATCATACGCTCGCAGTGATGCAAAGTGAGTATATTTATCCTGAGGTGGGTAATCGTTTTAGCCCTACGCTGTGGGAACAAGCAAAAAAGCCTTTGGCCATCGATAGTGCCATTCGCAAACGCGATGAAATACTGACGACGTACAGTCCCAGCCATATCAGCGCTGCAGTTGATGCCGAAATACGGGCAAAGTTTCCCATTCGACTTCACCTTGAAGAACTCTCACAGACCGGCTGATCCAGAGCTTCTCTAGTGAGCGCTGATCAGTCTCACTGTAGTAGCTATCTAGGCACTATCACTCGCTGTTTAGGACCGAATGCGCGCATTTTTTGGATCATACATCGGGTCTAAAGAAACCTCTGCTGGCACGCGTTCACACGCCACTTCTACTTCGTAGGTTCCTGTTAGCACATCTTTGCGATCACCATCTGGTGGTACGTCAACGTAGCCCAAACCAATGGCGCCTCCCAAGGTATGCCCGTAGGCTCCAGAGGTGATGTGGCCCACGAGAGCACCATCGCGCCAAATAGGCTCGTTGTGGTAGATCAAGGGTTCGGGGTCACACAGTTTGAGCTGTAGCAGCTGTCGAGAAAGCCCTTGCTCCTGCTGACGGAGCAGGGCCTCGCGACCAATAAAGCCTTGGGGTTTGTCAAATTTGATCACGAAACCCAAGCCGGCTTCCAGCGGTGAGTCTTCATCCGTAATGTCGTGGCTCCAGTGTCGATAAGCCTTTTCAAGCCGCAGAGAATTGAGCGCATGATAACCGGCGTGGACAAGCCCAAAGGCTTGTCCAGTCGAGACGATTCGGTCATAAATATCCTGCATAAACTCAGTGGGAATATACAGCTCCCAGCCTAGTTCGCCGACGAAGGTAATGCGTGAGGCCCTAACGTAGCCCAACCCTAGTTCAATCTCGCGACTGGTGGCAAAAGGAAAGCCCTTGTGGCTGAGATCGTCCGGGGAGAGTGACTGCAGAAGTGCTCGCGCTTGCGGTCCCATAATCGACAGCACGCCCATTCCCGACGTGACGTTGGTCAAAACGCAGTGGGCGGTTTCGGGGATGTGTTGTTTAAGCCAGTAAAAATCGCGAACCTCAGTTTCTGCGGCAGTGACAACTAGAAAAGCATTTTCAGAAAGCCGGGTGATGGTGAGGTCGGCTTCGATACCCCCCAGCTCGTTTAACCACTGGGTATAAATGACGCGGCCTACACTGACATCGACGTTATTGGCACATATGCGGTTGAGCACGCCAGCGGCGTCCCGGCCTTCACAACGAAATTTTGCAAAAGACGATAGGTCAAACAAAGCCACGCCCTCCCGAACAGCAAAATGTTCTGCGGCGGAGTGTTCGAACCAGTTCTGGCGACCGTAGCTGTATTCGTAACGCGCTTCAATTCCCTCTGGAGCGTACCAGTTGGGCCGTTCCCAGCCGTAAGCCTCGCCGTGACAGGCCCCCGCCGATACCAGTCGATCATGAATGGCTGACTTGCGTACACCGCGCCCGGTTTCATATTGGCGGTAGGGGTAGTGTGTGGCGTATAGCAGCCCCAGACTTTCGCTGACGCGCTCTCGCAAATATTGTCGATTGTTTTGAAACGGCATGTTGCGTCGAACATCGACTTCCCAAAGGTCGACGGGTGGCCGTTTGTCTCGAATCCATTCGGCGGTAACTTTGCCAACGCCGCCAGCAGACTGGAGGCCAATGGAGTTTAAACCCGCTGCGACAAAGCAGTTCTCTAGTTCGGGTGCCTCTCCAAGGTGGTAACGCACGTCTGGCGTAAAGCTTTCGGGGCCGCAAAAAAACTTTTGTATGCCGGCCTGCCCCAATGCGGGCAAACGCCTCATGGCATCGTGGAGCACCGGTTCGAAATGGTCAAAATCCCCTGCGATTTCATCGAAACAAAAGTCCTCAGATATGCCATCCATGCCCCAGGGCTTGGCATGGGGTTCGAAGGCGCCTACCAGCAGTTTCCCAGCGTCATATTTGTAATAAGTGCAGGCGTTATAATCGCGAAGCACGGGTAGGTCAGGGTGCAGCCCTGCTACTGACTCAAACAAAACGTAATAGTGCTCACAGGCATGCAACGGTAAATTGACACCGACCGATGCCGCGAGATCCCGCGACCACATGCCACCACAGATAACAACATGCCGGGCTTGTATCTCACCCTCCGCGGTACGCACCCCGGACACTTTTGAGCCCGTGCGTAAAATCTCTTCGACCGCAGTGTTAGTGAATATCTGAGCGCCGCGATTGCGCGCACCTTTGGCGAGGGCCTGAGTAATATCAACGGCGTTGGCATACCCGTCTGAGGGAATATGAATCCCCCCGAATAAATCTTGAGTCTCTATTAGCGGATACCTCTCGCCAATTTCATCAACTTCAAGCACATTCACTTCCAGGCCGAAGACTTTCGCCATAGAAGCGCTGCGTTTGAGTTCCTCGAGTCGCTCCTCGGTTGAGGCTATGGAAATTGATCCAGACTGTCGGTACCCCGTGGCTTGTCCTGTCTCGGTCTCCAGTTCGCGGTATAGCTCACTGGTATAGCGGGCTAGTTTGGTCATATTAATAGAGCTTCGCAGTTGACCAACAAGCCCGGCGGCATGCCAAGTCGTACCACTCGTTAACTCCTTTCGCTCTAACAAAACGACGTCGGTGATACCCAGTTTTGTCAGATGGTAGGCCACGGAGCAACCAATAACACCGCCGCCGACAATGATGACTTCACATCGCGCTGGAAGGGCCGCCATTAGCTGGCTAACCGGTTGTTGGTAGCATCATAAGCGGGGTCTTCGAGCACGCGCGCGTCATATCGGGCATCGAGCAGTCCTACCTGAAAGGCCGAACCGGGGGTAGCATGCTCGGGTGATACGTAACCAAACCCCAGACTTTTTTCAACGGCATAGCCGTAGCCACCCGACGTGGTCACGCCAATGCAGGCGTCGTCGATAAAGATAGGTTCTCCCCCGCGAACGTCAGAGTCTTTAGCATTGACTTCGAAGTACACCAATTTCAATGTGTTATCGGCTTTTTCTTCTGTCGCGAATTTACCCACAAAGTCGGCTTTCGTACGGCTAAAAAACCGGGCCATATCGGCTTCGAGAAGGGTGACTTCATTGGTTAATTCGGTGCCCCAGCCTCGGTAGGCCTTCTCCATGCGCAGACTGTTGAGAGCGTATAAGCCAAAGTCGACCATGCCCTGGTCTTGCCCCGCGCCCCAAACGGCATCGTATAGTGCCGATAAATCTTCCATCTTGGGATGCAATTCCCAGCCCAACTCGCCCACATAATTGATGCGCAAGGCACGTACTTTCATGCCCGAAATTTCAATGTCTTGGCTGCTACGCCACCGAAAATTCTCATTGTCCAGCGGTGCATCAGTGAGTTTGGCAAGTACATCCCGCGACTTAGGGCCGACCAGCGCGAGCACGCCACGCTCATCGGTTGTGTTGCGAATCGTGACCTGTTCGCCCGATTCGACTTGCTGCGTGAGGTGGTCGAGATCGCGCATTTCAGCGCTAGCCGCCGAGAGCAAATAGAAGTGCTCGCTGGTAACACGAGTTACAGTTGCTTCACCCAAAATACGACCGTTGCGCGACAGAAAGTGTGCCAAAGCAATACCACCATCACGTTTCGGCATTCGATTGGCCAGTACGCGATTGAGAAAACTTTCAGCATCGGCTCCGCAGATGTCATATTTTGCGAAGCCTGTTAGATCGATAATCCCCACACGTTCCCGCACCGCGAGACACTCTTCTCGCACCACATCAAAGGTGGCATTGCGTCGGTAACTGTGGTCTTCCTCCCGCCCATTGATCGAGAACCATTTGGGGCGCTCCCAACCAAAGGTTTGCGTATGAATAGCCCCTTTACTTTTTAGCTTGCCGTATAAGGGGCTGAGTCTGCACTCTCTAGCAGCCTCAAATTCCTCCCCAGGTAGTGGTGTTGCATAGGTTAGTCCGTAGTCTTGGAACCCTTTGGCACGCATGAAGTCGCGATCGGCAAAGACGCCAAATCGGCGCGGGTCAAACCCCGTCATATTGATCTCTGAGTCACCATAAACCATCCACTGTGCGAGGTACTTACCGCAGCCAGCACCTTGCGCAATGCCAAAGGATGAGCCACAACATAGCCAAAAGTTAGGAATACCTGCTACCGGGCCTAACAGGGGCGGGCCGTCGGGCGAGTGAGGAATTGCGCCATTCACCACGCGCTTAATCCCAGCATCAAGCATATTCGGCATGCAGTGCATAGCACGTTCTAACCAGGGCATGATTCGGTCAAGGTCATCGGGGAACAGTTCGCTGTCTGATGACCAAGGTGGCAACCCCGAGGGCCCCCAAGCTTCAGTAATGCCGCTGGACTCGTAGATACCAATTAAGCCGGATTTTTGTTCTTGGCGAATGTAAGCCGAGGCGTAGGGGTCGCGCATGACGGGGAACTCTTCATCGCGATCGACAAAATCCTGAATGGCGCCAGTGACAATATAGTGATGTTCCATATTGGCTATGGGGAGATCGGCGCCAACCATCTGTGCGATTTGACGGGCAAAACTGCCAGCGGCGTTAACGATGATTTGCGCCGTGACTTTTCCTTTTTCGGTATCGATTTCCCAATCACCTGAGGGGAGGGCGTTGATGTCAAGCACTCGGTTGTGCCGAACGATACGCACCCCGAGGTTAGTGGCGCCCCGAGCCATTGCGTTGGTGAGGCCCGAGGGATCGGCATGGCCGTCGTCGAGGGTCCAAGCGCCGGCAAGAACGCCATCGATGTCGTAAAACGGGTTGATTTCTTTGATCTTGGCCGGACTGATAATTTCCATATGGAAACCGACGTTGTCGGCGATACCTTTCATGTAATGGAACCAATCGAGATCGGCTTGCTGACGGGCTACTCGGATGCCTCCGGAGGCGTGCCAGCTGACATACTGTCCGGTTTTCTCTTCGAGTGTCGGGTACAAACGATTGCCATAATCATGGATTTTGGCGAGGTTGTAGTTACTGACCAAGCTGGGGCATTGGCCTGCTGCATGCCAAGTAGAGCCCGAGGTAAGCTCCCCTTTTTCTATCAGCAAAACGTCGGTTTCGCCTTCCTCGGCCAGATGGTAGGCCAGAGCCACGCCCATGATTCCGCCACCGACAATAACAACCTTGGCTTGTGTTTCCATAGCCGTTCTTTCCCCCAATTATTCTTGCTGAGGCTACCTTGAATTTGTGGTCAGAGAAAAGCCTTTTAGGCGCATTTAGTGAATCAAATAATAAAAACATATCTCAACGATATCCGCCGGCTGATCGTGCTTGTATGACGGGTGCTATGCTTGATTAAACATCGCTAAGAAGTCGATGCGGACTCGAATGGGCGATGGCGCTTTGGTGCGCCAATTGTTGCCTTGGTAGTGCTCAAAAATAGGGGTCGTTCGGTAAAATCTGGCGGTAAGTTTGGCGTAAAAAGTGCAGTGGGTGTTAAACCATTTGTTTAGTTGGTGTGGGGAGTAGTTGTGAGCAAGTCTCTTTTGATGCTTAGCATTGTTATCGCTTTAGTTGGGGGCTATGTGTTTGGCACTCTCCAAAACCATCGTGCCATTGAACTGCCACCCACTGACTGGGCCGAGGGCAGTGAAGCTGCACAGGCGTGGCGAGAATTTTCCGCGAGTCTTGAAGCGGGTGGGGCTTTAGTTGTGGAATCCGCCCCTGACGTGCAAGCACGCCATGATGGACTGGCTTTCATAGCCGAGTTGGCATCGGCATCCTTAGAGATGAAGTTAACTCGCGGTAGTACAACTCAGCCGCAGTTTACCGATTGGATGAGCGGCTACCGCAAGTTCCTCGGGGATAGTCCTGATGCGCTTTATCACTCTGCAGAGGTTTCTTCGGAAAACCAGTATGTGATCAGTGGCCATCGAGGTGATGCTGATTATGTGGGGCTGACACTTTACGGACGCCATATTAACGGCTGGAACCGCGTATCTGCTCATTTGACGCACGACGATATTGAGTTTGATACACAAGGCAACTTTAGCGTCTCAGTCAGCGTCATTCGTCCTGAGGGTGCGAGAGGGAATTGGTTGGCTATGGACAAGGATGCTCATCTTATTATGGTGCGGCAGTACTTTCATGATCGTGATCAAGCTACCAAGGCAACATTGCAGATTGAAAATCTATCGGCAAAACCAAAAGAGGCGACAGAGCCTGTGAGTTTGTCGGGCGATTTGCGCCGAGCAGCCGAATTTTTTAACAGCACTTTGCAGGGAACCGTGACCCTAGCAAGAATGGTGTCTCACATGCCGAATTCAATTGAGCCGCCTCGAGATTACAGTCCAGATTTTGGCGGCGTGTTTTATCCAACCCCCGACAATGAATACCTCGGGGGTTGGTATAAATTGGAGAAGGATGAGGCACTGATTGTTGAGGGTGCCGTACCCAACGCTGCTTATTGGTCTGTGTCTCTGCAAAATCGATGGCTACAATCGCTAGACTATGAAAAGCATCAAACCGCTTTAAATCATCGTCAGATCCAAACTGAAGACGGACAATATACCGTCATTATTTCGTCGCAAAAGCCGCCGTCGGGTAACTGGCTAGATACGGCCGGTCGTGACGAGGGGTTGCTAGCTATTCGCTACCAGAGGGTTGTAGAAAGTGAGGCGCCTACGGTGCGACTGGTAAAGTTTTCGAATTTTAAATTGTGACTTAACGTCAATATTTCTGCCGCCAACAGACAAACGCAACGCATTTCAGCCAGCGCACAGTATTGTGCAGTTAACGATTATCCACCTCACCGTCTACCTACATAACGATTAATGAACTAACTGGCCTATCGACCCTATAATTCGGCTGACTTGCGGGCCAGTAGTCTTTAGGATTTCCAGGCTACTGCCGCAGCGACTCCTTGGCTGCTGAGGTTAGGCTTTGAGCAATCATTTTTAGCTGGCCAAGTGATATTTTCTGCAAGTCGTCAAACTATGAAGGGCCATGAGAGACCAGGGACTTCGGTTATTCACAGCGGCGTTATGTGGTACTCTGCGGCCCCCTTCGGTAGGAGACAAGGACATCACACTACGCGTTTATACAGGCTTGCCTGCATCAGGAAAGAGCAGTGCAATAATATCGGAGGCGAACCAACGCAAAGCGCTTGGCGACTTGGTTGAGTTGATATTATCGAATGAGCATAAGGAGCTCACTCGCAGGCACAATGTCCGGGTCGGTGGATTTATGGGTTGTCGCGATAGCAGCTTGGGCATGTTGATTGATCACGTAGTGAATACAGCGGCTGCTCTATCTATTTTAGCGAAAGCTGCACCCTCCAGTGTTTTGGTGTTCGATGAGGCTCAGTACTTTGATGCGGAGATAGTGCGTGGCTGGTGCGAGGCATCAAAGCGTGGTGTTGATATTTTAGTCGGCACACCGTCCGGGGCTCAGCTCACACTTTTAGGCGAGCAAGAGTTCGAACACGTGCACCTGTCGGTCCCCTGTGCCTGCGGAAAGGCAGCGTCTACTCAGGTTGTCTATGATAGGAATTTAGTCAACCCAACCCACTTTTGCGGTCAATGCTATGAGGAAAAGATGAATCTAGAAATACAACAATTGCTTGATGTGGTTAAGGCAGCTGAACCTTTCCCTGGTGAGCTACACACCTACCAACCCTTCTACGATATTGATATGTCGGGGTGGAAGTTAGTGCGAAATGATTGCCCCAGCCGCATCAGCATAATTTTAGAGGCGGTAAGCCGTTGTGAATCACTTCAGGACAAGTTGGCCCATTCAGTCAATCAGCCCAGTTTCGTCGATGTTGGTTGTTGCTCGGGTTTCTTCTCGGATGGTATGGCAGCGCATGGATTTACTGCCGCAGGTGTGGATGTCAGTGCTGACTTTATCGAATGGGCGACGCGCGTTGCTTATTCAAAAGCGCAGAATATTAGGTATACACAAGAGAACGCGCTTACTTATCTCGAGAAGCTCGAGGAGAGTTTCGATGTCATTAGCACTTTTGCAACCATTCAATGGGTGATGGCACAGCAAGGCTACGAAGCTGGATTGAAATGTTTTGACGCCATATTCAAAAAGACCGATGAGATCTGTGTTGTTGAGATGGGCTATACCGAAGAGGACATCTACAAAGACAAGATTTTGGATCGTCCCGTAGAAATAGATAGAAACTGGGTATTAAATCTCATGGAGTCCTCTAATTTGTTCGACACCATAGAAGTTCATCCAGCGGGAGAGGCGGGTATATGGCGTGACATTTTTGTGGGCTTTAAGCACAAGCCCTCTTCACCGCAAGTTTTCAACGACCTTGAGGTGGCGGGGGTAGCACAAACATCCAGTGCGAGAGGCTATTTTAATGATGGCTGGGTAGGACGCAATCTGGAGGTTGGACTTGTCGCCACGCAAGATCTGTCCAGTGTCACTCTAGAAGGATGGCGGCCAGATGATGCAGAGCCGTCTGCTTTAACTGTGACGTTATCGGGTGACACTGTTCATCAACAGGAGGTCGGTGGTGGGGTGTTTCACCTAGAGATGGCTGTAGCAATCAAAGCGTCAGAGCGACTTCACCTGAAGGTGTCTAGTAGCTGTGTATTTACCCCTGAGGATGACGCACGACAACTTGGTTTTATTTTAAGACAGCTTGCGTTCTCTTAACAGGCTTAGTCTGGCAGCTAGGGCCGTATGTTAAGAAGCCAATTTTTTGTTTGCGGACTGGAGAGCTTTTCTTTCTCCGCTATGCAATACAGCAGCCGGGCTCTCGATGTAGTGGGCGAGTCGGAGCCCGGGCAGAGTTTTCGATACTTCTCCAGCTAGCACAAGGGGCTTACAGGGCGGGCTCTGTGCCAGAAGCTCGCAGGTGCTTTAGGCGTTGTTCAACGCGAAGTTGCCCTAAGTGTTACAGCATACTAGCCAGTGTTTTTGTCGGAAAAATTACGGCGCTCATCGGCACTTGGAACGGTGGTATCGAAACTGAATCTGACTGCGAGTTGACAGACAGCGTATGGGTTCAGAAATGTTAGCGGGCTTTGTTATTGCTGCGTCTACGTTTCCATGGATCGGTTGAAGTTGGAGTTCGACGACTATCTCGCTCGCCAGTTTTATTACCATCAACGTTGCTGCCAGCATGCCTTTGTGTCGTAGGCTTTTTGGGCTTTTTGGGTTTGGCAGGGGGACGTAGAGCGAGTTCGGGTAGCGGGTTTTCCGGTTCATAGCCCGCGACGAGCTTTCTTGAAAGTAGCGTCTGGATTAAGCGCTCAATATCTTGTAGTAGTTGGGCTTCATCAGCACTCACGAGTGATATCGCTTGCCCCGTGGCTCCTGCACGCCCCGTCCGGCCTATGCGATGAACATAATCTTGCGCGACCTCGGGTAAGTCGAGATTTACTACTTGGGGCAGCTGTTCGATATCAAGGCCCCGGGCTGCGATGTCGGTGGCGACTAAGACGCGTAATTTCCCTGACTTGAATTCGCTAAGCGCTCTGGTGCGTGCACCTTGGCTTTTATTGCCATGAATTGCTGCGGCTTGAATGCCTTTCTTATCAAGAAATTCGGCTAGGCGGTTCGCCCCGCGTTTTGTTCGGCTGAAAACAAGCACCTGCTCCCAATTGTGCTGGTTAATCAGCTCAACCAACAAATGCCGTTTTTGATTTTTATCAACCGGGTGTATCCACTGGGTCACGCTTACTGCCGTGCTATTTCTTGGTGTTACAGAAATTTCTACCGGGTTGTTTACAATGGTTTTGGCAAGATCGCGAATGTCTTCAGAAAAAGTCGCAGAAAACATCAGGTTTTGTCGTTTGTTCGGTAAGGCTTTCATTATTCTTCGAATATCGTGGATAAAACCCATGTCGAGCATGCGGTCTGCTTCATCCAAAATGAGAACTTCAAGCTTCTGAAAAGACATGGCATTTTGCTGATACAGGTCTAATAGACGTCCCGGCGTAGCAATTAATATATCGACGCCCTTACGTAGCCGCATCATTTGTGGGTTGATTTTAACGCCGCCAAAAACCACCGCAGAACGAAGATTCAAGTATTTTCCGTAGATGTCGACACTTTCCGCGACTTGAGCCGCTAACTCTCGCGTTGGCGTTAAAACAAGTGCTCGCACTTGGTTTGCTTTTGCGGGCTGTCCCTTCGATAGTCCGTGTAGCAACGGTAGGGTGAAACCCGCGGTTTTGCCGGTACCGGTTTGGGCTGCGGCCATGACGTCACGGCCCTCCAGCACCGCAGGGATAGCCTGCGCCTGTATGGGAGACGGCGTGGTGTAGCCTTCGTCGGCAACCGCTTTAAGTAGTGATTCAGATAAACCTAGGGTAGAAAAACTCATAATGTCTCTTTTTATCAGTGGGGCTCAAACCAAGGGTGTGATGCGCTAGACATTTCGCAACGTGCTGATGCACTAGCATTACAAACTCATGAGAAGGGCATGTTATTTGTGCGGAATTCCAAGGATGCTTTTTTTGACTACCGCCTTTTATGTGCTTGAAATATGCAAAATAAAAGTCGCTGCTCAAATGCCTCTGGATTGTTCAAGAAGGTCGTGATGCTGGCTTGCCCGCCCGAGCCTCATTATATGTCAAATAGTCGACTAGCCGTGGCATGACCGCAATTTATTCCGTGTAAAAAGCCGGATCCGGTCGCCTTGTAAGGCTACAGCGAGTGGTTCTTTGACGTTTGACGTGGTGTAAGTCCGGCTATGCCCATAGCTTATTCCGGCTCTCACCAAGGATCTCGTACGTGCCAGATATTTCCTGATGGCAGTGTTGGTCTAAAGATCGAGTTGATCTTATCTGGATCTGTAGGAGCCAGCGACGGAATTAGATTACGTAGAGTCAGATACAAACGGGTATCGTTAATCACGTGGAGCTTCACGCGAGGATCTTGATAAATGGGCCTATCGGGCCAATTATCGCGCGCGGTGATAAAACCTAGTCGCATTGAAGCAGCGTGGCTAGCCAATAATCTTCGGGCTTTTTCCTCTTCGTACCCAGAAGCCAGTAAAAACTCATAGGCGGCTTCGTTAATGGTTTCAATTTTTGATATGTAAGGCGTGACAAATTTGTAGCCTGCCGCGGCAAGGGTGCTGGTATAGATCTCCCGCCTTTCTTTATTATGCCTTAAGCCAGGAGAATCAAGTGCGATGAAGCCATCGCTCGTCAACCGTTGACGAACGAAATGATAGAACTCTCGGCTATATAGCTTAGATAGGTTGTAATCTCTGGGGTCCGGAAAATCTAGGTAAATAGCGTCAAATTGTTCGCTGCTGTTGCGGATGAAACGATAGGCATCATCAAAGTGCCTTGTAATTCGCGGGTCACTTAATGCCCCCTCATTCATTGCTAACAGGACTGGGTGGGTAGTCGCTTGTTCAATAAGTTCACGATCAAGGTCGACATGTACGATGGTTTTAATGTCTGAATATTTTACTAACTCGCGGAGCAGCAATCCGTCGCCACCACCCATCACCAAAACATGACGGGGCACTGCACCATTTGTCATGATCGGAATATGCGCAAAAAACTCGTGGTAGTACTCTTCGTAGTTAGAGGCCAGCTGGAAGTCGCCGTTTAAGAACAGAGAATAATTTTTGGGCTGCTGTGGATTATCTACGAACTTGCTGGAATAGAAATCATCGACGGGGCTTGGCCCGGAGCCGTTTTTGTCGTGGACCAGATCAATTCTTTGGTAGGGGGATCGAACGCGAAACACATCCTCTGTGTTATCCATGGAAGCAAAAAGCTGCTTGAAGTCCTCTGACTGATCCCAGTAAAAATAATAGAGTTTGGTAAAGTAGCGGTCGAGAGATGGCGCGAGGCTTAATCCTAGACCCAACATAATTACCAGTGACCCACTGACGATGAATCCAAACGAAGATCGGTGGAGTTTTGGCAGAAAAAAATACAAAGCTAGAATCGCCAGAAAAACATTCAGAGTGGCGGCGATCAGCCCGATAGCAACTAAACTGAGCTTTGGTAACAGGATTAACGGAAATGCCAAGCCACCTAGCAAGGATCCCGTATAGTCTGACGCCAGTACCCGATTCGTCAGGCGCCTTTTGTCCTTGGCAGTATTGGCAAGATCGATCAATACAGGGAGTTCAAATCCGGTCAAGATACCAATGGTCGTTATTGAGAGGAATCCAGTACCAAAGAACAAGACCTCTCCTAAAAAGGTAAGTCCATAGAGCTCAAGTAATAAGGCCCCCGTATGGCTAAAGTGCAAAAGAGGCACGGCGATGGCGCCGGCGGCACTTAGCGCAATTTCGACCTTGAAAAATCTTGCCCAAAGGTTGTCGGTGGGGTGTTGATCGTGCAGCAGTGCCCCCAGCCCCATTCCAGCGAGGTATAAGCCTACGGTCACGCTGTACCAAGTTACTGTATTGGCCGCGAATGTGGCTAGAGCCTGAGCGATTAATAGCTCGTAGAGAAGACTGCAGGCCGCCAGAATAAGTGTGGCGGCATAAATCATGCGCGGAGATCCTGTCAGATTACTCATGATCTTGGATTGCCCCAGCTTCTATTTGACCTCGAGTAACTCTAAAGACTTCTACCCGCTGGGCGTTAAACGCGTCTTGCAGAAAAGCGATTGCAATATCGGGTTTCATCACCTCGCCGCTGGTATAAATATCCACGGCGACGAAATTGTTTTCGGGCCAGGTGTGCACGCTAAAATGTGACTCGGCGATTAAGATGACCCCGCTGACTCCTGTGGGCGAAAACTGGTGAAAGAAATATTTGATGATTGTCGAGCCGCAACGTTTTGCAGCTGCAAGAAGCGCCTCTTGAGTTGGCTCAACGCTCCCAATAACCGAGGCGTCACACCCATGAAGGTCCACCAGAAAGTGGTCACCGTAGGTTTCTGTCGAGCCCATCAATGCGTTCTTCTCCTTTAATTTAGATATGCTTGCAGAACCAGCTCACTGATGTGATCGGCCATAATCAAATAATAAACGAGCACCAAAGCCATGGTGGATACAACGACTAGCATGCCATGGAAGTGAGGCAGGTCTGACGCGGAAACATGCTTTTTTTGCAGCATTAGCAACATGCCGACGGCCGCGTTAAGTAGAGCTACGATAAATGCCGTAGGTATCAAACCAACGTATGGGTAAAGGACGAACGCGAAGGTCATGGTGCCCAAAAAAGCGCCCAAATAATTGATGCCAATAATGGCGTTATCACGATATTCGGCGTCCAGACTTTTTAGCGCGATAAGCAAGGGGATTTCAAAGCCAGATAGGACGCCAATAATTATGATGAGTAAATGCGCGGTTATCGAGAGCGTGATTCCGGTTGCACCGGTGCTGTCGATAAAAAATAGAAGCACCACCGAGCCGCCGCCGAATAAGGTCAATAGCGTTTCGACACGCAGCAAGGCAACAGCGGGACGAGCCACAAACCGTCCTTCCGCAATCATTGATCCTATGCCGAGAGACATCATGTAAAGGCCGATGGTGACACTGTATCTCAGGACTGTGTTTCCTAAAAAAGCACTGAGTGCCTGCCCCAGCAGAAGCTCGTAGACGATGCTGCAAAAAGCGAGCACAAATGTCAGGGAGTAAATCATTACTTTAACAACTGAAAGGGACTTGAGAAATCATCGGTCCACAAGCGCACGTCGCTCATGTTGTCGGGCATTTGTTGCTTTTGTAATTGAATAAATTGCTGTGACATAAATCGATCGTTTTTCGTCAAAATCATCCAACGGGAGCCCCATTGCTGTGCACTGTTGGAGGCGTTTGTTACCAGTACAGATTGCAAGCCAAGTGTCTTTCCCATTTCCGTGAGTAAAGGCTGAAAATCGAAATGCCAGCTTGAAATAAGCACGGCGATAATACCATCAGGTTTAAGGTGTCTCAGGTATAGCTCAAAAGCCTCTCGAGTCAATAAATGAATGGGAATTGCATCGCTAGAAAAAGCGTCAAGGACAAAAACATCGAAAGCTTGCGGAAGCTCGTTTTCTAGGGAAAGTCGGGCATCCCCCAAAACAATTTTTACGTCCGCAGTTGTATCTGCAAGGTAGGTGAAATGGCGTTGAGCGATTTCAACAACATCAGGGTTGATCTCATAGACTTTTACCGAGTCTTGCGCCCCGGCGTAACTAATTGCGGTGCCAATACCCAGGCCAATCATCCCTAGGCGCCTTTTGCGCTGTCCTGCGGAAAAGCTCATCGCCATATCGATCCCGCTTCCGGGCGAGTAGTAGGTAATCGGCAAAGACTTTGCAGGCGCTGTTGTAGCCTGTGCGCCGTGATAGCTATTGCCGTTCCGCAACCACAAAAACTCATCAGAAGTGCCAGCATTATCTCGCCCGACAGTTAACACCCCATAAAAATTGCGGGCCTGATGAACGATGTCTGGCTCCTCGTCACACGCAGATTGCACGAATACAAAAACAACAAACGTAGTGCCAATTGCCAGTGCGAGTTGGATTGGAATGCCTGCAGTCAACGACACTTTGACGTTAACGTGTTTCATTAAAAGGAGAACTACCAATATTGTTGCCATCGATGCGGCAATTTGTAACTCAATGTAGCGATCACTAATTATTGGCATTAGCACAGATACGAGGGCACTACCTAAGGCCCCTCCCAACGCCACCATGAGGTAGTAGCCGGTCAATTGATTTGCTGGGGGCCTTAAACGGTACAACTCTCCGTGGCAGACCATACACAAGACAAATAGCGTGAACATGAAAACGATAATCGTCCAAGTGACATTAAGTGCCTCACCAAGCAATAGGTACAGTATCCAGGCAAGACTAAAGGCAAAAAGGGGTAGAAACAGCCTGCGCCGATACCAACGCTCGTTGTCGAAGGCAATGATAAAGGTGAGTAAATAAACGCTTAATGGCATTACCCATAAAAAGGGTATCGAAACAAGATCCCGGGTGAGTTGATTAGTCACACTCAACAATAACGTTACTGCAGTCGCCGGAAGCATGAGCCAAAGCAGCCACGATACAATGCTCGCGCGGATTTTTTTGTCAACACTTGTTGACGGTACTGGGGAATAGGTCTTTGATCGCGTCGCAGTGACGAAAGTGCAGTAGGCGCAGAGTGCAATAAAGACCACAAAGGTAAAGGACCATGCCTGCGCTTGCAGCTGCCGGTTGAACATGGGTTCGATGACAAAGGGATAGCTGAGCAGCGCCGCCAGTGCCGCGACATTAGACAGTGCGTACAGGCGGTAGGGGTTGGTCGTTGCTTGAATACTGCTCGCCCAGGCTTGTATCAGCGGTGCCGTGGCCGACAGCACAAAAAATGGAACACCAATGGTGCGAATGAGAAGGCTCAAGATTTGCAGCGTTGGGTTTTGTGCCGCATCGAATTCATGGAGCTCTGATGGGGAAATGGGGATTTGTATCAGGGCCAGTAATAAAAAAACGACGTGTAACTGGGATTGCCGTTGTAGACCTAGATACCTGACCGATAGGTGGGCATAGCCGTAGCCTGCAACGAGACAAGATTGGAAAAACAACATTGAAACTGCCCAGACCGCGGTGCCACCGCCGAACCAAGGGAGAATGAACTTTGTGATCAGAGGTTGAATCTGAAATAGCAAGAATGCAGAGGTAAATATGGTAAGTGCAAACGGGAGCATGACGAGTGAAGTAGCTGAAACAGGGTGCAGCCTAACATGCTCGTGTGCGCTGTGTGGTAAATATCAAATGTCGGCAGCGCAGGTTTTAATTAAAGGATGCGGGACAATGGAGGTGAAACAAAAACGCGCCACTCCGTGTACTAAGCTGAAGGTCCCGTTGGCAGCTTCTGTTGTTCGATATCCAGAATCAACTCATGAATGGCCCCAGTGAGCCATGTCTCGACCGAGTCGACGGTGATGCAATTTTCTAAGGGCGTCTGTCAGGTCCGCACTACTGGATTTTAAGTCAACCTGAGCTTGATTAAGAAGCGGCGATCGAGGGCCCTCGTGTAAAAAAAAGTCATAGATGACAATGCAACGTAATCCACGGTTCAGGTGAAAGCTCTATGGAGCGTGGCTTTTGGTGAGGCGCAGCTAAAGATCCAGCAGCCCATGGACATTTTCTGGCGGCCTTCCAATCACAGCCCGGTCATCGTTCATAATGACAGGGCGCTCAATAAGAATGGGGTTGTTAACCATCGCGCTGACCCATTCTTGATCTGAACTTTTTTCAGACAACGTCAAGGTTTTAAAAACTGCCTCCCCTCGGCGTACGAGTTTAGCAGGACTGATTTGGAGTTTTTTCAAGGCCGCTTCAAGTTCAGTCTTTGTCGGTGGATTTTCTAAATACTTCACGACTTCTGGATTGACCCCCGCGGCCTCAAGCAGCGCGAGGGCTTGCCGCGACTTTGAGCACCTTGGGTTATGCCAAATGGTAATGTTCTTCATAGACGCTGAACCTCTTTAGTCTCGCTATAGGTATTGCTTCAATGGAGGGGCCGACTGCGCTACTGACTCATTGCTAGCGCTCTGGCAACGGGCGGCCAATCTATTGACGCAAGTGGGTTTTTTTAGAGAATTCTATGCAGTGCATCCAAAAGCGCATTGGGTGCTTCCATCATGAGCGTGTGTCCCGCACCTTGTATTACGCTGACCTCCGGCTGATGAAACGCTTCTTGCAACGGGCCTGTACCTCGCACCGGGGTCAGACGATCTTCACTCCCCAACACCATGAGCACGGGGCACTCGACCGCAGATGCACTCTGAAGACCATTTTGATATTCGTTACAAGCATTCATGTCGAAATACAGTGCGCCGGGTTGCGATCGCTCATAGAGTCTGAGAGAGCTTCCGACCATCCATATGCCGGAGCTGCGATTACCGCCATATTGGTGCCGCTTGCTTAGTCCATACTGTGTCAGCATGTCAAATGCCGCATGATCGTTGTTCTTACAGGCATCGAGGATGGCACCAGAGACTGGCATGGGTACGATGGTGCCAACCATAGCCAAGGCTCGTGCACGTTTAGCGTGCCTTGCCGAAAAGTCCAGGGCAATTAAACTCCCCAAGCTGTGGCCAACCACCGCAGCAGCTTCAACTTCGAGGGCGTCGAGAACTTTCTCTAGCCAGTCTGCCATCGAGGGAATGCTTTGCAGTGGTGCTCCGGTTGAGCGTCCATGTCCGGGTAAATCAACCGCAATTACATTGTTACCGTGACGAGCGAAGTGGCGAGCGGCTAAAGTCCAGACGGTGTGATCCATGCCCGACCCATGGATGAAAACAATCGAGGGCTTGCTGCTGTCGATGTTTCTGGAATTTGTATAGCAGTAGACGCTGCTGTCATCGATAGTGATTTTCATGGCGTCACCGATTGCTTGGCAGCAACCTTACCGGCAGCGCGCAATCCTTGTTTTAAATCAGCGATTAAATCTTTTGCATCCTCCAGGCCTATCGACAGGCGAATGGTGCCCTCGCCGATGCCTCCGGCAGCCAGTGCTGCGGCATCCATTCGGTGATGTGTTGTACTTGCGGGGTGGATGACCAGCGATTTAGCATCACCCACGTTCGCAAGGTGCGAAAATAGATTGAGGGCGTCGACAAATGCAATGCCAGCTTCCCGGCCACCCACGAGATCAAAACTGAATACCGCACTGCAGCCTTTAGGTAATAGTGCTGAGGCCAATGCTTGGTCGGGATGTCCCTCTAACTCGGGGTATCCCACGCGACTAACTTGTTCATGTTGATTGAGAAATTCAACAATCCTTCGGGTATTTTCCACATGGCGGTGCATGCGAATACCGAGCGTTTCAACGCCCTGTAAAATATGGAATGCGGTGGTAGGACTCATGCATGCTCCAAAGTCACGTAAGCCCTCTTTGCGCGCGCGTTGAATGAAAGCGGCGGGGCCAAATTCCTCGCTGAACACCAAATTATGAAATCCGGCATAGGGTTCAGTGAGGGTTGGAAATTTGCCAGACGCGTCCCAGTCAAAGCGCCCTCCGTCTACCAGAAGACCGCCAATGACAATGCCGTGACCACTGAGAAATTTAGTGGCGGAATGCATGATGATATCGGCCCCATGTTCGAAGGGCTTGATTAAATACGGCGTGGTAAAGGTAGAGTCCACCATCAGTGGTAGGCCCGCTTGATGGGCAACAGCTGCCACCTCGGGAATGTTGAGCACATCAAGTCCAGGGTTGCCCACGGTCTCGGCAAATACCAGTCGGGTATTGTCCTGAATTGCTGCGGCAAAAGCCTGGGGGTCCCTAGCATCGACAAAGGTCGTTTCAATGCCTAAGCGGGGTAGGGTGTAGGCCAGCAGGTTGTGACTGCCGCCATAGAGCGCTGCGGCAGCGACAATATGAGACCCCGCGCCCATGAGCGTCATGATGGCGAGGGTTAGCGCGGCTTGGCCACTCGCGGTAGCAATGGCGCCTACGCCGTCTTCTAAAGCGGCGATTCGTTCCTCTAACACAGCATTTGTTGGATTGCTGAGGCGTGAGTAAACGTGACCCGCCCGCTCGATATTAAATAAGGAGGCGGCGTAGTCTGAATCGGGAAAACAAAAAGACGCCGACTGATAGATCGGAGTGGCACGGGCCCCCGTAGCCGGATCGGGTTGTGATCCTGCATGCAATGCCAGGGTGTCTAGTCCGGGATATTCTGGTGCTGCCATAGAAGTCTCCTTGGTGCGAAAAGCGGGATGCCCATGCGCCATGTAATGTGTATGCCGTTTCAGGTCAGCCAAGGCATCTATCGATGCCATGATTCTCATGGGCAGGTTGTTGCAGGGTGGGTTGACCGTTTACCCGAGCATTCTGAGGGCGCAATTGTACTGCTTCAGAAAGAGGGGCGGTAGCGCAGTACAGCAAAATTTAACAGCTTTACAGCGGACTCTGTCAAAAATTGAAAGGCGCTATTAAGGGCGAAAAATATCGGACAAAAAAAAGCCGGGGCTTGGCCCCGGCAGGTGCACGGTCAGAGTGCCGTAGCGGCTTAAATTTTAGTCGCCGGAGCGCACAAGCGTCGCGGTATACATCCTAGGGCTATCACAGGAGACAACGGACCCGATCGTGTCTTGTTGCACTTTCCAGCCACCTTGGTTCACGTATTTTTCAGAGTTTTCGCCATAGGTGCTCAAATCTGAGACCCAGTTTGATATTTTCATCTGATAGCCAGCGTCCTGAGGGTTGCCGTGCCCCGGTAGATGATAGACGGTTACGCTGGGAACCTCCTGTTCATCGAGATAAGCGTTGTATTTCGCCTGAGCGGCCATCAGGTCTTCCATCTCCATGCCTTCACGAAATGTGCAGTCGCTAAAACTGGCATAACCTGAGGAGGATTCGCCGCCGCCACCACGAACAATGAGCGACGCGAATTCCATGTGCGCGCTGCAGGTCCAAACCTCATTAAACTTAGCATTGAGCTCTGCGCCCTCGGTAAACCAAGCATCTAGGGTCTTACCCATGGCTTTAAAGTCGGGAGTAAAGCCAAACCAAAACGCAGTGCGCTCAAAATTAATGTCGGAACCGAATACGGGGGTCAAAACCCAGGCGTAGTAGTCGTTCATTTCTTTTTCGTCAGACCAATTGTTCCACTCGCCAACCACTGACATAAGGTCGGCAGGGGCTTTGCCTTCGTTCATTTCGCAGCCATACAGTTCAGTGCCCCCGAAGCCACTGGGCATATGGTGGTCGGCCACTACGGGTTGTGTGTGAAGTACGCCTACAACTCCTAGAGCAAGCAGGGTTTTGAAGGTATTTTTCATCGTTATTTTCCTCGTTTATTTTTGGGTTCTGAACCCTCAAAACAGTACCGAGGCCCTCGCTCGTCTGTCAAATGCTATGCGATGAAGTGTGAGTAGGGCATCAGTAATAGGGCGAGCGCACGGTATTGGCTGGCTTGTTGGGATTTTGCTCTAGCCCTTGGCTGCCGTTAGCAATGGGTACTTTCTATGTTAAGCCCCAGCCAAGTTATTCTGCCGGGCGCCTGCAACTTGCGGTCCTTAGCTTAAGTGCAGCGTCGACTAGCCCTCAAATTGGCTACCAACCTGCTGGTTCATGCCTACCAATGTGTGAGTTAGGCGTTTTTTATAACGACGCTGGCGCCGCCGCGCCTTAGCCGGATTGGCGCGCCAGCCTTGACGCTTGTCATGGACGAGCTCATCAAGGTCGTCGGCGGTTTGAATGTGTTCACCATCGGACTCGTAGGTTCTTCGTGTCATCTAAAAATTTCCGTCGCAATTAAGTTAGGTGTACGCGCCAAACCTCACTCCGGCAACCCTTGACGCAGCATGAGTATTAACGAAACTTGGACGAAAAATTTAGGGGCCCTGGAGTTACGGGTTTGCACCACCTGATAGCGGCTGCTAATTTTTTCAAATTAACAGCGGGGTTTCTGGCAAAGGCTCCCTCGCTTAGACGCTTAGCGGCTGCGCCGTAATTTTAGGCCGGCAGCCAGTTCACAATTCACGGAAGTTCTTGCTCGGCAGAGTGCCACTCCCCGGCTGGAACATTGCGAGACAATAACTGCCAGGCTTCGTCGATCAGGTAAGTATGCAAGGCCTCGACCTGATCTGCATTGAGTAGGTCAGAGAAGTTGCCCATGCCACGTTCTACGAGTGTGCCTTCGAGAACGATCTGTCTAAATGCTCTATGGGTCTCGGCGCTCATGCGCCGTAAGTCGGGTATTCCAGCGCCACGACCATCGATGTTGGCATGGCACTTGGCGCAGTTTCGAAGAAAAAGCGATTCCCCCTCCATAATTTGTTGTGGGGAGCCTCGTCGAGCTACTGCCGGAGGTGCAGTGCTGGCCCCTGCGTGAACAACCTCTGGTCGTTTTGGCACAGTTCCTCCGCCCAATTTGAACGCGATCAAGCGTCCAGCATTACCGTAGGTGTAGGCGGCCATACCTGGAACGTAGTCGTTACCATTGCCACCACCAACACCTGTCAATATTGCAACGTACTGAATGCCGTCAACGCTATAACTCATTGGTGCAGCCATCATGCTCGCGCCGACTGCGATTTGATGCAGTGTTTCACCTGTATAGGCGTCAAGAGCTGCTAATTCGCCCGTGCCACGTCCTTGAAAAACGAGATTACCCGCAGTGCTGAGCACGCCACCACCGTTCCAGAAGGCGTTCATGTTGCCTATCCAAGGTCCCGAGGTTTCGCGTTCCCAAGCGAGTGTTTGGGTTACCGGGTTCCAAGCCCTTAAAAATCCGCGGATGGTGGTGTCGGGTTGTCCTGCACCCAAAACCTTTAAAGGGGGAAGTGTTTTGGCCAGTGCGCTGTCTAAACCCCACTCACCAGGGGTCGTAAAAATATATTGCGAGTGGCTATTCAACCCACCTTCTTGGTAGGTAAAGGCTTCTTCCGGCATAGTCCAAATAGCACCGGCCTCTTTTGCGGGTATGTAGACCAGCCCAGTTTGTGGGCTATACGACATCGGCTGCCAGTTGTGAGCACCTTGGGGGCCTGGAAAAATTAGCTTTGGTTCGTCAAAATATTCAGCCTGCGCCGTTTCTACCGGGCGTCCCGTGTCAAGATCAATATGACTTGCCCAGCTGACCTGTGCGTAGGGTTCCGCAGAAATCAGCTCGCCGGTGACACGATCTAATACGTAGAAAAATCCATTTTTAGGGGCCTGCATGAGAACCTGGCGGCTTTTACCTTCAATGGTCAAGTCGGCCAGAATCATCTTTTGAGTGGCGGTAAAGTCCCAGTTGTCTCCGGGGGTGGTTTGGTAGTGCCAAACCAATCGCCCGTCGTCAGGATTAATAGCAAGAATTGAAGCTAGGTACAGATTATCGCCGCCAACTGGACTCCTTAATTTGCGCGGGTAGGGAGCGGCGTTTCCAGTGCCCACGTAAAGTAAATTGAGCTGTGGGTCAAAGGCCATAGCATCCCAAACCGTGCCCCCCAATCCGACCTGCCACAAACTGTCCGGGTCCCAAGTGGCGGCTGCGACTTCCAGCTCTGGGTGTTCAAAGGGTGGGTTGGGACTATTTGGAACGGTAAAAAATCGCCAGCGTTGCTCGCCTGTATGCCTATCGTAGGCGGTGATATAGCCCCGCGCGTCGAATTCGGCGCCGGCATTACCAATAATCACCAGATCGCCCGCAATGTAGGGTGCGCCGGTAATGGTATAACCCCGCTTGCGATCCATAAATGTATCAGCACGCCACACCACCGTGCCGTCAATTTTATCGAGGGCAAAAAGGTGGCCATCGAGGGCGGCGACGAATACCGTTTCCCCAGATAGTGCAACGCCTCGATTAACCACACCGCAACAAACTTTACGCATGAATTGCGGGTCTATTTCAGGGTTAAACTGCCACAGAGAGCGCCCGTTTGAGGCGTCCACGGCAAAGGCTATGCCTTGGGGGCCGCTGCCGTAGAGTACGCCATCGACCATTAATGGAGTGGCTTCATAGCCATGTTCAGAGGGGAGATCGATGTGCCATGCGTAGCCAAGCTCAGTGACATTGCTACGATTAATATGCTTAAGCGGGGAAAAGTAGGCTTGCCGATAATCGCCGCCGCCGGTTAGCCAACTCCCCGACTGAAGTGGGTTGTTGTTGGGTTGCTGATCAGTGACGTTATTATTTGAGATCGAGTTAGTGTTACTGGACCCATTTCCAGCTTCAGATTTGGTGTCGCAGGCGCCAATAATTGCAAAAATAAGTAGGCATAAAGAGACCTTGAAAGCGCTTCTCAATGACTCTCTCCAGAGTCACCAAAGATAAACGTTTTGGATTCGGGTCGATGATAAGTCCCCCCCATGAAGCGCTCGACGGTTGCGTTAAATAGGCCAGGGTCAGTTGCCGGGGTAAAGTGGGTCTCTCCAGGAAAAATGGCCAAGTGCGCCTTGGTCAGCGTTTGATAAATGAGCACCGTGTGTTCTTCACGGATAATGTCCTTATCACCAGCCATCACCAATACCGGTGCTTTGATACTGGCTAGTTCGGCCAAGGACATATCGGGCAATTCCCTCAAAAGATAAAATTGCTGCTTGAGGGCGACCCAGTTTTGGTCGGTGTTGCCTGCTGCGATCTGACGGTCTATTTCCTGAGAAAAATCCGTCACCCAGTCTACGGCCCAGCCATGAACGGCGCTGCGATCTGGACTTAGGTTAGCGCCCATGACGGCAAGTCGGTCGACGCTATCGGGATACGTGCGAGCGATCTCAAGACTGATATTGCCGCCATCGCTCCACCCCACCAGCCGCACTGGTGGCAGTTGGAGGTGCTTGATCAGCGCTACCCAGTCTGCCGCCATGATTTTGTAGGTCATCTGCTCTTCAGTCATACCTGACTTGCCGTGGGCCCGACTGTCAGCGACGATAATCTGATAGCGCGGTGCAAAATGGCTGATCTGCGCCGACATGTCAGCAATGCTCTGACCGCTGCCATGAATCAGCACGAGGGGCTCTCCGTCGCCATAGGTCTCGTAATACATTTCGATGCCATTGATCGACAAGTATTCACCGACTTCAGCATTGTTACCATATTCTGGCGAAGCCGCGGTAACCGTTGTCGGAAGGAGTAGGGCAGCAACAGCGAAAATAAGTATTGCCACGTTGAAAACTCGTTGGGCGCTGCGCATATTAAACTCCTTTGAGCAGGTTATGGACTGCTCCTTTTGTGTGTAGGTCTTCGAGCGCGTTCCCACGCTGCAGTGGCCATGTTGAGGTAATATACAGTCCTTTGTAGCACATGACGGCGGTTCAAGCAGCTGGTGAAATACGAGGACCAGAGCGAGCGGGTGTTGCTAAGGTGCTGGCTTAATTGTCAGATGGGGATTGCAACGAGAGCGCTAATGCGGCGGGTAATTTTTGTGCATAAACGCCCGTCGTAATTTTGTGCTCATGCAAAGAATTTTAAAGCACGTTGTAAGCTTGGCCTCTCGCAAAGGAGTTGAGCTAAAGGTCTTGTAGCCTCCGATTGCATTGCGAGACGTTAACCCCCTAGATGCCTTTTGTCTAAAGACCGTCCCCAGCCCCTTTCAGCATGCCACGTGCCACAGCGATAGCGTTGTTATAACTACGTTCTGAAATATATTCATTGGTACCGTGCACTGAGCGAGCCTGGCTTGCATCGATGGAGTTGCCGTGAAACCGATACTGATCTTTGGCGAGATTGACGTAATGTCGTGTGTCGGTGGTTGCTTGAAGCAGTGAGGGTATTGCGAGTGCATTAGGATATACGGTCGCTGTAGCTGCGCTGATCACTGCAAAGCCGTTGCCATTGGCATCCGCCACACCAGGGCGATCCATCCACCTATCGTTGGTGATCACCACGCTTGGATCGTCGACAATTTCGGTGATCGTGGCGATCAACATGTCTACAGTGTCCCCGGGTAGCAGTCGAAAATTCACCTTGGCCTCAGCACGCTGGGGTATCACATTTTCTTTAATGCCCGCGTTAATCATGGTGAGGGCTGTGGTTGTCCTTACCATGGGCTGGGTGGTGGTGTCCTTTGCCATTTGCCCAGCGATGAGGCTGTCGAATAGCCATAGATTGTTGAATAGAAATCGCTCTGGCTGAGACATTTCGGCAGCCATCATAGTGAGAGCACTGCGCATAGGCTCAACTAGCTTCGGCTCGAAAGGGTTGCTCTCGATGCGATCAAGTGCCCTAGCGAGGGTTCCTATGGCGCCTGTCTTGGCTGGGCTCGATGAGTGACCTCCGGGTGCCTGTGTTGTAAGTGTCAGCGTGACATAACCTTTTTCCGCCACATTAATCATTGCGAGGTCTCGTCCAGGTAGCAAAGGGGTGTCGCGCACAACAAAACCGCCTTCGTCGACCATCCAGTCAAAGGAGAGATTAAGTTCCCTCATGCGCTCGGCAAGTGCGGCTGCGCCATTCCCACCTCCGATTTCCTCGTCGTGACCAAAGCCAAAGACTAAAGTCCTGCGGGGCTGATAACCCTCTTCCAGAAGAGTTTCGGTGGCTTCTAGAAGGCTCAGAACGCCTTGCTTGTCATCTAAAGTGCCGCGACCGTATAGATTATTATTTTCGATGACGCCAGCAAATGGCGGGTGCTGCCAGCCGTCTTCTGTACCGATCTCAATGGGCACGACATCGGTGTGAGCGGTAAATAAAACAGGGTTTTGGCTCGGATCACTACCGGCCCAGCGTAACAAGATGCTGTAGGTGTTGATGTATTCCACATCGAGTTGTTCGAAGGTCTTGGGATAGGTGCTTGCTAGAAATTCGTTAAGTTCTGCGAAGGCGCGGTAGTCAATTTTTGAAGTGTCCTGAGAGCTTACCGTCTTAAAGCGAACAGCTGTCGCAAGGCGGTCAAGGGGAGACGCGCCAAAGCTTAAGTGGATTGGCAAAATAATAAGACCGACCAGAACTGCCCACCAAGTAACGCTCTGCAGTCTTTTGGCAGCTCCTTGGCTTGGGGTATTGCGCTGCTGGATCTTAGATTTTTTGTTTTTCAACGCATTGCTTTTCAACATTGATTCTTACTCCTAATGAGCGTCGAGCGTGCCACATGGTCAGAACTTCGGCCTCACCCCTGATCAGTTGGCTGGTCAATGAGCCAGCAGCGACCTAAATAAGCAATTTTACTGCAGTAACCAGCAAATAACGTTACCAATGTCCCGTTCCAGGTTCACCCTTAAATGGACCAACGACCCGACTAGTTATCCAGCCTCCATAAAATATACCTGGCTGTGGTATCACCCTTTCACCATTCACGCAGCAGTCGGTTAAGCTGGGATAAAAGGAAACATGTCCATCGAGCTGTGCGAAACTCGCGACGGGTGAGCGATATTGCCAGGCAATCGCACCCTGCTGACTATTGCGCTGCATTGAAAAATAATTTGCTGTTCCCTTCCATTCGCAGAAGCTACTCCTGGCGATCGCAGCCAAAAACTCCCAGTTAACATCGTCTTCGGGAATATAGTAGGTGGGGGGGTGAGCGGTCTCTAACACGCGCAATGTGCGACGACTGCTTGCGAGTTTAAGATCATTGAACGCGACATCGACCTGATCATCACTAGGGACAAGTGCTGGAGGACGTGGGTAGTCCCAGACTGACTCTTGGCCGTCTCGAGGTACAAGAGCGAACTCGGGCCGCGTTTTGCCTGTAAATTCCCACATGATACCTCCGGTCACTATTCAGTTTTTATAGATCTCAGCCATTATTGATTTGGCTTATGTTGCTATGATTCACCCATGGGCAGTTTGCACAGCACAGCCTAATCGGTGGTCGCAATAGCTTCTATTTCGATCATGAGCTCCGGCAAGGCTAGTGCTTTTACCTCGACAATGGTATCCGCGGGATACGGGGCAGAGAACCATTGCTGTCTCAGCGCAACGATACGTTCAAAATAGCTCATGTCCGTCAGATAAATGGTGACCTTGACCACCTTAGATAAATTCGAGCCTCCTGCTTGCAGCGTCCGCTGTAGAGATTGAAAGGTGGCCTCTGCTTGTGCATCGAAGTCACCTATGCCCACCAGTTCACCAGTTTCACTGATGGCAGCATGGCCGGAGAGAAATAGTACGCCGTTGACGTTAAAGCCCGGTGAGATACGAAAAGGGGCCAGCGGGTCTGGTGTTAGTTGGATGGGGGTTGCGCTCATGGAATTTACTCCTATTGGCAGAAATGCCTGTCGTAACGCAGTGGTTGGCAAGTTCGCTTACATATTGGTTGTTTGTGCCGCGGAGGACACTAGGTCTGCATAGGAATAAAACCACACTGGAGTTGGATAGGCTAACCGGAGTGGATTAATGGCTTTTGCACATGGGGGCTTAGGCCAGATTGCAGTGAAGCTGCCATGCTAATCCTCCCGTACTGTGCGCAGGGGTATATTGTTGGGGGTAGCAGTCTTTTGGTCGTTTCCCACGAAGGTCTATCAACGCCATCACGGCGAACTGTGACCAAGAACTGTCTTGGCTTAAGTGTTCTTGGCAAGTGGCGTATAACGGTACCTCAGATCAGATTTTTGGCGACTGCCGTGAAAAATAACCTGTAATGCCTCACGTTGACGGGCTCGCATTCCACAAAGATGTGGTCACAAGTGTTGGGAGTTAGGGGGGAGAGCGCCAGGGCACTATCCGGTATTGCGCATACCAGCGGCAACGCCGGCAATAGTCACCATCAGCGCCCGCTCTGTAGCCTCCTCGGGATTGGCTCGTTGTCGCCGCAATAGTTCAGCCTGCAATAAATTTAGAGGTGCGGTGTAGATATCTCTCAGGTTAATTGATTCGCGTCCCCAGTTGTCCCTCTCAAGCTCTGAGCCTGTCTCCAGTATTGCTAACAGCGCGGCCCTATCGTTGCTGAGCTGCTGACGCAACGCCGCACCCAAATCGGCTAGCTCTGGGCTAACCAGTAAGTGGTCGTAAAGCTCGGCAATGGTGAGATCCGATTTCGCGAACACCATCTCCAACATAGACAGTCGAGCACCAAAAAAAGGCCACTCTCTAGCCATACTTTTGAGAACTACCTCGTGTCCATCTGCAGCTGCCCTCGCAAGCGCAGAGCCCGCACCCAGCCAGGCGGGCAGCATTAACCGGTTTTGAGACCAGGCAAATATCCAGGGTATAGCGCGTAAGCTGGCGATGCCGCCATCAGACCGACGGCGCGTGGGCCGAGATCCCAGGGGCAAGCTGGCAAGTTCCTGCTCCGGGGTCGCCTGTCGGAAGTAAGGCACAAAGTTTGGCTCATCCCGTACCCAACGACGATAGTCCTCGCAGGAATGTTGTGCCAACCGATTCATAAGGACGCGCCACTCGCCGGCAGGTTCCGGGGGTGGTGTTAAATTTGCTTGTAAATCGCGCTGGCATAGCGGCTTAAAGTATCACGGCAAGGGGGGTGAGCCCCAGTTTGGTCCGTATCATCTCGCCTTGCTCGGTGACTCGAAGTCCATTTTCAAGTGATCCGGGAGGCTGCGATAACAGCGCATCGTGAGCGGGAGCGCCGCCGCGGCCAATGCTACCCCCGCGCCCGTGGAATAATTGCAATTTAACAGCGAACTTTTTGCAGACGCTCAGTAAGGATTCTTGAGCGCGGTATTGGGCCCAGCCTGCGGCCAACATGCCGGCGTCCTTGGCACTATCGGAGTAGCCAATCATCACCATAATTTGATGGTCGCAGCGATCGCGATAGGCATTGTCTGATAGCAGCTCTTCAACAACTCGAGGCGCACTTTCTAGATCGTCAAGCGTTTCAAACAGTGGCGCGACGAGCATATTAGTAGTACAGCCCGTGGCCTTTAATAACACCTGCACCGCCAGCACATCAGAGGCCTCAGCGGCCATAGAGATAACATAACTGCCCAAAGCCGATTGCGGGGTTTCGGCGATTACAAGAAAGGTATCAATGACCTCTTGGGTCTCAGGTGTTGGCTTCCAGCCAGCAGGTATTAGTGGTCGGGGGTTGTCGAGCTCACCTCGCAGCCAGTCGCAGCGCTGGCCCTCATTCCAATCCCGATAGTCGCCCAGTGCCAAAGCTTCGGTGAGTTCGGCTATGGCCTGTGTGTGTCGCGCACTTTCCTGACGGATATCTAGCTGGATGAGGTATGGGCCAAAACAATGGACCCTGCGCAGGGTATCCAATAAATAGCCCCGAGCAAGCACATCGAGGTTTACCGCCTGCAGCGATTCATAGCAGGCCTCTAGTGGGTCAACAATCTCGCTCAGCGTTAATGGTGCCGGCGCTAGACTCTGGTCGTTCAGTGCTTTCTCAATGTTCAGGCGCTGTCCTTGTAGGCGGTCTCGCAGCGGCTTTAATAAGAATCGATAGGGCTCTAGGGCGCCTTCTGTGGCTTCCTCCAATGCTGTTGAAGCGGTTGTGACCGATAATTCTTCGTATAGTGTCACGATGTCATTTTCAAGCAGGGTGCAGGCTTGCCACTGTGCTAGCAGTAAAACTTCCCGAGTAACCTTGGCGGTCACATTAGGATTGCCGTCCCGATCGCCGCCAATCCAACTCGATATCCTTATCGGGCTCCAGTTAGGCGGAGGGATGGGTAGGGCATATCGCTCACAAATATCGTCGACGACTCTGAGAAATTGGGGCACTGCATCCCACAAAGAGTTTTCGATCACGGCAAATGCCCAGCGTGCTTCATCAATGGGTTTGGGACGATCGGATCGAAACTCTTCGGTATGCCAAATTTGGGAAATAAGCTCTTTCAAGCGGCTGTGGTCTTTGGACGACGCAGCGGCCTTGTCATTCAGTATTTCAAGTCTGGTGAGGCAATCATTAATTTCGCCGTGTTTGTGAATAAGCGTTCTACGTGTGATTTCAGTGGGATGGGCGGTTAGCACCAGATCGATAGATAAATTTTTCAGCACTGTGTTAAGACAATTGTGCTCGTGATCTTTTAAAAGCTGTTGAAAAGCACTTTCGAGACTGGCCGTCGCGGAAAAAAGTGATTGACTGTAGTCGGCCAGCGTATGGTGCTGCTCAGCGATGTTAGCGAGGTTTAAGAAATGGCTAAATGCTCTGGCGACATCTAAAATTTGCTTTTCATTGAGCTGGGTTAGCAGAGCGCGCAGTGCCTCTTGATCATCATCATCTCGACTTTGTTTAGATTGCAACCGGATGGCTTCGACTGCCTCAAACAGGCCCGCGTCTCCTTGACTTTGGATAACTTGGCCAAGGATCTCGCCAAGGTGTCGAACATTTTGGCGGAGCTGTGCGGTATTGCTTGTTGATGACGGCGTCATGTTTTTGTTCGCTTTCGGTTAAGTGGCAGGCGCGTTGGAAGCAGGCTTTCTTTTATTCGAGCAAGGTGTTCAATACAGGGTTCCCCACGCTTTAATGTCACCCCAGTTACCAGAATGTCGATGATTACCAGGTGCACGATTCGTGATGTCATGGGTAGATAGTCTTCGGTGTTTTCAGGGGCCTCGAGGCCAATGACACAATGGCTCACCTGCGCTAACGGTGAATCTTGGGCGGTTAGTGATATGACAGTCGCGCCACTGGCAGAGGCTAGGGCTGCTGCATCGACGATGGCCTCGGTACGGCCAGTGTGGGAAATAAAAACAAAAACATCACCTTGGCTGCCACCGGCGGCTAGCATGCGCAACATTAATGGATCGGTGTGGGTGGTCACGGGGGTCTGAAAGCGAAAAAATTTGTGCTCTGCGTCTTGAGCCACTGCAGCGGAAGTGCCCATTCCAAAGAAATAAATTCGACCCGCGGCATCGAGATGCTCTACAGCTACTTCTAACGTTTTTAGAGGCAACTGTTCCCGGGCTAACAGCAGGGCATTAACGGTGTTATCGACCAATTTTCCCGGGTAGGTTGTCACTGTGTCTTCAGGGTCTACGACTTGGCTGATGTAGCGCACCCCAGCAACTAAAGAGCGGGCCAACCAAATTTTGAAGTCAGGATATCCTGTTGCGCCCAAGCGCTTGCAAAATCGATTAACTGAGGGCTCGCTCACGTTCGCCTGTTGGGCGAGTAAGGCGATGCTTGCATGTGTGGCTGCCTCGGGATCGGCGAGAACCACGTGTGCAATTTTGGTATCTGATTTGCTCAGCCCGGGAAGCGCTGCCTGAATTTGCGTCAATACATTAGTGTCATTAGCCATTGGGAACCTTGTCGCACTGAGGGTTTGGTGTATGACCGCTAGTGTGGCAGCAATATAATGTAATCATAACAAAATAATAGGTTGCAAAACCACATAAAATGACTAAATATGTAATAAAGCTTCATATTGAACTTTACGTTTGTTCACAGATAGCACGAGGGACAGGTCATGATAAGAGTTGCCATTAACGGATTTGGTCGTATCGGTCGCAATATATTGCGCGCCTACTACGATCGTCCCGAATTGTCTCAGGCCATTGATATAGTGGCCATTAACGATCTGGGTGAACCCGCTATTAATGCGCACCTGCTAGAGTTTGATACTGCCCACGGCCGCTTCGGTCATGAAGTAACGTCTGGAGAAGATTATCTTGCCGTCGATGGTCGTCGGATAGCGGTACTTAATGAGCGTTCACCCAGTGCTTTGCCCTGGGCAGAGTTGAATATTGACCTTGTTTTGGAGTGTACCGGCCTGTTTACGACTCGCGTCTCAGCGGCTGCGCACCTTGATGCCGGCGCGCAACGTGTTCTAGTCTCGGCGCCCACCAAGGACGCAGACGCAACGATTGTTTATGGGGTCAACCATGGCACCCTAACGAACGAACATCGCGTGATCTCAAATGCCTCATGCACCACAAACTGCTTAGCACCAGTGGTGCAGCCATTGCACGCGGAGATCGGTTTGGTGAGTGGTCTGATGACGACTATCCATGCCTATACCAATGACCAGAACTTAAATGATGTTTACCACAAGGACTTGTTCAGAGCTCGGGCCGCCGGACAAAGCATGATCCCCACAGCAACTGGCGCGGCTAATGCCATTGGTCTGGTGTTGCCTGAGTTACAAGGTCGGCTTGATGGTTTGGCCGTTCGTGTTCCTACACTGAACGTTTCGCTTGTTGATCTGAGCTTTACTGCTGCACGTGAAACGTCGGTCGAGGAGATAAACAGCCTGATGTCAAAAGCCGCGACGGAAGATGCTTTTGGCATTCTGGGCTATAACGAGCGGCCTCTGGTGTCGGTTGATTTCAACCACGATAGCCACTCAGCTAATTTCGACGCCAACCATACCCGGGTAGCAGGGAGTTTGGTGAAGGTGCTGGCTTGGTACGACAACGAATGGGGATTTTCTAACCGCATGTTAGATAACGCTCTGGAGTTGAGTGCTATAGCAGGTCTGTCGGCAAAAAAAGCGGCTTAATCGCACTCGGTAAACGGCGTTTTCTCTCGATAAAACCAATACATCTTTAATCGGCCGGTGAGCCTGCGTGCAACCGACAGATTGATAAAGAGAGGGGCCTTGGATTCGTACCTCTACGGCGCGTGCCAGAGTTCAAAGCGACCCTTTGGCGCCAAAAACACTGCCACGGGCGACTCGGCAGCAGCGCTGATCGTCATAGCCCGATAAGCCACTTCAAGCTTTTTCTGCCCTACGATATGAACAGCACCCCAGTGACAATCCTCCAAGCGCCTCCTAGACAGTGAAATTCGAGTGTGAGGCGCGGTGCGAGGATGCGTCATCAGCGCGGCATCTAGCGTGCTAAGCCCCGTATCAATTTCTTCAGCGCAGGGAAATAATGATGCGGTATGGCGGTCACCGCCCATACCCAGTATCACCACGTCAAAAGTACCGAGCTGGTCAAGCTGCGAACAAACTTCTTGTAAATTGCTTGCCTCATCGGAAAGTTCAGGGATCAAGCTCATAAACTGCGCCTTAGCGGCTTGGTCTTGAAGCAGGTTTTGTCGAACCATTGCTTCATTAGATGCGTCGTGATCTCTGGGAACCCAGCGCTCATCGGCCAAGAGAATAGTAACGTGTTCCCAAGGGATCTTTGCTGTTGCAAGTTGGGCGAATAGAGGGCGCGGCGTAGAGCCTCCGGAAACCACGAGGGTTGCCTTGCCTCTCGCATTGATTCCGTCCTGTAGTCGCCGGCAGATGTTCTGGGCCAATGCCGTATTAAGTGCATCCGCTGATGCAAAGCCGTGCTCAGACATGCCAGCTACGCCCATCCTTTTCAATTAAAAGCTCGGCTTTAGGTGGGCCCCAAGATCCAGCGTGATAGGGCTTGGTCTCTATGTTCTTTTGGTTGCAGGCGTCAATCAGTTCATCACACCAGCGCCAGCTTTCTTCGATCTCCTCTCGACCTACAAACAGCGACTGATCGCCATTAATTGCATCAAGAAATAATCGTTCGTAGGCGTCGGGAATTCGATTCATGCCGGTGGTTTCCCGAAAATCTAAATCCAAGGTATGGTTCTGTAAGGACAGTTTTTCTCGCAGCGTCTGGCGTTTCGATGCCATTGTTAGCTCGATGCCTTCCCTGGGCTGTAACCGAATGATTAACTTGTTCGCGCTGGTGCCGCCGCTAAAAATGTTGTGGGGAAGGTCTTTGTACTGAATGATGATTTCAGTTAATTTTTCAGGAACGCGTTTTCCTGTTCGCAGGTAAAATGGAACGCCGGCCCAGCGCCAGTTGTCTACATGAGCTTTGATCGCGATAAACGTCTCGGTATCGCTGTCAGGGCGCTCGCAACCGGGCTCCTCAAGGTACCCAGGCACGGCCGCACCTGAAGACCAACCCTGGCTGTATTGCCCTTTAATCACGTGCTCAGAGACCTGATCAGAGTCGATGCGTCTCAAGGCCTTGACGATTTTGACTTTTTCGTCGCGGATGCTATCGGCTTCTAGGCTATTGGGGGGCTCCATAGCAACGAGACAGAGTAACTGCATAAGGTGGTTTTGAACCATGTCGCGGAGCTGGCCGACGCGGTCATAGTAAGACCAGCGACCCTCAATACCGACGATTTCGCCAACGGTGATTTGAACATGGTCGATACAGTTGGCATCCCACTGACTATTAATAAATCGGTTTGCAAAGCGCAGCGCGAGTAAGTTTTGAACGGTCTCCTTTCCCAGGTAGTGATCTATGCGATAAATAGATTCCTCGTCAAAGTAGCGAGCCAGCGTTTCATTGACCTCCTTTGACGAGGCTAGACATTCGCCAATGGGCTTTTCGAGTACGATTCGGCAGTCGCCGGTGAGGCAATTGTTAGTGGCCAGATTGTTGCAAATTAGGGCGAAGATGCTGGGTGGTGTAGCCAAGTAAAATAAGCTGATACGGGTATCATCTAGAGTTGCCCTGATACTGGAATAGCTGTCAGCGTTGGCGAAGTCGGCGCCCACATATTGAAAATGTCGTGAGTAGTGCTGCCACTCGGCATGGGAAGGCGACTCAGAGCCCATGTAGGCATGCATTCGCTGTCTTAGGCCTTCCAAAAAAGTATTTACGTCGACCTGATCTCTAGCAATTGCTGTGATGCGCAGGTCGCTGGGCAGTAATTCGGCGCGATCGAGTTGAAACAGTGCGGGAAAGAGCTTTCTTGCTGAAAGGTCTCCGGAAGCGCCAAAAATAATTAGGTCAACTCCGGTCATTGGGTAAGCTCCTTCATATTCGACAATTCTGATGCCTCACGGCACAGCTGTGTCACCGCCTGCCAGTCACCCGCTTGCACTTTGCTTTTAGGTAGCATCCAAGAGCCTCCAGCCGCTTGGACATTTGGCAGTTCGAGATACTCCAGTAAATTTTTCGGGCCAATACCGCCTGTGGGCACAAAGCTAACGCTTGCGAAAGGGCCGGAAAAAGCCTTAATCGCTGCCGCGCCTCCTGAGGTGCTGGCGGGGAAGAACTTTAATACTTTAAAGCCTGCCTCAGCTGCGCGCATGACCTCAGTTGCGGTGACTGCTCCTGGCAGTAGGGGGGTCTTTGATGTAATGCTTTTATCAAACAACGAATCACTTTGGCCCGGAGATACGATAAAACGGGCGCCGGCGTCGATGGCGGCAGAGAAGTCATCGCTATTACAAACGGTGCCGGCCCCGACGTGTGCATCAGGAACCGCTTTGCTAATGGCTTTGATGGCTGCAAGGGCGCAGGGTGTCCGCAGGGTGATCTCGAGAACCTTGATGCCTCCGGCCACGAGTGCTTCGGCCATTGGTATGGCGTCAGCTTCGCGCTCGATGACCATGACGGGAATGACAGATGTGGACGCTAAAAAATCGTAGGCTTGAGGAAGCACAATTAACCTCTAATATGGGGATCATTGAGTGACGCGGAGGCCCCCAATAAGCCGAGTTGGCTATGGGTGACCACAAATGTGGGAATGTCTGAAAGATAGTCAGCAAAACGACCCTTGGCGAGAAAGCGGGCCCTGAAATCACTGCGCCGCAGAAGGTCTAGGTATCGCGGGACAATACCGCCTGCGATGTAGATACCACCTTTAGCTCCAAGTGTTAGGGCGAAATTACCCGCAGCTGCGCCAAGTACTGCAAAAAACATCGCCATAGTTTCTTTTGATAGCGCGTCATCGGCACTTAGAGCCGCGGCCCCAATTTCAGCGGCGCTGCTGTACTTGATTTTCAGGTTGCGGTAGTCGGCCAAAGCTTGATAAATGTTATTGATACCTTCGCCACAGCAAAGCCTTTCTATCGAGACGCGACCGAAGCGGGCCCTTAAGAAATCGAGTACCGCCGCTTCTACGTTGGTGACAGGAGCAAAGTCGACATGTCCACCCTCTCCGCTGATGACTAACGGCTCTCCTGAATGGGTAGTAGCAAGAGTCGCTACACCAAGTCCCGTGCCCGGGCCTAAAGCAACACAAGGGGAACCTGGTTCAGCGCGGCCGCCACCCACTTTTTCCAGATGGTTTTCTGATAGCAGTGGTAGGGCCCTAGCAGCCGCGGCAAAGTCGTTAATAATACTTACGGACTGCAGCCCCAGTGTGCTCATGACGAGCTCTCGATCAAAACGCCACGCACTATTGGTAAAGCTGACGGGTTGTACATCGGGTCGTCCTGCCACTGCGAGGCAAGATTCTCCAGCGTCGGCCATGGATAGCCCCGCTTTAATGAGGTCGCTTTGAAGCTGCTCCAAGACATTGCTAAAGGTCGGAAAAGCCGCTACTTCGTAAGAGCCGATAAGTTGGTAGGGTTCTTTTTGATCGTCACAGATACCAAAGCGCGCATTGGTGCCGCCAATATCACCTAGCAAATGCCACTTCGTTTTCACCTCAGGCGACCTCGACTCGCGCCGTTTGGTGAGTGAAATGGGTGTCGGCATTAAAAAGGAAGCTGGCACCCTGCTCAGCATTACTCACTTGGTTTCGAGCAGCAGAAAATAGATTTCTTCCCACAGTATATTGATCGGCATTAGGCGAGATAGCCCGGTCTCTGCTAGCAAGTTCAGATTCTGATAGTGCAACTTTAAGCTCCCCGGTGTTGGCGTTAAGGGTGATTTTATCGCCATCTCGCAGGCGAGATAGAGGTCCATCCGCAGCAGCTTCGGGGGTGATGTGAATGGCGGCGGGCACCTTGCCTGAGGCGCCGCTCATGCGCCCATCGGTAATCAATGCCACGGCATAACCCTTATCCTGAAGGCTGCTTAACAGCGGCGTGAGCTTATGTAACTCAGGCATCCCATTTGCGATCGGTCCCTGGAATCTGACCACGACGACGCAGTCGCGATTGAGTTCGCCGGAGTCGTAAAGTCCCTGAAGGGCATGCTGTGAGTCTATGACTACAGCTGGGGCTTCAACGATGCGGTGTTCAGCGCTTACGGCGGAAACCTTGATAACGCTGCGTCCCAGATTGCCCTCCAGCAACCTGAGTCCCCCTTCTTCTGCAAAGGGCGCGTTGGTACCTCGGATAACACTGTCGTCAAGGCTTGACGATGGCGGCTTTACCCAGTGAATGTCCTCGTTGACGAGGCTGGGTTCCCTGACGAAATCAGAAAAGGGAAGGCCAAGGCACGTCAGAGCGTCGCTGTGCATCAGCCCATCTGAAAGTAGATTTTGAAACAACACACCCGTACCCCCAGCGGCGTGGAAATGGTTAATGTCGGCCTGCCCGTTGGGGTATACCCGGGCGAGTAGGGGGGTGGCTTTTGATATCGCGTCAAAGTCGGACCAGGTCATGATATACCCTGCTGAGCGGGCTATCGCGATGAGATGAATGCAGTGGTTTGTGGATCCTCCTGATGCAACCAGCGCTACTAAGGCGTTGACTAATGCTCGTGCGTCGACCTGCTCTCCAAGCGGCGTGTATTGATTACTCTTGGCGGTGAGACGCGTGACTTGCTGGGCTGCATGGGCGGTCAAAGCATCGCGCAACGGCAGATCCGGATTGACAAATGAAGCGCCAGGCAGCTGAAGTCCCATGGCCTCCAGCAATAATTGGTTGGTATTTGCTGTGCCATAAAAGGTGCAAGTGCCTGCGCTGTGGTAGGACGCGCTCTCGGCGTGCAGCAATTCTTCCCGGGTGGCGTTGCCCTCGGCAAAGCGCTGGCGCACTGCTGCTTTTTCTTTATTGGGTAGGCCTGTAGGCATAGGGCCCGCGGGTACAAATAGAGCCGGCAGATGACCAAATTGAAGTGCGCCGATCAACAGCCCCGGTACGATTTTATCGCAGATGCCTAAGAGCAATACCGCGTCAAACATTTGGTGAGACAGAGAAACTGCAGTTGCTTGCGCAATGACGTCGCGGCTAAAAAGCGACAGTTCCATTCCCGCTTGGCCTTGGGTGACGCCATCGCACATTGCGGGCACACCACCGGCCACCTGTGCGGTACTACCCACTGCCCGCAGCGCTGCCTTTATTTGCTCGGGATAGGTTTCGTAGGGCTGATGCGCCGATAACATATCGTTAAACGCTGTCACAATGCCCACATGGGCGGCGTCCATAAGCTTAATCGCCGATTTGTCTGTCTCGTTACACGCGGCAAAACCGTGTGCCAGGTTGCCACAACTTAGTTGCTCTCTCCCTGGAGCCTGCCGGGCCATGGCGTCGATCATTGTCAAATATTCGGCGCGTAAGGGGCCACTGCGGTGCTCTATATCGGCCGTAACTTTTGCAATTATGGGGGAGGTAATGGTACTCACAGACGCTTCACCAAAAATAAATTAGAGTAATAAAATAACATATTTTATGGATATAATGCATTTTATACCGCCAAAAATGTAACTTAAGCACAAAATGGTAAGCCCAATTCCTTCATTTACCACCTTGAGCCAGCTTGGGCCACAGTAACGCCTCAAGCTAGCAGGAGCCTAATCTATGCCCTAGCGTTCATGAGGCGGTGCTCAGTGGCGCCAGTGATGCCGGGCTCTTTTGGCCTCTAGTGCCTCCAGGGTACCTGCCGGTAATTGCTGACCTCCGGTCTGATGGAAAAAGAGAGGTGCGCTAGTCCGTCCTCCCGTTACAATTTCATCCATCGTATCCGTCGAAAATAAGCGGCCGTTAAGCACGGTGTGGGAGACGTACTCGGACAAACGGATGTCCTCGAGTACATTTCCATCGATGATGGCTAAGTCAGCCAGCTTGCCTTCGGCAATTGTGCCGACATCTGCGTCCATTCCCAGGTGAATAGCGGCATCGTAGGTAGCGCCTCGCAGAGCTTCCCAAGGGGTAAATCCACCTTGCACCATCATCCACATTTCCCAGTGGGGGGCTAGTCCTTCCCGTTGTCCATGTGCCCCGATCATGACCCTTACGCCATTGTCACGGAGCTTTTTCGCAGTCTTAGCTACGTTGATGTGATTGTAGTGGTGGTCAGGCGCCTTTGGTCTACGCATGCTTCTAGGTTCTACAAACTGCTTGGGCGAATACCGCATAAGCCGCTCATTGAGCCAAACATCGGTCCGGTCGTACCAATACTCTTCACCCATGAGGCCTCCGTAGGACACAACGAAGGTCGGTACGTAGCCTGTGCCTACCTGAGACCAAAGTTGGACAACGTCATCGTAGATGTCAGCAATAGGCAGTGAATGCTCAATACTGGTATGACCATCGATGAGATGATTCATATTGTGTTGAAATTTCATGCCTCCTTCAGGGACGACCATAATGCCCTGTTGATCAGCAGCTTCAATAATCTGTTGTCGCGCGCTTCTGGCGAGTTGGTTGTAGCTTTTTACCGAGATCGCGCCCGATGATCGCAGTCGCTCAACATGAAATTCGGCATCTTCAAGGCTGTGCACTTCGGTCGTGGCGCCGGGTGCATTGGCGCCGTAAAGAATGGTTCCCGTAGACCAGGTTCTGGGACCTAAAATGAGGCCAGCCCGTTGCATTTCGGCATGGGTAAATATCTCGCTGGTGTCGTTGGAGGGGTCGTGAATACTAGTGACGCCGAAAGCCAGATTAGAGAGTTGCATCCAATTTTGTTGGGGGATAATTTCTTCGCTACCCATGCCGCCGTGGGCGTGCGCATCGATCAGTCCGGGAATCACAGTTTTACCACTGACGTCGACAATTTTCGCGTTGCTGGGAATGTTGATTTCACCGCGAACCCCCACTGCGGTAATGCGATTTTCCTTGATGAGGATAACCCCATCTGACAGTACCTGTTGCTGACTGTCTGCCTCCTGCATGGTCACAACTGTAGCGCCAACAAGCGCGAGCAAAGTGTTTGGTTTGTCGGCGGCAACTGAAAAACTGAGGTCAATCGACTGAATTTTAGGCTCTGCTATGGCAGTGTCATCGGCTTCCTGATCAACGGGTGCTAGGGAGGTAAAGGCATCAGTTAGGTTTCGAGTAAATAGAGCGGGCCCATTTGACCAGTGCAATGCTTGACTGTCTGCAGACCAATGAAGGAATTCTCCAGCGCGCTCAGAAACGCCGCGAACAGGAACCGCGCCACCCGCTCGCTGTGCCACCATAGGCTTCCCCGTGATTGTTAGGGGCATAACATAAACCCGAAAGTGTTCAGTAAACGCTAGCCAGTTGCCATCGGGTGATACGGCATAACTGGTCACCTTCTCGCCCTGTGCAATTACACGCTTGTCGAGACCCATGTGGTCAACGCTATGAAGTTCGAGTCCTTTCTCGCCTCGGGTGGTGAACAGTACACGGCTACCATCGGCGCTAAAGGTGGGATGGTGTCCAGCGCTACTGATTTTGATGGGCGTGCCACCCTCGGTTTTGACCAGATAAATACCCGGCTCCACAGACCACAGCGGAGAGAGTAAATAACCCCCCGTTGTTTTGCGATAAACCACCATTTCACCGTCCGGTGAAAATTTAGGCTGCACGTAATGGCCGGGAGTTTTGACTAAGGTTTTGCTGGGGCCTCCTTTGGCGCTGACGACTTTTACGCGCCCAAGATCTTGGTCATTCCAGGAGGTATAGACCACCTGTTGACCATCTGCAGATAGAGCAGGCCAGTATTCAAAATGGTCGCGCTGCTCTGTGAGTCGCGCGGGTTTTTGAGCACCATCTTCCCTAATGGTTGAGTGGTACAAGTGGCCCATACTGCCAAAGATGGCGGAGTTACCCGCAGGTGTTAGCTGTGCCCAGCGAAGCATTTTGCTGTCAACCGAATCGGGAGCAACCTCGACGGGAAATCGGACCGTATCGCGGACTTTTTTCGTTACTGACAATTGAATGGGCAGTATTTTTGTATCGCCAGTCTCAGTGTTTAGACGATGAATTCGTCCTGCCGTCCAAAACACAAGATCTCGGCCATTGGGAAGCCACTCGAAGGCAGTTGTGTTGCCATGGCTGCCAGCGGTCTCTTGCTCATCGCGCTCTAGGCTGTCGTAAACAGTAGTTTCCATGCCTGACGTGAGATCTCGAATGACAATCGCACTATTAAAATCAGGCAGTCGTTTTACAAATGCCAGTTTGCTGCCATCTGGCGATGGGGTAGGGCGAACGGCGCCCCCCGGGCCTCCCGTGATGGTATCTATTTCACCAGTCGTCAAATCAAGTCGCCGAATGGCGAATATCTCTCCGGTGGAGTCCTTGTTGTATTGCCACACCCAGCCTGATGTGGTGTCTTGACTGTAATAAAGGTAGTCGCCATCGGGAGAGAAAGCGGGTTCCGCAATGGATTTTTGAGCACGTGTACCGTCGGTATTATCGACGACTTCGATACCGCTGCCACCATTGACGTGGTACATCCAGATTTCCCCTGAGGGAATGCTGCGTCCTGAGACGGTGCCTTTGCGGACTGCTATCCACTGGCTGTCCGGCGACCAAGCTGGGTTGTGAAGGTTGTGCTTACGTTCACTGGTGACCTGTGTGACATTGCTTCCATCGATATCCATAACCCAAATATTGTCATTGCCGTCTCTATCAGAGACGAAGGCGATGCGTTTACCATCTGGGCTAAAAGTGGGTTGGAAATTCCATTCAATGCCTTCGGTAAGCGCAGTAACGCTGCCGCCCGATAGCGGCACACTGTACAGATCACCCAGCATGTCAAAAATCACTCGGGTCCCGTCGGGACTTACGTCCACGAATGACCAGGTCGTGGTCTCTGTTTCAATCGTGATGTCCCGCCACGGGCCGGGCGGGTTTAAAACGTCCCAGCTCTCTAGATTATCGGAAGCCCCATAGGTTTCCAATGCGAGTAGCACCGTGACTAAAGTGAGTATATGTCGGTACATGAGATGACTCCGGGCAACATTTCGATGCTGGTTAGTTGGGCAAGAATAATATCGATGGTGCTTGCTTTAGCAAGGGCTATGAGTAAACGTTTTTTTAACGGTTTTGGGTGCATTCATGATCTATGTCACGTCGTCTCTTTGGTCTTGCTATGCGGCGGTCTGCAAGTGATGCGGCGAATTAGGGTTTCAATAAAATTGAGACGATTATCGCACGCAGTCGCAAGCTCTAGGAGGTGCTCCTGGCATTTGCTGAGCGCCAAGCCTCGACAGCTATTGCGGTTGCTGGGTCAATGACCTCCAAGCCCTCACCGTGCTCCAGCATCGTCAAAATTTGTCGGCCGATAACCTTACCCAATTCAACACCCCATTGGTCAAAGGCATTAATGCCAAGTAAGCGCGAGAGAAAAAATGTTTTGTGTTCATAAGCCGCGATCAGCGCCCCCAAAATTTCGGGGGTGAGAGATTCAAAGTAGATCAGCGAGTGGGAATGGTTGCCAGGCATTTCGTAATGTGGAGCAAAGCTTTCGGGTTGCCCCCTCTCCGCAGCAAGTTGCTGTGCCGCCGATTTATCTCGGCCTACCAATAAGGCTCGGCTCTGGGCCAAAGCATTGGCGGCTAGTTTACGCTGAGCATCGAGGTCCTTTTCTTTGTGACTGAGGGGCAAAATAATGTCGGCGGTAAAGCGACGATTTCCCTGGTGCAACAGTTGGTAGTAACTGTGTTGGCCAATGGTTCCTGCAGATCCCCAGAGAACCGGGGCGCTGGGTAGGGTTAAGGCAGAGCCAGAGAGATCGACGCGTTTGCCATTGCTCTCCATCGATAGCTGTTGCAAGAAGTCGGGGAGTTTTTCGAGAGCTTGAGCGTAAGGTAAAACGACATGGGTGTCGGTCTTCAGATAAACAGTGTTCCAGAATTCGAGTAGCGCCATCATTAGAGGCAGGTTGTTTTTGTCATGGCTGCCGAGAGTGTGAATATCCATTTCGTGAGCACCGGTGAGCAGGCGCAGAAATGTTTCCCACCCAGACTGAAGTGCTATCGAGAGTCCAACGGCAGACCAAAGGGAGTAGCGGCCGCCGACCCAATCCCACATAGGAAAACAATTTTCGGGGCTGATACCAAAACGGCTGGCGCCTTCGAGGTTTGTCGTAACGGCAACCATATGTTTATTGACGTCAGTGTCTTTCGCGCCGGCGGCCAGCAACCAGGCCCTCGCCCTCAAGGCGTTGGTGAGGGTTTCTTCTGTCGTGAAGGATTTCGAGCAAATAATGAAGAGTGTCGATTGGGGGTCTAAGCTAGCTAGGGTTTCATCAAGATCTTGGGGGTCCACATTGGCGACAAAATGGCTCTTCATAAGATCGGTCTCAGTACGCAGTGCTCGACATACCACTTTGGGACCAAAATCCGAGCCCCCGATTCCAATGTTGACCACATCGGTGAATCGATTCGCACCAAAGCCACTCCAGGCCCCGCTATGAATTTTTGCTACTAGCTGTGCCAGTTTGCTATTTGTTGCATGCACCTCAGCATATAGCTCAGGACTTTCCTCCTTGCGGGTGCCGCGTAGAAGCGTATGTAAGGCGGCACGTTCCTCGGTAATGTTAATAGCGTCACCTCGGGTTAACGCCTCGAAGTCTGCAGCGAGTGCCGATTGCTGCGCGATCTCCAGCAGTCGCTGGCGGCTTGGTGCGTCGATATGATGTTTGCTGTAATCCAACACGAGCCCGTTAGAGGTACATCGAAAGTCAGACGCGCGGTTAGCGTCACCCTCAAAGCACTCGGTGACACGGCGGGTAGCTATTTGATTGGCCAAACTTTGAAGTTCAGGGTCAATGTTCATGATGCTCGACATGGAATTTATTCCTTGGAATATTGTTTTTGGTGAAAGCCCTGAGCCAGTAGGGCGGCGCCGACGAGCCCGGAGGAAAAGGGGTATGCGGGGGCTCTAATGAGCTGTTTTATTGCGGCTTCAGATTCAAATCGTGGCAGGTAGTGGTTGATCATTGTTCGCAACTCTAGTCTTACCTTGGCCAAAAGCGATGGGGTTTGCATTACGCCGCCCCCTAGTATGATGGTATCGGGAGTAATTGTCAGAAGCAGATTCATGCACATTTGTGCTAAGTAATTCGCCTGCAATTTTTGCCCAGAATGGTTTTCTCCAAGCGTACTTAAATTGCTTCCCCAGCGCTGTTCAATGGCTGGGCCAGAAGCTAAACCCTCCAGACAGTTACCGTGAAAAGAACATGAACCATTTGGCATTGGGTCATTGGGATTGACCGTGATTCTCATGTGACCTATTTCCGGATGAAATTGCCCTTGCTCTATCTGATTATTGATAACGATACCGCCGCCAATACCTGTGCCGATGGTGACATAAATGACGCGCTCACAGCCTCGGGCTGAACCCAAAATTGACTCTGCAAGAGCAGCTGCGTTGACATCAGTGGTTACCGCTACTGGAACTTGAAATTCAGCAAATTCTTCTGTGAAATTTACGTTCTCCCAATGGGGCTTCGTTGTCGGGCCAATCACGCCATAAGTATTGTTATTCGGATCTATGCCTAGCGGGCCGAATGAGCCTATTCCAATAGCGCTAAAGGCATTTTTTTTATGCTCGGCGCGCAGGTAGTCGAGAAGCTGGGGGAGGGTTTCATCTGGAGTAGTAGTTGCAATGCGGGTGTATTGCTCGGTAATCGACGCTGGACTACCGACGGCGGCAAAAAACTTAGTGCCGCCCCCTTCAATGGCGGCTACGCGCATATGTTTTGGTGCGGGCAGCGATAAATAGTCATTCAGGCTTGCTCATATACTCTAAAAGCTCCATCGTTCATTAATAGAATAACAAAACAGGTTCACCAAGGTATGAAAGCTATTTTTATCACGGGTGCTGCACAGGGTATTGGGTTGGCTATTGCCCGACTATTCGCTGAGAAGGGCTGGCTGGTAGGGTTGTACGATATTAACGAAAATCTCTGCAAGGATCATTTACGAGACCCTTTGCTTCACCGTGCGGTCGCGGGTTTCTGTGATGTGACCGATTCCGACTCTGTTGCTGCGGCATTGGCAGCATTTACGGACGCTAGTGGTGGAAAACTTGATGTCTTGGTTAACAATGCCGGAGTGTTATCAGCCGGTGATTTTTCGGAAATGTCCTCATCCAATATCAACGCCATGATCGCAGTCAACATTGGTGGTCTGACCACGGTTTCCCATCAAGCGTTCCCTTATTTGCGGGATACCGAAGATGCGGTAGTGCTCAATCTATGTTCCGCGAGCAGCATTCACGGTATCCCTTGGTTGGGTGTGTATAGCGCGAGTAAATTTTATGTGGACGGCTTAACACAGGCTCTTGCTATTGAGTGGCAGGATCACGATATACACGTGACTTGTCTCAAACCACCTCCAATTAACACGGCCATGGGGCATCAGCTCGACAGCCGTCATACAAAAAAAATGCCCATCAATATGCAGGTAGAGCAAGTTGCGGATGAAGCTTTCGCTGCAATTGTTGAGCGTAAGCCCCATCGAATTTTGGGTCGCAACACAAAGGCCTGGTACGTTGTTAACGGTTTACTGCCCGCGTCATTGCGAAGTCGATTGACTCGTTACATCACGGGTGCGTAAAGCGAATTTTTTAAAATGAAAAGAGGACGGAGCCTATGCGTAAAGCCCTGAAATTTTTGCATACCCTGGGCGGCGTTGGCCTGCTGGGAACTTTTATGACCTTAGTCATTGTTCTAGCGCTCTTGCCAGACCCCTTACAAGATATTCATGGCTACGCAGCGCTGACTGAGCTTGTCGACCGATTGGCTCGCTGGGTTCTATTGCCGTCTCTTGCAATCACCCTAGTGTCCGGTTTGCTGTCTATTGGCGCGGTCACAGCGTTTCACAGCGCCGGCTGGGCCTGGCTGAAATTAGCCACTGGAGTCGTAATGTTTGAAGGTACGCTGCTTGCCGTTCAAGGCCCCATTCAGCGGGAGGCGAATCTTACACGCCAGTTTTTAAACGGTGATCTTGAGGCGACTGTAATGGCGACTAGCTTTGACACCATTAGTTACTCGATTATTGTGTTGGGGAGTGTTGCTTTAGCCAACGTGGTTCTCGGAATTTGGCGCCCCAGGTTGGGCAGGCGCAAACTGGTATCAGCCCAAGTCGCGGAAGAGTAGGGCGAGTCGTTCGCCGCGGCTCAGTGCCTTCAAAAACGCTCTGGGCTCCTCGTCACTGTCGAAAAAATTGGAGTAGCCTCTGAGCATTGATACGTCAATGCCATCGAGGTCTAAAAACCCCATTTGCCAGTTGCTGAATTCTCTTGCTTCAAGGGGCTCATCAAAAAGGACTTCCACACCTTCGTGCCGCTGGTCCCTCATAATATTGTTAAACGTTTCCTGAACTCTGGCGCGGGACCCCTCGATCACCTGAAAAAATGATTGGTTTTTGTGCAACAGTAATCCTGAGATATTGCGGCTTTCGTTCAGCCCTCGGACTTCGGTGAGCAGGCTAATGAGGTCGGCGGCCTTCATGTCGCGAGTCTGTGTGCTGACGTAGGCGAGGTGGATGAGCTCGTCATCAGAAGTGCCTGAGACTTCGTTCTCTGGACGGATGTTTATGCTGTCGCTGCACATGGGTGAAGCCTCCACAAAAATTGGATTTGACCCCGGCTTGGGATTAACCGTTGGTCAACTGTCTTCCCCCCACCCGATTAAAGGCAGCAATTTCCCCCTTGAAGACACTACGCAAGTAAACTAAACTAGACAAGTCTTTTTGTAATAAAAAAGTGACATATAATGTGGGAAGCAGCTTTTCTCACGCCATCGTGGCCTCGGGGGGCCAAAGGAGCGCACATGGCAACTACAACCGCAGTAAATGAATCGACGCAACAGGCGTTGGAGAACCGACTATTGGCGCCGAAATTCTATCGGACCGATTACAAAGCCATGAATACGTTAGATGTTTCGCCGGTGCGGCGAGAATGGGACGTGATGATGGCGAATTTTGAGGAAGACAAAAATCGCGCGCACTTTAAGCAAAGTATCGAGTTTGATCCGGAATCACTCGATGTAGACATGGATCTCAAACGAGACTTTCTTGATTTCCTGGTCAGCTCAATCACATCTGAATATTCAGGCTGTGTCTTGTATCAAGAGATTGAGAAGAATGTAGACAACCCAGATGTTTCCAAACTAATGCGATATATGGCCAGGGACGAGTCGCGGCATGCTGGCTTTATAAACCGAGCACTCAAGCAGCTGGGTGTCGCGGTAGACCTTAGTGTTTTGAAGCAAACCAAGGAATACCATTATTTTCGCCCTAAGTTCATTTACTACGCTACATACCTCTCAGAAAAAATTGGGTATGCGCGTTACATAACGATTTATCGTCATTTACAGCGCAACCCACAAAATCAGTTTCACCCCATTTTTAATTGGTTTGAACGTTGGTGTAATGATGAGTACGCCCACGGTGAGGCCTTCGCCTTGTTGATGCGCTCTGATCCGAAGCTACTGCGAGGTCATAACAAGCTGTGGATACGCTTTTTCCTACTGGCCGTTTATTCGACAATGTATGTGCGCGATCATTCTCGCCCGAAGTTGTATCAGGCGTTCGGTATGGACCCCACCAAGTTCGACTATCAGGTATTTGATATTACGAGCGAAATTTCTCAACAAGTATTTCCTATGACGTTGAACACCGACGATCCTCGGTTTCGACGTGGTATGGAGCGCCTGCTATTCCTCAGTGAAAAAGCCGAGGGCTTGCGGGCCAAAGGTGGTCTTATTAACAAGTGTCTCAGATTGGGTGTTATGGCCCAGTCAGGCCTCACCTTTGCGCGGCTGTACTGTTTGCCAACAAAGCCAAATACGCTACCCGACCAGGTTTGTATGACTCCCGCCTGGTAGGCAGAGTATTGCTATCGAACGCATTATCATCGCTTATATCAGTGCAGCGGCCTTGCCTCGTTGATGGTTCGTTCGGTAATGATGTTAAATCGCTTCAAAGCAAAACCGATTATCGGTAGCTAGAGGCCTGAGGCAGAATGCCTTAGGTCTCAGATTGTTCATGCGCGGATCCCTTTCAGGGGATTGTTATGCGGCTGCTGATTGGATTTGTGAGTGATCGGGTTTGTAAGCGATCGGAGCCGGTTCTTGCCTAAATTCTTGAAATCAATTCTGCACGCGCATTGCGGCTTGGCCTGTGTGGACGCACCATGACGGTGGCATTCTCCATGCTGTAATTTTGCTGGGCTGGCACTGTCTTCGCTTGTCAATAGGTCTAACATTTACGGATTATCCTGTTGCCTTGAGAGCATCGTCACAGCCCCGATGCACACATGTCCGGCGGCCCAAGATTTTGTGACTGTATTGCCGCGTCCTCTCCTTGGATTGGGCTGCTCAAGCGGGAGTTACCGACACGGTTTTGTTAGTTTCCAACACTGACAAAGGACGCTGGTCGTTCCCATTTGTATCCTCCGCAACAAGTTGCGAACAACTTCAAGGGTGCCTGTCACGCTGAAAACTGGCAGCGTTTTGACAAACGCATTATAGTTAACCTGTTACCTAATTTTGGCCGATTGTCGGAAACGTTAGGTTGGCAACAGGGTGCTTGTTAGTAGGATCTACGATAAAACCCTAGGTGCTGTCTCGGCAGCGCTCGCGGAGGAACAGTTGGCAGTGCGGGGCCTGGTGGCAAAAGGCGACTGCGGATTAGTAACATATAAAGCCACCGAGTCGCGTATGAATCAGGCCGCTGGGAGAACAGCGATCAACCCAGTGCCCTTGCCGGTCCGTCGGGTCTGGAGCAACAAGCCATTCTTACCGTACAAAAGTAGCACGTAGCGCAGATAGCGGAGATTAGTGTCCTATGCAGTACCACCGGAATGGCTTCAACCCCGGTAACTACCAAATTCCCGATGAGGTTCGAAAGCCCTATCCTAATCCGCCGGTAACTGATCTGCCTGCCGTGGTTGATGTGCTTATCGTGGGTTGCGGTCCAGCGGGGCTGACCATGGCTAGGCAGATGGCTGAGTTCGCTGATATTTCTACCTGCATCGTTGATCTCGAGCCCGGACCGCTGCTGTTTGGACGGGCCGATGGCATTTCCTGTCGAACCATAGAAATTATGGAGGCGTTCAACAGCAGCGAGATGGTGGTTAAAGAAACTTACCAACTGCGCCAGAATAGCTTCTGGGAACCCGACAGCGATAATTTTAAGAATATAAAGCGCAGCCACAAGATCTCCGATGCCCGAATCGGTCTGTCAGAATTCACCCACGGCATTGTCAATCAGGCACGGCTGCACGAACTGTTGCTTGAGGGCATGAAGCACTCGGTTACCGGACTTGAGCCTCATTACAGCCGCAAATTGGTGAAGCTCGACGTTGACTCCAACCTCACTCAGGACCTAGATGCCTATCCCATCACCGCGACCTTCGAGCGCAGCGACACCGAGCAGCAGGATAAGCAGGAAGTCATCAAGGCACGCTACGTGGTGGGTACCGACGGGGCTAGAAGCGTCGTGCGAAAGAGCCTTGGTATCGAACTTAAAGGTGATTCGGCGAATAAAACTTGGGGAGTTATGGACGTACTGGTAGTGACCGATTTCCCGGATATCCGCGTCAAAAGCTTCATTCAGTCGAAAGACCACGGTGCGGTGATGCTCATTCCCCGAGAAGGCGGCTACCTAGTCAGAATGTACGTAGAGCTCGATCTTTTGGAACAGGGCCAGCGCGCTGCCAACGTCAAGCTCACAGAGAAGGATCTCATTGCCAAAATGCAGCAGATCTACCATCCGTATACCGTTGACGTCAAAGAGGTCGCCTGGTGGTCGATCTATGAAGTGGGGCAGCGGGTGGCTGAGCGCTTCGATGACCGACCCCTTGATGCCCCGGAAAACCAGATTCCCCGAGCTTTTCTTGCCGGCGACGCCTGCCATACTCACAGCCCCAAGGGCGGCTGGGGTTTGAATACCTCTCTTCCAGATACCTTTAATTTGGGCTGGAAGATGGCGGCAGTACTGCAGGGAAAGTGTCATCCCAAGCTATTGCAGACCTATGCGCCTGAAAGATGCAAAGTCGCCGAGCAGCTCATTGATGCCGACCGGCAACTGTCGCGCCTGGTTGCGACCCAGCCATCGGCGAAACAGCTGTCGACGGACCAACGCAAAACCGATACTGCCGATATCGAGGCATTTATGGCCCGGCAAAACGGCTTCATCGCCGGAACCGCGATCGGCTATTACCCGTCATACATCTGCAGAAGCCACGAGAATCAGGAACTGGCAACCGGCTTAAATATTGGCCAGCGCTTCCACTCCGCTATTGCCGTTCGGGTGGCCGATGGGCGTCAGCAACATCTGGGGCATCTCGTAAAGGCGGATGGCCGTTGGCGCATCTTTATCTTCGGTAGTACCCAGAATCCCCGTGACGCGGTTTCCGATTCTCGCCAACTTATCGAATTTTTGATCAACGATCCCGCATCGCCTGTGGTCCGATATACCGCCCAGGATTCCGATATCGATTCAGTGATCGATGTGTACGGTATCTTCCAGCAACACGACCTTGCGATTGAGGACATACCCGATTTTCTGTGGCCTCCCGGAGGGAAATACGGACTCAGGGACTATGAGAAGGTTTTCTATGGGGAAAAGAATAATGATGTCTTCGATATGCGCGGTATAGACCGTTCTCGAGGTTGCATGGTGGTAGTACGTCCGGACCAGCACATTGCCACAATTCTGCCACTCACTGCCCACGCCGAGCTCGCGGCTTTCTTTGATGAGTTTCTGCTGGTACCCGACGAAACTTGAATTCGCGGGAAGCGATAATCCACCAAAATGCAAGGCAGTAAGTTGATTAAGGGCGAATTCTACTGACTCAATGTGCGGCTTTTGCTGCGATAGGGCCCACTAGATCTCGCTAACTGTGTGCCGGCGCCAGTATTTCCACAGACCAATTATTGAAGCCCCTATCCAGAAAACTTCAATCACCAAGCTGGCAAGATTAAAGTTAAAGCATAGACTGAAAAAAAGAAAAACGGCGCCCACTAAATTCATCACATTGTAGCCGAGGCTTCTAGGGTCGATTCGTTCAAGCTGCAATAGATAATAGGCCACAATCACCATCAGTGTGCCAAGCATGCCGATAGCGTCAATGATGTTGTTATGCATAGCCATTCACCCAAAGCGAGCTGATAAAACGAGTGCCTCAGTATAAGAAGTATCAGGGGAGTGTCGAGCACCATTGCCTGCTCTGGATTTGAGCGTGGGTCCCGAGATTGTTGACGCACACTCACACATTGTTTGCCGCCAGTACCTGCGCTCAGTGGCGTCACTGTAAGTTCTACCGGTCACTCTCTCTTAGATGCTAAATCCGAGGCCAGCAACGCGACATTAGTGAAGTCTTCTCAGGTGTGCTTGCTGATTGCGTGTGGTTGAGCGGAAGCCCTTGCCAGCAAAAACCCGCGACGTCTCACCTGGCACCGGCAATGGTGCTTCCACTAGCCCGAGTAAAGTGGTGATCAGCACCTAATCGTTTTGGCCCACGCGTTTATGTCGAGTGTCTCTTGCTTCTCAGTGCAAACGATAATGCTGACTGAGCCTCTGCATTGGTTACAGCTTCTGATATCGATGTTGTCAGCCTGTCTTGAGGGGTTGATACACCTCTAATTCTGATCTTAGGTACGCCCTTGTGGGCGGTATCGTAAGGTGAGATCCGTTAGATGGGCGAGTAGTGAGGCGCTTAGACATAGTGCTAACCAGTACCACGCGGCCTGGGATAGCGCTAGGCGGATGCCCAGCATGAGGGCGGCCCCAGAAATAAGATTGGGTATGAGGGTCGCAGGGCTTGGTCTAGCCTTGTTGTGGCGATGGGCCACAACGATAACGATGCCCTCGATAACGATCAAGCAGAGGATACCGTCGAGAAGCCTTCCCGATATCAGCAGAGCCTCCATCGCTTAGGACGCTCGCGTGAGGCCTATAAGATTACCAATGTCCTTCAGGGCAACCCTTAAGTGCGCAGTTTTACGTCGTTTAACCAGCTGTTTTTGAGTGTAGGCCTGCCAAGTCAGCTCTTGCACATCTTTGTCCTGACACATGCTCACGAATTTCTCACGGCGCTTGTCCGATCGGTACCAAATACGTTGCAGCAGACCCAGCGCCCAGAAAGTTTTGCCGTGCAGCTTCATAAATTGGCGGCGTGCGTCACCAAGAATTCGGGCATCGCCCACCTGCAAAAATTCATCAATAGTTTGCGCTGCAATTTTGCCACAAAGCATGGCGTAATAAATGCCTTCCCCTGATGCTGGTGCAACGACACCGGCTGCATCGCCAGATAATAAAACCCCTTTTCCGTCGTCCCATCGTTTTAGAGGCTTCATTGGTATCGGTGCACCCTCTCGGCGAACTGTCTGGCAGGTATCTAGTCCTGTTTTAGCTCGTAAGGTCGCCACCGAGTTCCGCGCTGAGAAGCCATCGGTCTCACTGCCAACACCAATGCTGGCGTGACGACCATGGGGGAAGACCCAAGCATAAAAATCTGGAGAAAGGTCACCCTGGTACCACACATCGCAGCGATCACCATCATAAAGCTCATCGTTTGCGGCAGGTGCCTCCACGATTTCGTGATAGGCGAGAACCCATCGCGCGTTTTTACTACAGGGAATGGCCTGCCGGGCTACGTTCGAGCGTGCGCCATCGGCACCAATCACACTGCGAGTGGTAACGCTTACGTTCTCAAGCCCTGCTTCTTTGCTCTGAAAATCAATGTGTAAGACGCCGTCGTCATCGTAGTGCAGTGCTTTGAAAGCGCCGATACGGAGTTCGGCACCCGCTGTGACTGCTCGCTCACGCAACCAAGGGTCAAAGACATCGCGATCAACCATACCCACAAAAGTTTCACCGACAGGCATGTCCACCTTTTTTTCGGTGGGCGATATCATTCGTGCCGAGCGTATGCGGGCGACTAAAAGATCTTCAGGTATTTCAAACTCGTCGATTAAGCAGGGTGGAATAGCGCCTCCACAAGGCTTTATTCGAAACGCCCGTTCTAGCAGGAGTACACGATAGTTTTGTTTTGCTAAGTGCTCTGCAGCGCTAGCGCCTGATGGACCTCCGCCGATAACCACTACGTCATAATCTGTATTGGACATTATTTGATACCCCCGGTTAATTGCGACTCGCCATAACTTCCTGCATAGCGATTTCCCCAAAACTTGGGGCGGACTTTTCTAGGTCTTCTTGTTGTTCAGCTTTTCCAATACCCAGCCCCAGCCAAGCAGCCACGAGGAACATGAACGCCTCAAAGCTGAAGACCAGACCATAAGCATGCGCGGGTACATCGACCCAAATTTGACAAACATCAACCGCGACGGTGCCTAAAAAACCACCTAATGCAAATGCGATGGCCTGAGCCGCTCCCCAGAGACCCATACGCAAACCCTCGCGACCTGACTGGCCGGCACTGGCGAGGGTCATCATGGTTGCAATGGCCGCGACGGCGAACGCACCGTTGGCGAAGCCAAGCAGAAAAACATTGCCTGAGAGGTGCCACGTTTCTGGATTCAACCCACCGCTGGCCAGTGCCAAAAGTACCAGCCCTGATGCGATACACCCGCCTACTGTCCAGGCCCGAAGTAGACGCACACCGTGTCGACTGAATAGCGAGCCGCTGGCCGCAACTGCGATCATGCCTAACAGAACGCCGGCATGTTGTGTGCCCGCAAGCTGCGTCGATGCCCCGGGTGATAAACCGAAAACAAGCCCTGCATAGGGTTCCAGTATCAGGTCTTGAAAGGAGTAGGCGAACATTGAGAAAAATACAAACATGGTGAACTGTCTAGCTTGGCGTTCTTGCCATATTTTTTTTAGCGCCACGCTAAATGCCGGTTTTTCCGTATTGGCCGTTGGCTGTGAGATGTAGGAGCTGGGCTCCACATTTCGGATAGCGAGCATAGTCACGATCATGGCCAGCGCCGATACGGTGGCGGTTACTGTCAGCAGGCGACTAGGGGAAAAGGGATCTAGATAGTGCCCTGCAATCCCAGCGGTAACAGCAAAGCCAGCGATCATCATAAACCACACAAGTGTGGCTGCCGCAGGTTTACGTTCAGGCGCTACGACTTTAGCCAGTAGCACAAGTAACGAGGTGCCGGTTGCTCCGGATCCCAATCCAATGCCAAAAAAACCAAAGAACGACACGATCGACCCAGTGATGACACTCGTTGCCATCAATACGGTGCCAAAGGCTGCAACGACGCCGCTCATCGCGAGGAGCGCCATGCCACCAAGAATCCAAGGTGTACGACGCCCACCAATATCTGAACCGTAGCCAATTCGTGGGCGCGCGAGTTGTACGAAATGATGTACGGCCACAAGAAAGCCTGGAAGCATGGCTGGCAGGGCCATTTCTACTACCATCACGCGATTGAGTGTGGATGTCGTGAGTACGATGATCGCACCCAGTGACGTTTGTATGAGACCAAGTCGCGCAATACCTAGCCAGCTAAGATTTTGCAGCGTCGTCATACGACCATGCTCGGCAATGCTGTTGCAGCGACCATCATGCCGCTAACGTACGCCGTGACACCTGTAGCGTTGTACCAAGGTGCTAGCTCCTCTGGCTTTTTGAGTAGTTTCACCATTGCGAAAAGTTGCGCAATGATTAGCAGGGAGACGGCCAGCGCTTGCCAGTTGGCGCCTGATGTGGCCAAAAGGGCAACGATGAAAAGTTGGGGTACCGCCATGAACCAGCAGGCGATAACGGCGGCTTTGTGTAATCCATACTCTGCAGGAAGCGAGCGTAGGCCCAGTGCGCGGTCACCCTGGACTGATTTAAAATCATTAAGTGTCATGATGCCATGGGCGCCAATACTATAAAGACCTGCAACAGCAAGTATCTGCCAAGGTGGCAGAACCCCGCCCAAAAAGACGGCGGCCCCAGTGAGCCACGCTAGGCCTTCATAACTCAGACCTACTGCGGCGGCACCCCACCAGCCATTTCGCTTTAACCGCAAGGGAGGGGCGCTGTAAGCCCAAGCTAATGCCAGCCCCACAAGAGTGGCTATGCCTACCCAAAACCCAAGGGCTGCGCCCCAAGCTGCGGCTAACCCAGTCCATAAGACGGCAAAAATTAGCCCCCAGTTACCGGGAACTCTGCCCGAGGGAATAGCGCGCTGGGGTTCATTAATGGCATCTACTTCGCGGTCAAACCAATCATTAACGACTTGACTGGCGCCACAGACCATGGGGCCGGCAAGCAATATGCCTGCGATTAACAGGGCCGGGTTCTCAAATAAACCTACACCACTCGATACGGCACCACAAAGGAACGCCCACATTGGTGGAAACCAGGTAATGGGCTTGAGTAATTCAAGCAGAGCTCCCGCCTGGGGGCGAGTGGCGCGCATAGCAAAAGACGTGGTTCTTTCCATAACTGGAAGCTAAACAGCCCGTCTCTCTGGCGTCAAACTTTATTTACACATTATGCGTAAATAATATTGGTCAAATTGGGTCGTCAGAGCCAGACTCACCAATACCGTAGCGGCGCAGTTTGGTGTAAAGGCTCTGGCGGCTTAGACCTAAAATTTCGGCGGCAGAGGCGCGGTTATCACGAGTCAGTTTAAGCGCAGCTTCTATACACAGTGCTTCAATAACATCGGTGGATTCGCGAACGAGTTCTTTGAGTGGGTGGCGACCCACACGTTCGGTGATTTGCTCTATTGAGCGCGGCAGTCGCTCGGTAAGGGGGTGGTCGGCCGTCAGGCGGCGACTAATATCTCGAATGAAGAAGACAATTTTTGGGTTATCGCCTCGCTGAACTGTCGCAGCTGAAATTTCAATCTCTGACGTCGCTCCGACACTGTTCTTAAGCACCGAGGCATACAGTTTAATGGGGCGATCCTGTTTGAGGTTGTTTAATATGACGGTCAGATCGACGGTCGAGCGCCCAATCCAGTTGTCGAGAGTTCTTCCAGTGACTTGATCGGGTGCAGATACGGCAATCCATTCAAGAAAAATTGAATTGACGTGTTCGATGCGCCCGTCACTGTCAACCTGAACAATCGCGTCTGGAGCGAGTTCAAACGTATCTGCGAAATGCATACCTTGCAGGTTGCCGTCTTCGCCAGCGTTTGAGAGCCGGATCAAATAGCGAGATTCTGAGTTTTGACGTTGGAAGCTCACCAAGATATCGCTGCCGTGGGGGACATTAGGCAGGACGATGCGCCGCTGGCTAGTTGCTCCCGTCTCTCTGGCTGAATCGAGCAGGCTTTGAATTTCTGTAGAGTTGAGAGGCAGGGGTCGCCCGATAATGCTTTGGCCCTCGGCGCTTAACATCGCGTTGGCCTGGGAGTTTGCTTCGAGCACCCGGCCAGTTGCCTCATCGACCACGAGGATGCCGTCACTAGTTAGCTCCAACAGGCGGCGGTACCGATTTTCCATTTGGCGAAGCGCCCAATAGTCCTGCTCCATTGCGTGCTGGGCGTTAAGAACTTGTTGTCTTAGGTCGCTCACCACTCTCAGATCCCGACCTACTGCGATCACGCCTTCACCGTCTGCCGGTTGAATGAGTCTAAAACTCATAGGCAACTCATCATTTGAGTCCGAGGCGCAGATGTTCAAATCGACACGATTTGGTGTGTTGGGAGTACGAGTAGCCGCATCTAGGGCGTTTTTTGCGCGCTCTTTGTGCTCTTCAATACAGAGTTCATGCCAGCGCTGCCCGCGCCATGGAATCCGCATGAGGTCGGTAAGTTCCGCATTGGTAATGGCTACGTCAAGGCAGAAACCTTCGGCGTCTAGATGTAATTGCACGTCTGCTACGGCTTCTAGCACCGAGGCGACAGCAGATGGGTCGAGTTTCTTTAGCAACACCTGTTCCTTTGTCAGCATTGATTGGGTAACTAATCCGATAGTTTGCGCTACCGGCACGCGAAATTTAAGCGAGGTTTACACTAGCGGACACAAAAACGCACCTAAAGTGGACATATTTGTAGTATTTAACCCTACAAAGCCCTGTTACGTCACTTTTTTTAGCCTTATATCGGTGTAATAAGAAGTTGACACCTTGGGAGGGGGAGGGATAACCTCAGTTAAAACTACCCGTGGAGCGCACATCGCGCTGGAGGTCATCGTGGGTGAACCGAGAAAACCCCTTCCAAGGGGCTCCGATTTTTACACCCCGGAGCAGCGTTTAAGAAGAGATTCGTCCGTCTGGACGACGGTTCAGGGTGTATTGGCGCCTCTGCAATTCCTTGCATTCGCGCTAAGCCTTGTCTTTGTCATCAATTTTTTGGCGAACGGTACGGGCTATTCGGCAGCCGTTATCTCGGTGCTAATCAAAACGTTATTTCTGTTTACCATCATGGTGACTGGAGCAATTTGGGAAAAAGTCGTTTTCGGGCGCTACTTGTTCGCCCCTGCATTTTTCTGGGAAGACGTAGTCAGCATGCTGGTCATCTTCTTGCATGTTGCGTATGTCGTTTCTTGGTTATTCGACTTGCAGGCGCCCCGTGAGCAGATGTGGCTCGCTATTGCGGCTTACACGGCTTACGTCATTAACGCTGCGCAATTTTTGTTGAAACTGCGCGCTGCCCGAGTGGGATCGTCACAAAATAATACTGACTCTGTTAATGAATACGCTGTAGAGGTATCTAGATGACTGCTGATGTAATTGCAGTTTCCGAAGTCACACCGGAGCGGTTTCAACCCCTCCAGGAGCGGGGGCAGCGTGCTGTCTTTTGCGGTTTAACCTCGATCATATGGTTACACCGAAAGATTCAGGATGCGTTTTTTCTCGTGGTTGGCTCAAGAACCTGTGCGCATCTTATTCAGTCAGCCGCGGGGGTGATGATCTTTGCTGAGCCACGGTTTGGCACCGCTGTCCTCGGGGATCGGGACCTTGCGGGTATGGCCGATTGTCATGATGAACTTGATAGGGTGGTGGCTCAGGTTCTGGCTCGCCGTCCAGAGTTGAAGAGTATCTTCTTGGTGGGTTCATGCCCTTCGGAGGTTATTAAGCTGGATCTAGACAACGCTGCGGGTCGTTTGGGTCGAGAATATGAAGGCCAGGTCCGATTTGTTTCATTTTCAGGGTCTGGTATTGAGACCACCTTTACCCAAGGTGAAGATAACTGTCTGGCCAGTTTGGCATCAGACCTACCCGAGGATACGACCTCTGAAGAGCGCCTGCTTGTCGTGGGAACAGTTCCAGATATTGTTGAGGATCAGTTCCGTCGACTATTTTCTCAGTTGGGCATAGAGCACGTTGATTTTTTTCCAGGCAGTCAATCAACCGATTTACCGGCAGTTGGTGGAAATACCAAACTGTTGCTTGCTCAGCCTTTCCTAGGGGAGACGCTGCGGGCATTGGAGGGCCGCGGGGCAACGTTGCTGCCGGCGCCATTTCCCCTTGGAGCTGAGGGCAGTGAAGCCTGGTTCCGTGCAGCGGCTAATGCCTACGGAGTTACTGTAGAAAAACAGCAAGCCGTATTGCAGCCACCTCTACAGCGAGCTAAGGCGGCGCTTGGAAAATACCACAGTGAATTGTCCGGTAAGTCGTTCAGCATGCTGCCAGACTCTCAGCTAGAAATTCCTTTGGCGCGCTTTTTGGCCCGTGAATGCGGTATGACGCCAAAGGAGGTGGGAACGCCTTATTTTGATGCAAGAGTCATGGCGGAGGAGGTGCCACTACTGCCTTCCGGTGTTGACTGGGTTGAAGGGCAGGATCTTGACCCTGCTCTCGACCGCGTGCGGGCTACAAGGCCTGATTTAACGGTTTGCGGGCTAGGTATAGCCAACCCGCTCGAAGCTGAGGGCCTAAGAACAAAGTGGTCTATTGAGCTGCTTTTTACGCCGATACAGGGCTTCGAGCAGGCGGGCGATTTGGCGGAGTTATTCGCAAGGCCATTGCGCCGAGAAAGAGCACTTGAGGTGGGATCATGGAGCTGACACTTTGGACTTATGAGGGTCCCCCTCATGTCGGCGCTATCCGAGTCGCGGCTTCCATGCGTGGCGTACACCTGGTGCTTCACGCACCTCAAGGTGACACATACGCAGATTTACTGTTCACGATGATCGAGCGAGACGGCAAACGTCCGCCGGTGACCTACACGACTTTTCAGGCCCGTGATCTTGGTGCTAGCACTGCAGAAAAATTTTTGAATACTCTGCAGGCTGCCTATGACCACCATAAGCCTAGTCTCCTTTTGGTCGCTGACTCCTGCACTGCTGAATTGTTACAAGATCAACCCGGGACTCTCGCTGAAACAGCGGGTTTGCCAGTGCCAGTAGTGCCGCTGGAAATGGCGGCCTATTCTCGCAAGGAAAATTGGGGGGCTAGCGAGACGTTTTATCATCTCGTGCGGGCGGTACTGTCTGCGCAGCGAAACGCTGAAGAAAAACCTAGGGATGACGGCTCGAGTAATCGACGGCGCACAGTGAATTTATTAGGACCCACTAAGTTGGGTTTTCGTTGCCGAGACGATATTCAAGAAATTCAACGGCTTTTGCAGTCTGTGGGTATTGGCGTCAATGTAGTGGCGCCGTTGGATGCTGATATTCACGATATCAGTCGCATCCCAGAGGCTGATGCCAACGTTTGCCTATATCCTGAAGTTGCGCTTACGACCTGCACCTGGCTTGAGCGTAATTTTGGACAGCCTGTTATTCGCACTGTGCCTCTCGGCTTTGGCGCCACACAGGATTTTCTTGCAGAGCTGGCAGGCGTGTTGCAAGTCGATATTAGTGCGGAGGCAGTAGCTGATTGCCGACTACCTTGGTACAGCCGTTCTGTTGATTCGACCTACCTAACCGGTAAGCGAGTCTTTGTTTTTGGTGACGGCATGCATGCGATGACTTGTGCACGTGTGGCGCAGCAAGAAATGGGTTTTGAGGTTGTTGGCTTGGGTACTTACTCTCGTGAAATGGCGCGGGAGGTCCGTGCAGTGGCCAAAGAGTTGGGCATTGAAGCCCTTATTACCGATGATCACATGGTCGTTGAGCAAGCGGTCAGCGAACTGAGGCCCGAGCTGGTGCTGGGTACTCAAATGGAACGTCATATTGCTAAGCGTCTGGGTATCGGCTGTGCAGTTATCTCAACGCCTGCTCACGTGCAGGATTACCCCGCGCGATTCTCACCCCAAATGGGGGTTGAGGGCGCTAATGTTTTATTTGATACGTGGGTGCATCCCTTAATTATGGGGTTAGAAGAGCACTTGCTGCACATGTTCCGAGATGATTTTGAGTTTAACGACCATGCCGCGCCGTCTCATTTGAGCCACGGTGAAGGTACGCTCATGGCGGTTGAAGACACTAATGTTGTTGCTCTGGAGGGCGTGCACTGGGAGGACGGCGCTGAAAAGGAGTTAAAGAAAATTCCGTTCTTTGTTCGCGGTAAAGCCAAGCGGAACACCGAGCGCTATGCAGAAGAACACGGATTAACCGCAATTGACATTGAGACCCTGTATGAAGCGAAAGCCCACTACAGCCGCTGAAGCGGTCATGGACGTCTCGATCCGCGTGGTGCTACTCACGCTGGATAATCACGTCAGTGCGGCACTCGAATCTGCATTTATAAAGTTACGCAAGCATATACCGGGTTTGGAGTTAGCGATTCACGCTGCAGCCGATTGGGAGGCTAGACCCGAGAGGCTAGAAGCGTGCAGGGCCGATATCGGTCAGGGCGATATTATTATTGCCACGATGATGTTCATGGAACCTCATATTGCTGGTGTCATAGATGCGCTCACAGCTCGTCGTGATCATTGCGATGCCATGATCTGCTGTATGTCAGCAGGTGAAGTTATGAAGCTCACTCGCATGGGGAAATTCTCCATGGACGGTGAGCAGGGCGGAGCGATGTCATTATTAAAGCGCCTGCGCGGAAAAAGTACGACGGGCGGCAAGCCCAAAAACGTAGGTGCACAGCAGCTGTCGGTGTTACGCCGGCTACCAAGAATTTTGCGATTCATCCCGGGTACCGCTCAAGACTTGCGAATTTATTTCCTGATTTTGCAGTATTGGCTGGCAGGATCCGAAGAGAATTTGTCGCGAATGATTCAGCTGGTTGTGCGGCGCTATGCTGCAGGGCCCAGAGAAGTATTGCGAAAACTGCCCGAGCCTGACGCGCCCATCGACTATCCTGAAGTAGGTGTCTATCACCCCAAAATAAAAGCGGGCATCAGCGCTGAAGTCGGAGCACTGCCTAAGAAGGTTCAAGCCAGCAAGGGTTGCAAAGGGACTGTCGGACTTCTGCTCATGCGTTCCTATGCATTGGCGGGAAACAGTAGTCACTATGACGCCGTGATTAAAGCACTTGAAGTGCGTGGCTTACGGGTCATTCCAGCGTTTGCTGCAGGCTTGGATGCGCGTCCGGCAGTGCATCGTTTTTTTATGGAAGACGATGCGCCCATAGTTGATGCGGTAGTGTCGCTCACCGGTTTCTCGTTAGTGGGTGGGCCCGCCTATAACGATACGGATGCGGCACAGGAGCTTCTCAAGTCTCTAGATGTGCCTTATCTCGCGGTACAGGCGCTTGAGTTCCAGAGCATCGAAACATGGGCGGACTCGGCTTTAGGTCTTATGCCCATTGAAGCGACCATGATGGTTTCGATACCGGAGCTTGATGGCGCGACGGGACCGTTGGTGTTTGGCGGTCGTAGCGATCAGGCAACAGACAGACCCAATGCGATGCAACCTCACGGTGAGCGTATCAACATGTTGGCCGAACGTGTCAGCTGTCTAGTCAACTTGAGGCGAAAAGGGCAGCAGGAACGCAAAGTCGCAGTCGTGCTATTCAACTTCCCACCAAATTCGGGAGGTACTGGGACTGCCGCACACCTGTCGGTTTTTGAGTCGCTGTACAACACCTTAAAAGCGCTGAAGGCGGATGGCTATCACGTCGTGCTTCCCGAGTCTGTAGATGCTTTGCGGGACACAATACTAATGGGTAACGCGGCCCAGCGAGGCACCGATGCCAATGTTTGCGCAACAATTAGTGTCGACGATCACGTTCGCAACGAACCCTGGTTAGACGAAATCGAGTCGCAGTGGGGGGCGGCACCCGGCAAGCAATTGACAGACGGTAGATCACTGTTTGTATTGGGTGCTGAATTTGGCAATGTGCTGGTGACGGTACAGCCGCCCATGGGTTACGAAGGCGACCCTATGCGATTGCTTTTTGAGGGTGGCCATGCTCCAACGCACGCGTTCGCGGCCTTTTACCGATATTTACGAGAGACTTGGCAGGCCGATGCTGTTTTGCACTTCGGTACACATGGCGCGCTTGAGTTTATGCCCGGTAAGCAGGTGGGTCTGTCGGCTAATTGCTGGCCGGATCGGTTGATAGGTTCTCTGCCAAACTTCTATCTCTACGCTTCCAACAACCCGTCAGAAGGTTTAATCGCCAAACGTCGATCAGCCGCGACTTTGATCAGTTACTTAACACCTCCGGTGGCGAATGCTGATCTCTATCAAGAACTCAAAACTCTAGGCGACTCCATCGATCGTTGGCGCCGTCGTGATCAAGACCAAGATGCTGAATCACTCGGTGAGCTTGTACGGCTTATTCGAGAGCAGGCAGAAGCCTGTGACTTGAGCCTTGTTAATTGGGGCGACGATGTCGAAGCCGCTATTGAGGATTTGCGAAATCAACTCAACGAGATTGAGGAGTCGCTAATTCCCTACGGGTTACATGTGGTCGGCGAAATTATGCCCAGAGAAGATCGGCTTTGTCTGTTGCAGTCTATCTCGACGGCGCAAGGTAAATTTCAGCCCAGCGAAAAACTTTTAGAGCGGGTCCTCGATGATGCGCAGATTTCAGAGCTCATAAATTTCTCTGAGTTATCTGCCCATCCTGAATCGGAACGTCAGGCCTATCTTGATTTGCTGATATCAGCGAAGTCGGCGCTGGAGCAAGACAGTGAAATTCCAGCCCTTCTCAGAGCATTAGACGGGCGATTCATCCCGCCGGTCGGCGGAGGTGACCTGCTACGGTCACCGGATATGCTGCCAACTGGACGCAATCTTCATGGCTTTGACCCTTTCCGTTTACCCAGTCAATACGCCGTTAAAGAGGGCGATCGGCAAGCGCGGCAACTGCTGGCGCGACATTCACAGGACAGCAGCGAACTACCTACCTCCATCGCGTTGGTATTGTGGGGCACGGATAATTTGAAATCAGAGGGCATTGCGATTGCTCAAGCCCTCGCCTTAATGGGGGCACAGCCCCGGCTAGATAGCTATGGTCGTGTTTGTGGCGCTGAGCTGATTGACCTTAAAACCTTGGGGCGTCCGCGTATCGATGTTGTTATGACGCTATCTGGAATTTTTCGCGATCTACTACCGTTGCAGACTCGCTTATTAGCAGAGGCGGCTTACCTGGCAGCTATGGCGGATGAGCCCGTCAGTCAAAACGCTATTCGAGCTCATGCATTAGCCTATCAAGCAGAGCACGACTGTGATCTTGAGACCGCTGCATTACGTGTTTTTAGTAACGCAGAGGGAACTTACGGGTCCAACGTTAATATGCTTATTGACAGCGGAGCCTGGGAAAATGAGGACGAGTTGGCCGAGACCTTTACCGCGCGGAAGGGACATGCCTACGGACGGCATGGTGCGGTGTCACAGAATACGGAGCTTCTCACCGAGATGCTCTCTCAAGTGGATCTTGCGTACCAAAATTTAGATTCCGTAGAGATCGGTGTTACTACGGTTGACCATTATTTTGACACCCTTGGCGGTATCAGCCGGGCAATACGCCGCACCGGTAGTGAGTCGGTTCCCGTTTACATCGCAGACCACACAACCGGTAACGAAAAAATTCGCACATTGGCTGAGCAAGTGGCGCTGGAGACTCGCACCCGAGTTTTGAACCCGAAGTGGTACGAGTCGATGCTTGATCACGGTTATGAGGGGGTGCGTGCAATAGAAACTCATGTGACGAACACCATGGGTTGGTCAGCAACGACTGGTCAGGTGGCTCCCTGGGTTTATCAGCAGTTGTCGGAAACTTTTATTCTCGACGCGGATATGCGTCAACGATTGGCATTATTAAACCCAAAGGCGGCGTCTCGCGTTGCTAATAGGTTGTTAGAGGCGCATGAGCGTCAATACTGGGATCCTGACGAGGCTTCTTTGAGCGCATTGCGTGAAGCTGGTGAGGATTTGGAAGATTGGATGGAAGGTATATCACCTGAGGCGGTCGCATGAATGTACGTAATAACCATATCCCAATAAAAGCTATTGATGCTGGTGGAAAATCTCCTGACGGAGATGGCAGTGTTCAAGTCCACCTAGACCCTCAGATCCAAATAGACAAGGCGAAGGTCTTTGCAGTCTATGGAAAAGGAGGAATTGGTAAGAGCACGACCTCATCCAATTTGAGTGCCGCGTTCTCAAAACTAGGTAAGCGCGTAATCCAGATTGGTTGTGACCCAAAGCACGATTCGACATTTACCCTCACCAAGGCGCTTATGCCAACGGTAATTGATGTGCTCGAGTCGGTAGAATTTCATTCTGAGGAACTGCGTCCCGAGGATTATGTGTTTGAGGGCTATAACGGTGTTCAGTGTGTCGAGGCGGGTGGACCACCTGCAGGTACGGGTTGTGGCGGTTATGTCGTTGGACAAACTGTCAAGCTGCTGAAACAGCACCACCTTTTAGACGATGCCGATGTGGTTATATTCGATGTTTTAGGTGACGTTGTTTGCGGCGGGTTTGCATCACCCTTGCAGCATGCAGAGCGTGCGGTTGTTGTAACTGCTAATGACTTTGACTCTATTTTTGCCATGAACCGGATTGCTACTGCGATCAATGCCAAAGCCAAAAACTATGGTGTGAGGCTTGGGGGCGTTATCGCTAATCGGAGCTCTGCTACCGATGAAATTGATCGTTTCAATGAAGCGACTGGCATGAAGCGACTGGCACACTTTCCAGATCTTGATGTCATCAGACGTAGCCGATTAAAGAAGTCGACCATCTTTGAGATGGGCGATGCAGAGGGGCTTGATCTGGTGCAGCGTGAGTACATGAACTTGGCCGAGCGCTTGTGGAATGGCACCGAGGCACTGCCAGTAACACCTATGAAAGATCGCGAATTGTTCGATTTTCTTGGCTTTGATTGATTAGAGATGGTGGACTAGACGTGGTGAGTTACGAACAGCGCCGACAGGAAATCGAGCATTATTTTGATCGTACTGCGGCCGACACTTGGGCGAAGTTAACCTCGGAAGCTCCCGTTGGACGCATTCGTCAGACGGTTCGCGAGGGGCGGGATACCATGCGGGCGCAGCTCTTAGATTGGCTGCCTGAGGATCTCTCCGGGAAGCGAGTCTTAGATGCGGGATGCGGTACCGGTGCATTTTCGGTTGAGGCAAGCCGCAGGGGGGCAGACGTTGTTGCTGTAGACCTGTCGCCCACGTTAATCACTCTTGCTCAAGAGCGCGTGGGTAGCGCGGAGATGCGCGGCACAATAGATTTTAGGGTCGGAGATATGGGCCACCTTGACCTGGGCACCTTTGATCATATCGTTGCGATGGATTCCTTGATTCATTATGAGTCGGAAGATGGGCTGCGAACACTTGCGGCGATGGCTGAGACAGTCACAACGAGTATTGTGTTTACATTTGCACCAAAAACTCCGCTGCTAGCGGCGATGCATAGTGTTGGTCAGTTGTTTCCTCGAGGCAATAGATCACCTGCTATAGCACCGATGGCTTTATCGCAGCTTCAGCGTGCCGTAGCCTCTCAGACGGAGTTCACGGAATGGGAAATGGCCCGAGATTTTCGGGTGTCTAGAGGGTTTTATATTTCTCATGCCATGGAATTGACCCGCAAATGATTATTTCCCGCCAAAATTTCGGTGAATTCATTCAGGGTTTAGGCACTCGCTGGTTGCCCTTTGCTGATGCTGTTAGCGAGAATTTGGCGTTAAGCCGCCTGCTGCGGTTGGCTTTGTTCCAGGTCTCTGTCGGAATGGCGGCGGTCATGCTAACCGGGACACTCAATCGTATAATGGTGGTGGAGTTAGGACAGCCGGCCTGGATGGTTGCACTCATGGTTGCTATTCCCTTACTGCTCGCGCCGGCCCGCGCTCTGGTTGGGTTTCGCTCTGATTTTCATCGATCCTATTTGGGATGGCGTCGAGTTCCCTATCTTTGGATGGGCACACTGTTACAGTTTGGTGGTTTTGCCATCATGCCCTTTGCGCTGATCGTGATGACCGAGGCGCATAACGGTCCAGAGTTGTTGGGCCCTGCTGCCGCAATGCTCGCGTTTATTCTCGTGGGCACAGGCATGCATACGACGCAAACCGCGGGCCTAGCGCTAGCTACCGATCTCGCCAGCGAGGAATCAAGGCCTCGTGTCGTCGCCTTACTCTATGTCATGTTGCTGGTTGGAACGGTTGTTGCGAGTCTTGGATTTGCCCACCTACTCACTGATTTCACCTATCTTCGTTTGATTCAAGTGCTACAGGGGGTGGCGATAGTAACGGTGCTTCTCAACTTTGTTGCTTTATGGAAGCAAGAAGCCAGACAGCCTCATCTGACGCGTCATGATCGAGTTCGCCCGCGGTTTAGAGAAGTCTGGCGCCAATTTGATGAACAGCCCAAAGCACGACGACTCTTAGTGGCTGTTGCGTTGGGAACCGTTGGTTTCACAATGCAAGATATTTTGTTGGAGCCCTATGGTGCCCAAATTCTCGATATGTCGGTCAGTGAAACAACACAGTTAACAGCCATTTTAGGCATCGGCATGTTGTTAGCGTTTTTCGTCGCCGCTCGCTTATTGGCGCGTGGCGCCGATCCTATTCGTATTTCAGCGGTTGGCGCGATGATCGGAGTCTTCGCCTTTTCTGCCGTGGTGTTCGCAGCGCCCCTAGCCTCAGAAACTTTATTTAGGATCGGAACTTTTGCAATCGGCGTCGGTAATGGCCTATTTGCGGTGGGCACCCTGACCGCGATTATGACCTTGGATCGAACCGATCAGCTCACGGGTCTGACTTTAGGTGTATGGGGCGCAGTGCAGGTGACCGCCACAGGGATCGCCATTTTTGCCGGTGGCGCTATCCGTGATGTGGTCGAAGGCTGGGTCAGTCTAGGCCTCATGGGTACGGCACTTAATATGCCCACTACGGCCTATGCCGTCGTCTATCACATAGAAGTTTTCGTTCTGTTTGCCGCGCTGATAGCACTGGGACCATTAGTGCGCCAGCCAGGTGAGCAGTCACAGCAACCACGGGATCTGCGCCTCGCAGATTTTCCCGGATAACAAGTAAAAACAGAGGAGCAATACAATGGGTACTGGAGCCATAACCGGTTACATTGATGTCGCACAGGTAGCGTTATACGTCTTTTGGATTTTCTTTTTCTTTCTGGTGTTCCATTTACACCGTGAAGGCAAGCGTGAGGGCTGGCCCCTTGAGCTTGATGGAAAAGGGGATACCTTAGTCGACGGTGTGGGCGGCATGCCCATTCCAAAAACCTATGAACTAGCCAATGGCCAGGGCAGTAGAACGCTACCCGGTCCTGCGCCGGCAAGCTACGAGCTTAAAGCTAACTCAACGGGTCCATCGGCGGGCTATCCTGTCGAGCCTACCGGCGATCCAATGGTCGATGGGGTAGGGCCTGCAGCATGGGCCACCCGCCCAGAAAAGCCCGACCTGACCATTGATGGTGAGCCGCGAATTGTCCCGCTAAGAGTCGATAGCGATCACAAAGTGAATAGCCGTGATCCTGATCCCAGGGGTTGTGCGGTTATAGCCTGCGATGGAAAACAAGGCGGAACGGTTACTGATTTGTGGGTTGATCGAGCTGAGCCGCTTTTCCGTTACGCAGAAGTTGATGTCGGCGACGGGACACGCCTCCTGCCAATGACGATGGCGCGGGTCTCGAAAGATGGCACGGTTCAGGTTAAATCGATTCGTAGCGATCAGTTTATTCAGGTGCCGAAGTTAGCCAATCCGGATCAAGTTACTCTGCAAGAAGAAGATAAAATCACGGCTTTTTATGGTGGCGGCACGCTCTATGCAACCCCTGAAAGAAAGGAGCCTTGGCTGTGAGAGAGTACGAATACGAGCCCATTAATGGACTGCCCGAAAATTTGCCAGAAGGCGAATCGATCGTCTGGCAGGGAGCACCACGATGGACTGCACTCGCTAATCGCGTCTTCCAAGTGCGAACCCTGGCTTTATATTTTGCAGCTCTGATTGGTATTCATGTTGTTTACAAGCTTATGGATGGCGCTAGCAGTAGTCACGTTTGGGGCGGTGTCTCTTGGCAGCTAACTTTGGCAACAGTGTCGTTGGGGCTCTTGTCTGGGGCTGCTTGGTTGTATGCCAGAAGTACGGTGTACACATTAACCAATAAAAGGCTGGTGCTTCGATCCGGTGTGGCGACACCTATGATGGTCAACCTGCCTCTGGAGAAATTGGAGAGTGCAGGTCTGCGTTTGTGCAGTGATGGCACAGGTGACATGTTATTTACGCCAACATCTGATACCAAGTTGTACTACATGCTGCTCTGGCCTCATGTCCGACTGCTGGGTTTTCGGAAGATTCAACCGCTTTTTCGAGGCATACCGGACGCGCAAAATGTGGCGCGTTTGCTAGCGGAAACTGTTCGATCTGAAGGCATGCCAGCTTTAGACGGAGACTTGAGCGCCATGGAAAAGGTTCAAGCAACGCACCATGAGAGTTTTGCAAGTGGTCAGCCCGTTGCCGCAGGTTGAAATGTCGGGTGAAGTAAGGCACATCCGTCGCGTGAGCGATCGGCTTATGGCGCTGATCGCTCTCGGTCTTTTTTTTGTTGTGGCTGCGGTTTTGTTGGCACGGACAACCGACAACATCATTGTGGCGGAACCTCCTGTCGGTTCATTGCTGCAGGGAAAAACTTTACTGTTCAATGATGGCTCCAATGGCGAGGTTGCGATCTCAGATGAGGCTACAGGTGCTGTTGTTCGTACGCTCTATGCGGGTGAGGGCAGCTTCATTCGTGGTGTGGTTAGGAGTTTGGTTCGCACGCGCCACCAGCAAGGGTTGTTTGCTCAGACCGGATTTCATTTGAACCTTTACGAAGACGGCCGCCTTCAGTTAGTTGACCCTTTAACGAGTCAAGTAATCGACCTCGTCGCCTTTGGTCCCACAAATATGGCGGAATTTTCGGGTTTGCTCACCCTGGAGCCGGGCGGGGCATTGATGGCTGATGGTACATGAGCGAGTTTGCTCTGGCTTTAATCGTTGCGTTAACTGGGTGGTGGTTTTCCACGGGTGTTATTTTGTGGCTAGTGCATCGTAACGAGCGGCATCACCGTACGATATTCGCCCTGGCCACTGCGACCATGCTGTTGGCTTACTACGGTGTGGGAACCTCCGTTCACCAATCTACGCCTCAAAGTGTGGTGCTAGCTTTTTGTTTGGCACTGCTCTTATGGGGTTGGTTGGAAATGGGGTACCTCATGGGTTTCGTCACTGGCCCCAGCAAGGAGGCATGTCCACTGGGTGCCAGTACAGCGTCGAGGATGCGACTCGGCCTTCGTACATGTCTTTGGCATGAGCTCACCCTTCTGTTAATGGTGGCGGTTTTGGCATGGCTTAGTTGGCAGCAGCCCAATCAGACTGCACTGTGGACATTCACGGTTTTGTGGTTGATGCGTTGGAGCAGCAAGCTCAATTTAGTGCTGGGTGTCCGTAATTATAATCAGAGCTGGTTACCAGACCGATTGGCTTACGTTCATTCGTATATTCCTCGCCGCTTGCTAAACCCGCTGTTCCCCGTCTCTGTCATCTTGGGGGTTTTTGTGACCTACTCACTGATAGATTCAGCGATGCAAGCTGCTGATATGGGCCCAATGATTGCTTTGACCCTTGCGGGGACTATTGCTGCTCTTGGCACTTTGGAGCACCTCTTCTTAATGGCGCCTTTAAGGGACGCGGCGCTTTGGGATTGGGCCGCACCTGATCGAGGACCTGCTGTGAGCAAATCGGGCTCCCAGCCGTAGCAATTTGTTTGAACTCTGTCGCTAGATTGGAAAAGCGGCATGAACATCCTTGACGGCAACAAGTTCGAGGTCTAATGTACGAAGGAGATCCGGCTCTCCTCGAGAGTGGGGTCAGGAGCCTAGCCCTTCGGGCGCTGCTGCGATCTCTATCTATTAATAGAGATACCGGTAGTTGTAAGGCTCACCAGATCTGCTACGCAGACGGAGGGTGTAATGAAGCAAAGCGAAACCCCGGCCAACTCGGCACCTGTATTAGCCTCGTCACGACCGCCAGCTGTGCCCGTTTTTGGGGATCGTGAACAAGCCATTACCCCGGGTGGTTTCTCCGACGCTCTTGACACCGCTGCCATGCGCGGCGATTTCGACAAGGGTCTTAGCCTGCAGGTGTATCTACCTTTTTGTACTACCCGGTGCATTAGTTGTGACAGGGTCGCCGAAGTTGCTACCGATTCATCGGTTATTGACCGTTACCTCAACAATCTGGGCTCAGAGCTGGCGTTAATTACTGATCGTATTGGAAGAGGGCGCCCACTCGCTCAACTGCATGTTGGAGGCGGAACCCCCAGCCTATTGAACAGTTCACAACTAGCGCTGTTAGCAGCTTTGATCGATGAACATTTTTATATTGGCAGCGACTGCGAAACTGTATTCGAAATAACCCCCGATCGGACGTCACTGACGCAGCTAGAGTTGATTAAGGGCTTGGGCTTTCGCAATCTCCGAATTGAGTTACGCGAGATCGAGTCAAGCGCGCCATTAGGTCTGGGCAGAAGTTATTCTCCAGAGCTGTTGCAGGACATGCTCAGCAACGCCAAGCAAGTCAATTTTGAAGCCATAACTTTTGACGTTGTTTATGGATTACCCGGTCAAACCGTCAGCGCAGTGCGAGATGGAATCCGCCTCATTACTGAGATGAGTCCTACTCGTGTGCTGTGTAGGCCTTTCGAACGCGATGAGCAACGGTTCGAACATCAGCGCGGGATTGACTCTCATACAATGCCTTCTGTCCCAGAAAAAATGTCGATGTTTGCCGCCATTGTTGATCAGTTGGAATCTTCTGGATTTGAGTGGATTGGAATTAACAGTTTTGCTAAACCCGATGACGCGTTAAGCCACGCCCAATCAGAGGGTCGTTTAGTTCGCAATCGGTTAGGTTATTCAGATAAACCCACGCGAATCGTTCTTGGTGTAGGTCTGGGTGCTGTCTCTGAACTTCCCAACCTGCTGTCCAGAAATCACACGAGTCTGGATGCATGGCACGAGTCCCTAGATAACAAAATGTCCCCAACCTGTGCAGGGGTTATTTTTACTACAGTAGAGGCGAAGCAGCGTCGCTTGGTGCATCGGTTGAGTGAAACGCTGCGCGCACCGCTCACTGAGTTCCAGGGCGCTGAGCAGCGGGGCTTGCTCGACCAGTTGCAGGCAGAAGGTTTAGTCACTGCAGAATCAGAGTGGGTACAAGTGACCGATTCTGGCAGGTTCAGGCTGTTGCAGCTTTGGGATCCTGATTCAGGTGATCTAAAAATCGCGAAGTCTGCTTAAGCAGTCGGGAATCTTTGTTACCTTTGCCTTTTGCAGATGAAGTGTCCTGAGGGACCTTTGTCATTTACGCTTGCCTAGGCTTAATTACGATTGTCCCAAACCTATAGTCCGGTTTAAACAACTAATGCTCGCTTTGACGTTAGCATCGCTACCTTGTCTGAATGCTCATCCCTCAAGGTTCGCCATTCCATTAAGAACCAAGGCGTAAATTCCTCTGGGGCTTTTGCTATCCAATCATCAACGTCTTCTAAATCAAACCAACCCCATTGAGAAATCTCATTAGGGTGGGGGGTGATTTCGACAGGTTCCTTCAGATGTCCTACATAGACGCTACAAAGCTCATGCTCTGATCCAATTGACCCGAAGTGGGCCTGGTACTCGAATTGGTAAATGCGAGTTAGGGGCGTTTCTATGCCAAGCTCTTCCTTGAGACGGCGATGTACAGCGTCCTCATAGGATTCACCAGTCCTAGGATGACTACAGCAACTATTGGTCCAGAAATTGGGCCACAGTGGCTTCTCCAAACTGCGTTTGTGCAGCATGACCTGCTGATTATTTGCATAGAGGAAGATTGAGAAAGCTCGGTGTAATTGCCCGCCGGGCAGGTGCACCCGTTTTTTAGAGGCGTTTCCTATCACCTGATCCAGTGAGTCGACCAGTATTAGGTCCTCGGAGTCAAAAGAGACCTGACCGAGTACATCGCTCATAAGGAATTCCTACACAATGAATAGTAAAGTGACCCGCCCCGAAGGGTGCCTCAGAGATTTCACACTAGAGTGAGCGAGTTGGCACTGGGGGAAGCGCATGTTAACTCGTGTCTCTGTGGTCTAAGAGAAGATCGGTGTCTTCTCTCCGGGTCAAAAAAGTCCTGGCCCCATTCAGAGGCCAGGGTAACTACCGCGTCACTTACGTTCTGCGGGTAGGGCTTCCATGTGGCTCGCTGCTGCCATTACTTCGCCGTCGAGCCAGTTATACTTACCAGAGCTCAAAAGAACGAAGTGAATGAACAATGCGAGAACAAACAGGAACGCAGCATTTGCTACGAGCACCCGACGTGGATCAAATAGCATCCATACTCTGTGCATAGTTTTTCTCCGTTATTAGTGGTTAGACCCCTATTAGGGGACGTCCACAGGGTTTACGTTGACTTCCTGATCAATAGAACCAGGGTTTCCACATGAACATCAGTACATGTGCTGTCACCGCGATAGCAACGAAACCAACCCATCCCTGTACATAAGCACTATGGAACTCCTTGGCCTCATTGCTGGTTAGCCCTGATGGGCTACCGCCTTGCTCGCTCATGGTTTTACCTCCCATGTTTTGTCAAGCAGATGCCGCGTAGATGCCAAGAAGGCGTCGGTGCGACGTTTGTTTGAGAGCTATTACCACTAGGTGGCGCCTTCTCTCATCCCCCTGCACTAGGAGAAACCTCCCGGTGCAAAGATAGGTGCCGACCCTAAGGCCGGCGTGAGATGTCTAACTTCCAGCAGTCATCCCTTGATCATTACTGCCCGCATTTGCCTGTGCAGGCATTTCTTCGGCCATTTCTTCTGCAGCTGCCTCTACCTCAGCTGCCGGGGCCGTCTCTTCTTTCGGTTCTAGCAACGTTGTGCGGGCTAGATTCGGATAGTCTTTAACCATATTGGCGCCCAGCATGGGTTTGTAGGCCCCTTGGTGGCAGGTGGCGCAGTTCACCTTCAGGGGATCACCCATAGGACCTTTACGGTGATCGGGTAGCCAGTCGGTGGTCTGGTTGACGTACTTCGTGTTCATCTCCCTTACCATGCGGATCCCGTGCCATGCCCGTACCCTTGCAGGCGAGCTTTGTTCCCAGTCGTAAAAGGCGCGAGTGTTATGACAGTGCGTGCAGTTCACGCCTAGGGAGTCAGAAAAATGCATCATTAAGCTGTAGATGTATTCGGTTTGCTTGACCGATGACCTGTTGCCATTGGGTAGGGCCGTTTGTCCAGCAACTCGCCAGGGCAGGGTGGCTGCCTCTTCCTCATCACCCTCAAGGTAAGGCGTTAATGGATCATTTGGCAGAGAGCTATAGGCCGCTGTAACAGAGGCAATATTCTGGCCCGCCGTCATAACGCCTGCGGCGTGCGGCTGACCGGGATCGGTTGCCCACACATACTCCGGAATATTCTTTCCACGGTGGCAGGTGTAACAAGTCACACCGGCTCCGCCGACATGGGCACCCCACTCAACGTTAGCTTGCTGAGTCATCGCAGTCATGACCCGGGCAACACGCTTGGTGTACTTAGTGTCGTACTGAAAGCCTTCGGCCACGTGGCAGTAGTTGCATCCCTCTTCAGGAGAGATCCACTCGGTCATGGCAGCCATCAGGCGGGTGAATTCCCCGACACTGAGGTCACCCAGAACCTGCACGTTTTGGTAGATATCCCCGGCTTTCGGTCCAACTGAAGGGACCGCGGGCTGTGGCGTAGGGACCTGATTCGCCGCAACGGTGGCTGCAAGTGTCTTGGGGTTGACAACCAACTCCTGACCCAGGCCACGATTGCCTAGCTGCACAGTTTCTGGTGGTGGCATTTCACAGCCGGCCAGCAACAAGCTGCCAGCAATAACCACTACAGTGGCGCGAATAAACTGAGGTAATTTCATTGGTTCGCCTCCATCATAGGATCAACGACAGGTACCGCGTCGATAACTGGGTAGGCCGGCGCAATACCGTGTTTCACACCCCAGAGATACCAGTTTTCTACAACTGTTCCAGTTAGCAGAATGCCTATGCCACCGGTTATCACGGTCAGTACTGCAAACCACCATGCCCAGCGGTGAATGGATTCCATTGAGGCGTTAAACCCCATGCACCAGCGCCAGTAGAGCATCGACCGTTCGCCCGCGGTGCCGATATCGGTAACCTGGTCGATCTCGCGATCGCCGCCATAACGACTCACCGCCAAAATGGTTGCCCCGTGCATGGCGAACAAAATAGCTGACCCGTAAAGGAAAGCGATTGAAAGCATGTGGAAGGGGTTGTAGAACAAGTTGCCGTAGCGCATCGAGAAAGCAGCGGTCCAGTCTAAGTGCGGGAAGATGCCAAAGGGTACAGCCTCGCTCCAGCTACCCATGAGGATGGGTCGGATAAAACCGAGTACCAGGTATAACCAAATAGCCGCAGCAAATGCCCAAGCAAGATAGTTGCTCATGCCTAGGTTTCTGGAGATGGTAAATGTTCTCCACCACCACAGTAATATCGACGCGGTCAGGAAAAATCCGGCCATCAACCACCAGCCACCATCATTTAGCGGAGGAATACCCAGGCCATACTCTGGGGGTGGTGGCTCTAATGCGAGCCAGGGTAATTGACGAATGAATTCGATGGGGTCCCAGTTGACTGATGCCCACATATTTAGACCAATGATCTCAAAGGCTATGAAGCCGCACAGGAAGGCGAGAAAGCCTGATGGTCCTAAATAAATAGGCCCAATTTGTGCATCACCGAGCTTACCGGCAATCCAGCTGTGAATGGGTCCGCCCATTCGGTGCTCTTCATCCTTGCCGATGGGTACCCCAGGATAATCCGGAGCGTCGGCCTGAACCTGTGTGAAAATATTCTGATATTCAATCATGATTCAGTCTCTCCTCAGTTCCAGATGGGCAGTTCAAGCCACCAGTTCCACCATTCCGGCCATCCTCTAGTCCAGAAGGGCCCGCTGATGACAATGCACACTGCGCTCCAGAATGCTGCGCCTAGCGCCACGAACAGGCCTAAACGGTGAATGCCTAGAGCGCCGATTGAGTAGCCAATATCATCCCGAAAAAATGTATTTTCATGCTCGCCCGTCTTTACCTTTTCGCCATCCCGAGGGTCGGTGGCCATAAGGATCAGTGAGCCGTGCATCGATAGCGCCATTGCGGTGGTGAAGAAGAAGGTAATGGCGATCATATGGGCGGGGTTGTAATGAAAGTGCAAGAACTGATAGCCAACGTTCGACACCCAGTCAAGATGGCTTAGGATGCCGTAGGGGAAGCCATGCCCCCATGCACCGAGTAGCATGGGGCGGATAACAACTAAGGTCACGTAGGCGAGAACGGCGTAGCTGAAGGCAAAGGGTATGTGTAAGCCCATGCCCAATTTCCGTGCAATCTCGACTTGTCTGAGTATCCAAGATACAAATGCACCGATAGCGCAAATAGTGATTAACTGCCACGCGCCCCCCTCGGCAAAGGGAGCAACTCCCAGGCCATACGATAGGTCTGGCGGCGCTATGTTAATGCGCCAAACATTCCAGGTGTCACCCATGGACGCTCCGACTAAAATCAGCGCAGTCCCAAGCAGGGCGAAGAATGCGGTACTGACCCCGAAGAAGCCGACGTAAAACGGCCCCACCCAGAAGTCAAAGAGGTCTCCTCCAACCAGCGTGCCACCCCTGACACGGTACTTCCTCTCAAAACTCAGTAATGACATGTCATGTCCCTCAATCCCTGTGCGTCGCTATCGATAGCGTGCCGCGGGTTATTACTTCTCGGTAGGTACGACTCTCGGTCGTGCCTGTTGTTCAGACGTGCATGAAAGCGTAGGGAACCACGCCATATGCCGCCTTTTTCGCTGCTTGAAAACAGCTTTCACCTGGTGAAGCGTGCGCGACCGACTGAAACGTCAGACGACACATCACTGCACCGATGAAAAACCAGCAGAACGCTACGCTTAGCAACAGTCGAAATTGCAGTTGCTCGCCTAGCGATTGCTGATGTCCTTTTTGCCCTGATGAATGATTCATCACACTTCTCCCTCGCGGTCAGGCTGCGGTGCCGGTCTTTACCTCAAGACCTGCACGCAACACATGTTCTTTGCTAACAGCATCGACGCCCTGATGCCGAGCCGAGTGCTCGGCGGCATCACGAATTCGTTTTGCTGCTGAAATTCGTACCAATATCGGTTGCTTGGCAACCAATGTTTCTAGTGTTTTTTCTGCATCATCGGCCCAGCGCAGTGCCATACGTGCAGGTGTTGCCTCAACGGCATCCATTTCGGTGCCAAGCGGTAGAATGTGGAACAAGGCGTCGAATAGAGCGTTACAAACTTCCTGTAATAAATAGGTGGCTCCGCTATAACCCATGAAGGGGGTTCCCGTATGGCGTCGAATAATCGTGCCCGGTAGGGAGGCTGGAATGTAAATGCTCTTGCCGCCTAATTCTGCGAGGTACATGCGTTCGTTATAGCTACCAAACAGGATAAGGGGTGAGGTCTCTGCAATTGTCTGACGAATCGTTTCGTTGTCAGGTTTTACACCGGGTTTGCGTGAGAAGTGAAAAGCGCAGGGAAGTCCCAGCTCATCTTCTAAAAAATGTCTCACGCCACGGGTATATGTTTCCGTGGCGGCGATACCAAAGTTGGCAGTTCCAAAGAAATCTTGGGTTACCGAGCGCCACAAATCCCAGACGGGTTTCAGCGTTGTGTGGCGTTCTTGTTCGATAAAGGGTTCGGGGTCTAAACCGAGCTCTTCGCCCAGTGCGCGTAAAAACTTGGTGGTGCTGTGTAGCCCAAAGGGTGCCTGAAACCACGGCTTTTCTAGTGCCTGACAGAGCTTGGAGCCAAATTCTCTGTACATACACACGTTGGCGTCAGCGTCTCCCAGAGAGGGGATGTCATCGAGATGGCAGCCCAAAGGAAAAACCCGATTGACTCGCGCGCCCATACCCTCGACTAATCTAACAATCTCTGCTTGGTCTGATGCTGTGTTGAAATAACCGTAAGCGGGTCCGATGATATTGACCAAAGGTACGGCATTTTCCTTAGCGGCTTTACGCTTTTTCTTTTTCCCGCCGTACTGATCCCACAGCCAGACTAGAGCGCGATCTGCACTCTGCCATTGATCCTCGTCTATGGTTCTGGGCAGAAAACGCTTTATGTTGGTATCTGCGGGGGTGACGCCTCCGCCAATCATTTCTGCAATCGATCCGGTTACAACGACGCTTGGGCGCTCTGCATCTAGAGTCTGATGGGCACGGCGCAGCGCGCCTTCCGTTCCTTTCTGTCCTAGCTCTTCCTCAGCAAGCCCGGTAACAACGATAGGGAGCTCGTGGGGTGGCAAGCCATCGGTGTAGTGAAGTACCGAGGTAACGGGCAGGTTTTCGCAGCCCACGGGGCCATCAATGATTACTTGCAGTCCTTTCACTGCAGTAAACACATATACCGAGCCCCAGTAGCCGCCAGCTCTGTCATGATCAAAGACGAGCATCAGGCAACCTCCCTCGTTTTGATTAGACCTGACCGGTTGATAGTGTCTTCAGTCCAAACACCCGCTGCATCGCCTGACCCTACGCCCTCAAAGAATGAGTCCATGGCGGCGAAGCGTGATTTGTTATTCACCGCTGTGTTAATCACCTGACTGAGCGAACCCGCTCCAGCAGGACCCATAAGCGGTCGAGCAGAAATTAAGTTCGTGAAATACAGCGAAGGGACGCCTTTCTGCTTCGCGTGTTGCACAACCGGCGTGGTGCCGATGGCAAGGTCTGGTTCAAATGCGTCTACAGCACAGGTGTCGTCTTCCAGCGAGGCTCGAAACTTAACAGTGACGCCATGTGCCTCAAGCCATTCTTTGTCGTGTGCATTCCACTTTGTGCCGGGACAGGCACTGCCGACATAACGCAGGTCAGCGCCACTCTCGACGAGTAAGCGGCCGACGAGCAATTCAGAGCCCTCATAACCCGAGAGCGTCATACGCGCCTTGATTGGGTTTGCAGCAATGGCCTCAGCAATCGATTTACGCAGCGTGTCGCGGTGTTTAGTCATCACATCTGCAGGCGTACCTAAAGCCGTACCTATCGCGGTAAGCCATTCGGCAGTGCCCTCGGCACCGACAGGGGCGGAGCCAATAACTGGTTTACCTGCCGCAACGAACTCTCGATTACAGGCGCTGTAAAATGGGTGAAGCATAGCGACTAAGCTGCTATCTAATGCGGCGTAAAGCTCTCGCCACTCCCGCGTGGGAACGACAGGACCAGCACTGGCACCCAGTGGCCTTAGTAATCGATCAATTACGATGGCGTCGACAGGAAAAATTTCACCCAAAAGTGCAATTGAAGGCTTGCTGTCCCGAGACTCTAGGCTCGTAGGGCGAGCCACAGGACCAGCGGACACCTCGGAACGCGCATACTTAAGCATGGCAGCAGCCAACACATCCTTCGCTTCAGCATGGGTAGGAACGCCAAAGCCTGGCACATCAATGCCTATGATCCGTACGCCGTTAATAGATTTTGGTAACAGATCTAATGGAACACCTGAAGCGGTGGGCACGCAAAGGTTGATCACAACCACTGCATCATATTTAGCAGGATCAGCCAGGGTATGGACTGACTCTCTAATATCTTCAAAGAGTTTGCCGGTAACCAGGGATTCAGAATCGAAGGGTACGTATCCTACGGTTCGGCGTGCGCCATAAAAGTGTGAGGTAAACGTTAATCCGTAGACACAGCAGGCTGAGCCACTCAGGACTGTTGCCGTGCGTTGCATTCTCAGGCCAACCCTTAAGGATCCAAATGCGGGACACATGCTTTGAGGCTGATCGTGAGGTCCTACGGGGTAGTCTTTAGCGTACTGATCGAGTGTTTCTTGATTGGCCTGACCTGCCGCTTGATCACGCAGGGTTCGGGAGCTTCCAGCACAGCCTGGTGCATCGGTCGCATCCTCTGTCACCAGTGGAATAGTTTCCGGACTATTTGATGCGCGATCAGACATTGTCGTAGACGACCTCAAGGGAAGGCTGCTCAAGCTTTGTTACATCGCAGAGGTCTGCGAGGGTTGCCGGTTGCAGCACCACATTGCGACCAACGGTATCGCCATCGAAAAGTTCTAGAAGGCCGTCTTGTGTCAGTGGAGCCGGTTGGGCCGGTGGTGCTTCGGCCACGTTGCTGGCCAAACCTGCAAAGAGGGATCCCCACTCACTTTCTGGCGTACCTATGATTTCGTAGTTGGCGCTTTTGCGGCGAATATCGTCATTGGCCGGTATCGAGGCTAACTCGGGAATGCCTACTGCCTCGCAGAACGCTTGAGCTTCTCCGCTACCGTCGTCCTTGTTGGTGACCATGCCTGCGACACCGACGTTACCGCCCAATTTTCGGAAATACTCGACCGCAGAGCAGACGTTGTTTGCCACGTATAAGGATTGAAGGTCGTTGGAGGCGACCACAATCACTTTTTGACACATGTCTCTCGCGATTGGGAGGCCAAAGCCGCCGCAAACCACGTCGCCTAAAAAGTCGAGCAAAACATAGTCGAAGTCCCAATCATGAAAGCCCAGTTTTTCGAGGGTTTCAAAGCCGTGGATGATGCCTCGGCCACCACAGCCTCGTCCGACTTCGGGGCCACCAAGTTCCATGGCATAAACGCCGTCGCGCTTAAAACAAACGTCTTCTACTCTGACTTCGTCTCCCGCCGCTTTTTTGGCAGCCGCGGTTTCAATAATGGTTGGACAGGCTTTGCCACCAAAGAGTAGTGATGTAGTGTCACTTTTTGGGTCACAGCCTATCAGCAACACCTTTTTGCCTTGCTGTGCCATCATGTAAGACAGGTTAGAGAGCGTAAAACTCTTGCCAATGCCACCTTTCCCATAAATTGCAATAATCTGGGTTTTCGGGGCTTCTGCGGTAGAGCTGGCAATCATGTCAGCGCGTTCGCCGCTAGCCTCTAGGCCTGGGTCATAGACTTGTGCTTCGCTGGGACTCATACGGCCCTCCAGTCAAGAATCATTTTTAAACAAAGGGGATCAGAAAACGCCTTGTCATAGGCTGGCGCAGCGTCTTGGGCGGTGTATTGGTGGGTAATGAGATCCTGCACTTCGATTCGATTGTCTGTGAGCAAGCTTCGGGCGAACTCAAGATCTTCTGGCTGCCACTCTGCGGCTATGCGCAAGGTCGCTTCCGACATAAATGCGACGGGGAAATCAAACTGTATGGGCTTGTGATAAAACCCGGCTAACACGATCCAACCGCCTTTGCTGAGGCTAGGAAGAAGCGTTTCTAAAATCGAAGCGTCACCCGAAACATCACAAATTCGCTCGTAGCGACTTGCAGTATCATCCTTGGGATCGAGTACGGGGTAGGGCGTACCGCTATCTCGTCGCGCGGGATCCTGCTCCCAAACGCGCAGATCTTCAGCACCTAAAGATTGACATATTCTGGCGACAAGGCGCCCTAAAACGCCGTGGCCAACGACTAACTGAGGCAGTGCACCATTTTCGAAACGTTTAATCGCATGAACAGCGGTTGCAATAAGAGCAAGCAGAACGCCTTCAGAGCCAGTATCGGGTTGCAGTTGTACTAGTCGGGCTGAATCTACGACCAGCTTTCGTGCCGCGCCACCAAATAGTCCAGCGACATCTTCAAAGCCTCGACTTCCGGGTACAAAGACAACACTACCAGCTTTTATCTTGGATTCGCTGCCGGCATCGATCACTCGACCTACGCTTTCATAACCGGGTACTAGTGGGTAATTCAGTCCGGGAAAGTGTGGCATGCGGCCGTCCCATAAGAGGCGCTCAGTACCTGTGCTTATGCCTGAGTAGTCAATTTCAACTAAACAGTCAGCCGCGTCACAGTCGGGAAGGCCAACCTCACGTAACGAGAGGTTCCCGGGTGACTCAAAAACTACAGCTGTTGCTACCTGGGTCATTCAAAGGCTCCGGAGTTTTTAGCTCCTTTAGCTTCTTGTTATTTGCTTTATTGAAGACAATAAATTTCTGTTTTCAATAGGTGTCAGTTTAAAGAGACATTTGAAACTGTCAACAAAAGATTACGCATTGATTTTATCACCGATGAGCACCCTCACAAGGCTAGGCATGGGGCTCTTGGCTTCACGAACGTTGTTAAATCCCGCTATTTTCATCATTGAGGTGAGTTCTGCTGAGGTTCGCGGGCGACCGCTCCCCATTGCCCAGAGATAAAATCCGAAATAGGTGTGTCCAATCGACTCTGATCCGGGGGTTTCTGCCATGGGCTCGGCTACCATCAGCTGGCCGTTTAAAGATAGGGCCTGAAAGGCTTTATTGATGAGATGCTGGGCAGGTTTATCGTCGTGATCGTGCAATACACGCACTAAACTCATGATGTCAGCTTGCTCGGGAAGCGGATCCTCGAACATGTCGCCACCCTGGTATTGCAGGGCATGAGACGTGTCGTTGCTGTTATGTGCCGCGGCAGCTTGCTCGGTCACCGCCGGTAAATCGTAAACGGTGGCTCGAAGGTTGGGGAATCGGGCTACCGCGCGGCGTGCAAAGGCACCTGTACCCCCGGCAATATCTACGAGCCGTGCTTTGTCATTGAAATCGACAGTGTCCAGCACGTAATCGGCAATCATCCCCTGAGAAGTTGCCATCAGTTCGCTGTAGGTCTCGGGACTAATGTCACCTTTCTTCACGTCCCCGTAGGCCCAGTAGTTCGCCAGCGCGGTCTTTTCACGCTGACGGAGGAGTGCAGTTGGGTCCGAGAGGTCGGCGTAGAGGTGTTGATGATGGCGAACCATTGCGGCTATGCCAGGATTGGCAAGCATGGCAGCACCCAGCTCCCCTAAGCCCCAAATATTCCCCTCGTAGCACTCTAATAGCCCTAAACCTTTAGCAGCCTTCAGTAGTGTTAGCAGGGCGGGTTCAGGGATGCCGGTAGCGGATATCAGTCTGTCCGTTTGTGCAGGCCCGTCTGCAAGCAGTTTGGGAATATCAAGTTCTACGAAAGCGGCGAGGGTTTGGGAGTACACAAAGCCCGCGGTGATGTGGTGAAGTTGGGTGGCTCGCCGATTTGCGATAAGCCGGACAAGGGGGGTTCGTGCGGCCAATTTTTGAAAGCGTGGATTGGCGATTAACTTGTTGCGGTATTGATGCCAGCGTAATCGCCAGGATGTCGAATAACCTGGGGTGTCATTGCTCACTAACTGTCCCTGTACAGACATAGCTTAGGCCGCCGTATGTTTAATGCCCTGTGGAAAAAAACGATTTGATTGTTGTTGGACAACGTCATGTAGCAGGGCGCGGCCCTTACAGGCGGGGATGGAGTCCAGCCCTTTTTCGATACAACGCTCTAGACGTTTTACCGCTCCCTGCAGGCCCAGTTCCCGTACGGCACTGGGTCTATCGAGGGCGACATCAATGCCCGTTGGTTTGCCGATGGTGGCGGTATCGGCAATGGCGTCCTGAATGTCGTCAGCAACCTGATAGGCTTCACCAATGCTGTTGCCAAGTTCGCGCCAGGGTTCTGAGGGCACACCCGCTGCAGCTGCGCCCGCGCAGGTTGCCGCAACAAACAAGGCCCCCGTCTTGGCTTGGTGGTAGTGCTCAAGCTCGACTCGGGGTTCACATTCCCACGCCTGTCCTGCGCATATGCCCATGGGTCCGCCCACTCCCGCAGCGACAATTGCAGTGACTTGTGCCATTCGGACTGGGTGGGTCACGCTAGAACCGAGCTCTGCCAATTGCTGAAAAGCGGCCACGATGAGGGCATCACCCGAAAGTACGGCGATGCGTTGCCCGAAAGCAGCATGGAGGGAGGGTTTACCGCGACGTTCAATGGCATCGTCAAAGCAGGGTAGGTCGTCGTGAACGAGCGATGCGCAATGCAGCAACTCAATAGCCGCTGCAGCAGCAGACGCCAGTCGCGGCTCTGAATTGCCATTGGCGAGTGCTACAGCGAGGCAAAGGCGAGGTCGTACCCTAGCGCCGCCCGGAAAGACAGCATAGTCCAGCGCTTTTGCAAGCAGTGGCGGGCAGCCCTGTCCTGTAGCCTCGCGGATGGCAAGGGAGAGGGTATGTTCACAATCGAGTGACTCTTTCCCCATGGCATAAGCCTCCATTGATGGGAAGGTTTGTTGTAAAGTAAACAAGACATATAAGATGTTCAAGATATATTACACTTTCAGTGCGGGAAGCGTGTCATGGGATCAATGCCAAAAAATGGGCCGCAGGAGGAGATTGCCGGCAAGGCATTGGGGTTTGATGCAGAAGTTCCTGATGGCGGATACCGCTGGTGGTACTTGGATGCATTCAGCGATGATGGCAAAGCCGCCCTAACCATTATCGTTTTTGTGGGTAGCGTATTTTCCCCCTACTACTATCGTGCTCGGCGTCGACACGCCGGTAATCCCGAAAATTTCTGCAGCGTGAACGCTATTCTCTACGGCCCAGATCGTCGGAGATGGTCGCTGACTGAAAGGGGGGCGGGTGATTTGAAGCGCGGACGCGATCAAATTGTTATTGGCCCAAGCAGGGTAGAGCAGAGTGGCGACGAGCGGTTTATCTTTCACATTCATGAGGTATGCAATCCTTGGCCTACCCGCCTGTCAGGGCAGATTGAACTCAGCGTTCCAGCGCTGGGGCAACGGTCTTTTGAACTTGATCCTGACGGACTCCATCGATGGTGGCCGGCAGCCCCTGCAGGGCGGGTTAAAGTGACGATGAAAAAGCCCGGCATCGCATGGGAGGGAGCGGCTTATCTAGACTGCAATGCGGGCGTAGTGCCGCTAGAGGAAACCTTTCTTAACTGGCATTGGCAGCGTAGTGCGGCAGAGGCTGGCTCTGGTCACATTCATTACGATGCCACCTTGACCAACGGCGAACGTCGATCTCTTGGCCTGCGTTATGACCCCGATATGTCCTGTTACGAACTCGCTGATTCTGGCAGAGATACACCAATTTCCTCTACGCCGTTGTGGCGTGCTCAACGTCTATGTCGAACTGTTTCGGGTCAACCGCGTGTCATTGAGACTCTTGAAGAATCGCCTTTTTATGCACGTTCCGTATTGGATTTGGATACGGGTTTAGGATCGCGTAAAGTCATGCACGAAAGCCTGCACCTTGATCGTTTTACTCGACCTTGGATGCAATGGCTGCTGCCCTTTCGGATGCCGCGTCGGCCTCTGGTGCGACCCTAGTAATAAAGTTCGTGGTTGAGTCAAGAAATCTGTAGTTTTCGGATTGCTGACGTCAAAGATTGCTCGGTCAACGGTGCAAAGTAAGCCCGGGGCGAGTCTGCGGCTGATCGGATTCGCAGGCGAGTTATGCGCACGACGGTTTTGCAATGCTTAGGAATGACCCTCGCTAAGCGCGTTATTATGGCCCGAGGCTGCAGCTTGTTGTCTTGCTTCGAGTACTGCAAATAGATCTAAGGTCCAAACCATGCGCCGATAAATGCGGCGAAAAACCGAATTATGATGCAGCTCTGTCGATTGTGCTGTTTGCGCCTGCTGTACAGCATCGAGCAAGTACTGACATTCTGGCAGCGCTGACTCGTGCAGTCCGGCTTTATTCAGTGCGACCCATTGCGGGGTTCTTAAAACCAGTCTTGCCTTGCCTGCCATACCAATGTACGCGCGGGTGTCTATCGAGTTGCCGCCGCTTTTGAGCAGGGCATGTCCAATTTCGGCATAAAGCAATCTAGCGGCATAAATGCCAGGTCTTGCTCCTACGGGTAACAATGCAATTCCACTCTCGCTGCGTCGATACAGCTGTTCCGCCTCGAGTAATAAGCGCTCAACGACTGTACACAGTGCGGGTGAAAATGTTGGCGCTTGGAGAAAGGATTCAGGATCAATACCTGCATCAACCAGCATTTGTCGCGGTAAATACAGGCGCCCAGCTCGGGCATCCTCGCCGACATCTCTCGCGATATTGGTTAGCTGCATGGCGACACCGAGATCGGCGGCTCTAGCTAGGGCGTTGGATTCGCGAACACCCATTAGAACGGCCATCATGACGCCCACGACACCCGCCACCCTTGCGCCGTACGCGAAGACATCGGACAAGGTATGGTAGTGACGACCGCTTGCATCCCAAGCGAAGCCTTCAAGCAAGGCTTCTAACAGCGTTCGTGGCAGCTGATGATGTATTACGATGCGCTGCAATACCCGATCAACCGTGCGCTCCTGAGACGCTCCGCTGTAAATCCCGTCAAGGCGTTCATGCAGTTGGGCAAGTGCGGCATCGGCGTCATCGCCTTCATCAATTAGGTCATCGGCCTCGCGGCAAAATGCATAGAGTCCGCACGCGTCGTTGCGCAGGGTTGGGGGTAGTAGTTGCGAGGCGACCCAAAACGAACGGCTGCCACCGGATAACGTCTGACGACAATGCGCCAGATCCGTATGAGGGGTAGGGAGTTCAGCGAGTTCTGATAGTAGTGGCATGAGGCACGACTTCGTCGAGTACTTTGGCGGAGGAGATGACACCCGGAATACCTGCTCCGGGGTGGGTTCCGGCGCCAACTAGGTAGAGGCCATCAAAGTCTTCGCTTTGGTTGTGTGGTCTAAACCATGCGCTTTGACTAATCCGGGGTTCGAAGCTAAATCCAGCACCCTTAAAGGAGTTCAGGCGATCCTGAAAGTCTAACGGTGTCAGCAGTCTGGAGGTCATTATGCGATTTGAAATGTCTGGCAGCACGGTCTCCGCTAACCGTGTTTCGATTGCTTGTCGAAATGTTTCGGCATGTTCGAGCCAGTCAACGCCAGCATCGAGGTGGGGTACGGGGACAAGGGCATAAAATGTATCGCAACCCTCGGGCGCCATGGAGCTGTCGGTTGCGGTTGGCCGGTGTAAGTAGAGGCTGAAGTCGTCACTCAAAACTTTGTGTTTGAAGATATCTTTGAGCAGGCCTTCGTAGCGAGGCCCCAGTAATACCGAATGGTGAGGGACATCCTCATATCGACCCTGTGTACCAAAATACCAGACAAACAGGCCATTCGAGTAAGCGGCCTTATCGAGTCTTTTGTTGGTCCAGCGCTTGCGCTTGCTCTCGGGTAGAAGATGACGGTAAGTCCAGGCGGAGTCTGCATTTGACACTACAATATCTGCGTTTAATGTTTCGCCGGTCTTTAGCGTGACGCCCGTTGCCCGCCTGCCTTCTGTATTAATTTGGGCGACCTCAGTATTGTAGAAAATGTGGCTGCCTTGTCCCTCAATCAGCGATACAAAACCATCAACTAAGCGTCCTGTACCTCCCATGGCTGACCACACGCCAAAGCTTTGTTCGAGGTGAGAAATGAGTGAATAAATGCCAGTTACAGAAAAGGGATTGCCGCCTATGAGCAGCGGGTGAAAGCTCATGACCTGTCGTAAATACGGATCCTTGATGTAGCTAGAGACCAGGCTATAAACGCTTCGGTCACTACGTAAACGGATGAGTTGGGGTAGGAATCGAATGAGCTGCCACAGGCTGTCGAAAGATTTAAATCCGAGTCGCTCAAAGCCTACGCGATAACGTTGCTCGCTGGCATCTAAATACTTTAGGTACCCCTCGGCATCGGCTTCATTGAAGGTCTTAATTTGTTCAATGTTGCTCTCACGGTCACCTGAATAGTCGAAGCTTCGGCCATCGTCGAAGCGAATCCTGAAGAACGGATCCATCGGCCGGAGGTCGACGTCGTCACTAAGCTTGCGGCCGCAAAGCTCCCACAATTCCTCGAGCAAGAAGGGTGCTGTAATAATTGTCGGGCCTGCGTCGAAGGTAAAACCATCTTGATGATAAACGTAAGCTCGGCCTCCGGCGGCATCGAGCTTTTCAAGAATGGTCACGCGGTAACCTCTCGCGCCCAGCCGCACTGCAGCGGCAAGTCCACCAAAACCACTACCGATAACGATCGCGTGGGGCCGCTCGTCAAGAGGGCCATAATTTTGGGTACCAAGCTTTTCCAGATCAAGTTGCGTGTTCATTATTTTTGACGTTCTCTGTGTCAAGCTAGGCTGACAGTCTATCAGTCCAAAACCCCAGTGAATAGCGTCATATTTTGGCCGGTAAAGCTGCTCGAATAATGTCTGCAAAAGGCGTGGGGTCTTCTTCGTGTCCGAGGTGGCCAAGATCAGGCACCCTGTACAGTTTCGAACAGGTGACAAACTCGGATAGGCGCTCAGATTGCCAGGGAGACACGGTTCGATCGTTGGAGCAAACGACTAGATGCAACGGGGTGCGGAGGCTAGGTAAAACCTGTCGTTGATCAGCGAGATCCCAACCTGCCATCATCTTCAGCGTGCCCGTCACATGATCAGGACGGGAAATTAGTTCCCGATAACATTGCAGCATTTGCGCGCTGGGACTAGAGCCGGTTTCAACCAGCATGTTCCTTATAGGTCGGTTAAACATGCCGTGCGCCGCGGTAATGTAAGCCAAAAGCCGAGATTTAGATAACCACTGCGCTAAGCGGTTGAATACAGGTGCCGCCGCTGAGCCAAAGGGGAGGAAAGCGCCGTTTAAGGAGACGATGGCTGCAGGCGAAAACTGTTGGTGCAGCGCTAAATGAGTTGCAATAACGGCGCCCGCAGAGTGGCCCACTAGAAGTTTTGGATCAATCTCAAGGGCGGAAAGTAGACTCTGCAAACCGCGGGCGTAACCCTCTATGCACACATCCTCTGGCGGCAGCGGGCTGCTAAATCCCTGTCCAGGTAGATCGGGCATGACTAGGGTAAATTGATTGGCCAGCTTGTCCGCAAGCGCGGCCCAGCTGTGTGTCGACGCACCCGTGCCATGAATCATGAGTAGTGCAGGACCTGTCCCGCGAATTTGAACATGCCAGTCGATATCATCAACCTTTATAAATCGGCTGTACTCGCTGTTTGGCCAAAACTTGGGTAGATCTCGGAGGTTCAACTTATGGCCTCAGCCGATTGCACAATATTTCGAAGTCCTTTGGCATCAGCCTGCGGCATCGCTAGATATTGGCCTCCTAGGGCGTCTGCTAATTCACGTGCCTTTTGCTGGGCGCGGGGCGATGCATCGATGACTAGCGCTCGGCTTTTTAGTGCTTTAAATTGCTTCGCAGCGGTCATGGCTTCTTCTTTTGCACGCTGCCTACCGGGTGTGCCGTCTCTGGCGATGTTGGCGACGCCATCGGTCAGAAAAACCGCCGTAGGTGTCGCGCCATCACGTAAAATTTGTTCTGAAAGCAAGGTTGTGAGTTCTACCGCATGGGCTAACGGCGTGCCGCCGCCGCCAGGGAGCGCTGCCAAGGCTTTTTTAGCCCGTACAAGCGACCGCGTCGGGGGTAACAGAAGTTCAGCTTTGTTTCCTCGAAACGCAATCAGAGCAACGCTGTCACGACGACTGTAGCAATCGGCCAACAGGAGCTCTACGGCCCCCTTGGCTTCAGCCATCCGGTGCATTGCGGCAGAGCCCGATGCGTCCACTACAAAGAGTGTCGTACTTTCGCGCTGGTGGCGGAACCGCGTGGTTCTAAAGTCTGAGGGTTTAATGTGCAGCTGCCCTTGTCGAGCAGAGGTGGCTTGCTGACGCCGCAGGGTTTGCCAAGGTGCGGCGGCTCTGAGAGTCGCCATTAAATTAAGCCGACCCCCTCTGCGTGGGTCACCTGGCTCTGTACCTACAGGACGTCCACGTTGCTTATGACGCTGCTGGGTTCCCGATTTCCCACCACCTGAACTCTTACTTCGCGGTTGGTGCCCTTGCCGTAGCGAGGCGAGTAAGCCCGGCGGTATATAGGCTATTGCTGCTTCAATCAGGGCTTCTAGAGGGGGTGCGTCTGTGGGTTGGTCCTTGTTTTCTTTTGGCTCTTGCTCGTTGGGTTCGGTTTGGGCTTCTTGGGGTTCGGGTTCGCTAGGTTCCTCGTCTGCCTCCTCGGGTGGCTGTTGGGGCAGTCGCGTTGCTCGATGCGCAAGAGCCATAACTACGGCGCGCTCCAAATCAACTTCGATGGCTTCAGTGCGGCCTTCAAGCGCCGCTAGTATTTTGATCAATCGAGAGGTCAGTACCAAAGCTCTAGGTGAATCAATGCCTAGGGCCAGCGTGGTTGCAGCCAAGGCTTCTATAAGCGAGTCTGGAACTGCTACTGACATCCAACGCATTTGGGCATTAATCAGGTTTGCGCGATCTACGTCACTCGATAGGGCGTCGTGCACGCTCAGGCTTCCTAGGTCAACTCGTAACCCCAAGCGTTCTGTTAATGCGTTTTGAGGATGCTCTCCCTCAAGACCCTCGTCTAGGGCAATAACGCCAAAAGCCGCGGGAACTGATTGGTTTAAACCTTCACGAGCGAGCTTCAGAGTTCCTGTATCCAAGGCGCTACACAAGTGCGCAACGGTTTGGCGCTGCGCGCGTTCGGCCATACTTAGTATTACAACGCCCCCGTCGCTCTGGGCCAGCAGTCCGCTCTCCCAATGTAGCCTGCCGGTAGCCAGTGTTTGCGCTAACTCAATGCCGCCTAGTAGGCGTGACTCTTGAACATGTAGGGGAATTCGTTTGGCGGTTGCATTGAGTTGCCACTCGGCAGCTAGTTCGAGAAATAACGTTCTTACTGGGCCTGGTGGACTGCGGACCCATAGGCCGCCTAGTGCATGCGGTGCGACTGAAAATGCAGCTAACGCCGCTTCGGCAAGTGCCCAATGGCTAGACGCCGAGGAAGGCTTCATGAGACGACCATGGTCTCCAGCACGCGCGCAATGCGGCTATCACTTCCCGATTCGTCTAGAGGATCACGGCGCAAGCGGTGCCGCAGCACCATAGGTGCGACTGTGCGAATATCCTCGCAGGTCAGCAGGTCTTTTTTATTTAAAGCGGCAAGGGCACGCCCGGCACGCAGTAATGTTAGCTCGCCGCGCAGTCCATCAGTGCCTAGCTGGAGACACAGTGAGGCGGCAAATTCCAGCACTTCGTCCGGCGTATTCACGAGACCGACCTGCAGTCTTGCTTTTTCAATGCGACTTCGCTGCGCAGACTCTTTGCGTCGCCATTGCTTAATGAAACCTTCAGGGTCTTGTTCGTAGCGATCGCGTTGTCGAATAATCTCGACTCTCGATTTCACATCCTGAGGCGTCGCCACATCCACTGACAGTCCGAATCGATCGAGCAGTTGCGGCCTAAGCTCGCCTTCCTCGGGGTTGCCACTGCCCACCAGTACAAAGCGAGCAGGATGCCTAATACTGAGGCCCTCACGTTCAACGACGTTTTCACCTGAAGCCGCGACATCAAGCAGTGCGTCGACAATATGATCTTCTAGTAAATTGACTTCATCAATATATAAAAACCCACGATGAGCTCTTGCCAAGAGTCCGGGTTCAAACGCTTTTTCACCGGCGTGTAAAGCTCGCTCAATATCTAAGGCGCCGATAACACGATCTTCCGTTGCTCCCAGGGGGAGGTCGACTACCGGTATGCTCACGGTCGTTGTCTTGACGACTTGATTCTTGTTTTGTTGGCAGTTGTCACACTGACCTGCTGGAGTGCGTCCAGGGTCGCAGTTATATGCGCAGTTAGCGATGACTGGAATCTTCGGCAGTAAAGCAGCTAGAGCTCTTATTGCGGTGGATTTTCCGGTGCCTCGATCGCCCATGATGAGCACGCCACCGACCCCTTGATCGACGGCTGCGATCAGCAGTGCCAGTTTCATGTCTTGCTGGGCCACAATAGCCGTAAAGGGGTAGGGTGCTGCCATTCGAGTTTTCCGTTGTAGAACTTAGGCTTATAAGTGTAAACCACAATTAACATAAAAAGTGTAACAATAGGCGCACATTATTGCCGATGACCCGGAAAATACTATGAGTTTAGAAAAGGCGATGGCTGCGGATATCTGCAATTTTTCGGTGGCGGGAGGGGTCCAGTTGAGCTGCTACCGTTCTGATCCAGGGGATGAAGCCATAGGTAACCGTCCATTGATTTTGCTGCACAGCATCAATGCGGCCCCCAGTGCCATGGAAATGAGGCCGTTATTTGAACGCTTTGCTGATTCGCGTGTGGTTTATGCGCCAGATTTGCCGGGTTTTGGTCGGTCGCAGCGTGGGGATCTACCGTACTCTCCGAGTTTTTATGCTCAGGTAATCGCCGATTTTTTAATGCAAATCGACGGGCCCGCCCCCGACGTGATTGCGCTGTCTTTAACCAGCGAATTCACGGCTCGTGCCCTGCGTGACAATGGCGCAGTGATTCATTCACTGACCTTGATTTCCCCAACCGGGTTGGGGCGCAATCAGCCGCCCTCTGCGGAGGTGGGTGCCCGTATCAATCGTGTTCTCAATATTGGTTGGTTGAGCAGGGGGTTATGGCGTGCCTTAGTCTCTCGGCGCAGTATTCAGTATTTCCTTAACAAAGCTTTTTATGGTCCTGTACCCGAGGCCCTTGTTGATTATGCAGTTGCGACAACCCGTGAGCCTGAGGCGGCCCGGGCGCCCTTTGCCTTTTTGACCATGCAGCTTTTCACCACCGACGCACTGACCCTGTTGTACGAATCGCTGCAGGTGCCAACGTTGCTATTGTATGACCAAGATCCGAATATTAGTTTTGAGTGTGTGCCTGATTTACTCGATAACAATACCCTGATCAGCGCTGAAAAAATTGTTCCCACCTGCGGCCTACCGCAATGGGAGCGCCCCGAGGAAACTTTCAACGCACTAATCCGATTTTGGGGTGAATCGCGCTAACACCCTAGCAAGCCAAGGTGCCGCCTGATCTTTCTTGAGCAGGGCTTGTGCCGCCAATCGGCCAGATAGTGTTGCCATGGGAACCCCCGGGCCGGGATGAACTGAGCCTCCCGCAAGGTAAAGTCCAGAAATTTTGGTTTTTGAACTGGGCCGCATAAAGCTGGAAAAGAGTCCGTGAGTGGCTTGCCCGTAGAGGGAACCCCCGCTACCCGGAAAACGGCTAGCAAAGTCCTGTGGGTTTGCCATGCGGCAGGTCGCCGAGCTAAGTGACATTTTGAGTCCACAGTCAGATAGCACGGCCTCGGTACGCGTGATAATTTCAGACATCTGCTGTCGAGTCCATGTGCTTAGGTCGCCTGTTGCAGGTGCATTGACTAGCACGAGTAGGCGTTCATGGCCCTCGTGATGACCGGTTAATAATCGGTCCTGAGCGCAGACGTAGACGGTGGGCCGCTCAGCGACGGTTTTGTCCTCGAACAGCGCACTAAATTCCCGGGGGTAATCTTCATCAAAAAAGACGTTGTGATAACTCAATGGAAACCCAGCAGTATCTGCTCGCAAACACCAGGTAACGGCAGATAAACCTCTTTGCGCCACGGGGGTCCCTCGGGTTGCCAGAACAACATCGGGGCCCAGACAGCCTGTTGCCAAGGCACTTCGGTCACCATTGAAGATGACATCGTCGGCTTCCAGTGATTCGCCGTTGTCGAGGGTGACGCCACTAACGCGACCATCGTGGGTATTTATCGCAGCAACTTTAGTATTTAGCCTAAACTGCGCGCCGTGCTCCTCCGCCAAATTTTGCATCGCTCGAGCCAGAGAGGTCATGCCTCCAGGCAAAACCCAGACGCCCTGCTGTTCGGCGTGGGTGATGAGCAGTAGTGTCGCCGGTGCTCTGAATGGTGAGGAGCCTACATAGGTGGCGTAGCGCCCAAAGAGTTGGCGTAGTCGTGGGTCTTTTAAATAATCCCCAAGGGCGCGCCACAAGGTTTGATGAGGTCTTAGTGTCAGCATTTCACCAAGCTTGTTAAGCCCTATGCGCATTGCCAAACTTATAGGATTCGGTTGGGGCGCTGCCATAAAGCTGGATTTCAGCAATTCGAAAATGTGACCGGAATCCCGGCAAAGTTGCAAATACCCCTCTGCATCCTCACTGCCGGCTAGGGCTGCGATGTCAGCTGCGGTAACCTGCGGATCCGCATGGAGATCAATGGAGGCACCACTCGTCCACCAATGGCGGGCCAGTGTGGTAATTTCCTTGAAGGGGAGTCGGCTGGCGAATTGTGCCCCTGCATTTGCAAATAGGTCGTCAAATACCCAGCGCATAGTGAAAACAGTAGGTCCGGCATCAATCCAATGTTCACCAGACCGAACCTGATGCATTTTTCCTCCCACAGTTGCAGCGCTCTCTAAAACAGTGACCGCGCGACCCGCCGCAGCGAGCTCCACCGCAGCGGCAAGTCCACCTGCGCCAGCGCCAATAACAATGACGTGCTGTTTGCTCATTTGGCGACCACTTTTTGCTCTCGGGATTTACGGGTTATCGTGTATTGATGGTAAATGATTAAGGTTAGGCCGGTGATCAAAGGAATCGCCCAGAGACCCGGCGTTAGGGCTAGTTCTGGCATTAGCCGCACCGCGCCGAAAGCAAAAAATGCGGTGTAAACTGAAATTCCTGCGCCTACCAAGCTTTTGATGTGCTCTTTTACATAGTCATGGTTATTGGGTGCAGGTTTAAAAATAAACCAATAATTTGTCGCGACAGTGGCGAAGCCCACTATGGAGAGTCCCATCATCATAGGCTGCTGCACCCAGTAGCCCTGTATCAGACACGTTGTAGACGCGATAGTCAGTGCAATCTGCAAACAGTTGTTGGCGCGTGTTCCGGTGGCACGATGGTTTCTTTTGTGCCGTAGGGCAAGCTTGCCATGCCAAGCAAGATTAACCGTGAGCGTGGCGAGATACAGCATCATCCAGCCAAAAATGGCACGTATCATAGAGGGGTCGCTAAACACCTCATGATCAGACAAGTGTGGGTGAGTTGCTACAGGGTCAAAGAGCGTGGTGGTGGCAATGCCTATTGCGGTGATTCCAGTGATTAGTAGCGTATTAATGAAGACGCGACCAAACCGCCGATGGCTGGTGCTTCCTTTGCGACCTCCTACGGGAATCCAAAACGAAATAAGACCTACTGTCCCGGTGGCAATGTGGACAGCAACTAAGGTCATAAAGATGTCATGGGTCGACACCATCAAAGCGCCCTCGCATACTGGTGAATCTGTTGTCCTGGCGTCTCACTATGTCCTATAGCAATCACTTTGTCCCGCCCCATCCCAAACCGCTGCCTGCGCTGCCCGCTCTCGCTAGGGTTCTGTGGCATGGCGATGGCAACTTGCTCGAGCTGATGCCGGGTGAGGCTTATAGATTTGATTTTGGTAATTTGGGTTATTCCCGACGCTCGACCGTGCTGTTTAACCAGCCGGAATTGGTGCGAGAGATTTTGCGTGATGACGGCAGCCGCTTCCCGAAAAGTGATTTGATGGTTAACGCCCTTGAGCCGCTGATCGGCCAGTCTATTTTTGTCACTGATGGTGCGCGTTGGAAGCGTCAGCGCGGCATGATAGATCCCGCATTTTCTCAGCTGCGGGTAAGCCATGCCTTTGATGCCATGCAATCTGCTGTTCTTGACCATTTGGATGTTTTGGACGGTCATGCTGACAGTGGGGACAGTTTTTCCCTCGACATGGCCATGAGCCATTTGACGGCCGATGTCATTTGTCGAACAATATTTTCGACACCGCTTGCGGCGGGGGTGTCTAGCGACGTTTTTGAAGACTTCACAGAATTTGAGCAGTCGGTAGCGCAGGTTGATATTTTTCGTCTCATTTTTCAAAAAGCCTGGGCAAAGATGCCGCAGCCCCCGGGAGTATTGGCCGCTTGCCAGCGTATCCGAGGGCACCTGGGTGACTTGGTGGATCCCCATTTGGAAAATCCTGGCGCCTTCAATGATATTGCGAGTGACGTGATTGCGGCCAAAGACAGTGATACTGGGGAGGCGTTTACCCGTGAAGAGCTGATTGACCAGCTGGGGGTTTTCTTTCTGGCTGGGCATGAGACGTCGGCTAGCGCATTGACCTGGGTGTTTTACTTGCTGGCCGAGCAGCCAACCTTGGTCTTGCGACTGCGTAATGAGCTTGAGCACGTTGTGGGGTCGGGCCCCATTAACTTCAATCACGTGAAACAACTGCCCTTGGTTCGAGCCGTATTTAGGGAGACCCTCCGGCTCTATCCGCCGATTACTTTTATTCCCCGCGTCGCCCTTGAAGATTGTCAAATTGGCCCGAGGAAGCTGCGGCGTGGTGCGCTGGTCATGGTCTCGCCATGGACCATTCATCGGCACCAGCGTTATTGGAGCGATCCCGATGCTTTCATACCTGATCGCTTTCTCGTTGAGGGTGAGAGCTCGATTCAAGAAGGCGCGTATATTCCTTTTGGCGTTGGACCACACACGTGCATTGGTGCGGGCTTCGCTCAAGCTGAAGCAGTTTTGATTATTGCTGAGCTGGTACGGCGCTTCGATTTCAGCCGTGCCGACAGACAGTCTGTACGGCCTGCTGCACGATTGACGACCCGCCCGGCCCAGCAAATTAAGCTTCATTGTCGACGCTTGTGACCGCTTCGGTCGAAGTCTCCGACCATAACGGCGCGATATCTCGCTGGCATGCTTCTCCGAGTGATATTCCTTCGAGAAGCGCCGGCTTTAAAATTGGCCATGAGAGTGGCGTCATTAATAAAAAAGGCAGGGGATCCCGCCGGGACCAGACCACGTCAGAAACTTTCCAGCATAAACCTATCCGTCGCCCAAACTCTTTGAAATCGCCAGAAAACAATGCTGCATAGGCCTCGGTCAGGGTGCTGTAGCGCCACTGCCAGATCGTGTTTATATGGGGGGTTAGCGGTGTGTTTTTGGAGGTGGAAAGGGCAGCTCCCAAGCTTTCCGCGGTGAAAAAATGGATGCCACTGGTTAGCCGAGGATTGCATTCGATGGCCTGTGGGGTACCCGAAGCATCAACAATGAAGTCAAAGGCGATAAAGCCGCTGTAATTCATGTCCTTCACAAAGGTCTCTATCCATTGGCTAACTTTGTCAGCTATGTCTCCTGTCAGCCTTTCAAAGCATATCGCGACGGTGCCAGCAAAGACCGAGCCCTGATAAACGGTGCTAGCTTGAATTTCGCCGGCTTTGATCATGGACAGACTACTGACAACCTCACCTTCAATCGTTTGTTGCACGAGCAACTTAGGGCTCTTTGACGTCAGTACATCTCCAGCGCGGTGAAATGCCACGTCAATTCCAGAGCAGCCATTGATGGGCTTTGTTATGTAATCAGATGTTTCGCATATGGTGGCCGCCAACGGTGAATCAGCTGGGGCCGAACGAGGGGCCGTCAGCGTTTTTTGGAGGGCCGAGTCTATAAATGCGGCTTTATCAGCCAATGTGCGGTAGAGCTCCACATCGGGACCAAACAGGGTTACTTGGGGAGGTAGGCGGCTGCGAATCGCCAGAACGTAATGTGCTTCTTCTGATATGGGTACAACAAGATCCACCTTCTCTTGAGTGATCAGTGCGAGAAGTGCCTGCTGGTAAGCCCCTGCATCATCGTTGGGAGCGGGAAGTTGAACAGTTTTAGCGACGTCCCTAGATACACGGCTTAGGTGCCAGGCAAAAGGTTCAGCGACAATGACGCGGTAACCCTGCATGCGCAAAGCGCGTGCGACAGCGAGGGCTTTTGGAAGTCTCCCAAGGGTGATGAGTGCGGTTGGCATCATGGTTCCTTTGGCCACAATGCGATTTTGGCCGCGCATACCGTGTTCATTTCGCCTACGGCAATGAATTCTCTGTTAGGTCTGACATACACCATGATTTGCCCGCAAGTACCGCTTAAGCGTTAAAAGATGACATATTTAACTGTCGAACTAAAGTAACGTGACAGGGGCGCGGTCTTAAAATCTTTTGAGGGGCACGATACAAAAATTTTGACGGGGTATTTTAGGCTTCGCCCTGTTTGCTGCCGTGATCCGTGTTGGTTTCGTTATCGGGCGGTCCACTGAAATCATCAAGGATCAAATAGAGCGCCGGTACCAGCAGCAAGGTGACCGCCGTAGCGAAGATCACGCCGAAGCCCAATGAGACTGCGAGGGGCACGAAGGGTGCCGTCGCGAGATCGGCATTGAGCATAAGTGGCGCCAGTCCTACAAAGGTCGTCACTGATGTTAGGAAAATCGGCCTAAACCGGGCAACACCGGCGCGGGTGACAGCCTCTGCAACAGTAATTTCCAGATTCAAGCGGCGTTTGTTAATGAAGTCTACGAGCACCAGACTCGCGTTGATGACCACGCCCGACAGCGCAACGATGCCAAGTATGGAAAAGAATACCAGGTCGTATCCCAGTATAAAGTGACCGAGTATCGCCCCGATTAAGCCAAAGGGGATGCTGGCCATAACAACCAGCGGTTGCAAATAGGATTTAAGTGGAACGGCTAGTAGGGTGTAAATGATAATGAGCGCTAAAAGGCTGGTACGAGCTAATCCCGTGAGGGCGCTAGCCCGTTCCTCGGCTTCACCCGCTAGGGAGAATGTTGTCCCGGGGAATTCGGCCTCAAGGCGAGGAATGTGTTGATCTTCGACCAGACGCAGTACGGTTTCGGGAGCTATTCTTGTTCTGTCAGCATAAGCTGTGACATTAATTGTCCGTTGGCCATCAACGCGCCGAATGGTGGCGTTGCCGGTACTGAGTTGGGTGCTAGCCACACTTTCTATAGGCACCTCTGCGCCGTTTGGAAGTCGAATGTAAAGCTGGTTGTAGTCATCTAGTGAGCGACGATCGGCTTCGGGGTATCGCACCATAATGCGCATATCGTCGCGGCCACGTTGTACCCGTTGAGCCTCGGCACCATAGAATGCATGCCTCACCTGAGAGCCCAAATCGGCCTGAGTTAAGCCCAAGGATTCGGCTTCTGGTCGCACCCGCAGAACTAACTCTTGCTTTCCTGCCCGGTAACTATCACTGATATCGTAAATTGCATCAAAACTTGAGAGGATCTTCGTTAAGGCTGATGCCGCGGCACTCATTACCTCAAGATCTTTGCCACGAATTTGAATATTGATGTCCTCGCCAAGTGACACAGCTGAAGCGGTAAAACTTTTTTCAATAACGTCCGGAATGTCTGGTGTTAGCTCTCGCCAGCGTTTTGCCGCTTGCTTTGGCGTCATGCCGCCGCGTTCATCATGGGGGTACAAGGTGATGGACATCTCTGCAATATGGCTACCTGACTCCTCGCTGCCTGAAATAGTACTTTTACTGATGGGAAGACCAATCGTTTTAAATTGGTTAACAACTGCAGTTGCTCCTTCGGGCAGACCTTCGTTCAGTTCGACGATAAGTTGATCAGCAGACGCTTGGATAACCTCGAGGGCGGTCGCAGTTCGTTCAACAGGATAGCCCTCTGGTAGTTCGACGCTGGCATAAATTTCGTTGCCTGAGACGGTTGGAAAGAACTGAAAGACAATTCGGCCACTGGCTAAGAGGCCTACGATAATAATCAGCGCAGCAACTGCGGCGCCAAGCGTGACGTATCGGTATTTCAGAACAAGACGCAGTGCAGGTTGATAACGTTGCTGTGCGAAGCGCTCCAAGCCGCCTGAAACGTTTTCTTGGAAGTTTTCCCATCGTGCTCCAATGGCAGACTTGCCGCGTTCTCTGTTTCGGTGTGCCAAATGTGCGGGGAGCACTAGCTGTGATTCAATGAGACTAAAGACCAGGCATAAGAGTACTGTCCAGCCGATAGCTCCAAAAAAACTGCCTAGCATACTGTCTACAGTAACGATGGGTATAAATGCTGCCATCGTCGTGAGTACGCCAAAAAACACAGGGATTGCGACTTCTGTGGTGCCATTGATGGCGGCTTCTCGGCTGTCGGGTGTAAAACCCTCATGGGTGTGGATACGCTCCCCTACGACAATGGCGTCATCGACCAAAATGCCAAGAGACAGTAAAAAGCCCATCAGCGACAAAGTGCTAATGCCTAAGTCGGCGGATGGGAAAAATGCAATGGCCCCAAGAATGGAGACTGGAATGCCGGCAGTTACCCACAGCGCCAAGCGCAGGCGAAGAAAAAGTGCGAGGGTGAGTATTACGAGCAACAGGCCGCCAGTCGCGTTATTAATCAGTGTTGATAGTCTAGAAACTAGCTCATCGGCCTCGTTGCTCCAGATACGCAGCTCGAGCCCGGAGGGGAGGCTGCGCTGCTTAACCTCCAGAAACTCGGAGAGATCTCTTGCCATCGCCAATGTATTGTCTTTGCCTAAACGCCACACTTTTAGCAATTGCGTCGGCCGGCCATCAAGCATGGCTGAAAGATCCTGCTGCTCAAATCCGTCACGTATAACCGCAATATCGCGCAGGAGTACGCGAGTACCGTCCGCGTTGGTAATGATAGGGATGTCCTCTAATTCCCGACCTGAGTAACGTTGCGCAGTGCCGCGCAGACGAATCTCACCTGACTCAGTTTTTATGGAGCCGCCGGGAATGTCGATGCTGCTTTGCCGTATCGCCTCAGCAACTTGACCCAGTGTTAGGCTGTGCCGTCGCAGGGTGAACTCGGGAATTTCAACTGAAATTTCGTCGGGCCGAACGTACATGGTGTCGACTAGGCTCACCGACGGGATTTCGAGGATTTCTTCCCGTAGAGATTCAGTTAGGTTTTTCAGTGATCGCTCGTCAGTCTCTCCGGAGACGGCGATATACATGACAACAGAACGTAAACTGACTAATGCAACTACGGGCCTTTCCGTATTGGCAGGGAAGGTTGATATGGCATTTACCTGGGCTTTAACATCGTCGAGCGCACGATCTTGATAAGAGGCATTGGTAAGCTCCAAGGCAACAACACATCTATTTTCTGCGGCTTGGGTTTTTATTTTTTCGATGCCTTCAATGCCTTGAACGGCTTCTTCGATGCGAATGCAGACACCTGTTTCAACTTCTGAGGGTGCCGCCCCCAAATACGGGACACTGACTGTGATTGTTGGTACGTCGATGTTGGGAAATTCTTCTTTTCGGACTTCGATCAGTCCCAAAAGCCCACCCACGACCAACGAAAACATAAGCAGGTTGGCGGCTATTGGGTTACGTACGAACCAACTGATGAGGCCTTTCACCGTAAATAACTCAGTTGGCCAAGGTCACGGACATGCCATCGACCACATATTGCAAAGGCGACAGACAAATTCGCTCCCCAGTGGCGAGTCCAGAGGTTACAACGACACTTTCGTTCTCGTAACGTAGCACCTCAATTTGCCTGAAGTGTAGGGTGTTATCTGAGGAGATAACGAGCACGCGGTTGCCTTCCCGAACGGCTGAGCGCGGTATGACGGCGGCGTTTTCTACGGTGATGCCTGAAATCTCCGCCTCGAGAAACAAACCAACGGGCAGGTCAATGCCATGCTGGCTTTTCGGATCGTCGACCTGAGCGACGACGTATACGACGCGACTCTGGCGATCGATTGCACCCTCTGAGCGAAGGAGTTTACCGTTCCATCCGTGCTTTTTACCGGCGTAGCTGGCGCTTAACGATACACGCGGTGCTGCGTTGTAGGTGTAGATTCCGGTCTCGAGAATGAGAGGATCCAGAAAGCCCAACTGACTGTCAGCGAGGGGAAGGCGAACTTCAAGTTGTTCCGTTGCGTACAGCTGCGCAATAACACCGCCGCGCGCCATAAATTGACCGATATCAACTTGTTCTGATGCGACACGACCGTCATAGGGTGCCGTGATGTTCGTTCGACTTAGATTGAGTTGGGTATTGCTGAGTTGCACCTGAGCATCAAGTAGGCCCGCCTGAGCGACGTCAGCAGCGCGGTGAGCGTCGCGAAGCTGAGACTCGCTGACCATATCTTGCTTTGATAGCGCGATTAGGCGTTTATTTTCAGCACTGAAATAGTCAGCCTCGGCTGCTGCGCGTTGCAGCTTTGCGGTCGCTTGTAGATTTGCGTGCTCATAGTCCTGAGGATCAATCCTTAGCAGTGAGTCACCCGCAGAGAAGCGACCACCGGCACGCAATGCGTCATTCACGTAAACGACTTCACCCGAAACTTGAGCGACGAGATTGGTCTTTATACTCGGTTGCACAGTCCCTTCCGACCGTACGCTGAGCACGACCGTCTCTAAGCTGATCTCGAGGCTACGAACAGCGATTGCGGTGTTTTCACCAATTGTCGTATCCAGCTCGGATTCAGAGCCCAGCAATACGGCTGTAATGCCCGCGGCCGCAGCGATGAAAGCTAGTGGGTAGGCAACGCGTTGGCGCAGCCATGCCCGGGAGGGCCCCCTGATATCCTCATTACTCATGTTTTTCCTAGCTTTCTAGTTTGCACGGGTCTTGCGTGGCCGGCAGTCTAGCACTCTGCATTACACCTCGTTAGTTTAGAGTCTCTTTATGGCCGCAGACCTTCAAATAGGTATTCCGTGATCAATGGCGTGCTCGCGCTGTGCCGGAGTGGCTACGCCGGGAACATGATAAAGCCCGTTTAATGGCGTTTGTCCTGTCAGTTCACTCCCAGCATCGCCGTAAAAAGCCCCGTACCACTTTCGATTGTTGAGAAAGGGTCCCTCGGTTTTCATGGCCATAGGCCTGAGGGCGGGGGCTTTGTGTTGCCAAATTTCAAAATCTTTTGAAAACGCTTCAAGTGCGCCCGCCTGAACCTGTCTTGCCATATTCCGATCGTCTTCAGTGATGGTTTCACTCTGAGCTTTTACCAGACAACCGTGCCAGGCTTTTATTCTGCCATCCGAGACGGGTGTATTGGCAATCATCTCAAACTGAGTTGTGTCCCCCCAGACCTGTTTACTTAGAAGCACCCCTGGTCCGGTGTACCAGGTGGTGGTGTAAAGCATGACCCCGCCATAGAGCGTCATTGGTCCACCCTGGCGTTGAATGAGCACATGGTCTTTTATCTCGTTCTCAAAGTATTCGCAGGGTGCACCATGGGTTGGTCCTAAGTGCCGATTGTCGGCCATGTTATCGAGAACTTCCTGAGGGTGAATGTCCAATTCGGGTAAATGATCCAGATTCCAATGAACCCATCCGGCTTCATCCCATTGCTGAAGGTAAGGTGGTGGATAAAGTGGATCGTTACCTTGCTCGTCAAACCACATCATGATGCAGCCCATATTGTCGACTACAGGATAGGACCTGATAGAGGCAGATTTTGGGCAGGGTCCATCGTGATAGGGAATGTCATCGACATGGCCCTCTGAGTTGTAACGCCACCCGTGGTAAGGGCACCGAATTGCATCGCCTTCAATGCGCTTACCACCCACATCGGCAACGATTAACATGGCGCTGGTGTTTTTACCCAGGTGCGTTCCCATGTGCTTACAGTAGGCGTCAAGCATGACTGGATTGCCGCTCTCTCCTCGATAGATAACAAAATCTCGATCGAAAAAGGTGACGCCTATGGGGCTGGCATCTATCTCTCGGCTCTCTGCCACGACAAACCAGCCCCGGGGGAAGGTGTTGGGCCCCAAGCCGTATTCAGTTGCTTTCGCCACTTCAAATCTCCTCTCAATTCGTGCTGAGCCTGTTCGCTGGAATGATGGCTCGGCGTTGCAATTTCTCGCTAGTCTAAGTTAAGGCTAAAGGGTTAGCTTGGTCAAAAGCTGCCGGCAGGAAGGCGTAGACAAAAAGGACGATGACATTGTGTGATAGGAGGGTAAGCATGGTGGGGCTATGGGCGCACTATGGCTGCGAAACCGTCCTCGGAGTGCACAGTTGTTATGAAAAATGCAGATACAGCGGTTTCTTTTCGTACAGAGATTAAATCGTGGTTACAGAAAAACTGCCCAATCTCTCAGCGCCAACCCATTATCCAGAAAGAGCAGATATGGGGTGGCCGCAACAAACACTTTTATAACGACGATGCCCGTCATTGGTTTGAGGCGGCAAGAGATCGCGGCTTCACTGCCCCCGAGTGGCCAGCACGCTATGGAGGAGGGGGCCTGAGTGCTGATCAGGCAGCTGTGTTGAGAGAGGAGATGCAGGATTTGGGCTGTCGTCCCCCACTATATGATCAGGGGCTCTGGATGCTGGGTCCTGCACTTTTGGTCTTTGGAACCGAGGCTCAAAAGCAACGGCATTTACCTGCTATTTGTCGGGGCGAAATCCGTTGGGCTCAGGGGTATTCAGAACCGTTCGCGGGTTCGGATTTAGCGAATCTGCAGACAAAGGCTGAGGATGATGGTGATTTTTTTAAAGTTACTGGCTCAAAAATCTGGACCACAAGAGCTGATGCGGCGGACTGGATTTTTTGTTTGGTTAGAACTGACGACTCAGGCCCAAAGCAACAGGGTATTAGTTTCCTTCTGATTGACCTTGCTAGTGCTGGGGTGTCAATTGCGCCGATACCGCTGCTTAGCGGCGATTCGGATTTCTGCCAAACATTTTTTGATGATGTTCGCGTACCCAAAGACAACTTGGTCGGTGAGCTTCATGGTGGTTGGGCTGTTGCTAAAGAGGTGTTGCGGCACGAGCGCCAGTTAATGGCTTCCTTCGAAAGCATGGCCGAAAAACCGAAACTAAACATCATTGATCTGTTTAACGAGCATATGGGTAACGAGAACGCCTATGGAATCTCCAGCACTGACATACGCAGTCGTTTAGCGAGCCACCTTATCCGTGATAGCGCGGTGAAGCAGCTTGGAAATCGCATAGCCCAGCAGCATGAGGTTCAGTCTGTTGATTCTAGGTTGCCGCTTCTTATGAAATATTTGAGTACCCGTGAAGTGCAACATAAAAACGAAATAATCCTCGATATATTGGGCACCAGAGGGCTGTCTCTGGCCAGTCCTGATAACCCGGAGCTGTATGACTCCATGGTTAAGCAATGGGCCTTCGACAAAGCGTTAACGATTGCAGGTGGCACGTCAGAAATACAACTCAATATTATCGCCAAGCGGGCGCTTGAGCTGCCCTCGGCGAGCACTCCAGAATGATATTGACCTCAGAGCAGAAGCTTTTCAGGGATAGTCTTGAGAGCTTTCTATCGAGCAAACTCCCCATTGCTGCACTGCGAAGCCTGCGTGATGCTTCTCTGTCAACAGCCTACGATCGGGGCGTGTGGCAGCAGTTGGCTGCGCTGGGTGTTAGCAGTATCACGGTGCCAACCACCTTGGGGGGCGCCGAATTTGGCTGGCTGGCCATGGGTGCGGTAGCGCAGGAGATGGGCAGACGGTTGTCCCCAACCCCGCTACTTTCCAGTGTGGTGCTTGCACAAGGCGCGCTCATTAATTGTGCAAATCTTGACCAGATCAATCATTACCTACCTGCCTTGCTCAATGGCGATGAGGTTTGGGCCGTAGCCTTTGAAGAGCGCGCGCATTTTTCGCCTGATAGCGTGTCTACAGCAATGACCCCCCGGGGTCTCAGCGGCGGCAAGTGCATGGTCCTCGATGGTGCTTCTGCAGACCGAGTGCTCGTTAGCGCGCTAAACGCTGATGGGCAGAGTAGATTATGTTTGGTTAAGACTGATGCGCTCGGTGTTAAGCAGAGCCCATCGCGACTGATGGACGGGCGTCAGTACGTTGCTTATGAGTTTAGTGATGTTCCCGAATCTGAGTGCGATTGGCTTGCCGGTGGGGCTTCTGGTGCTGGCTGGATTCAGGTGTTGAATCAGGGAATGGTGGTGCTGGCGGCTGAAATGTTGGGAGGCGCCAGAGAGCTTTGTGAAAGGACCTTCGAATACCTGAAGGAGCGAGAGCAGTTCGATGTCAAAATTGGAAGCTTTCAAGCGTTGCAGCATCGGGCCGCCCATATGTATAGCGAATTAGAGCTCAGTCAAGCCGCAGTTGATGCAGCACTTGTTGGTTTTGATTCGGGGCAGGGGGATCAATGTGCCATGGCTAGTGCCGCTAAAGCACTAGCCAACGAATGCTTTCAGTTGATCAGTGATGAGGCCGTGCAAATGCATGGCGGCATGGGGGTAACCGATGAGCTAGATATTGGGTTGTTTTTAAAGCGTTCGCGAGTCTGCAACCAGCTGCTAGGCAACACCCATTGGCACCGCCTCCGGTACGCTGATCGCGCAGGGTTTTGATGCAGCAAATGACGGGCAGATTGAGCTCGTAAGTCTGCTATTTGCAGGTGCTGTTATTGCGCCTCTACAAGAAACTGGTCATACCAGCGACGAAATTTGGCAAAAGGCCCGTCACCGTCGCACAGCAAAGGACGTTCAAAATACTGTTTCCGTTGCCAGATGATTTGATCCTCTTCCATTTGCTGACAGATATTGGCAATGATGGCCTGCCCTACGGTTTTCCCCAGTGTGTCGGCGGTTGCCTTGGGCTGGATGAACGCGTACATCGCATGACTGATTTCTCGCTCCACTGGCGTAATATTGGCGAGTAGGATCGTGTCGTAAATACCGCTGAAACGAACAACTGATAAGCCCGTACCGTAACTTCGGGTTTCGATGGCACCGTCGACGACGCCACGGGGCGTGGGCTGCCGCGTGACAAATTTTGCATGGCGCTTATAGCCATCAAAAGATTGAATTTCGGTTTCCGGTAATTCTGAAGTGCCGTGTACAAAGTGAAAGTGTGCACCATCAACGCCGTTCTCGCCGATTTCTTGCATGTGCGCGTGTATCTCCCACTCATGCCGATCGAAGTCGGTCCATTCGGTGTTGCGAATCAGAGCCTCTTCGATACTCTCTGGTTCCCAAGTGGGCGCTTCTTTGTTGGGGTGATACCAGACAAGAATCTGTTGGTTAACTTCCCTGACTTCCCATGCTCCAAGAATTGATTCGCCTTTCGCCACTCTGGGCGGGTTATTCTTTGCGTAGGGAATATGAGTGCACTGCCCTTGCCCGTTCCACTGCCAGCCATGAAAGGGACATTCGAGGCTCTCACCCACAACACGAGGTCCTTTGCCGGCATTGTCGCGAATGCCGTAGCCCAGGTGAGCACCCATATGGGGACAGTAGGCATCGACGACCTGAGCGGCCCCACTTTCTGTCCGAAAGGCCACTAACTCTTTTCCGAAGTAGTGCAAAGGAATAGCGTCTCCAGCTTCAAGATCGCTAGAGAATAAAACTTGAAACCACCCCATGGGAATGGGCAGAGGGCACCGTCCAGTATCGCTCGCAATCATTATTCAAGGTTCTCAATGTTAGGGATCAGTTGCATCAGTTTACTAGAGCTTGCCGTTTAAAAATTACTCCAGATGGGCTAGACAGGTTGATCACGATCTGGAGGTTAATTAGGTGTGGCATCAGTACACTCGAGACACCGGCAAAGGCATTTTTGAGGCGAGAGATCTTGGGTCTTCTCTTGAGAGAGGATTGCACGGGAGTCATAACATCGCGGCAGAACAAAGCTGAGTGTTGTTTTTGGTGTTCCAGATGACCGGCTTGGGGAGGAGCTAGCGATGGTTGTCTACTGTGGACCCAATCAGACTTTGACCTCAGATCAAGTGCGAGCGCAGCTACAGCAATCTATTGCGGGCTATAAAGTGCCTCGCTACATCAGAATTCATGATCGCCCCTTGCTCAAGGGTGCAACAGAAAAATTTGATAAGCGCGCTATCCGTGAGGGGTTCATCGCTGAGCAGGATTGAGACGAGCTTTGCTCTCGAGGTTTTTCTTAGGGTGGCAGGGCGCCTCGCACAACCATTGCGCCGTTTTTTTAGAGCCCATAGCCTCCATCAACTGGAATAAGCTGTCCAGTGGTATAGGCAGAGGCTGACGAGGCAAGAAAAACAGCCATTTTTGCCACTTCTTCGGGGGTACCAAAGCGTTGCATGGGAAGGTTCTGTTTGACCTGGGCTACCCATTGATCATCAAAAACGCCTTGCTCTCGCAGGCGCAAGAATATGCCGGTTTCAATTACGCCGATTGCAATACTGTTGGCCCGAATATTATGCGAGCCTTCTTCTTTAGCGACCCCTTTAATGAGCTCCTCAATGGCGGCTTTTGGAGCCACTGAAAGAATATCCAGAGGAGGGTAGCGAAGTAGGCCTGCTGAACTGATGTGCACATAGCTACCACCACCACCGGCCCGAAGGTGGGGCAGCGTTGTGTAGATCGCATTGAATACGCCCTCGGCGTCGGCTCGGAGAACACGTTGCCATAACTCCGGGGTTAAATCAGCAATACTCACTTGGGGGATGTCATACCCCGTGGCAATGAAAACTGAGTGCAATCGCCCGCGGTTTGTAATGTCTTTGACGCAGCGGTTAAGGCTCTCAATGTCTTGTAACGAGACTTGCGCTGTACTCACGACTCCGCCGCTGCTACGAATGCCGTCCGCGAGCTCTTCGGCTCGCTCACGATTACTTTGATAGGTGATGCAAACCGAAATTTTCCGGCTCGCCACTTCGGCTGCGATCGCGCTGCCCACACCGCCGCTCCCGCCTAAGACCAGTGCTGTTCCCTCGGGGAAATCCGGATTTTCTGTAGACATTGGCTTGCCCTTTTGTCGTTTATTAATAGTTAGTTAAGAGGTTTTTTAAATATAAAGTATTAAGATATTTTAGGCGCTTTCATTGTCAAGTTTTGGCGCAAAAAAAACCGCCTTTAGGCGGTTTTTAATCTGTGCTGAGTGTTACATAGAGACCGAGATATCAAGGCCGTAGGTCGCTGGGTTGCCCCACTGGTGCACGGGTAATCCCAGATCTGCGCCCAAGTTATAGCCAAAGGTGCGGTAGTCCTCATCGGTGATGTTTTGACCCCATGCTGAAACTCTGACCTCAGTGCCGCCGTCTGCTTCATAGGCCCATGTCAATCGTGTGTTAACCAAGGTTCGAGACTGGTTGACCGGCTGCTGGAAGTTTACGGGTATTTGAGGCTGGCCTGCTGCTGCATAGAGTGAAGTCGACGCCCCGATGCTTTGTGTCGCATCTTGATAGTTGCCAGACAGATTGAAGCTCACAACGTGTTTACCCCTGCGCAAGACATCCCAGTCCAGAGCGACGTATGCCGAGTTCTCGGGTGCTAAGCCTTCGGTTGGCGTGATAGTCAGGCCGAGGTAGGGAGGGAACGCGTCATAGCTGCCGTCGATGTAGCTGTAGTTAGCCGTCAGTTGTAATCGATCGGTGATCAGCCACGCCGCCTCAACCTCGAGGCCTTCGCGACTCAGTTTCGCGGCGTTATCGATCTCAGTCGATAAGCCATTGGCATCACTTTTCACCGTACTAATCTGCACATCGTCATAATCGTAGCTGTATAACGAGGCGTTCAGGCGGAGCCGGCCATCCGCGAGAACCGACTTGAAGCCGACTTCCATGCTTTCAATAGTTTCCTCGTCGAAGGCGTCCCCCACGCTGGTGATTCTGTTGTAGCTGCCACCATTGAAGCCCCCCGCACGATAGCCCGTGGTGTAGCTGGCATAAACATTAAAGTTGTCGGTAAAGTTGTACTGAGCTACCAGACGTCCACTGGTATTATCGAATCTCTGCTTTTCAGATTGGCCGTAAACACCTTCTGTTTCGGGGATTGTATCAAGCTCATCAAGAGACCAAACGTAACCAGCCCCAAGATCTCGAGGTATGTCGATGACAACACCCTCTAGAGCTAATGCGGCGGCTTCTTGGATGGCGGCAGAAACGTAACCACCAACGCCACCGAGTGCGGCATCACGCCACAACCAGGTCATGTCTTTGTTTTCTTCGGTGTAGCGTAGGCCAGCGGTCAGAGCTAATTTACCGTCTCCGGGGCGCCACGTTGCCTCGCCAAACACCGACCATGCATCGCCACCGTTATCAAAAGAGCGTCCCTGAGAGCCATTGGCTAGTGGGAATGTGGCGTTTTGAACGTTGCGGAAGCTGCCCTCGTCTTCCCAGTAGAAAAAGCCTGCAGCCCAGTCGAAGTTACCAGTAGTGCCTACAACCTGAAGTTCATGACTGTCTTGCTCATACTCATTTAGAGCATAAGTTGAAAACACAGGAGCGCTGCCAAATTCATTGATAGTGTCAACCATCAATAGCCCCAGGTTGATATTCTCCAAAATGTAATCACTGATGGGCAGGACAAAGCCCGGAGCCAGCTCAATACTTGAAGGCACGACTCCAGTAAGAAATGCGCCGCCAATCGTCTGTAGGACGAGGTCGTGTTGGACGCCGCCGTTCACGCTGTTGTTCATGCCATCCAAGTCTTGAGATGTGTAGGCGGAGACTTCGCGATGACCGTAGATGTACTTAATATCGATGCTATCTGTCAGCTCAAACTGCGCCTTAAATGTATGGGCCCCGGTGCTTTGGCTGTTAAAGCTGTCGAAGTCACTCGATCCGGTTCCTGGGTTTTGGCTCGTACCATCTAGAACCCCTTGGCCCCAGGCAGCATAGTCAGCGCTCCACTGGAGGTATTGGCTAACTTGTGGGGCAGGTAGGTTGGGTAGGACAAAGCCTTGAACAAAGGAGGCGATCCCGCCCACGGTTTGCAGTCTTGAGTCGCTTTCAATGGGAACCGCTGTGAGGTCTCCCCCTGCGCCGGCATAGCCTGCTACCGCTGCGTATGTCGGGTTCAACCCACTGACCACACTGTGGTTATCGCGCTCGTCCGAGACGTCATCATTAGTGTAGATGTAGTCAACGGTCAGTCGGTCAGTGAGGTCCCACTGCAGGGCCATGCGATAACCGCTTCGATCGGTGCTGTTGAAACCGTCCTGAAAAGGGTTTGTGTTGTCCCAAAAGGCATCACGGTCGCGCTGGTAATAAGAGGCAGCAACGCGGAGATTATCAGTGAGGGGGACGTCAATTCGGCCCGATAAGTCCCGCTGATTGTAGTTTCCCGCAGTCGCTCGTAAATCTACCGCCAGTTCATCGCTGGGCGCCTTTGAAACGAAGTTAATGGCGCCTGCGATAGTGTTTCGACCGTATAGCGTGCCCTGAGGGCCTTTGAGTATTTCAATACGTTGGAGGTCGGTGATGTCCATGCCTGAGCCGACTACCTTGCCAATGTACACGCCATCAATGTAACGGGCAGTTCCTGGGTCTACTGAGAGGTTAGGTGACCCATCGCCGATGCCCCTAATATTGAGGCCAACGTCAGACGTGGTGCCGGGGGGCGCATAACCCTGCACACCCGCGACCTGATCTACCAGGTCCATCGCGTTCTTGATCCCTCTGGACTGTATTTCCTCAGAACTCAGCACTTGAATCGAAATGGGTGTCTCCTGCAAATTTGCCTCGCGACGCTCTGCAGTAACAATGACTTCCTCAAGCTGAGCGAAAGCACTCTCTGTAGAGAGGGCGCAGACGACCGCTGTAGTGAGTAGGGACCTCTGGATGGATGGCTTCATGAAATCGACCTCTATTTTTAGTGTTTTACGGGACATCGGCATTAGTTGCTCTTGTTGTCCCAATTGTGTCGCGGTTGCGCGGGAAATGACATACAGCAAATGGACTATCAGTTATCCCGTACCTTGCATTGCCTATATGGTTCCTTTTTTTCCCTTTAGCGTTAGGTGTTCGCTGGTATCTGTCGAGAAATCAAAAGTAAGGTACTTGAACGGTAGAGGAGTTATCTACCCTGATTTCAGCCCCGTTGATATGGCGGGCTCCGTGTGAGGCTAGGAAGCAGATAACGTCTGCAACGGCTGCAGGCTCACAGGCAAACTCCATCGCTCGGGCCCCCTTATCTGGGTCCATTTCAGGGAAGTTCCCCTGCATACGCGTAATCATATCGGTGAAGATGCCGTCGGGGTGTACTGAATTGCAACGGATTGGGAGGCCATTGGTCTGACAGTAAACGGCGGTACTGACAGTGAGATTTCGTACGGCCGCTTTAGTGGCGCCGTAGGCGGCAAAGTGTGGATAGCCACCTACAGCAGATGTAGATGACATATTGATAATTGACGCAGCCGCGCTTTTTTTCATGACGGGCAGTAGCGTTTTCATGCCCAAAAATATGGAGGTGCAATTGACCTGCATGATGGTATTAAAGTCTTCTAGGGACTGCTCCTCGATGTGGTAGGCCATAAGAATAGCGGCGTTGTTGACAAGTATGTCGAGGTGGCCGTATTCCTCCTCGAGCCAGGTCGCCAGAGACTGCCAGTCCGCTTCGCTCGCCACGTCGTGTTGTCGATAAACCACGCCCTCTGGTGGGGTGCCATCGATAGCTCGAATATCGGTACCAATAACAATGCAGCCCTCTGCGGCGAGTTTTTCTACCGTGGATTGTCCCACACCACCTGCGGCCCCGGTTACTAATGCAACGCGTTGTTTCGTTTCCATATGAGTGTCGCTCCATTTGTTTACTTGAGCATGGCAGGACGCAATTATTCTGTCTATCTCCTAACGGCCGATGGTCTGTGCTTGCTAATTTGTGAGATGGTTGCTAATCAGATTGGCTTTGTTAGATGGTCTCGGTGGGGGGGATAGAGAATGTTTTTGGCAGATAAAGTGATTGTGATTAGTGGGGTAGGGCCGGGTCTTGGAAGAACTCTTGCACTTGAGGCTGCGGTCGCAGGTGCGAAGGTTGTTTTGGGGGCTCGTAACCAAGAGTTTTTAGCGTCGGTGGTGGCTGATGTTGAGGCTGCAGGTGGGGCTGCTGTGGCACGGGGGACTGACGTCACTAGTAAGGAGCAATGTCAGGCTCTGGTGGCGATGGGCGTTGAAACTTTCGGTAAAATCGATGGACTGGTGAACAGCGCCTACGTTCATGGTGATTGGGCCAGTATGGACGCCGCTGACTCTGAAAAGTTCGGCGAGGTATTCGATGTTATTTGTCAGGGCGCTATTCGCATGGCTCAAGCTTGTTTGGCTCCTATGCAGGCCGTCGGCGGAGGTTCCATCGTGAACATTTCGACATTGTCTACGGTTAAACCCTTTTCGGGAGAGGCAATGTACGCTGCTGCGAAAGGTGCTTTAAATGCCGCGACTCGGCATATGGCCAATGATTTTGGACCTATGGGGATCCGGGTCAATGCTCTGCGAATGGGTTGGATTGGCGGCGCTCCCGTTTATGCTTATATTGATCAGCAAGTAGCAGCTGGTGCTGATCGAGATACCGTGATTGCGGGAATTACCGATCGAATCCCCCTGCGTGAAATTCCACCAGAGGTTGATTGTGCCCGCGCGGTGATGATGTTCCTTTCTGATTATTCAAGGGTTGTGTCGGGGGCGTCATTGGATGTAAACGGCGGGGAATATATGGCGCCGTAGTACATAGCGCATTAGGGAGATAGCTCATGTCAGAAGATCCACGATTAGCATTTGATCCGGAGGCTGTCGTTTGCTCTGAAAAAGTAGCCATTGCTGCACCTGCACAAAAGGTCTGGGACGTACTTGTGGACTTTGACGGCTACAGCCAATGGAATCCGTTTTGCGTTGAGGCCAGAGGAAACTTAGCGCTAGGGGAGCCGTTAACGATGAGGCTCAAAAATTATCTTGTGCCCGGAGAATATTTCGATAACGTGGAGACGATTTGCGAGATTGATGCACCACATTGCGTCGCATGGTCTGCTCCCTGGCTTGATGCCTGGCCTTATCCGGCTAGGCGCGACCAAATCATCGAGACAAATGAACAGGGAGGTTGTATTTATTACTCCACCGACGCTTTTTTGGGGCCTTATGGCATTCACGTCATGCGTTTTGCCGGGCCTTGGGTTAAGCGCGCCTTTGACGACACGGCCTACGCCTTGAAGGCCTTTGTTGAAGCACAGAACCCAGCGCCATAATCATGGGCGCTTGTTGGGGCCTCTTTCATAAAGCTTGGTGTTGTCTTAACGGGGTGGGCTTTTTTGGCAATTATTAGCGGGAGAAATTTAGGGATGAAAAAGTCAATTTGCGCGCTGTTTGTACTTGCGATACTGGTGCTCGGATGTTCTAAAGGTGTGCACGAATCTGGAGAGCAAACCTTATCGGAGGAATCGAGTGGCGAAGCCGCGAGCTTACCATCGACCAAACTATATACCTTTGATTGTGGTGATATTGAAGTGTCCGATTTAGACGCTTTCTCCTCGAGCGGCGACTATGCGGGGAAAGCCGGACAGTTAGTGAATACCTGCTATTTAATCCGCCACCCCGAAGGCGACTTGATCTGGGATTTAGGGCTGCCTCAAGCTTTGGTGGGATCTGGCCCCCAAGTTAACGGCATTTTTACGCTATCTTTGGAAAGCTCACTTGCCGATCAGTTGGCACTAATAGGCCTGTCAGCAGCCGATATTGAATTTCTGTCGATCTCGCATAGTCACTTTGATCACACGGGCCAAGCCGCGCTTTTTCCAGATGTTGAGTGGCTGGTGCACGAAGAAGAGTTTGACCATATGTTCGGGACTGTAGAGGGAGAGGCACAACACAGCGCTTTTGCAGGGCTTAATAAAACCACCTTCAGTGACAACTATGATGTGTTTGGCGATGGTTCGGTTGTGATTTTAACGATGCCTGGGCACACCCCTGGACATACAGCACTGCGGGTTAGCTTGCCCGAAAGTGGCACTGTTCTGCTTTCAGGCGATCTCTATCACCGAGCTGAAAGTCGCGAGTTGGCGCGAGTGCCGCGTTTCAATAGCGATGAGGCCGAGACCAGAGCGTCTATGGTCGCTTTCGAACGACTCGCGACAGAGTTGGGTGCTAGAGTCATTATTCAGCATGAAAAACTCGATGTCGCTTTATTGCCAGAGCTTCCCGGTTTTTTAAACTAATAATCGGCGTCACCACCGCACCACCTTGGTGGGCGCCCTCAACAAATTAACAGCCGTCGTCCCCCATCCGATCAGACATTTGCTGATGTTTCAGGTGATATAACGGGTTGGAACGGAACACTAGCGCGGTTGATTGAGGTTAACTTCAGGGTAAGTGGTAGGGGGGGGCTTACGGTGTTTTTAATCCCGCGTCCACCAACGATCAGAGGTTGAAAAGTCTATTTTTTTGCTGCGTGGAGTGTTTCGAGGCGTATTTCTACGTTAGCCACTCACGTGACGCGCGATGTAATCGGCAAATTGCAGGTTGAGCTGCCCCTCTTCTAAACCGAACTCTTCAGCAGTGTAGTGGTGTTCTGGTCGCGCTTCTCTTTGATTGAATTCCCGCCAGCGTTGCATTTCTTGGAGGGTTTGATCGGTTAGCTCCAAATTGGCAAACGCGTAGAGTTGGCTCAGTACTGCTTCTGGTTCGTGAATTGAATCTTGAAATTGAAGATCAAAGTAGGGCGCATCAGGGTGCAGGTCCCGGTAGTGCTGCGTTGCGGTAAGGCCCTGTTGCCATTTTTTGACCCAGTGAGCTGCTAGGATTTGTTTGTTCAGGTTATTGGCAAAGGGGGCGGCTAGCTCGCACATCATGCTGGCATAGGAGGGCATGACTTCACTTGGGTGGCGATGCGTTTGAATCACCACAGCATCTGGAAAAGTCTGGAAGAGCTGCTGTGGGTAATGCAGGTGATGCGGCGTTTTTAGCAGCCAGCGCTGGCCGAGCTCTCCTTTTCGACGCTTCTGCCACTGTAAAAACTGCAGCATTTTATACAAGTAATCGTAGCTTGCTGAGGGATCCTGCGCGTAAAGCGCTTCTCCATATTTGGGAATGCTGGCGTAACACTCGGGCACCGTACTGATGAATGAGTGTTCGAGCAACATGATCTCCTCATCGGGAGCAACCGCGTCCATGGGGTGGATCGCAGCGAGGCCTGGCATAGCGGCTAGCATGGCGTCGACTTCAGCCTTCGCTATCGCGATGCGACCATCATCCGAGACAAAGTTCATGTCGATGGGTGCCGGCTGCCGCACTTCATACCAAAGGGGTGCCATCAGGCTGGTATCAGTAGCAATGGTTCTGTGGAGTAATGTGGTGCCGGTACGGGGTAAGCCCACAATAACAATGGGTGCGAGCAGGATTTCCTCTGCTATTTCTGGGTGCTCTCTCGTCCAGTCTTCAAGGGCTTTGCGGTTTTGTAATAAGCCCTGCAAGCGCGACTGGTGAAAGGCTATGCCCGCCGTATTAAGATCGGCTTCTGTGTTAAGTGCATCAATCAGCGCGGTGAGTGGCTTTATGAATCCCGTGTCTTCGTAGCGGGTGCTTTGGGACCGGGTAAGCCCCTGCGCGAGTATCTCGTCGATACTTAACATTAGATCGAGGGCGCCTCGAGGTTTTTCAGGTTTCCAATATCACCCACAGGCATGACTGTCACCTGTGGGTCGACACCATCTTTAGCCCCCACCCAACGAAAGCACAACGTACCTTCGCTATGGCCGGCTGTAGAAATCCAGTTGGTGCAACCCGGATCAGTGGACGTAAGAACGAGCGTGACGCTACCGTTGCCATTAACGCTTGCTTGAGCCTGATTTAAGGACACGCGGTGGTAGCGGTAATCAAGGGATTCCATCCAGTAGTTATCGACTTGAATATTCCAGGTTTGACACGCTGGAATTGACGGGAGGGTGATGACCATGGCCTCTTCGTTGTTTAATTTAAAATGCCCGTGGTAATACAAAATGTTGGGATCACCCCCGACCATTTGGCAAAAGGCTTGGTCCCAAAGCGGCAGTGTGTTTGGGTGCTGTGAGATTTTCTGGCTCCAATCGGCAAACATTCGCGTGGTATTGCGATAGAAAGCTGTGGCCTTCTCGAAGTGTGCGATAGCGGTCATAAGTTCGAGAGGTTTTGGCGCGGCATGACGGTCGAGTCGCTCAATGGTGATTTCTGCTGGCGTCTCTTGATCGCGATGTCGAAATGTTTGTCGTATGAGTAAAGATTCGCTGGCTTCGCTGGCGGCCAGCCAGTTGCCCGTCTGTTGCTTCTGGCTGATGACAACTTCAAACGTGCCGTCAGCGCCTACGGTCAGCGTGTTGCCATCGAGGAACCCTGTTTCTACCTGCGTAAAGTTTTCAGCATAACTGCCTCGGCTGGTAGCCATACTGATGTAGTCAACGCTGCCTCGTGTACCTCTAAGGCGATACTCGTATCGCCCATCAATGACAGCTTTCTGGTATAGATTGTCGGGATTGTCTGCCCCCAGCTTGATGGTTTCGTGAGCAGGTCTGTAGAGCACCGGGAACGCGGGGTCATTGAACTCCACGTACCATTCTAAAGCGGCGCGTGCCATGCGTGACAAATAGCGAAGACCATCGGCCTGAGTTTGATCATCTTGTGGGACCCCTGACTCGATCAGAAGGTCACCGGCGTCTCTTAGAGTGTCACAAAACTGGTGCCATGCTGCGCGAGCTCGCGATTCAGGGTTGATGTTGCTGCTCATCCGGCGGAGTTGGCTTCACCAACAAGTCCCGGTCCTGCACCAATCTGGATAACGCTTAGACCAGCATCAGAATTTTGTAGATGGAGGTTGGACATCAGGGTGTATTTTGATCGGCTCATTTTCCAGCCATCCTCCAATTTAACGTATTGGTCTTCATAGTAGCCGCTCATGAGTTGCACTTGCTTCAGTTCGGTCTCGAGTAACTGAAAGCGCATTCTCCACCGACCCTCGGCGGTGTGCGTGTCTTTAATGGTTATTTCGGGAGCCAAACCATGATGCATATCAATGTGAGTAGGGTGGCAGGCCAAGGACTTAAAGACCGCAATAAACGCGCCCATATCGGTGAACCTACCAATGAAGCCAAAGTCGATTTCAAAGTCATTTTCATCGAAGCAAGCCCGCATACCGGCGGTATCCCGCGTATCACAGGAAAACCACCAGCGTGCTTTGAGCTGCTTTATGGCCTCAATGTCCTCGAGGCACTGCATACGCTGCTCCAGTTCCAAGACGCACACACTCCGCTATTGTTGGGGCGGCGGCGCACCATTGACCCCAGGCCAACGCGAGCCAGAGATTGTGTCGGCAAAGGGCAGGAAGGCATCGGGGTCTAAGGGCGCAGACAAAGTGACCGATCGGTCAAGGAATATAGGCCACCATAAATATGCCGACAGTTGCTCACGCATGGGTAGCTTGGTACTGAGCGGATCCCAAGGGCTGTCTCGTAACGTTAGTTTACCCTGCACTGATTCCTGCCAAGCGGTGCCATATTTACTTTTGACGTGCACCACGTGAGGCGGGAAGTCATAGCCGGTAGCAGGACCGCCAATGCTTACGGCTCTGGATACTTTGATCCACCACTCATTCTGCTCCCACTCGGGTTGGGGTCCTGCAGAGCCCTCGCTGACTCCTTCAAATTCCAAAAACGTATAGCCTTGGTGGGTACAACGCGCTCGAACCATGGGCCCGATGCGGTGGTAATCGATCTCCGCGGGATACTTAGGCTGTCCGTTAGTTTCTTGGCTTATAAATATTGCACTTTCCTGATCGATACCGTAGCCCAGCGTATATTCGCCCTGAACGCCGTTGAAGTCTGCATTGACGGTAGTGACAATTCCGTACTCGGGTACATCAGGCACGGGAAAGTTGTAAACCGTTAAATTGACATTGGGCTCGCTCCCGACAGTGATGCCCGGGGGAAGCAGCGCAGCAATAGCTTCGGGATCAGTGCGGTAGTGTACTTTGAGCATAGGCCAGTTAATGATGTCACCGGTGTTGCCCTGAGGTGCTTGCGGAGTATCGGTCATAGTCAGTCCTCTATTAATATTATTCGTTAGCCTACGGATTCAGGTATTGGTGTGGTTTTTCCAATAATCATATCGGCACGCCGCCGGATCTTGGCTTCATTTTCTGCCGTCAATTCGAGAAGCCAGAAGTTGCCCTCAGGTAATCCCTGCAGCGCCATTTCAGCGACTTCGTCAGGATGGGTCGTCTGGAGGTTAATGCCATACTCCTCGGCCATTCGCTTCATATCTTCAACCGAGTTAATACCGGTTTCGTTACCGACAACGCCCTTATCAAATTCTTCTGGACGCACGCGTCCTGAGTTGAACAGACCGGTTTCTACCACGTGGGGACCGGGGAAAAGTGCGCTCACCACCACGGGGAGGCCGCCAGCTTGCACCTGATAGTGCAAATTCTCGGTAATGGTGTGCACTGCTGCTTTACTAGCGGTGTAAATGGGCACGTCAGGTAGTACTGCATAGGCGCCATTCCCAGATCCGGTAATGACTAAGTGCGTTCTTTCCGGGCGACTTGCTAAATAGGGCATGAAAACGTTGATGCTGTTCACCACTCCCCAAACATTAACGTTAAAACACCACTGCCAATCTTTTTCGGAGTACCCCCAAATCGGCCCGGCCTCGCCCGCACCAATTCCAGCGTTGGCGAACACAAAATCAACTTGGCCAAAAGTCTCCACAGCGCTATCGAGGACTGCCTGCAAGCTACTTGTTTGCGTGACGTCACAGTGATCAACGCGATGAGGAACCCCCGCAGTTTCAAGGTCAGTGTCAATGATTGCCATGGCGCTCTTATCGACGTCGCCGACTACAACGTTGCTGCCTGCAGCGCCTAGGGCCATGGCGAGAGAGCGTCCTACGCCGCTAGCTCCACCCGTGATAATGGCGGTCTTGCCTGCAAAATAATTAGCTGTCATTGGACACCCCGCTCACTGTTGGGTAGATAAAATTTCCGCACCCATTTTCTGAAAAGAACGAGGGTTTCATCGCCCTTACAGAAGATGGGTTGTTTGCGGTGAACCTTATGTTTCCAAATAGGATAATCGTCCTGCAGACCGTCAATGATGCCATTCATAACTTGGTCCCCTGCAAGATCTGCAATCTCCTTGCGCACGGTTAGGGTCCAGCGCAGTAGGGTTTCTTCCCGGCTGTACGGTTGAGCTGAGTTGTACACAATCATCTCAGCTCCCGGGCCGTAACTGGTTAGCACGGTAGCGAGTCCTGGTTGAAACATTGTCGCGTGGAGCTGGCCGGGCATGCCACTCGCATTCATCTCGGCTCGCAGGTGTACCGCGCCGTCTTCTTCAACGGTGACTGAAGAGGGCGGCGTTTCGCTCTGCTTGTGTACATATTGAAAGTGCTCCGGGTCGCAAGAATTCTCAGCGATGTCTTGTACATGGGTGGGGACTAAGAACTCGACTTGGCGGGGTGCAGTCCAGTTTTCGTCATCGAGCTGCTCTACCTTTGGCACTTGCCATTGAGGCTCTTCTCCAGTGGGATGAAACCACATGTAGATTTCGCCATTAATCTCTGTAGCGGGCCAATTGTTAAGCTTTGCGCGCGATGGAATTTCTTCACAGTATGGAATCTTCTCGCAGACGCCGTCGCCGCCAAACTGCCATCCGTGAAAAGGGCATTGGATCGACTCTCCAACGACGCGCCCATTGACGCCTAGGTTTGCTCCTAAGTGCGGACAGTAGGCATCGTGAACGCGAACGGCGCCAGATCTTGTCCTGTAGAGCACCAGCTCCCTGTCTAAGGCCGATACCGATTTTACTTCGCCAACCTGCAGCTCGTGACTGCGGGCTAGAGACCACCAGCCCATTGGAAAGTCAGGTGCGGTATTAACTTTTGAGTCACAAACTGCAATCAACTCCATGATGTCGTTTCCTCGCGCTTATCGTACTGATTTATTATTGGTTAAAAATGCTTATCTCGGGACCAATTTCATCTGCGATTGTGCGCAGATAGCCTTCATCCATACCGTAAAACTTCGTGGCATTTCCACCGAGAATGGCTTTGCCCTCGTCGACCGGGAATCCTGCGAAGGTTTCTGCAAAATAGTCAGCGGTATTAGGCCAAGTGCCCTCTGGGTGAGGAAAGTCGCTTCCCCACATAATCTGATTTAAGCCAATTTGCTCCTTGAGATCCAGGTCGCGCCTAGGCACACAGGAAGCTCCTATGCCGCAATTGCGCGCAAAATACTCGCTGGGTGCCATAGAAAGGTGCGACCGGAAGTCGCCCAGCTTCGCTGAAAAATGTATGTCGGTGTAATTGTGGTCAAGCAGGCGCAGCCAGGACGGAACCATAAACATAGTGCCGCCTTCTACGACCATGGCTTGGAGCTTTGGAAAGCGCTCAAAAACCCCGCCCCATAACATGAAGGTTAAAGGTCTAAATAGCCAAAACATCACCTCTGACACGTAACACCCCATCGCACCCGGAAGCGTCTCGCTGGAATCGACCACAGGGAATTCAGGGCCAAAGTATTCGTTCAGCGGCGCCGGACCCGAGTGAAAGTGCACCACAATGCCCAAATCTTCGCAGACAGCCCAGAAAGGGTCATATTTACGGTCATGGTAGGCGGCATGTTCCCCCCACATCGTCGGCAACATCACGCCCTTCAGGCCATTCTCATGACACCATCGTGCTGCCTCTACCGCTTGATCAACATCGAAAAGTAGCGGGATAGAGGCCACACCAAAGTGACGCTTTGGATCATTGGCCACGAGTTCTGAGAGCCAGCGGTTGTGGGCCATAGCGCCCGCCCATTGCAGTTCGGGCACAGCATCTTTGGGCGAGAGGCCTAGGCCTGCACCGAACGGCGGCGTATTTTGTTCAGTGATGCCGTCGGGGAAAATGACTTCAGCTGCGATGCCATCGCCCGCAAGCATTTTGCTGCGTTGTTTGTAGTCCCAAGCTCCGGTGAGCGCTTCTTTGATCGGCGCGCGCCAAGCATCGTTAATTTCCTTTATCAGGAACTGCGCTTCAGCTTTGTCCATCATGTCCACTTGGACGTCGACCGCCATATCAATAAAGTCATGGTATTTGGTTTCGACGTAGGGCTTGTATTGGCTGATTGGCAGGCCAGCGTGACAGTCAGTAGAAACAACCAGTAATCGTTCGCTCATCGTAATGCCGTCCTAATAGGTAATAATAAGAATAAAGAAAACATAATGCTCTGAACTCCTCCCAACAACCTGTTAGATGGCTGTTGGGTCAATAGGCCGGCTGCTGTGTAACAAACAGGGCGCCTGTTAGTTTCCGTACACTTCGGCCGAGACCATCGAATTGATCCAGTAAAACCCCTTACTGGGATAAGCCCTAACCGGATCATGTGCGCGCTACTTGTATTTGTTGTTGCAGTTCGATTCCGCCTATGAGCCATTGAATACTTTGCATAAAAACTGGGGGTGGTGTTTTGCCATCAGGTGAGCGCTCATAAGCGTTGGCATCAATCGACAATAACCGTGCTAAATGATCCCCTTCGATCGCCGTTTCATCATAACGATGAGCCTGGGTTTCGAGCTCGCCTAACGTCAAGCTAACAATAACGTGGACCAGTGATCGACACACTTCAACTGCCACGGCCTCAGAAAATTCGGAGGCGATCAGTGCCGCGAGTAATGGTCGGGTGAATTCGATAAGGGCGGGGCGGTTATCAGTGCTCAGGTGTCGCGAGAGGTTCGGTCGCTCTAAGATAGCCAACCTTAGTGCGCTTGCCCACGCACCAATGGCGTCTTTCCAACTCAAAGTGGAATCAAGCTCTGGTGCCGTCTTGACAAAGTAGTGGTTGAGCAGCGCAGAAATCAACTCTTCCTGCTTGCCCATCTGTTGATACAGGGTGCGTGTAGAACACTTTAACGTTGTAGCTAGGCGCCGGGCAGTCAGGGGGCCCGCGCTGGGCTCCTCCATGGCCTCGAGCGCTACGGTAATAATGGTCTCTGTATCTACCAGCGGGCGAGGCATGTCTACTTTGTAGCTCCTATCAATCGACTCTGTGACGTCACGTGACGTATGCATAGTAATACTGGACGTTTTAAAAAAACAATGTTTTCCTACACACAAACGGACGACGTGCTGTTGCTTGCTTAAGGGGAACATCGAGGTCTCACATCAGAGGCAAGGGCTGCGTAGTAGTAATGAAAATGATAGCTGCTTTAGTACTGCAGGAATTTTTTTGTTAGGTGCTGAAGCGGCAAATGGAGATGACCACAGATATGGAAAATATGGAAGCGAGCTGTCCCTTCACACACCTTCTGGATCTTGACGCGTACAGTCAGGGCATGCCCTATCAGGCACTTGCCGACATCCGTCAGCAGGGGAGTTTTGTACGTTTCGATGACCCCATGACAGGTATTCCTTATTGGGCTGCAGTTAAGCGAGATGCCCTGGATTTTGTTTCCCAGAACCCCGCTCTATTTTCATCGCAAATTGAAGGCCCTTTTCCAATGGAGCCTGAATCTGAGATGCAGCGAGAAACGATGCAGGTCATGTTGGACAATGCATTTATTGCCATGGACCCTCCCAAGCACAGGGCTCATCGCCGTGTGGTTCGTGATGCTTTTACGCCTCGGGCAGTGTCCGCGATGGAGCCTTGGTTGCGAGAGCAAGCTAAAGCAATTGTCGACCGAGTGGCCGCCGCAGGATCTTGTGAGTTTGTCGAGGAAGTTGCAGCGGAATTACCCTTAATTGCTGTTTTAGAGCTGATGGGTGTTCCTCAGGAAGACAGAAAGCAGTTTTTTGAATGGACCAACATTATGGCCTTCGGCGATGATCCTGATATTTCTACGGGGCCAGAAGAGGCTAATGCTGTTTCTTTTGAGGTGATTCTCTATGCGATGGAGTTGGCGAAAAAGCAGCGCAAGGGCTTTACCGGTCCTGTTATTCAGGCCTTGTTGGAGGGTGAAGTCGACGGCGAGCCTATCAGCGATGAAATGTTCGCCTGGGTCTTTATTCTGCTTATGGTGGGTGGCAACGAAAGCACCCGCACTGCGACCGCTCACGGCATGCGGCTGTTGATGGAGAACCCGGATCAGCTGCAACATCTTGTTGATCACCCTGAGGATATACCTGACGCTATTGAAGAGATGCTGCGTTACAACACGGCGTTCATCGCGATGCGTCGAACAGCAACACAAGATATCGAGTGGAACGGTTATTCTTTTAAGCGCGGTGAGAAAATCGTGATGCATTATCACGCGGTTAACCACGATGAAGAGGTGTTTGGTGACGATGCTATGCGTTTCGATATACATCGTAAAAAGCGGATGCCAACGCTAAACCAGGAGCTACGTTCCTTTGGTATTGGTGAGCACTTTTGTTTGGGCATGAATTTAGCGCGGCTTGAGATGCGGATCATGTTTGAGGAGGTGATCCCTAGGCTGCGTGATATGACCTTTAACGGTGAGGTCACTTATATGCGCTCATTTATGATTAGCACGATTAAATCGATGCCAGTAGTTTTTACACCAGAAGCCTCCGAGGGCTGAGCACAACGATTTTGAGGTCTTAGGGAGTTTCAATGTCTTTTAGGGGTCAGGTTGCAGTAATTACCGGTGGCGGCAGCGGTATGGGGCAGGCATGGGCGCGTCGCCTTGCTGAGGATGGCGCAACGGTTGCCATTTTAGATGTCAATGAAGCCGGTATGGCTGAAACCGCTGCATCCGCCTCAAATATCAAACCTTACGTATTAGATATTACAGATGCTGATGCGGTTGCCAGTGTGTTTGCCGATATTGAAGCCAGTCTCGGCCCAGTAGATCGAGTAGCCAATGCCGCCGCAATCATGCCATTTGGCCGTTTGCTCGAGGAGGACCCCAAGCTAACGACGCGAGTTATGACGATAAACTATGGTGGTCTCGTTAACGTAGCCACGGCGGCTTTGCCCAGAATGATTGAGCGAGGGAGCGGCGACTTTGTCAGCTTTTCCTCGATGACCGGTATCGTGCCGGGGCTTCTCATGGGTGCTTATGCCTCAAGTAAAGCGGCAGTTCAGTTTTATACTGAAATCCTTTATCACGAAAATCGTAATAGCGGGCTGCGTTTTTGTTGCGTCTGCCCGCCTGCGGTAAAGACCGCGCTTTGGCAGCAAGCCGAGGCAACTGTTGTACCCAAGTTGCCCTCTAAAGGGGAGACCCTGATGCCGGACGTGGTTATTGATGAGATCGAACGCTGCCTTGATAAGGGAAAGCTTTTTTCCTACCCCGGCAAGCAAACCCAACTAGGCGTGGTGATGCGGCGATTATTTCCGCAGTTAATTTGGCGCGTGTCTCACGATGCTGAGGGTTTCTAAACGTGGCTCAGAACCACAGCTAATGCGCTGATTTTTACCGGGAGTTACGATTTGTTGTTACACACCCAAAGTCTGCCCCGTCAAATTCGGCTTGAGGGAGCGCATAATTTTAGAGACCTCGGGGGCTACCCTCTTAGTTGTGGAGGTTCCTTCATCTCAGGGCAGATTTATCGCTCTGATCATTTGGGACGCCTGACCGGTGCTGACCGAGCAAAGTTATCCGAGTTGGGCGTGGCTACCGTAGTCGATTTGCGTCGAGCCAGTGAGCGAGAGGAAAACCCTGATCTTCTGATGGGTACCGGCATCAATGAAGTTTGGCTGCCGGTAGAAGCCGAGGGTGCGGATGTGATTAATATTCGCCATGAGGTTGAGGCGGGTCGAGTTGATGCGCAAGCAGCGAGAGAATTTCTCATTGAAGCTAATCGATTGTTTGTGACCCGTTTTGCTGAGGTCTATAGCAAGTTCTTGCATCTGCTGTTAAAGCCTCTAAGTTTACCCTTGGTATTCCACTGCTCAGCGGGAAAAGACCGCGCCGGCTATGCCGCTGCGCTAACGCTCCTGGCTGCCGGCGCTTCGAAACATGATGTCATGACAGACTATCTGGCGACCAATCGTTGCAACGAGAAATACCGTCGCGCACTGACGGCAGCTATCCCTGAAGACGATGGGGCTGAGGCAAAACGCCTGGCCCTAGATGTTTTAATGCAGGTTGAGGAACGCTACCTAGCTGCGGCCTTTAGTGAGATAGATGCAGGTTATCGGGACGCGAGCGACTACATGAGTCGAGCTTTAGCTTTTGACGCCGATAAGCAAGCAAGCCTCAAGGCACTGTTGACCGACGCTAGCACCTGAAGCATCTCCCGGTGGTATGTATGGTAAGTGATCCCTGAGTATCGCTGTGACGTCTCAAAAGCTCCGACTCGCTATCGATTACCTGCAAAGGGACGATATTCCGCGCCAGTCCTGTGGCTATACTAGAGCGTCAAATTACCGGGAGAGATTGTGGAACAGTCTATGCTCGCAAGAGCCTATACACCGCTGCAGGTGGGTCCAGTAACCTTACCCAACCGTTTCATTAAAGCCGGCGCCAACGAAAACATGTCGCTGCGAGGCATGCCGACCCGTGCCATGCTGAAACACCATGAAAGTATGGCGGCCGGGGGCGTGGGTATGACGACCATGGCTTACCTATCAGTGAACAAGGTAGGACGCACGCTACCGGAGCAAATTTGGTTACACGACGGTGTGCTTGATGAACTGCGAGCGGTAACCGATGCTGTGCACGCCAAGGGAGGCAAGATTGCTGCTCAAATTACGCACGGTGGGTCCTTCGTAACCGGCGTCTTTGTGCCTAAGCGTCTGCAAAGTTCTGTGTCGGGCTTTAATCCTGCGGGTCTTCTTCGGGGCAATGTCCTGCGGCGGGGGATGACTGAGGACGATATGCAGAACATGGTAGATGACTTTGTTACTGCGGCTGAGCACTGCGTGAGTGCGGGGTTCGACGCAGTTGAGATTCATATGGGCCATGGTTACCTGCTAAACCAGTTTTTATCGCCCATGGACAACAAGCGCAAAGATGCCTACGGCGGCAGTGCCGAGAACCGCGCGCGTTTTCCTACAAGAGTTCTGGCGGCAGTCAAGCAGCGTGTGGGGCAGGATATTGCGGTGCTGGCTAAGATTAATGTCTCTGACGGAAGACGTCGGGGAGCTAACGTAGAGGATGCGATCGTCACTGCCAAATTGCTTGAGGCAGCGGGTGCTGACATGCTGGTATTGTCAGGGGGTCGCAACGTAGAGTCGGGCTGGTTCATGTTTGGCAGCAATATGAATCTTGAGGCTATGTATCGCGTTCTGGGTAAGTGGTCTCTCAGTGGAATGGCTATCGGTGCCACGGCTAAGTCGGCACCTTCTATCGATTTTCGAGAGCTGTATTTTTGGGAGTACTCGAAAAAAATTCGAGAGGCGGTATCCCTGCCATTGGCGTATCTCGGCGGTGTGAAGTCAGCTGATAACGTGGCGCAGTGCATGGCGGCGGATTTTGAAGCTGTGGCACTCGCACGCGCGCTGCTCAGAGAGCCTGACTTAGTCAATAAGTGGCAAGTGCATCCCGAGGAACCATCGCTGTGCGACAACTGTAATAGTTGCGTGGCGTACATCTATCATCCAGCCGGAACTTGGTGCATACATCGACCAGCAAATGTGTTGGAAGATAATCAGCTGCTTGCTTCTTCTGGGGGTGCCTGAGCGATGCTGACCCTAAAGTTTGTTCGCAGTATAAAGGCCACTCCATCTGCGGCTTGGCAGGTGATCGTGGACTTTCCCGCCTACAACGAATGGAACCCCTTCATCACCGAGTGCATGGCGGAGCTGCAGCCTGGGGCCCCCATTGTTATGCAGGTAAACATGGGTCCATTCGAGCTTGAGCAGACCGAGCAGGTGACTCAAGTTGAGCATGAAAAATTGTTTGAATACCGTATGCGACCCGTAGGTCGTTGGCTTTATAGCAAGCGACAGCATCGGCTTGAAGTTCTAGGCGCAGGGGAGTGCCGTTACACCTCCTATTTTGAATTGCGAGGCTGGCTATCACCTATTGTGACGCTCTTTATGGGGTTGTTTCTGTGGCGGGGTTTTCGTCGAATGACCAATGCAGTGAAAACCCGCGCCGAGACACTATCCCCCTGATATTTAACGCGCTTGATTGCCGAGGCCTCCGACGAACGCTAAATGTTTTTGTCGGGTGCCAAAACGTTGTCGATGCCGATAATTTAAGCCCAGTGCCTAGTGTACTGTTGCGTTATGGTCGCGAGCGTTTTGGGTGCAAGCCAAAGGCGGGGTTAATAGGGCCCGTCTGTTGAGATTAGGGTGATTGGCAGTTTTCATGATGGGAGGATGCTATGAAGAGTAATGCACCAGTGGCACTAGTCACCGGAGCGAGCCGAGGCGCGGGAGCTGGAGTGGCTCGTGCGCTTGGACAGCACGGGTACACGGTCTACATTACGGGTCGCTCTGAGGTGGTTGGAGCCGCAAAAGCATGGGATGGCTCATTACTGCCCGGAACCATTCATGATACGGCCCAGGCTGTTACTGATGCGGGAGGCCGAGGCGTTGCCCTTTGTTGTGATCATGCCGATGATGCAGCTGTAGCGGAAGTGTTCGCGCAAATTCAGCGCGACGCCGGCCGCCTAGATGTCTTATTTAATAATGCGACATACATGCATCCTGAGCTGATTACGCCCAAACCCTTCTGGGAAAAAAGCTTAGACGCAGCCGCCATTTTAGACGTCGGCTTGCGCTCTGCCTACGTCGCCAGCTGGCACGCTGCTCGCATTATGGTGGCCGCAAGAACAGGTTGGATTGTCTTCGGTTCATCTTTTGGCGCAAATTGTTATATGCACGGTCCGGGTTATGGCGCTCAGAAAGCCGGCCTGGATAAATTTGCTGCCGATATGCAGCACGACCTGAATGGAACCGGCGTTAACAGCGTGTCAATTTGGATGGGTCCTCTTAAAACTGAGCGAGCGCTGAAGGCTGCTGAAGTGCATCCCGAGCAATATGAGGAAATAATGCAGGTGGCAGAGTCACCGGAATACACCGGGCATCTTATTCACGGCTTACGCAGTGGTCCCGACCAATCTTCTTATGCTGGGCAAACGGTGGTCGGCGCAGAGCTGGGTGTCGCTTTGAAAATTTCTGATGCTGGTATCTACCCACCGTCGCACAGAGGCATGCTGGGGGGGCCTCCCGAGCGCTCAAAGGCAGTAATTTACTGATGCAAGGGCTTGAGAATAATGTTCTCTGTGTGCCTGCCGATGCCATTAGGTGCAGGCGGGTGCCCGAGCTGTTACTGGTTGCGATGACCGTGATGTTGGTAACAGTTCTCGCGGCCTGTGACCCCATAGCAGACCCCTCTCTCTCGCCGATGGCAGGTTCCCCCGTCACTGAAATCCCTGAAGTCACTCCATTGATGCCTAGTCCGCTGCGCAACCTTTACTGGGGTGATCTACATATTCATACCGCTTTATCGAGCGATGCTTTTGCAATGGGGGTGCGTGCATTGCCGGAGGATGTTTACCGTTTCTCCCGGGGTCTGACGATTGATCATGGTGCTGGTTACCCTCTGACCATTCGCCGTCCATTGGACTTTGCCGCGGTTACAGATCATGCCGAATATATGGGTCAGGCGAGACTGGCAGGTCTTGATATTCCAACGACACGCCAGCCACTAGCCCAGCTGTTAGAGGAGGGTAGTAGGCTGGCCGTGACTCGTGCCTGGGTAGAGACGATGGCGCTTATGCATGGGAATGGGTTTCAGTTGACCCTTAGCGGCGTCGATGCCGCCATAAATACTGCAGCATGGAGAACCACTGTAGAGGCAGCCAACACCTATAACGATCCCGGCAAATTCACAGCATTCATCGGCTGGGAGTGGTCGGCCGATGGTGGCGACGTTACGACGCATTTACACCGAAACGTCATCTACGGAAATAGTGCGGTACCCGATCTGCCCTTCAGCGCTATCGACGGATCTAAAGCAACAGACCTTTGGCGGTTTATGCGCAGTGAGCGTGCACAAGGGCGGTCAGTCATTGCTATTCCCCACAACGCTAACCTATCCCAGGGACTCATGTATCGAGTTGAGGACAGCGAGGGTCGGCTGCTAGTTGAGGCCGTACCTGACGACCGTTCTGATCTCGAACCGATTAGTGAAATTCTTCAGGTGAAGGGTGCTTCTGAAACACACCCGTTGTTATCAAGTCTCGACGAGTTCGCAGGATTTGAGATTGCTAGCGCGGTGCCCGGCCAACAGGGCACCTTGGAAACGGTCAAAGGGTCTTATGCACGCGATGCCTTGCGACGTGGAATTTCACTGGCTCATAGAGACGGCTTCAATCCTTTTGTCTTCGGCGTGATCGGTGCAAGCGATAGTCACAATGCAAGTTCAGTCACAGATGAGGATAACTACACGGGTAAGCTGCCAATGATGGATGGAAGCGCAGGTTTACGAACGGGTGAGGCCGGTCTGGGATTAGCCTATATGACGCCTGCGCGAAGTTGGGGTTCTGGAGGGCTGGCTGGGGTTTGGGCTGAGGAAAACACCCGCGAGGCACTTTTTTCTGCGCTGCAACGGCGTGAGACTTTTGCCACCTCAGGACCACGTATTTCACTGCGCATGTTTGGTGGCTGGCAGCTTGATTCAGCGCTGCCTGTGTCGGCTAATGGTGTCGCGCTGGCTGACGCTGTCGGGGTGCCTATGGGCTCAGCATTACCATCGCAGTCGGGATCAGGGGCGCCTCGGTTTGTCGTTTTTGCCGCGCAGGACCCGTTGGGAGCTCAGCTTGATCGTATTCAAATTATTAAAGGTTGGGTTGACGAAAAGGGTGTGACCCACGAGAAGGTTATTGATGTGGCATGGTCTGGGGGGCGACATATTGACCCCGCCACCGGCCGATTGGACCCCGTTGGTAGCACGGTAAACACGGCGGCAAGCACCTACGAAAATACTATCGGTGCACCCTCGTTGGCAGCTTGGTGGCAGGATGACGACTTTAACCCTGATCGCCCTGCCTTTTACTACCCAAGGGTTCTTGAGATCCCAACGCCGCGATGGTCCACCTACGATGCCCGAGATCTGGGTATAGAACCTATGGCTCCCGTCGCCATACAAGAGCGTGCCATCGGGTCTGCTATCTGGTTCGAGCCCTGATCAGATTTGTTAGGTATGCCATGGATGATGCTGAGGCTCGCAGACTAGCCTGAGGCATAAAGATTTACAGCAGCTTCGGAAAGATGGCTTTACGCTCTGGCGGGTATTCATCGAAATTTTTACGAAACCAACGATGGGTATAAAGCGCCCGGGGAATCAAATTGCCTGCGGTCATTGCGAGCACAAAAACCGCCCCCAAATTCCAGGTCATGATGGCGAAGCCTGTGAAAGACAGAATTTCCCCGAGGTACTGTGGGCAGGTAACCCAGCGGAAAACACCGCCAAAAGGAATTTTGTAGCGCGGCTCATTGGGCGCGGGCGTTTTTGAGCGCAGATTACGCAGGATGTGGTCTGAGTGAATGTTCAGCCCGAAACCCGTCGCATAAACAATTAAGCCCAACACAAATCGAGGATCACTAAACCAGTCGAGTGTGTACTGATCGCCGTACTCAGTCAGATACGCCGCGTTGAAATAACCGTGGAGAAACAGGGTGATCCAGCCTGCAATAATGACGTTGAAAGAAAAGCTTGCGGGTGTTCCCGGCTGTACCCGCATCAGCATTGGAGTAATGAGAGCGCGGTTACTGTAGTGCATCATCCATACCGCAAGAAAAAACAAAGGCACGGCTTCGTAGGCGTTAGTCCCCATGAAGTAGACGACAGGAAAAACCATCAAGCCGGGAAGCTCCATAATAATCCAGCCCATACGAGAACCGAGCTTAATACCCTGTTTTTTACCTTTGAGTCCGAATCGGCCGCCATAGGCAGCGGTACCCACAAAGCTCGCGGCAAATACCAGCAGCGCGTAGGCAAAACCTATTAGAAGCAATGTGTCGTAAAGGGCATTACCGGTGTACCAGGCCATGATGTTATCTCTTGGGGTTTGGATGGCCCGCAGAGTGGCGTGTGATTGGGCGGTGCGCAACCTTGCTCCATCGTCCGAACGGAGGCTGATCGCCTTTGATCAAGTCGCTAATGTGAAGCACCTCCAGTTGATTTGGCGAGCCTCTGCCTATGTCTTTTGCCCCCATGCTTGAATCTGACGTGACCTCTTGGTCTGGCGAAAGTGATGTCGTTGTTGTCGGCTTTGGTGGCGCCGGTGCTTGTGCGGCTATCGCGGCGGCTGATGAGGGGGCATCGGTGATGATCGTGGAAGCGGCATCGGCTTCTGGGGGCTCGACCGCTTTGTCCTCTGCAGAAATTTATTTGGGTGGTGGCACGAAAATTCAGAAAGCAGTGGGTTACGAAGACAGCGTTGAGGATGTTTTTGGTTACTTGATGGCGAGTAATGGGCCTCAGGCTGATGCCAGTAAAGTGCGAGCCTATGCGGAAGGCGGGGCGGAGCACCTCGATTGGTTGATGTCCCTAGGGGTGCCTTTCAAGGCTTCCGAGCTTAAAGAGCGCGCCATGATGGCCCTGACTGACGACTGCTTGCTCTACACGGGTAGTGAAAAAGCGTGGCCCTATTGCGAGCAGTACAAGCCTGCGCCTCGAGGACATAACCTCGAAGTCGAGGGTGACAACGGCGGCCCTTTACTCACTAAAATTCTTCTGCAGCAAGTCGAGCAGCGAGGCATTGATATTCACTATGAAACTAGGGCCTTGCGACTGATCGTGAGTTGCCACGGCCCTCAACAACGGATCGTTGGTCTTGCGGTTCGGCAAAATATGCAGGAACACTATTTTCGCGCTGGTCGAGGAGTGGTGCTGTGCGCAGGTGGATTTATCATGAACGAGGACATGGTGCGTGAATACTGCCCTCAGTTTCTTGATAACAAGACCCAAATTGGCAACCCAAATGATACGGGCACTGGCATACAAATGGGGCTGAGCGTTGGTGGTCGTGTCATCAACATGCACGAAGGGTTTTTGAGTTTGCCTTTCTATCCTCCGGCGACGCTAACCTTCGGCATCTTTGTTAACGGCCAGGGTCAGCGTTTTATCAATGAGGACGCTTATCACGGCCGCATCGGCAGCTTTTTGGTGAACCAAAGTTATCCCGTATACCTCATTCTTAATGTGGAAGATTACGGTAATTATGAGACTGAGAGCTGGCTGCAAGCACCGGTAGTGGCAACCGGTGAAAGTCTGGAAGAATTGGTGTCGGAGTTGGACTTGCCCACGGGACAGCTTGAGCGGACGATTGAACGCTTCAACGAGGACGTGTCTGAGCGGGTGGATCGTTTGTTTCACAAAGACATCAGTTGGTTGAAAACGCTTGAGGCGCCCTTTGTGGCACTCGATTGTACGCCGGGAGCAGGGGCGTTTTTTCCCTGTTTCACCTTAGGTGGTCTCGATACCACGGTTGATGGCGCTGTGCGCTCTGTCCATGAGGGTGTTATTCCCGGGTTGTATGCCGCAGGTAGAACGGCTTGCGGTGTGCCTAGGCGTGGTGATGGTTATGCGTCTGGTAGCTCTGTGGGGGATGCCACTTTTTCAGGGCGTATGGCGGGACGTAGTGTCGCGGTTGAGGAGAGCCTATGAGCCAGAATGATATTGTTGCGAGGCTTGATCGCCTGGAGTCTCTGGATGCGATCCGACAGCTTGCCGCAAAGTATTCGCTAGCACTGGATATGCGGGATATCGACGCTTTGGTAAATCTTTTCGCCGAGGATATTCGGATTGGCAGAGACAAGGTTGGCCGCGCACACTTCAAGAAGTGGATGGATGAAACCTTGCGAATTCAGTTTACGGGTACGGCACACCACATTGGTAATCACATTATCGAATTTGAAGATCCTGATCGAGCGGTAGGCGTTGTCTACAGCAAAAACGAGCATGAAACTCCGACACAAGAGGGTGGCTGTGAATGGGTGATTATGCAGATGCTCTACTGGGACCATTATGAGCGCATCAAAGGGTGTTGGTATTTTCGACGACGCCTCCCGTGCTACTGGTATGCCACCGACCTTAATAAGCCGCCCTGCGGGGAGAATAAAATGCGGTGGCCTGATCGGGATGAATACGAAGGGGCGTTCCACAGCTTGTTCCCCAGTTGGCAGAGGTTCTGGGCCGAACCGCCCTCTGAACATTTACCGAGTGTTGCCGCACCTGCGCCACTAGAGAAGTTTTTGGCAACGATGCGTGATGGCAGTTTAGACCCGTCTATAAAAACTCGGTAAAGGCGGGGTTGGCTCCCAATATGAGGATGAGAAAATGAACTATGCGCACTTGTATAGCCCCCTTGAAATGGGTGACTTGCGACTTCGTAATCGCATTGTGATGGCGCCGATGACTCGTAGCCGGGCTCGGCAAGATGACGACGCGGTCTCAGAATTGCAAGCCAATTACTATGGTCAGCGCGGCGACGCCGGACTGATTGTGACCGAGGGCGTGCATCCTTCTGCCGACGGTAAAGGTTACAACCGCACCCCGGGGATTTACAACGATACGCACACGAAGGCTTGGTCAACAGTGACCGACCGGGTTCATGGTCGGGGCGGGCTGATCGCTTGCCAGCTGATGCATTGTGGTCGGGTAGGCCATGCACTCAATAAGGGACGAAACACACGGTTTTTAGCTCCATCAGCTCTAGCTGCTAACGCCGAGATTTTTACCGAGTCAGGGATGATGCCCATGCCGACGCCCGAGGCGATGACTTTGGCCGAGATCAAAACAGTTGTGGCAGATTATCAAGCCGCTGCTGCCCGCGCCCTGAAAGCTGGGTTCGATGCTGTAGAGCTCCACTGTGCATCGGGTTACTTGCCAGCTCAATTCTTGGCGACGGGAAGCAACCTTCGTGATGATCAATACGGTGGCAGTTTGGAGAATCGTTTACGTTTTGTGGAGGAGGTTCTTCAGGCGATTAAAGTTGAAACCGGCGCTGGGCGTATAGGGCTGAGAATCTCTCCCGGCAATCCTTACAACGATCACGTTGATGACAATCCGACTGAAACTTACGCTGCGCTCCTTCAGGTAGCGAACCGTTTAGGACTTGCCTGGGTGCATGCGATTCGGATGGCGTCGACGGGTATTGATAGCCTGGCATTAAGCCGCGAATATTTTTCAGGAGCGCTGATCGGCAGCGACAGCTTCAATGCTGCCGAGGCAGATCAATTTATCGCTGAGCATTGTGTAGATGCGGTGTCTTTCGGGCGCGCTTATATTGCAAACCCTGACTTAGTGACAAGGTTCGCCTGCGATGCGCCATTAAACACCCTAGATAAACGAACAATTTATGCGGGCGAGGGCCCAGGGGGCTATACCGATTACCCAAGTTTAACTGCCTCGGGTTGACGGCAAAGCCACCTGAGCGAATTGCCTCGATGGTAAGTTTTCTCATGGGTAGTTTTGACGCAATGAAAAAACCTTTATAAAAAATGGTCGGCCGCACATGATAGCCACTGACACCATGGGGTGGTGATGTTTGGTCATCGCAAACCCCTTCACCGATTGCCAAGATGGCTAGAGGACAAAACCCATGCCAATGCCCACGAATTTGCCTATCATTGATCTAATGCTTGCGGTCCCAAATGACGACACCTCAAATTTTTATGATTTTATTCGTCCGTTGTTGATGGATGAGCAGAGTCGTCAGATGTTCAAAATGCCTGCGCAATACATGTTCAAAGATCTTCCAAAGGTGGGCAAGCGCGATGACTACATTGCCTACACCCTGGAAAAAATGGATGAGTTCAATATTGAAAAGGCCATGTTAGGTGTGGACGAGGGCCAGTATGAGACGCAAAACGAAGCGGTAAAAAAACATCCTGAGCGCTTCTTTGCCTCTTACGACTGCAACCCAAATAACGGTATGGAAGAGGTTCGAAAGATTCGCCGGCTCAAAGAAACCTATGACATTAAGTCGGTGAACGCCTTTCCAGCGGGGCTCTGCCCTCAAGTCTCCTTAGCTGATAAAAAATGGTATCCCATCTTTGTCACCTGTATTGACCTAGATATTCCGTTTTGCCCCTGTGTTGGTGTGCCGGGTCCACGGATTCCAATGGAGCCCCAAAAAGTTGAGCACCTTGATGAGATTTGCTGGTTTTTCCCCGAGCTAAAAGTGGTTATGAAGCATGGCGCCGAGCCCTGGACAGACCTTGCCTGGAAGTTGATGCTGAAATATGAAAATTTGTTTTATATGACCAGCGCTTTTGCCCCGAAGCACTACCCCAAAGATATTATTCATTTTGCGAATACCCGTGGGGCTGACAAAATCATGTATGCGGGTTACTTCCCCATGGGTTTATCCTTGGAAAGGATCTTTGGTGACATGCCTAACGTCCCATTTAAAGACGACGTGTGGCCGAAGTTCTTGCACGAAAACGCTCGTCGAGTATTCAAGCTGTAGCGTCGAATTTTCTTAGGCAACCGGATGAAGCTTTAAGCAGCGGACGTCATCACACTGCTGTTTTACCTTACTTTTACGGGTAGAAAATAGATATCGTGTCAACGATGCAGGCAGGCCGGTCGGCACCTTCTGCAGTAATAGTCACTCGAATGGTTGCTTTGTACCCTCCCTTGTTCTCCTCTACAGCAACAATTTCGCCGGAGGCAGTGATTTGTGAATCCACAGGTACAGGAGCTGGAAAGCGAATCTTTTCGGTACCGTAATTCACACCCATTGATACGTTTTCGACTTGAATGAGTTCAGGAAGAAAACAGTTGGCTAGTGACAGGGTCAGATAGCCGTGGGCAATCGTTTTACCAAAAGGGCCTGTGGCAGCTTTTTCTGGGTCAACGTGGATCCATTGATGATCACCTGTTGCCTCTGCAAATTGGTCAATGCGTTCCTGCGTAATGTGCAAGCTGGCGGTAGGTCCCAGCGCTGTACCAGTCATCGTCATCAGGTCTTTGGGGTGGGCAACGTGGGTAGTGGGCATAAAGGGTACTCCTAGGGGGCGAGGGCAAGGCACGGCTCAAAGTATGGCTTGCCGGGGTTGATGCGTCATCTAAGGAGCCTGATACTGGCGTGAGATTTATCTAAGCGCAAATACCCACATCATGTATTCAGACGATGTTATGCGTTGATTTTATTGAAAGGGTGACGCTTGAAAGCTAGGGATATTTAGATGCGGCAATACGAAGGTAAGGTGGTGTTGGTTACAGGGGGCGCGGGACATATCGGTCGCGCTATTTGTCAGGGGTTCCTAAATGAAGGCGCCCAGGTTGTTGCCTGTGGGCGGCGGTCCCCCGAGGAGCCTATTGGTGATGGTTCAGAAAAAGCCGAGTTTTTTCCGGCAGATCTCCGCGATCCCGACGCTTCCAAATCTCTCGTGGACTTCGCTTTAGAGCGATTTGGTCGCATTGATGTTCTCATTAACAACGCAGGCGGCAGCCCTCCTGTTGACGCTGCTTCAGCCAGTCCCCGTCTGACTGAGAAAATTGTCGCGCTCAATCTTGTCGCTCCCTTGGTGTTATCTCAGCAGGCCCATGGAGCTTTGTCAGTTAATGATTCGCCAGGGTGCATCGTCAATATCGCGAGCGTCAGTGGTGTTCGACCTTCGCCGGGCACTGCAGCTTACGGAGCAGCGAAGGCTGGACTACTCAGTAGCACTCGCTCGCTAGCGATGGAGTGGGGTCCTAAAATACGTGTCAACGCGATCGTCGTCGGGTTGGTTCATAACGATGCGGGTATTGCTCATTACGGCGGAGCAGAGGGGTTTCAGCGAGTAGCCGATATGCTGCCCTTAAAGCGCATGGCGGCACCCGAGGATGTGGCCAATGCGGTTCTCATGTTGTGTGATGACAAGGCTGCTTACATCTCAGGGGCCGCTTTAGAGGTCGATGGCGGAGGCGAGGTTCCCGTATTTCTGCATCTCGCTAGTGAGGCTTCTAAAGCTGACTAGGCGGCGGCGCTCCGGCGCGCTCATGCATCGCGTGTATGGAAGTCACTTTTTAACGAGGCCACAAGTAGAGCGATCGCAGCCTTTAAAGACGCACTTATTTGCACCTTGTGCTTTAGCCCTACGCACCGGCTTGCCAATCCTCGGGGCCTAATGGGGTTTGCCCAGTGCCGTGCTCAAGTGTGAGCAAGTGTAAAAAATAACTTCAGCAGCCTAGGGGTGTCATTTTAAAACAGCCCCTCTGTGCGCATCATGGCGTCGTGGGCTCCGTCACAATAAATCAGGGACCCCGCAATAAACGCGGCATCGGGGGACAGCAAAAAGCGAATGAGCTGGGCGACATCGTTGGGCTGCCCCGCGCGCCCGATGGGAATTGATGCCACAAATTCTTGAATTGCTGATCCATAGGCTTCACTTTTTGCTACAGCTTCGGTCATCGGTGTTTCTATGTAGCCTGGGGCTATGGCGTTAAAGCTGACCCCTCGACGTGCATAATCAGGCGCAACCTGGCGCATCCATCGAGCTACGGCCTGTTTGCTGCCAGCGTAGCATTCATGACCGTTACTGGTTTCGGCGAGCTCACTGGCTCTAGTGGCATTATTATCTAACATGGCCTCAACGAGAGCGTCGTTGCTGCACATTGGGGCCGAGTTGGAGCTAATGGCAATAACTCGGCCGCCAGGTTTTACAGTATCAATCAGGCCCTCAATCACCGCCCGGGTACCAAAGTAGTTGATGGTGAGTATCTTGCTGGCGTCGGGGAAATGTGAGGCGACTCCGGCACTGGTGATCACACCATCAATCCGTGGGTAATCGTTGCGAACTTTTGCGATAGCTGCATCCCGGGACTCGTCGTTGCTGAGATCCGTCAGGATGTCAGCGTGTCGGATATCGAGCGTAATAACCGTATCACCCTGATCAGTCAGCAGCTGGCGGGTGGTTGCCCCAATTCCTGATGCGCCACCGGTCATAATATAAATTGCCATCGCTAAACCTCCTTTAGGCTTTTGGTTGTGGTATCTGAGATTGAATAGCGCTGCCTGGCAAGGCAGCCATGCCGCCATCAACTTCCAGAATCTTCCCTGAAATAAAACTGCTGGCGTTAGAGGAGAGATAAAGGGCTGCGAGGGCAATATCGGTTGGTTGACCCAGCCGGCCTTGGGGGATCCACCGCACCGTATCCTCAAGTCGACCTGGATCTTGGGTGATAAACGCGGTAGCCGGTGTTTCGATAGCGCCGGGCGCTATCCCATTAACTCGTATTTTAGGAGCAAGTTCGTAAGCGAGCACCCGTGTCATTTGATCTAATCCGGCTTTTGCTGCGGCATAAGCCGCCATATGGCGATCAACCATCCAGCTCATCGCTGAGGAAATATTAACGATCGCTGCGTCCGGGGAGGCTTGCAATAGTGGCAGGGCCTCATGGATCAGACCATAAGCGGCGCTGAGATTTATATCCAGTGTGTGCTCGAAGCGCTTTTTGGTGACTTTTGCCAGTGAGCCAAACCCTTTTCCCGGCGCCCCCGCGTTGTTAACCACGATATCGAGCTTTGATAACTCGCTCTTGAGATCGGTGAAAGTGGTCGCTATGGCCGCCTCGTCGGTAATATCGCAGGGGAACACTCGTGCTTGCTGGCCAAGAGCTTCTACATCTCTAGCGACTTGCTCGAGATCGGACTCGGTGCGTGCAAGTAATATGAGGTCGGCCCCCATCTCCGCAAACGCTGTGGCGATGCGCGCCCCTATGCCTTTTCCAGCGCCGGTGACCAAAGCGGTTTTACCATCGAGACGAAAAAAGTCTGTAAGCATGATATTAAATTCTCAAATTGCTTGGGGAGGCCTTAGTCCATTTGGGCTTGTGGCCGACAGGGGCTCCACGATAGAACGAAGTTCCTATGAAGGGAAATAACTAGAGCCCTTTGGGGCTAGTCTGAATTGATGATGGATTGATGTATGGCAGAGTTAACGGGAAAGTCGGCACTGGTTACTGGCGCTGGAGTAGGAATTGGTCGCGCTATTGCCTGCGCGTTAGCTCGAGAGGGCGCCAGCGTGCTGGTCGTAGACTTTAATGGCGACACCGCAAAGGACACGGTCGACCTGATTCTGGGTGCGGGGGGTACCGCCACAGCGCATGTTGCAGACGTAAGTGATGAAGGTCGAGTAGCGCAAATGGTAGAGGCCGCCGTGGATGCCTTCGGTGGTCTACAGGTCGCGTGCAATAGCGCTGCTGTTAGTCGCGGCTCAGGCCCCATACATGGCTTTACCCGTGAGGTCTTCGACCAAACCCTGGCGCTGTGTCTTACCAATACCTTCCTATGTATGAAGTACGAAATTGCACATATGTTGGAGCATGGTGGTGGCAGTATCGTCAACATATCCTCCAACGCATCACTGCGAGGACAGCCCTATAACACTGCCTACGCGGCGGCTAAAAGTGGGGTCAATCTACTGACCAAAAGCAGCGCATCGGAGTACGGACACAAAGGGATTCGTATTAATGCCGTATCTCCTGGAGTCATTAGAACGCCTGGAGTTGAGCGCTATTTTGATGAGCAGCCTAAGATTGCAGAGGGCCTGAAACAAGCCGCTGCGATGCGACGCCTCGGTGAGCCAGAAGAGATTGCCGAGGCGGTCTGCTTTTTAGCGTCAGACCGAGCCTCTTTTATCACGGGGCAGTTGCTGAGTGTAGACGGTGGTGCTGCCGTTAAGTAATCCTCTAGCCCAGATTGACCTGCCCCCCGTCCAGGGCTATGGATTGGCCGTTGACAAAGCGCGACTCTGGACTGCACAGCGTGGCTACAAAGTCGCCAATATCCTGTTCGCAGTCGCCTATGCGCTGCTGCGGCACTGTTTTCATAAAAGCCTCAGCCTCTTCAGGGCGGTATTTGGCCCAGGCCGCCAAGGCGGGTGATTGGGCGAGGGGGAGGATAGTATTGCTGCGAATGCCTAGCCCGCCCCACTCATTGGCTGCAGCTCGGGTGAGCGCTCTAATAGCCTCTTTTTCGGCGGCGTAGACACCATAATTGCTGCTGTCCCATCGCATGGCTGCGGAGGACGCTAAATTAATGATATTGCCACCCCCAGCAGTCACTAGGTGAGGCTGGACTAATTGCATAAGTTTTAGTGAGGCTACGGGACCAACCCGAAGTCCAAGCTCGAACTCTTCAATAGAAGCATCCAGCAGAGGGGTAATTTGGGCTGACACGGCGTTGTTGACCAGGATGTCGAGACGACCGAATTGGTTTGCCGCCGAGGTGACTAAGTCATCTAAATCTGCAATTACTCCAATGTCACACCTAATGGCGGCACCGTCGGTCCCAAAGCGCTCTTTAATGGTTGCTATGGTGCCTTCACATTTTTCCAGGGTTCGACCAACTGCAATGATACGCACGCCTCTTTTGGCCAAGCCATAGGCAATACCTTGTCCTACACCCTGGCCAGCTCCGGTGATTAGCGCTACCTGATCGGTAAGTGGCTTATCCATAATGATTCCTTAAATAATACGTATGTCGGAGAGGTGAATCACCTCGGAGCGATCTAAGTCTAGGAATCGCTCACTGCTTTGTGTGAGTTTCTCGATGTGTTCCCACATTCGAGCTTCATTATCACCGTCGGCAAAAAATGCCTCCATAGAATGGCTGGCCTCGGGTGGAAAATATTCTTCAACGATGCCGTCGAAATGCGGTTCCCCACTAATGCTCACACGGTTCTGGCGGTAGCCGAGTGTGTTTTGTGTGCTCAGGGCGACGTCGGTGTGTTCCTGTAACCAATACTGATGCAGCTGCGCGGAGTTGATGTCTGCGCGGCGCTGAAAGCAGCACAACTGCAGCGTTCCCAAGAACCTCTCGCCCACATTCAGTTTGGGCATCAGGGGGGTGATTCCCTCACACAAGTAAGCCACCCCTCCCAAATTTTCCGCGAGGGGAGAGGTTACCAGCGATTTAATACTGTCGCGGTCGGCCTCTATGGCCAGTCGTCCGCTGGGTAGGCAGCCCAACGGGTCACGGGTCCACATGCCGGCCTTCTCGCTGTGTTCATCCATCATTGCAAGCGCCGCAAAGGACACCCCAGTGTGGTCAAGGAGTGCGAGCCGTACTGCCTCGGTCGTGGGTACCTCCCCGTAAAATATAATGAGCAGCCTGTCATCGTGTGCACTCATTGGGGGTAGTACTCTGCAATAATTTTATTCTTAAGTAGCTTGCGTAGTGCGTTTCGGGGCAGGGATTTTTCGGTAAAGATCACCTGCACGGGCACTTTGAAAGCCGCCAGTTGCTGCTGACAATGTTCAATAACGAGTTGGCTATTTGCTTCGGTGCCAGGGGGCACTTGTACCACCGCAGCAACTTCTTCGCCCCACTTGGGGTCTGGTCTGCCAACGACGGCGGCATCGAGGCAAAGTGGAAGTGTCGTGAGGCAAGCTTCAATTTCACTGGGGTAAATATTTTCACCACCTCGAATAATCATGTCTTTGACGCGCCCACAAATAAATAGCAGGCCTTCTTCGTTGATGTAACCGACGTCACCGGTGGCTAACCAGCCCTCATAGAAATCTTCACTACTGCCAGTGTGATAACGCTGAACCGCAGCGCTTGAGCGCACATTGATTTCGCCCGCTACTCCCGGTGGCGCGGATTTGCCATTTTCATCAAGAAAGCTGAACTCCATAATGGGAGAAGGAAAGCCACTTGCCATAGGGCGATGGCTGCAAAAATGACCGGTAAAGGCGGCGCCAGTACCCAAAGTTTCAGTCATACCCCAACCGCCACCGGGGAATGCAGCTGCCGTCTTAGTGGCGTAAAGCGCCGCGAGAGTTTCAGGGGTAGCGGCCCCTCCCGAGCTAATATTTGTCAGCTGTTTTGCATCGCCAACGGTGAACTCAGGTTTACTCAGAAGCTCCATCATCATGACCGGGGCGCCCATTAGAACCGTGATCGCCTCTTGCCGCACCAGTTGCAGCGCCTCATCGGCATTCCACTTGTACATGAGATAAAGGCTGCGTCCGTGGTGTAGGTTGACGATGAACTGCGAAAATAAGCCGCTGATGTGGAACAAGGGAACCGCAAGCAGTGTTTTCGGGGGCGTGGTTGATGCTAATTGCGTGCTCATAGCGTCTTGATTCGTCATGTAGGTTGCCGCGCCGATGAACTCCAAGTTCATTAACGCCTGACAGCAATTAAAGTGCGACAGCATGACGCCCTTAGGGCGGCCAGAGGTCCCTGATGTGAACAATAAAATCGCAGGACTATGAGTATCAATTGCCGGCGGTGTGATTGAACCGGTCCAGTTTGCTCGTATTACGTCATGAAAATCAGGCTGCTGGGGTCCGGAAGAATCACCGTCAACGATAAGGGCTGGAACTATCCGCTTGCGCTCCTGAACATACTTCCATCGTGGGACGTCACAAATCAGCAGTGCAGCATGGCTGTCCTCAAGACCTTGCTCTAGCTCTGCGCTTTTGCCCCAACTGTTGAGAGGAACTGCAATGCCACCCACATTGATAATGGCCACAAAAGCTATCAGCCATTCGGGACGATTACGCATGGCTATCGCTACTGGTGTTCCGGCGGTGATATTGCCTTCAGTAACCAGCCAGTGACTGAGTCGATCAACCGCGGTGTAGAATTCTTTAAAGCTCCAGCTTGATTCCTGATATTGTAAAAGTTGTTTGTCGCCGTGCTGGCGACCGTCGTTTAGATAATCGCTAAGCGACGAGTGGGCCCGAGAGAACGCTTTTAATGACAGACCCTCGATAGAACAGTTTATGACCTCAAACGGAGCCCCAGGCCCTGTGAGTTGCGCAACAGCGTCGTGATAGGGTTGTGTGAATAGGCTCATAGATTGAGTCCTGGGTCGAGTTTGAAGGCACGTAAGGATCGTATGGTGGGCGGTCATCGCGGCTTCGTCATGGTCTTTTTAGCCTATCAATAGACCTTGCCATGCGTTGACCTGCCTTCCAGCTCACCAGTAAGGTGCAATCTCGTTAATCAACCGTAGCGCCACGCCAACCATGCAAACCCCGCTTACAGAACTTTTGGGTTGCCGATATCCCATTATTCAGACTGCCATGGGATGGGTTGCTGATCCGAACCTGGTTGCCGCGACAGGTAATGCCGGCGGCTTTGGCTTTCTGGCAGGTGCGGTAATGACATTAGAAGAGATTGAAGAGGGCATCCTCGAGATTAGATCGAAAACCGATGCACCCTTTGGCGTCAACTTTCATATGTATGTGCCCTTTGCCGAGGACATTGTTGATCTGTGCATAGAGCACCGTATTCGAGCCGTCAGCTACAGCCGTTCACCAAGCGCTCGCAGTGTAGAAAGGCTCAAAAGCGCAGGTGTGGTTTGTATGCCGACCGTCGGTGCTTTTAAGCACGCGGTGAAGGCGGTAGAGCTCGGTGCAGATGCACTGGTGATTCAAGGCGGCGAAGGGGGCGGCCATACTGGGTCTGTGGCCACCAGCATTTTACTGGGACAGGTACGTAGCGGGGTCTCAGTGCCCATCGCGGCGGCGGGCGGTTTTCGCGATGGTGGTGGGCTTGTTGCCGCTTTGGCCATGGGTGCACAAGGTATAGCCATGGGTACGCGATTCTTATTAACCCAAGAATCCCCGGTACCTGAAGCTACCAAGGCGGTTTACTTGCGAACACCCCCGGAGAACATTGTCGTCAGCAAACGCCTCGATGGTCTGCCTCAAAGAATGATTGCAAACAGTTATTTGGCGCGCCTGATAGATGCGAGTCAGTTGGGTTTGCTGCTACGTGCGCTGCGCAACGGTCTGGCCTTTACAAAAATGACGGGTAGCTCGCTTTGGGACATGCTTAAATCCGCATGGCGCATGCGGCGTGGTGGAGAGTTATCTTTGGGGCAAACGCTCATGGCGGCTAATGCACCCATGATGATTCAAGAGGCGATGGTGCATGGGAACCCTGAAGAAGGCATTTTGCCTTCCGGGCAGGTAGCAGGCTTAATTGACGACCTGCCCAGTGTCGAGACACTGATTAGCGGCATCATGGCCGAAGCTGACAGTACGCTGGAGGCGCTCAACAAACACCGTAACGATGATAGAAATCCAGATTAAATAAGGATCCGGCGAGATGGCGGCATTTACCAGTCAGGTAGCGGAAAACATCGGACATATCATTTTCGATAAGCCGCCGGTGAACGCTTTCGATAGCGGTGAATGGGCGGCTATTGCGACGGAAATTAGTGCCTTAGGACTTCGCAGCGATGTCCATGTCATTGTCATAAGTGCCGAGGGTCGGGGTTTTTGTGCAGGAGTCGATATCAAGGAGTTGGGCGCCCACCCAGAGATGATAGTGCCGGTCAACAAGGGCAATTACGACACGTTTGAGGCCATTCATAAAAATCCGAAGCCTGTCATCGTGGCACTGCACGGTTTCGTTCTTGGTGGCGGAATCGGTATTGCTGGTGCCGCCGATATTATTGTGGCCTCAGAATGTGCCACCTTCGGCGTTCCCGAAGTGGATCGGGGTGCTATGGGTGGTGGAGCACATCTTCAGCGTATGTTTCCAGTGCAAAAGGTGCGTCACATGTACTTTACGGGTGAGTTTATCGATGCTCAAGAAGCCTGGCGGCTTGGCGCTGTTGAAAAGGTGGTGCCTCGCGAGAGCTTGGTAGCTGAGGCAACTGCAATTGCCCAGAAGATTGCAGCTAAGAGCAACATTATGGTGCAGCTCGCCAAAGAGGCGCTCAACGGCATCGAGGATGGTGACTTGGAAGCTAAATATCGCCGGGAGCAAGGCATGACTCTGGAGGCCTACAGTTATAAAGATTCTCAGGAGGCCCGTGATGCGTTCAATGAAAAGCGTGACGTGAGCTTTTAGTCTGCGGAGTGAGCCCAAGTTGTGTAGGTAAGAACGCAGCAGTGTGCCGTTGAGCTGCAGTTTCATTACGACCTAATTCACGGGCGATACTTTCAATAGAGATAGCGGCCCGCCACCAGCGGGTTTATTTGAGAGACGAAAGTAAAAGAGGGCTTCCATGATTAATTACGAGCAAGCACTACGAGTCTGTGAGACTTATATCCAGTCGTTGGTGACCAATGACGTTGATGCGATTCTTGATTTATATGCTGATGACGCGACGGTCGAAGATCCGGTCGGCTCAGAGGCACGCAGCGGCCAAGACGCGCTTCGATCGTTTTATGCTGGCGCTGTTACCGGGGTGATGGCGGCATCACTCACCGGAGAGCCGAGACTGGCGGGCAACGAAGTGGCGTTCCCGTTTCAGGTAATAGCGGGGCAGCCCGGAGAAGAAATTCAGATCAATATTATCGATGTTTTCCGTTTCAATGCGGAGGGCAAGGTTGACTTAATGCGGGCTTTTTGGGGCTCCGATAATGTGGGCGGCAAGGCCTAGCCTGCTGGCACTACAAGCTGCTGCGCCGACTTGCGGTTAGTTTTTTACGGGTAATTCAGCAGGGCTGAGGGAGGCGGAAACTGGTGTCTATGCTGTCGACAGCGAGTGTCGTTTTGCTGATCGGATGGATGACTTTGATGCTGCGTGCCTGTGTCGCGGAGTATCGTTATTACCGCGCCGTCGCCATTCATGAACCCGAAGTTTGGGTGAAGTTAGGTGCCCCCAACCACTGGCTTGCGCCTTTTCTGTTTTTAGTCACTCCCGGTCGCAAGCGCCTGCTGGATAGTGTCGATAATCCCCTAGTGCTTGCGCTTAAGCGGCGCTACACCCTCGCCGGCCGGATATTCTTGGCTTATGTTGTGGTCCTATTACTATCGTCAACAGCGTTTTTTGAATGGGCTTAGGGGGGGGCTTCTGCTTCCGCCATCGCCCGGGTTCTACACAATCACAACGCGATGGACAGCAGCAGGTCTCGGCCCCCGCCTTGCGCTGCGGGAGTGGGATGGGAAGCCCTGGAAAAGGCCGGCCGTTTTCAGGAGTAGGTTACGACGCTTTTGAGCATCAAACTGACTAGCATCGACTGGCGGGACACGCCGGTTTTAGCGAAGATCGAGCGAAGCTGCGCTCTCGCTGTGTTTCTCGCGATCCCTAACTCCGCCGACGCCTGATCTAAATTAGCACCTTCTGCGAGCAGCTTTGCTAAATTCACTTCGGCTTTGGTTAGGTTGTACAGGGACATGAGTATTCGCGTATCGATTTCGTAACTGCGTTCGGGCTCGTTGATGAACACGGTCATATGAGCCGTATGCCCGGGCTCTACGGTTTTGTCGATCATCATGGGTTTTACGAGAATTTCTAAGTCAGGGCGCCCTGAGGGTCGCTCAACGGCGAGCGCATTGGTGGGAGCCGTATCTTGGTTGCGTTGTGCGGTCACAATTGCGTCAATAAAATCGTTAAATTTTCCCCGGGCGGTAGAGCTTTCAAGGTAGATTTGCTCATTAACGATAGTTAGTCCGTCTTTTTCTCGAATAATATTGTCAGCGACAACATTTCGAGTAACCACTTTACCGCGCTCGTCGAGGGTCACCACGCCTACCGACTGCCGGGTAATTGTCGAGCTGTAAAGGCGCCGCTCTTTGTCTAACTGGATGAGCTGCATGCCATTCGCGACAGCTCGTTGGATGTGCGGAGCGAGTAGGGCTAAAAATCCACGTTCTTCCGAGCCAAAATTGCTTGAGGCTTTAGGGCGACAGAAACGTACGCTGAAACGCTGCCCGTTGGCATTGCGAAGGTCAACGCCTACCATATGGTGAATTTCAATTGGCGCCATGCAAAAACGGTATAGATCGGTGTTCTCAAGCTGGCTATAGGAAATACATTCATCCAAACACACGACTTGACCCCAAGGGAGGTTAGTCATGAGGTTGGAGGTGTAATGACGATCGGTGTAGGGGTTGTCGTGGTCATCGACAAACGTTTTTTGTAAGACATCTGACGATACGAACAGTAAGCCGCCGTCATCGCCGTGAGGCTCTCGCATTGTGATGGAGCCAAAATTACTGCCGATCAGGCGCCTTGTTTCAGCTAAGAAGCCGTTGTACGGATCTTCCTCAATGTGTCCATCGTAGAGCAGACCCAGGAGGCGAGACAATTCTTCAATATTTGGTTGAGTCATCGAATGAAAACTGCCTTAGACATCGATCGGTTCAAGATAGCGCAGAGAAAGGAAAGGTCAATCAAAACCTCTGGCACTCTGCAATCACCTTCCGCAATGGCGACCGCTGTGCTGAGGTGTTACTGACTCGCTGATGTCGATAAAAAGGCTAGGCTTCGGGTATTGAAGAGCTCAGGATGTTCGGTCATTACCCAATGTCCACACTGGTTCAGTATTTCAGCCTGAACCTGACCGCCACCTTTTAGCATTTTCCAAACACCACTGGCTGGGCAGAACTTATCCTCAGTGCCCCAAAAAATTAACATAGGCTGGGCTATGTGGCCGATCTGGTCGCTTAGATCAGGAATGGCCATAGTGGCTAGTACATGACTGTTTTGAGTTTGTAGAGTAGTCCAGCGCTCCTCAATCAGCTCTTCGTCGATTGAGTCTTCATCATAAACCAGTAAAGTCAGTAGTTTAGCTAGCACATCTCTAGTAAATTCTGGGGATCCCATGGGGTATTTCACCATGGTTTGTATGCCTTCCATTGCGAAGTAGTCCTCCCGAGATTCAATGCCACCGGGGGCCATGAGAATGAGTTGCTTGACCCTCTCGGGCTGCCTGAGTGCCATACCCAATGCCACAGCGCCCCCCAGAGAATTTCCCACTAGTGTGACTGACTGCAATGCCAGACCATCGAGCAGCGCGCCCAATCCGTCGACAAAGAAGTCTAGTGTGTGGTCGATATGAGTGGGCTTGTCAGTTTTGCCATAGCCCCACTGGTCGTAGACTACGCATCTATAGCCCGCCATTTGGAAGGCTGCGATGTTGTGTTTAAAGTTGCTCCAGCCACTAGCTCCCGGCCCACTACCATGGATAAACACCAAAGTGCCTTGCTCTTCTCCGGTTGCGGGATGATCGGTGTAGTGCAGTGACAAACCTTCTGGCGTTGTATGGAACTGGGGTGCGGCAGTATTTGATGACATTAAACAAACACATCCTTATTTTCGATGCCAAGCTGCATAGCGCCTAAGTTGCGGGCGAATCCCGTTGGGTTGTTGGCAACATGACAGCGCGCAATGTGAATGTCGTGCCACAAGTTCTGCAGCGGATGCCCGTTAAAGACAGCGCGTCCGCCGGCCACGTCAAAGAGGGTGTCGATGGCTGCAATCGCCTTGTCGATGACTAATGAGGCCTGATATCGGAAGAGTACGCGCTCCTCAATGGAAGGTTTCCAGTCGCTGTCTTCCATTTTGTCGAAATTGTGAAACATCACCGCCTCAAGTTCTGCGATGGTATTCATAACTTGAGCGATGCGGGTCTGAGTCTCGACATCGCCGGCAAGCTTCGTTGGATCACTTGTCGCAGAGGCGGTCCTAGTCTCGATAAAGATTTTAAGTGCTTTTTTTAGGGCGCCAATGGCGGCAGAGTTGACGACTCGCACAAAGGTCTGAGCCCAGGATAGGTTGTAGATAGGATTGTCTTGATCATTTACGCAGTTAAAGCCATCCATCTGCTTGTGAGTACGATGCTCAGGCACAAAAATTGGCGTGTCGATAACGACGTCATTGGAGCCAGTTCCTTGAAGACCCATAACGTTCCAAGTGTCCTCAATGACGTATTGATCTCGTGGTACTAAAAAGGTGCGATAGCCATCCCCGGGAATGACGCCGCCCAGTAGTGCCCAGCTGCAGTGTTCTGAGCCAGAACTCCAACCCCAGCGACCGCTCAGCATGAACCCGCCGTCACTGCTTGCCGCTTTGGCGCCAACAGGGTTGTAGGAGCTGCTGACTAGCGTGTTTGGGTCGTCCTCATAGACTTCCCTCTGAGCTTCTTCAGACATCAGCGCAATTTGAAATGCGTGCACTGCAATGATGCCGCTAGCCCACGCCGTACTCATATCCGCCTCTGCAATTCGAATTTGTTCGCGAAAGAATTCTTGCGGCCGTTGTTCTTGCCCGCCCCATTTTTTTGGCAGCATCATGGTATAAAAGCCACAATCCTTAAGTGCTTGAACGACTTCGTTACTCATTCTTCGGTTGCCGCGCTGTTCATCAGATCGGCTCTCAATGAGGTCGAGAATCTGATCGGTTACGACGGGTTGATGGCTGCTCATGCGTTTCCCCTGTTTTTAATTGTTTGACCCCTCGGGTCGACTACAAGTGGCGCCTCGATCACTCATCCTTTCAAAACCAATGCGAAGCTTCATCACCCGTATGTGGTAACCCATTGTTCAAACGAAGAGTTAGTCCGAATGAATAGTCCATATGGATGGTTAGTCCTCCTGACCCACACTGAAGTCGTGTCCCCAAAAGCTAGGTACTGTACTTTCGAATACCTGATACGCACTCCAGTCGTCGACTATTCGACCTTCGGCGCCGATCTCAATATCAAAACCCGAGGGGCTACGCATATAAAAAGACACCATATGATCGTTGGCGTGGCGACCAAGTGTGCCGGTAAGTTTCACATCAGCTGCGATTCTCCGATCATTACAACGTCCAACTTCATCTACGTCGTTTACTTCCAGCATCATGTGCACGCAGCCAGCGGGCATGGGCATTTCGAAAAGCCCCAAGCTGTGGTGGCGTTGGTTGCAGTGCATGAACCACAGACGCGTAACGGGTTCATCCGGATCTGGGGTGAAGCGCAGTTTCATTAGGTCGGACAGGCCAAAGCCAAGCACATCCGATAAAAAGGCTACGGTTTCATCAAAGTTTGGTGCGGGTAACACCACATGTCCCATGCCTTGCTCCCCAGTGACAAAATGCTGCACGCCGGCTGCGGAGTTGAACTTCCTAAAATCAGAGACCACCCCCCAAAAAGCTTCGTGGTCATTCCCTGATGGATCTTGAAAGCACAGGACGTTTTGAACTCGTCTGCGAGCAATTAAGGCAGAGTCGCCCCACGTAAAATCAACCCCAGCCTGTGACAGTGCATCTGCCACCTCCTGCAAACCTTCAGCGGAATTTGTTTCCCAGCCACAGACTTGTAACGATTCGGTATCGCCAGGTGACACAAATAAACGATAGGGGTGGTCGTCCATTTTAAAATACGCTTCATCCTGCTGGGCGTTACAGCGCGCGCTTACATCTTCAAGCCCCATGACGCCGCAGGCGAACTCTCGCCAAGCACCAGTTTGTTGACTGTTTATCCCAATATATCCCAAACTTTTAATCGCCATGCCATTAAGCTCCTGTTACGCCTTGTCGAGAATTAATTGATTTCGAAGTTCCGTTTTAAGAATTTTCCCCGTCGCATTCAGGGGTAAGGTGTCTACCCAAAATAGTTGCTTGGGGACTTTGTAGTTAGCCATGACTTCACGGCACCAGCTAATAATTTCTTGATCTGCTGGGGGGGAGGAGTTCTTGGGAATAACAAATGCGGCACCAACTTCACCCAGCCTGGAGTCTGGGGTGCCAATTACCGCAGCTTGCGCTATCGCGGGGTGCTGACAAAGTTGTTGCTCAATTTCTGCTGGGTAGCAGTTGAACCCTCCAGATATATACATGTCCTTCAGCCGGTCGGTAATGTGAAGATTGTCATTGGTGTCCAAAAAGCCAATATCTCCGGTGTGTAACCAGCCCTCAGAGTCGATAGTTTCTGCTGTTGCTATGGGGTTTTCAAAATAGCTGCGCATCACGTTGTAGCCTCTAACCACAATCTCTCCGGGTTCCATAGCCGGCAGTCTGTTGCCGTCACTGTCGAAAATCGCCACTTCGATATTGGGAATGCTTCGGCCCGAGGTGGATGCTATTGTCTGGGCGTCATCACCACGCCGACACATTGTCACTAGGCCGCAGGTTTCTGAGAGTCCGTAGGCGGTAATGACCGTTTCCAACCCCAGCTTTTCCCACATGTCCTTAATAAGCTGCGTGGGGATCACCGCGGCACCGGTGGTCGCCTTGTTCAAAGTTTTTAATTTTGCGCGATCGAAATCTTTATGACTGAGCAGTGATTGGAACAGTGTCGGTGGCCCGGGCATGACATTGATGCGGTGCTTCTGCACCTGCGCGATCACAGTTGGCACATCAAACACGGCAAGAGGAAACGCAGTCGCTCCGGCTATCATTGTCGCGAGCCAACCCGCTTTGTAACCAAAGCTGTGGAAAAACGGGTTGATAATTAAGTAATGATCGCTTGCGTCTAAGCCAAGAATTTCGACGAAGGCACTAAAAGCCTCAAGATTCTGTCCATGATCGGTCACTACACCTTTGGCTTGCCCTGTAGTTCCCGACGTAAACAAAATATCTGATACGGTATCGGCAGTTACAGTCGTTGACGCCGCGGTAAAGGACTTTTCACCGTCTTCAGTGGCTAATAATTCACGGCCTGTCTCGAGAACACTGGCAAAGTCATCGGACTGCGAATGCACCATTAGGGTAACGGTTGCGATTAAGTCGGGCAGATCAAAAGGTTGCAATAGTGCGGGGTAATCTACGTCTAGAAACTGCTCCACCGAAAAGAGAAATCGAGCTCCGCTGCGCCGTAATACGTCGGCGGCCTCTGCGCCTTTATACCGAGTATTAAGTGTGACCACGGTAGCGCCTATTGCTTGAGCGCCCAGGGCTGCCACGATCCATTGCTGGCAGTTAGGCGCCCATATGGCAACCCGGTCGCCCTGTGTGCAACCCTTAGAGATGAGCCAGGCTGCTAAGGCATGGGCTTGTTCTTGAGTCTGCTTATAGGTGAGCGTAACGACCCCGTCCACAATGAAGGGTTTATCAGGTGTCGCGGTGGCTCGACTCGCCAAAAGCGCCGGGATAGTCCCGGGCAATTGTTTGAGCGAAGTGGTCATTGATGGCCTCGATTACAGTAATGCAGTGTGTAGACGACACGCTAAAGGGCTGTTTCATCTCTGTCATAGTCTCAATGGGGGATGATAGTCATTGAGGCGAATTTGATACTAAATTTTCAGTATTTCTCTCAAATAGGAAGCTTGTCATGGACAAACTGGTGTCAGCCAGCGAAGCCGTGTCTGTGATTGAAGATGGCATGACGGTTGGAATTGGAGGTTGGGGCCCGCGCCGCAAGCCCATGGCGCTGGTTCGTGAATTACTTCGATCTCGGGTAAAGGATTTAACGGTAGTCGCTTACGGAGGGGCCGATGTCGGGCTTTTGTGCGCGGCGGGAAAGGTGCGCAAAGTGATTTTCGCCTTTGTGTCACTCGATTTCATGCCGTTGGAACCTGCGTTTCGCAAAGCTCGTGAATCTGGCGCAATCGAGGTTATGGAGATCGATGAGGGCATGTTGCTGTTGGGGCTTCGCGCCGGTGCTTGGGGATGTCCCTTTATTCCTACGCGCATTGGGCTGGGCACAGATGTACTCAAAAATGCGACCGATCTGGCTCTGATTGACAGCCCTTACGACGAAAAAGAGTGGGTCGCCATGCCCGCCCTGAAGCCCGATGTTTCTTTGGTGCATGCCACTCGTGCAGATGTCCGTGGCGTCTGTGAAATTGCCAGCCCTGACCACTATATGGACGATTTGTTCGTGCGAGCCTCGGGCCACAGCATTGTCTCTGTTGATGAGATGGTGCCAAGCGAGTATTTTCACGACCCTGAGATTGCAAGGCGGGTTTTTTGGGAGCGCAATTGCACACAGGCCGTGGTTCATGAACCGGGAGGAGCACATCCGAGTTCCAGTGATCCCTTGTACGGTTTCGATATCAAGCACTTTAAGCAGTACGGAGAGTTGCTGAGCGACGGAGGCTACAGCGCTTGGGCTGAGGCTTTCCTAGGTGACAGCGAATCGTCGTATCAAAGCGCTGTGGGCGGTTTAGAGGCCATCCAGTCGCTGCCGCTTCCTGTCTATTGAGGTTTAGTTCTATGCGTTTCTCTTTAGCTGAATTAATGGTTTGTGCCGCTAGTCATATTTTTGAGGATGACGGTGAGGTTTTAGTTACGGGTATCGGTCTGCTGCCTAGACTGGCTGCCAGTTTGGCAATGCGCACGTCGAACACTGATATTTTGATGACCGATAGCCAGTCTTATGTTTTGTCTCAGCCTAACCCAGTTAGCGGACTGAAAAGCCATCAAGGGCAGGCCAATGAAAACTGGATGGGCTTCGCGCGCATTTTTGATAATGTTTGGAGTGGACGTCGCCATGCACTAGTGGGTCCCTCACAAATTGATCGCTTCGGTCAAAGCAATATTTCAGCGCTGGGCGGTACTCATCAAGCACCAAAGGTACAGCTGCTGGGGGTGCGAGGCTTTCCCGGTAACTCGATATCCCATGCCAACTCTTTTTTCGTGCCTAGCCATAGCCGCAGAGTTTTTGTGGAGGGGGAGTGCGATGTTGTGTGCTCTGTGGGGTATAACAACGATCGCCTACCTAGGGGTTATAGTTTTTCTGATATTGATGTTAGAGCCGTAGTAACAAATTTATGTGTGCTCGACTTTAATGGGCCCAACAAGCAGATGCGTGTGGTGAGCTTGCATCCGGGCGTGGGTTTAGAGGAGGTTCAAGACAATACGGGATTTGATTTGGCGGTGTCTGCTGAGATTGCCCAAACAACGATACCTTCGCAGCAGCAACTTGATCTGCTAAACGAGCTTGATCCATTGGATGCGCGGGCTCGACAGCTCAAGAATAATCCTGCAGGTATTCGTCAGGCAGAGGAGGCTGAATCATGACTGAAGACACCGGATCTACCGTTCAGGAAAACGAAGAGCACGATATTGTCACGTACTCATCCGAAAACGGTATCGCCTGGATTTCTATGAATCGTCCAAAGTATAACAACGCGCAAAATGGACGCATGACCTACGAACTCGACGATGCTTTTAAGCGCGCCGTTGCCGACGATGCCGTTAAAGTGATTGTGTTGCGGGGCGAGGGCAAACACTTTTCTGCGGGTCACGATATTGGAACTCCGGGCAGAGACGTTCATCTCAGTCAAGATCGGGTTTCGATGTGGTACGACCATGCCAACAAAGAGGGTGGTGAATTTCTCTACGTTCGTGAGGCTGAAGCTTACCTCGGTATGTGTCGGCGGTGGCGGGACATACCGAAGCCGACTATCGCGGCCGTGCAGGGCGCCTGTATTGCCGGGGGGCTAATGTTGGCCTGGATTTGTGACCTAATTGTTGCGACTGACGACGCGTACTTTTCAGATCCTGTAGTACGGATGGGAATTCCAGGAGTTGAGTATTTTGCGCACCCCTATGAGTTGAATCCCCGCATAGCGAAAGAGTTCCTATTCACCGGTAATAAGATGGGTGCAGAGCGAGCGTGGCAAATGGGTATGGTCAATCAAATTAGTAGTAGGGAAGCTCTACTAGATGACGTAACAGCCCTGGCTGAAAAAATTGCAGGGATGCCCCGCATGGGGTTGGCCTTAACCAAGCAGGCGATCAATCACGTAGAGGATTTGCAGGGTAAGCGCGCAGGCATGGAGGCGGCTTTTGCTTGGCATCATTTTTCCCATGCGCACAATGACCTTGTATCAGGTGACAAGCTTGGTGGCTTCGATGCGAAAGCAATGGCGGCTGCCAATAAAGAGCAGGATAAGAGCTAAGTATGGATTTACGCTATACCGACGAGCAAGTCGCTTTTCGAGGCGAGGTGCGGGCCTGGTTAGAAGCCAATGTGCCCCAGAAAGCTTTGCCTTCCTTTGATACTGCTGAGGGCTTTGAGGCGCACCGAGAATGGGAGCGCACTTTGGCTCAAGGGAACTGGGGCATGGTCACTTGGCCCGAAGCCTTTGGCGGTCGCGGTTGCGATTTGCTCGAATGGTTGATTTTTGAGGAAGAATATTACCGGGCGGGGGCCCCACTCCGAGTCAACCAGAACGGCATATTTTTACTTGGGCCTACCTTGATGGAGTATGGCACCGAGGCGCAGAAGGCGCGATTTATTCCGGCAATGGCCAAAGGCGACGAGATCTGGGCTCAGGGCTGGTCAGAGCCCAATGCGGGTTCGGACATGGCGGCTATCCGCTGCCGAGCCGTAAAGGATGGAGACGACTTTGTTATCAGCGGGCAGAAAATCTGGTCGACTCGTGCTGTCTACGCCGATTGGGTTTTTGGTTTGTTCCGCACCGATCCAGACTCTGAACGTCACCACGGTCTCTCTAAAATTTTAGTGCCCCTCGATGCTCAAGGCATAACGGTAAGGCCAATTCCGCAGCTCAACGGTTTGCCGGGCTTTGCGGAAATCTTTTTTGACGAGGTTCGCGTTCCCGCTTTCAACCTTTTGGGTGGGGAAGGGGAAGGTTGGCGAATCGCCATGGCCACTGCGGGTTTTGAGCGAGGCTTGATGTTGCGAAGCCCCGCGCGTTTTCAACAGGCGGCGAAACGACTCGTAGAGCTGTATCGGTCCCGTAGCAATGAGGTGCTCGATCCCACGATCGAAGATGCGGTTCTGCGATGCTATATGGATGCCGAGGCCTACGCGCTGTCTACTTACCAAACGGCGTCGCTGCTGTGTGCAGGCGGCAGCATTGGCCCTGAGGCTAGCTGCAACAAGATATTTTGGTCTGAGTTAGATCTGCTTATTCACGAAACGGCTATGAAGCTGTTGGGGGCCCGGGCTGAAATTGAACCGCAAACGGTTCAGGAATTTGCGGATTTAGGCACATGGTTAGATGGCTTTATGTTTGCCCAGTCAGGGCCGATTTACGCGGGAACAAATGAGATACAGCGCAATATTATTGCCGAGCGCATGCTGGGTATGCCTAGAAAATAGGATTTAGAAACGATGGATTTTACTTTTACCGAAGATCAGCAAATGTTCGCAGAAGCCGCGAGGTCCGTTCTCACTGCTGAGGTGACTGCCGATCGTATTCGCGATCGCTGGTCGACGCCATCAGGACTTGATCTTCCGTTGTTGCATCAAATGCAGGAACTGGGGCTACCCAGAATGCTCGTCCCCGAGTCATTAGGTGGCCTGGGTTTAGGGCAGGCAGACTTTATTATGATGGCGCAAACTTGTGGCTACGTTGCGTGTCCTGAGCCCATTGCTGAGCAAGTGATGGTGACGGCGCCACTGCTTGTAGATGTTCTGGATAGAGGATTGGGGCACGGTGCAGTCCAAACGGCACTGGATGCGTTGCAAGGGGGCGCACTGGTTGCCACGGGGCATCCTATTAATCCTTTCATTAACTTCGCCGAGCAAGCCGAGTGGTTTCTGTTGGGACATGGAGAGGGCCTCTACCTGTTGCCTGCCTCTGAGGTCACTATGAAACCTTGTAAAAGCGTTGATCCATCGAGGCGAATTGCCGAGGTGAGCTTCGAGGCGAGTGACGCCCATTGTTTAGCTAAGGGCGAGTCTGGGGCTGCGCTGTGGCGCTCGACCCTAAACCGTGGTGCGCTGGGCACCGCAGCACAGCTCGTGGGCCTTGCTCAGGCAATGATTGATCAAAGCGTAAAATACACCACGGATCGAGAGCAATTTGGTAAGGCAGTGGGTGCGAATCAGGCGGTAAAACATTTGTTGGCTGATGTTGCGGTGCAAATCGAATACGCGAAACCGGTGATCTACCGCGCCGCCTACACTGCGGCCATATCACCAGGGCGAGCCGATTTTGCAGTTTCCCATGCGAAAGTTGCCGCTGCACGTGCAGCGCTGCTTGCGACTCGACACTGCATTCAAGTTCATGGCGCTATGGGTTACACCTGGGAATGTGATCTGCAAATTTGGGTGAAGCGTGCTTGGGCACTGGCGCGAGAATGGGGTGATGAAGGTTTTCATAAAAACCGCATACACGAATGGCTTCTGCGACCAAACGCGTTGCTAGGTCCTGACTTAACCTTTGGCCGTGGCTCTATTACCGACACAGTAGCCGCTTAGGGAGCAACGATATGAAACAAATTGCTGACGCCTACATTGTCGATGCAGTAAGAACACCGACGGGGCGACGACGTGGAACCCTAGCTCAAATTCACGGTGCTGATCTTGGTGCTGTCGTGCTTAAGGCACTGGTAGAGCGTAACGGCATACCCGACGTAGATTATGATGATGTGATTTTTGGCTGTGTTGACACGGTGGGGCCATTAGCCGGCGATATTGCTAGAACTTGTTGGTTAGCTGCTGGCTTGAGCGATGAAGTCCCCGGTACGACTATTGATCGTCAATGCGGCTCCTCACAGCAATCGGTGCACTTCGCGGCGCAAGCGATCATGTCCGGGACTATGGATGTGATTGTTGCGGGAGGTGTGCAAACGATGAGCTCGATCCCCATTTCATCAGCTATGCTGGCGGGGCAGGCCCTGGGCTTTCAAGATCCCTTCAGCGGCAGCGAAGGGTGGGTTTCTCGCTATGGCGATGGCTTAGTCACTCAGTTTCGCTCGGCACAAATGATTGCCGACAAATGGCAACTCTCTCGAGAGGCTATGGAAGTGTTTTCGCTAGAGTCTCATCGCCGCGCGCGAGCAGCAACCGATGCCGGCTATTTCGATCGCGAGATTCTGCCTTATCAGGGCCTTACCGCGGACGAAACAATTCGTGACACGTCCCTTGAAGCGATGTCGCAACTGCAGCCGCTGCAGGAAGGGGGCTCGATTACAGCAGCGGTCTCCAGCCAAACCTGTGACGGTGCTTCGGCAGTACTAATGGTCTCTGAGGAGGCACTTAAACGCTATAACCTAACGCCAAGAGCCCGAATTGCCCACATGACTGTGCGTGGCGATGATCCCATTTGGATGCTGACGGCGCCGATACCGGCGACGGCACGAGCTGTTGAGCGGTCAGGGATTGCCTTGCAGGATATTGATTTGGTCGAGATCAACGAAGCCTTTGCACCAGTCCCCATGGCTTGGCTGGCTGAAACCGATTACCCCCATGCACAAACAAACGTCAACGGTGGCGCTATCGCGCTAGGGCATCCTTTAGGTGCCACTGGAACAAAGTTAATGACAACGCTGCTCCATGAGATGGAGCGTCGTCAGGTTCGATACGGGCTGCAAACTATGTGCGAAGGGGGTGGTCAGGCGAATGTCACCATCCTAGAAAGACTTTAGGGATAAACGTTATGTCAGGAATATGTTCTGGGCGTGTGGTCATTGTCACGGGTGCGGGTGGCGGCTTAGGAGCGGCCCACGCGAGAACCTTGGCTGCAGAGGGAGCCGCAGTTCTGGTTAACGACATTAACCTTGAGGCCGCAAATACTGTAGTGGCGGAAATTGTCGCCGCCGGTGGACGGGCGGTAACTAACCAATCTGACATTACTAATTATGAAAGTTCGGGTCAGGCAATTCAGCAGGCGCTTGAAACCTTCGGTGACCTTCATGGCGTGGTGAATAACGCGGGCAACAATCGCGATCGCATGTTTGCGTCGATGAGTGAGGCCGACTGGGATGCGGTGATGGCAGTGCATCTGAAGGGGCATTTTTGCCTCGCCAGCCATGCTGTCCAATATTGGCGCCATCAAAATAAAGCGGGCCATTCGGTAAGTGCCCGCCTTGTAAACACAACCTCCGGTGCAGGATTGCAGGGCTCGGTAGGACAGTCAAATTATGCGGCTGCGAAGGCTGGCATTGCTGCATTGACGCTCAATCAGGCAGCTGAACTTGGACGTTATGGGGTAACCGCGAATGCGATCTGTCCTGTTGCTCGTACGGGAATGACAACGGCCGTTCCTGAAATGGCGACGCGTATGGCCGCGCCAGAGGATGGTGGGTTCGACCATTTTGCACCAGAGAATGTGTCCTCGGTTGTTGCTTGGCTGTGTTCTTCTTTAAGCGATCATGTGTCCGGAAAGATTATCGAGGCCGAGGGCGGCCGTATTGCCACAGCGGACGGTTGGCGCAGTACGGAAGGTGTCGATCGCGGAGCGCGCTGGGCACCGCAGGACGTCGGTTCGGCTTTTGATACCCTGTTAAAAGCAGAGGCACCGGCGCAGAAGGTATGGGGAACGTGAGGGCACAACTGTGAATTTTAGTTTTACAGATGAACAGTTAATGCTCAAAGACTCGGTCGAGGGCTTTCTCACCGAGAACGCCGATAGTGGCATTGTTCGACAGGCGATGGCATCGGAGTCGGGGGTTGATGAAAACCTCTGGCAGAAAATTTGTGCTGAAATGTACTGGCAGGCGATCTTAGTCCCAGAAGAATGCGGCGGCTTGGGCTTAGGCCTCGTTGAGGCCGTTATCGTCTTAGAGCAAATGGGACGTTTTCTTACGCCGGTGCCTCTAGCTGCGGGTATTCAAAGTGCTCTGGCATTGCGCACCTTGGCTGATCAGCTCCAAGCTCACACCTTGCTAGCCGGCCTTGCTGAAGGCCGACTCCTGGGGTTGGCCCATACTGCTGCTAGGCCAAGCTGGGGCGCCTCTGGCGTTGGAGTGATTGCTAACAGCACGGTCAACGGTTGGTCCTTAAGTGGAGAGGCGCGATTCATTGCCACAGGAGATCTCGCCACTGAGCTATTGGTCGTCGCAAAGATCGGTTCTGACCTGGGTTTATTCCGATTGGCTGCGGATCAAACCGGAGTCGCCCTTTCAAAGATGCCCACAATGGATCAGACCCGTCCCATGGGAGTACTGCAGCTTCACGACGTTACAGTCGATCCTGAAAGTTGCTTATCCCTAGACTGGGCTGAGCAACTCGAAGCCGTCCTCGACTATAGCCGTATCGCACTTGGCGCAGAGCAGGTGGGTTGTGCGCAAGCGAGCCTTGATCAAAGTGTCGCCTATGTCAGCGAGCGGGTGCAGTTTGGCAGAACAATTGCGTCTTATCAGGCGATTAAACATAAGGCCGCTGACATGATGCTCAAAGTTGAATCAGCACGATCATTGCTTTACTACGCGGCCTGCGTCGGGGATGAAGCGCTAACGGATGCTGCTTCATCAGAAGATCTTCAGGAGGCAGCGGCGATGCTCGCGTCCTCAGCGGGTGATGCCGCATTTTTCTGCGCCGGTACCGGCATTCAGTTACACGGTGGCGTCGGTATCACCGAAGAGTACGACATACAGCTTTACTTTAAGCGCGCCCGATCCATGGAAGCCTACCTAGGGCGGCCCGATGAGCAAAGGGAGGTGCTTGCGGCTATGCTGCTTGACCAAGGCGGTTCCCATGCAGCTTAAATTTACGGAGGCAGATGAACAATTTCGCGGCGAGGTCTCTGACTGGCTGATAGATAATTTGGCGGGTGATTTTTCTTCGATTCGTCACCGCGGTGGTCCAGGCGATGAGCATGTGTTTGTCCAAGAACGTAAAGCTTGGGAAGGTCGTCTAGCCGAGGGTGGCTGGACCTGCATTGGCTGGCCTGAAGCCTGGGGTGGTAAGAGCGCAACTATTGAACAACAGGTAATTTTTAACGAGGAATATGCCCGGGCTGGTGGTCCGGGTCGTGTCGGTCATATTGGCGAAACTCTTACTGGACCGACTTTGTTGGCGTTTGGCTCTGAGGCGCAGAAGCAACGCTACCTCCCGGGTATTCGTGCGGGAAAAGAACTTTGGTGCCAGGGCTATTCGGAGCCCGGTGCTGGCTCTGATCTGTCTGCAGTGCGCACCCGAGCGGTACTGGATGAGAGCGGCCAGAGTTGGAGAATAACGGGACAAAAGGTTTGGACCTCGCTTGCACACGAGTCTGATTTTGTTTTTGTTCTTGCCAGAACTGATTTGGCTGAAAAGGGCCATAAAGGACTGGGCTTTTTTCTTGTCCCTATGAATCAACCGGGCGTCACGATTCGGCCTATTACCCAGCTCACGGGTACAGCCGAGTTTAACGAGGTGTTTTTTGACGATGCGTTATGCAGCAGTAATGACATTGTTGGAGAGCCTGGGCAGGGTTGGAAGATAGCGATGGGGCTGCTGGGTTTTGAGCGAGGCGTCTCTACCTTGGGTCAGCAAATGCTGTTTCAGACCGAACTGGACGAGGTCGTCCGTATTGCGCGGCACAATGGTACGGGGCAAAACCCTGCCATTCGTCAGCGCATCGCAGAGGCCCACATTGGTTTGAGAACCCTGCGCTATAACAGCTTGCGTATGTTGTCTGGCGGAGATGATGGCAGCCTCAGCCGGGAGGCCATGATTTACAAATTATGCTGGTCAAGCTGGCACCGTAACTTGGGTAAGTTGGCAATGGACGTATTGGGTCCTGACGCAGAAATAATGGACGACGGGCCCTACAGCTTAACCCGGCTTCAGTCATTGTTTCTGTTTACGCGGGCGGACACCATCTACGGCGGTACTAATCAAATTCAGCGCAATATCATTGCTGAGCGAGCTCTGGGAATGCCCAGAGAGCCGCGCGGCGAGTCTTAGGAGAGTACCGATGAGTCCAACCATTCCTCCTTACGTCTCGGGACATCAATTGTTGGCCGGTAAGTCTGTGCTGATCACCGCAGCTGCAGGCGCTGGCATTGGTTTCTCAGCTGCTCAACGAGCGGTTGAGGAGGGCGCCCGTGCTGTTGTTATCAGTGATGTTCATGAGGGCCGGCTCTCAGAAGCCACCGAAAGGCTGCAATCGATCAACGGCCAGTGTGTTGTTCGTGGTTTTCTCGCCGATGTCACCGACGAAAAAGCCGTCCAAAATCTCGTGGCATCTGCAGAGCAAGTAGCCAATGGTGTTGATATTCTCATTAATAATGCGGGGTTAGGTGGCACCAAAAACCTAGTGGATATGACCGATGACGAATGGCATCGGGTTATTGATATTACTTTGACCGGAACCATGCGCATGACCCGCGCGATATTGCGGGTGATGCAACCACGGCAAAGCGGCGTGATCGTAAACAACGCCTCGGTATTGGGTTGGCGTGCTCAGAAGGAACAGTGTCATTACGCGGCTGCTAAAGCCGGTGTCATGGCTCTTACGCGATGTGCCGCTATGGAAGCTGCAGAGTTCGGCGTGCGCATAAACGCGGTCTCACCCAGTATTGCGATGCACGACTTTCTGCGAAAAACCACGCCGCCAGAACTATTGCAGGAGCTCGCGTCAAAAGAGGCTTTTGGACGGGCGGCCGAAGTTTGGGAGGTTGCGAATGTAATGATGTTTCTGGCGTCGGATTACGCGAGCTACATGACAGGCGAGGTCGTCTCGGTATCGAGCCAGCACGCCTAATATACTCAGGCAACGTGCTGTAGTCCTTGGTAACAATATATGGGGGGAGTAAACGATGAGTGAAGCCAAGTGGGATCGAGAGGTTGATGTCCTCGTTGTTGGCACTGGCAATGGCGCGCTGACGGCTGCCCTGTGTAATTGGGAAATGGGTACCGAGGATGTCCTAATTATTGAGAAGACCGACAAGGTCGGGGGCACAAGTGCGACCTCCGGCGGGGGTATCTGGATTCCCGTCAACCACTATGCGAAGGCCTGTGGCGCGGATGATTCCGCAGAAGATGCAAAAAAGTACCTGATGGGTACATTGTTCGGTGAGGATGTACCCGAGGAAATGATTGATACTTACATCGAACAGTCGCCAAAAATGCTGAAATTTCTGGCCGATCGTACGGATGTCATCTACGAATCACTGGAACACTACCCAGACTATTACACGAATTATGATGGCGCGAAGTCAGGCCATCGCTCCCTTGAGCCCAAACCAATTGCCATGTCCGAGTTGGGGGATGACTGGAAAAATGTGCGCTGGACTCACCATATGATGCGTATGTTCAGTCGCATTCATTTTACGCAAGTTGAAGCCCATACCATTATGACGCAAGCCCCTGGCTGGAAGTCCTTATTGGCGAAAATGATACTGGGCTACGTGACTGATATCAGTTGGCGTTTTCGGACGGCAATAGACCGGCGCTTGTGTACCGGATCTGCGGGTATTGCCAGACTGTATTTGTCAGTCAAAAAGCGAGGCATTCCGCTGCTATTCAACTCGCGAATGACCTCCCTTATTGAAGACGGCGGCCGCGTGACGGGTGTGATTGTGCAACACGGTGGTAAGACCCTGCGCATTGGAGCGCGTAAAGGTGTTGTTCTAGGCGCGGGAGGGTTTGAAAAGAATCAGGCACTGCGAGAACAATACCTGCCAGCGCCAACTAACACACAGTGGAGTGCCGGTAACCCTGCGAATGAGGGGGATGCGCTACTAGCTGGACTTTCCCTTGGCGCTAAAACTCGACTCATGAAGGACGCATGGTGGACGACAACGCTTTGCGTTCCTGATGAGCCCACGCCGCGGCTCGCGATTATGGAGAAATCCTTTCCAGGTTCTTGTGTTGTCAATCGCGCTGGCGAGCGGTTTGCCAATGAGTCCCAAAATTACATGGCTTTTCAGAAGGACTTGTTTGCGACCCACAGCGATACCAGTCCTAATGCTCCCGCCTGGCAAATTTTTGATGCCCGGTTTAGGCGCAATTTCATGGTTGGTCCTTTGATGACTGCGGCAATGAAGCCGGATTGGCAGATTCCAAAATCATGGTTTGAGACGGGATTCGTCGCGAAAGCTAATAGTATCCATGACCTTGCTGAGCAGGTGGGTATCGATCCTCAGGGCCTTGAAGGAACGATCGCAAAGATGAATCGCTATGCTGAAACTGGCACGGACGAAGATTTTCATCGAGGCGAGTCAGCGTACGACCGTTATTACGCAGATCCCAATATCAAGCCTAATCCATGCCTCGCGAGTATCGATGAGGGGCCTTTCTATGCCATGCGCATTGAGGCCGGTGATTTTGGCACATTGGGTGGTCTCGATACCGACGTGCATGGTCGCGTAAAGCTGGAGGCTGGCGGCGTCGTTGGGGGTTTGTTTGCGGTGGGTAATTGCTCGGCGGCTATTTTGCCAACGTACCCGGGCCCTGGGGCGACACTGGGGCCTGCAATGACCATGGCATATCAAAGCGCGAAGTTAATAAACGGCGTGGAGGGTTAATTCGATGGCCTTAGATTTAGAAGCCATTGAGCTGATCAAACAGCTTAAAGCGCGCTATTTTCGGTTTTTGGACACGCGAAATATTGAAGGCTTAAAAAGCGTTTTTACCGAGGATGCAACGGCAAAATTTAAGGGCGCCGACTACGATTTCGACCTAACCGGTTGGCCCGCGTTGGAGGCGTTCTATCGCAAGTCATTTAGTGCGGATGCCTTCGGTATGCACAATGGCCACCATCCCGAAATCAACGTTGCGGGGGATCGTGCCACCGGAATCTGGTATCTGCAGGATTTTTTTGTGCAGCTAAAGCATGACATTACGGTGATGGGTAGCGCCCTCTACGAGGATGAATATCGTCGCGAGGATGGTGTCTGGCGAATCGCAACTACGGGTTACGTTCGCCTGTGGGAAGAGCACCATACGCGAGGTGACCATGTGAAACTTCGGGTAAAGCCCACCTTTAAGGAATAGCTCTGTGAGGGAGCCCGCCACCTACGGTTTGGATGCCAGAATAAGCTTCTGACATCCAAACGCTTCTGCCGCTAATCGAGTATTGGCGGCAGCTCTTTGGTCAGGGCCATACGCTCTTTCACTGCGGCGCCTGTTAGGGCAAACCCCAGCAGCTGCCCGTCGGGGCTGTGAAACAGACCCTTAATGTCCGATCCTTCGCCTGTTAGCGTCCAACTGCCTTCTGTGTCTTTGGCCACTGGCGAGACACAGACGGGGCATGCCGGAGTCTTAATGGTTACGGGCATGGCAGGGTAAGTGACTTCGGTGGGATTGCCCGTCAGTGTTGCCGCTAATGCGCGGCCCGCGGCAAGCAAGGGAGCAACGTAAACCAGTACGTGGCCAGCAACCTCCGCGCAATCGCCCAAAGCGTAAATCCCGGCGCTGCTGGTTTCTAGCAAACGGTTTGTTTTTATACCGCGACCTACTTCAAGGCCGGCAGAAGCAGCGAGCTGTGTCCTAGGCCGCACGCCAACCGCAGACAACACCGCATCCGCTTCAATGTGCTCGCCGTTATTAAGCAGCACTTGGTAACCTGTGGCCGAGTGGTTCACTTCTGTCGCCAACGGGCCAAAGTGGAAACGGGCACCCCTTGCTTCCAGGGCGGCTTGAACAGCTCGTCCTGCAGGCTCGGGAAGTAGCGTGGGAATACACCAGCTCATAGGATCGACGGCCTCAACCTCAAAGCCACCGTTTAACAAGTCGTTGCTAAATTCACAGCCAATCAAACCTGCGCCAATAACCGCAACCTTGCGCACACCCTTTGACTCCAACGTGTCTCGGAAGCTCCGATAATCGTCGAGGTCATTGACTCCCATGACGTCGCCGGCTGCATCTCCACCCATAGGTGGACGAATGAGTTCGGCGCCCAATGTCAGAACAAGCTCCGAATAAGCAATGACTGTTTCGTCGTCTAGGTTTAGCTGCTTGCTGCTTGGGTCAATACTCACAACCGTTTTGCGGGTGAGCATTGTTACAGCGAGTTGCTCAGCCATGGCTTCTGGGCTCTGGGCCGCCAGTTTTTCCGCAGACAAATTCTTGGTGTAGCCCGTTGAAATCATGGGTTTTGAGTAACTCTCGCCGCCATCTCGGGTTATTAAGGTAATGGCCACTTCGGGGTCAAGTTTGCGAAGAGCGCTGACGAGTCCATAGCCTGCTAGACCACTGCCGACAATCACAATGTGGCGATTGTTGGTGGCCACACTTGATTCACCGGCACTGGTTGTAGTGTCGGTCTCACCTACCGGCTCGTCCTCTGAGCCAGCGATGAGTTCGAAATCGTCTTTGCCAACACCGCAATCTGGACATAACCAATCGTCAGGGACGTCCGACCACTTTGTGCCTGCCGGTATGCCGTCATCGGGCCAGCCTTCCTTTTCATCGTAAATGAGGCCGCAAACGATACATTCCCAGCGTGCCATAGTGACTCCTGTTTGATGGATTGTGGACAGCGACGATTGTTACCAGATCGCGGTCTGTCGTCATGCCTCTAGTGGACTAGTAAGCCACCGAAGTAGGACGTAATGTTCTCATTAGGTCTGTCAATATAAAGACAGCCATGTGTTAGTCAGCCGATAAAAGTGGTGTTTCATCATTTCAATAGCGTGTCGGCGTTAGACGTAGCGTTGCGGAATGGGGTAACGGATGCCTTTTCTCACCAACTACTTATACGCCTGCATCACAATTGATAGCGGCGCGCAGTATCGCCGATTGAATGCATTACGTCAGTAACCTTTTTTAGGATTACCCGCTTCAGTTGGATTCTCGAAACAGCTCCCTGCCAATTAGCATTCGGCGGATTTCCGAGGTGCCCGCACCAATTTCATAGAGCTTGGCGTCACGAAGTAGTCGCCCAGTCGGATAGTCATTGATGTAGCCATTGCCGCCTAGCAGCTGGATGGCATCAAGGGCACATTTGGTAGCCATTTCAGCGGTATATAAAATAACCGCGGCCGCATCTTTTCGACTGTCCTCGCCGCGATCAAGAGCTCGGCAAACGGCGTACAAAAATGAGCGACTTGCAGCAGTTAGACTGTACATGTCAGCGAGCTTTCCCTGAACCAGCTGAAACTCGCCAATGGGCTGGTCAAACTGTTTGCGGTCATGCACGTAAGGCACGCAGACGTCTAGGCAGGCTTGCATGAGCCCAACTGGTCCTCCCGATAACACCGCGCGCTCATAGTCAAGTCCTGACATGAGCACCGCAACACCCTTATTCAGCTCGCCTAGAATATTCTCAGCGGGAACTTCGCAATCTTCAAAAACTAACTCGCAGGTATTTGATCCGCGCATTCCCAATTTATCGAGCTTCTGCGCTCGAGAAAATCCTGGGCTATCGCGCTCGACAATAAAAGCGGTAATACCTCGACTCCCTGCATCGGGTTCTGTTTTGGCGTAAATGACATAGACATCAGCGTCAGGACCGTTGGTGATCCAAAATTTGTTGCCGTTGAGAATGTAGTGATCGCCTTTCTTGTCGGCGCGTAAACGCATGCTGACTACGTCTGATCCGGCACTGGGCTCAGACATTGCAAGAGCACCGATATGTTCCCCGGAGCACAGCTTGGGGAGGTATTGCTCGCGCTGACGCGGTGTCCCGTTTTTCTGAATTTGATTGAGGCATAGGTTGGAGTGAGCGCCGTAGGACAGGCCCACTGCGGCGGATGCTCGGGAGATTTCCTCCATAACAATGGCGTGTGCCAGGTATCCCATATTGGTGCCGCCGTAGGCTTCATCCACAGTCATGCCCAACACACCTAAAGCTCCCAGCTTTGGCCATAGATCCATGGGAAATTCATTGTTTCTATCAATGTCAGTGGCTCGTGGAGCCAGTTCTTTCTGACAAAATTGATAAACCGTATCCCGGAGCATATTGAGCTCTTCATCGAGGCCATGATTCAGTGTCGGGTAGGGGGTATTCATGCGGGAATTCCTGTCTTTGGCTGGAAGGACACAGTTGCGGTTGGCAAGTTTAAACTAAGTCGCGCCCCGATAGTGGCCCAGCGCCGCTATATCCAGGGTGACTCTGCTTGGGCATGCAGGTAATGCGATATTTTGGCGCTTCTGTTTTTATTAATTGGCTAGTTTCTTTTGGTGTTCGATTTTTATGCATCTATCCATGACCACGCCTATTCCAGCTTTTCTCGCTTGATCTGCTGCCTGTTTATGAACAATATCTAGCTGCATCCAAATGAGTTTTGGCTGAAGGACAATCGCGGCCTCGACACTCGCAGGCACGCGATCGGGGCGTTGAAATAGGTTGACGATATCGACGGCACCAGGAACATCGTGAAGGCTTGGGTAGCACTTGAGGCCCATTACTGAGGAATAACCGGGGTTAACAGGAACGATCTCATAACCTGATTCGTGAAGGTAGAGGCTAGCTTTGTAGCTGTCTCGATCTTCTCGGTTAGATAAGCCTACAACGGCGATTCGTCGCGGCCGATCCAAAGTCCAATCAATCCATGCGGCCTCATCGAAGGCGATTGCTATTGTTGTCATGCCTGTCCTCACCAATCTGCCGCCGAGTAATTGAGCGTAGTATCTCTCGAATAGGCTGTGAAGTGAAAGATTGGCGAGGTCAGGTGGGGGCAGCGCGACTGCGCTAAGGGCTTGGCGCGGACCCTGGGGTGCAGGACCTAATTATCACGGGCTCATGGGTTTGCCGTCATGTGCCGCGAGCCGCTTGCTTTCATGACGGCCTGATCTATCGTCTTCCAGAGTGGCTATCGAAGTTTACGGTCCCAGCTCTACGTCTGTTAATTCTGGTGGAGGCGGGGCTTTGTCCGCCCGGTAGACGCTATTGTCGAAGCACCGATTCCAGCCCGGTTATATTGCCTTACTCCCGGTATCGGGCTACATCCAAGGAGAGTTTACGCTAGCTTTTTTTCGATCGGCTTTTTAAAGCTTGAAGTCGGTTTTCCATTTGACTGAAATCAGCCTGTTCCAAATAGGCAATACCCCGAGCACCTTCAAGCTCAAGGGCCTCACCCAGCGACAATAAGTCGCCGTCGTTCATCAGGCTGCGCATGGCAGAAATGGTTTGGGGATTGGATTCGGCAATCTGTTGAGCAGTGGCCAGCGAGTTTTCAATTAAGGTTTCGGGAGAGCAAACTTTATTGACAAGCCCCCAAGTCATCGCGGTCTCTGCATCAATGAAATTGCCGGTTAAGCTGGCCTCTCTTGCGCGATTGATGCCGATCAGGCGTCCCAGTTTCTGTGACAGCCCCCATCCTGGTAGCAGGCCCACACGGGCATGGGTGTCAGCAAAACGTGCGCCTTCGGCCGCATAGAGAAAGTCGCAGGCCAGAGCCAGCTCAAAGCCTCCGGTGACGGCGGGGCCGTTGATGGCGCCTATAATCGGCTTGCCGCACTCTCTTAACGCTCTGACCATGGGTGAGTTAGTACCCATACCACCGTTCTTAAGCACGCCAGGATTCGCGGTTAGTTCTTTTAGGTCGACGCCCGCGCAAAAAGCTTTTCCTGCGCCCGTAAGCACCACTGCGTGTACGGAGGGGTCGGCAGCTATCTTTGTAAAGGTGGCAACAATAGCCTGACTCAGCGCACGATTTAGCGCGTTGTAGGCGTCGGGCCGATTCATAGTAACCAGCGCGACCGAACCATGGTTTTCCATGCTTATGGGGTGTTCATTATTT
>AAVV01000004.1 GCA_000169115.1 marine gamma proteobacterium HTCC2080
TGGACCGGCCAGCCTGGTCGGCCTTCTGCCCCTTTCCAACACCTTTATGCCTCAGGCGACCTTTAGCTTGGGTGTGTGTGCAAAACGTTGGTTTGGGACAAATCGAGACTGCTGTGGATTTCCACCACGGTAGCACCCCTTTTCCCAATGATTCCGGACATTACTCGTGGATGAAAACAATAGCTCAATGAGCAAAGACGTTGAGGCAGCAAGTGCCTCAGAAACACCTGCCGCTACCGAAGCCGCAGTTTCACCGACCCCCGATGCCTCAGCCAGCAAAACAACTGCTGAAGCAGCCGCCCCCGATGTTCCTGTAACGACCTCCAAAGAGCCCACCGAGGCCTCTAGCGGCGCTGGCGAGGCTGAGTCAGACGCAGGGCAAACCAAAACTCTGAAATTAAATCGTGCGGAAGGCGCAGAGGCCCCAAGCTCAGAAACCCCCGCATCAGACGCAGGCGCAAGCGCGGAAACGGCTGAAGCTAGCGAGAAAGACGGTGGCGGTAATAACAACCGCAGAGGACGAAACCGGCGACAACGTCGGCGGGAACCCAGTACGCCCAGCGCCAATCCGCTGAGCCTGACTGAGCTAAAGGATAAGCCAACCCAAGAACTTATCGATATGGCTCAGGAAATGGGCCTCGAAAATATGGCGCGATCGCGCAAGCAGGATATTATTTTTGCCCTGCTCAAGCGCCATGCAAAAAGCGGTGAAGATATCTGGGGTGATGGTGTCCTTGAAATTCTGCAAGACGGCTTTGGATTTCTGCGCTCCTCTGACTCGTCTTATCTCGCCGGGCCAGACGATATTTATGTAAGCCCCAGTCAGATTCGGCGGTTTAATTTACGCACGGGTGACACCATTACCGGCATGATCCGGCCGCCCAAAGACTCTGAGCGCTATTTCGCATTGCTCAAAGTTAAAGACGTCAACTTCGAGGTGCCTGAGAGCGCCAAGAGTAAAATCTTATTTGAAAACCTTACACCACTCTTCCCCAATGAAAGGCTGTCCCTTGAAAAGGGCAATGGTTCTACCGAAGACTTAACTGGGCGGATTATTGATCTCGTAGCGCCTATCGGTAAAGGCAGCGTGGCCTGCTGGTTGCACCCCCCAAAGCGGGCAAAACCATCATGATGCAAAACATTGCACAGGCGATTATTACCAATAATCCCGAGTGCTATGTCATTGTGCTGTTAATCGATGAGCGTCCAGAAGAGGTTACCGAAATGCAGCGCTCGGTAGGCGCACGCGGAGCTGAAGTTGTTGCCTCTACATTTGATGAACCTCCGTCGCGCCATGTTCAAGTCGCCGACATGGTCATCGAAAAGGCCAAGCGATTGGTTGAACACAAGCGTGATGTTGTCATCCTGCTGGACTCCATAACCCGACTTGCGCGAGCCTACAATACGGTTGTACCTAGCTCCGGTAAGGTTTTAACAGGGGGCGTGGACGCCCACGCCCTTGAAAGACCGAAACGATTCTTTGGTGCGGCGCGTAACATTGAGGAGGGTGGTAGCCTCTCAATTATCGCAACTGCTCTTATTGACACCGGTTCCAAGATGGATGAAGTGATCTATGAAGAGTTCAAGGGCACCGGTAACCTCGAGTTGCATTTAGATCGAAAAATTGCCGAAAAGCGGATTTACCCCGCTATTAACATCCGTCGATCCGGTACCCGTCGCGAAGAACTGCTCACGGGCGAGGACGAGCTTCAACGTATGTGGATTCTGCGTAAACTGCTGCACGGAATGGAAGATCTTCCTGCCGTTGAGTTTTTGCTAGATAAGCTGAAAAACACCAACTCAAATGAAGAATTCTTCAAGTCAATGAAACGAAAGTGAGCACCCCCGGAGGCTTAGAAATACGGCCTCTATCCTTTCGCCTCTAATCTTTTAGGGGCTCGCTACCTGCACTATGCGAGGACTATTTATGGCAGCACAGTTCACTGATTTGCGGGACTTCATTGCCACGCTCGAAGCAGAGGGGCAATTGGTAAGAATTTCTACCGAAGTTGACCCCAACTTGGAAATGACCGAAATCGCCGATCGCACACTTCGTGGCGGCGGTCCTGCGCTGCTGTTTGAAAACCCTAAGGGTTACAGCATGCCGGTACTGGCCAATCTCTTTGGTACCGAAACCCGTGTGGCGCGGGGTATGGGAGCAACATCGACTGGAGCCTTACGAGAAATCGGTGAGCTTTTGGCCTATTTACGACAACCCGACCCACCAAAGGGAATGCGGGACCTTATCGATAAGGCTCCGCTGCTAAAAAAAGTCCTGAATATGGGGCCGAAAACTATCAAGCGCCCTCCTTGCCAAGAAGTCGTTCTCGAGGGGGATGCCGTCGACCTCACCACTATTCCGGTTCAAACATGCTGGCCGGGGGATGTGGCTCCCCTCGTTACTTGGCCGCTGGTAATCACTCGTGGCCCAGAAAAACCAAGAATGAATCTTGGCATATACCGGATGCAGCGTTTGGGACCTCGCAAATTAATTATGCGCTGGCTGTCCCATCGTGGCGGAGCCTTAGATTTTAGAGACTGGACTATCAAGCATCCTGGCGAGCCTTATCCAGTAGCAGTTGCACTGGGAGCTGACCCTGCAACAACCTTGGGAGCAGTTACACCCGTTCCTGATGCTCTGTCCGAGTACGCCTTCGCAGGGTTGTTGCGTGGCAGTAAAACTGAGCTGGCCGAATGCCTAACCGATCGCTGCAGGGCAAATGATTTGCGGGTGCCAGCCCATGCCGAAATTATTCTCGAGGGTTATATAGACCCAAACGAGGAAGCAGACGAAGGCCCCTATGGCGACCATACGGGTTACTACAACGAAGTCGAACGCTTCCCCGTGTTTACCGTTGAGAAAATGACCACACGAAAAAACCCTATTTATCACAGCACCTATACGGGGCGCCCACCCGACGAGCCCGCGATTTTGGGTGTCGCGCTGAATGAGGTCTTCGTGCCTCTGTTACAAAAGCAATTTCCAGAGATCGTCGATTTCTATTTGCCACCTGAAGGCTGTTCCTACCGAATGGCGGTCGTCACGATTCGCAAAGAGTATCCGGGGCATGCTAAACGCGTCATGTTGGGAATTTGGTCTTTCTTGCGCCAATTTATGTATACCAAGTTCATTATTGTCGCCGACGAGGATATTAATGCACGCTCTTGGGAGGATGTTATCTGGGCGATGACAACGCGGATGGATCCACGAAGAGACTGCGTATTTATAGACAACACACCGATCGACTACCTCGATTTCGCCTCTCCGGTGCCCGGCCTAGGGTCCAAAGTGGGAATGGATGCTACTAACAAGTGGGAGGGAGAGACCGACCGAGAATGGGGTGAGGCTATCGCTATGGATAGCAGCGTCAAGGATCGTATCGACGAAATGTGGAAGGACCTCAACATAGATTTGCCCGGGCGTTAGGCAAACCCATAACGGGCATCAGTACAGTTTACTTAGGTTCTGGCAATGGGAGATCGGGTAAGGGCTCCATAGTCAGGGCCGCAGCCTCTGCCGATAATGCGCTCGCGCGCTCATGGTCACCGGTCGCGGTGCACAAGCGCGCCAGCTCACAACAATTCTCCGCGGTGGCCCCACCCTGATGCGCCTCCTCAAGCCACGTTTCCGCGACTTCCCATTCCCCAGCATGCAGCGCCACCCTAGCTCCAGCGAGCAGTAAAACTCCGTCATGAGTGGGGGCTTCTAACCACTTACGGATAATATTGAGGAGTTTGCGCGGATTTTCAGGTGGAAAGCGGCCCAAAAATGCCGCCAACTCTCCCTGTCTCTCCTTACCTAACCAAGCAACAAGTTGTTTTTCTGCTTCACGATGACCGCCGAGTTTAATCAACACATCGACATAACAAACCTTCAGCTTCAATTGATCCCGCTGGGCACGGGGGATATCTCGCCACAAGCCCGATAAGTCTTTAACACTACCATCAGGCTGGTCAGCAGTAGATCTGATTAGAGCATCCCAGAGCTCACCCTCAAGACCAAGCAGCGCAACATCTTCTAATAACCCGTATTTGTGAAGTTCCGGCAACAACGGGCGCAGGGCTTCCCACTCACCTAAATGGCGATGAGCCCTCGCCAAAAGTGCCAGCACATAGGGGTGTTTTGCCGCATTAGCTCGGGCTCGGACCAAGGTGGCCAATGCCTGCTCGTAGTTACCTGCTGACAACTGCAGCTCGGCCTGCGTCAGCTCAACGGCAACACCCGCATCTGCCTCTACGCTTTCAGCCTTTCCCAACTGCTCCTTAGCTTCGTCAATATTTCCAAGTCTGAAACTTGCTCGCGCGGCAATGAGGTGATTCACCAGAGGGGCGTCGCTGTAACGCGCCGAACGTAACAACTGTTTGTGCGCACGCTCCCAATTTCCCTCAATGAAACTGATCAACCCACGATTAGTTAATGCAGTAGCATTACGGCTTTTGCGCAGCCCCATCCAACCACTCAATACGCGCTGAGTGCCCCATACTCGCCGGATGGTACCGAGCAGGAACGCTAAAAGCCCCCAGATCACCAACCAAAGCAAGAGGGCAAACCAAGCACTGGTCTCCACCACTACATCGCCGAGGCTGATGTAAACGTAACCGCCCCCTTGATCGACTTGATTAACCAACACAGCACCCAATACCAGGCCCATGAGAACCAAGACGATTAAGCCGCGCATAGTCAGTCGACCTCCGCCGGAGCCGCCACATCCACAACGTCGTCAGCACCGCCTATCGCCCTAATCGCATCAGCCAAAGCCGCGCGAGAATTCAACAAATCAGGAATTTCAGGTGCTATATCGAGGGCCGCCAGTGCATCGAGCTCTGCCACCATGGCCGCAACTCTGTCGGGATCAGTCTCTGAGTAGATGCTAATAGATTCCTGAGCTCGCGCTACTGCATGCTCAAATAGCATGGAATTAGCAGACAGCGCTGCAATTTGGGCTTGCTCAAGAGACATACGAAGATTTTGGCGGATTAAATTTTCCCAATCCGGTGTTAAGAGGGAGGCTCGCTCGTCACTGCGGCGATGAATGACGAGATAGCGGGATAACTTATCAAGCGCCGCGCGCCAACCAGCGCTCGCGCGCGACCACAGCCCGTCGCTTTGTTGTACCTGAACAACAGGGACTTGCGGCACCCTGACCTGTAATAACCCAGCTTGTTCAATAAGTGCGGCAAACCGAGCGTATAAACCCACCGTATCGACCTTTGGGGCAACCGCAAGGCTGGACATGTCTGCCGCGAGAGCTCGCCGAGCAATAGTGAATCGAGGGTCGTCAACCTCTATGAGCAAAGCATCAGCATTGGCCAACAGCGCCTGTGCGGCGTCAATATCTCGAGATACGAGTAAGCGCTGTGCTGACAACCGCACCAAAAAAGCAGCTTCGTTAGCCAGCCATGCCCGACGATCGGTTGCCGTTAGTCTTGCCAGACGAATATCGACACGTTCGAGCCGCTCTGACATGAGCTGATTCGCGCTCTCCTGTTCGATCAAACGCTGAGACTGCCGAGCTGCAGCCGCAGTTAGTGCTGCAGACGTAAGCTCCTCAAACGCTTCCATTTGTTGGCTAAAGCCTGCAGCAAGCTCATCAGCCAAAGTATCCGGAGCACCTTCCAGCGTCGTCAGCCGTGCGTCGCTAGCCTCGATCTGCATTAGCAACGCTTGGTAACGAGGCCAACCATGGGACCAGGCCAAAAAAGCGCTGCCACCTAGGATCAACAACAATAGCAAAAGCAGTACTCGTGCAAAGCGATCGCTGGTTCGCTTTGCTGCTGGCGCGGGAACAGGATCAACTGAAGCGGACTGCGTTACCGGCTTACTCTCTGGCGCTGCTGCTAACTCACTGGTGAGTTCATTAGGTGTTTCGGCGACCATGCCTTTTTGCTCCTCCAATGGCTTTTGTGCCTGCTTTTGTTTTTCAATTTGACCAATACGCAATGGCTCGATGGCCGAAAGAAATGAATCATCACCCGCACCAGCTGCGGTGATGACGTTAGTCCAGCCTAGGCCTACAGCGATTTTAGCAACGCGACCTGAGGGCACAATCACTGGACTATCAAGAAGGTTGGGTTGACCACCCTGGCCCAGAAGCTCCGTTAACTGTTCAACTATCTCACCTGAACTAGCCTGAAAAACCACGTGCTCGCGTTCGCATAGCTGCCAGCAAAATTGACCGGCATCGATACCAGTAGGGTCCCTGCGATAACAAACGTAGCTTACGACGTCGGCGCCGCGCTCACGCAGGGCCTCCGCCAGCAGTCCGCGCCCGCCCTCACCCTTAACGATAACCACTTGTTTACCTTTGACACCATGGAGAATATCAAGGCCCAACAAGCCCTCAGAATCGGCCTGAGAAGGAACGCTCACATCAAAACCAGCTGCGGATATGGCGCTTGCCGTCGCGCGCCCAACAGCCAAAATTGGACAGCCCAGCTCACGTAATTGTGGCGCTAAATTAGAAAGCCCCTGCTCCACCGCGTTGACGCTAATAAAGATGCAAATATCGCCGGGATAAAGCGTAATAAGTTCTCTGTGTTCGACAGAAATCGAGGCAATATTTATTAGAGGCTGAACAAAAGTGTCAACACCGCGCTGCTCTAATACGAGCTGCAGGGGCTCAACGACGCCCCCGGGGCGTGTCAGGACCGCAGTGAGTGTCACCCTCGTACGGCCTCGAGTACCGCAGCTGCACCTCCATCGAGCAATGCTTGCGCGACTTCTTGACCCAATTCTTCGGCGTTAGCGCCCCTAGATTGGGCCTCAAGGACCGAGCGTCCATCTACAGACCCCACTAAAGCTCGAAGCCAGAGTTCATTACCCTCTTTAACGGCATAGCTGGCAATAGGCACATCACAGCCACCATCAAGCACTCGCACCACGGCACGCTCAGCCGTCACACATTCTGCAGTGTCTGCATCATTCAATGGTGCCAATAATTCGGCTACCCGATCGTCGTCGCTACGATATTCAATGCCCACAGCACCTTGCCCGCCTGCAGGTAAAGAAACCTCAGGTTCAATACGCGCGCCGATCCGTGATTCAAAGCCCAGCCGCACCAAGCCCGCTGTCGCCAGGATAATGGCATCGAATTCGCCTGCATCTAGCTTTGCCAGCCGAGTATTTACATTACCCCGCAAAAAACCGATTTCCAGGTCGGGCCGCACGCGCCTTATTTGGCAAGCCCTGCGCAAACTGGAGGTTCCAAACCGTGCGCCCTGCTCAAGCTCAGACAAGGCCGATATACCCACCAGAGCATCTCTTGGATCCTCACGCTCACAGATCACGCCCAGCGTAAGTCCGGGAGGCAAAGCCATGGGCACGTCCTTCATAGAATGCACCGCAATATCGGCACGACCATCAAGCAGAGCCGTCTCTAACTCTTTAACGAATAATCCTTTCCCCCCGACTTTATAGAGCGGTTTATCGAGCAATTGATCTCCGCGGGAGGTCATACCCAACAGTTCTACCATGAGTTCGGGGTACAGTGCGCGCAGTCGATCTGCGACATAGTTGGCCTGCCAGAGGGCTAGCGGGCTCTCTCGGGTGGCAATAACGAGCTTAGACACGAGATACTCCTTATTTTGGGGCTTCAGCTTACCACGGCTAGCGCTAATCCATAGCGCCACAATGGTATACTAGGGCTCGCCTATACCGCCCTTACCCCGACTGCAACGGGGCAACATCTCAGGACTGAACATGAGTCAATCCAAAAATTCAGAAGCTACAACCAGCAAATTGTGGGGTGGACGCTTCGCAGAGCCTACCGACGCCTTTGTACAGCGCTTCACGGCCTCTGAGGCCTTCGATCGACGATTGGCCTCGCAAGACATACGCGGCTCTTTGGCCCATGCAAAGATGTTGTGCGCACAAGCTATTTTATCTCCAGCTGATCTCGCCGAGATTGAAACAGGCCTTGAACAGATTTCTGAAGAAATTGCCCAGGGCAAATTCGAGTGGCGCGTTGATCGAGAAGACGTTCATATGAACATCGAAGCCCGACTTACAGAAATTATTGGGGCAACTGGAAAGAAATTGCACACAGGTCGATCACGCAACGATCAGGTCGCTACCGATATTAGACTTTGGCTTCGGGAGTCAATCGATGTCATCACACAAGAACTTACTCGCCTACAGCAAGGAATTGTTGAGCTAGCTGCTCAGCATGCCGCCACCGTCATGCCAGGGTTTACCCATTTACAGGTCGCTCAGCCCATTACTTTTGGGCATCACCTGATGGCATGGTACGAAATGCTTGATCGTGACTTTGGTCGGCTGCAGGATTGTAAAACAAGGCTAAACCAGTGTCCTCTAGGCGCTGCTGCTCTTGCCGGCACCACCTTCCCAATTGACAGAATGATGACGGCGGATGCGCTAGGCTTCGAATCACCCACGCGAAACTCCTTGGATTCCGTATCAGATCGGGACTTCGCAATTGAGTTCACAGCTGCGGCTGCACTCATCACCACGCATCTTTCACGCATGTCGGAAGAACTTGTGCTCTGGACATCAGCGCAGTTTGCTTTCGTTACCATTCCTGATCGCTTTTGCACCGGCTCCTCCATCATGCCGCAAAAGAAAAACCCCGATGTCCCGGAATTAGTTCGAGGTAAAACCGGCCGCATTAACGGTCATCTCATCGCCCTACTTACCCTCATGAAGTCTCAACCTTTGGCTTACAACAAAGACAACCAAGAAGATAAGGAACCTCTTTTTGATACTGTACAGACGTTGCATGACTGCTTGCGCGCGTTTGCTGATATGGTGCCTGCGCTGATCCCCAATCAGGAAAATATGCGCAATGCCGCTTTAGAGGGATTTGCTACTGCAACGGATTTAGCCGACTACCTTGTTCGGCGTGGCGTCGCTTTTCGTGACGCCCATGAGGTGGTGGGAAGTGCTGTGGCCCACTGCGTGGCAGAGTCCTGTCGCCTAGAGGATCTGCCTTTGAGCACGCTGCAGGGTTTCTATCACGACATAGATGATGACGTTTTTGAGGTGCTCACCCTCGAGGGGTCCGTGGCGGCTCGAAATCATATTGGTGGCACCAGCCCTATTCAAGTCACAGCAGCCGCAACAGCAGCGCTGAAACTTTTGGTCTTGCGTTAGTCAAGTCCAGAGCGCCTTGGGCGCCATCGCAAAGAGGCCTGAAAGGTCACGTCTGGGGCCGTCTCAACAACAATATCTTCGATGACACCCACGTCAAACATCCAGGAGCGATGGGGAGAGAAACGGAAGCCGAAACTCAGGAGGCCCGAGGTGTCTCCCAAGGCCGTCATAGAGCTGTCTAAAAGCCCCGAGTGGCTGTCAAGTTGAGCGAGAAAAGACCATCGTCTCGTTATATGCCAATCAATTCCAAAACCGGCAAACCACAAGCCGTTACGCTGATCAGGACCCAATAGTTTGCTACTGCCCACTCGGGTAAAACCGGTCTGAGTGTGCCAACTTACCGGCAACTGCCAAAGCCCTGCATTGCTGTAGCGAAACGTCACAAAAAGGTCCTCTGAACCCGAGCCCGTGAAATTCATGGCATCGCCCGTAGCTGCCTTGTAACCGAGCGTGAGCGTTGCAGACTGATCAGGGTCTTGGAACAGACTTCGATTGAGCTCCAAGCGCACATCACCGATCGAATCACCGCCCGTCAGGTAATCAAACTCAATGGTGTCGCTGCTGTATTGATAGCGAAATTGATTTTCTGGAAACACGGCTCGACCCCCGTCACTCAGCCCAAACGCGTCATGCCAGTCGTTAACGGGACCGTCTAAAAAGCCCCCACGATGGGTCACCCAGGGAACGGTAAGACGTAATGACCAATCCTCCTGCCATCCGTACTCAACCGCCAATGAATAGCGCGTAGTTTCTCCGTCGAAAATCACTGCCTCTGCCAAACTTTCGGAGGCGACAAAATGGCTGGCAATAGCGAGGTGGGTGTCTATACGCAAGCCGTCAGATAGCGTGGCGGCACGCTGCGGCGGCAGACCCACCAGTCCAGCTAAGGGTGCAAGATTTTCCACCCACATAGGCTCTGATGTTGCTGGCACTTGTGACCAGACCGGCGCAGAAAACAGTAAACACCCCGCCAAAAACCTCTGCAGCTCACTCAGTTTTATTCCCAAGCAAACTCCACTTGCGCGTGCTCAAGCAGCTGTTTGGGAAGAAAATCTCGAAATAAGTCAGCAGTCTTAGTGTCTCGCCAGTCACCTGACGCATCATCCCAAACGTAATGGAACCCGCCACCTGGAGTCGCCAGCCAAAGCTGCTCGGTAGGTGGTTGTCGACTGAAGACAAAAACCACGCCATTAGAGAATCGTGCATTAATAACGCCTTCGGCAACGGATAAATCGGGATCCTCAGGAAGCTCCTCGAGTCGCGTTTCGACACAGTTGAACGTCTCATCGATTCGGTCAAAGTAAGTCGCGCTGCTCATTATCTCTCCTTGGGTTTTGGGTTTTATGGCACCCCCACACCAGTGGCAGCGTAGCTAAGCCCCACCTAGCGAACTTTAGACGGCTCCACGCTGATATAATAAGGGGCTTTGGAGTAAAACCATCATGAAATTGTTAATTCTTGCCACCTTACTGCTCGGCTTCATCGTAGGCTGCGGTCAAATTGGTCCGCTTAAACCCGCTGAACCCGCTGAACCGGCGGCAGAGACGGTAAAATGAACAGCTTTGAACGACACAAAGATAGGCTCTTCTGTGAGGAAGTCGCTTTAGATGAAATGGCGTCAAAGTACGGAACGCCACTTTATGTTTATTCCCGCGCATGCATTGAACAAGCCTATCTGGCATATCAGACAGCTCTCGCAGATCATGACCATCTCATTTGCTATGCCGTTAAAGCTAATTCGAATCTCGCAATTCTCAGCGTGCTGGCGAAACTTGGCGCAGGCTTTGACATTGTCTCTTTAGGTGAACTAGAACGCGTTATTGCCGCAGGAGGAGATCCCACCAAAGTCGTATTCTCGGGCGTCTGTAAGACGCATGCCGCCATCAAACGCGCTCTTGAGGTGGGTATTCACTGCTTTAATGTTGAGTCAGAGTCAGAACTCGAAGCGTTATCAGAGGTTGCCCAAGCCAGCGGCATGGTGGCTCCTATATCCCTTCGCGTAAATCCTGACGTTGATGCGCAGACACATCCCTATATTGCAACAGGGCTCAAAGACAATAAATTCGGTGTCGAACTCGACAGCGCGCTGCGGCTTTACCGTAAAGCCGTCGCCTTACCCGGTATTAAGCCGATCGGTATTGATTGCCATATTGGCAGCCAGATACTCGACATAGCACCATTTTCCGAAGCCATGGATCATCTGATTGACGTGCTTGAAAACCTGAAATCTGAGGGCATCATGCTTGAGCACATTGACCTTGGCGGGGGTCTGGGTATTCCGTACGGTAACGAGAACGCACCAAAAATAGCCGATTACGTAGCTGCGCTGACGCAGGGTCTTTCTGACCATAGCCTTACTTTAATTTTAGAGCCCGGTCGCTCCATTGTTGCAGAGGCCGGCGTGTTGCTCACGGAAGTTATGTATTTAAAACCGACTCCGCACAAAAATTTCGCCTTAGTCGATGCCGCTATGAATGATTTATTACGCCCCGCCCTCTATGGTGCTTGGCAGGACATCGTGCCTCTCAATAACCGCAACGGCGATGCGAAGTGCTGGGATATTGTAGGCCCCGTCTGCGAAACTGGAGACTTTCTGGGCAAGGACAGAAACCTATCATTGACTGAGGGTGATGTGCTCGCCGTGATGACAGCGGGCGCTTACGGATTCGTCATGGCGTCAAATTACAATACGCGACCGCGATCCGCCGAAGTCATGGTAGACGGCAGTCACTCGCACCTTATCCGTGCACGTGAACCTCTCGAAACGCTTTGGGCCGACGAATGCTTACTTCCCGAGGCCAATCTATGAAGGTGCGCTTCACCAAAATGCACGGCGCTGGCAATGACTTCGTGGTTATCGACAACGTACGGCAAAATCTCGACCTATCTGCCAGCCAAATCCGCCGTCTTGCCAACCGACAGCGGGGGATTGGGTGCGATCAAGTGCTCATCGTCGGGCCACCCGATAGTCCCGATGCTGATTTCCGCTACCATATTTTTAATGCCGATGGCTCTGAGGCGGGTCAGTGCGGCAACGGTGCTCGGTGTTTTGCCCGCTTTGTACGAGAGCAGCGACTGTCTTTGAAGCCCAAGCTTAGAGTGCAAGCCCCCAATGGCCTGATGCAACTAGACACTGCCAATGACGGTCGAATTCTTGCTGAAATGGGAATTCCAATATTTACACCTAGCGCCGTTCCCTTTGACACCGATAAAGAGCAGCTCGAATACACGCTCACAGTATCCGACACCAGCCTGGCCATGGGGGTCCTATCAATGGGTAACCCACATGCGGTGATAATCGTTGAAAATGTCCAAACAGCGCCGGTTGCAAGCCTAGGGGAAACGATTGAGGGACACCCGAAATTTACCGATCGCGTTAATGTGGGTTTTATGCAAATCCTGTCGAGGGACGAGATCAAACTGCGCGTGTTTGAACGCGGCGCAGGGGAAACTCTCGCCTGCGGAACGGGCGCCTGCGCTGCAGTTGTGCATGGAATTCGCAAAAACCTGCTGAACAACGCCGTGACAGTGCACCTGCCCGGCGGTAAGCTCTCGATTACATGGGAGGGCAACGGCACTGCTGCCTGGCTAAGCGGACCCACCGCCTCGGTATTCGAGGGCACCATAAACCTACATAACCGCTGACAGCGGAACAGGGATAGGATTTCCATGACGGGTGATACTTTTTCAAAATCTTCCGCAGAACTGTCGCCAGAAACGCTCAATGCCGATGATGTTGAATTGTTTCTTATGCATCATCCTGACTTTTTTGAGGGCCGCAAAGAACTGCTAGAAGCCCTCGAAATTCCTCACGGCGGCGCGGGCTCAATATCTCTCGTCGAGCGGCAAGTAGCGGCACTGCGAGAGCGCAATATTGCAATGCGGAGTCACCTCGCTGAACTGACGCATAATGCCGAGACCAGTGAATCGATACTCGAAGCAACACAGCAAATGATACTAGCCCTTCTTCAATGCTCGGAGGTCTCGGGCCTAAAACCTACCATAGAAGCTGGATTACTGGATTTTTTTGGCGTGGAATATGCCTCTCATGTCTGGCTGAGCGCCGCGTCAGAAGCGTTTGGAGAGGGTGTCGCTTGCGAAACAGATCGCCAGGATATTATTGAAACCTTACTGCGACGTCAGCGCGCCTATTGTGGTGTTTTCCGTGCTGATGAGATGTTAGCGATGTTCCCTGGTTGCGACTCAGAAGGATCTGCCGCGATTGCGCCATTGCATCTTAACAACGTGCTAATCGGTGCCATTGGTGTTGGCTCAAGCGATGTTCACCGCTACGACAGCAGTGTTGGCACACTGTTCCTGGAGCATCTAGCAGACGTCATCATGCACTTACCGTCAGCAGAGAAAACACCCACGGCGTGACTGATTCCTTGGCAGCTGCCTGCGACGTTTTCTTAGCTTATCAACGAGATATTCGGCAGGTATCTCGCCATACCCTCGAGGGTTACGGACGTGATATTCGACGTTTTGTGAGTTTTTGTGCGGTATCCAATAAGCAGAGTGCGACGTCCGTCAGAGAGTCTGATGTCAGAAACTGGGTCTCTCAGTTGCATCGGCAGGGGCTCTCACCAACCAGCATTCAACGAGCCCTCTCGTCGGTACGCTCACTATATCGCTTCCTCTCAGAGCGCGACGTTACATTGGGAAATCCCGCATTGGGAGTTCAAGCGCCAAAGCGACCACGCAACCTGCCCAAAACGCTAGACGCAGACAGCGTGAATCATTTGTTTCAGTGGCAGCCTGAAACAACCCTAGACTTTAGGGACATGGCTATAGCAGAGCTGTTGTATTCCTCGGGGTTGCGTCTTTCAGAGCTAGTATCTGCCAACATCAACGACTTAGAGTTTAATGAACGAATGATTACGGTCACCGGTAAGGGGCGAAAAACGCGCACCTTACCGGTGGGTGGACCTGCGCTAACAGCCGTCACAAAATGGCTCTCTCTTCGTCCCTTAGGAAACGAGGACGTGGGGCCGGCCTCTCCACTGTTCGTGTCAGCACGAGGAACACGTATCAGCCCTCGCAGCGTGCAACTTCGTCTGCAGCGTATGGCTCGATTTAGCGCGCTCCCTGGCAAGTTGCACCCTCATATGCTGCGACACTCCTTCGCTAGCCACATGCTGGAGTCCAGCGGTGATTTGAGGGCAGTTCAAGAGTTACTGGGACACTCTGATATCAGCACCACACAAATTTATACCCACCTCGACTTCCAACACTTATCAAAAGTTTACGATGCGGCGCATCCCCGAGCTCGGCGCAAAAATAAGTCATGATTGAAGTCATCACCTTTGATTTAGACGATACGCTCTGGGATGTGCGACCGGCCCTTATTAAGGCGGAAGCTGCCCAGAATTTGTGGCTGGAAACTCACTACCCAAAAACACTCAGCGAGCTGGGTGCCGAGGATTTAAAGCGCATTCGCCAGCACGTTTTAACCCGAGAGCCCCAACTGGCTCACCGAATAAGTGCCTTCAGACAGACAGTGCTGCAGCAATCTTTAGAGGAAACGGGAATTGCAACAGCGGAAGCCGAGTGGGCGGCCAAAGAAGCATTTGAGGCCTTCATCGCCCGACGTCACGACGTGGCGCTATACCCCGAGTCATTGCCCTTGCTAGAAGAGCTATCACAAGACTACATTCTCGGGGCACTGACCAACGGCAATGCCGATGTCACAAAAACACCTCTGGGTCGGTTTTTTGATTTCGCCCTTAAGGCCGAGGATGTGGGTGCCGCCAAACCCGAGCCCGCACTTTTCAATCACGCCCTGCAAAGAGTAGCGGGCAACTCAAGCGCTCTCATCCATATTGGAGACAGCCATGATCATGACGTCATCGGAGCCAATCGCGCAGGCATTCGCTCCGTCTGGTTCGCCCAACAGGGAGGCGAGAGCGACGTTGCCGATCATATTATTGAATGCCTAACAGAAATACCGAGCTTACTGCGACGCTTGCAGGAAACCGCCTAATCGCACAACCCGGGTACTAAATTGCCTCTGTGCCAGTCTCGCCAGTACGGATACGAATCACTTGTTCGAGTTCAGAGACGAAAATCTTACCGTCACCAATTTTACCCGTGCCTGCCGCAGAGATAATTGCTTCGACAACGCCATCGACCTGATCACCAGCACAGGCAACCTCGAGCTTAAGCTTCGGTAAAAAATCGACCACATATTCCGCGCCACGATACAACTCAGTATGACCTCGTTGGCGCCCAAACCCCTTAACTTCAGTCACCGTAACGCCTTGCACACCCACGTCAGAGAGTGCTGCGCGAACGTCGTCCATTTTGAAAGGTTTAATAATCGCGGTAACGAGTTTCATGAATGCTTTCTACCTTTAGGTTGCCTACCCCTGCATTATGATCGGCTCGTAGAATTTGGCAATGCTAACAGAACATTCCTTATTCATTCTAGGGCATGGATCGCACAAAAAAGGGGCCCAAAGGGCCCCAAAAAACCACCCAATGTGAGGTATCAACGGGCGGAGGTGAACTCCGGGTAGGCTTCCATACCGCACTCAGCGATATCTGAACCCTCGTACTCTTCTTCCTCTGAGACTCGCAAACCCATAGTGGCCCTGATAAGTCCAAAGGTGATCAGTGATGCAATAAACACCCAACCAAATATGGTGAGAGCACCAATAATTTGACCGGAGAATGCCGCACCGTCATTAGTAACCGGCACCAGTAGCAGTCCGAGCAAACCTACAACACCGTGAACAGAGATAGCGCCCACGGGATCGTCGATCTTAAGCTTGTCCAGAGTAATGATGGAGAAGACCACCAGAACACCACCGAGGCCACCAAAGAGCGTAGCTTGCAGCGCCGAAGGCGTATCAGGACCAGCCGTAATTGCCACCAAACCGGCAAGACATCCGTTGAGAGCCATCGTCAAATCGGCCTTACCGAACATCAACTTGGCAGTGATTAAGGCTGCGATACAACCACCTGCTGCCGCAGCATTGGTATTCATGAACACCACTGCAACCGAGTTTGCTGCGTCTACGGATGCCGTTGCGAGAACGGATCCACCGTTGAAACCAAACCAACCTAGCCACAAAATGAAAGTGCCTAGTGTTGCCAGTGGTAAGTTGGCTCCAGGAAACGCATTGACCTCGCCGTTAGGACCGTACTTCCCCTTGCGAGGACCGACCAAAACAACGCCCGCTAAAGCAGCAGCAGCGCCCGCCATGTGGACAATACCTGAGCCTGCGAAGTCTAGAAATCCGAGGTCACCCAACGTGTAAGCACCAAATACTGCATTACCGCCCCACGTCCAGCTACCTTCCATCGGATAGATGATACCGGTCATTACCACAGCGAAAGCGAGGAAGGAAAATAGCTTCATACGCTCAGCGACTGCACCAGACACGATCGACATAGCCGTGGCGACAAAGACCACCTGAAAGAAAAAGTCAGCGGAGGGCGCATAGGCAGCGGGTTCTTCCGCACCGGTCACACCATTCCCACTAATTCCGCTTAACAAGTAATCACCGCCGTACATGACGGCGTAACCACACACCATGTACATAGTGCACGCAACCGCAAACAAAGCCACGTTCTTGGTCAGTATCTCGACCGTGTTTTTGCCTCTAACAAGCCCGGCTTCGAGCATGGCGAACCCTGCCGCCATCCACATCACTAGAGCACCACACACCAAGAAATAAAAGGTGTCCAGCGCATACTGCAACTGAAAAATTTCGTTCTCCATGATTGATTCCTGTTCCCGATGGATTAAATGGCGGCTTCGCCGGTCTCGCCGGTGCGAATTCGAATGATTTGGTCGATAGCGGTCACAAAAATCTTTCCGTCACCGATTTTTCCCGTGTGTGACGCAGTGGTGATGGCTTCAATCACCGCATCAGCCTGCTCGGTTGTAACGGCAGCCTCAATCTTGACCTTGGGCAGAAAATCGACAACATACTCTGCACCTCGATACAGCTCGGTGTGCCCCTTCTGGCGCCCGAAGCCCTTTACCTCAGTAACCGTAATGCCCTGAATACCGATGTGGGATAGGGCTTCCCGAACATCGTCTAGCTTGAAGGGCTTAATAATCGCGGTAACTAACTTCATGCGAACCTCCATTTGACCGTGCCGACGAGCGACGTAGTGAGAGCGGGTGAGCAAAGTGGCATGGCAACTCCTTATCAGTAAACATTGACGTTCCGACGCTCCACTCTCCGGTGTTGCGCCGACATGCCTTTGCCTTTGCGATCGGTGTACCAAAAATATTATGTTGAATTAATTCATACACTTAGTCGCTTCTATCCGCATAACCCCCACACCAAGCATGAGACAACCTGCACCATCGCAGTGCACCCCTGCCCCGCCGATGGGCGAAATAGGTTGTTTGAGATGTGGGGGAATGCACCATCCTGAGTTACATTGACGGCCAATGTGAACACAGGAAAAAATTAACCATGCAGGACGAAGATAAAAATACTGCCAACGGTGAAGGGGGCCAACGTCGCTCCCCCGCAGATCTGTTCGAGCGTCTACTCGGCCGTGACAATCCAGTCATAGAACAACTGGATAAAAACGCCCGCCTGCTAGCCCAATCAGCCCTATCTAAGCTCGACGTGGTTCCCCGATCTGAATTTGATGCGCAGTCAGCCGTCTTACAAAGAACCCGGCAACGTATTGAAGAGCTTGAAGACAAGCTCGAGGCGCTGTCCCTGCAACTTGAGAATGTCGAAAAAGGCCGCAGTAGCTCATAGTTCAACGCAGGCTTCGCCCCTTTCGCGATCTCATACACTGCATCGCGCTGGAACATGGATTGTTCACAGCAAATCGAATCAAGGATGATTAATGAGCCACTCTGTCGTCTTATCTCGAGCAGGAATTGGGCTTAAAGCGCCACTCGTCAAAGTTGAAGCTCATCTCAGCACAGGCTTACCCGCATTTTCGGTCGTGGGCCTGCCTGAAAGTTCGGTACGGGAATCTAGAGAAAGAGTGCGCAGCGCACTTATCTGCTCCCACTTCAAATGGCCAGACCGCCGAATTACGGTGAGCCTAGCGCCTGCGGAACTACCCAAAGGCGGGGGTCGCTTTGACCTACCCATAGCTCTGGCTATTTTGGTTGCTTCAGGGCAATTGAGCGCCAGTACCGTAGTCAATCGCGAGTTTTTCGGAGAACTGGGACTCGATGGGTCTTTACGGCACTGCCGCGGTCTTCTTTCGGCTGTGCAAGCCGCCACATTGGACCAACGTGCTGTAATTTTGCCCGCTGAGCAGGCAAAAAAAATGGCTGTCGTGCCCGGCAGTCGCGTAGCAGCTGCGGGGGATCTATTAAGTGTTTGCGGCTTACTAAAGTCTAAAAGCTTAGCGGTTGTTGCGGTGAAGGCGAGCACAGGTTCCGGGCTGCAGAATACCGATACACCAAAAATCAGTGGCCAAGAAGTGGCTAAGCGTTGCTTGGAAATTGCTGCCGCTGGAGGCCATCACCTTCTCATGATTGGACCTCCAGGAGCAGGGAAAACGCTACTCGCGGCGAGTTTGCCGCCGCTAATGGAAGACCCTAAACCCAGCGATGAGTTAGAACTCTCGCTGATCAGGGATCTTTTAGGCTTGGAGCCAAATCGGGGGCGCCCATTTAGGGCTCCACACCACAATACGACGGCTGCTGGACTGATCGGTGGTGGGGTCAACGCCACGCCGGGAGAGGTATCGCTCGCCCACGGCGGTGTTTTATTTTTAGACGAATTGGCTGAATTTAATCGTTCGGTACTGGACTTATTGAGACAGCCCTTAGAATCTGGTCACATTTCGCTCAGTAGAGCCAAGGGCACTTACTGCTATCCCGCGCGCTTCCAATTGGTAGCCGCAATGAACCCCTGTCCCTGCGGTTTCGCGGGCATCCAAAGCGAGCGCTGTCGGTGCAAGCCAGACGTTGTGGGCCGTTATCAGAGCCGCATCTCTGGTCCGCTTTTAGATCGTATTGATCTGCATGTCAGCCTAGACCGGCAGCCGGCCGCTATGCTACTCCATGGCGCGAGAGCTGGTTCAGACACCCAAGATCTAAGGGAAAATATTGATAAGGCGAGGCATTTCCAATACGCACGGCAACAGTGTCTTAATGCGGCCCTGAACAATGCCAACCTGCTACAAGTTTGTCCGATGGAGCCAACAGTGCGCCACTGGTTTGAGGAAGCTTGCGACCATTTGCACTTATCAGGACGTGGGATTCACAAAACTCTGAGAGTTGCCCGGTCAGTCGCAGACCTCGCCCAGGAATCAACCCTGAGTGAGGTCACTTTGCTAGAAGCTATAGGTTACCGATCAAAACTGCTGTCTTAAATCTACTTGCTGTTGTTCACCATGTAATCAACAGCGGCGTAAATTTCGTCATCGGAGCAGTTACTGCACCCGCCTCTGGCAATCATGCTCGTACCCGCAACGCCATTGACACCGCTGGCGTAGAGCGCATCCATACCTTTATCCAGTCTAGGCGCCCAAGCTCCAGCGTCTCCCAACATAGGGGCGCCCGCGGCACCGGTAGCATGACAAGCCATGCACGCGCCGTTGTAGACTTCCTCGCCCGATCGCGCCACTGCCACCGAGGACTCTGCAGCGCCACTCGCGCAACTCTCGTCTCCCGCAACACAAGCATGGCTGAACGGCTGAATGCGTGCCTCAATTTCGGCTCGCTGTGATTTGGACAGGTCGGCCGCCACGGCAATTGCGGGTAGCAGAACAATGAAAAGGGCAAATAAACGCATGTTGGGTATCTCCTGTAGGGACGCCACTAGTCATAGAGGCGCGGAGTATAACCACTTGTGACTCCGCATAAAACTCAAGGGGACGGCAGGGCTATGGATTTGTTAAGTTGGAGCACCTCTAAAGATCACTTGGACTGTAAATTATGAAACTCTACACCTTTGACTCGGCCCCCAATCCTGCCCGACTAAAAATGTTTATTGACTACAAGGGCATCGCCATCGATACGCAGCAGATGGACATGGCAAAGGCCGCTCAGCTGGATACCAGTTATACCGAAATTGTTCCCGAAGCCACTCTGCCTGCTTTGGTTCTTGATGACGGCACACGCCTTACCGAGGTCATCGCTATTGCACATTACCTCGAAGGCATTTATCCCGATCGCCCCCTTTTGGGTACAACGGCATCCGAGCGCGGACTCATCCTCAACTGGAATCATCGTATCTTTAATACACTGTTTATGGCTTGCGCAGAGGCCTTTCGTAACGGCCATCCGGCTTATGCCGGCCGAGCTTTACCGGGACCTCAAAATTTCGAACAAATACCAGCACTGGCTGAGAGAGGTAAGAGTCGCCTAATGGACGGTCTTGAAATGATCAATGCCGAGCTGGCCGATCGACCCTTTATTGCCGGACAGCAATTGTCCTTTGCAGACATTGATCTCCTCGCTGTTATGACCTTCGCGAAGTGGGCGGCTAAAACAGAACCCACGGAAGCCATGTCAGACCTTAATGCATGGCGACAGCGTGCTACCGAGGCACTCCACGATAACACCTAAACCGACAAGCGCTCGTCAGTGAGCCTGCCCGATGCCCGGTGACACTAATAGGCAACGGCATTGGTTAGCCGACCAAAAAGCCCGCTGTGTAAAAGTGCTTTTTGTGGGCTGGTTAGTCAGTCTGATCACGGGGTGCTCCCCCCCTGAACAAGGTCCCGAGCAACTGCTGGATTATAGCCAGCGGCTGGCAAGAACGCTGGGGACTGTCGTGCCAGAGCACGAAGTCATGTTGATACCGCCAAGAATTTCAGATGCCGAGATAACACTGCTGGATATTCCTGCAAGCAAGCTCAATTTGCTCGACTTTTTAGCACTCTCGGACTGCGCGTTGCAGGTCAATATTGGACGTCGCAATAGCAGCCTAGGGCGAAATGCCGCGCCATCACAAATACTGCTTCTGGACCTTGAATTCCTGGCACTGGCACCGGCGTGTGTAAAAACACTAAAACAGGAAGCGGAAACCAACTTGGTGGAGGCATTAACGGCTACCATCGTGACAAAAACCCGATACCTACCTCATCGCATTTTCAATGCGGTGCTGGCGGGACCCGAGTACCGCCAATTTTGGCAGCTACCCCACGAGCTAGGCCAATATCCCTCAGCTGTCGGAGGTGATGTTTTGGATGCACTGCTTTGGTTCGAGTATGCCACTACGCAGTGGCTCTCGGGCAACTTTCAGTTCCAAACTGACCAACTAGAACAGCGGCTGTATGAACTCCGCGCTGGTGATGGTGGGGCACTGCTACTCGCCGCAGTTAACCAAGCGCGGTCGCTGCAACGAGCTAATCAGCTACTAGCCGCACGGGCTGCCGCGGGGCCACTTTGCCCGAACGGCAGCTCCTCAACACAAGCTAAAACTCTGGAAACCGTCGTGGTTAAGTATTTTGCAACCGGTGTGCAAACTTGGCTTGCAGACCTCAGTCGCAGGGAAAGACAACTTATGTCGCCTATTGAAAACATAGAAGCTCAGCTATCTACAGTGCTACCCCTGAGCTATCGCCAGTGGGTCGATAGGCGCCTAGGGACACTGAACCTTTTACGCGACACCCCCCGAGAACACATTGCCTCGCTGCAAGGCCTTGCAAGGACTTGCTCAAGCTCTCTCTTAGGGATCCCTACTCAGAGTTAATCTCTCTGCTACACTTTGCGCTCGATTTGAGGAGACACACCATGTCACGAACACGCAAATTTTCGGTAATCAGTTTATTTTTGGCGTTGCTGGCTGCCTGCGCAACCGCTCCACCCAAGCCTTCTGTGGACTTCGATGTTGACCACGACTTTGCCCAAGACAAAAACATTGGTTTTTATGCCCTCAGCGGTGGCGTGACCGGTAGCAATCCCATGCAGATGACCGACTTCCAAAAAGACCGCATCAAAGAGGCTCTAGGTAATGCGCTCGAAGGGAAGGGGTACACGCTTGTAGACAGTGCAAAGGATGCCGACCTCTTGATCAGCTGGCACCTCAATACCGTCGAAAAGCAAGACGTCAGAACAACCTCATCCCCAAATTACAGCATGGGAATGGGCTACAGTCGGTACAACCGCTACGCTATGTACAACTGCTACAACTGCATGAGCAGTACTGATGTAAAAGTTACGGACTACACTCAGGGTACTTTTATTATTGATATGGTCGATCCAGTTAAAAACCGGTCGGTCTGGCGCAGTGTGACCCAATCAAAAATGAAAGGAGAAATGGTCAAGGATCAAACAACCATTGATAGTGCCGCACGTTTGGTACTCGCTGACTTTCCAATGGCCCCTTAAACGCCACAGTTAGCCCCACAAACTGATCAAAAACGCTCCACATGGTCTCAGCACTTTCGCTGGGGCCATGACCAAAGTCCCCTTATATTGGCGCAGCTCCCACCCATAGGTCGAGCTACAGACGATAGCCCAATACCCCTTTCGGGTAGGCCCCGGGTACCGGCATACTGACGTAAAATGATCTCTAGAATTCAGTCTCGCACTCAAATCAATAGTATTTGAGTACGCCAGTCGGCCGTTGGATTACACATTATTCAAAGAGACATCGGGAGAAATTTTTTGAAACTCATCCGCAAGTCGCAGCTGCCCAGCCCATGCCCTCTACCCCATAGAAGCCGTCGAGATGTTTCCATAGGCTTGGTTCAATGCCGGTGGCAGGAAGATCCTCAGCGCCATCGGGAAGCATTGAGCCATGGTGTCGCCACCGCCGCGAGTGCCGGTGCGGCGATTGTTTTTCTGCCAGAGCTGACATTGTCACGATATCCAGCAGACACACTGCCCTCGGGGCCAGCTGACAGCACCGCAGAGGTCTTACTGGGCGGACCCACGCACCAGTTTGCCGCACAATTGGCTCGAGATAACGACGTTATGGTGCACTGTTCGATATTTGAGCACACCGACGCTGCGGACCATCGTGGATTTAACACGGCTATGGTTGTGGACACTTCGGGAGAGATCGTAGCCCAAACAAGGAAGCTACATATCCCGGTAACCACAGGATATTACGAAGACCACTATTTTTCTCCGGGGCCCGCTGACAACCCCTACCCTGTGCACGCACTTTCCCTAGACAGTGGCGAGATGGCCGTCGGCTTACCCACATGCTGGGACGAGTGGTTTCCCGAGGTACCGCGCTGCTATGCATTGGGAGGCGCAGAGTTACTGTGCTACCCCACCGCCATTGGCTCAGAGCCAGATTATCCGAACTTCGACACTGAGCCTTTGTTACGACAGGTAGTAGTTGGCCATGCCATAGCTAACGGATTATTTATTGTCATACCCAATCGTTTTGGATCAGAGGGGACTTTGGAGTTTTACGGTTCCAGCTTTATCGTCGACCCTCTGGGGCGCGTTTTAGCTCAAGCCCCCAAAGATGAAGAGGCCACCCTTGTCGTTGATATTGATCTGGGGCTGCGAGAAGACTGGTTAACACTCTTTCCCTTCTTTGGGACACGCCGCCCAGATACCTATAGCGCACTCACCGAGGCGGTACAAAATCCACGCCAGCCCACTGGTGAAGGACTCCACGGAGGTATTCCAGGGCTGACATCATGAGCAGCGTCATGCCACCGGAGTGGGCACCTCACAGCGCCACCTGGATGGGTTTTCCCGCTGCTGCTTACCCCGAAGCGGATGTTAGCAATGACGACGTGTGGCAGGCTTGGGCAACAGTCGCCAATGTCATTGTTGACCATGAACCAGTCAACATGCTGTGTCGCCCCGAACAGTTGCCCATCGCGCGGCGCTTACTAAGTTCGGCGGTTACATTGCACGAATTTCCCATTGAAGATGCTTGGCTGCGAGATACAGGCCCGACTTTTGTCGCGGCAGATAATGGGTTGAAAGCGGTGGATTGGCGCTTCAATGGCTGGGGCGATAACACCACTTTTGCTTGGGGTGAGGACGCTAAAATCGCAACTCACATCGCTGAATTACTGGATATCGAGAGAATCTCATCGCAACTCACCAATGAAGGTGGGGGGCTTCATGTGAGTGGAGATGGTCTGGTGCTCCTTACCGATACAGTTCAGTTGGATCCTGATCGCAACCCCAAGTGGACCCGACGACAGGTGGAAGAGGAAGTTCACAGATTGCTAGGTACTGGAAGCGCAATATGGCTCCCCCACGGGTTGTGGCGGGATTACGCGGCCCACGGTACCCGCGGCCATGTCGATATTGTGGCTTGCTTTAACGAACTCGGCTCAGTGCTTTTGCACCGACAGCAAGATCGCAGTCACCCCGACTGCGAACGCTACGAGCTTCATCGGCAAGCGCTAGAGCAAGCTGACCTGAAATACACCGATATCGTGGCGCCCAAAACACTCGAGGATCGCCACGGATGGGTGGATTACAGCTACATTAACCACTACGTACTCAACGGTGCGGTTGTCGTGCCCACGTTTTCTGATCCCAATGACGGCCTTGCCTGCGAACAGCTCGCAGAAGCTTGGCCCGAACGCGATATACGAATTGTTGATGCACGGGTTATTTTTGCTATGGGTGGTGGGATACACTGCATCACCCAACAGCAACCACGAATCTGATGTTTACTTACATAAATCCCGATGTTCGGAAAAAGCTGATAGCCCGGAATAAACTCGTCAGAATCGATGAGGAGGGCCGTCAAATCAACTCAGAAGGTGCCTCCCCTGCCGGGCAGCGCAGCTTAAATCTGTTGGGACCCGTGCCTTTGCCTCTCGCACGTGGCACGAAACAACCCATGGCTGATTGGTACGCCACTGTTCGCAGCACCGAATTATCCGAGGTCGAAGGGCTCGCCACTACGCTGAGGGAACAAGGTGGGCAGCATCTATTCTCCCAGCTTGCCTCCAGTATGGCCGTCAACAGCGTGCTCGCTATTGGAGATGCCGAGACCACCGAATCTCCCTTGGTACGCGTACATTCCAACTGCCTGACAGGTGATGTGTTTGGCTCAAGACGCTGTGAGTGTGGACCTCAGTTAGAGGCCGCCATTGATCGTTTGGCAGAAGAGCCCGGCGGCGGCTATCTCATCTATATGGCTGGCCATGAAGGTCGAGGCATTGGTTTGTGGGCAAAAGCCGCCACATACCTGCTGCAAGATGAAGGAGAAGACACCTATCAGGCCAACCGATCACTAGGGCTCCCTGATGACTCACGCGATTTTAGCGACGCGGCCACGCTATTGAAGTATTTCGGACGTGGGCGACCACTACGTCTACTCACCAACAACCCCAAAAAGATCGATGATCTCTTGGCCAACGGACTCACCAACATCGAAAGGGTCAAGCATGTAACGGGGGTGGACGACCACAATTTGCGCTACCTAAAGGCTAAGCAGGCTTGGGGCCACTCGATTGATGAGGACGACCTAAAGAGCTGAAAGTCTTTTGGCGTCAATTAAGCCATTCGGGTAAAGGCGCATCACCTAAAGAGATTTCCAGGGTATTGGCCGCTGCTGGGTGACTGTGCCCCACCATTTCGTCGTAGGCACTACGCTGACGTAAAATCATCTCACACCCTGCCACGGTTTTAAGAACCCGCTTCATCTCCAGCAAATTGTGGCGCTTTAAAATTTTCTTCTCGTCTTCAGCAATGACATGCTCTTCGCCGTCGATGCGCGCGTGGGCGATATACAGACTGAGATCTACAGACTCCACAATCCATTGCTCGATATGCTCTGCTTGCTTTTTTAATTGCTTTAGAGTGATTTTCACTGAGACGCTCCCATCCGCGATTTAACATGATTGATACGGCAGTTGGCCCGTTCCAGCCCGATACCGTTCGCTATTTGTCTAATGCCATTTCTACTACCTAAGCTGACACTCTTTGACGTCTGGAGTGCTCGGTATGACCTGAAATCGTTGGCTTCAAAACCCGTTAGTCGGAACAGCAACGCGCAAAAGCGATCCCTACAAAAGCTGGACGAGCCCAGTGTTTTAACGCCGGAACGGTGATCATAGCCTTCATGTTGCCTGAGCTTGAACATGTTCGCTTCACCGCTGCGGGTGAGACCCTTGAGGTCTTGCCTTCATACAGCGGTGTCTATCGCTTTTTTGGCGCCGACGAGGCACTTCTCTATATCGGCAAAAGTATCGATATCAAGTCGCGAATCAATGCCCATTATCAAGAGGGCCGGAAGGTCGGCAGACATCAGCGAATTATGGGTCAAGTCACCCATATTGATTGTTCTCCAACAGCTGGAGAAGTGGGGGCTTTGTTGACGGAGAACGCAGCTATTAAGGCAGAAACTCCCCTGTATAACCGTCGCCAGCGTCGCGTGAAAAAACTTTGGACCCTTCATCTAAAACTTTCAGAACACGGATTTTTGCAACCATCGGCGGCGGATTTTCTGCTCGAATCAGACCGAGCTGTCGACAGTTACGGGCTATATCAAAACAAACGTCATATTGAATCAACATTGCAGCGTCATGCCAGGGATCACGGCCTTTGCCTGCGGTGCATGGGTATGGATCGAGGTCGTGGTCCCTGTTTTCAATACCAACTAGGGCGCTGTGACGGCGCCTGCGCCGGTGTAGAGTCGGCAGAGGAACACAATGCCCGACTGCTCTCGGCTTTAGACCGCGACCGCATCGCCGCATGGCCATTCCCCGGCGCCCTTGCTTTGCTCGAGCGCAACATCAGTCCTTTGCCCAAGCAGCCAAAAGCCCAATACCACTTGGTGCACCACTGGGCCTATTTGGGCACTTTCGCAACGCGCGCTGATGCCACACGGGAACTAAAAAAAGGCACACCGCGCCTTTTTGACCGAGATGGCTACCACTTATTGCTATCAGCACTGCGCAAAGGACGGCTCGAAATCCTAGACGCCAAATCAGGGCAGTCAATCGATAATCCTTTATTGGGATCAGGTCGCGACGCTTGAGTTTATCGGTTGTTTGGTTCAAGCGTGATCTCCGTTTGGCAGACCATGCCCCGCTCTCAGCAGCGGTCGCACTGGGGCAGCCAATGTTGCTCGTCTACATTGTTGAGCCTGAGCTGCTAAAAAATCCGCACTACAGGAGGCGGCACTGGCACTTTATTGCTCAATCTCTCGCTGATCTGAATCATCAACTTCAACCTCATGGCACGAAAGTCTGGGTACTTGAGGGCGATCCCATCACGCTTTTTACTGCGATTAATCAATCGCAACGCATCCACCACCTTTTCAGCTATGAAGAAACCGGTCTTGAAGTGACTTTCGCAAGAGACCGGGAAGTGATCACTTGGGCAAAGTCCCAGGGCGTATGTTGGCAGGAATTTCCAACTAATGGTGTGCAACGGGGACGCAAACACCGCAAAGGCTGGAATCACCGCTGGGGAAAATTGATGGCCGCGCCTGCGGAAACGATAATTCCTGCTCAGCTCAACGCCCTTCGTAGCGACCTCCCTGAAGATTTAAAAGGCGCGCTTTGCCAACGACTGGGCGGCTGGCTACCCCAGCACCCAAACTTTCAGCCAGGTGGCGAGCAGCAGGCACACCAAACCCTTGAGGACTTTCTGACCCATCGAGCGGGTGGCTACCAACGCCACATATCAAAACCGGAGGGCAGTCGCCAGCACTGCTCACGTTTATCACCACACCTGGCCTGGGGTAATTTATCGATTCGCCAAGTGCAACAGGCCCTTAAGGAGCGTCAGTCCAAAGGCGGATGGGCACGACCCCTGAGCGCCTTCGAATCGCGGCTGCATTGGCATTGCCACTTTATCCAAAAATTTGAAAGCGAATGCACTATGGAGTTTGAAAGTATTAACCGCGGCTTTTTAAACTATCCCAGAGACCAAAACAGTCATCTGGTGGCCGCTTGGTGTGAAGGCCAAACGGGCTTTCCCTATGTCGATGCCTGTATGCGCTGCCTAGAGGCCACCGGCTATTTGCATTTTCGGGCACGAGCGATGCTAGTGAGTTTTCTCACCCATCACCTCTGGCAGGACTGGCGGTTGGGAGTGACATGGTTGGGGTCCTTGTTTCTAGATTTTGAGCCGGGAATTCATTACCCCCAGATGCAAATGCAGGCTGGAGTAACGGGCATTAATACGATCCGAATCTACAACCCGGTGAAGCAAAGCCTCGAACACGACCCCACAGCAAGCTTTATACGGCGGTGGGTGCCAGAAATTGCAGACCTCCCAACACCATTGGTACACCAGCCCTGGTTGCGCTCTCCACTTGAACACGTTTTACATCCCGTTGATTACCCCGAACCCATCGTAAATTTAGATGTAAGTCACCGGAGAGCTCGGGATGTCTTGTGGGAACTGAAGTCTGATCCGATGATTTGTCAGGAGCGCGAACGTATTTTGAATCGTCACGTGGAGCGACGTTTTCAATCGCGTTTCGTAGAACGTGACTAACTTCTCAAAACCTTTGTTATGCTGGACAAAATAATCGCGGAGCGGATGTCATGCTAGTTTTTCTTTATGTTGTTGGTGCGTTAATAGCACTGGTCGTCGTGGGTTTAGTGTTGCTACCCATGTTTATTGATGAACAAGCCGTGATTAATCTCGCGCAACAACAATTTAAGGAAGCCACAGCCGGTGAACTCGTGGTTGAGGGCAACGTTGATCTCGGGTTGTTTCCGGAATTAAAACTTAATCTCGGCAACACGACTATCGATTTACCACCGCAAACTGAAGACGGGTCGAGACTAGTTGTAACCGCCCAAGGAGTTGACATCGGTCTGTCAGTTCTTGCTATTTTGAGCGGCTCTGATGAGGTCGGAGACGTGCACCTAAGCGGCGCAGACGTCCAACTTTTGGATAATACCGGCGCCCTTCAAACACAGCTCACCATTACCGATCTTGTGGCCCAAGGGCTGAATATGGCGGGCCAACCCATTGGTTTGAAGGGTGCGTTGGCAGTCGCCGCTGACCCACAATCCCAGCCCATTCAAATTCGATTTGACGGTGCCGTGCGAGTACCCAGCACTTTCGATCAAGTAACCCTCGATGGATTCAGCACGGAAATAATCGGAGCGCTAAGTGCGCCGGTTAAAACTGAACTATCTGGTACCGCGAAACTATCACCACTCTCCGCAGACCTAGATTTGAACGTCAATTCTCCCGGAGGCGTCATTGACGCGGACCTAAACTATAACGTGGCCGCCAGCCCCCAAATTGATTTGGATTTTCGCAGCGAACGCCTCGATCTCGACCGGCTTCAACCAGCTAATCAAACCGATGGCACAGGTGGAGAATCTGCCACCCAATCAACACCGACGACACCTGACGACGCTCCCACATCACCGGCGCCACCTCCCTTACCTTTACCGGTAGGGCCTTTAAAAGATCTCGACATGCAACTGACAATCAGTGCGGGCAGCCTGATTAGCGCAGGACAAACGGTCACTAATGCTCAGCTGCTGTTGCGGGTAGTCGACGGAATCAGTGACCTTGAATATTTACGAGGCACTCTGCACGAGGGCCAGCTGGATACCCAGCTTACCGTCGATGTGCGACAACCTACGGTCAAAGTCGCGCTGGCAGGAGGACTAAAAGGGGTCGAGCTCAACAGTCTTCTAACTAGCCTCGAAAAACCCAATACCGCCGCAGGTTACGTCGATATGGAGTGGGGAATCGATACCGCTGGCACCAGCACACAAGCACTGCAAGAAGGGCTGGATGGCGAGCTCAACGTTAACGGGCGAAATGTCGAGATTACCAGCGTATCGGCCCAAGCACTCTTGTGTACTGCGGTTGCCCAAATTCAACAAACAACCCTGACTCAAACATTCCCAGAGACAACTAAAGTGTCTGCGTTAGATATGAAGGTTAGGTTTGAGGATGGGCAAGCACGGCTTGCGCCTCTCAATCTTGGGACCCCGGGAGTTGCCATTACGGGTGTCGGCACGGCCAGTTTGGCTTCTCTCGATTTTGCCGCCACTCTAGAAGCGCAGGTCAACAAAGAACTCGAAGCCATTGACCCTGCCTGCCGTATTGATGATCGTTATGCCGGCCTTGATTTGCCCGTCAACTGCGCGGGCAATCTCGCCGATGAGACCGGCAATCTTTGTCGGGTTGACGTGGAAGCTATCGCGCTACAGCTACTGGAGCGGGAAGCTCGATCGAAGTTTGCAAAAGAGGCCGACAAGCTGGGCGAGAAAGCCGGCAACGCGCTCAAAAAATTATTTGGTAACTAGAATTCAGGAAAATATGTCGACAAGTCAGCATTTCGAACACAGTTTTCATGCCCTCGGGAGTGAATACGTTACCCCGACAGCCGCAACACCGGTATCGGCGCCAAAATGGCTGGCTTGGAATAATCGGCTAGCTGAGCAGCTGGGGTGGCCGGAGGCTTGGGGACATAATGAGCAAACGTTGATCACTCTCGCTGGCAACGGTCAGTTTGAGGGTTCACAGCCGGGATCTGCGGCCTACGCTGGTCATCAGTTTGGCAACTACAACCCGCAGCTGGGAGACGGCCGGGCCATTTTATTGGGAGAGTGGCGACGTCCAGATGGCCAGCTTTTCGACATTCAGCTCAAAGGCGCTGGGCCCACCCCTTACTCTAGAGGAGGCGATGGCCGCTCGCCAGTTGGGCCCGTGGTGCGGGAATATTTGATGAGCGAAGCGATGCATTCTTTGGGTGTGCCCACCACACGCGCCCTCGCCGCCGTAGCCACCGGTGATCCTGTATATCGACAGCAACTTGAACCCGGTGCCATTCTCACTCGCGTCGCCAAAAGCCACATAAGAATTGGCACCGTTCAATTTTTCGCCATGACCCGTCAAGGGAAAGGCCTGAAGGAATTGGTGAGCTATGTTACCCAGCGGCACTACGGGGCAGCACTGCAAAAAGCTCAGGCGCTGAATCCACAAGCAACGCATGCACAAGTTTTACTGAATGAAGTCACCCGAGCCTTGGCCAATCTGGTCGCCCACTGGCAGAGCCTAGGTTTTATTCATGGCGTTCTCAACACAGACAATATGCTGCTATGCGGTGAGACCGTAGACTATGGGCCCTGTGCTTTTATGGACACCTTTGCCGCGGGGCAGGTTTTCAGCAGCATTGATACCGGCGGGCGTTACGCCTTTGGTAATCAGCCCGGCATCGTGCACTGGAACTTAAGTGTATTGGCGCAATGCTTGCTGCCCCTTATCGACGAAGACCAAGAAAAGGCGGTGGCGGTAGCTCAAAAAAGTGTGGACCAATTCCCGACGCTGTTCACCGATATCTACAGTGCTCGCCTCGCTGCAAAATTTGGCCTCGATGCCATGCGCGACAGTGATCACGCATTAATTGAAAGTTTTTTTAGTCAACTCGAAGAGGATAAACTCGACTTTACCCTCGCCTTCCGATGGTTAACTGAGGTGGCTAACGGCAATATGGACGCGACGATCTTGGAGAGCTTGTTCACCCCTAGCAGCGGTTTATTAAATTGGCAGACTCAATGGTCTAACCGCCGCCTCCAGGCAACATCGGCGAGCTGTGAACACATGAAAACCGCCAACCCTGTAGTTATCCCCCGCAATCACTGGGTGGCACAGGCTATTGGCATGGCCGAAGCTGGTGACAACGAGCTGATGGAAACCCTGCAGTCTCGGTGGCAAGACCCCTTTAACTGGCATGCCGGTGACGAACAATTTGCTGCGGCGCCAAAGCGCGAAGAACAAGTGCACCGAACCTTTTGTGGCACCTGATACCCTGAGTGTATAATCAGCGAAAATCTTGAGAGCTCCCACGTGCCGTTTTCTTTCCTTGGCAAAACCCTAAGCGGTGGTTTTACTGTTCCTTCTGGAATCGTGACGACCGCACCGAGTATTATTCAACGCGTTATTCGCGACATGCCTGAAATTGGTGTCATCACCACTAAAAGCATTGGTCTCGAACCCCGTCTGGGTTACCGAGAGCCGGTGTACAGTCAGTTTGCGCCGGGCTGCTTTGTCAATGCCGTCGGCCTCACCAACCCGGGCGCGCATGCATCGCTAGCCAGTTTGGGGCAGCTACGCGTGCCCGAGGATCGCTTCTTACTAGTCTCTATTTTTGGCGGCAGCGTGGAAGAGTTCGTCGCCGTTGCCAAAATTCTCGAGCCTGTGGCAGATGGCTTTGAGCTCAACTTATCTTGTCCTCATGCAAGCGGATACGGCATGGCCATGGGCCAAGATCCAAAAATAGTGCACGAGATTATTGCGGCTGTTAAGCAAGTTGTATCGAAGCCGGTTATTCCAAAATTAACGCCCAACGTGACGAATATTGCTGAGATTGGACAAGCCGCGCTCGACGCTGGTGCCGATGGCTTGTGCGCTATTAACACAGTGGGGCCGGGCTACACGGAATCCCACGGCGAGGCAGTCCTAAGTAATGGGGTGGGAGGCATGTCAGGTAAAGGGGTATTACCCACGGCACTAAAATGTATTCGTGAGCTTAGGGCCATTACCGACAAGCCAATTATTGGGTGCGGCGGACTTTCAAGTGCCGCCGATGTTAATGCCGCCAAACACGCAGGCGCCACGATTGTTGGCATTGGCTCCGCGCTCTCGGGCATGGATACTGAAGATCTTCAGCGGTATTTCAGCACTCTGAGTAAAGATCTAGACAGACAGGGCAATCAGGCAGAAACCCAAATTCGTTATGACCTGAGCATGGAGTTTCAACCGGTTACTGTCGCCACTAATGAAGCCGTGTGTGATGACATCACGGTGGTCACTTTTAACGAAAAAATGAATATTCAGGCGGGGGAATATGTCTTTGTTTGGATCCCTGGAGTCGGTGAGAAACCCTTCTCCTGCCTAACAGACAGTCCGCTTCGCCTTGCGGTGATCAATGTGGGGCCTTTCACAGAGGCGTGTTATCAACTTCAGCCCGGGGCTACGGTTTATTTACGAGGCCCCTACGGCACACCGGTTATGCCTCCAGAAGACGCTGATATCATTTGCGTTGCCGGCGGTACGGGACTTGCCGCGGTTTATCAAATAGCGCGAGATTTTGGCACCAACGAGAAGCCCGCCCATATTTTTGCTGGCGCCCGAACTGCCGACAGACTGTATTTCATTGAAGACTGCAAAGACATTGCTCAGGTCACCACCGCAACTGACGATGGCTCCTCTGGCTTTCAGGGTCGAGTTACAGACGCACTTTCTGAACACCTGGCCAAGCTGACACCCGAGGCCTTGAGCAAACTTTGGTTCTATAACTGCGGGCCCGCGCCAATGATTCATGCGGCTGAAAAAGTGCAGCGGGAATACGGCAGTGAACAACAGATTTTTAGTGCAATTGATTACACCACAAAGTGCGGTGTTGGTATTTGTGGTGCCTGCGCTTCTCCCGATGGTAGACGTATCTGTATCGATGGCCCTTTTATTAATCGAGAGCCCGATTTACTGGCCGATTTAGGCTAACCAGAGCGTCAGTAAGACGCCTAAAAACACGCCCTTCAACAGTGCCACCCACAGAAGCTGGTAATCGTCTAATCCTAGTCGTTGCTGCCACAGCGTCGTTTGCTTTCGGTGCCAAGCCCAAAACCCCATCTCTGTAACTCCTGCGCGGCCAAAAATTTTCGATAGCACCGTCAACATAACGCACTCTGATCGGAAGTGCAGGCCTCTGAATCAACCATTCTATTTACAGAGGGGTCGCCCAAGTTGGGGCCCTAGACCAACAGTCGCCGGTGCGCCCCACCCATACAAAAATGTCGCGCCGCACTCAGGAGTCTTAGGCGGCCGTATTTGGCTAGTGGCCAAGGCTCAATGGGCGTCGTCAAAAACTACATAGCCGCAAACGCAATAGCGTATCAGGGAGTCGACAAAGGAAAGTTCTTGCTTTTATACCCATACCCCCTTAGGGTATATATCATGAGATCTCATACGAAAAAATTAGTTGATCAACGACTGGCTCGAATAGAAGGGCAAGTAAAGGCCGTGCGACGACTCGTCGAGGAAGACCGATACTGTGTCGACGTTGTCCGGCAGGTGCAGGCTGCCCGAGCAGCCCTCGCGAGCATGGAAACGCTCATCGTGGAAGATCATGTGGACACCTGCGTAGAGCAGGCTTTGACCAACGGCTCTATCGATGAGCGTCGAGACAAGGTCAATGAGCTCGTCGGTATTTTATCGGGCAAGAAAAAATGAGAGCACGCGCCCGACTGCTGCTACTGCTGATTTTTGCGGTAGGTTCTGCGGTAGTCTCAGCACGGCCGGTCTCTTACGTTGGTGGCTGGACCTTTATTGAAGAATCTAACCGTCAATCAACTGCCGCTTTGATCCACTACACACCGTCACCCAGTTGGTCTTTGGGCCTCAGAAATGAATGGGTTCGTGATGCAAATTATGCCATCACCAGCCTACAACCCACTTATTTACTGAAGCGCTGGTTCGGGCAGGAGTATCAGGCTAACGTCTACTTACAAGGCGGTCTGGGGCTCGCATCTGGAACCTCTGGCAATCCGCTGAGCAGCACAACAGCAGCGACTGCCGGTGTCATCGCAGACTGGGAGACCCGAAGATTTTTCTTGGGTTACAACGCTCGGTATGTTGACGCAGGCCACTTTGGCGATAATGCCATGCAGCTGTTCCGAATGGGTTGGGCGCCTTACGAGGGCGACACTCAGGACCTGCATACTTGGCTCATGCTGGAAATTGATCACCGCCCCGAGTCTGCAGATTCGGTTTCTGTAACTCCCTTACTGCGATTTTTTCGTGGGGCAGCCCTGCTGGAAGTTGGTTTCAATATCGTTGACCCCACCCCGTTACTTAACTTCACTTACCGTTTTTAACTAGAATTGAAAGCCTATGAATACGATAACTCACAGTCTCATACCTTTGTTCTTCGTACTGTTATCGACAGCAGCGTGGAGCCAGCACGAGCATAAACATGAACATGAACATGAACATGAACATGGTGCTTCCGACAGCGGGGCAGACGTCGCCACCGCTACGCCAGCCACCGGCCGCCTCACCATTACCCCTGAAATAGAAATCGCACTTGCTAATGGGGGTAATGCAGTTGTCGCCGAGGTTCTGGGCGTCGTCTGCGATTTTTGTGCCGTCGCTATGAACAAAATTTTCGGCCGACAAGAAGAAGTCGCCGCTGTTTACGTCGACCTCGACACCAAGGCGCTCAATTTAGTCTTTAAGCCCGGTGCATCCCTCGATGATGACGCTATAGCCGCTTTAGCAGTGCAAGCTGGTTATAGAATTGCAGCTGTTCACCGCAGTGATGCAATATTGGGTAGCTAGCATGCTGAGTTATTGGCGTAGTGGCATTGCCCCAACCTTGACGATGTTCACCAGCTTATCGACGCTGTTGTGCTGCGCGCTCCCCGCACTACTCATTTCAATCGGCGCGGGCGCCGTAATGGTGGGCATTACTACCGCCATACCGGGAATTATGTGGCTATCAGCCCATAAAGGACCGCTGTTTACATTTGCGGCTATCATGCTACTAGCGTGTTCAGCCCTCGTTTGGAAGCAGCGACGCAGTCCCTGCCCCCTCGATCCGCTTCAAGCTCAAGCCTGCATGCGTTTACGGCGGTATAGCGCTTGGATGCTCTTCGTGTCGACAGCCACCTTAGGGACCGGTATTTTCTTCGCCTATCTATGGCCTATGATTTACTTGTAGCCTTAATGTTTAGGAGTCTGGATGCAAAACACTGAAAACTCCTGGCGCAAAAGCCTATTAATCGCGGGTTTAATGCTGCCCCCACTTGTGGCGATATTAGCCGACTTGAGCAGCGGCCCTCTCCGCGCGTTTACGGTACTGCCCTATCTTTTTGCAACATTGGGTTGCTACTGGACCGGGTCCAGCAAGAGTTTGTTGGCTATCTCAGGAGGCTCTTTAATCTTGCTAACCCTAGGCACCTTTGCCAAGGGTTCTGATCAAATTTTGTTTTATGTGAATAGGGCTACTTTTGGGGCAACGCTGTTGGCCTGCGCCTTTATTACCCATAGAGCGATTCAATCGCGGCAAAATTTGGTTCAGCAATCGTTAGCGCAAGTTCTAGAAGATTTAGATGCTGGACTGGCGATATTTGGAAAAAAACAGACCCTTATTTTTTCTAATACAGCCTTTAATAACATCCTTCCTGACTCGAGCTCAGACAGTAGTAGCGGCAATGGCTCAACTGAAGATAACGATATGACGTTCATTGAGGCTGTAGAGCGACTGTCCAGTGAACCATTACAGCGGAACCAATCGCAGCTGTGGCTCGCTCAAAGACAATCTAGCGACCTGCCCAGCTCCGCTCCACTTGAGTTGAGATTTTCAGACGGACGCCATTTTCAGCTGTATGTTCAGGATTTGGAAATGGGACAGACCATGATTCTGCACGATATTTCATCCTTAAAGTCCTATCAGGCACAGGCCATTCAGGCGTCCAAGTTGGCGCTTTTAGGTGAGTTGTCGGCATCACTCGCTCATGAAATTAGTCAGCCACTGGGCGCTATTGAATTAACAACCGATAACATCGAGTTGCACCTTGAGCAGGCTCAAGGAGAGGTAAACAAAGACTATCTTGCCGGCAAGCTTCAGCGCACTCGAAACGCTGCGCAAAAGGCGCGAAAAATTATTGACCATCTCAGACGGTTTGGAAGGAATGCGAAAGAAGACCCGACGCCAGTTGATCTGTGTGGTGTTCTATACAGCGCTGCAGACCTCATGCAAGATCAATTCAAAAAATCAAATATCGGATTGGCAGTAAGCTTGCCAGACCAGACCACCTTTGTGATGGGTCATCCTATTCAGCTAGAGCAGGTATTCCTAAACCTACTGGCAAATGCACGAGATGCCGTGGCTGAACATGTATCTGATCCGCGGGTTAGCGTAACTTTGGCGGTCGAGGGAGACCTTGTCACCGTCAGTGTGGCTGACAATGGCCCTGGAGTCCCGGACGCAATACAGCGAGACATCTTTGATGCGTTTTACACCACCAAAGCCATGGGCACAGGTACTGGTCTGGGCCTTTCTGTGAGCCGGGGGATTATCGCTGATCTTGAGGGTGATTTAACACTTTCATCGAGTCGGGACGGCGCTATCTTTAATATAACCTTGCCGGTGAGTCGTGGCGTTGCGACTGCAGCGTAAATTACGTCGAGGGCACCGCTGGCTGGCTATTGCCACTGCCGTGCAGCTTCTAGCATGGACGTTAAGCGGTATATTTTTTGCGTTTATAGATATCGATTTTGTTCGAGGCGCAGATCATCGCCAGCCGCCCCTATCAACGCCAATCGACCTTTCAGTAGCTAGCTGGATCACTACCGATGCCACTGAGGTTTTGATCCGCAATCGACTGCCAAAAGAGGTTGTCGTCGGAGTGGTGGGCTCTGAGGATACTCGCTGGTATCTGCCTAGTGGTGAGGACTTGCCCGCGTTGACCAAAATTGAGGCCTTGCAACTTGCAAGCGTCAAGACCGACCTCGACCCGAATCGCGCGATACTCATTACTAAGGCCGAGGTCGGCTCGGAGTATCGAGGGAGGAACCTGCCACTGTGGCAGGTTTTTAATGACAGCAACCCCAGTACGGTGGCCTATATCGGCGCTACCTCAGGTGACTTGGTAGCGGTCAGAAATACCGCTTGGCGCTGGTGGGATTTCCTCTGGTCGTTGCACATCATGGATTATGACGACAGGGATACCATTGGTACCTGGCTGCTGAAGCTGTTTTCCGTCCTATCATTGCTGACCGCGATCGCTGGTGTAGGACTCTTTATTTCGCTTCCTAAAAAGTGGCGCTAGCGAGGCGTTACTTTTAAAGCTGCACCTGGCCAGAACACTCTGCGCTTACCAGATCTTCACCCTCTTTTCGGGGGGTAAATAGAGCGCATTGTCGGGGGTCACATTAAAGGCCTCGTACCATTCAGGCACGTTTCTTACGGGTCCATTAGCGCGATACTGGCTAGGTGAGTGAGGGTTTGTGGCAATCAACTGCCGCATGGCCTCGTCGCGCATTTTTGCACGCCAGATCTGAGCGAATCCCAGGAAGACGCGCTGCACACCTGTCAAACCATCAATTGCAGGCGCCTCCTCTCCGTTTAACGACGCTTGGTAAGCTCTCAGAGCAATCGTGATACCACCTAAGTCTCCAATATTCTCACCCAGAGTGAACTCACCATTGGTACAGAGATCATCGAAAGGGCAAAAGTCCTCATACTGCGCAATTAGACTATTGGTGCGCACTTCAAATTGCGCCGCATCTTCGTCGGTCCACCAATTACGGATAGCGCCATCACCGTCAAACTTGCTTCCGCTATCGTCCAGTCCGTGGCCTATCTCATGACCAATAACTGCACCAATACCTCCATAATTTACGGCATCTTCTGCCTCCAAATTAAAGAAAGGCGGTTGCAAGATGGCTGCAGGAAAAACAATCACGTTAAGCACAGGAGAGTAGTAGGCATTGACGGTTTGGGGGGTCATACCCCATTCGGTTCTATCGACTCGAGCGCCATGGCGCGCAATATCGCGAGTGTGCTCGGCCTCCACCAAACCCAAACGATTGCCATAGTAGTCGTCGACTTTAATCACCGCACCGGCGTAATCACGAAATTCATCCGGATAACCAATCATGGGCTTGAACTTAGACAGCTTGTCTAGGGCCTCAACCTTGGTGGTCTCTGACATCCAGTCAAGTTGAGTGATGCTATCGCGATAAGCATCGATTAGGTTCGCAACCAGCGCCTCCATTCGTTCCTTTGCTTCTGGAGGAAAATGGCGCTCCACATACACTTTGCCGACTAACTCACCTAGCGCTCTGCCCACCACACCGACAGCCCGCTGCCAATCTGGTAGCTGCTTTTCAACGCCCGAAAGGGTTTTTCGATAAAATTCAAACCGGCGCTGATCCATGGCTTTTGTTAGCAAAGATGCTTCGGCATTAATTAGCTGCCAACGCAAATAACGCTGCCAGTCTTCAACTGAAGTCTCGTCAATGATGGCACCCAGAGCGTTGAAATAGTCTGAGGAAATCGACACTAAATAGCCAGGATCCTCTAGGCCGAAACTAGCCAAGTAACCCGACCATTCAACGCCGGTAACCAGATCAGACAGCTGTGACTCTTCGATGCGACGATAATTGTCTGCAAACCGCCGCATACGCTCCTTCAGCATATGTTGCTTGGCGATTGCGACTTCCAGGTCATAAATTTTCGTGACGGTCGCCGTATCAATCGCCATGCCGGCGATTTGATGTAGATCGAGCATATATGCCCGATACTGCTCGCGAATCAATTCTGATTTGGGGTCATCTGTAAAGTAATACTCGCGATCGGGCAGCCCTAGCCCACCTTGGCTCAGATAAAACGCATAAATACTGGGATCCTTTGCGTCGGCATATTGCCAAATTTCAACCGGGGAATTGAACCCATAACGCGCCGCCACCCCAAAATAGGCAAAGACATCGTCATGATTTTGCAGCGCGTCAATCTGATTGAAAAATGGCGCTAGTGGCGTTAATCCACGAGCATCGCGTGTATCCCAATCTAAAAATGAGGTGTATAGGTCTCCAACTCGCTGCTGATCACTGCCCGAAGCAAAGCCGCCTGCGGCAGACTCCTCGATAATATCGCGGACTTGCGCATCAGAATTGTCACGTAAAACGTCCATAGCGCCATAACGCGATTTATCTGCAGGTATCTCAACATCCGCCAACGCTTTACCGTTAGCGTAAGCAAAAAAGTCGTCTCCTGGTGATACCGACAGATCTAGCTCTGATGCGTCAAAGCCTGAAATCTGTGGTTCTGATACCAAGGGACTACCCTTGTCATCCTGACAAGCGGTTAAACCAACTATCAAGCCTAGAACAGCCATTCTTCGAAACATGATGCGTTCCTGCGAGAATTTAAAATGGACCGAGAGGCTACCTTGTGTCCCGAGCAGTCGCCATATTTTTCTTACTGTAGAATTTTGAAATAGTTGTGAGGCTTTTTGATCTCAGCGTATCTAAACCCCTGCTGCCAATCAGACCGATGCACCAACACGTAGCTACGCCTTTACGTTATTGCAGCACTAGAATTGAAAACGACGACACGGCACCGAATTTTTAGAGGTTTACCTATTTAGTCTGAAAACCCTGAATCAACGCTTTTTAAGAAGGGCGTCTGAACGTGATTGGAGTTGATCATGGCTATCGAGATTGGACAAATGAGCCAATCGGTCGACTGGAAAATCGTGCTGCGCATCATGAGACTGCAACAGAGTGCCTGATTTAATATCGCGATCACCGTCCGCCAACGCGGGACGAAACTGCAGCAACACAAATATTAGGGCGCCATAAACGATAAAGATTTTTGCCATGAGCGCATAAATTACGATACCCGGGTGCTCTCTGGCGAGAAACGCTTCAACATCGCCGTAAAGCAACGAAGTGACGCCCGCAAATAGCAGTACCGCTAAAACACGGAAGAGCCTTGATTTGTGCTTGCCCAAAAAAAACAAAATTGAGGAGTACTTCACAAGTCGGAACAACGACATGTTCAAATTCCTATGTTGATACCCAGTAACAGTGCGGCGACACCAAAACCTTTCCAGCCAATACCTGACCAGATCTCTTTTTCCTTTTCTGCGACTAAATATTCAAGTTCTTGCTCGCTGTAGCTCGACTCATCACGCCCCGCATGAATCATGTCTTGCCTCACCTTTGCGATAGCGCGGTCGCGCAGGCGTTGACGAACAACACGGGGCATACGCAACTTTGATTTTTCCTCGGTCTTCATCACTACGTTCCTTATCACTGCCCAAGCCGGCTGCATCAGACCAGACACGTTTATAGTAAATACTTTACCACTATTCGGTAATGCCGCTTTGAATGGCTAGTTAAAGGCGCTTCTTAGCAAGACCCGCCGAGTTCGAAGGATCAATATGGCATTCTCTACTTCGCCACAAGCCCAATAAAAAAAAGGTTGCGCATGCGTAACGCGTTACCTAACATTAATGTTGAACACGCATAATTGACTTAGAAATCACTGGGAAGCCGCTATGGCACAGCGCGAACTCACCGAACAGGAAGTCGCCCGCTTTTCCAAGGATGGCGTCATTAAAGTCGATCAGGCGGTCGAAAGTGATTGGATTCCCAAATTGCTTGCCGTGGCAGAGCAACAACTCAAAAAACCCAGTAAATGGGTTAACGACGTCAATAGCGGCGCCTCTGAAGATCGGCTGTTCACCGATCGCTACCTCTGGCGTAGCAATGATGTTATCCATCAGTTTATTCGTGAGTCAGGTTGTGCACGTCTCGCCGCGCAAGCCATGAACAGCCAGTCGTCACGATTTTATTTTGATCACCTGCTGATAAAAAAGGTAAAGACGAAAGCGCCCACCCCTTGGCATCAGGATGCACCTTACTGGCCTTTTACAGGCAAAAAAATAGCCTCAATTTGGCTGGCACTGACGCCGGTGACGGTAGCGGGTAGTTCACTCGAGTTTATCCGGGGGTCTCATCGCGACAACGTCTATTACTTGCCGGCCGTGTTTGGAGGTGCCAGCAACGCATCAGGCCAATGGGCCACCGCACAAACAGGTGTGCCGGTGCCCGACATAGAAGCCAAGCGTGATGACTACGATATTGTAGGATTCGATATGGAGCCGGGTGACGCGCTGATATTTTCAGCCTGGATGCTTCACGGCGCACCGGGCAATCAGTCGTCGACTCAGGATCGTGTTGCGCTGTCTACACGCTGGCTGGGCGATGATGTCATGTGGGACCCAAGAGAGGGTGTGGACCCTTCCGTAAACCCCGAACACGTCGCACTGGAGCCTGGTGCTCCGGTTCATGACAACGCCTTTTTCCCTGAACTATACCGAGCATAATCATGCTCTAACCAGCGCTAGCATCAACCCCACCTTTGACGCCTTGAGCACATAGCTTGGCGGAACCTACCAAGACGCTTTATGGCGAGAACCGTAACCTTCGATTCATAGTCACTACGCTGTAAGGGCGACTTATGAATATTGAATACATTACCGACGCTGATTACGACTCCATTCCCAAGGCAAAGGCTGCAATCGAGTCCAACCACGCAATTGGACCCCCCTTTCAATGTGGCAGCCTGGCATTTGTCAAAAACTGCGCTCATGAAGGCTGCAACTGCCAGTCGATCAATGGAGATCGACAAATACAAACAACGTTAGATTACTGAGAAGACGGGGTCTGGCGCCTGACCAAAGTGATGATGCCCCCGTAAATCATCCAAGGCGCCAGCAGCCACGGAACCTGCCCCTGAAACGTAATGGTGCGACCGTTAAATTGGAATAACAATGGATTCCACCACGGGCCCGAGGGTGCCAAGGGCGCCCAGGATAGTGGCTTACCGACTGCCAGTTGATCGTGATACAAAAACATCTCAACCAAAATATTTTGCCCCAACGCCCAAACCATAAACACGGCAAAAGGCCACCAGTGCCATGATTGAAAAACCTCTGATCGACGACCGTTGCTTAACCACATAAACCACAGTCCCACCAACGTAATACTGCCGGCATCGGCGAGGGAATTCATTACCCAGTTAATGTGTATCGGAATAAATTGGGTCAATACCTCACTTCTGCGCACATCAACGGGATCTCCCGCCCAAAGGCCATAGGTAAACCACAGCTCCCAACCTAGCGCACAAAGCAGAAAGCTTCCCAGATAAGCGCCAAACACCCAAGACGGCAAGCGTCCGCGACAGTAAAGCCAAGGCACGATCACTAGCGGCAACAGCGCGCTAGTGTAAACAACAACAATCACTCGAAGATATTCAAACGTCATAGGTGCATTCCATGCTGTGTGAAGTAACTTAACGCCTGAGCAGGCCCTAGCGAAGTCACCTTCAAATCGAATCCAGACACGCACTGAGCTCAGTTAACAGCAATTTAGCCTTATTAACCACGACCTTATTCCGCCGATACAGTCGCTTTTTTATCAACGCAGAACCGGCCCTAACCCTTGGGGCCAAATCGACTCATGCGTGTACACCGAGAGCAGATTGACCCTCATGCGCTCAAGCATCGAGGATAAAGATTTGGCCAAGGCATAAAAAAACATCACTAAACTCTGTGACTTGACTGATACGATTCGTGTCGCCGTCTCTGCAGGCATTGGCAGACGCAAGTTGCGGCAGGCGGGTATTATTCTCGTCCTAAATCGGAAGGAGGCTTTAGACGTGCTGTATGTCAAAATTTTGTGCCTGAGCCTCATAATTACTGTTCTGATTGGCGGTTGCAATCACTCCCCCAGTAAGGGATCAGCGAATTCAACCCTTCGAAATTGCGAACCAGAGCTTAATGGCGATGGTTCAATACGCCGCATGATCTGCCGCTAGTGCCATCACTTTTACGCGACACCCGCCTGAAACATAGTTTCAGGTAGACGCAGTTATTGGGTTCACTCGGTGACGGTATTGGGCGGGTCATTGCGCAGACCCAGAAGTTGAGCATGAAGCCAGGTGCCGCTCGCCGTTTCAACACCATCGCAGGTAACCGTATATGAGCGACCGGTCCATGAGCTTTTAGTGGCCAAACGATCAATAAAGTTTTCGGTCGTTTCGACATAACGCTGTCCACGACTATATTTAAGCGCCAAATGCTCAGCCGCATCTGGCGACGAATGCAGGGTGCCATTGCGCTTGAAATCACAACCGCTCTTTGCAACAACCTCGAGCAAGGCATTTATCTCAGTCTCAACAAGCAGCTCGGTTGCAGGCAACGCCATCGACAGGACTAAACCTCCAGCAAAAAACAAGGCGCCGAGGGCATTGCGTAAAGTAATGCGCCCAGCGACGGCCGGGCGAGTTTTTTGAATGATCAACGCTGTTGCTCAATCATCAAAGTCAGAGCTTTGAGTCTTGTGGGTGCCACCATAATTAGCCGGTGAGAAATGAATAGATTTAACGCGCCATTCCCCATCACTCTCTTTCACCCAGACACTGGTGACACGGGTGCGATAAGGGGAAACGTTACCTTCCATGCCCACTACCCCTTCAGCGTAATAGCGGGCATAAACGACACCCTCGGCAATCTCAGTAGTTTCTGGATAAACAACTCGAAGATTCCCTTTATTGCCCACCATATTTTTCTTCCAATCCTCGGCCGAGGCTATCGCCATGGGCTTGTGAAAGCTGCCGTCTGAATTGGTGCCCAAAAATCCGGTCTGACTTTCCATGGCGGCCACGGTTTCGTGGTCATTATTATTTCTGGCATTCCAGTAGGTTTCGATGGCGGTTTTGACCTCAGCTTCTGACGGTAAGTGACCATCAGCAACAGCTAAGGCCGGGAGAAGTGCTACTACAAACAGGAAATGTGCAAAAATCTTCATTTAAAGCTCCTCATTACAATAATGATCATCGTTATAAACATTCCTAACACAGTACTAGGCGGCATCCTCGCAACTAGCTAGGCGACACTATCATTGCTGCCGGTCGATCCAAAATTCACCATGTCATTGGCGCTTATCAGATTCAACGCCAAACCCACCCTGTAAAAGCTGGTCACCGAAAATTCAGAGATTTCTGCCGCGGTATGAATAACCGTAATGCCCTGACATAAATCCCTACAGGCGGCTTTGCTGACTTCTTGAAGCAGAGCGAATTGACGAAAGTAATCGGCTAGCTGGGGTTTGCTTTGTCGTTTACGTTGCTCGTTCTTAAATGCCAACTCCTCATCAATAGACGCCTCTATGCGAGCGAGTACGTTGGCTTGGCTCTTTCGCAATTGCTGCACCATTTCAGAATAACGGAGCTCTAAGTCGACGTTGTTACGATCGGCATTTGCCGAGTGGTAGTCTGCAAGGTGTTCATCAAGACAGACCAAGCACCGTGAAATACCAAAAGATTTTGCGACCAAGGGTGTAATCGCAGAAATACCAGTGGCAGCGACAGGATCACCTTGAATCACGATGACCTTGGGTTTCACCGGCGGCTTTTTTGCCCAATGCTTGGTGAGCTGCCTGACAAGGTGATCGGCCACGACAACCGGGTCACGTTCATCGTAGTTGCCCATTCCTTCAATAAAAACAGGGTGGTAATGCGCCAGCTTTGAGTGACAATCTTTTGGCAACGTAACTATTTTCCCTGCAATTTTTTCGGCGCTAGCAGACACACATTTCACAACAACCGACTCAGTGTGTAACGACCGTGCCGCAACATTTCGCATTGGGCCTGTCCCCTTTTGGCAAAGGGCTTCTGCGATGGCCTTCTCAGCAATAGTGGCATCAATTTTTGGCCGTTGGCGGTTTGCTGGGTGGATGCTCCACAACAGGTATGCGATATGAGCAGGTAGGCTTATTACAGCACTCGTAGTTGTCCATTAGGGCGTACGTACCCTTTCCGTGACAAGGCGTGCAATAGGGCCCTTGCCAGTGTTCACCCTCAGCAACCCATAGCGCCCCTTTCCAAAGCCGCTCATTCCGACGTCTCTGAAGCGACAGGTACATTGCAAATGCAGCAACTGCACTAGCAACGACGGCACAGGCCGCTAAAAAGCCCGTGAAGTATTCATGCTGGACATAGGTCAGAGGCAAAAATAGCCACTGGCCCGCCCACATCGCGATCACAATTGCCGGCCACCTTAGCCACACAATGACTGACTTTTTTGAGGTGTTCATAACTTATGTTCTCCCACACACGCCTACCTAAAAAAACCTAACGAAGATTCCCACCGAAGCGTGCTTACTGAATTTTACTTACATTCGCCATCAAATAAACTGCCTTCCCCACCGCTGCTCCCAGTTGATAGCTCCGCTCGAATACGTCGGTGTAATTTCTAAAGTTCGCACACTGGACTTACAGCAACTTGGTTCAGGTCGTAAAAATTGACTTTGTCTAAAAAGACTATTTCAGCACCATAGCAAGTTAACAGTGGACCGATAGAGCGCAAGCGGGTGGTTTTACGACGTGCTTAGATAATACCTTCTAACTAATGATTTTTTCTGGCGAAAGTGGAGTAACGCCATTAACAGGAAGTAAAACCTGGCTAGTCTTATTTCCGCATGGGGAGGCTGGCTCACGCTTTTCGATCATCCACGGTCAGAATCTTTAGTAACCATTGATAGAAAAAATCACGGCTTACTGCTGATGCTCAAACTGGGTCACACAACCCTGATATGGGCACACAAGTTTCGGTTACTTAAGAGATTAAACAAACACGGTTTAGATATTCTTTGTAAAGCACCCTTTACTTTTAAAGAAGGGTCTCATATTATGTAAAGGTCACTTAACTTTTTGTAAAAGGAGCTTACGAAAAAATGAATCGAATAACATCATCAAATCACTTGAATAGCGGGCTAAAAAACACTGCTAAGGGGCTTTTTATATTCACCAGCATTTGGGTGGCAAGTGTCGCGCTGCTGACCTTTGGACCAAAGGTTTGGTGGGAATATCATGCTTTAACCACCCTACTCGTCATTGCGCTCAACCTACTGACAGGTGCCATGATGCTCTTTGCCTTTTTCAGACACCTGAAAAGCATGGATGAACTTCAGCGACAAACACACCTTGAGGCCATGGCTTTGACGCTAGGTATTACCATGATTTTTACCGTCGTTTACGGCAGCCTCCCAACCGCACAACTGCTAGCTGACACTCATCCAACGAATATTTTATTCGTTATGGGTATCACCTACATGCTGGCAGTAATGCGCATCTGGATAAGCCGAACAAGCGAATGAAAAACAGGTTAAAAGTACTCAGAGCAGAGCACGATTGGACTCAGGCAGACTTAGCAGCTCAACTGAACGTGACCCGGCAGACCGTAAATGCCATCGAAAAAGGCAAATATGACCCTAGCTTACCTTTGGCATTTAAGATCGCCGGGGTGTTTCAAATGCCAATCGATCACATTTTTTTTCCCAAGGATGGTGCCTAACTGCTGCACAAGAAATCTAAATGTTAGTAGCGACCTCATGACAATCTGGGGTCGGCGTCTAAACGCGCAGCGGAAAAAAAATTCGTTTGCAACTTGTGATGGGCGTTACCGCTGACTCACAGGGTAGTGGCCAGCGGCATCGCTTATCAGCTGCAGGGGAAGATTACTGACGACACAAAAACGACTGTCAACACACCTATCACCACCAAAAAGACCATGACCGCCTTGACCCAATCCCATGGCCCCCAGCTGTCAACTTTCTCCTCGCTAAAAAAAAATAATGCAGCGGGCGACGGATTCCTCACCCATCTGCCGTATCAATTTTGAGGCTACCAACAAGCACGTGCTTTAAATCGATTTTTAGAGCTGCTGAGGAATACAAAATGAAAACTCGAGCGACACTTTTGATAACGATAGTGATGTCATTGGGGGCCAACGCCGGACTGGCTTTTACGTCGGGTATAGACCAGCGTCAGAGCAACCAGGAAGCCCGTATAGAGCAGGGTGTTCGCAGTGGTGAACTTACCAACAGGGAGTCTGTTCGCCTAGTGCGGGGGCAGGTTGAGCTTCAGAAAATGGAAAACCGCAGCAAGCGTGATGGTGTGGTTACAAACAGGGAGCGCGCTCGACTGCACAAAAAGGCGAGTGGGGAGTCCGGCAGGATCTACCGAAACAAGCACGATGGCAGTCGTCGGTCTAGCAAGTTGGCCTATTAACTGTATTAGCCGGGAAAATCTCGACCAGTACACAAACAACCAACACCCGAAATAACCCGGGCCGGCGGCGTGACAACATGCCGCTTTTTAGGACAAAGCCCGTCGAAGCGCCTCGACAAAAACGAAGTTAGGGAAGACATTGAAATGCCGCATTACAAAACGCTACTACGAACCAGTCTGTGTGTTGCCTTATTGATCTTTAGCAACTTCACAACTTCTGCGAACCCAATAGGTTCTTTTTATGCCCTCATGAGTGCAGTGCAAGAGGCACGATCCGGCGAGCCTGTACTGCCCACGCCAACCCTTTCACTTTCCGCTTCCACAGAGAGTGCATTGATTGGCGCTGCATTCACGCTCAGCTGGTCCTCTATCCATGCCACCAACTGCTCGGCATCAGGCAGTTGGAGTGGCGACAAGTCGACCTCGGGAAGTGAAGCTATTTCAGGGGATGCCGCAGGCAGCAATACTTACAGCCTTACTTGCTCGGGCGTGGGAGGCGAACGATCAGTCAGCGTTACTGTAGCAATCAATGGGCCTGTTACTGCGCTTTGGGACTATACCGATGTCCCGTACGGAACTGAGGACCCCAGTCGCCAGTGGCTCAATATCCGTTTAGCCTATGACCAGACAGAACCCTCGCCGGTATATCTTTTCGCCCATGGTAATGGCGGCTCCGCCAACGGCATGTCACACAAACAACTCCACACCATAGCCAGCGAGGGCTATACCACCGTCAGCTGGGAGTCCATTGTCACGCTTGAAGGCGAGGCCGATCTGCTAACTGCCGTCGCCGATGCCCAGGTCATGTTCGACTGGGTGCTTGCCAACGCCGCTGCCTACAATATGAATCCGGATCACATAGTGGTCGGTGGCCGCTCCCGTGGCTCGATTATAAGTTGGCAGTTAGCGCACAGTAATCATCCTTCAATTGCGGGAATTTACATGTACAACGCCTTGCCCAGAGGGGCCTGGCAAGGGGAAGACTGGACCCCCGACGACGATATAAATGCCGATAGCCCTACTGCGTATCTAGTATATGGGCCGGATTTTGATGACGACGACGGCCATAACCCCACATACGCCGATCCGGTTATTGCCCGCTATGACGAGTTAGATATTGGCGACCGGATGGCCCGTTACGTGGATATGTGGGGCGACTTTCAGAATGAGCAGGGGAATTGGACAAACGATGGGGAATTGATGCACTACTTCCCCGAGTTTGTGGCGACGCTGGAAGGGATCAATACTCCGCCAGTTGCGGCAACTAACGCACTGTTTATGGGCCACAGCTTTTTTGCTCCGATCGCTCGTCAGATGCCATTTCATACAGCGCAACTGGGAGTCAATGATTATACGCAACACGTGGAGATGTCTGGCGGTGAATCGGGTACCCCCTTGGCGCTCTGGCGAGACCACGATCATCGCGAAAACATTCAGGCCGTCCTCGATACTGGTGAGGTAGAGGTGTTCGGTATGGCCGCCGGTCGGGACGGCGGTTACGAGTTGTGGATTGACTATGCCCTATCAAAAAACCCCAACACCCGATTTGTCATCGGCATTGCCTGGCTAGACTTCCCTGCTGATTACGATACCGCCACCTATGGCAGCACATACAGCGAGGTATTAGAGGCAAGTTGGATGCAGTTTGGAGCATTACAAGCCTCGTATCCCGACGTTGAAATAACCTTCATGCCCTATGGCCTCGCCGCGGTAGAACTTCGGTACCTGTTTGAAGCTGGCCAACTGCCGGGCATTACTCAATTGATCGGTGATAATCCCGAGACATCGTTATTCAAAGATGCGAAAGGTCACGGCCACGCTGGGGGGCTGTTGTTGGATTTAGCCGAGTTTATTTGGTTAAAGGCAATCTTTGGGATTGATCTGGAAAGCTATAACTATGACGCTGGCCACGGTATAGATTTGAAAGAAATTGCTCAAACCATTGTGAGTGATTACGGGTACTATTTTGACTAAGGCCATTGACCGAGTTCGGGTGCGTGATTGCTAGGGCCATCAAGGCCGTTGGTTTTCGGTTGTTCTTTCCTTGCTAAAAAAATTGCGCCATCCTTGGCCGCGTCAGGTCATGTCTGCGCTGATCCATCCTTGATGTGATCATCATCCGAGAATTAGGCATCTTTCGATTGGCAGGTTGCGCCAAGGTATGTGCCGAGTGCGACGACAAACGGCTGCTTGTGATGTGGGCATCTGGTTAGGCTGTGGCGACACTGCAGGGGCGCTATGGCCTTCCTTGCAGCCAATCCTGTCGCCTCGCCCCACGGTGCGTTACTGATCTCGCTTGCAATACCTCCGTGCCTCAACCCTTGGTCGAAAGCCACCGTGTGGCTACCCAGATCATCAAGGGTGTGAAGAACTTAATTACATCATCGTTGCCTAGGCTTGGCGCTCCAAAACGATCGATGCCGGTTATCTCTGGGAGTATGAACAGAGCCCAAAACACTGCAGCTAAAAGGCTAATCTTCCAAGCCCAGTGCATCGAGTTTGTCATTAGCCTTGCCATACATGCTGCTCCTGAGTAATTGGGAGAGTGAGCAGCAGCAGCGTAAGCCAGCGTCGTGCAATTGTCGACAGTATGTCGGTCCAAAGCGATATAACCACGTGACAGCAGTCGCACCGTTTATTTTTGCAAGGGTGGCTTGTAATACACCAACCGATCCTTTAATGTTAATGATAGTCATTCGCACTTAAGGTGTGCTGAGTGCCAACAATTAATCTTAATCATGTATAGATTCATAAGGAGGGTTAATGACATGAAAGAGGTCTTTTGGGGTATGTTTTTGCTGACGTCTATCTTTTGGGGCATGTTTTTGCTGATCTCTCAAGCAGCACTTGCAGGTGCTGATTGCGCCGAATATGCGGAGACTGAGCGAATGAGCGCTTTGGATTTGCAGAAGAAAATTGTTAACGACTATGGCTTCGTCATCTGGAGATGGAAAGTAGACGGTAACTGCTATGAAATCTACGGCAAAGAAACATTAGCGTCTGGCGAAGAGCAGCGCGTGGAAGTTTACTTTGATATGGCAACCGGTGAGATTGTGAAGAAAAAGTAGCGCTGCGTGAGCGCCATGGCCTCCCTTGCAGCCAACCCTGCCGTCTGCCCCACGGTGCGCTTATGGGACTACCTCGATGCGAACTGATGTTCCACCACGCGTTGTAGCTGGGCTATCTGTTCTTGCTGCATTTATAAACCATCGATGTAATCTTTCGCCGCGACCACCGATGCGTCGGTTGAATCCACGCTCGCCACTGCCTCACTTGCTTCCAGTTCGTCGTAGGAGCTATAGTTGTTCGTGTAGTAAGTGGCAACCTCTGCCCTATTCAGCAGCGTCTTCGCATCGGTGCACCCCGCCCCGTTGATCAACGCGAGCACTAACTTATCAATTGTCACGGACGCACCGCCACCTGACAACCAGTACGCGAGGCCCGTATCATTTGCGGGCGGCATTCTATTAAACAAATTCAGGTAAAGCCTTGGAGTCAAGTCAGCTCTTGCTAGGCGACCTAAACCTTGCAGGTATTCTGGTTGAAATCTCACCACATTATCTCTGAGCTTTTCGATCGTGAAGCCAGAATTTATGTCGTCTATCCAGTACGTCAGTCCGTCGCGATCCGCACCTCTTTCTAAGAGCCCGACATAGACCAACTGGATCTGCTGCTCCAGCGTCAGCGTGTCTAAGACGGGTTCTTGTGAGCAACCCCACTTCATCGTCCCCCATTTACCCTCACCCCATACGCCCGCATAGGAAAGCTGAGACGTGATCATAGTGAATAACATCAGCAGGAGTTTTAAAAAACGCGTCGTGCTCAAACGAGGCTTGCGAGCAAGATTCATCATGGCAACCTTTTCAAATTCATGAGGGTTTCTAGGGCTATAACTCTAGAGCCTATCGAGCAACAAACCGATGCTCAACCATACGTTGAAGCTGGGCTATCTGTTCTTGTTGCGATTGGACAATGACGAGGAGTTCTTCCTGTTGGGACTTCAGTTGCTCTTGAAGAGACGCAATCTGTTGGTCTTTAGCTTCGGCAGCCTCGTCCAACTGCTCTTGAAGAGACGCAACCTGCTCCTCTAATTCCTGTGTATCAAGCGCGGCGCTCTCGTATATATCCCCGGCGTCAAGCCATACGAGTTCACCCGAGCCCAATGTTCCCAGTACTTGTCCTTTTATTCCGTGGGTTTTTGGGTAAGTGACATCGCCTGTTGTGAGCTGGCCTGAGGTAGCTACTGAGGTGAGGTTGGTATCGCCTAACTGCATTTTGTTGCTGGCATCAACTTTGGCGTTGTAGCCAATCGCTGTAGCGTTTGTTACGGCACCGGTCGTTACATCTGCTCCGCTTCCAAAAGCGGTGTTGTTGTCCCCCGTTCTGTTGTTGAACAGCGCTTTGTAGCCATTGGCTGTGTTGTACTTTCCATTGGTGCTGCCTTCGAGCGCGCTGAAGCCACTGGCGGTGTTGTAGGCCCCATCGATGTTGCTTTCGAGCGCGCTGACGCCACTGGCGGTGTTGTAGTCTCCCGTGGTGTTGCTGAGGAGCGCTTGGACGCCACTGGCGGTGTTTTGACTTCCAGTAGTGTTGTTGTTAAGCGCGCTGACGCCACTGGCGGTGTTGTAGTCTCCCGTGTTGTTGAAGAGCGCTTGGTAGCCACTGGCGGTGTTTTGACTTCCAGTGTTGTTGAAGAGCGCGCTGACGCCACTGGCGGTGTTGTAGTCTCCCGTGGTGTTGTAGTAGAGCGCTTCGACGCCACTGGCGGTGTTGAAGTTTCCAGTAGTGTTTAAGGCGAGCGCGTTGGTGCCACTGGCGGTGTTGCTATATCCCTCGGTGTTGGAGGCGAGCGCGCTGACGCCACTGGCGGTGTTGAAGTTTCCCGTGGTGTTGTTGTAGAGCGCTTGGGCGCCACTGGCGGTGTTTTGACTTCCAGTGTTGTTGTAGAGCGCGACGAAGCCACTGGCGGTGTTGTATGTTCCCCCCGTGTTGTTGTAGAGCGCTTGGTAGCCAATGGCGGTGTTGACGTAGCCCGTGTTGTTGTAGAGCGCTTGGTAGCCACTGGCGGTGTTCTTTGTACCAATGCTGTTGGTGTAGAGCGCTTGGTAGCCACTGGCGGTGTTGAACAGTTCATCGTCTTTACGGACAATCGCATTTACCCCATTCACAACATCGTTAAAGTTCTGATTCACCTGAGCAGCGCTTGCTGTCTGCCCGTCTACAAAGGTATTCGTTACTGAAAGGTCTTGTGAGATTGCATTGCTAGTGAATGCCAGAAAGAAGGTGGCGAGAATGACTCTTGTCATGGAAGGCTCCAGAGGTCAGAAGATGTGTTTAGTGATTAGAGGATCGCGGACAGTACATGTGAAGCCCCGCCAGTACAAATAACATTCAACACAGCAGTGGCGGCAACTTTCATATCATTACTGTGGCTTCCCCTAGCCCATGCCGACGAGCGCCCCTCTGGCATTCCAGACAGCGTACGGGCGCCTCAACTAAAGAAGGTCGTTATCAAGGGCCTCAATGAGATGCCTGAGAACTTGCATCTGGCAGCAGGCCACCTAGCCACAGGCTGACTCACGTCACCTCCCTAAGTGTTGGCTGTAAGTCGGCCTGAGTAAAGGCCATCCAATATATTGGCAATAGGGTGACGCTCTCAGACAGGCGGTGCCGCAGATCAGCGCTATGCTACAATTTATGCTACTTTTTCTTCGATACAGGCATAGATCCAGCAAATATAGGGTCTTTATGGGGGGTAAATACCAAGATGGTGCCGGAGATAGGAGTTGAACCTACGACCTTCGCATTACGAATGCGCTGCTCTACCAACTGAGCTACACCGGCGGTGGTGAAGGGCGCGGATATTAAGGAATTACGCGCAAACTCTCAAGAAGTTAACCCCTCCAATCGCGAGCGGCCTGGGTACCGAGTCTGCCAACGAAAAAAATGGATCCTACAATAGACTAAGCTTTCAGAGTTTCGACAGGCCATATTCTCTGAACACCGACAACGCTGTGCCCTTGTTTGCCCGCCGCGACTCGGTATAATCGCGATCCTTTCTAGGACCATAGCTCAGTTGGTTAGAGCGCTACCTTGACATGGTAGAGGTCGGCGGTTCGAATCCGCCTGGTCCTACCAAACGTGAAACCCTCGCCATCGGCGGGGGTTTTTCGTTTGAAGGCTATGCCGGAGTAGACCGAAGACAGCGGTTCGACAACATGCGACTTCAGGAGCATGTTGGTCGCCAGAGCGCAGCGACGGCGCCCCATAGGGGTGAGAGCGCGCGAGGCAAGCGCGCTCGTAACAATCCGTCTGGTCCTACCAAACGTGGAACCCTCGCCATCGGCGGGGCAACAGGGCAAAGCCCTAGGAAAATTTAAGACTAATGACTCAGGTTCGCCTAAGCTAGCTCGCTCAGTCTGAGCGCTCAGGTTTACGTATATGAAAGTGATAACTGTGATCTCCGCCTTGGCGGCGCTGTTCTTCCAATCTCCTAGCTTTGCACAGTCGGCGGCCTCACACATTTATAGCAACGCCAATATCTATACGGTTAACCCCCAGCAAAACCGAGCAAGCGAGGTAGGCGTGAGTAATAAGCGAATCGTCTGTATCGGTATGCAGGGCGCTTGTGACTCCTTTCGGGGCGACAACACCCAAGTACATGATTTAGAGGGCAACTTCGTATTACCGGGCTTTATAGATAGCCATAACCACATAAGTTATGCCACGGGTTCTAACTTCCTCAGCCTAATAAACACGCCCGGCTACCAAAGCTTTCGGCAAGCAATTCAAACCTTTTCAGACGAGCGCCCCGAGCTGCAATGGATTATGGGTGACGGTTGGAACTACAGTATTTTTGAGGGGGGTATGCCCACGGCCAAAGACCTTGATGGCATTACCAATGGCCGCCCGGCGATGATGACCTCCTATGACGCTCACACCCAACTGCTGAACACCAAGGCTATGGAGCTATTTGGTATAACAGCAGAATCGGAACGCTCGCCATTGGGCGAAATTGTACGAGACAAAAACGGCCAGCCCACCGGAGTTTTTAAGGCAGCAATCTACATTTCTGATGCCGACCACGCAGCGATGAATGCCATATTCCCAGAACCTGACGAGGAAGATATTTACCAGAGCTTTTTAGGCAACTTAGAGCTGGCATCTAGCGTGGGTATAACTACTATTATTGACCCGCAAGTGGCCGTTGAGGAAATTGACTGGTTCAAGCGGGCCAGGGACGAAGGGCAGTTAAACGCCTATATTCACCTCGCTTTATTTCACCCACCAGGAACCTCCGCCGCGGAAGTTGCAGCATTTGAGCAAATACGGGATAGCTACACCAACGATAGCGATATTAAAGTTCCAGCGCTCAAGCTCTACATTGATGATGTGATCGAGGCCGAGACCGCTGCGCTATTCGAACCCTATGAAGGCTCCAAGGATAATGTTGGGGAATTATTTTTCGATCCAGATGAGTTTAATAACATCATTACCGACCTCGATGCCCGTGGGTTTCAAATATTTGTTCATGCCATCGGTGATCGGGGTATCAATACGACTCTTAATGCGTTTGAAATCGCGTTAAAGACAAACGGCAAGCCTGCCGCGCCACACCAGGTGGTACATGTAGAGCTGCTTCAAGAATCAGATATCCCTCGATTTGCCGAACTCGATGTATCCGCCGCTATCCAGCCACGCCATATTTTTCCCTGGCCAGTTTCGCAATGGCAATTGAGTGTGGGAGATGCGCGCCACAAAAACGCTTGGCCGCTACAGTCAATGCATGAAGCCGGAGCCCGCTTTGCATTCTCTAGTGACTGGAACGTGTCCGAGATGGATCCTTTAATTGGTATCTACACCGCAGTCACCCGCCAAAGCCTTGATGGCATGCCAGCCGGTGGTTGGTACCCAGCCCAGCGTATTGATGTTGCAACGGCTATTCGCGGCTACACCCTTGATGGCGCCGTATCCAACGGTATAGCAAACGAACGTGGCTCCCTGGAAATCGGCAAGTTTGCAGATATGGTGGTGCTGTCAGAAGACATAACTGCCATCAATTCCGCAGGCATTGCTAAAGTACGAGTATTACAAACTATATTTGCGGGGGAGCAGGTTTACGCAGCTCCATAGAACTATCGGACCTAGGCTTTCACTGGTGCATAAACCTATGGATGGTGACGACGTAAGTCTGGAGAATTTTGGTCGCCAGAGCGTCGGGGCGACACTCGAAACAAGCCCCTCAGTGCTACCAAATTGAAAAAAGCCCCGCGGCAGCGAGGCTTTTTTACTTTCAAGCGTTCGGATTGGGCGAGACCGCCCTTACACAACCGCAACCCTTGTTAAAGCGCCTTAGCCCATTAATACTTAAAAGGTTTAGGGTGCCCTAGCCACCAACTCAGCGTGTCCGAGAATTGACTTACCTTTAGGTCAGGCTTTAATCAAGATCCACCAAGCAATCCTTGCAAGTGAACAATGCCTTGGGTTCATGAATATCGATTAATGTTCCATAGAGTCTCGCGATTCCATCAAGCGCCGATAAAACCTTTGGCTCCCCTATCGACACATCAAGCTGTTCTAAAAGTTCTTTGAGAATCATCTCCTCAGGAGAAAGCTCCTGACCATAATATTCAACTTGATAATCTTCTAATTCAGCCAGACTGGCCGCATACGTGAGTGCATCATCAATGCCCCCAATCTCATCTACCAACCCGATATCCTTAGCGCTGGTTGCAATCCAAACTCTGCCGCCGGCGACCGCTTTAATATCGTCATAGGTTTGAGACCTTGATTCGGCTACGAAGTTAATAAATCGGTCGTATGCCGCAGAGCCCCAGCTTGCAAAGATTTTATCGAGATCATCATCAATCGCCTGAGTCGGATCCCAACCACCATGCTTGGAGGTCACAACACCATCGAAATTCACGCCAATGTAGTCCATAGCGTTTTCCAATGTTGGTAGGGCAATCGCCACACCTATAGAACCTGTAATGGTTGTAGGTTCGGCAAAAATATAATCCGCTGGGGTTGAGATATACACACCGCCAGATGCTGCGTAGTCGCCCATAGAAACGATCACCTTGATGCCCTTTCTCTTGGCAGCGAGCAATTCGTCTCTCATCATTTCACTGGCAATAATGGAACCACCAGGGCTATTGACTCTGAAGACTATTGCTTTCGTATCTTCGTCTTCATGGGCTTTCCTAATCTGTTTTACAACCCCATTAGCACCTGCCACACCCGGAGAGATTTCTCCCTCCCTGATTACGCCTTCGGCTGTAATAACGGCGATTTGATGACCGCTATCCAAGTAATCATCAGATATCTGTTTCGCGTACTTTCCATAAGAAATAGTTTTGTACGTTTGGGTTTCTGCTTCCTCGTCTAACCCAAATTCCTCAATCATATATTGGCGGAATTCAGGAAATGATTTAGTGCCATCAATAATGTTGTTGGCTTGTGCATAGGCAATGTTTCCTATGGCAGCCTCACCAAAAAATCCAACGTAGTTATCTGCAAAAGATTGAATGTCATCTGATGCAATTCCACGCCCTTCTGCCATAAGAGATTTCATTTCCTCCCAAATAGGAAAGAGCAGTGCTTCTCGCTGCATCCTGTCATTCTCAGACATATTCGATCTCCAACTCGTTTCAGTTGCAGATTTAAAATCTCCCTGTGAATAATTGTGTATTGTGATTTTCAGGTTCTCGAAAAGGTCTTTATTGTAGTTTCTCATTCCACCAAGACCCCTGACGCTTATGCTTCCGACAGGGTGAACCCATACTTCAGACGCTTGAGAGGCCATGAGATAAGAGGTGGTAGACAGACGATCGTTAAAAGCAATGACTCTCTTACCAGAATCTCTAAGGGCTTTTAGTTCTTTAGCAATATTGATTGCTGTCGTTGGCCCAGCAAAACCAGTGGATGAGAAATCAACGACCACGGCGGGAATACTGTCATCTTCAGCCGCTGCCCTTATGAGTTTTACCAGATCTCGAGTTTGAATTTGGGTGCTGGAAGAGTCTGTAACGGTGGTTAATAAAGACTCTGAATTGAAAACTTCTTGATCAACTACCATTCCCTTAGGATCAATTAATAGCGCTTTGCCGCTTGGATCCTCAACGTCTGGCCCTGAAGCAGTCAGCGCTTCAATTATCGCAATTACCAAAAACACCACAATGAGGGTGGTACCCAAGTCCAGCACAATGGACCGTACTTTTTTTAGAAATCGACCAAACCAGGAAAAAATAGATTTCAACGCACTCATAAAACTCTCCTACTTATATCATCCAGAATGTAACGTAGACTCATCAGCACCGCTGTGAGAGGGCAAAAGTGGCATTTGCGGGGTATTGCCGTAACTCAGAACAGTGCTTCGTAGCGTGCTTTCTGCTCCACAGTGCACACTACAACCTAAAGATATATTACATCATTAACAGGCGCCCTTACACTGCGTTCGTCAGCAGGCCGCGCAGGCACGAAGCCCTAAACAACGAGACACGCTTGAGTCTGTGGTTGGTTGTCCGTTCAATCCCACTAAGCAACCCGCCCTTAGGTGGGCTCTATTTTTGGAAGATGGGCTAGGAAGAACCGCTGTTAGATAGCCACCACCAGCATTAAGCCATATCCGCCTAGGCGGCAAGCAAGACCGTGCGCCTGCTTAAATGGCCGTCACTGCCACTGTGATTTTTCATGAGTCAGAAGCTCGGTACAGGAATGACCTATCGAGCGCCTGAGTGAGTTGGTAACCCGAATTCATCAGGCCACACACGCGCCGTAATGCGGCGGAGCGAGTATTCCAAAGATGACAACTCACCGCCAATTCCCTCAATTAGGTTAACAAATAGAAGTTCTTCAAGTACTTTCGCTACATCGATGGCGTACGAATAACGCTAACCTATTGCCCGGAGCTCGGAGATTTTGCATGACCCCATCAATCCGCAACACGATGATTTCCACATTTGGCCGACCCATCGCCCTATTGACCATGAGCTGCGCGCTAATGAGCTTTAACCATAGTGCAATCGCCGACGACCAGTGCCCGGCCCCGGCGCTCACAGTCAAAGAGAGCCCCGTCACGCCAGTAGATCAGCAAAACTACTCTCTGGCCGAGACCCAAGTAATCTTTGCCGACTATGTGCGAAAAATTGCTAAGGGCACTTGCAGCGGCGGTGTCGGTCAGCTGATGCACCTCCGCAATACGCCTGACCCTACTGACCGCACCATTTTGCGCATTAACTTTGACACTATTTATTCGTTTTTAATTCTAGACCTCACCACGCCGGCAACGATTACGCTGCCCGAGGCCAATGGCCGCTACCAAAGTGCCGAGGTTTTAGATGAGGAGCATTACATTCCGTTCATTTTTCAAGAGCCCGGCCGCTACGAGCTCACTCAGGAAAACGTGGGTGGGCAATACGCTATTGTGATCTTCCGCACTCAGGTAACGATGGGCGATGATGAAGACCTAAAAGCGGTGCATGCGCTGCAAGATCAGATTCAGCTCGAGCAGGAGAGCCCAGGTAGCTACGCAGCCACTAACGCTTGGGACATGGATGAAATCCTCGCTATGCGCAAGACCTACCAAACCCGCGCAGTGCGCGATCAAGTACCCTCAGAGAAGATGGCTGGCGCCCGCGGAGAACTCACACACGACATGCACAACTTCGGTCCCGCTGTGGGTTGGGGTGGGCAAACCAAGGAAGGGGCGATCTACCTGTTTATTGATGATAAGCCCAGTGCACCGCAAACGCTTACCGTTAAAGATGTACCCATGGCCGACAATGCATTCTGGTCAATCACAGTGTACGACCGCGACGGTTACCCTCAGGGCGAACACTTTAGCCTGAACAGCACCTTTGCCACCGAGAACGATCAGGGTGAGGCCGTCGTGCACTTTGGTGGGTCACCTGATCAGGAGAATTACCTTGAGATCTATGAAGGGTGGAACGCCACCTTCCGCATATATTCACCACAGGCAGCGTACTTTGATGGCAGCTGGGAAGTACCCAAGCCAGAGCTGGTAACCGACTGACCCGCCCTCTTTCTGCGCTCGGGATGCACCGCGCGCAGAATTTTCAACTCAATTATTCAGCTAACAAGCCTTTAAAGAGGCTGTGCCTACGGCAAGCTAAACCAGCAAAGTAGCGATACAGGCACCAAAGCGCACATTCACAATACCCCTTGAGCTTGTGCTCAGTTTTACTTAAATTGGTGATGCTTTTCATCAGGCAGCGACTTCATGAATCAGCAGGTCAGCGACACTATTCCAGACGCACTGGCACCTCGCGTTGCCGCTGCAGTCGCATGGTTCAATAACTCTCCTGACGCCGCGGGTAGTACATTTAATGTTACCGGCATTCTGGATGCTGATAATGCGCTGAAGGGCTCCGATGAACTGAAATTAATTCTGTGCGGTGGTGACCGCTGCGAGCAGCGCTCGTTCCGAGTCACAGGCATCAGCCCAGCTTTTACAGTTGAGACATCCGATAACCTTCCGACACAGCAGGGCAAGCCACAAGCAGAACTCGATCCACCACCGGGGGTTCGCTTAGCTTGGCTCGATAATGCCCTAGCGCAACACGCATTTGTCGTGCTGCTGTTTTACAGAGGGTTCTGGTGACCGCCCTGCCGCTCCGAGTTACGGAGCTATGTTGAGACCGGCGTCGTCGAAAAAATTAGGGCCGCGGGTGGTGAGCTGTTCGCTATCACCAGTGAGCCACAACATCTAGCCGATCAGGCCCATGAGAATTGGGGCCTAAACTTTACCAGTGTCGGCGACCCCCATCAGGAAATTCCGCGGGTATGCAATGAACGCGACTGGCTAACTTTATATGCCAATAAAGGCGACATGGCATTTATCCAGAACGGAACCGATTGGACTGTCGAGCACCCGAAGGGATTCTTCCAACCTGGTGTGCTAGCGCTGACCCAATCTAGTCGTATCCTGTACCGTTGGCGCTCGGTGCCATCCGAAAAAAACTTAAATGGCACCGTTGCAAGGCCGACACCCACCCACGTTTGGTGTGGAGTAGAAGCCTCGCTAATCGCCGGTGACGCCACCGGCAATGCCGATCACGACGACAACCCCGAAATTGATAACGCACCGCCCCCACGCGCCCTCTTCATGATTGCACTAATTGCCAACGGCTGGTTTTTGGGTGTGAAATCCTTTGTTTATTCACCGGGCGTAGCGCCACCACCTGTGCGATTTATGAAGGCCTTAGCGCGATGGCCCGTGTTCATTGCGCTTTGGGTTACTGCTTTTGTTTACCTGCCACCGCTATGGGTTTCTTTAGGGCTCGCAACATGGCTCGCATGGATTGTCCGAGACATTCGAAAATCGTTGGGTCGCATGGATATTCAAGAAGAAATCAAAACACGCCCGTAACGAACTAAAGGTTTGCTACCTGGGGCGCCCCAAAACACGGTGTGCGCGACAACACCCTTGGTGAATCAAACGCTTGCCGCAGTCGCGTTTTAGTAATCTGTCTGATCCTACCAAAGGTTCGAAACGCTATTGGGGGCTTAGCCATTGATGTGAGCCCCGGGGGACTTCAAGCAGCAGTCATTCCAGCCAACCGCTGGGCGATGATGCGCTCAGCATCGCCAACAACGTTGCGTACTAATTCCTCACAGCTGGGGATATCGTTGATCAGCCCGCCACTCATACCCACGGTGACCATCCCTGCATCAATATCGCCCGTGCTCCAGGCTTTTTCCTGATTAGCCCCCGAAACCAAATGATGTACCTGACCAAATTCTCCACCTGCCGCTTCGATGGAGGCAACCTCGTCTGCCACCACATTGCGATACACCCTTGCGGTGTTCTTATAAGACCGGAAGATCAGGCGGGTTTGATTCTCATCCATCTCCACCACCTTCTGCTTAATTCCCTCATGAATAGGCGCCTCCCGGGTGACCATAAATCGGGTTCCCATGTTGATACCCTCACAACCCAGCGCCAGAGCAGCTGCCAAACCGCGTCCATCGGCAATGCCCCCCGACGCGACAACAGGAATCGTCAATGCCTGAGCGGCAGCCGGAAATAGCACTAGCCCGCCTACGTCCTGCTCTCCCGGATGACCCGCGCACTCAAAGCCATCGATACTCACTACATCGACACCGATGCGTTCTGCCTTTAATGCATGGCGCACCGCCACGCACTTGTGAATAACCTTGATACCGGCCTCTTTAAAGCGATCCATAAACGGCTCAGGGCTGCGGCCGGCTGTTTCGACTATCTTCACGCCGCTGTTGATAATCACAGCAACGTAGTCGTCGTAATTGATTTCACTAGCCACCACGCCCACGGTCAAATTCACGCCAAAGGGCTTATCGGTCATAGCGGCACAACGGGCAATCTCCTTTTCTAGACCTTCCGCAGTGGGTTGTGTCAGGGCCGTCATCACGCCGAGGGCGCCCGCATTGGAAGCAGCAGCGGCGAGATCTGCTGTACCCACGCGCATCATGCCGCCACAGATAATAGGCGCTTCAATATTAAGCAGTTCAGTCACTCGGGTTTTCATTACACCAACTCCCTGATTATTTCGTAATGGCGACCGAACAGTATAGTTATGGCAGTTTTTATGTCAATTTATGGAGTTAGGCGTTAGTAATCGAGACGCTTTATTTAGGGCCGACGCCATCAAATACAGTTGAAATTGCGCGCAATCGTAATAGACCAGATCGACCTAAAATCGAAAATTTTGCACCATCAATTTCCCTTAAACACTGGCTCCCGTTTCTCAGCAAATGCCGAGAGTGCCTCCTCGCAATCCTCACTCACCTGCATACATTGCTTTTCCCTTAACAGACCGTAATCAAGAGTTGCATCGACCGCCTGCCGCAACAAACAGTTTAGTGTTTGCTTGGTACCCTCAATGGCCATCCTAGGTCCTGTGGCAAGCCTTTCAGCCTTCGCATGAGCCACTTTAAGCAGGTCAGCTGCCTGCACAACATGGCGAATAAGACCGAGCTCCTTAGCTTCTTCCGCCGTCAGACGATCACCAGTCATCAGGAACTCCTTGGCGTTGTGCATGCCTACAAGCAGAGGCCAAATCGCGGCGCCACCGTCTCCTGCAACATATCCCGCAATAACGTGGGTGTCGGCAAACACAGCCTCCTCGGCAGCCACAACAATATCGGAGAACAGCGCTAGAGTAGCGCCAAGTCCCATTGCATAACCGTTTACTGCCGCAATAATTGGTTGGGGTACCTCGAGGATATCGAGGATGATTTTTCTGCCCTCTTCCACCATGGCGTCGGTTTGCTCTCGGTTCATCGACAGTCCGTGCTTCAAATCGCCTCCCGCGCAGAACGCTTTGCCAGCGCCGGTTAACACCACCGCCCGAGTTTGCTTATCGCGGGCGATGTCGGCGAACACCCAAGAGAGCTCACGATGAAGTAGCTCATCGGTCGCATTGAGCGCCTCTGGACGATTCAACGTTACTTGCAGCACGCCACCTGAACGCTCAAAAGCAATGTGCTGATATTTCTCGTATCCCCTCATGCCGTTTCTCCACCGGGTTCGGTTGTACCTTCTATCATGATGCCCACCAGACTCGTATCTTATTGAGTATTGTCGCCGTCTTTTTCAAAAGATGCGTTTTTTCGTGCCGCAAGTACAGCCAAGTGCCTCTTTACCACCGCAGTCACTGACACCCTGCTTCAAATAACACAAGCGATTTTAAACCGCGCTCTACACTGTGGTGACGGTCCAGAAATAAGGTCGGCGTAATGCGCACATCCTTCTGCAATGATGTCGGTATAGAAGCCCCCATCTTCGCCTTTACTCACTGCCGCGACGTGGTGGTTGCAGTGAGTAAGGCGGGCGGCCTTGGCGTACTGGGCGCCGGATTTATGGACGTTGACCAGTTGCGTGAAGAACTTGACTGGATTGACGCTCATATCGGCGATCGCCCCTACGGGGTGGACGTCGTCATTCCACAAAACTACGTAGGACGAGATGAAGAGGGCCTCACAGAGCAAGAGCTGGAAGACAAGCTGTGGGCTATGGTACCCAACGAGCACCTCGCCCTCGCCGAAAAGCTACTAAAGGAGCACGGCGTTCCTCCCTGGCCCGAAACAGGCCGCCCCAAGATATTCGGCTGGACGCGCCAAACGGTAATGCCCTGCCTCGAAGAGGCACTTACTCGCCCGAAGTGCCGGCTCATTGCTAATGCCCTTGGCACCCCCCCGGCTGACATTATTCGGCAGGTTAAAGACAGCAGCAGGCTGATCGGCGCACTTTGTGGCAAACGCAAGCAAGCGATTCAGCATCGCGATGCGGGCCTCGACTTTGTTGTAGCGCAGGGCACCGAGGGTGGCGGTCATACAGGGGAAATTGGCAGCATGGTACTGTGGCCCGACATTATTGATTCGGTAAGTCCTTTACCGGTTCTTGCCGCGGGAGGCATTGGCAACGGCCGCCAAATGCTCGCCGCGATGGCGATGGGTGCAGCAGGCGTTTGGACCGGTTCACTTTGGCTTACCGTGGAGGAAGCCCACGCGCAGCCGGCCCAGAAAGAGAGCTTCTTGAAAGCCGGAGTGGATGACACGGTGCGCACCAAAGCCTGGACGGGTAGGCCCGCGCGGGTCTTGCGCAACCACTGGACAGATTCCTGGGATGACCCCGACACGCTGGAACCCCTGCCCATGCCACTCCATGGCCTGGTCACAGCAGACGCCATGCGACGCACCGAAACCTACGCTGGCGCAGGCAACACTCAAGACGTGGCGATGAACATCTGCGGCCAGGTGATTGGGCAAATTAATCAGGTGGAATCCTGCAAGTCTGTTGTCTATCGACTGATAGACGAATACCTAGCGGCACTCGAACAGGTAACCAGCCTCAGCGCAATCGAGTGACCTCGTTAATTGCGCTTGCTCGCAAAGCGCTTCGACTGCTCAAGCGATCTAATTCGTCTGACAAGGGGGGTTTAAATCAGGGACCGCAACTACGTTGTTGTGGTCCCTGACTGCGCGTTGAGCAGATCTGCCAGCGGCCGCAAGGCAGGCGCGATCATGGCGACGCCTGCGACACAGGCAACACAACCCACAAGAGACAGGGACAGACCCACTGAATTACCGTCGGCAAATACGACATCGGTTGCAAAGGCCACCGAGGTTGGGCCGAGCGCTAGCCCCACCACATTAACGGTTGCGATATGGAGACCCGCCATCACCCCGCGCATCCGGTTAGGGGTGACAGCCTGAATACAGGTTGCGGTGAGCGCCAGCGGCACTGGCGCCAAAAAACTGACAGCGGCAATGCATACAAGCGCTAGCGTGCGAGAGGGCGCGAAGGCCAATCCAATCAGAAAAGGAAATACGAGTAGCAGAACCCACAGCGCCACCCTCAGTTGGAAATCTGCATATCCTCTGCGCTGCAATAAGGCACCGAAAAAGGGGCCCGATAGCACACCTGCCGACCCGGCAATGAGCGCAATGCTGCCATACTGCGTTCCCGCCTCTAACAAAGACATCTCCTGCACGCGGATAAGATACGTTGGTATCCATGCCTGCAATCCATACAGCACCAGCGCAATAAAAGGAACACCCAACATCAGCGCACTGTAAATACGCTTGTGCTGTTTAACCCAGGCAATAATCTCAGCGGCGGGGACCGCATTGGGCGCATCCCCCAAAACCTCTTTGCGCTGCGGCTCGCGAATGCAGAAAACGATGGCGGCCAAGAGTAGTCCTGGAGTACCCACTGCGATAAACGTCGCTTGCCAAGCGCTTATTGATCCAACCAATGGAAGCTGCAAGTCAGGGCGGCTCAGTAAACTCTCCATCAGTACGCCGCCTAAAATCATGGCAATACCTGCACCAATGTAAGGGCCCGTGAGAAAGATACTGAATGGCACCAGTCGCCGCTTGGGGGGAAAATAGTCAGAGAGCAACGACCACCCGGCGGGCGTCAACGTAGCTTCACCCAACCCCACGGCGGCACGAGCAATGAATAGCCCGCTAAATCCCCGCGCCACCCCACAGGCCATTGTGGCAAAGCTCCAAAACGCTATACCCGCCGACAATACGGGGATCCTACTGCTCGTATCAACGAGCCGTCCCAGCGGTATGCTTAACACCACATAGGTAGAAACGAAGGCGAAGCCCTGTAAAAGACTGATCTCCGTGTCAGACAATCCAAGGTCAGCCTGAATAGGCCCGACCAACAGATTCAGTATTTGCCGATCGATAAACGAAAAGACAAAAGCAAAGGTCAGTAATACCGTGACTGACCACGCACGGCGCCGGGAAGGGAAATCCGAATCAACTGGAGCATCTATCGGCATGAGCAGCGGCCGGTGCAAAACAAGCAATCTGACAAATCGCGTGCAGAAGATCGACGATAATCATGCGCTACAAATTCTGCAGGCATGCAAACACCTCATCTATCAGGACGCGCCCTCTGGGATCCCCCCGAAGCCGGTAACCCATGCAGTTGGGCGTATAGCTCATTGATAACCCCAGTTCAGGGTCAGCGAAACCAAAAGAACCGCCCAGGCCGGTGTGACCAAATGCACGCTCGTTAGGCCCAAACAACCCATCTACATTGAGCACAAAACCGCAGCCCCAACGCGACTGGTTGGTCAATATCAGATCCCGTCCCTCATACTGCACCGCGGTCGCCGCCGACAGTGCTTGAGCACTCAGTAGCGGCTCCGTTGCATCGATCGCACTCGCATATATTTCAGCTATCGCTTTCGCATTGGCAAACCCGTTGGCCGAAGGCAGATCAGCGCGCTTCCATTCCTGCGTGTTGGCATCCAATGGCTCAAGCAACGGGCTGGTAAATACACGACGCTGCAGCTCGGAAGGATTGTCTCGTACTGAGAGATCCAGCGTGTCCGACACCACTGTCTCAGCGCAGTCGTCTTCACGGTCCGCCGGCAAGCCGATGTGAAAATCCCAGTTACGCGCAATAAACCACTCGTCCCTAACAAAGGCTTTTAACGAACGACCCTCTATCCTGCGGAAGAGTTCGGTGACAAGGGCCCCGAAAGTGAGAATGTGATAACCGCTGATTAAGCCGGGTGGCCAGAGCGGGTTTGCGCTCGCCAGCGTTGCAGCTGCTTGCGGCGCGTAAAGATCATGAATTGAAGCGCCCTCCTCCAAGGCCGCAAGCGCTGCTCGATGAGAAAGTAGCTCGGCTATGGTGACGGCTCCCTTTCCGTTGGCTGCAAACTCGGGCCAATAAGCGGACACCGGGTCGTCGTAGGACATGAGACCGCGGCTAACCAGCATGGCATAGCAAATGGCGACGATACCTTTCGTCGTGGACCAGACGTTCACCAATGTTTTTTTGGTCCAGATGCGCGAGTCCGTTCTGGCATATTGCCCCGCGAATAAATCCACAACAGTTTGGCCACCGACCTTCACGCACAGAGCCGATCCTACTTCATCATAGCGGGCAAAATTATCCTGATAAGCCGCGCGCACGCGCTCAAACGGCGGCTCAGCAAATCCATTGACGGTGACCACTGACACAATACAACTCCTGTAACGACCTACTGGTCCAGAACTCCAAGGTGCTGATAAGGCAAAAGAGCCGAAAAGCCTGACTTAGGTTGACACACTGCAATTATTTTTAAAATTGCAATAAATCTATATGATTAATGAAAATATCTAAGGAATGTCACCGATGAAAATCGACTACCTGCGCTACTTTCTGGCGGCTGCAACCCATGGCAGTTTCTCTACCGCTGGCGTAAAAATGCACATCTCACCGACGTCAATTGGTTACGCAGTCAATAAACTCGAAGAGGAGTTAAAGACAACACTCTTCGTTCGCACGCCCTCCAAGGGTTTAACGCTCACGCCCGATGGCGGGGTGCTGCAGGAATGGGCGCGACAACTGCTCAGTGAAATCGAGTCAATCGAAAATCACTTTTCCGGGCCCGATGATGAATTCCGAGGAGAGCTCGTTGTCGGATGCCAAGAGGGGCTTTTGTGGTCGCTCATGCCCCGGGTCATTCGTGTGCTCGCCGACAAGCATCCCGAATTACGTATCTCCATGATCTCGACTGATCTGGGTAGCGACTTCGCCCTTCTTGAACAAGGCAGGATCGATGTATTGCTAACATTTGTCCTCGATCCCTCAGAACACAACGCTCACCAGGTCTCTGATCTCTGTCGGCCCGAGCTGTTGGCCATGATGAGGGAGGGGCATCCTCTGGATGACGGCGCAGAGTTCGCCACATTGGCCGAATTGGCGGCATATCCCCACGTATTCAATAACGAGCCCACATCATTTGACTTGGTCTATGAAACCTACAGGCAGCGAGGCCTCACGCCCAACGTTGGATTTTTGAGTAACATGAGCGCTGGCGCGCAAGCTATCGTAGGCAGCAGCGACTGTATTTCACCCCGATTTTTACGCCCGGTATCAAATTTATCGCCCTTGGGAGATGCCCTCATATTCAAGCGGATAAAGGAAAAGACACCCTCGCCCGCCATTGTGGTCGCCAAAGTGAAATCAAGAACGTCAGATCGACGAACCAAACACGACGCCTTTGTAGAGGTATGCAACGAACTCTTTGATTCTGGCGAAATGCGCGCCCACTGCGTTTACTGAACATATAAAAAACCCAGTCTTTGAACTGGGTTTTTATGTTTGCTTTATCTCGGGAATCAGAAGCGATAAGTCGCCTGCACCGTCACTGTCCTAGGGGCTCCTATATATCCAAGGTAGTAGCCAAAAAGCGGCTGCGTCACATCAAGCACCGCTTCCTCTCCAAGGTTTCGTCCGATAGCGGTAAGGCTCCAGCGTCCATCTGTGGCCTCCACCCCGATCCTCGCGGAGACCATGCTGTAAGAGTCCTGCTTGGCGACTTCGTCCAGCGTGCCGTCAGTGTAGTACTCGTCCGTGTAGGACACGGTCACGCCGCCAATAAAATTGATCGTGGGCGTGATGGGCGCTGAAATGTCAGCACGCAGTGTGCCGGAGAACTCTGGGGAATAAGGCATATCCCTGCCGCTTAAATCGCAGGTGCCGGACAAACCTGAACTCTGTGAACACGCGCCCCTCTTGAACTCATCAAACGTTGCGTCGAGGAACCCCAGAGAGCCGCCCAAGGTTAACCAATCGCTCACAGCTAGCCTGCCATCGAGCTCAAGACCCTGACTAATCGACTTACCTGCGTTCGAGATGACGCCAAGCTGATTGGTGCCCTCGGTAACAAAACTGTTCACCTGCAGATCGTCATATTCGCTTCTGAACGCAACCGCATTGAGTTCACCAGAGCCTCCGGCAAATGAACCTTTATAGCCCGCTTCATACGTGACAACGGTCTCGTCGTCGTACTCCCAATACTCAGGATAAATAGTAGAGGCCATTGCGAAGCCGCCGCCCTTGGCGCTGGTGCCGACCTTTCCGTAAATCATCGCGGAGTCACTGATGTCGTACTGAACCACCAGCTCAGGCATCGTATTATCTGACGACCGAGAACCTTCAATACCTTTATAAAAGGTGTTGCAGGTGAATATTCCCTCTGCCACGACAGCGCCCGAGGAAGGAACGAAAATTTTGCATGACCCTCCCAAAGCCTCGCCACCGCGCTGAACATCTTTTTCTTCGTCGCTGTAGCGGAGTCCAGCAAGGATTCTCAGCCGGTCACTGATATTGAATGTGCCCTGTGCGTAAACGGACCACAGCGATTGCTCTACCTGCATGGCATTGGCGGCAAATTCTCCCAGTCCGCACAAGCCAACTGCCTCACAAAAACCCGGCGCGACCAGGGCATCAAGGGTAGTGGTCAGGTCATAGGCAGACTGGTTGTTGTTATAAAGTGTCGAATCCATGTAGTAGATACCGGCCATGTAGTCGAACTTCTGCCCGCCTGGCGACGTCAGCCGCAACTCGAATGTATCCTGTTCGTAAGTTTCGGGGGCGATGGAAGCATCCACAAAGGCGGCCCCGTTGGCTGGGTCGAGGAGCGAGCCCGCTATGGTGTCCAGATCCAGTGCAAAACTGTACTCCATGTCGGTGTAGCCATAGATGCCGGTAATTGAGCTACCGTTGTTCAGCGTGTAATCAAACTTGATCGCAATGTTATCGACTTCCTGAAAAAGGCCTGGCTTTAAGCCCCTTATGCTTCCGGGTGTATCCAACGGATAGTTGCTCAAAATTCCAGCATCGACGTGTCGCCGCCAATCTAGCTGCCCGTCACCGCCATCAAGCGCCGCAGAAAATGATCCATAGATCTCGCCGTGGCTGCCCTCCTGATCAAAATCCACTGACTCGAATTTTGCGTCCACCACAAGATTGTCGGATGGTTGCCAAACTGCACTTACGCGGAAAAGCGAATCTTCACGATCGCCCTCCGTCTCCCCGGTGTAAGTGTTCTCATAGTACCCATCAGATTCGAGCCATTGACCGGCAAAACGTATCGCAAAACTATCTGACAAAGAGCCCCCAGCAACGACACTCAGTGTGGTGCCCTCATATTCCGTCTCGTAGGCCGCTCTGACTTCGGCGGAAAATTCGTCTCCCGGGCGAGATCGGGCACTGTGCACCGATACCGCTCCAGCCGTGGAGTTCAAGCCAAACAACACCGCCTGAGGTCCGCGAAGGATCTCCACCCGCTCAGCATCAAAAAAGGGAGATCGATATTGCCGACTCCTTGGCATATAGATGTTGTCGATGAACATGCCGACAGACTGCTCGAACGCTCTTTCCCCGCCCGAGCCCATGCCTCTCATATTCACATTGGTCGTGACCACCCCATCACCCACAAAAAAGTTGGGTATCTCGACGGCCAGGTCGGCGAAACTTCTGATAGCCATGTTTTGCAGACGCTCACCCGACACCACCTCCACCGACATGGGAATGTCTTGCACACTCTCGGCCCTTTTAGTAGCCGTGACGACCACCTCCTCAAGCTGGGCCCAAGCGCTGGATCCAGAGCTAACGCAGGCCATGGAGACAGCTAGGCGAGTGAGTGATATACGAGACAACTTGAATAGCTTCATGGGATACCCCTCGGTGGGTGGATTCTTTTAGAAAGATTGACATACCAAAATTACTTTTAAAATTACAATAAACCGCGTCCATTAATTTACTTATTTGATGAATTGACTCACTTACCGTCGACTCCTACAGCCAACATATTCGGTTATCGGGGCAATAGATTACATGTATTTTTAGGCAATTCACCGGTCTACGACCGCGCTTGCACACACAGAAAAGCACCGGCACAAGGAGCAGACCAGACCGCTGTTTGCGGAACCTTGCATAAGGGAGAGTCAGCACACTTACCCGGGGAAACGCCAAAAACGGCCGCGGCATGTTGCCGGCGAGGTAACACCGCAGTGCTTGAGCGAGCAAATTTTCTCGCCCTGCACGCTTAAAAACAAAGGATTAGGTACCGCTAAGCCGCTCGACCATAGCATCGCGCATCACAAACTTTTGTATCTTGCTCGTCACCGTCATCGGGTACTCGTCAACAAAGTCGATATAGTGGGGGATCTTAAAGTGAGTGATCTTGTCTCGGCAGTAATCCTTCACGTCATCTGCCGAAAGCTCATGACCCGCATTCAGCTGAATCCAGGCGCACACCTCTTCACCCATTTTTTCATCTGGAACACCAAACACCTGAACTTCGGATATGGCGGGATGCTGGTACAAAAACTCCTCTATCTCCCTCGGGTAAATGTTTTCGCCTCCCCGGATGATCATGTCTTTGATGCGCCCGAAGATCTGCACATAACCATCGCCATCCATGACCGCCAGATCACCCGAGTGCAACCAACCGCCCGCATCAATAGTCTCGGCGGTGCGCTCGGGATCATTCCAGTAGCCCTGCATCACAGAGTAACCCCGGGTGCAGATTTCGCCTTTTTCTCCCACGGTCACCACACGACCCGAGTCATCGATGACTTTGATCTCCACCCAGGGCACCGCGCGCCCCACCGTCTCTGTCCGTAGCTGCAGAGAGTCGTTGGGAAGCGTCGTGTTATTGATGGGACTCACCTCGGTCTGGCCATAGGCGATGAGAATATCGTCCATGTGCATCTCTGAAATAAGACGCCGCATGACCTCTACCGGGCACGGCGCGCCCGCCATAATCCCCGTGCGCAAACTGGAAAGGTCAAATTGCGAGAACGAGGGATGATCCAGTTCCATAATGAACATGGTAGGAACGCCATGGAGGGCAGTACAGCGCTCTTCCTCGGCGGCTTTGAGCGTGTCGAGGGAATCAAAGTCCTCGCCCGGAAACACCATCGTGGCGCCATGCGCAACGCAAGCCAGTACGGAAAGAACCATGCCAAAGCAATGATACAGGGGCACCGGTATGCACAGCCGTTCCCGTGGACTCAGGTCCATCGCCGCGCCCGTAAGATAACCGTTATTCAGAATATTACAGTGCGACAGGGTTGCGCCTTTCGGGTTACCTGTTGTGCCGCTGGTAAATTGGATATTAATCGCATCATCGGGTCTCAATTCCGCGGCTAGCTGCGCAAGACGCGCGTTATCCTCGGCGACCCCATTGCACACACGTCGTCGAAGTTCAGCCTACCAGGGCTCTTCCCCTTACCCATCCGGATGACCCGTTTGAGATGAGGCAGTGTCTTAGATTGGAGCGCACAGGGTTCGCAGTCAGCCAGCTCGGGGGCGAGCGTCTGCAATATGCCCAGATAGTCACTGCTCTTGAATTGCTCCGCAGTGATGATGGTGTCGCACTCGACTTTGTTGAGCGCGTATTCCAGCTCGTAGGTGCGATACGCCGGATTAATACAGACCATAATCGCGCCAATCTTGGCAGTGGCCAGCTGCACCATCACCCACTCAGCGCTGTTTGGACCCCAGATGCCTACTCGGTCTCCGGCCTGAATGCCAAGCGCCAACAATCCTGCCGCGAGGCTATTCACCTGCTCCTGTAACTGCTGATATGACCAACGCACGTTCTGGTGGCGAACCACCAAGGCATCCACTTCTGGGTTGGACTCGCAGGTGCGATCGAAATAGTTGCCGATCGTTTCGTAAATAATCTGCGACTGCGACGCGCCACAATAATAGCTCTGGGTCAGCTGTGTCATCTATGCGTCACTTTTTTGGTTTGATAATGGTTAAGCTCTGGCCTCTTTCAACAGTCTCCCTAGGCGACCAATACCTTCACCTATCTTATCTTCTGTCATCTGCGAGTAACTCAGCCTCAGGGTGTCGACTCGCGGATCGCTCGCATAAAACGACTCCCCCGGCACATAGGCCACACCGATCTCGTTCATCGCGTACACCACCATCTCGGTGGCGTTGATTCCTGGTGCTTCTACCCAAATAAAGTAGCCACCTGCCGGGCGGGTGAAACTAACCTCGTCAGGAAAGGTTTGCTCGATCGCCGCCAATGCAGCATCTCGTCTGCCACGGTATACGTCACGGGAAGTTTTCAAATGCTCATCAAGGCTGTAATCCGCTAAAAACGTGGCCGCCTGATATTGGGCAACCGTGCCTGCCTGAAAATCAGTGGCCTCCTTGAGCACGCGGTACCGCTCTATCACGGCCTTACTCGCCACCACCCAACCTAATCGGATTCCTGGGCACAAGGTTTTCGAAAAAGAGCCCAGATAAATGACTCGATCCGCCTTGTCGAAGCTCTTAATTGCGGGGATAAAGTCCCCCTCAAACCGGATCTCGTAATAAGGGCTATCCTCAATGATCATGACGTCATACTGCTCGGCCAACTCGACCATTTTGCGGCGACGATCCTCGGCCAGGGTAATTCCCGTCGGGTTCTGAAAATCAGGCACCGTGTAGATTAACTTTGCTTGAGGGTTGGCGATAAGCGCCTCCTCCAGCGCGTCCATCCGCATGCCGTTTACATCGGTGTCCACCGAGACATAGTTGGCGCGCAGGGCGCTGAAAGTATTGAGGGCGCCCAGATAAGACGGATGCTCAACGATCACCGTGTCACCCTCATCGAGATAAAGCCGCGCGGCGTAATCAATGCCCTGCTGGGAACCGCTGAGTATCAGTAAGTCATCCGCTGTGATGTTCGTACCTGTGCGCGGCATCCACTGTGAGGCTATGAACTCACGCAGCGCCGCTACACCGTAGGCGCCATCGTAGGCCATGATGGTTCGCTGATGGACTTCAAAGGCTTTATCGGATGCCGCCCGAAAGGCCTCCAATGCATAGAGTTCCGGCGCCGGCGCACCGCCCGCGAAAGAAATCATGTCGGGGTTTTTTGCGGCGGCAAACATTTCCTTGATGAAGTCAGAGCCGTAGCCCTGCATGCGTTTCGCTTCCTGAACCATAGTCGACTCGCTTACTTCTTATCGCTAATAGGATTTGGGCAGGCCCAATACATGCTGCCCAATAAAATTCAACGTCATTTGTTGCGTCAGCGGAGCTAGGCGAAATAACTGCACCTCACGCCACCAGCGCTCTTGATGGTACTCACGGGCATAACCCGCACCACCGTAAGTCTGGAGGGACTGGTAGCAAGTTTCGATCGCCGCCTCTACCGCGACGTATTTCGCCATGTTAGCCATGCCAGCAGCGCGCTCCGGGTTGGTGCCTGCATCATCCAGAGCTGCTGCCTCAGCGATCATCAACCACGCCGCCTCAAGCTTAGCGTGTGCCCCAGCAAGCGGGTGCTGTATCGCTTGATGGCTACCAATAGGCGCTCGAAAAACCACTCGATCTTTTGCGTATGTCACCGCGGCCCGAAGAGCCAATCTCGCCGTGCCTACTGCTCCGGCCGCCACCAATAACCGTTCCGCATTTAGTGTGGGTGCTAGGCTAGCAAACCCCTTGCCCAGTTCTCCTATCAGCGCCGATTTAGGAACGACTAAATCATCAATAAACAACTGATTCGACTTGTAATAGTTGAAGCCATGCTTGGGGGTCGGCGTAAAAGTCAGGGCTTCGTTTGGCAGATTCACCAAAAATAAGCTTAGTCCGCAAGATTCAGTACTGCCGGCGCGTTGCGTTTGGGTGACAAGCAATAACCGTTGTGAATGCTGCAGATTGGTAATGAACCACTTTGCACCGTTGATAATAAAGTCGTCTTCTCTCTCAATTGCGGTGGTGCTGATATTGAAGGAGTTAGTACCGGCGTCAGGTTCTGACAGGGCGAAGGCACAAAGCCTCTCTCCAGCCGCTAGAGCCTTCAACTCATCTTGTTGGTGCTCGGACTCCGCCGCATGTACCAATGTCATGGTACCCAAAAGACCAAACAAGTATCCCAGTGCAGGGCCCCCACCGCCACCTCCACGACAAAGTGCCTCCATGACCAATACTAGATCTGACAATCCTTGCCCACTTCCACCCAATGCCTCAGGAACGGTGACCCCAAAAAAACCGCTTTCACAAAGCGCATTAATAAACGCCTCAGGGTATGCCTCGTTTTCATCATGCTCGCGCCAGTATTCAGGCCCAAAGCGCTGCGCTAACGCTTCTGCGGTAGCGACTACCATCAACTGAGTCTCTGTTAATGCCGTCATGTCTTATCCGAATGCGTCAATGCCGGTCAGCGCGCGACCAATGGAGAGTTTTTGAATTTCGTTGGTGCCTTCTGTCACCATAAAGGGCCTTACGGCTCTGTACATATACTCTACGGGATACTCCTTAGTAATCCCGTTACCACCATGTATCTGGAGCGCCTCGCTCACAACCTCGCATGCCATTTGCGTGCCGAACCACTTTGACATGGCTGCGCAGAGATCCGATCGCTCACCTCGGTCAATCTGCGATAGAGCTTTGAGCGCCAATAACTTGCCAGCCTCAACTTTGGTGGCCATCTCTCCAATCTTCGCCGAAATTAGCTGATGCCCGGCAATCGGTTTGCCAAACTGTGTCCTGTCCTGCGCGTAACTAACTGACTCGTCTAGTGACGCCTGTGCCACACCCAAAGCCATCAAGCTAACCAAAGGGCGCGATCCGGAGAGGGATATGAGCAACGTCTTCATCGCCTCGCCAGGCGGCACCATCAAGTTCGTTTTCGGGACCCGGACATCCTGAAAGCTGACCTGCGCTGTGGACTGACTATTGAGCCCCATTTTTTCAATATCGCAGGTTTCGTAGCCATCTTGCCGCTCCACCAAAATCAGGCCTAGCCCACCGACCGGGTCGTTATTAAAGCGCGCGAGTAGAAAAATAAAGTCCGAATACCCGCCATTGGATATCCATAGCTTCTCACCGTTAATCACATAATCGTCGCCGTCCTCAACAGCGCGGCACCGAACGGCCGTGACCTGTGACCCGGCATCAGGTTCAGACATGCCGACACAACCAAATCGATTCACCGCCAACACGTCTGCTAGATAGCTCGAACGCAGCTGGTCTGGCACATAACGCATCAACTTACCAACGATATTTTGAATAAGAGAGGTCACTGCAATATCGGGTGACATTCGAGAGAGCTCAAATTGGAGTAACCCTGAGGTAACAGCATCTACCCCCATACCTCCAAACTCCTCTTCAATTACACCTGCGCCAACGCCAAAGTCCGTCATTGCTTGCTGAATGGTCCTCATTTCCGCGACGGGAATAAGCTGATCCCGATAGCGCCGCGCAAGTGGTTTCACCTCTCGCTCAAGAAACTTCTGGAAGCCATCAATGAGTAAGAGCTGCTCCTCAGAGAGCTGAAAATTCATGAAACACCTCGTCCTCGGCTGTACCGAGCGACAGTGGAATAGACCGCGAACGCGGCTTTAGGACACCGGTCATCGGCCATGCTCGAGGCCTCACCTAGACCCCATCTTCGCCATATACACCGTGTCACAGCGTGCAAGCATTATGAACACAGGCGAGATGCGAGGCATGTCATTTCCGGTACAAGGCATGTCATCGGCAAAAGGGCAATGCCCTAAGGCGCTTGCGCCCTCATTGGTCTGCACAAACCGTAAGGGGTTACGCTTCAGACTGCCACGCCGAAATTGAACTTTCACTGACGCCAATCTCTATAAAATATTGATTTATATCGCTATTTTTTGGCTTTTCGGTGGCTACTAAAGGCGTGAGAGAGAAGCGCGGCGCGGGCGCCGGAAAAACCTGCCCCTCCTCAACCCAATGAGCCTCTCGGTGCGCAAATTGGGTGTGATGGTGGCTCTCGCCATAAGTTAGAGCGGGCGATACGCAGGCATCGATATTGAGAAATCGCTCACTCCAGTAAGCCCGGCTGTTAGCGGCGAATCTCGCTGCCACCATAGCTCGCTGCTGGGGCCATGCTTCCTTATCCCACTGCCCTCCGTTGGCAAATAACGGGTCTTCGTCCAAATCCAGAGCCGTCAAAAGTGCCTCATAAAACTTAGACTCAATGGCGGCCACCACCATGTAGCCTCCATCACTTGTGACGTAGGTAGCGTTCCAGGGCGCGGCGCCATCTAGCCACGCGCCGCCACGCTCGTCGGTCAATTGCCCGGCTTGATAAAAGCTCTTGGCGTAGGTTGTTAGGTAGTTTGTGCATTCTGCAATGGCTGCGTCCAATACCTGTCCATGACCCGTTTTTGCGGCTGAGACCAACGCCGCAGATATCCCGGCCACCAGTAGCACTGCCGCGGATGCATCACCCAATAAAGTGGGTGGCGTTACTGGGGGGGCACCACTGCTACCGGCGTGATACAAGGCCCCAGTGGCGGCCACGTAATTGGGGTCATGGCCCGCCTTATCCGACATGGGCCCGGTTTGCCCCCAGCCCGTAAGTCGCGCATAAACCAACCTGGGGTTGCTATTCAGGCATGCATCTGGCCCCAAACCAAGCCGCTCCATCACACCCGGTCGGTAGGACTCGATTAATACGTCAGACAACCCGATGATTTCCTTAAGAAGCGTCACGTGGGATGCGGTTTTTAAGTTTAGACACACGCGTCGTTTACTGCGATTGAGAGGATCTATTTTGTCAACATGAATAAGCGCTTCTGGCGAGGGCCGACCCGGCTTGTCGATCAGCAGCACTTCTGCGCCCATGTCAGCCAGCATCATTCCACACAATGGGCCAGCGCCTAGGCCGGCCATCTCTATCACTCGAATATCTTTCAGAGGGCCCATGGAGTTGGTCTCTTTTCTCTCGGAGCAGGTGTGATCATTATTGTCCCGACTGGCCTCCGGTTCACCTACTGATTGCAGAGAAAGCACGCCTTGAACACTTGTTTGCCGATTTCGACACCCCTGAGGGTGAGCAGTTAGATACTGTGATGAGATCAAGTGCACAAATCAAAACTAACATGACGAAACAAAAAGTCTCGCTAAATGACCGCTACACTCAACACGACGGCTTGATCCATTTACGGGGCAGTCAGGCGATGGTGCGCCTACTACTGTTGCAGCGGCAGCGAGATTTCGCTGCAGGCCTCAACACCGGGGGCTTCGTTTCGGGCTATCGCGGCTCACCGATGACAGCGATTGATGAGGAACTCTGGCGCGCCGGCGCGCTCCTCCCGGAAAACCACATCACTTTCTGGCCAGGCACCAACGAGCATCTCGCCATGACCTCGGTCTGGGGGACCCAGCAAACGAACTACTACAATGATGGGCTCTACGACGGTGTTTTCGGCATGTGGTATGGCAAAGGACCCGGCCTCGACCAATCCATCGATGCACTCCGGCAGGGCAACTGGCACGGTGCCGATAAGCATGGTGGCGTTCTGATTTGTGTTGGCGACGACCACAACATGACATCCACCATCAACAACTACAGCTCGGAGCTTTTGTTCCAAGATCAGTTTATGCCTGTACTGTATCCCTCCGATATTCAGGAGGTCATCGAGCTCGGCTTGCTCGGCTATGCTTTGTCGCGGTTCTGCGGCGCTTGGGTGGGCTTTAAATTACTGCCAGAGACCATTGAAACATCCGCTACCATCAGCGCTGATATTGACCGAACCCGCATTACGCTGCCCCATTTCGAATTTCCAGCTGAAGGTGTGAATGCCTTCTTGACCGACTCAGTTTACGAGCAGGAAGCCCGAATCAAACAATACCGGCTACCCGCCGCAATCGCCTTCTCCCGCGCCAATGCATTGAACTACGTCAGCCACGACTGCGAAAATCCAAAAATCGGCATCGTATCGATGGGCAAGAGCTGGCGGGATACCTTGCAGGCGTTACAGGACCTTGGGCTCGATCAGCCTGCGATGACCGCACTGGGCATTAAAATCTTAAAGGTAGGCATGCCCTTCCCCTTTGATATCGATACTTACAAGGAATTTGCCCGCGGGTTAGACACAATTCTTATCATCGAAGAGAAGCGAGACTTACTCGCTACTGGCTTCCGCGAAGCCTGCTACGACATTGCCACTCAAGAACGCCCCAAGTTGGTGGGCAGGTTAGATTGTCAGGGGCGGCCCCTACTGCCCAATGACCAACCCATTACGACCGACCACATTACAGGTGCCCTGGCGCGTGTCATTGATTTAGGCAAAGTATCCACAGCACAATATCGGCTGAAAAAGCTGACCGATGCGGTCGGTCGCTCCAGCACACTCGATCCGTTAGGCCTACAACGAATACCCTATTTTTGCTCGGGTTGTCCCCACAACACGTCAACAAAAATCCCCGAAGGCAGCCGTGGTCAGGGTGGCGTCGGCTGCCATTACATGGTGACCTGGATGAATCGGGAAACCTACACTTTCTGCCAAATGGGAGGTGAGGGTATCACCTGGATCGGCCAGCAACCCTTCGTAAAAACACAACATATTTTTCAGAATCTGGGCGACGGTACCTACTTCCATTCGGGGTCATTGGCGGTTAGAGCCGCCGTCAGTGCAGGTATTAATATTACCTACAAGCTTCTATTCAACGACGCCGTTGCGATGACCGGCGGCCAACCCGTCGACGGCCAACTTCAAGTAGATCAAATTAGCCATCAAGCCTTTCACGAGGGTGTACAGCGCATTGCGGTTGTGTCCGACGAAACGGATAAATATCGCTCGGGGTATCAATTTGCACCGGGGACAACAATCCACCATAGAAAAACACTCGACACCGTGCAGCGGGAATTCCGCGAGATCAAAGGGGTAACGCTGATCATCTATGATCAGACCTGCGCCTCGGAAAAGCGGCGTAGACGTAAACGGGGAACTCATCCAGACCCCGCCAAACGTCTAGTTATCAACCACCGCGTCTGCGAGGGCTGCGGAGACTGCGGCGTCGCCTCCAACTGTACTTCTATTCAACCTCTCGAAACGCCCTTCGGCAGGAAACGCACAATCGATCAATCTAGCTGCAACAAAGATTATTCCTGTGTAGAAGGTTTTTGCCCCAGCTTTGTCACTGTGGAGGGCGGGCAGCTTCGGGGCAAAAACCAGGCCTCAGACGATTGGGCGCAACTGCCCGATGCTATCCCGCACCCCAGTTTCGAACCGCTGCCCGACAGCAGAAGCTTTAATGTCCTCATTACGGGAGTCGGCGGAACCGGTATTGTCACCATCGGCGCTGTACTGGGAATGGCGGCACACATTGATGGCATCGCGGTCAGCGTTGTGGATCAGCTGGGCTTTGCGCAAAAGGGCGGCTCCGTCGTAACTCACATTCGCCTCGCAAAAAACCGGGAAGATATCCACGCCCCCAGAATCAACAGCGCTGCAACCGATACCTTATTAGCCTGCGACATGCTGGTGTCCGGCCACGATAAAATCAATCCAGTTCTGGATACACAACGCACAGCGGGTGTCGTAAACACGGCCAGCCAATTCACTGGCGACTTCACACAAAATGCCGACCTGGGCTTCCCTGTAGACACGCTAGAGTCTCGGTTGGTCAGCTCAACTAAGAAAGGAGCACTGTCGCTACTCCCCGCATCACAGCTCGCAGTGTCGATTCTCGGAGACACCCTCGCGGCCAACCTCATCGTTACGGGCTACGCGTGGCAAAAAGGCTTACTGCCCATTTCCAGAGAAGCCATACACAATGCCATTGAGCTCAATGGCATTGCCGTCGCATGGAATCAGAAAGCCTTTGAATGGGGTCGTGCTTTGGCGCATAAACCTACACTTGTCGAAGAGTTGCTCGCCCGCGATACCTCCGCAGTTAAGTTTGTAGACGTTAACCGTGCGCAGCCTTTATCCGCGCTGTTGGCGGAAGAGCTTATTGCGTATCAGGACCAGGCCTACGCACAACGGTTCACACAGTGGCTTTCCAAAATAGACCAACACATTGATCAGACTATCGGGCTAAACCAAGAGCTGTCAGATGTTATTGCCCGCTCATTGTTCAAACTTATGGCCTACAAAGATGAATACGAAGTCGCACGCCTACACAGCTCACCAAAATTTCTTAAGACCCTTGCCCAGCAATTTGACGGCGATTATCGGCTGGTTTTCAATCTGGCACCACCGCTCCTATCCAGAATCGATAAAGCAACAGGAAGGCCCCAAAAAGTTCGGTTTGGTAGTTGGATGCTGCACGGCTTCAAGCTGCTCGCCACCTGCAAGAAATTACGCAATACCCGCTTTGACCCATTTGGCTACACGGCGGAACGACGACTGGAGCGCCAGTTGATAAGTGACTATCAACGCTTGATCGAAGGCCTGGTAAACAATCTTACACCCGATAAAAAAGACTTATTCTCACAGATTGCAGCGCTTCCACTCTCTGTAAGGGGCTACGGCCATATCAAGCTAGCATCCATCGACGGTTACCAAGAACAACTTACAAACTTACTCGAAGCTTGGAGCATGCCGATTGCCAAAACCGCAGCCTAATCGCCGAAGCTGCTCAGGGCCTCACAGGGGATCTAAGGTTGAGGCGGCGCACCGATATCACAGTGAGTGACGACATCCTTTTTCCAACCTCCTCGCACTGGGGTAACTTCAGAATCGCGACTCAAAGCGGTCAAGTGACCAAAGTATTGCCCTACAAGGTCGATGCTGAACCTTCACCCATTGGTCAATCACTACTGGATCATGCCGACCCCAAAGTGAGGGTCGCACAACCGATGATTCGCGAGGGCTACCTGAACAATCCGACTGCTGAGTCGAACGGTGCAAGAGGTACCGAGCCCTTCGTCGCTGTAAGCTGGGACCAAGCCATTACCCTCGCCGCCGATCGGCTTAAGGCTTTCTGGAGAAACAGTGGTCCCAACAGTATTTATGGGGGGTCTTATGGCTGGGCCAGTGCCGGGCGTTTTCACCACGCGCAGAGTCAGATCCACCGCTTTCTGCGCCTAGGAGGTGGTTATGTGTCATCCGTCAACTCATACTCAGCGGCCGCTGCGGAAGTTATCATCAAACATATTTTGGGCTTCCCGCTCCTTGCGCTACTTCGAGAATCCCCCTCTCCAGAGGAAATAGCGCAACACAGCAAAACCATGATTCTGTTCGGTGGAGCAGCCATAAAGAACGCCCAAATCAATGCTGGGGGACTCGGCCGCCATTCCGCCAGAGCGCAATTACGGCAACTGCGTGATGCAGGAGTCCGTATCGTCAATGTTAGCCCGTTAAAAGATGACACTGTAGCGGAGCTAGAAGCGCAATGGGTACCCTGCCGGCCGGGCTCAGATACTGCGATTATGCTGGGCATGGCCCACACGCTCTACATCGAAAACCGATACGATAAACACTTCATCGATGAATACACGACCGGCTTCCACAGGTTCGTTCCCTACCTAACAGGCGAAACGGATGGCGAGCCCAAAACAGCACGCTGGGCGAGCGAGCTGTCGGGAGTGCCAGAAGACCTTATTGTTGATCTCGCGCGAGCCGCTAGCAACGCCCCAAGTCTGATCAGTGTGAGCTGGTCACTCCAACGACAAATATTCGGCGAGCAAACCTGGTGGATGGTCACCGTACTAGGAGCAATGCTGGGATATATCGGCAGACCTGGAGCAGGGATCGGGTATGGATATGGCTGCATCCACAATATGGGTTTTGGCAGCAGAAAGATTCCCAACTTCCGGATTGGCGCATTTGGCGAAGAAGTCGGAGAGCGCATCACCGCTGAAAACCACTTTATCCCCGTAGCACGACTCGCCGATATGCTGGAAAAGCCCGGGGAGAGCTTCAACTACAATGGTCAACGGTTAACCTACCCAGACATAAAGCTCATCTACTGGGCTGGCGGCAACCCCTATCACCATCACCAAGATCTTAATCGTTTGCGCCGCGCTTGGCAGAAGCCACAAACCATTATTGTTAATGAATCGTTTTGGACCGCTACTGCGAAGCACGCGGACATTGTGTTTCCGATCAGTACTTTTTTAGAGCGCAATGATGTGGGGGGTAGTGCCTACGATGAGTATCTGACTCCCATGCATGCCGCAACCTCACCTTTTGCCAACTCTCGAAGTGATTACGCGGTGTTTTCCGCTCTTGCAGAGAAGCTGGGGTTTGCGCCTTCATTTACCCAGCATCGCGACGAAATGGCCTGGGTGCGGTCTCTGTATGAGGAGACAAAAAGTAATGCGGCCGCGCAGGCGATCTCACTTCCGAACTTCGATGAATTTTGGCAAGGTGAGCAAATCAGTTTTGGAGATCAACTCCCCCGCGCTGAATTCATGCTCGAAAAATTTCGTCAGAATCCGAACGCTCACCCATTGAGAACCCCTAGCGGAAAAATCGAGATTTTTTCTGAGAAGATTGACGCCTTTCAGTATCCAGATTGCCGGGGGCACCCACGCTGGTACGATCGAGACGAATGGCTGGGAAACCCATCCCAAAGGTACCCGCTGCATCTAGTGTCAAATCAGCCCAAACACAAGCTCCACAGTCAACTCGATCATGCTCGGTCAAGCCAAGTTTCAAAAATATCTGGCCGGGAAACCGTTCGCCTCAGCGCAGCGGATGCAGTGATACGCGGACTTAAGCAAGGTGATATTGTCAAAATATTCAACGCACGAGGCGCTTGTCTCGCCGGGGTGCTCATCTCAGAAGCCATTATGCCCGGCGTCATCGAGTTGCCCACAGGAGCTTGGTTTGACTCCCAAAAAATTGATGGTGAGACACTTGAGGTTCACGGCAACCCAAATGCACTGACGCCTGACATGGGCACTTCCATGTTGGCTCAAGGTTGCTCTGCGCATACCTGTATGGTCGAGATCGAGAAATATGACGCCACCCTACCGCACCTGAAAGCATTTGAGCCGCCCGCTACGATCACCCACCCACCAACGGCCTGAAAGCCTCTATTTCACTCGATGAGTTGTTTAGCACTCCCGAAAACAATATAAACCACTGCCCCAAACACACTCACGCTAGCAGCGAGCAACAGCACAGAGTCGTAGGAACCCGTGGTGTCCACCAACCATCCCGCCGTCGCAACTCCAATGATGCCCGGCAGCGTACCAAGTGTGTTCATCACCCCAAAAACAACACCACCAAATCGCGGCGCAATATCGAGCACATTCGGTGCAGAACCGGAGTAAGCAAAGGCCAGCAATCCCAGTGCACCGCAAAGTGACAGTAGCGCCATCTCGGGTGTCGTCACAAAACGAGTTACGAGCAAAAAAGCCGCCGAACCCAACAGGCCAATGGTCTGCATCATCTTTCTGACGGTGGTGATGTTCCACCGTCGAGAAATCAGACCATCAGCGATCCATCCGGCAACATTCATCATCACAAACATGGCCGCCCAGGGTGCCATGGTGTAGATCCCCGCGCTGCCAATATCGAGCCCATGAACCGAAGTAAAGTAGCTGGGCATCCAGGACATGAAGACGTACAAACTCCAGCTGGTGCAAAAAAAGGTGACTAACAGCGCCCAAATAGCTGGCAAGGACCAAATGGTTTTCCAGGGGATCGGGGCACGGTCTTCAGAAATCACACTACCCGCCAACAGAGCGCGCTCACTGGAGGATACGTTTGGATGCAAGTCGGGACTCTCATGAATAGTACGGTTGAGCCAGAGCGCATAAATGAGGCCCGCGCCCCCAAAAACGTAAAACACTGACTGCCAGCCAAATCGCGCAACAGTAAAACCGGTCACCAACAACGCAGCGATAGTACCCGCTATCGCGGCACTAGAATAAATAGCGACCGCTCTCGATCGCTCATTTTCCGGAATCCAGCGCCCGAACAAACTGAGCACCGCTGGACTGAGAGGCGCCTCGCCAAGGCCAAGACCTATTCTGATCAGAATGAGCGCAAAAAATGAAGCCGATGCCGCAATAGGTGTCAGAATAGTAAATATTGACCACGCTACCATTGACCAGATTAGAACGCGTTTTCCGCCATACTTATCGGCTAGTACTCCTCCAAGAATTTGCGCAGCCATGTAGCCGATAAAAAAAGAGGATAATACGAAGCCTTTCTCCGTTTCACTCCAGCCCAGCGTTTCTTGCATCGCAATGGCCGCCACAGAGATGTTGACTCGATCTAAATAAGCAATGAAAAGCGCAAAAAAACTTGCCAGAACCAAACTGTGACGCGCCTGCATACCGCCTCCATCTGCTTTTCCTCGCACCCTACCCCGTGATCTGTAGGGCTCTTTAATAGAACACTCGCATCAGCACAGGGTCAGATCATCATTTTTTTATTTTCGAAGCCTGTTTACCTTGACCAAATACACACTACGGGTAGATAGCAATTTCAGCAAACATCCTGTCATTCAACTTTCAGAGCTTGCTTACCTGTACTGCGACGGACATGCTAAGTGTTCACTTGCCAAGCGAATTTGCGTTATGAATTCAGCGACTCTGTTTTCAAAATCCTACTCAGAGGCCCGTGAGCGCTTTCTGGACGCAGCCAATGACTGCGGCTTTAGTATCCACTCTCAGGTGCTGGACATTTCAGGCCCGGCTGGCGAAGAGCTGGCCATGGATTTTGCAGTGGGTGGGCCGGCCGATGCCGCTACTGCATTAGTTATTGTCAGCGGCACCCATGGTCCAGAGGGCTATACCGGATCTGCCTGCCAATTGGGGTTTCTCACTTCACCCGAGTTCCGTGAGCTGTTCGCGCACCACCGCATCGTTCTGGTTCACGCCCATAATCCCTATGGCTTTGCATGGACCCGAAGAACCACCGAAGGTAACGTGGACCTGAATCGCAACTATGTTGATTTCAATCAGCCGCTGCGAGGCAACCCAGAGTACGACGCTTTACACGATGCGTTTGTGCCGCGAGCAATCGATGACCCGGATGCCAAGAGAGTGCTCGAGGATTATCGCGAGGCGCACGGCGCAGTGGCGTATATGGCGGCGATGCTGGGCGGTCAACGGACTCATGCCGATGGCCTGTTCTATGGTGACACCAAGCCTGCTTGGTCTCAGGAAGTCATGGTGGCTGGACTGAGGCGCTGGCTGAAGGATCAGAAAACCGTCTTGCTCATTGACATCCATACAGGGTTAGGGCCCTACGGCGTTCCTTATCTTGTTCACGGTTATCCTGAGAATGACCCACGCTTTAGTGTCCTCAATACCCAGTTTGGATCAGCAATGCGCTCGACAGCCGTCAAAGAAGCTTTCGATGAGGATCTCCCCGTTGACCCAGAAGGGCCTATTGTTCTAGCAATGGATTGGATTCTGCCGGATAAGCAAACCTATGCCTTTGTCATTGAATATGGCACTTACCCTCCCGATGAAGTACTGGGCGCTCATCAACAGGATAACTGGCTGCATGCCTACGGAGATTTGCAGTCCGAACAGGGCAAGGTGATCAAAGAGGAACTGCGCCGAGTCATGTATCCGGAGTTTGATGACTGGAAGACCATGATTTGGAACGAGGCTGAAGACGCCCTGTATAAATCAGCAAAGGTATTGAGCGGTTAGGACGCCACACCCAAACCATGCAAAATTTGGGCTTTGGCACTTTCCGCCAGAGCCCTGCCATCGAGTGTGTCTGCAAATCGATACCACTCAAGCAACATACCGTCAGTAAGAGCCACCAAGACCGCCGCCCGTTCCTTGATCGCGACTTTGTCGTCAAACAGGCCAAGGGCCTGCCCTTCAGTGGCTATGCGGTTCATCTCCTCATGGTAGCGGTCATACATCTTACGAACATGTTCCGCTACAGCCGGCTCCTTACCCATCGCCTGAAGAGAAACCAGTATGGGGAGTACCAGCAGCTCCTGATTTTTAGCGCCGGTCTCCGCACACCAATCCACAAACATGCTCAACTGCTCTACCGGACCCTCACGAGAAGTTCGCATTTGCTCAAAAATCCCTGCATACAAAGCTTCGGCATCGTCCAACAGTGCATGGAGCAAAGCCACTTTGCCTTTAAAATAAAAATACACTGCACCTTTGGTGAGCCCAGCTTTTGCAGCTATGGCATCGATAGTGGCGTTTTCGTAGCCCTGTGATACAAAAAGTTGCAGAGCAGCAGCCAGCACGTGCTGAACACTTTGCTCTCGTCGCTCCTCGTTACTGCGTCTGGCTGGCTGCATGCATCAAACCCCGCCGGCGCGTCGCTCTGACGGGCAACACCCGAACCACTTCCTATAGCTACGGGCGAAGTTACTGCAGTCGCTGAAGCCCAAATGATAAGAAATTTCGTTAATCGACTTACCAGAATGAGATACCAGCTCCGCCGCCAACTCCTGACGCGTCCTTAGAACAATCTGGTGATGACTCAGCCCCGCTTGCTGCAGTGCAACTTTGAGACGGCAATCCTCCATACCCAACCATGCGGCGATGTCCTGCCTGTCATAAGCCCCCATGGGCAACAGCTCAAAAAGTGCCATTCGAATCTGAGTTTCGAGATCAACAGAGCCCATGAGCCGAAGATGATCGAAAACCTGGCGCTCACTTCGTCTTGCGAGCTCGGCATTACCACCCGCCAATGGCTCATCCAACACAGAAGCGTCAAAGCACAAGGCGTCAATGGCACTTCCAAACTTCAGCGAGCAGCGAAAATAGTGTTCATAATCATCCACAAAACCCAAGGGCGGCGGTGAAGAAAATTGCACTTCAACGGGAGCAAAGCTGGGCGAAGAGACCATTCTCAGCATCCGGACCCAGGTAGCCGCCCAACCCGAGAGCCGCGCAAGGCGCGCCATAGGGCTGTCACCGGCCTCCTCATGGCAGTGATAAACAAGCATCGCTCTGCCATTAACCACATCAAATGACACCGACTTGTTAGTGGTGACCCATGCATAATAACGGGCTAATCTGGTACAAAACTGTCTAAGTGTGGGCGATGAAATAAGCATCAAACCGTAGCAGTGGTAAGTTGTGGCGTGCACATTCTCCGCAAATTTTAATCCAAACAACGGCCCCAGCTCCGAGCTCACTGCTCTAGAAATAATTTGCGATAGCGATTGGATCGGCACACGTTCAAAGCTCTGAGCCAAGGCCTCTGGCGACACACCCGCCTCCATGAGCACGCCGTGGGTATCGACACCCAGCTTGTCGAGTGTTGTCGCAACGCCCTGAATGCTACTCATTGAGACGGATTCCCCTGCGGGAAGTGCCGCTGCCGAAATTACTTGCCTCATTTCATCCCCCTGTCTCTATTCTTTTATCACCTCTACCATGCAGGTCGTCGTTTGGCCTCGCTCACTTTCACACCAGAGATTCAACAACCATTTTTCCCCTCGCTCTACTTCATCAATAGCGACAACCTTACCCCGAAATAAAAGCGTATCCCCCACCACATTGAAATTTAGCATCTTTAGCGGCCCTATTTTTTTAAATCGTATGCGAGACCCAGCCCAGTTACGCACGAGCCGCTCGAACATACCCATAAGGAAAAAGGTATTAGCGAAAGCTGCACTGGCACCGGCCGATTGCGCCACAGCAGAATCATGGTGCATGAGTGAAAAATCTCGATTGGCCCCTGCTTCCATAACTAGCCGCTGTAAGGTAATAGGAATTTCAATGGCAGGTAGCACGTCTCCAACCGCCGGAGCTTTGGCAAGTTGCTCGGTCATTTGGTCACGCCCTGTTCCGCATAGAAGCGGAAGATATCGAGATTAGCCACCGCAATAACCTCTCCCGATTGCTTAGTATAGGTATCTTCCTGCCTAAGAAATGCGCCGGGGCCTACTTTCAGCGTTTTGCGCTGAATATCGATTAGTCTGCTGACGCATCCAACCACGTCACCCGGATACAACGGTTCGTTAAACTCGACTTCCATACTGGTGGCAAAACTTTTATTACAAGGCGCGGGCACATTAAAGATCACCGGTATCTGTATTTGGGTGGGTTCATCGTCGATAGACTTCGAGGAATCTCCGGGTGACCAGTAAGGCGCTACACCATAGCTAAACACCATCGAAGCGGGCGCCACCAGATCTGGAAAACCGACGGCACGAGCAGCGCCGACATCGGTATGAATTGCGCAGTCAAACTCCTTGGGCTCAAGCCAACGGCGGATACTGCCCGGCTCAACAGGATCCGGACCCCACCATTCACCGACCACCGTGTTGAGGCATGCCTCAGTCTCCTCCCAGCTGCCCCACAACCCCCAGCCGACATCGCTCATAGACTATACCGGCCTAAAAAATGGCAGGGTGATGTCCTCGGTAATCGAGCGAAAGACTACCTCGACCTCCATCCCAATGGCGACGTCCTCAGGCTGGCATTCCACTAGATTGGTGTGCATGCGGATTCCCTCAGGCAGATCTATCCACGCCAAAATGATCGGCAAATCCTCCACAAATTTTTGCTCCACACCCTCATAGGTTACGGAATACGTATAAACCGTTGCACGCCCGGACGCTTTAATCCATCCCAAGTCCTGACTCCAGCACTCCGGGCAGTCGCGGCGCGGATAAAAAATATTGGCATCACAGGCATTGCAGTGCTGTATGAGTAAAAGTCCCTTTTTAGTCCCATCCCAGAAGGGCTGGCTATAAGGCTGTATTTCGGGCAACGGCTTTTTATAGTCGCTCATCGTGGCTTCCTCCCAAAGACCGTGGTGCAGGTATTCATCACGGAACCACCGGAAGTGGTCAGAATCGCGTGTTCACATTGATCGACCTGACGATCCCCGGCCTCACCGCGCAATTGGCGGACGCTATCGAGGTAGAACGCCATACTGACGCCACTGCCTGTATGTCCTCTTCCAGTTGCATCGCCCATGGTCGTGCAGGGCAAGTCGCCTCCGGGACCACAACGTCCCTCCGCCCAGAGCTTTGCTCCCTGTCCGTCCTCGCAAACGCCATAACCCTCGAGCGCGCTACATTGCGTATAGGGGTAGGCGCCATAGATCTGCCTGAGGTCCATATCGTGGATTGACAGCCGAGCCTGGCACAACGCGTCGCGACTAGACTCGCGGTAAGCTTGGCGGTGAAACACATCCTCGCGAAGCATGGGTGTAGCACTCATAAAACGGGTGCCATGTCCCAATTTGTAAACCGCCTTATCCCCTAACTCCCGAGCCTTTTCCCATGAGGTGACCACCATCGCTCCACCACCATCTGCCAGCAAATTACATTCCTTAGCCTTCAATGGTGTGCTAATCATGCGAGAGTTCATGACGTCGTCCAAGGTTACGGTTTTACCATAAAAGATAGACAGCGGATCGAGGGCGCCCCAGGCCCGTAAAGCAACTGTCACAGAAGCTAACTCTTCCTCCGTTGCACCGGTCTCATACATGTAGCGCTGAGTAATAAGACCCATTGACCCGTTAAAACTTACGCCATACGGATACTCAAATTGCTTATCGAGGGGTGCGGTAGCAAAGAAGTTGATGAGGTCCTGGGGCGGCATATCGGACTGAACAGTGGTGTGTGGAATCAGAACGTAGTCCACCTGACCGCTGGCGATGTGCTGCTCTGCCAGCCGCAAACAGTTGGTTGTGGATGCGCCCCCCGCATTGCAAATTGCGATGTCGCGACAGCCTTTCAGGCCCATGACCTCGGGAATTTTTCCCAGCGACATATCATTTTGCATTGAGGGCTGCGCCATCGGGTTATTCGAAATGACAGCACCGATAAGATTCTTGTCTATTCCCGCATCACGAATCGCTCCCATACAGACATCCAGCAGGATGTCCCAGCGCTGACGCTCAGGATCACGGCGCGTGGGCACCTCCGCGATCCCTACAATCGCGAGACCAGATTTTGTCATTGGCTCCCTCCTCTTTTTATTTTTTAAGCCGGCCAGTGGTCAGGATTTATGCGTAATCGGTATGGCTGTACTCCGCGCGGTCAACTAAATCGAGATTGTCGTCAACGCTGACAGCGAGGGGGCGCCTCAGAGTCACGGTGTCTGGATCTGTCGGTACCATGAACTCCCACAAAGTTGGCGGTACAGTTGCACCGCGGCACTTGCGTCGCACTGAGTCCCAGTCATCTGGGCACTCGCAACGCAGCTTCGATTGAATTTCTGTCGGCTCCAAGCCCGTTGCTTGAGCCAGCACATCGACCACATCGTCTATAAAACCTGACCGTGCAGATTCAAGTGACGCCGCTCTAATACCTGCGTCTAAAAGCAAATCCGCTGCAGCAACATCGCCAAACCAGCGCGCTACCGTAGGCCCCCGTATGGCGAGTGACTGCCGCATGTCGTCCTGCTCTTCATCACTAGTCGCCGTCATCCAGCCCTCGAGGCCCAACCGGTGAAAATAGAGCTCCTTGCCAAAATGCTTCACCATGCCCGATAGCGCTTTGTCGCTCCCCTCTAAAAAGGTTGAAAGTAGGCGCCATACTGCACATTCCGCCAAGAACGCAGTGACGAGGAAATCACCCCAGTTCTGTGGAGGAAGCGACAACGCCTCAAGATCATGTAATTCGCTAGGTTGGCGACCAAACTCAAGCTGGTGCTCGGGCAGTCCAAGACGATCTTCCAACAGCCGAAAAATCGCCCGTGTATGGCCCAGGCTGTCCTGCCCCATCCCCGCGAATGCTGTGCAATCGGGGAGACTGCGGCCATTCAGCATCACTTTGATATACCAGTGTCCTAACACCCAGTCGGTATCGGCAATACACAGTAACTCCTGCATCAACGCCTTGTCTGTTCCAGACATCTCTCTCTCCCACTCGCTGCCCCGAACTACTGCCCGGGAAGTTTGTCCTGCCACTTCATCCATCCAAAAACAGACTTACACTGATTACACTGCATACTCATTTCCGACACCGTACCGCCAAAAGGATTCGAAACACGCGTGCTCTCCGACCCACACCAAGGGCAAGCGACGGTCGCGTCGTATTGCAACCCGAACAACTCTGTCAGGCTGCTAGAACGATCCTTGGTGCTATCGCGCCCCTCAGCCACGGCTTAAGCAATCCCGATCATGTCGTTAACCGAGATCACCGGTATCACCTCGACACGAGGACAAATACACATTTCTACCCAGGGTTTTTCCGAGTACACCATCCTTGCCTGGCCAACCGCTGCAGCCCTGTTTGGCGCACTGACAGAGCCCAAATGAAACAGGGGTCCGTCAAGCTCCTCCCGTGCAAATACCTCAAAATAGTCCCAGTCCATGGTATTACGCGCTGTTTTTTGCGTGACTAAACCCACCTTCTGCTCCTAGATGCAATAACCATGTTCACGTGCAATAAGTCGAGCCTCGGGAACGATGTCGTCCCGGCTCCATTCGTGTTGCCACTCAACCCTAACTTTGGTGGAGCGCACGCCCGCAAGCGCGCCAACTGAACGCTTAATATCGTTTTGGATCAAATCCCAGGCCGGACAACCCACGCACGGGAACACCAACCCAACATCGACATCACCGTCTTGTGAAACCGTAATCCTTCGGACCATGCCCATATCAGGGAGGCTAACGTTCATGTGCGGATCCATCACACCATTGAGCACCTCAGCTACGGCGCCTTCGGTTACCACAACTGATCACCCCATTCTTCCCGCTGCAAACGCTCGTAGCAGGAGGGACGCATCGGCCCACCAGACTTGAACTTGCCGATAGCACGATCCCAACTGGTCTCTTCCCATTCCCAATCATGGGCTCCTGCATCAAAGGTCATCGGGTAAGGCATATCGGTAATACGATACTCACCGGTTTCCTCGTCCTTCTCTGCAGGCACCTTGAGACCGACCCGGTCAGCAAAGTCAGTCGCTGACCGGAGCCATTTATTGCGCATGGTGTCGTTACTCCACGCGCGGACCTTGTAGTTCAGCTGATCCGGGTATCCCTTTAAATCGTCCGGACGTCCGTACCAGTGGTAACCCCAGGGAAAGATCCAGCGGACGGCATCTTCAACCAGCTCTTTAGTCTCATCGTTCTGATTGAAATAGAACTCCGTCCACATCGCGCCATGACGAAAATGATAAGCCTCCTCAAAATTGACTTTTTTTAACGTCCGCCGATAGGGCGCAAAGCTGCAATTGAGCTCGATGTCCCACGTCGTAAAACGACCAGCTCGATCCAGGAATGCCTGTGAAACCACAAACTCTGCATAATTTCTGACAGGAAACTCCATAATGGGCAGCGACCAGTATTTTCTGGGATCCGCCTCAAAGGCGACCTTCTGCATATCAAAACCAAAGCGCTCAAAGAGCATGCCCTGTTGGTGGGCATGTCCCACTTCGTCCTGAATGGTTCCACAGATCGCGACTTTGGCTCCGATATCTGGCGCAACTCTGAACGCGGTGTAAGCCCACGTCAGCACCGTCACTTCAGACTGCGCAGCAATCTCGAGGGTTCGCTCCAGAATTGCGCGATAGCGGGGCGTCAACTCCTGCATATCCTCGATCAATTCGCCGGCGTGTATGCGTTCTAGTAGCGCCTGCTCTTGGGGATCAACCGCTGTCATTGGCTGCGACATTTCTTTTCCTACCGTGGCTTTTTCAAACATACCTACTATACGGTATGTTTATGAAGTGGATTTGTCATTTCAGGCAAATTTTCAGGGCCCTACACCGCTTCAAGCCGCAGCTTAATGGCCTTTTTGTCTACTTTTCCAAGGTTGGTAAGCGGCAAAGCACTATCAAATTCGATGGACTTTGGGGTTAGCAAGGGGCCCGTACTTTGCCTCAAAAAGCCAATCAGCTCTTCCTCTGAGCACTCCCGGCCTGCTTTTAGCACCACCAGCGCGTGCACCCGCTCGCCCCACTTACGATCCGGCAGTCCAACGACCGCCGCAACATCAACGCTGTCATGCGCCGTCAATGCCCGCTCCACGTCCTGTGAATAGATATTGAAGCCGCCGCTGATAATCATGTCCTTGAGCCTATCAACGATAAACAGAAACCCTTCTTCATCCATAAATCCCACATCGCCGGTATGAAGCCACCCCGACTGCAGCGCTTCAGCGCTAGCCTCGGGGCGTTGCCAGTAACCCGCGAGGAGACTTGGCCCCTTAACGCATATTTCACCCACCTCTTTCAGGGGTAAGGCGCTGCCGTGAGCATCAACGACCGACACCGTCATACCGAGAGTCGCTCGCCCCACACTCTCAAGCCGCCTACTCACCGATGGATTGTGTTCCTTGTGTGTCATACACGTAATATGAATGCTCTCCGTTTGACCGTAGCACTGGTGTAAAATAGGACCGAAAAGGTGGAGGGCTTCGCGAAGCCGCTCCGGTGCGATGGGCGCCGACGCATAAATAATGTGCTCCAAGTTGCTCAGATCTCTTTGACCAACGCCAGGATGATCGAGAAGTCCGTAGATCATACTGGGCACTAGAAAGAGTGTATTGACGCCCTGATTCTCAATACATCGAATCACCGGCTCGGGCGAGAACCTAGGCAACAGCGAAACGCGGCCGCCAAGCATCAAAACTGGCAGCACTAGAAATCCCGCCGCATGACTGATCGGTGAACACGCCAAAAAATGCGGCTGCTCGGGAAACTGCCACGCAGCTCGCGCAATCTCAGCAGTCGCCCCCATACCTTTCTGTGTGTGCATGACCCCCTTAGGATCACCCGTGGTACCACCGGTGTAACTAACCCATGCAATATCTTCGCTATCTTGTTGATCATCCAGCCAAGGCCGATCAACTAATAGATCCCCCAGATACTCACCAAAATTTGCCCGGGAAAGCGTGATCACGGCCAGCTTGGGGAAGGCGTCGGCTAATCGGGCACCCCACTCTGCAAATGCTGCAGAATCAATGACCAACAGCTTGGCTTGGGAATCATTGACAACAAATCGCTGCTGATCCAAAGAACCCAGAGGATGAAGGGGCGTGTAACGACCGCCCGCGCGCAGACAGGCTGCCATAACGGCAAAAGCGTCTACACAATTACTTGCAAGCTGTGCCAATCCATCGCCACGTTCTAGCCCAGAGGCTCGCAACAGACTGGCAATACCCTCAATACGCTGTCGCAACGCGTGACCGCTGTAAAACTCCCCCGTTACATCAGCGACCGCGACTGCATCACCGATATCAGCCAAAGCTTTATTCAATAAATCTGTGTAATTAGCTGATGCCACAACCCATCCGCAATTGCTCTGCTCTTATTGCCACAGCCTAAGAAGCACTTCGTGCTGATGTCGTATCAATACCGGCAAGATTGTTGTGTTTTAGGATTCGTCGTTGAGTGCGACTTTAATGCGGTAGGTCATCGGTGAAAGCCCCGTCCACTTTTTAAAGGCTCTTGAAAAATTTGCAGTGTCAGAAAAGCCTGTAAGGTAAGCGATTTCGTTCACCGGCAAACCCTTTGTCAGATAATCCTCAGCCAACAGCTTGCGAGTTTCATCCAGAACCTCACGAAAAGTAGTACCCGCCTCTTCAAGACGGTTGTATAGCGTCCTAGTACTCACGCACAGTACGCTTGCCACAGCATCTTTTCCAGATACACCAGTGGGTAGTAATCTCACCAATTCGTTGCGAACCCGCGCTGGAAAATCGGCTTTTTCCAGCTTAGCTATATATTGTTCGGTCAGCTGGTCATAAGACTGGGCGAGCTGTGGATCTGCACCAACCAAAGGCAATTTAAGCAGTTGAGAGTCAAAAGATATCGAGGTCTCAGGCGCACCAAAAAGGACATCGCATCCAAAAAAGTCCTCGTAGTGGGACGCCTCATCTTCAGGGAAAGGGCGCGCCAAAGACACAGTGCGGGGCCGAAATTCGTTCTGACTTGCTATGCGAAGAATCGTTACGAAGATGGCAGCAATGCCATCTTCACGGATTGGAGGAAACGGCTCTGGATTATGCGTCGTCCAGCGCAGCGCACATTCTCCGACCTCTTTCACCAGAGACATCACATCATTGGTAGTCACCACAGAGTAGTAACGCACCATTTTTTCAAGATACTCACCCATTGTGGCGCTGCAATAGGCAGCTACGCCCAAGCTGTAAAAAGTGGTGGGATGGATAAACTTCGCCAAATGTAATCCAAAGGTGCGAGCCGAGGCCTGCGCTTCAATCGCTTGCAACAAATTTCGAAAAGCGCCGTCAGCGATCCGAGTATTAGGGTCAAGCAGCGGCCCTACCTCAATACCAGCCTCTGCGAATAAGGGCTCAGGTTCAATACCTAAATCCTCCAGCGCTTGCCAGATAACGACACCTAGGGGACCAATAGTCGAAAATTTCTGTGCGATCATAAAAAGGATGGAATGCACTTAGCCAGTATTCGATCCCCTCATCATCCGCTTTTTGTCTGATGAATCAATCCCCGATTACCTATTGGCGTAGTTGAAGGCACACAGGATGGACCAAAAACCTTAAAAAAGACGACCTAATTGCACGCATGGACACGTGCCGCTTGGTGAGTGCACTGCTAGGCTTCCACCCTTGGGGCGACTAATGACTGATGTCGACGATAATGGGGGTGCCAGTAGAGATTCATGAAGACAATATTGCAAACCCAAAGAGATTTCGAAAGCCGCGTTGGTAAAACTCTGTTTGAGTCACAACCTGTAATAATCGATAGCGATCGAATCCAAGCCTACTGCAAGAGCCTCGACCAGCTTGACTGGTTCCATTTCGATGAGGATCAATGCCACGAGGCCGGGCTCACTAACATAATCGCGCCAGGCTCGCTGACCTTTGCTTTGGTACACTCTACTTTTTTCCAACATATCGAATTAATAGATCTTAAAGCGCTATTTGTGGGCAGTGATCGCTTTCGGGTAGTGCGCCCAGTCACGGCAAACGATTTGGTAACGCTACGAATGGTCATCGCTACTGTCGAAAGTAGACAGGAAGGCTTCCGAGTGGCCTACAAATTTGAGTGGCAAGGGGCTAACGAGGCCGACCCAATATCCAATGGGATGTTTCTTGTTCGATACTGGCCCAGCTAGAAAAACCTTATCAAGCGGGTTTATGGCGTGATAGGCGATAATCATTTGCACCGGCACTGCCTTCTGTTGAGATGGGCATGGGTACTTCATGCCGAAACTTGATCGCTATTTCAATATTGCAGAGCTCAGAAAAGCGGCCCAAAAAAACCTCCCAGCGTCTATTTTTCATTATCTTGACGGGGGCGCTGACGACGAATGGTCCCTGCGACGAAATACCAATGCTTTTGACCAGTGGGAGATAATTCCATCCGCTCTCACCGGCATCACCAAACCCACTCTCAACACTCGGCTATTTGATCGCGACATCGCATTACCTTTTTTCCTGTCGCCCACCGGTATGTCGCGGCTTTTTCATCACGATAAGGAGCTAGCGGCTGCGCGAGCAGCGGGCAAGGCCGGTACCTTCTATAGCCTATCGTCAATGGGATCAAGCACGATTGAAGAGGTCGCATCGGCAGTACGAGGCCCGAAGCTATTTCAGATATACGTCTTCAGAGATCGCGCCCTCACCCAGAGCTTTTTAGAGCGCTGCAAAAGCGCCCGGTACGACGCAATATGTCTCACCGTAGACACCACGGTTGCCGGCAACCGGGAACGCGACATCAGGACCGGCATGACCATTCCACCGTCGCTGGCACTCAAATCGCTCCTTAGTTTTACAACGAAGTGGCCATGGCTTCTCGGGTTGAGGCATAACCGTGATTTCACTCTCGCCAACCTATCTAAGAATATCGACCCCAAAAATTCCGGTGCTTTGAATATTTTCGATTACGTCAATCAACAGTTCGACCCGTCAATCAGCTGGGAAGATGTCACCTGGTTGAGAGACCGATGGGAGGGCCCACTGATCATCAAGGGTCTATTATCTGCCGAGGATGCCAAACAGGCTCAGCGCATTGGCTGCACCGGCGTCATAGTCAGTAATCACGGCGGTCGGCAGCTGGATTCAGCGGCAGCCCCTATTGACTGCATCTCAGCCATGCGCGATGCAGTCGGAGACAGCATGGACTTAATTCTTGATGGCGGCATTCGTCGTGGCAGCCACATTTGTAAAGCCCTCGCGCTGGGCGCTTCTGCCTGCTCTATTGGCAGGCCCTATCTCTATGGCCTAGCGGCCGGCGGCGAACCAGGCGTAAACCAAGCCATCGAGATATTAGCTAGTGAAACACGTCGATGCATGCAATTAGCCGGCTTTCACTCGGTTGCCGCACTGCAATCCAGCGGAGCCGTGAGAAAGGCTGGAAGAGGGTGAATTAAAAACGAGCCTTGGCGACTTATACTAAGCCCACAGGGGTACGGCCTTTTGCATTTGAACAAGGGCAGATTGAAGACTCGACCGCACGGCACTCTTGAAAAGAGAACACCATGCCGAAGCAAGGAACATTTAGCGGAGGAATCAAGGCAATTTTGCGTACTTCTTGCAGGAAAGTACTTCCGGCCACTGACCTGTCAGGAGGAGACGTGTGCCCTGTGTCAGCGGGGTTCACAGCTTTGCCACCCGAGTTTTAATCTATGATGATAAATTGGTCGTTGAGCGTCTGTTACAGCGATAGAAATCCAGTGGAGCCTGCAAACTATGAGCGACCAACCCTCACACGATGATCTGTGGACTGATGCAGCCCGTGCAATCGACTGGTTCACGCCCTATTCATCTATTCTGGACGACTCAAGACAACCGTTGTATCGCTGGTTTCCAGATGCCACCTGCAACACTTCGTACAACTGCCTTGACCGTCACGTAGCCAATGGCCGGGGTGAGCAGACCGCAATCATTTACGACAGCCCGGTTACTGATACGGTACAGCACATTAGCTACCGCGAGTTGCTAGATCGAGTATCCCGCATGGCTGGCGCACTCGATAAGTTGGGCATCAGCAAAGGCGACCGGGTTGTTATCTACATGCCCATGGTACCGGAGGCCGCAGTGGCCATGCAGGCCTGCGCCCGCCTAGGCGCCGTCCACTCAGTGGTATTCGGCGGTTTCGCCGCCAATGAACTGGCCTCAAGAATTGATGATTGCGCCCCAAAACTGATCGTCTCTGCCTCCTGTGGCATCGAGCCGAGCGGTCTGGTGCCCTACAAACCTTTGCTCGACCAGGCACTAGAGCTTTCCCAACACAAACCTAAGCACACCATCATTCTGCAGCGCCAACAACTCACCGCAGAGCTGCTCCCCGGGCGGGACCTGGACTGGACAGAGATGGAGACCTTCGCAGAACCGGTCAACGCCACGGCAGTCGCGTCGACCGACCCCCTTTACATCATTTACACATCCGGCACGACAGGCCAGCCAAAAGGTGTTGTGCGAGATAACGGCGGACATCTGGTTGCTCTCAACTGGAGCATGGGAAACATCTACGATATCAATCCCGGCGACGTATTTTGGGCGGCATCAGACATCGGCTGGGTTGTTGGGCATTCATATATCGTCTACGGCCCGCTGATACGGGGAGCGACGGCAGTGATGTTTGAGGGCAAGCCCGTGGGTACCCCAGATGCCGCCACCTATTGGCGCTTGATCGAGCGCCACAAGGTCAAGGCTATGTTCACCGCACCCACGGCCATTCGCGCCATTAAGCGGGAGGACCCTGACGGCAAACTCCTCAAGGACTACGATTTGACCAGCCTCGAGACCCTGTTCCTCGCTGGCGAAAGAGCCGACCCCGACACCATCCAGTGGGCAGAAAATCATTTGCAGCGCCCGATAATCGACCATTGGTGGCAAACCGAACTAGGCTGGCCTGCAGTGGCTAACTGTGCCGGCACCGGCCTTTTTACAGTTAAATACGGCTCGTCGGGGAAGGCCGTGCGCGGGTTCCAGATCGAAGTATTGGACGAGAGCGGTCAGCCACTACCCCGAGATACTCTGGGCGCCCTTGCACTGAAACTACCGCTACCTCCGGGCACGCTACCGACCCTTTGGAACAATGATGAAGGTTTTGTCGAAAAGTATCTCACCGAGTTCCCCGAGTATTACAGCACCGGCGATGCCGGCTTCATCGACGGGGAGGACTATGTGCATATTATGAGTCGAACCGACGATGTCATAAACGTAGCCGGCCACCGTCTGTCTACCGGACAAATGGAAGAGGTCATTACCGACCATCCGGATGTAGCAGAGTGTGCGGTTTTCGGGATTAACGACGAGCTCAAGGGTCAGGTACCACTGGCTTTGCTGATCCTCAATCAGGGCACTGCCAAGAAGGCCACACAAATTGAAAGCGAAGTTATCGCCTCGGTGCGTGAGGTGATCGGACCTGTGGCAGCCCTGAAGCGCGTTTACACAGTGAATCGTCTGCCGAAGACCCGCTCCGGAAAAATCCTCCGAGCGACATTGCAGAAAATAGCCAATGGCGAACCCTATAAGACACCCGCCACTATTGATGATCCAGTTATTCTCGATGAGATTCAGTCTGAAATCGAAGTGCGAGGCTGAGCAGGCTGGCGCATTCAGATCTAAGGCATACCCGCACAAGGTGGCTGCGATTTTTGTGCCTACTTAGCCGTTGCGATTAAGGCTCGCTGAGTACAAGACTCACATCGTCAACGCAGTTGATCTGTCGAAGGATACGCCCAAAAGAAGTGCTGCACTTTGCCTCACGGCACCCAGCAAAAAATTGCTGGCAGCGCTTGCTGGTCTGGATACGTTCGAGCTGATTGACCCCACAACGGTCTGCCAAGGTATCGCGGTAAGCTTTATGAGACCAATGGAGGTTAGATTCGGCGCCCTAACCACAACTCAAAGCCTAGGCACCTGCCTTCCCGCTTTTAGCACTGCCACAGCGCTGCAGCGGCTTAGAACGCCCAACTACAGATGCTGTCTCATAGACTATCCACTAGTAGGACCTTACCTGCACGATTGTGGCAAGGCGGCTATGGAGAGCCTCTGGTTCAGCAACACCGCCCGAAGATTCCCAGCCTTGGCAGAAAGCCCCGACGCTCATTCAGCGAGCTGCAGCTCCGGTCGTACCCACGAGGCATCAAAGTAGGCTGGCTGAGGGGTATAAATGCGCAATGTAGCGTTCCATCCGGCGTAGACCGGCAGGTAATTGTCTGCCGAGGGATCGCCGCCAAAATTGAGGACAGTGTCACTATCGGCGTTCGCCTGAGCAAAAGAGCTATTCATATTGAAGGGCTCAGATGCAACGAAGCCGTCAGCGTCGTAAACGGTGATTGACCAAAACGCATTATCTGCGTGGGGCACGTTGTTAAGCGTTAGCGTCTGATGCTCCATCGAGTCCGGAGTATAAAAAAGATAGACCGCGCCCTCTTTGGGCTGCCCGCCCCAACCGATCGCGACGCCCACGTTGTTCAAGTCGTGATCAATCTCACCCTGCTTGCCGAACATATCCTCCGACTTGTAACCCTTTTCATCGCGAAGAATCTGAAGCTCCTTACGCATGGCCATAATGGCTTCTCGATCCCAACGATCTGTGAATAGCAATTCACCCGGATCTGCCTGCTCAACACGAACCAAGTCCTGAAGCGCGTTGGCCTCTTTGATATCCGCGGGATCCTGCATATTCATCTGGGTTCGGATACCCACCAACACGTAGCGACTTCCCGAATTCTCACGCGTCAGCGTGAAACTACCGGCCGCCGTCACCACAAAAGGCATCCAATGGCCTTCGTTGAGCACCTGAGCAGACTGATAGCGACCGCCCGTTTCCGGCAGGGTGATCGTTGCTGGCGAGTTAAGGTCGAGCAGCACCCAGGAGTAAAGCGTATCGAAGTTAACTCGGGCGAAGGCTTTGTGGTTGGGGTCTGAGGGAACACGCTCGTGCATCAGCACTCCCATGCCGCTCGAGCAAGTCGCTTGCGCGATCTTCTGAATATAGGCGCCGGCAAAAATCGACTGAGTCTCCGCGGTCGCGTAATTGTCCGCGGTCAGGGGCGTAAATTCCTCAGCCTCAATACGTACCGCAGGTGGCGGACACGCAGCCTCCTCAGCTAACACCTGCTGCGTCAAAGCGGGCGAAACGAACGCTGCGACTGACAGCATGACAGGCATAAAAAAACGGCTGGACATAAACCTCTCCTCTAATGGAGCAACTGGGGCAATTATTAGGAAACTGCTATCGTCGCTGCAGAACTTTCAGATGCAGCAGCGCTGCCCTGACAGTAACCCAGCCGGGCGAGAGGGGGAAACAGTCGTCTCGGCAGAAATGGCCAGAGTGAGGGTCAAACCAAGAGCTTTGTCGCACATTGATAATTAGAATAAAATGCGAAGGTGGTTGAAGACAAGTCAGTAAGCAAGGTGAGGGGCATGGCAGGCAAAATCAGCAGGCATCATCGGATCATTGTTAGCACGGCGATGGCCTGTATTTTGACCCTTAGTATGGTCAATAGCGTCAGTGCTTACCCCGGCTCTCTTGGAACAGCACTAAGCCTCGCTTGCCAACTTCGGATCAGCGCAGCCGGTGGGGCGGAGGCCCACGCCCAAAATTTGTATGACGCTGCTGATGCGGTCGTTCAAAATAAGTGCATTGGTTGTCACATTGAGGATGGCATTGCCCCCAAGGCGGGAGCCTCGCTCGCATTGCGTCAAACATCAGACCCCACCTATCTTGATTTTAATTTTTCAAATTTCCACGCCCTGTCGGAAGCTCGTAGTTCTCAATACATACTAAATAAAGCGCAGGGGGCGGCGCACGGGGGCGGCGCTGTTATTGAGCCCTTCTCCTCAGACTATAAATTACTCGCTGACTTTCTACAGGCCTTGGCGCTTGGTACGACTTGCAGTTCTTCGTCATTGAAAAAACAAGCAGGCAACAGTAATCCCGACGCGCTGTGGAGTGGGATCAACACTTTGAGTACCCCTCAGCTCTATCGCAAAGCTGCCGTTGTGCTAAGTCGACGGGTACCCACGACAGAAGAGCATGACCGACTAAGCCTTGGCGACATTACGTTAGATGCAGCGATTGATGAGCTCATGGCTGGTCAAGGCTTCCATGACTTTCTTATTACGGGCGCAAATGATCAGCTGTTGACTGATGCATTCACAAACGGGTTGTTCCCAATTCAGTTATGGGGCTCATGGTGGCCAGGAACTGGGGAAACTAAAATGACCCTTTTTGATAACCTAGAGCGGAATGAGGATCTCTACCGAAATAATGAAGCTTGGGAGCTCTGGCAAGCGAATAATTACGGACACGCTCGCGCCCCCGCCGAGCTCATTGCGTATGTGGTTGAGAACGATAAACCTTATACCGAAATATTAACTGCCGACTATACGATGGTGACGCCGTTAACTGCAGATATTTTGAATGCTCAGCTCGAGGACCCATGGTCACAAAAGGTTGTTTACGACGGCGAATACACCAAATTTCATAAGGAGTTCAGACCAGCCAAGAATTTCGGCACATTTAACTCACCGCCCGGCGGAGAAGTTTGCATTCCCATCGATGGGGGCGAATGCTATCCCAGCTCTTGGGAGCCGTTTGAATGGCCACATGCGGGAATTCTTAACACGGTGGCGTTTTTGCAACGCTACCCGACGACTGAAACCAATCGTAATCGTGCGCGTGCTCGGTGGACTTATAAATTCTTTTTAGGGCTCGATGTAGAGGCATCAGCTGCAAGGACAACCGATGCGGCCGCGTTAGCCGATAAGAACAATCCAACCCTATTAAATTCTGCTTGCACGGTCTGCCATCGAACCCTGGATCCGGTCGCGGGCGCGTTCCAGAACTATGGGGAGTTGGGCTTTTTCAGAGACAGCGACTTTACGGATACTCTGCCCTGGTCGTATAAGCTCGATCCAGAATCGGGCTACGTCAATGGGGATACCTGGTTTCGCGATATGAGAACGCCGGGGATGAATGGTAAGCCTGCCCCGGACGCCTCCAACAGCCTGCAATGGTTGGCACAGCAAATCGTTGCAGACCCTAGGTTCCCGGTAGCAACCGTCGAGTTTTGGTGGCCTGCCGTCATGGGCCGGGCTTTATTGAAAGCTCCAGAAGATCCTCAACTCCCCAATTACAATGAAGAGCTTGAGGCCTTTAGCCTGCAACGCTATGAAGTGAATAAGCTGGCTGGCGCCTTCGTGCAAAATCAATTTAAGTTGAAAGTATTGCTGAGAGAAATGGTCCTATCACCCTGGTTCGCCAGCGGTGAGGTTGTAAGCCAAAACGCTAAGTTATTTTCGGTGGCTAGGCTCGGTACTCGGCGACTACTCACACCGGAAGAACTCGACGGTAAGACCAAATCACTTTTTGGATATAGCGTCATGGAGGAGGAGATAACAAACATTCTTCCCACAACAGGCACCTTCGTGTCTGATTTTGTCAACATAGCGCTGGGTGGCATCGATTCTTACCAGGTTAAGTCTAGAGCCAGAGAGGTTTCTAGCCTTTCTCTCGCTGCTTTCGAGCAGCACGCAGCTGGAGTAGCTTGTGTTGTCTCCGAGATAGAGGCTGAAACCGTCGATGGCCAGCGCCAGTATTTAAATACATTCGAGTTTTCATCGACTCCAACAGACTCTGAGGAGCTGCGAGCGGTGTTGGTAAATTTGTATTCGCGCCTACACGGGCGCAGCGTGGCGGCGGAGTCTGATGACGTCGATTTATTGGTCGATTTGCTGCTAGAAGCACAGAGCACTCACGTGTCAACCGGACCGTGCCACCTTTGGGATAATATTGTCTATGCAAAGCTAGCGGACGACCTGGATACGAGAGGGGTTCGGCAACCGGCCAATACGACACCGGTTGAACAAGCAAACACCTGGGCTTGGCGCCTTATATTCGATTACATGGTGGCTCACTATGATTACATCAATGAGTAAAACCATGGGTTTGACTCGGCGAAAATTCTTGGCGAGCACGGCAGCCCTGATCGCCTCAAGTCGAGTTTCATTGGTGCAAGGTTCCTCGCCCTACGATGGACCTTACCTAATGACAATTCATGCAAATGGGGGATGGGATTTATCGCTCTTTTGTGACCCTAAGGTAAATGTGCCAGGAGAGCTGCCAATTACCAACTGGTCTGAGGCTGGCGATACTCAGTCGATAGGCAATATTTTATTTGCGCCCATCGCAAACAATGACGACATGTTCCGAAAAATAGCCGCAGATTCATTGGTCATCAACGGCGTAGACACCCAAACCAATGCGCACCAAACAGGCGAGCGCCACACGTGGACAGGTTCCCCAAGCGAGGGCCGCCCAACCTTGGCAGCCCTGTATGCAGCTGCGAAAGCTCCCAATGCGCCAATAGCATTAATAAACAACGGAATCTTTGGTGCTGATCAGGGTCTTGTTCGAACCGCCAGAACCAACCCGGGTGGATTAAAAGAGTTGGTGCGCCCCCGCAATAGCACTGAAGAAGCTCTACTTTCGAAGTACAAAACTCGGGGACTCAATGTCCTGAGCGAGCAAGAGCGGTATAACGACGCACTGGCTAACCGTATGGGCGCCTTTGAAACCGGTATGCAGGGCAGAATATTATTAGACGAACTGTACCTCAACCTGCCAAACGAGATGCCTCAATCCCAAGGCGTTTACCAAGGAGAAAGTAACCTAAAAGCGCAGATACAAACTGGTTTGGTGGCGTTCAGCACTGGAACCACCGCAAGCGTCGAATGCGGCGCCGGTGGCAACTGGGACACACACTCAAGTGGTGAGTTCTCGCAAGTTCAAAACATTCAAGCCTTAAATGACGCGCTAATCTATCTTTGGGACATGGCTGACGAACTCGAAATCCGGGACAAATTGGTGGTTGTCGTGTCATCTGATTTTGGCAGAACGCCCTACTACAACTCCTTTGGCGGCAAGGACCATTGGCCCATTAACTCCTACCTGATTATGCAGGGAAATGCTGACTGGGGTGGTCGCAGCGTGGGACAAACCGATGCCTTACAAAATGCCGAAAAAATTGACCCGTCGACTCTGAAAGTATCGAACTCAGGTTCGCTAATTTATCCAAAGCACGTTCATCATGCATTGCATCGCTATTTGGGCATTGATGAGTTTGCCGCGCAAGTCGGGTACGGCTTTTTGCAAACGGAACAGTATGATTTCTTCAACCCAAATCTCATAACCTAGGCTTTTTCCTGCAGTGCTTCCAGCTACAGCTACGCTGTTCTTCAGGCATTTTACGCCCGTCAGTCCCAGCCCTATTTAGCAACTTGCTGGGAGCCGCCTCTAGCAAACGCGGGTGGACCAAAACGGCGCTTATGTTGATTAGGCGGTGTGTTCTAAATCCACAGCAACGAGCCGCTTGGCACTACATAGCCCCATAGCCCCATAGCCCCCAGCATAGCTGGGGACCTGTCCCAGGAAAATCCGACGTAAAACGCGTTCGTGTCATTGCATCACTGACCCACTGAGCATGCGCTGTTTGCTCAGTAAAAGTTTAGGAGGGAGTCTAAACGTAGGAGTGCACCATCTCCTCTGCCCACGGCCGGGTTACTGCACAGCGAAAGATCACGTCTGCAACAGCAATGATAGCTGCTATGCTGAAGCCTCTATGCTAAAGGAAAAGCCCCGTGAAATTATTTTACTCTCCGTTCCATACATTTATTCATAAGGTCCTCGTTACCATTCATGAAGCCGGTCTGTGGGATGACGTCACCTTTGTGCCTACCTACCCTTTCAAAAACCGCGAGGGGGAAGACCAAGGCGATGCCTATTCAATCGCAGCGCTAAACCCGCTGAACAAAGTACCAACCCTCGCGCTGGATAGTGGCCAAGTGGTGTATGGCAGTCAGGCCGTTGTTGAATGCATCGACAGCATGAGCAAGTCTGGCAAGCACCTTTATCCCCCTGCAGGACCTGCTCGCTGGGACGCCATTACTCGCCTTGCTCTGGCAGATACCATGTTTGAGACCACGGTCATGCTGGTCATGGAAGGTTGGAATCCCGAAGAAAATCAGCGCATTGAATTTTTCGAGTGGATCTGGCCGAAGATTATTCGCGGCTGCGATTCCCTAGAAGCTGCCTGCAAGCAGGGCTTCGATGGCTTCGATATTGGCCAAGCGTCAATGCTTCACGCGATTAGCTATATGGATTTTAGGGTGAACTTTTACGACGCAAAAGATCCCCTGTACCCGGATTTCGATTGTTTCGATGGGCGCCCTAATCTGAAAGCCTGGTGGGAAGAATCGATCCAACGGCCTTCGGTAACGAGCCACTACAATCGCGACTTTGAAGGCGATGACTCGGCAGCATTTTTACAAAAGAATGTTCAGGAGGTACTGGCAGCCCAGGGTGCTCAAAAATGATTAAGCATTTTTACTGGCCAACGCCCAACGGCCACAAAACTGCCATCATGCTCGAGGAAGTAGAGGTCGAGTATGAAGTCTGCATCGTCAACATTTTGGAGGGCGATCAGTTCGATCCGGCGTTTATTGCGATCAGCCCCAACAACCGCATACCGGCCATTGTCGATACCGACGGTCCTCAGGGTGAGCCCTATACGGTGTTTGAATCGGGCGCCATTCTTATGTACCTGGCAGAAAAAACTGGCAAGTTGTGGCCACAAGATTCAGTGGAACGCTACGACGTTATTCAGTGGCTGATGTTTCAGATGGGCAATGTTGGCCCAATGTTTGGTCAGAACGGTTATTTTCAGGGTTACTGTCCAGAGGATGTGCCGCTGGCCAAGGAACGCTATCACAATGTGTGCAAACAGCTGTACGGTGTTATGGACCGACGCTTGGGTGAATCGAAATATTTGGCGGGTTCGAATTACTCCATTGCCGACGTAGCCACCTTTCCCTGGACGATGCCCAAGCAGCAGGAGATGCACCGTATCGACATTACGCAGTATCCCAACGTCAAGCGCTGGTCCGAGACGGTGGCAATGCGGCCCGCAGTACAACGCGGCATCGCGGTCATGGCTGAGGATATGAAAGTGGGCAACCCCACCCAAGAGACGTATAACAATATGTTTGGCGCTAAACAGTTCAAGCAATAAATCGGTCGTGAACAATAAAGTTGAGGGCGCTGCCAACCGCCCCCGCGCTACAACGATGAGGGCTTTTAAAATCTTATTGGCTTTGCCAGTTTTGGTTTTAAGAAACAACCAATCGGCATAACGGTATAACGGTATAACAGTACAACAAGGTGGAACTGCGACAGCCTCCAGCTTAACAAAGCGACGCGGTAAGGCTCGGCAGAGCTTAAGCGGTAGCGTCGAGCCCCTTGGCAAACCGCTGGGTGCCGCCGTTAACCTTTACACAGCACAATATAGGTATTCATCATTAAAGAAAAAATAGAAGCGAATACACCGACCGAAATTGCCATCGGGCAAGTCGCTTGGCTAAAGATCGTGGAGGTCAATCATCTTGGTGCCTTTGCGGACTGGGGGCTTAGCAAAGACCTGTTTATCCCTTTTGCTGAGCAGCATCACCCGTTGAAGCCGGGTAACTTCACCATTGTGAAGGTCTACCTTGATAACCAGGGGCGACCCGCAGGCTCAACGCGCATTGATCACTGGATTGAGGACACGGCAACCGGTCTCAAGGTGGGTGAAAAAGTGTCTTTACTGGTTGCTGAACAAACCGAACTGGGGTTTAAGGCAATCATCAATCATCAGTTTTGGGGTTTGCTTTACAGCAATGAGCTGTATCGGAGAATTCGCAGAGGGCAGGCGCTCGACGGTTATATTCAACGCATTCGTGACGATGGAAAAATTGACCTATCGCTCAATCAGCCGGGCTTTAATAACTCAAAAATAGACGGCGTTGCGCAAAAAATAGTTTCTCAGTTAAACGAAAATTCAGGGTTTTTAGGCCTCACCGACAAAAGCCCTCCCCCTGCTATTTACGCAGCCTTTGGTGTCAGTAAAAAAGTGTTTAAGCAGGCGATTGGTTCGCTGTATAAGGCCCGAAAAATCACCATTGAAGCCGAGGGGATACGACTAGCACCTGACGACGCATAGCCCCTTAAAGCGCTTTACAAGATGGCGCGTTACGAATCTCCCATGAGCGCCTCAATTACTCGGTGAGATTTTTCTCAAGGAGCGCAAAAAGGCCCTGGACCGATGAGTTTCCTTTGACCTCTCCCTTGGCATCAAATTGCCAAAGCATGCCTTCAAGGTCGGGGTTAGCGAAGTACACGATGCCATGGCGCAGGGGGTCGATAGATTGCTGACTCAAAACTCGGTGCACCACAGCACCCACGGTGCGCTCTGAGTAGGCCGTGACGAAGTGCAACGCTTCACCGAAATTGATAACAAGATGGCCAGGGAGCACAGGCACATCCATGAAGTCACCGGCAATTTTGATCTGCAACCCCGGGGCGGTAGCGTCGAGAATTGTGACAAATCCGTAATCTGTGTGGGGACGCAACCCCAAGTCTGGATTGCGGGTGTCGTAGTGCACAAAGTTCAGAAACGCTGTGCCCTCTCCCAATGAATAGCCCCCCGAAGCACGGCCCCAAAGGGACTCCGGGATACCCGACTGACGCAAAACCTCGCCCATGATGGCGACACCAATGTCATCAAGCTGACGCCCAAACTGTGCGACTTCTGAAGGGTAGTGTTGATCCCAGCGATGGCGACGCAGCGCGAGCTTGGTTTGCTGGTTGTTCTCAAGGGCAATAAAGCCCTCTAATTCGCCATATTTAGGAGTCTGACGGTACGGGCTATCAGCCGATGTTAGCCCTTGACCAAAGTGACGCGCGCCCTCGATATCAAGACAGGTTGGAACCTTGAGATAGAAAACGCCCAGATCCCAAGCGCGATCGAAATCTTGTGAGGTAGAGAAAACCAAGCGCCCACTGCCTGAGATAGTAGCGGCCGGGAGACCCTCACTGAGTAACGCTGCTTGGCAGCTGTCGGTCACCAAAACCCCCTAGGAAAAACTGCTCCATCGCTGTGAAGTTAATACACAACGCTATCGCCGTCTACCGAGTTATCGCAGCCAAGGGCTCCAAACATTGATGATTTTTACAACGCCCCAAAAAGGGGTATTGTTTTAGATCCAGATAAAAAACGTTAATAACAAAGAGGTCACTATGGTCTACGCAAATCCAGGCTCCGAAGGCGCCGTCGTTCAATTCAAACCCCAATATGAGAATTACATTGGTGGCCAATGGGTTGCCCCCGTCGACGGCAGCTATTTTGACAATGTCTCTCCCGTCAATGGTGAACCGTTCTGTAAAATCCCCCGGTCGAGCGAAGCCGATATCAACCTAGCTCTTGATGCAGCCCATAGCGCAAAAGATGCTTGGGGCGCCACCCCGGCGACCGAGCGATCAAACCTACTGCTAAAAATAGCCGATCGTATTGAAGCCAACCTTGAGATGCTTGCGGTTGCCGAGACTTGGGACAACGGCAAGGCCGTGCGCGAAACTCTGGCTGCAGATCTGCCCTTGTGTGTAGACCATTTCCGTTATTTTGCAGGCTGCATTCGCGCGCAGGAAGGCTCGATGGCAGAGATAGACCCCACAACAGTGTCCTACCACGTTTATGAACCTCTGGGTGTCGTGGGGCAAATCATTCCCTGGAACTTCCCTTTGCTAATGGCGTGCTGGAAGCTTGCACCAGCCCTAGCTGCGGGCAACTGCACGGTGATGAAACCAGCAGAACAAACCCCCGCCTCTATCTGCATTCTGATGGAGCTCATCGGTGACCTGTTACCCCCGGGTGTGGTGAATATCGTTAATGGGTACGGCACCGAAGCTGGACAAGCCTTGGCGACCAGCACCCGTATTGCAAAGATTGCCTTTACGGGGTCCACCGCCATCGGGCATCACATTTTGCGCTGCGCCGCTGAAACAATGATTCCCTCTACCGTGGAGCTTGGCGGTAAGTCACCCAATGTCTTTTTCGCCGATGTCATGGATCAGGGCGAAGACTTCATCAGCAAGGCTGTAGAGGGCCTGGTATTAGGCTTCTTGAATCAGGGCGAGGTTTGTACTTGCCCCTCACGAGCTCTGATCCATGAAGATATGTATGAGCCCTTCATGGAGATGGTGATCGAGCGCGCCAAAAAGATCACGCGAGGCAACCCCCTTGATGTCAACACAATGGTCGGCGCTCAGGCCTCTCGAGAACAGTTCGATAAAATCATGAGCTACTTACAAATAGGTCGTGAAGAAGGCGCTGAAATTCTCATTGGTGGCGATATTGAGCAGGTAGAAGGCCTGGGCGGCGGGTTTTACATTCAGCCTACGTTCTTCAAGGGCGATAACAAGATGCGTGTGTTCCAAGAGGAAATCTTTGGTCCCGTTATTGGCATCACCACCTTCAAAACCGAGGAAGAAGCGTTGGCTATTGCCAATGACACCGAATACGGCCTAGGCGCCGGCGTTTGGACCCGTGATACCAACAAGGCCTATCGCATGGCGCGGGGCATTCAAGCGGGGCGGATATGGATGAACTGTTACCACGCGTATCCATCCCACGCCGCCTTTGGAGGTTACAAAAAGTCGGGTATTGGCCGGGAGGGCCACAAGGTGACCCTTGACCACTACCAGCAAAAGAAAAATTTGCTCGTCAGCTATGGCGATAGCCCCCTAGGCTTCTTCTAAACCGGGTGGAAAGGTGATCACTAAACAGCGATAACCGGCAACACAGCAACCCCCTGAGGCGCTAGGGCGCGATGGCGCCTAGATGCCCTTGGGGTCGTTGTAAATCACGGGCTATTGTTAGATCGCGGTAATGTTAGATCGCGGTAATGTTAGATCGCGGTAACTTACAGACCGCAAAAGCCTGACGTCGCCTTAAAAACTGTATCGGCGTTTTCTACCGCGCTATCTATGGGGCTGCTATCAGCGCTTTGCCGATTCTATTCATTTAGCGCCGCAACCATCTGATCACGCATCACGAACTTTTGGATTTTCCCCGTGACCGTCATGGGGTATTCGGTGACAAACCGCACGTGACGCGGAATTTTGAAGTGTGTGATTTGATCGTTACAAAAGGCCTTGAGCTCATCTTCGGTCATTGACTGTCCCTCGTTGAGCTGCACCCAGGCACAAACTTCTTCACCCATTTTCTCGTGAGGGATGCCAAAAACCTGAACCTCTGAAATCGCAGGATGCTGATACAAAAACTCTTCTACCTCCCGGGGGTAAATATTTTCACCACCACGAATAATCATGTCTTTGATGCGACCTACAATTCGGACGTAACCCTCTTCATCCATCGTGGCCAAGTCACCGGAGTGTAACCACCCCGCTTCATCAATCGTCTCCGCCGTGCGCTCGGGATCGTTCCAATATTCACGCATTACCGAATACCCCCGAGTGCAGATTTCCCCTTTCTCACCAATGGCTACAACACGATTTGATTGATCGATAACCTTGATCTCTACCCAAGGCACGGCCCGGCCTACGGTTTCAGTGCGACGCTCCAAAGAATCGTTGGGGAGTGTCATATGGTTGAGGGGACTGACCTCCGTCTGACCATAGCCAATCAAAATATCCTCCATGTGCATTTCAGAAATAACACGTTTCATGATTTCGACCGGGCACGGTGCGCCCGCCATAATGCCCGTTCGCAACGATGACAGATCAAACTCGCCGAAGCGGGGGTGGTCGAGCTCGGTGATAAACATGGTGGGAACGCCGTGTAATGCCGTGCAACCCTCGGCCTCCACTGTTTGTAATGTTTCAAGCGGGTCAAAAGCTTCGCCAGGGAACACCATGGCCGAGCCATGAGAGACACAAGCAAGCACCGCCAAAACCATACCAAAGCAGTGATACAACGGTACCGGAATGCACAATCGATCCGTCTCGGTGAGCTGCATAGCCTCCCCCGCAAGGTAACCATTGTTGAGGATATTGCAGTGGGTGAGGGTCGCTCCCTTCGGGTTTCCCGTGGTGCCACTGGTAAACTGGATGTTAATGGCATCGTCGGGCTTCAACTGGCCTCGCAATGCTCGCAGCTGGTCGCCGTCCTTCTCCCCGCCCAGCCCACAGACAGTTTCAAAATTTGGCATGCCGGCGGTTTCGGCGGTTCCCATCCGAATGACGGTTCTAAGGTAGGGTAACTTCTGAGCTTGGAGTGCTCCGGGTTTTGAATCTGCGAGCTCGGGGGCGAGGGTGTTGAGCATGCCCAGATAGTCACTGGTTTTAAATTTTTCTGCCGTAACAACCACCGTACACTCGACTTTGTTCAAGGCAAATTCAAGTTCATAAAGTCGATATGCCGGATTAATACAGACCATAATGGCGCCAATTTTCGCCGTCGCCAGCTGAACCATGACCCACTCATAGCTGTTGGGGCCCCAGATACCCACGCGATCGCCGGGTGCCACCCCCAGCGCCAAAAAACCGCCCGCCAATTGATCAACCTGTTCCTGAAGCTGGCGGTAAGTCCACCGCACGCCCTGATGGCGCACGATAAGCGCGTCCTTATCGGGGTACTGATCGCAAATACGATCGAAGTACACCCCAATCGTTTCATAAATGATTTGAGTCGTGGAGGCACCGCAGTAATAGCTTTGGTCGAGTGTTTTCATAACGGATATCTTTTTATTTTCATTCGTTTTACATCAGGGGATGGTGCGGAGTAAACATCACGGACCACTATCTGGCGCAACGAGCGCATACCCCGCCTAACCTTCAGCCAGCATTCCCCGACCGGAACATTATGCATGGCGAATTAAAAGGCTGTCCCTGTCTAAACAGGCAGGAATTCGGTAACAGAGACCGCACCTCAGCTACCGTACAGGACATCAACGTTGGCTTTTTCCCGCGAATAACTCAATGATTTGCAGCGCAACCGAGATCAGGCGCAGTTTACGAAAGTACGTCCAAAAACGTTTTTAAAGCCTCGGCAGATTTGGGATTTGTACCGAATGGTCCAAAGATACTAGCTGTGGAACTGCCCACGCTGTTTGTACCTCGTGCAGCGACAACTCTAAGCCTTATAGGGTGAATTACAGGTGATAAATGCGAAATTTATGGGCCGCGCCCGTTCCTTTAAGCATATCTGTTAGGACCAGCCGCCATTGCTGATCGGTACTCAAGCTGCCCAGACCCACAAAGGGGTTGTGCGGTCGTAAACAACGCCCATTACTTGTCCACTACTCTGGTAATTTCAAACGCGGAAGACGTGCCACTAAAGGCTGAACCCGCGGCATCAAAGCCAAAGTGTGACAAGCGGTACTCGCCGGGTGGCGTTTGCTGCGGCACCTCCCAGCTCAACTCTGCGACATAAGCATTTGCTTTAAGCTGCCAGCGCACCCGGGTACTCCAGTCGCCATCATCTGCGACCCGCTGCCAACCCGCCGCAGTTTTACGCTCAACGAGCAGGTAATTTTTCCCCTTGGGGAAATTTACCGTGGGGTTCGCCGACCAAAATCGCGCGACAATCGTCTCTCCCGGACGATAACTCGCGGCAAGCGGCGCCTCTGTATCGCCAAGTTGCGCACCATTGGGGAGCGAATTTTCGGACCCCACCGGCAAAGGCAGACCGAGAGATTTGCCCCGCCAATCGTCGTAGGACACGCCACTTGCCAACGGCGCAGCCAACTCCAAAGCCGCCGCCAACTGACTCGCGATCTGCTGGTAGGCGGGCAAGCTCCAGCGTCCATGTAAAGTATGACCGCCCTCATACTGCTGAAGCCCATATTCCTCGGGGGTCGTTATGTACCCGGCATAGCCATTGGAGTAACCCGCCAACACAATGTGCCTTGCCCAGTCGCCCAGTTCAGCCATAACGCTATCTCGCAGACGTCTGCCTGCCATGGTCGTTACTTCTGCGGGTAAGGCGAGAATCACAAGTTGGCCAACGCGTGCCACGGTGATTGAGCGTATTTGAGATTGCAGCGGCGGTGTGCCGGTACCCGTTTCCAGCAAAATAGCCTTGGGCCTTTGGCAGGCTCTCACGGGTTCGGTCCACTCGGGGGCGCCGATGATGAGTTGAATCAGCCAGTCCCGCCACACACTCTGCTCGGTCATCCCCTCTTTAAACAGGAAGTGCCCGCCGCCGTCTTCCGTAGAGCCCCCGGCAAAGGAGTAGCCGTAGGCCGAGGGGCAGGTATGCTGTGTCCCTACCCCGGTAAATTTGCCATCGACGGCATAATCACTTAAATCAACATACAGTCGACGCGAATCGATCGGTCCTGCTAGCACCTCGTCTGCCTCATCGAATAGTGTCTGTGCTACTACCAGTTGGCGCTGGCCCATAATTTGCGTGGTCGCTACGTCGGTTGCTCCAGGGCCGGTATTATCGAGATTGGTATTGGGGGTGACATCTCCCGGGTCAGACTGCGCAAAAGCGGCCACAAAATCGTCGGCCGATGCGTAGCCCACGCCCTCGCGCTTTTCCATTTGCAACGAGGCATATCCTTTATGATCGCCGGAAATAAGGCGGTTGTAATAGTTCATTGCTGTGGGGTGAAGTGCGTACCAATTGATCATGCCCAGGGGCCCATCACTGCCTACAAACTTGAGCAAGGTCATAGCCGTGTTGGTATTTTCGCTGTAACGGTCACGCTCATCCTGGGGGTTTTCCCGGTAAGCAATAAGCGACCGGTTGACTCCGGCGTCTGCCACACGGCCTGTATTGATAAAAATATGGCCAGGCTGGAGATCGTCGTGGGCTTTTACGATGGAGGCGGTAATGCCAGTAACAATCGCCTCAAAGTGCGCGGGGTAGTGGCCCCCATCGAGACCGGTCTCTGTCCGAGACTGCCAATAGCCACTGGGCCCAGCATGGGTATGGGTGGCGCTGATAATCACGTTTTCCAAGGTATAGGTAGGGCCATAGCGCAGCTGCAAGCGCTCAACGACTTCTAATGTCATATGGTGGTCAATACTCCCCAAGTCGGCGCTGACAAACACGAGGCGCTGCTTGGGGTTGCTAGCCTGGGCCGTTATGAAGGCCCGTGATCGCAGACGAATATGAACGCCCTCAGAAATCTGGTCGGGCCGACCAAAGCCCCATAGCGGCATGCCTACCTCTGGCCCGGTAATATCCACCATGCCACGGCCGATCAAATAAGGCGTTTGGGTCTCATCGTCTTTCTGTCCAAACGCCGGGCCCGATACAACGAGCAGACAAAGGAGCCAAGCCCTAGCCATGCTGCGTTGATAAACGCCACCCGAACTGCCTTTGGAACCTCGAATTGACCTCATAAAATAATGCGGTCTCTGAGCGTGATGATATTTCGCCCGGCGACGCCCCCTATTAGACCATCGGATAAAGCCAACAACGTGTCAGGCAGGTCAGGTGTCGTCAATGAATTAAAGTTCATGGAGAACCTCGCCACCAATCACCGTCATAGTGACCTCTGTATCAAGCAGAACGCTTTCATCGACGGTCATAATGTCTTGGGAAAGCACCGTCATATCGGCGGCCTTGCCCACGCTAATAGATCCCAGAGTCTCTTCCATAAATACGGCATAGGCATTCCACTGCGTTAGGCTAAGCAGCGCTTCCGACCGCGTCATACGTTGATCAGCCTCAAAACCTTCCGAGGGCAGGCCTGCCAGAGTTTTGCGGGTCACTGCCGCATAAAAATTGGCAATGGGATTGATGGGCTCAACCGGCACATCGGTACCATTGGCAACATGCACCCCGGAATCAATCAATGACCGCCAAAGATAAGCGCCTTCGTCAATACGCTCAGGGCCCAATCGATCTATCGCCCAAGGTCGATCAGAACTTAGATGAATGGTTTGAATAGACGCAATCACCCCAAGCCGCTCAAAGCGCTCAATGTCATCAGGGCGCAAATGTTGCGAGTGCTCAATGCGAAACCGGTGGTCACCCCCCTCTGGCATGACCTGCTCAATAGTATCGAGCACAACGCTGTTCGCTCTGTCGCCAATGGCGTGGGTATTAATTTGCCAGCCATTCACCCGGGAGCGCTCCATGAGCGTGGCTAACCGGTCAGCATCTGCTGTTTGCAAACCCACTGTGGTCGGGTCGTCAGAATAAGGTTCGTGTAGCCAGGCCGTTCTCGATCCCAAGGCGCCATCCATAACCACCTTGAAGGCATTGAGCGTTAAGCGGCTATCTTCTGAAGCTACAACAGGGGCTGTATTGAGCCAGTATTCGGTTAATTCTGGATCGCTGGCGCTGATCATAGAGAACAGACGAATTTTTAAACGCTGGTCGCCATCGACGATCTGCTGAGCTTCAACCTCGACAGCATCAATGCCGGCATCATGGAAGCTGGTGATTCCCTGCTTAATAGCATGATCCTGAGCGGCTAGCAGCGCCCGGGTCGCAGACTCCGCAGTAAAAACCGTCAGAGGTGCTGCAAGGGCCATTGCAGTTTCATGCAAAATACCCGTTGGCATTCCCCGGGTGTCTTTAACCACTACTCCGCCTTCCGGGGCAGTCGTGAGCTTGTTGATTCCCAAAACCGACATGGCCTTAGCGTTGAGCATTAGAGTGTGGCCGTTTGCATGCTCAAGCACCACAGGGTGATTGGGACTGACTTCCGATAATCCACGATGGGTTGGAAAGCCATCGACAGTCAGTGACGGGGCCTTAGACCATTTACTTTGGTGCCACCCCCGGCCCAGGATGACTTCATTCTCTGGCGTCGTCGCTGTCGCTTGTGCCACCTGATCAACCATACCGATGAAAGTTTTTGGCGTAGATAAATCAAGACTTATCAATGCTCGACCGAGTGAGGCAAAGTGACCATGGCCCTCTACAAAGCCGGGGTAGGCAATGTCTGTCCCCAAGTCTCTAAGGCTACTAGCGTTGGGGGCATGAGCTAGGGCGTCTTCCTTACTGCCAACAAAACTGAATTTCCCTGCTTCTACGACTACCGCTTCAACCACCGGGTTGGTGTCCTCTGCGGTGTAAATTTTCCCCGTAATAATAATCGGGCCGGTTGAAGCGAGCGTTGTCCAGGGCAACATCGCCAGTATTACGGCGACACCGGCAATGAGACTTAATAATTTTGGCCGAATTGTTAGCGTCGACATAAAAATGCACTCACCAGTAAGATTTAAATTTAAGCTCGCCTGTTGATTAGCTGCTATATGGCTGATTAATACGATAGTACAGTAGCTTACCCGGGTTCGGCGTGGCCCTCACACCCCATTCAAGCCTCACACTCTGCATGGCGCCGCATGTCACGTGACATGCGGCGCCATGTCGATATACTAGAACCTGCGCAGTGTGCCCGTGCACCTGTACAAGCCAGACACCTTTGTGAGGAACGAGACCACTATGCTGAAGTCGCACTTTTCCGCTATCTGGGAGTCAGTCGCTGATGCTGTGCCCGAGCACATTGCACTGATTCAGGGTGAGCGCCGCATCACTTGGCGCGACTATGAAAGTCGTTCTGCACGGCTCGCCCAAGGACTGATGGAAGCGGGACTAGGAAAACATGCCAAGGTGGGTATGTACCTATACAACTCGCCAGAGTACGCGGAAACTAATTTTGCCGCCTTGAAAATTGGAGGCGTACCGATCAATGTCAACTATCGGTATCTCGATGAGGAGCTGTTCTACCTCCTTGAGAATGCCGATGTTGAAGCCCTGGTCTTTCATCGTTCGTTGGGAAATCGGGTCGCTCGAATATGCCATCGGTTGCCCCAACTAAAAATAATGATCTCTGTTGACGATGGCGTCCCAGAAGATGACTCAGAGGAACCATCAGCGGCGATACCTTACGAATCCCTCATCGCCAAAAACTCCGGTGCCGCGCGCATAACCCCTGAAGGGGATGAGATCTATATGTTCTACACCGGCGGCACCACGGGTATGCCTAAGGGCGTCATGTATCCCGTAAAGGATTTCACCGAGTTTTTCATGCGCGGGTTCCCATCCATGATCGGACTTAGCCCCTTTGAGACAGCGGATCAAATGGCGGTGACGGCGAAACAACTGTTCGATTCAAACGCTACCGTTGTCTCAATGTCGGGGCCACCACTGATGCACGGTACCGGCTCATGGCTGGGGTTGATGTTTCCCCATATGTTAGGCGGCACATCCGTCATGCTCGAAAGTCGTGGGTTAAAACCGGAGGAGGTTTGGGACGCAATAGACCAGCATAAAATCGCTCAACTGGTCATCGTCGGCGACGCCTTTGCTAAACCGCTGCTGCGAGCTTTGGAAGCAGAGCCTGATCGCTGGAACACTTCCAGCTTACGAATGATGATTTCATCCGGCGCCATGTTCACCACTCAGGTAAAACGGGATCTGATCGAGCACATTCCCGAACTCGCTATTGCCGATGTACTGGGTTCGACTGAAGGCGGTATGGGCCAATCGATCATGACCAAAGATACTCCCGCCAGTGAGACTGCAAAATTCATGCTGCTACCCACTTCAAAGGTGCTTTTACCCGATAGCAGCCGTGAAGTGACACCAGGGTCTGGTGAAGTGGGGATGGTTGCCCAAAGTGGCATGGTGCCCCTTGGCTATTACAAAGACCCAAAAAAATCTGCGGGCACCTTTAAGGAAATCGATGGCAAGCGCTATGCCTTCCCCGGTGACATGGCCACGGTTGCAGCCGACGGCAGCATAAACTTGTTGGGCCGAGGGTCGAACTGTATCAATACAGGGGGTGAGAAAGTCTTCCCCGAAGAGGTGGAGGAAGCCTTGAAGCTCCATGATGCGGTCGAGGATGCACTGGTCTTTGGTCTGGACGATGAGCGGTTTGGAAGCCGTGTGGCCGGTGTTGTTTCGCTGGAAAAAGCGAAGAGCGCAGCCGCTGAGGACATTGTCTCCGCAACCCGGACTGTGCTGGCCAGTTACAAGTTGCCCAAAGAACTGATCGTAGTGCCCAAAGTACCTAGAGCACCTAATGGCAAGGCAGATTACAAAGCGGCAAAGCAGCTACTTGTGGACAGCAGAAGCACCGAGTAGCGAACTCCACTGCAAGGCCCCGCCTTCGCAACAGCAAGCAACTGAGGCACTCTCTCGAAGGTACCCGCACGCTTAACGACGCCCCTCCTTTTTTTCGGGGCAATTTCGCGGGCAAGTTCAGCGAGAAAGTTTGACGAGAAAATGTTGGGGCACATTCCTGCTTCGCAGATTAAGGCAGGGCGACTCTCTCGGGAACCGACGCAGAAGCGGCAGAAACACAAGCACAGAATATGGCTTACAACTAAAACACACCGTTTTCCCTGCACATAAACATGGGCATGGGCACTATCCTGCAAACAGTCGATGGGCTGAGGAATCCCTCAATACAACATCAAGGTTCACGGATGTAAGGTTTACCTATAAAAGGGGCACAGCGATTGACCTCAAGGTCATGTAGCACTTTGGACACGTAGCACTTTGGTAACGTGACTTTCTAGGGCATGCTGTAAGCCCTCTGCTAAACATCAAGTACCCAAAATTATGACGCGAACGAACTACTTGCTGCTGCTATTCACAACCCTGTTCACACCCGCTGTTTTCGCTGAAGTCTTTGACGTAGATACCTACTTACACATGCAGGACGCCTCGGAAATTAGCGTGAGTCCCGATGGGCAGTTTGTTGCTTATACGCTTTACGAGAGAGACTTAGAGCAGGATCTTGTCACCACTTCAGTCTGGATGATTCCAACCGCTGGAGGCCCAGCCGTTCCCATGACCGCGGGTAATGGCAACTCGCACACACCAAAGTGGAGCCCTGACAATCGTTTTTTATCGATACTCTCTGATCGAGGAGATCAGCAAATTCAGGTCTGGCTGTTGGACCGTCGTGGTGGCGATGCGCAACCTCTAACCGCGCTCAAACAAGGGGTGAGCAGCTACGAGTGGTCTCCAACAGGAAATCAGATATTACTCGAGGTGAAGGACCCGACTCCGGCCGACTTAGACGAGGAACCCCGACCCAACCCTCGCCCCTACGTTATCGATAGACTGCAATTTAAAGAAGATTATGTCGGTTACCTCGACCGTTACCGATATCACTTATACGTCATTGACGTTGCCACCCAGAAAACTCGGCAACTCACGTTTGGTGACTTTGACGACAGCCAGCCTAGCTGGTCTCCCGATGGCAAACACATCGCGTTTGTCAGCAATCGCACCGAGCATCCAGACCGTAACCGCAATACCGAGCTCTGGCTTTTAGACACGACTGCTGGCCCGTCAGAGCCTCGGCAACTGACCTTTAACTCCTTTCAGGACGCTAGCCCCACTTGGAGTCCCGATAGTAAACACCTCGCATATACCACCGCCGCCTCAGAGGACCTGCCCATTTACGCAATTCCGCAACTTGCGATTCTGAACATTGAATCCGGCGAGTCCCAGTTGGTGGCGTCACTATCTGAGGTACAAGTCTTTAACCCTGTGTTTTCGGCGAATGGCAACGACCTTCTCACAATCACTGAGTTTCAAGGTCAACAACAGCTCGTGCGCGTCGATCTCGATACCCATGAAATTGAAGTCGTGCTGGGCCAACAAGATGTTGTGAGCGATTTTGACGAGGCACCCGACGGCCAACTTTATGCGCTTATCAACCGACCCCAGTACCCCGGGGAGATTTTTACGGTAAACAAGGAGAGCTCTTGGGTTCAGCTCAGTGCGGTGCACCAAGCGTTACTCGCTGACATTGAATTTGGCGCAGTCGAAAAACACGAATTTGAGAGCGAGCCGGGAGTAGCCATTGAGGCTTTCTATTTGTTTCCACCCGGTTATCAAAAAGAACACAGCTACCCTGCAGTGCTGCACATTCATGGCGGCCCACAAGCCCAGTGGGACTTTGGGTTCAATTACGAAGCGCAATTATTAGCCGCGCAGGGTTACATTGTAGTAATGCCTAATCCACGCGGGTCGTTTGGCTATGGTCAGAAATTTGCGAGCGCCATCAACAAAGACTGGGGTGGTCCCGACTTTATCGACGTCATGGCGGCAATGGACTTTGGCATCGACAAGGGCTGGATTGATTCGGAGCGCATGGCGGTTTATGGCTGGTCCTATGGCGGCATGCTTACGAATCACGTGATCACAAAAACAAATCGCTTTGCGGCAGCCATTACCGGTGCAAGCGCAACCCTATACGTTTCAAATTATGGGCATGATCAGTACCAGCGTTGGTGGGAGGAGGAGCTGGGCTTTCCCTGGCTTGCCGAAAACAAAGAAGCCTGGGATAACATCTCCCCGTTCTATGCCCTCGAACAGGTGACCACTCCGACACTAGTCGTAGGAGGCGAAGAAGATTGGAATGTGCCCATCATAAATAGCGAGCAGCTATACATCGTTCTTAAACGCAGAGATATTCCCGCGCGATTGGTGGTCTACCCCAATGAGTATCACAGCCTGTCGGTGCCCTCTTATGAAAAACACCTGTACCAACAATATTTTGAGTGGCTAGACACTTACGTTACCGAACGCTCTAACGAGCACTAAGACACGAAGCTACTCAAATGAGATTGCGGCACAAGTACTTCACAACTCATGGTGTTCCAAGAGCAAATGTAGCCGGATTGACCTTATCAAAGTAGCGCATCGCGTTTGAATGCAGAATTTCTAGCCCCACGTTATCAACCGACTTCATTAAATAAGAAGAGCCGCCACAATAAACAAAGCAGACGCGCACACCGCACCTATCAGTGCGTAAGGCAATTGCGATATAGCGTGATCGTAAGTTTTACAGCCTGCACCCTGTGCACTCAAAATCGTGGAGTCTGAATAAAAACATGCATGGCTGCCAAAACAACTCGCTGACAACAGTGCGCCAACCATGAGTGGTGTATTGACATCAAAGGCCTCTGCCAAAGGAAAAACCACCGGCATAGCAATTGCGATCACACCCCAATTTGATCCCGTGGTGTAAGCCACAGCTGATATCGCAATGAAAATCAGTACCGGCAGCAGCGTGGCCGTCATGTAGGGCTCAATGCCGGCAATCACGTAATCTGTCAGGCCAATAGCATTGTTAGCCTCCACAAATACAAACAGCGCCAATAGCATAGCCAACACCGGAACCATCGATTTAAGCCCTTCAATGCAAGTATCAAAAAGCTCAGTTAAGGGCATAATTCTAAGTACGCTGTACTGCACAAGCGTGACAACGATGCCAAGAATGACCCCCCTCAGCAGGTCTACCGAAGGAACCACCGTAAAAAATAGTAAGGCTGCTATTGGAAAGAAAAACACACTCTTAGTCGCGTTTTCTGAAGCTTCAACAGCCAAAGTTGTGTCTTCAACCACGCCAAGGTCGCCGGTTTCTTCGGCGCGCATTTCAGCGGCACGCATAGAACCTACCAGGGGTATGACGCCAAATATCACCAGCGGCACCACGACAATCGCCAGTAATGGGTAAAACATATAGGGGATGGATTCGACAAACAGCGCAATACCCTGCCCTGAATCGGCCACCCCATTTTTTTCCAATAGTGTCGCAAAGTAGACGCCCCAACTCGAGATGGGAATCAGTAAACACATGGGTGCCGCAGTAGAATCCACCACATAGGCCAGCATCTCACGCGAAGTCTTATATCGATCCGTAACCGACTTCATGGTGGCGCCCACTGTGAGGGAGTTCAGATAATCGTCGAGAAAAATAACCAGACCCAGCATCCAAGTAGCCAACAGGCTGCTCCGCTTACCTTTCAGTTTGGGCGCTAACCATTCGCCAAAAGCATAGGCACCACCGCCCTTAACCAGTAAAGCGATGAAACTGCCGTAAAGCCCACAAACCAACAGCACCCAGGCCGTCGACTCATCGGCGAGAACCTCGGTAGTGACAGTCGCCAGACGGTCGGCAAACTGCCAGCCGTCCATAATCAAGAACGCGACGATAGCACCACATATCACCGACTCGAGTGTTCGGCGGCTCCAAATTGCCAACGCCAAAACGAGGGCCGTGGGTATTAAACTGACTGCTCCGTAATCCACCAATGCTCCTTAGTACTAGCGCCCGCGACTTCGGTGGGGCATTACCACTATAACAGGGGCAGTCGCGCTTCTTTTGACCCAGCTCTTACCGTAGCGCGGTTATGCATTTAGAGGGACACCCCCGCCTGAAACGCCAGGCCACAGCCTACGCTGTACCGGCACTTACACTTCAGGAGATTTATTCATCGTCATAGTTTGCCAGTTGGTGTATTCCATCAAACCGTGCAATGAATTTTCACAGCCTAATCCAGATTGTTTGTGACCGCCAAAAGCCTGAAAGGGTGAATACTGGTGGACTTCATTGAGCCAAACCGTGCCCGCTTCAAGCTGTCGGCCAATACGCTCAACGGCCACTTGGTCATTACCCCAAACCGACGCTCCCAGGCCGTAAATAGTGTCATTTGCCCTAGCGATAACATCCGACTCATCAGACCACTTCAGCAACGGTAATATTGGGCCGAAGGGCTCCTCACAGACGATGCGCGAATCATCGGGAGGGTTATCAACCAGAGATACGGGCACGAACCACCCCGCTGCAGATTCGTCAATGCGGCCCCCAACCGCAAATTGATAACCCTGCGTATGACAATCGGCAAAGTAGTCCTGAACCTTCCCATATTGCATAGAGTTTTGAATAGGGCCCAAGTCAGTATCGGCTTCCGCACCATCACCCACCTTAATCTGCTGCGTTATGAAATCGACGAGTGCCTCTTTGACGTCGTCGTAAACATCTTCGTGGATGTAGAGACGCTTAGTGGAGTTGCAAAACTGTGCGTTGTTTTGGAAAGCTGCCCAGAAGAGTTGGGGGGCTAGGGTCTTGGCATCGACATCAGGCAAGACAATAGCAGGGTCATTGCCCCCCAACTCAAGCGTGACACGCTTGATAGTTTCTGACGCCGACTTCATTACGTGTCGCCCCGTCTCAGTGGAACCGGTAAAAGCAATTTTGTTGATGTCCGGGTGAGTTGTCATCCAAATACCCAGATCATCGCCCCCACTTACGGCGTTGATAACACCCGGTGGAAAAGCCTCCTGAGCAAGCTCAACGAGCTTCAGATCACACAGGGGCGTGTAGGGCGAAGGCTTGAGGATCATCGTGCATCCTGCCATCAGCGCCGGTGCAATTTTCCAAATCGCCAGCAATATAGGGAAGTTCCACGGCACAATCGCCCCGACAACACCCACTGGGGTAAAGCGCGTTACCACACGGCGGTCATCACCATCTTCAACGACCTCATCGGGAAGCCGCTGGGACGCCACTGCCCGCAGCCAATCAACTGAACCAAACACTTCCCATTCTGCTCCTGCTTTAGGCTTGCCCTGCTCCCGTGTAAGCAGTGATACAAATTCCTCAGCATGTGCCTCAATCAAACTGGCATAACGCTCAAGGGCCGCCTGTCTGCCTTCAGCCGGCGTTGCTGCCCAACCCTTAAGTGCCGCCCGAGCGAAGCCAACCGTTTGATCAAGCTGCTCCCGAGACGCATCCGGTACCTGGGCAAAAACAGCCCGTGTGGCCGGATTGTAAACAGGCTGGGTGTGTTCGGTGGTTACAGCATCACCATTGATGCTCATCACAAAATTACTATCTACTTTCATTGCGGGGTCTCCACGTTCATGGCCTAGTCAAGCGTCTTCAGTTCACGACGCATCACTTTTCCGGTACTGGTTTTTGGTAAATCATCGACAAATTGAACAGCCCGGGGCACCTTGTAGGCGGCCAGATGCTCGCGACAATAAGCAATCACGTTATCTGCGCTGGGGGTGGCGCCAACCTTGGGCACGATATAAGCCTTGGCCAACTCGCCTTTTTCTTCATCAGGAATACTGCCCACTGCCACCAAAGCGACGTCGGGATGACCCGCCACCACCCGCTCAATCTCTGCGGGATAAACGTTGTAACCCGCGGTCAAAATCATGTCTTTTTTGCGATCGACGATAAAAATACAGCCGTCGTCGTCCATAGACGCCAGATCGCCGGTATGCAGCCAACCGTCAGGTTCAATCGTGTCTCGGGTCGCCTGCTCATTGCCGTAATAGCCCAGCATGACAATACCGCCCTTAACCATTAGCTCCCCTACCTCGCCTACAGGTAGTGTTTCATTGGCATTTTCGGGGTGAGCAATTCTTGCTTCTGTATAGGGCAACGCCACACCAATAGAACCGTGTTTCACCGGACCGTTAGCGGCAAAGGTACTGCCCAGCCCCCCCAGCTCAGTCATACCCCACAGCTCTATTAGCGGGCAGCCGAAGCGCGCTTCAACCTCTTCCATTTTAGGCTTGGGCATCGTCTGTCCACCCACAGTGCAGCAGCGCAAAGAAGATAGGTCGTATTGATTAAAGTCAGGATGATTTAGAAGAAACATGAACATCGTAGGAACGCCTTCAAACAAGGTGGCCTTATGCTCTTGAATACTTTTTAAAATTGTTTGTTCTTCAAAACTCGGGTGTAACACCAGAGTCATGCCGTTTTGTATTGCACCGCTCATGACCACGTTGCCGTAAACGTGAGGGCATGGCAAAGCAGTAACCACCGTGTCGTGATCACTGCGCTGATGCATTAAGGCCGTCATGGCCACGTTCAAGACAATGCTGCGGTGGGACAGGCAAGCACCCTTGGGGTGGCCGGTGGTACCCGACGTGTAGCCAATAGTCGATAGGCTATCAGGATCGATATCGGGTATTTGAAAGGCGTCGCTACCCGCCGCCAAGAGCTCGTTAAATGACAGCATACCCTCAGGCAACGCCGCGTCACCGACGGCGATCAACTCTCTGACCTGAGCATTTTCTTTGACGCTTTTCAGTGACAGCGCTTTTTCATGGGAGGCGATAACAATAGAAGCACCGCAATCATTGGCAACAAACTCCACCTCGCTGGGAGTGAGCATGACATTGATGGGGTTGATGACTGCTCCAGTTTTCAGCGCACCGTAATAACTCACCACCCATTCCCAGCAGTTGCCAGAATAGAGCGTGACTCGATCACCGGGTTGAATACCTAGGGTCACCAGGGCATTAGCAAAATTATTGCTCAGTTTTTCCAGATCATTAAAAGACAGTGACCGCTCGGGTAACACCAGCGCGGTTTTATCACCAAATTTCTTGGCGGCTGCAGCAGGAATGTGGCCAATCGATGGAATCAAAATACCTACCCTCCGCAATATCCTACGCAAACACGCCCACTTTCATTAAGACTTAAACGGCAACCCAAGCCGAGTTTGTGAAAACCCCCGGCCTTCATGCCAATACCTCGTCAACCGCTCTAATTGCGGCATCAATAGCCGATTGCACATAAGCGTAAGCCTCGGAATCGGAGTTGGCGATGCTGATGCGGCCAATAGGTGCTCGGCCCAGTTCGTGCGGGGCCTCACCCTCAGGCCACGCAGGGTCATGCAATTCCATGTACTCGTAAGCGTAGCCATGGGCCCAACGGTTCGCCGTAATCCCCTCGACGTCGGTTTCTGCGTTAAAACCCGTTGCCCCGAACATGCCCGACAGCTGACTCAGCGTAGCTGCCTCAATATCTTCGAAAGACATTGATAACAATTGGTGCCTGCCCAAGCGGTATAAATCTCGAGAAGATTGATCACCAGAAGCTGGAGGCGCAGCAGCATGAATCATCCACACTACAACAGGGTCATCGAGCTTAGTGAGCGGTTGAAAATTGCCCTGGGACACTGGGGGTGCCGTGGCTACAAGGCTATAGAAGCTGCCCGGGCATTGATAACCCGATACCCCAGCCTTGCGGACTGCCGCGCCTGATCGCAATAAAACGTTGGTACAAATAAAGGGCACTTTTACACCGTAAGCCAAACTTTCCTTTTGCGCAGGGGGTAACTCAGGACACAAATGCGGCACCATTCCGCCATACCCAGCGAGTATGCAGTGCTTTGTTCGAACGGTTTGTGCGCTACCAGCAACCACATAAGAAGCGTCGACAAGACCGTCGTCTCGATTACGCACATTAACCGCGGTGCTGTTAAGACGAAGCCGCACCGGCGCTCCTTCTCGGTCTAACTGTGTGTAATCAAAGATGCTGGTGACAATATTTTCCTCAGTATTACCCGCAGCCACCGCAGGAATTAAGTGCCGCACCAGAAGTCGGGCAACCGATGCATTGCCATCGGGGTATATCGGATAACGATCGGCGCCGGGGTTTTCGGCTTCAGGAGCTTCGGCCTCCGCATTCTCTGGGTCAGGATCTGAAGCCTCCGGTGTCGGCGGCAGTAGAGCGGCGGCACCGGGAGCACCAGTGTAAAGAGCTTCATAAATGGAAACGCTCGCAACGCTCACACCAAATAGCGCTTTTATCCACGGTTCTGTAATTTGAACGGCCCCCGGGGAGAGCCCTACGTGCTCTGATAAAAAGCTTTCGTAGGACGTGCTGTGCATAAACTGCTCGCGTTCTTGCGCGGACATGCCCGGCAAAAAGTCCTGCTCACCGCTAATAAGATTAATCAGACCTTGCTCATCAGACGGCGGCAGCTGCAGTGAGCGAATTGCCGATTGAAAATCTCCCGCGCCTGCCCAAGTGAGGTTCCACTGACCGTTCATTGCTCTATCGGTCCCGTAGACCGACGCATTCAAATACAATCCGTGTGAAGACATAGGATCGTAAATCACATAGTCGGGCTCAATACCTTGACGCAGGGAGGTAAAATCAACGCCAATTTCTTCTAGCAATGATCGCGCTGAATCACCCATAGCAGCTTGCTCTAGATTTAGGCTGCCTCCCACCCCCAACAGTGTTCTGCCATCAGCAGTGAATTCATTCCGCCTGGCATGGCCGCCAAAATCGTCATGATTGTCTAGCAACAGAATTTTCGCAGCTGCACCAAACCGCTTGCGAAAGAGATACGCTGCCGTCAGACCACTGATACCAGCCCCCACCACAACGAGGTCGTAAACATTGTCGACCTCTTCGAATTCAGTTGGACGCTGGCCGCCTCTCGCCAGAGCATGGGCTACGTCATAAGATCCGGGATGATTACCCCTTAGTCCCGTGAGGGTCGGTGGATAAACGCCCACCGAAAGCTCCTCTTGGGTATGCTCACCGAAAACGTGGAGAGGGGATAGCGCAGCCACCCCCCCCATTATCGCAACGCCGTCTAGGAAGTCGCGTCGCGTAATTTTCAGTTTTTTATCTTTATTCATCGCCAAACTTCCTCAGACTTTCAGCCTTCGTCGATATTCCAGGCCTTGGTCTCCACAATAATTTTCTCGCGATACTTCACAGGCATATCCCAGGTACCCATCCAGCCTTTTGGCACCAGGAAACTGTCCCCCACACCAAAGGTTTTCGGGCTTCCACCCGTTGAGGTGAGAATCACTTGTCCCTCGACAACGAAAACATATTCGTCGTAGGGAAACGGTGCCCCGACCTCCAAAAGCGCGGCCTCAGCGCCATACAAAACTGAGACCAACTGCCCTTCATGCAATACTTTTTGCCCGTGGGCATTGGTACCTGTGAGCACGACACCTTCAGGCCAAGGTGGAAGACTGTCCAACTCAGCTTGCTGGAGTGTATTAGCCAACAGCGGAAGCGCTTCTGGGGTACTAGAACCTGCTTTTGGAGGGCTGGCGGATAGCGCCTCCAGCAAGCTGTCCGAGGCCTCCCACTGCTCTGTTTCAACGATGATCAGCTCTCTGAAACGACTGGGCATTTCCCAGGTACCCGTCCACCCCTGAGGCACAAGAAATTGGTCACCGGTTTGATACGCCTGACGGACACCTTCGGTAGAAGTCAGCACAACGCTGCCCTCAAGCACCAGTACATATTCATCGTAGGTATAGGGTACGGCCACATCGATAGTCGCCGGCATTGCTTCGTACAGAGCAATCACAAACTCGCCCTCGTGAAGTATTTTTTGCCAGTGTTCATTGGTGCCCGAGAGCACCATATCGTCGGGCCAGGGCGGAATGCTCTCCAGTGTCATTTCTCGAAGGGATGCTGGGTTAAGAGAGAGTATTTCGGTCGCTGCCTGCACAACCCCAGACATCACGCTTCCTCCAATAAGCCAACCCAAACAAACAGCCCTGATAATGGGGTAAAACATAGCCATTCCTCGCCTGGGTAATCAGAAATAAAGGTTAAATTCGGCACGCATCATTCGCTTATAGCCCCAATGCAATTGGTCTCCCCAGCCAAAGTCCGCGCGAAACGCCGCATAGTCTTCATCAGTGATATTGTCGGCAGTTAAGGATACATCCCAACGCGCACTCTCAGGTTGGTAGGTCACGTTAGCGTTGAGTAAACCGTAAGACTTCTCTTCAACAGCGTTACCAATGTCGTGATAAAACTCGCCCGTGTAGTTGTACATGGCAAACCAGTTGAGGCTGCCACCTAAAAAGGCGTGGTTAATATTCGCACCGATTGAAAAGGTATCCTCTGGTGCATAGGCTAGGGTTTGACCACTTAGGGGCCCCTCCACGATTTCCGTATCCATATGCGAGTAGTTCGCCATCAGAACTATGCCATCGGTGAGCGCATAAGAAAGCTCTCCTTCGAAACCCTTCGTCTCCGCGTTACCGGCATCCCGGATCTGCTGTCCGTCATCAAAACTAAAGATAGCGACCTGAAGCGATTCATAATCAGTGAAGTAGATGGAGCCATTAAACTGCATCCGCCCATTTAGTAAGGATGACTTTAATCCCAGCTCGTAGGCAATGCTGGTCTCGGGATCGAAAGGAACGAGAGTCTCGGCGATAAAATCGCCATCCAAGTCTGCTACCGAGGTGTTAAAGCCGCCGCCTTTGTAGCCCTGCGACACGCTCGCAAACACCATGGTGTCGTCACTTATATTGTATTGCGCTACCAGACGCGAGGTGAACTCGTCCCAGTCCTTCTCATCGCATAGTGGTCCGTCGGTTGGTCCACCAGAATCTCCAAAGTCGTCGACCAACGTATTGGTACACCAGTCCTTCTCATCTGAATTCCAGCGCAGTCCGGCGATGAGTGCGAGTCGATCGCTCATCTGCCAAGTCACATCGCCATAGATACCGAAGGATTTATTCTCTGCCCTACTCTCGATGCGTTGGCTGCCTATAGGGAATCCCAGTGCGGTGGCCACGTAATCGACCTCCCATCGCGAGTTATCGAGATCTTCACTGTAATAACTCACGCCCGTGAACCAAGTGAGTGATTCAGAGCCGCCGTTCAAACGAAACTCCTGGTAAAAAGTTTCAGCGTCTGCGCCCAAACCTACGGGAATATCGAGCCCACCGAGAATTCCGCCAAGCAGCGCCAGATCAACGGCCCAGTCATCTGCGGTGCCATCAACATCTTCAAAGTAATCGTTTTCCCCATTACGGGCATCAGTAATCGACACCAGAGTCAGGGTGTCGTTAATCGCCCAGGTTAAGCGCAGTCCTAGGCCATCATCTTCATTTTGCTCAAAATTGGGCTGATTAATGGCAAAGCTATCGGGATACTCCACCCCGGGCTCAGCGAGGTTAAAAGGGATATTAATGGCGCTGGTGTAGTTGGTTTTTGCCTTGCCATAATTATATTTTATGAGCGCTTCGAGGTTATCGGTGACGTCCCAGCGGGCCGAAATACGAACCACATCACTCTCGGTGTACATGTCGTCACCGCTATTTACTTCGGTCCACATGCCCTCCCACTCTTGATGCTGATAGGCAACACGAAGCGCAAATGAATCACTGAGCGCCCAATTGCCAACCACTTCGTAGCGCTGCTGCCCCTCATCACCCAGTGCAGCACCCAGGCGCAGCTCATTCTCATCACCCGGCTTATTCGTGATTAAACTAATCGCACCGGCGGCGGCGTTGCGTCCAAATAGCGTCCCTTGTGGCCCCTTCACTATCTCAATACGGTTAATATCGAAAAAATTAGACGAGGCAAAAATGTTGCGCCCTACGTAACTATCGTCGACAAATACGCCAACCGAGGGCTCTGAACCAATCGTCCAATCATTACTGCCAATACCGCGGATCGCCCAGCTGTTTGTCGCCAAGCCATAATCGGCGCCCGTAAGGCCGGGCACCATAGGGATAATCTCGGTGATGGTATTGATACCGGTCTTCTCGAGCATATCCTCACTCACGGCACTGATCGAAATCGGAACATCCTGCAAACTTTGATCACGCTTCTGCGCACTCACCAACACCTCCTCGAGCTGCGCACTTACAGCGCTTGTGAAGGTAAGAGCCGCAATGGCAACGAAAACCTTTTTTCGAATGAATCCTGTCATCACTATCTCCTTAACTGAACGGTTGTTGTTATATTTTTAAATTTTTCGAGAATCACAGAGCGCTTCTCGTAACAATTTTTTGAGCAATCACATCAGTTCACGCGCCGAAAAATCGCCACCATTACCAAGATCAAAAGTAGTAACGGTATAAAGGTAAGACCAAAGGACACTTCAATATCTGGAGCACCAATTACCCCGAAGATCAGCATTGCAAACGCCACGTGAAAACCCACGCCAAATAGCCCCAGTGACAAAGCCGCAAACTTAGACAGCCAATCGCGGTCGACCATGGGCACCATCACGAGTAGAGCGAACAGCGAATAAAGCCAAAAGCCCATGTAATCGAATGAGGTATATAGGGAGAAGGGAATCGACACGTTAAGCAGTGGCAACAGCATGGCTGCCATCTCTGAGCCCGCCGTCCCTGATAAAGTCGCTTCCGCTAACAGCGGTATGGTCCAGACCGCCATAAACTTAGGAATGACAAAGGCCATAGTCGCCAGGGCAGTAGCACCGGCTGCCAGCAGGGCACTAAGGGGGCTTTTATGGCGGACTCGCCAGGTGATGGCCAGAAACAGGCCCGACAAGGTAAGCATTGCAACGATTTGGTTGAGCCAGCCGGCAATGAACAATCCCCTGTGAGCCGCGAGCCAACTCAATCGTTCTGCGGGAGTTGCGTCATAGCCACCCTGAACATCCAGAGGCAGTGCTGCCGATAGCAACCCTGTTGCAATACAAATAACGGCGCACCAAAAACCAAAGCGATTAATCTGAATATCGAGGGCGGTATCATTAGCAGTGAGGTTGCTCATTACTAGAGTTATCCTATTTTGGCGATCGAAAAATCGACGAAAGCCTTGCGCATGTCAGTCGACAGGCTATAACCTGTCGACTGACATGTAAAGCGGAAAATAACGTGATGCAAAAGACTAAGAAAAGAGCCTGCCTATGCCGATTGAGATAACACGTCGCGATTTTATAAACGGCGCTGTCATTGGCACCGGCGGCCTAATGCTCACCGGATGTGGCAAAGAAGTCGCAACTGGCGCGCCGGTAACGGCTGAAGCCCCCACGGTATTTAGCCCGCCAGATTCTTCAGCTTATTACCCCCCTATACAAACAGGTATGCGAGGAAGCCATGAAGGCTCTTTTGAAGTAGCCCACGAATTGGCCTGGCGCGGCAACAAACCTGCACACTACGAAACATTGAATGAGCACTATGACCTGATCGTGGTCGGCGCAGGCATGAGCGGACTGGCAGCGGCTCACTACTATCAACAAAAGATGGGCAATGATGCACGCATCCTAATACTCGACAATCATGACGACTTTGGTGGTCACGCCAAGCGCAACGAATTCCACCAGAATGGGAGAATGATGCTTAGCCTCGGTGGCGCGCAAAACATCGAAGCCCTGAGTAACTACAGCGATGCCGCCCGCGGGCTGATGCAAGACATTGGCATTGATGATGATTTCATCGAGATCATGAACCAACAAACACCCGACAATATGTTCCTTGCGGGCAAAATGCAGGCAGAAAATGGTGTCGCCATGCCCGGAGCAAACGGCCATGTCACTGTTAGAGGGAATTGGCTAGCCGCTATGTTTGGTGGCAAAGACTACGAGAAGTCTGTGCGTGCATTACCCCTGCCCACGGCTGAGCAAGACAAGCTGATCGACTTCTTCGCCGGGCACCAAGACTTTCTGGATGACCTCTCCCTAAGCGAAAAATGGGATTACATTAACGCCAACAGTTACAACCGCTATCTCGTGGACAGGGTCGGCCTGGCCGAGGACACCGTGCCGGTTTTAAACGTCTTGATAATGCATCTGACCGGTGTCTCGGGGTGGAACCTTACAGTGCTGGAAGGCATGACCATGGGTGGCACGGGCATCAAGTCTATGGGTTGGGTAGGCAAGGCCTCGGCTAAACTCGCGGAATGGGTGCTAGACAGCCTACTCAGCGTCACAATGTTTCCCGACGGCAATGCTTCTGTCGCGCGGTTATTGGTACAGAAGCTGATTCCCGCGGCGGCGCCGGGTATGCAGGGCACGCAAGATGTGGCGATTGCGCACTTCAATTACAGCGCTTTGGATCAAGAAGACCATCCCACAAGACTGCGCCTTAATAGCACTGTGGTCGGGGTACGGGACAATAACAACAATCAGGTTGAGGTAGATTACGTGCAGCAGGGCAAGGCCCGGAGGGTAACCGCTGACCACTGCGTGTTGGCCTGCTACAACGCCCTCATCCCGCACCTGTGTCCAGAAATGCCCGACGCTCAGAAAGAAGGACTGAGCTACGGGGTAAAAACACCTTTCGTATACGCCAATGTGCTGCTGAAAAATGGTCAGGCGTTTTCTGAACTGGGCGCCACCTCGTTTCAGTGCCCCTATGACCCTTTCCAATGGATAAGTTCATCACCCGCCGTTTCTGTCGGTGGCTATGAGCCTCCCAGAGACCCAAATGACCCCATGGTAGCGTTCATGATGCACTCTCCAATGACCGGTCCAGAACAGCCAACATCTTGCCGAGACCAGCTGCGCATGGCTCGCCATAAAATCTACAGCACCCCCTTTGCCGACTACGAACAACAAATACGCCAGCAGCTGCAATCCATGTTGGGACAACACGGCTTCAACCATGAGACCGATATTCGGGGGATTACGGTTAATCGCATTCCTCACGGCTATGCTTACGCTTACTTGGGTCTTTATGACCCCAAATGGGAGGAGGGCCAGGCACCCCACGAAATTGGACGTGCCCAGTTCGGTCGCATTTCTATTGCCAACACCGATTCCGAAGCGACTGCGCTGATGAACCTGGCCTTTGATGCCGCTTGGCGAGCCGTTGAGGAGCAGACCGCTTGAATTAGCGGTCTAGCCGCCGCTAAAACCGCGGTGTTAAATGACAATCTAACCTGCCGAGGAGCGCGCTCTTGAGAATGAACACGTACAAGACGATTTTCACGGGGCTACTGCTGACGGTATTGCTCATCGGTGACACAATTTCGATTGCCGAGGAAACTGACCGCCCCGACAACCTGACCCTTGAATCCTTTCAATTCGGGCCTATCAACCGCTGGGCTTTCAGTCACATGCGGGAAGTGATCCCCACGGTGAATATTCCTCGTGACCCAACGCAATTTCTTGCACTTAAAAACAGTGAAGACCTCGTTACCGATTTTTCCGTTGCATTTCAGGGGCGTCAGCAGGCGATTGATAACATAGCTGAGCAGCAGTACATCGATGGCCTACTGATTCTCAAAAACGGTGACATTGTGTTCGAGCAGTACTACGGCAGCCTCAAGCCCGAACTGCCGCACTTAATGAATTCTGTGTCCAAATCTGTTGTTGCACTGGTTGCCGGAAAACTCGCGGCACAGGGGGTCATCGACCTCGATAAGCCGGTGGCTCATTACGTCCCCGCCCTCGCCAAAAGCGGCTATGCTCCCGACGCGTTGCAAACTGTGCTCGACATGCGTGACGGGTCTGCCTACACCGAAGATTATCCAGATTTCACCACCACGTTCAGACTTCAAGACTGTGCTATCGGCTGGACAGATGCCGACTACTGCCCAGAAGGCGGGCCGACCAGCCTTTATGCATTTCTTCCAATGATTGGACGGGATGAAGAAAAACTGGGCAAATTCAGCTACCGGTCGGGCTCGACGAACGTCATTGGCTGGGTGCTTGAAGCGGCAACAGGGCAACCATTGGCAGAGCTCATTTCGCAGCATGTCTGGCAACCCATGGGGGCAGAGTTCGATGCCAACATTACGGTGGACAAGGGCGGCTTTGTTTTAGCCGATCATGGTATGAGCTCGACGCTGCGTGATCTCACTCGTTTGGGGCTACTGGTTTTGAACAACGGTAAGGCACAGGGCAAGGAGGTCATCCCTGCCCCATTTATTCAGGACATATTGGCACAGCAAGGTGACCCCAACTGGCCCTACCCTGCGCCCGAAGGCTACACGCCGTCCTACCGTTCATTTTGGTGGGGGGAAGGAAATTCAGGCGGGGACGTCAGTGGCTATGGCATTCACGGTCAATTTGTACGGGTGGTGCCCGAGGCCGATCTTGTGATTACCCTATATTCGACCTGGCCCCGAGCCGACGGCAATGGAGAATCCCACGGTTGGGGTGCTACAGCTGAGCTCATGGAGGCGTTAATCGCTAAATTTCGGTGATTTCCGGGCCCATTTCTCGACCGTGCGTGCGGCGCTTCGTGCCGCCTTCTTTCAGTTAAAGGGCAAATCTCAAATGAAAAGCCATGCGAGTTGAGGACAGCTCCCAAACAGCGCTGCAGCGAAACCCGATCAGAGGATCGACCCACGCAGATATCAGTACAGCGGTAGGGCCTGACTAGACGTCGGCATAACGCTCTTTTACTAGGTTGAATATGGCCTGCTTGACTGCAGATCTGTCCTTCTCCCAACGTCGCCCCCTACCCACAAAGAGTGACTCCCCCTCCACCAGAGTTAAGAGCATGAGGGATTCTGCGCGGGCATTAACGATGCCCTGCGCTGCCATAAGAGTCTCTAACTTCTCCAAGAACGTGGCATAGACCTCTTCTAATAAATCGGATACTAAGGGTTCTACCTGCTCCATAGCCCACAGCTGTGTCCAAAGCCGGTCATTGAATAGCTTATCTGATGTGCCAACCTGCTCATCGAGCATAAACTCCACCATACTCATAATAGAAGGAATTTCGCTAGGTCCTCCCGGGGCACTAAATGCAGAAGTAATCTCAGCCTCAATATAATTTACCAAGGCAGTTAGCAGTGCATCCCAAGTCCGGAAGTGGTACTGCAATGCGCCCAGCTTCAAACCACTCGCCCGGGCCAAAGCCCGCATGCTGAGGCTGCCGTAACCCTCATCAGCAATGAGCTCTATTGCCGCACGCAAAATTTCGGTTTTTCGATCGGTATTCATATCAAGTTTCTATTATCCCGCCCTCGGCTTATTGGCATATTCAGTACTGTGTGCCGGAGTATGCCTTACTGGCAGGCTGGCATGCACCATACCCGCCGGATAACCCTAAATAGAAACTCTGGACTACAACCTTAAGCGGCGACTAAATCTCTGGGGGAAAATCGATAGCCAGTCCCGCGAACAGTTTGAATGAGCTCACTGTATACAGGATGGGCGCTCTGCAGCGTTTTCCGAAGACGGCGAATACTCACGTCAACAGTGCGCGCATCCACACAGGCGTTATTACCCCAAATATGCTGGAGTATTTGTTTGCGTGCATGGGCCCGCTCGGGGTGCAGCATGAAAAATTGCAATAGTTTAAATTCCGTGGGCCCCAACATGAGAACCTGAGAACCCAAGGTGACACGACGGTTATCGAGCTCCAGCACTAAATCTCCAACGCGCAGCTGATGGTTAACGTCATCATCTTCAGTGTGTCGAAAAATAGTTCGTATGCGAGCGAGAAGCTCTTTTAAGGAAAAGGGCTTGGTAATGTAATCATGTGCGCCCATATCCAGCCCCTGAATAATGTCCTCCTCACGGGCTTTCGCGGTGACCATAATGACCGGCAAGGACTGCGTTGCTTCCTCTTTCTTTAACCGGCTGAGTAGTTCAATGCCACTACCACCGGGGAGCATCCAGTCGAGCAAAACCAAATCGGGATCTTGGTCAGTTATCAACCAGTAAGCCTTTTGAGTATCAGCGGCTTCCAAAACCTCGAACCCCTCAGTCTCCAGGGCAAACCGCAGCATGTCTCGAAGGTCAGGCTCATCATCGACTACCAAGATTTTTTTCATAGTCATAAGTCTTTATTCATTAAGTTAACCTGGACAAAAAAGCCATCAGCAACCGGTCTAACGCGCCCCTATTGACGACCCATGATTAGCATGAACCTTTGCGAAAACGGTGTTATTTGGGGAGCAGCGAACCCCGCGACCAGGCTCATAGTGAGCCTGGTACAGTCCAGCCAGCCCACCATAGATCCGACCCGTCAGGATCCACAGCGCCGATGTAATCCGTTGAATCAAGGTAAGTACCATCGGCAACCGACTCAGGATAAGCGCCGTTAATAAGATCCCAATCCAGCGGATCCAAGCCAATCGCCTCGGGGGCTTGGGAGCTGAGCAGAGCATCCAATGCGGCATTGGTCTCAACTACCGTTGTGGTATCGAAGCTCACATTGAATCCTGAAAGTATGCCGTGCATCCCCTCGCCCTGACCGCAGTCCTGGATCCAGTTATTAACAACCAATGCAGTACCGGCGAGAGCCTCAGAACCAGAGCCGTCGACATTAATACAGGTATCAACAACCGTCTGGGAGGTATCGGCGACCGTCACTATGGTGTTGTGAAAAAAACCACCCGAGCGCTTTTTAAAGTTCAGGCTATAGGTTGCCCGATTAGCCACCTTGTCATTGATAATCGTGACATTTGCCAGTGTTGGCTTTGACAGAAAGCCCGCCGATGAGCCCTCAGTATCCATTTCAAAGGCCTCACCTTTCGAGGCGCCTTGCTTGACGATGATGTATTGAAGATTGCCCTGATAACCCTCATCCCAATCGACGGAATCGTCGTTGTTACTGGTGAAGACGCCGTGCTTGACGTTGACATTGCCACCGTAAAACTCGATGCCATCATCAGAGTTGCCATGCACCTGAATGTAATCTATCTCTGTACCGCTACCCACGGTCACCAAAGAAATACCGTTGATTTCATTACCCGTAGAGAATTCATAGCCACCTTCCGCAACCACCACGTAGCGCAGTACACCGCTACTGTCATTCGGGTCATAGCCACCCGCAAAACCTGACTCTCCTTCGGAGTCGATATCGCAATAGCTGCCACCTTCACTACACTCGTTGTGTGGTGCGTAGCCGTGCATGATCAGCCCGCCCCACTCACCAGACCCGTCAAGGCCTTCATCATCGGAGGAAAATACGATTGGCGCAGACTGGGTGCCCATCGCCATAAGCTTACTGCCGCGGGTGATCACCAAGTTGGCAAAGGTGCCGGTTTTGCCGAGGACTTTGACACCGGGCTCGATAGTTAAAGTGACATTGCGCACTGAGGACCCATCGGCCAAGGTACCGTCCCCGTTTGTCTCCAGTTGGCCATTTCCATTACCGACGGTAACCCGACCTTCCATGAGGTAGTCCACACCCGCAGTCAACGTGAGGTCAGACGAAACTGTGGGGGGCAGCAGGCATAGACCGTCTTCTAGTTCATCCGTACCTGAAGGACAAGATGCCTCGGGAAGGCTAGGATTACCGACGCTGCCTGCGATTGTCCAGTTAGCCCACCAGACATCGCTGCCATCGGGGTTGACCGCACCAATAAAGTTCGTCGCATCAAGGTAGCCTGCGTCGGCCACCGATTCCGGATAGGCACTGTTAACCGCGGCCCAATCAATCGTATTGGACAATACAGCAGCAGATGCCTGAGAAGCGAAATTATCATCGAGCTGTGCCGCTACGGCCGCAATGGTGCCGTTATTCAAACCCGCTACATTTGCCAGAGTGCCGCGATCGCCAGATCCCGAAGCACAATCCTGAATCCAGTTGTTCAGAACCAGCGCCTCACCTACCAGCGCCTGTGAACCCGAGCCGTCGACATTGACGCAGGTGGTCAGGGCGGTTTCAGAATCAGGCGACACGGTGACAACCGTGTTGTGGAAAAAGCCAGCTGAGCGCTTTTTAAAGTTTAGGCTGTAGTCGGCTCGGTCGGCTACCTTTTCAACCACTACCGTCACGTTGGAGAGGGTTGGCTTGGAGAGGAACCCACTGGAAGACCCTTCGGTATCCATCTCAAAAGCCTCCCCTTTGGCCGCACCCTGCTTAACAATAATGTACTGCAAGTTGCCCTGATATCCCTCGTCCCAATCAACGGAGTCATCGTTGTTATTGGTGAAAACACCGTGCTTCAAATTGACCGTACCGCCATAAAATTCAATACCGTCGTCTGAATTGCCATGAACCTGAACGTAGTCCATTTCTGTGCCTCGACCCACGCCAACCAGCGAGATACCGTTGATCTCATTACCCGTAGAAAATTCATAACCGCCCTCGGCGACGACCACATACCGCAGGACACCACTGCTATCAGCGGGGTTGTAGCCACCCGCAAACCCTGACTCTCCCTCAGCATCAATGTCGCAGTAACTCCCCCCCTCCACGCATTCATTGTGTGGCGCGTAGCCATGAATAATTAGCCCGCCCCATTCGCCAGAGCCGTCATAGCCCTCATCGTCGGAGCTAAAGATAATGGGTGCATCTGCGGTACCCGCTGCCAGAATTTTGCTACCCCGGGTCACGAGCAAATTGGCAAATGTGCCGGACTTTCCAAAGACCTCAACACCGGCTTCAATCGTCAATGTCACCGATTGAACATCAGCCCCATCTGCCAGCGAGCCGTCACCATTACTTTCCAGCTGGCCATTACCGTTACCCACGGTCACACGATCCGTCATCAGATACTGAACCCCTGCCGACAACGTCATGTCTGTCGAGATAGTAGCGGGCAGTTCACACAGCCCCTCGCTAACCTCGGACGTTCCTTCCGGACAGTTCACGGGGGTCTCTCCGCCCGAATCACCGCCACCCGAATCACCGCCACCCGAATCACCGCCACCCGAGTCACCGCCGCCATTGCTAGGTGGTGCCTCAATGTTGATAGTGGTGCTGTCACCGTCGGAGCACGCAGCAAGAAATGTCACCAAAACCGCACTAATGAGGTGTAACTTGATACTTCGCGTCATATTTTTCATCTCTGTAAGAGTCAATGTGATGGGCCTAAAACTGCCAGTCAAAACCCAGCTGAACAGAAGAACCACGACGGTAGACTTGGAACACCTGCCCGCCTTGGCTGTACTTCACTTCCTCATCCAGAAGGTTTTCTAGCTTTGCCTTTAATGTGAGGGAGTCAGACATGTTGAACCGATAGACCATATTGAGATCTAACCTGGGCTCAAGAAACACATCGGGCTGTCCAGATACGCCGACATCGGCGATTGATTTACCGTTTTGATTCAACAGCAACGTCAATTGGTGTCCCGCGCTGATGCTGTCAAAGCCAAAGATAAGGTTGGCGGTGTATTCGGGCTGCCCCTGCAGTGCGCGAGCTTCCTGATTCGCGGCGCGGACTTCAGATTCAATAAGGGCACCGTTGAAAGCCACAAATAAGCTCTGGTCGTAGCCGTCGCCCAAGGCAAATTCAAATCGGCCATCAACCTCAACACCGTAGAGTTCTCCGCTATCGGAGTTCTGAAAGGTCCGTGAATTACCGGCTGAACCCGATGCCGCCTGCACCACCCGCTCAATCGGCTTGTCCATGTCTTTGTAGAACAAGGCAACCGATAAACTGTCCATCTCTGACAGGTACCATTCCCAACGCAAGTCTGCGTTGAGAATGTCGGAAATTTCCAGGAATGGATTACCACGAACACGAACATTGAATTCATTATCGTAAAAGGTCGCGTTAGCCGCCTCTTTAAAATCTGGCCGCGCTACGGTTTGTGAAAGGGCGAAACGGACTTGTTGCGAATCGGTAATGAACCAGTTGACGCCAAGGCTCGGTAAAAAGCTCTCCTCATCAATAACTGACTGAACGGCACCTCCACTCCCCTGCAGTGAAAACGTGTCTGTTGTCTGCTTGTAAGTTTCGTAACGGCCACCCACAACCACCTGCCATGACGCGTTGAAGGTGTGGTCATACATGAGAAAGGCGCTGTTGTACTCCAACTCAGCGTCATAGCTGTCTGAAGCAAGGGTTTTGTCAGCAAAGACCAAACCAGAATTGGGGTCGTTGGAAATGCCACCTTCCGCATCTGATCCACACTGGGCATTAGACGAAGTCGTGTTACAGCTATAGACCACATCGGAAACCAGCAGATTACTCGTGCGTAGCAAGTCATCACGCACTTGATTAACGTTAAAGCCATAGGTCGCGCTTTCTGAAGTACGCTCCCGGAAAATAAGCTGAATACCCGCAGAAAGTGTGGCGTAACTCTCTCCGGCGTCGAACACATCCCAGCCGAGCTGGCCCGAAACGTCAAGATTGTCATCCATCAAATCGTCGTATCGGCGAATAATTGTGCCCGGCTCCAAAATGAACCCGTTAAATAACTCTGTCTGCTGATCATTAGGCTGTGCAAACTGGTATTGCGACTTCAATGCAACGGGATCGGTAGCGCTAGACGTGGCCGAAAAATCGTATTCACGGCGATCCGGAGCGTATCGATCGGCCTGACTCACAGTCGCCTGCCACTCCAGAGAAACAGACCCCATGTCGTCTAAAAAGTGCGATCCCGCGAGCTGCGTCGACAGGTACTGCCGCTCTTCCCACTGAATGGTTTGTCGCAGCAGGGCCTGAAATTCATCGCCCTCCTGCCCCACCGACCTTTCCAGCTGGCTTTCGGTGACACGAGAGGCCACGGTGTTCCACTCAAACGTGTGATCGCCGACGTTCCAGCCCACTGACAAAAACCCATTGAGCTGAATGGTGTTTGTGTATTGGCGATAGAGAAAGTTGTCTGCAACCTCACCCTGTGATTCGTAGGTGTAGCGCTCCCCATCGTCGCGCTTACTCCAGTCGTTGGAGTAGTTCATGGCTGCATAGACACCCAGTTCAGAATTGTCGAAAAGAAACAGGTCGCCAAAGTTGAGGCCCATTTTTCCGTCGGGTGCCGCTGATTCAAAACTGGGGTCAAAACCATCTTTCATCAGCAGGGCGCCCGCACGGCGCAGTTCACCGGCGGTGGCGTCGTCCAAGGTAAAAACTTGGCCCGTGTTAGTGTCAGTCGCCTCACCCGAATTCAACATGTCCGAGATTGCCGCCAAGGCAGGATCCGGGCTTCTAGCGCCGTCATCCCATCCCAATTGGTCAAAGTCACCCTGAAGGGCATCGACGAAAACCGTTTCCCCAGTCAAATCGGTGGTATAGCCCCCCTGAATACTCATGCCTAAAATGCGCTCATCAGGAAATGTCTTAGTGTTAATCGCGAGGTTGCCGCCGGTAGACTCGCCCGGCATATGCGTCAGGAAGGTCTTTTTTACATCCAGTTGATTCACAAAATTGGAGGGAAATAAATCCAAGGGGACAGTGCGTTTTGAGGGATTGGTAGACGGCATAGTGGCGTTGTTTAGGGTAGCCGAGACATACCGCCCACCCAGACCACGAATGAACACGTATTTATCGTCTTGTACCGATACCCCCGGCACTCTAACGACCGAGGCAGCCACATCTGAGTCGGCAAACCTAGCCAGCATTTCAACGCCAATTGTGTCAACGATATTGGTCGTATCGCGTTCACTGAGCTCAAGACCCGCAGGGTCGAAACTTGCTATAACGATGACCTCTTCAAGAGTCGGTGCGGCCACCTGCATCATCATGGCCGACTCGTCGATCTCGAGCACCACTGAGCGGGTGAGCCCACCCACAATGCGCAGGTTTGCGGTTTTTTCAGCTACCTGAGTGCGATAACGCCCCCTTGGCAACGTAATACTGGCCTCTCCAGCGGAATTGGTTTTTAGTGAGGCGCCGAGCCCAGCAATATAAATAGATTCGTTTGAAGCGACCGAATCGCCCTGCATTACCCGAATATTGAGGGAGCCTTTAGCCGACGATTTACGCTCGAGCACACTTTCTGTTTGCGCGTAAACATCGAGAAATGTCTCACCGGTCTCCACCTGAACCACAGCGTCGACCAACTGCCCCGCACCTGAAGCGAACCGTGCAGTGATATCACCCTGGTCAGCTCTCACCGTAATGACGTGCGTGCCCTGCCCTGGAACATCCACCAGAAGCGAGCCATCTTCGCTAGTCTTTCCGACTCTGTTCTGGTCTAACTGTATTTCACTGCCCACCGCGGGGTTGTCACCGGAAAATACATAAATAAGAAGCTCATCTGCGGCCAGAATGGGGGTTGCTGGCAGCAAGAAAAAAAACAGTATGGCAACAATTGAACGTCGCGTAGTTGGCAAGAAAATCATTTAAACCTCTAAAAAAATGCATGCAGATAAAATGTCGACTGCGCAAACTTTAGGGCTTAGAAATGAAATTTTTGTGACGCTATCTTTACGGTTTTTTGAATTATTTGTTACATTTTTGTGACGACAATCAGTAAGGCCAGACTCTCACGCGCCTGAACGGAAGACCCGATGAGCGAATAGCTCGCCCGCCACTAAAGGCAACCGATGGTCGCTGCCAGGGGCTGAAAAACCGCTTTGGCTGCAGCCTTTGCAGGCAGCACTGCTTGTATAATTGCAATTATAGCGGCTGCTAAAAAGACAGATGACCACCGCCATTTAAATTTGTAGGGCCGCGCCAGGTCTCAGGAAACCCTAGCCCCCAAAATCTAATGTCAGCAGCAAGCGCCTTGCGCCTCCGGTAAGGTTTGGTGAGCGGTGCACCAATCCACCATTCTCATTGCCGATCCATGCCTCACCTTTTAGCAAAGCAATGTCGCCCGATCTCATCGTACGAATGTCATCGGCTGATTTATAAAGCCCTAAGTCGGAGTCAGGCAGTCCGAGATAACCCATGCCTAGCTTGGTACGGTCAACTCCCTCTTGCGACAGCCACTCGGTCGCTCGACCTGAATAGGTAGTGACGAGTCGACAGGGCACTTTATCTACATGGAAGCGTGGACACATAGCCTCGTTAAGCGCGGTTAAACGCAAACCGGCGCGCTTTAAATCAAACAGAAAACAAAACATGTCTACGATTTCGGCGATATCTTCGGCCAAAGTACCTTCGTAGTTTTTGGGCAGCGCCTCACTAACACCCTCGTAGGCCTTAGCGGGTGTTGTCATTAGACTCATCCCAAAGGCTGGAGCCAGGTCTAATAGGTGTTCTACAGAACAACGCAGCGGCTCAGGGAGTTCCCGGTGCCAATTCGCGATGTTTACATCCTCTTCATAGATCGCCGAGAGCACCGCTACATCATTACCCGCTACAGAACGCCGGGTTTTGATCGTTGGGCTGTCCTCTCCCAGTACCTTACGTGCCGCTACAGGCGCCTGACTATTCACGACTGCTGCTCCCACTGGGGAAAAGGGTCGGTAAGGGTCGCCCAATACTGTTTGCCCCTAAGCAGCTCATCCTCAGTCAGTAAGCAGTCGTCCAGGGCCCGCCGCATTGTCGGCTCATCAAGATCCTGACCAATAAATACAAGCTCCTGACGCATATCGCCGAAGGGCTCAACCCAAACCTTATCGATACTCTCGAGATACTCCTCATCAGTGGGCCAATTGGCGCGGGGAACCGCAGACCAAAACAACCCCCCAAACCCATACCGAGCAATACCCCCCGCCTGACTCCACTGGCCCGCGAACTCAGGGCGAGTCGCCAACCAAAAATAACCTTTGGAACGCAGTAACTTGCCATAGCGTTCTGTGTCGTGGAGGAACTGGTGAAACTTTTGCGGGTGAAATGGCCGGCGTGCGACGTAGCTAAAGCTACTAATGCCATATTCCTCAGTTTCAGGAACGTGCTCACCGCGCATTTCTTGCAGCCAGCCCGGCGCCTGCTGCGCGCGCTCAAAGTCGAAGCGTCCTGTGTTCAAGACCTCATCGACATTTACACCGCCATGGGCAATAGGAATTAGCTTTGCGTGAGTATTCAGTGTGCGCAATATGGCCGTCAGTCGTTCAACCTCTGAGGAGGTGGCCAAATCGGTTTTACTGATCAAAATGACATCGGCAAATTCGACCTGATCAACGAGCAAATCGGCTACCGAGCGCTCGTCGTCCTCGCCCAAAGACTCCCCCGCGTCTTGAAGAAATTTGGCTTCGTCATAGTCACGGAGAAAATTAACGGCATCAACAACCGTCACCATCGTGTCGAGGTCAGCGACCTGAGACAGCGACACGCCGTCTTCATCAGCAAAAGTAAAAGTCTCGGCCACTGGCAAGGGCTCTGAAATGCCCGTCGACTCGATAACCAAATAATCAAACCTGCCGTCTTTAGCGAGCTCAGTAACTTCTTCTAGGAGGTCTTCACGTAACGTGCAGCAAATGCAGCCGTTACTCATTTCAACCAACTTTTCTTCGCTGCGGTTTAGCGACACCTCGTTTTTGACGACAGCGGCATCGATGTTGATTTCGCTCATATCATTGACGATGACAGCGACCTTTTTGCCCTGCCTATTATTCAAAATATGGCTGAGCACCGTGGTCTTACCAGCGCCTAAAAATCCCGATAACACGGTGACAGGCAGCTTTTGTTCAACTTGCATGGCTTTTACTCCAACCTTAAAGGGCTTAAGCACTCCCAAAACACCCCCACAGAATACGGGTGCAAGAGCTCAATATGATATGGTGTATCATATCATTTGATAGCCCGTTCAGGTATTAAAATTGAAGCCATGAACCTGCGGCTGAGGAACAAGAACGATGAACTCCAAGGTCACCGCAGTTAACGTCATTACCGGTTTTCTGGGTGCCGGTAAGACGTCCACCATTTTGGGCCTGCTATCGCAAAAGCCAAAACACGAAACCTGGGCGGTCATCGTCAATGAATTTGGTGAAATTGGCATCGACGGTAGCTTGCTCCGCGCACAGACAAAAAACGACGATGTCGTTGTCCTCGAGGTTACCGGGGGGTGTATGTGTTGCTCTGCGGTGTTTTCAATGGATTTGGCCCTGAGTCAAATTCTGCACCTAGTCGCCCCCGAACGATTATTGATCGAGCCTACGGGACTGGGCCATCCTATTGAGATTTTGGAAACACTCAGCGCTGAATCTTATAAAAATACCCTTTCAATTCAGCAGACCGTTGCCGTGGTTGACGCCCAAATGATGTCCTCGGGCACTAACACTCAACACCCAAACTTTGACCAGCACCTCGCGATTGCCGATCTTATCGTGGCGAACAAATCAGACCTATGCGAACCCGCTAACTATGACTTGTTACAAGACTACGTCCGCGAGACCTTGGGTAGTCGGGCCAAAATAATAGCGTCAACTTATGGCAATGTGGATATTAGTCAGCTTGAGGGCACCACAGACTGGAACGCCACAGATGTCCCAGAGCGCCAGGCCGCTCGCGAGGCCTCGGCTTCGCTACCCGAGGAACAACCGCTGCCCGAATGTGGATTTCTCAGAGCGCAAAATACGGGTGAGGGCTTCGAAAGTATGGGCTGGCGTATCCACCCTGAGATGATCTTTAGCTACCGAACATTATTCGAGTTTCTGCGCAGGCTGAACGTCGATCGGATGAAGGCTATTTTCATCACTGAACAGGGAATCTTCGCCTACAACATGGTCGGTGGCGTACTTCAGGAACTGCCCATTGACGACTGTATGGAATCGAGAGTCGAAATTATTGCTGAATCTATCGACGCTACCTGGGAAGACCGCTTGATGGACTGCCTGCTAAAGGCACAGGTTTAAGGATCTACGTTTTAGAAGGATCTACGTTTTAGAAGAAACTACATTTTAGAGAGAAGTTAGAGGCCTCCGACGGAGGCCCCTAAGTCTTTAGTTCGACTAGCAGTACACCAACTACATATGGATCCTAAAGCCCGCTTCAATCGTGCGACCCGCCGGTGGGGCCATTTGGGCAATGAATGACGTATGCAAGCGCTGCTCTTCATCGGTCAAGTTGAGCCCGTTCACAAACAAATCGACATTGGTCGATCCAAAATCCATTGCGTAGGACACGTAAAGCCGCAGATCATCATAGCTCTCAGTAGACAGTTCGTTAGCTGCTACATCGGATTGGCTTGATACTGTGCGCCATGAGGCCTCCGCCTGGAAAGGACCTTGAGTGAAGTTTCCCGTAAGCGTCCAGCGCTGGGGAGGAATTCGCGGTAAATTTCGATTCGATCCTTCGTCCAGTCGAGCTTCAACCAGATCATAAGCCGCACTCAGTGTGAGGGCCCCTTCTGACCAGGTCATTGCCGTCCAAGACGCCTCAGCTTCCATACCTATAATTTTTGCGTCACCTTGAGACCACTGCAAGACAGGTAACTCATCCTCCTCAAGGCCGGTGTTAGCCTCGTAGATAAAGTTATCGAAGTCTGTTGAAAAAGCCCCCAATGCAAAATTCACCCGATTTGAGGAATAACGGAGGTTTGCAGAAATATTCTTGGCGGTTTCCTCGTCCAGCGAAGCATCACCAATTTCAAATGTCTGTGTCGCCAAGTGCGGCCCATTGCTGTAGAGCTCTTCAGCAATTGGAGCACGATTGGAGTAATCGACTTGACCACTCAAAGTCCACGAATCGGCCAAGGGTATTATCATCCCCAGCGATGCAGAACCCAGGTTGAAGTCTCGTGCCCGACCCTCACTAGGATCGTGCTCTACCTTTTCATAGCGGAGGCCTGTTTCTAGGCTGATGTCACCCAGGCTCTTTTGACCCACCCAAAATAAACCGAGCGATTGGGTATCAACAGGCGGGACGAACGCCTCTTCGCCAAGGGCTGAGAATTTCCGGTTCGAAATTTGCAAGCCTGCAGCACCTTCAAAACCCAATACCGCATGATGGGTGGCTTCTAACCTAGCTTCCCAAGCTTCAGTTTTGAATTGGGTACCACCCTCTTCACCCTCAACCTCAGTGTGTTCATAGTCGTTATAACCCATACGCACATTCACATTACGAATGCCGGGGAGAGGCGCCTCTAAACCACCCTCAACGTCGATTCGGGTTTGCTTCAGATCAAGAATAGGGGGCATTTCTTCTTCGCCATGCCCCTCATGCTCCCCTTCATGATCATCGTCATCATGTTCATCTTCGTCGTGTTCGTCGTGTTCACCTTCATGCTCATCACCGTGCTCTTCGTCATGGTGATGCGAGTGACCGGGCAATCCATACTCACCCTCATACGTGGACACCGCGACGCCTAAAAAGCCAGTATCGCCAATGAAGGATAGACCAAAGCTGCCACCCTGAACTTGCATTTGGCTGCCAGGAAGAGTGCCAAAAGCCTCCTCCTCACCCTCGTGCTCATCATGGCCCTCATCATGATCGTCGTCGTGGCCTTCATCGTCGTGGTGCTCGTCACCATGCTCTTCACTGGCCCGCTGCAACGAGGACTCGGCATAGCCGGGAATGTCGTATTCGTCAGCATCACGGTAAAAACCATCGACATGGAATGCGAAAGCACCTGCACCACCCTCAATACGACCTGCCCCTGCGCGCTGGCTAGCATTGTCGGATCCTCTGACCTCCAAGTCCGCCGACATAGCCTCTGGTATGTTATGGGGAATTCTACCCGTGTGAATGTCAACAACCCCGCCGATAGCACCGCTGCCGTAAAGCAAGGTGCTTGGTCCTTTCAATACTTCAATAGATTGAGCAGCAAATGGCTCAATCGTCGTGACGTGGTCGGGACTGGATATCGACACATCAAGGCTATCGATTCGGTCTTCCATGATTTTTACCCGAGGACCACTTAAACCCCGAATAACGGGCCGGCCAACGGCGGGACCGAAACTGGCTGAATGGACACCTGGAATCACGCTGAGCGTATCGCCAAGTGAAGCAGCGAGGGCTTTACTGAGCTCATCACCAGCCAACACTGTGACGGGTTGTGACAGGCCCTCAGCTGACAGCGGGTGTGAGCGAACAATAACTTCTTCGAGGGCGGCATCTGACTCGGTTTGGCTCAGCGCTTCACCAGCCACAGCAAGTAGGCCCAGACAGGACGCAAGTCCCGTCCAAACATTAAATTTGGATTTCATTAGAAAGTTCCTAAAAATTAGATGTGATTAGCCCGATCGGGCTTAAACGTTACGATGTGCTTATCGGCCCGTCGGGGGGGCACGCACCATGGCGACTGAGCGACCGCCCTGATACCCCGGAACAACGAACACCTCTAAGAGGGGACGAAACTTGTCGTCGCCCGCACTAACACATGTCTTCGGAGCAGAAGCAGGGTCAGCAGCGCCACCCTCACACAGCTCGCACAGCTCCTCGTCACAAAATGGACTGGCCTCATGAGCGACCGTCGTGGTTTGCCCCACGACCAAGACGCTCAGTAGTAGCCCCCACGCCAAACCACTCAGCGGCATCAACCGCAGCAGACCGCGCTTATAACGAGTTTCAGGGAGGCTTAAGTTCATAACAATAAGATACATCATATCATTATGTGGTGCAAAGTTTAACTCAGAGGGTTGTGGTCGCTATGCGTCACACTCGCAATGCTTAGCCTGTCGGCACATACGGAAATTGATAAGGTGGCTAGCAAACACCAACAGCGCACCGACAATGGTGAGCACCTTCTCACCCACTTCACCTGCAAGATCATGTCCCACGGTTGCGGATGCCACCAAAATCAGTAAACCCGTGAACCCAACAACCATTATTCGATAGCTTTTGTGCTCACGACAGCCCAGTGATAAAGCAATAGCACTTATGGGAATAGCGAGAAACACCATGGCGGTGTGAAAAAGCTCATCGGTTAATGCCACGGCTAGTGCAGATGGATAAATAGCGAGCAGCGCTGGCAATGCCAAACAATGCAGCATGCAAAGCGAGGACAGTCCCATTGCGGTTTTGTCGGCCAGGGGCTTGGGCGTTGTGGTAAAGGTATTCACGGATTAAAAACTCTAGTTTATTTGCAATCTGAGCAAGTGCCAGATACTTCCAGCTGCTTGTCACTAAGGTTAAAGCCCACGTCGGCGGCAACACGCTCAATGGCACTAAGGGTTTCTGACGTCACATCGACCTCCTGAACCCGAGTGCAGTCGTTACAAATTAAAAACTGCGGACGGCGAAAGTGGCTGTGCTGACAGCTAATATGGGAGCAGGCAATATACTTATTCGTCGTGCTCAGCCGATGAACCAACGATTGCCCTTCTAAAAAATCTAATATCCTGTAAACCGACATGGCGGGCATTGCGGTGTAACCTTGCTGGTTACACAGCTCTGTCAACTCATAGGCAGAGACTGCAGCATTGCACTCTACCAAAGCCGTTAACACCTGCTTTCTGCGCTTTGTCAGCTTTACGCCATTATCTGCGCATTTCTGTTCCGCACTTGAAATTACGTCCACGTTTGTCCCACGTCCCGCCTAGTAAACACGTGTTAGTGATGATACAGAGTATCATGGCGGATTGCACAGCCCAGAAATAGTCGAGGCAGTATGCATGTCCATAATGCGGCAGCAGAATATGAAAAAAGACGAAATCTGAGATCTACCCTAGCGAAACCGCCTAAGTTTAGGCGCGTTGATGGCGCGCCGATCCCGTCAGCGCCATGGTTTGCACCGTTTCGATCAGCTTAGGCACGTCGCTTAATTCTTCAATGAGTGACGCCAGCTGCACGGTTCGCTTTTTGTAGTGCAAGATGGCCGGCAGTATAGGCACCCCGGCTGCGGTCGCGATCCTAGCGAAGCCCTGCTTAAATTCACCCGAACCTCCTCGCGTCCCCTGTGGGGTCACCCCCAAGACCAAACGCGAGCGTCGGCTAAACTCGGTTCGCATTTGCTCCACGAGCCCCTGAGAGCTGCGACGATCAACGGGAATGCCTCCTAGCCCGCGTAATATGGGGCCCAGAGGAAACCAAAACAGCGTGTGCTTCATCATGAAGCTAGACTTGAGACCCAGGGACCAAAGGACCGCAATCGTCAGAATAAAGTCCATATTGGAACTGTGGGGCACCAAAGCGACGACAAATTTGGGGCGATTTGGAAACTCACCGTTGATACGCCAGCCAAGAATTCTTAAGGTTGATCGACCTATAAACCGAGTCAGCGGGTTGTAGACCTGAGGTAGTTGGTCACCAAGATTTTGCCACTTCATTATTATTGAGCTCCTAGGCATCACAGCAATCGAACACGATCTACAGCAGCTGATCTCAGCTGTATCTAGCCTGAAGATTCACTCAGGGTACGCCGGTAATTATAGAGCCATGCACTGCCTTTGCGTAGCTCGAGACGTAAAAATTTACGACTAGCACCCGGTTGGCGGCGCCTACCCTTCGAACAGTCCTGAGGTACTTCAATACTCCTTAACTATTACTGAATCTTTATGTAACTCACCGAGCCATAGCTGAGTGGGGGCTTACATTGAGTCGCAGAGCCCAAGTACGCCAGCATGCCGATCCTCTGGCACCAGGATGATTAGTGACTTTTCTGTATTGGTGACGTTGTTGAGTCGGTACCCGTCAAGTATCGCTGTCTAATGCGCCCCGCCGCACCCACACAAGTACCCACAAAAGCAACGCCGAAAAATTATGCCGACTCGGACTAACAAATCTTCTGTAAGCGTTACACTGGCACAGTGAGCTATCCAGATTACCAAGAGCTATACGACAGAGCCTGTGAGCGGAAAGGGGGCGATGCTGCGGTGGAAGCGATGCTTCCAAAAGTTGCGAGTAAAAAGCAGCTAAAAACCTTAGGCTCAGATCGCTATCTCGCTGAGTTCACCCGCAAGATCTTTCAGTCGGGATTTGTCTGGCGCGTTGTCGATAAAAAATGGGACCACTTCGAAGAAGAGTTCTGGGGCTTTGATATCGAGCGCCTCTTGATGATGCCCGAGGATATGCTCGAACGTAAGGCGAGTAATCCTGCAATCATACGAAACCACAATAAAGTAAAAACCATCCTCGCGAATGCCGCCATGATCGCAGATACCGAGCGTCGCGAGGCGCGTGGTTTTGGTGCGTTTATCGCCGACTGGCCTGACGACGATGTGATTGGCCTTTGGCTTTACCTTAAAAAACAAGGAAGTCGCCTGGGCGGCAACACCGGCCCCTATGCCCTGCGTACGCTAGGTGTCGATACTTTTTTACTCACCGCCGATGTGGAAGGCTGTTTGCGCAATCACGGAGTTATTGATTCCGGCATCACCAGTCAAAGGGCCCTGCGCGCCACGCAAACCTTTTTCAATGACTTGCGTGAGCAGTCCGGCCGAAACCTCGCGGCACTCAGCCGCATTGTGTCATTCGGATATGGTCAAAATAGAGCGGGGATAACTGGCTCCTAAAGTTAACCTGTCTCGCAATTTCGGCCACTGCTTCACACCCGGACCGACAGCTGCGCGGAATATAAACCGTTGATGGCGCGGCACCTTAGGATCAACTCCGCCCCTGCCGTCTTAGAGCATAGAATCGAGGACAACAGTTATAACGTATTGGGGAGCGTTATCTATGTGCCCGGATATAAGGTCGTAGCGCTTCCTGAACCGCTCGCTCCATGGCTTGCTGGGAGCCATAGGGCTGATCTGCCAAGGCGAAAAGTGCGCTGTACATTGGTTTTCCCTCGACCGACTTAGCAACAGTAAACTCAGGCTCATTTTTGTAGACGCCTTGCCAGAAGCGCCTAACGGCCGACCAAAAATTTTCAGTCTTTTGCCAATAGTCATCACCAGCACTGAAGTTGTAGTTTTGCAGCCGCTCGTAACGCGACAGGCCTGCTTCTCGCGCTAAATAAGGCCGATCCGCCACAGGGCGGTTATCGTCCGCCAACACCAACTTAAGCGTGTCTTCTTCTTGAGTCCAACCACTAGGCGTAATCGTTATGCGATGGGAGCCATAGAGGGCCTGATAGTCATCTCGCACACTAAACTCTCTCCGAGGCAGAGGCCGGCGCCGATCATCAGATTTCCAGAAGGAGACTCCAGCGGCATGGGTCCATTGGCCCTTAGCTTCGTATCGTGGTGAATCGTCGACCTGGAATACCGTTTGCGTCCAAGAACCTGATGCGCTCGCCGCGTCGAGCTCTCTGCGCTGAAATCTGCCACGACCTTGAAACTCATGCATGACTTGATCCTGGTACCGCCAATCCTGACGCCAATGCTTTACCACCATTGGCGCAGACACGACGCCGGCATCATCGACAAAATGCATAACAATAATGTGCTGAAGGCTTACAAAGTTTTCTGTGTTCTCGAGAACATATACGCGCTCTGTTCCCCAAGACTGGTAGGGCGCCAGGGGTTCGTAGCCTTCGGTGAAACCCACGGTTTCAATAAAATCGAAGCTGGTTCGAAAGTCACCCGCCATCGCCAATATTGCACGCCGATCGCGCTCTTGCACCCGCAAATCAGACGCCTGAAGTCGGATAAATTCTGCTGAGGTGGCGTTATTTAGAACGACATCAGGCCCCGAGGTGGTACCACCTCGGGGTTTCATACTGCTGGAATCGGCGAACAGCCATGAATACGTGTATTGGCGCTGTGAAACGTCCATAGCGCCGTCGGCCCCAGCGCTCCCAGCTGCCTGCATCACAAGAAGCCACACTACCATTGATTCCGCGACCCGCTTGAAGAGACCGTCTTTCATGTCACACCTCCACCACACCCATTTCTGGGACACGTTAAGCTCTTATACCTTCCCATTTACTAACTCCTACTCAGGCGTGGCTTATGACTGCCACTTACCGCGCGTCTATCAGTGCGCGATAGATCTTGGGTTTTCAACATAACGACTCATCGCCAGTTGAATGGAGGGAGCCATTTCCGCCGGCACCTCACTCAGTGACAATAAATGATGACAAGCATTCAATGAAGCCGATCGCAGCGAGTCCATCGATATTACCCGGGATAGCGTCTGGGTTGTGGAGCTTACAATCTCGGTCGCGAGCCGCTGTTCACCCCGATTAACGAGACATACATAGAGCACCGCCGTAGTATCAGTGAGCACCGCTAGAGCGTCCTGAGTAACTTCATGCTCTCTAAAAAACAACTTACCTGCGATGAAGGCCTTCACTAATTGTGCCTCAGCCTCGGTCAGTCGATACGTCTCGATTAGCGTTATGCCGGCTTCGAGACACCCCAACCAAACGCGCGCGTTAAAAAATCCACATCCCCGCATTGCCTGCCAATGCTTATCGCAAAAGCACTTTTCACTACCTGCCATAACCCGCCTATTGTTCTTAGTTCAGAGGGGTTAATTTAATGATAATGATTATCATTTGCAAGTAAATTTTCTGATCAACCTGCGCAAAGTCTCGAATCACGGTTAGTTGACCGGCTGCACAGCCTCGACTGATTATTACAATCGATTCAAGGGGGGAGCCAGGTGCCTAACCACACAGCGAAAATGCAAGCCCAACCGATTAGCCCGCGCGCAAAGTAAATTCACGTCGACCATGTCGGTGAGCAGATAAAAGCTAACCACAGCCAGATGGGCTCGACGTTACGCCTTTAACACTGTCAGCTCCAACTCAGCCATTGCCTCATGGCCAGTGCTGCTGAACACAACATGCTCATCCTCCATGACGCTTTGTAATGACATATTAGGACCCGCGAAAGCACTTAGGGTGCTTAGGGACTGGTCCGATATCTGGACAACTCTCAAATTACTGAAACGCGCCAGCAAAGTCGCTTGCTTCGCCCACCAAACAGGCACTGAGCGATCACCATAAACGTACAACACAACACGATGAGCACGGCCGCTGGCTTTACGAATTCGACTCTCATCGGGGGTGCCCAAGTCAATCCAGAGCTCGATATCGTCAGATAATGATTTTTGCCAAAGATCGGGCTCGTTGTCGGTACTGATACCACGACCAAACTCCAATCGCTCGTGAGCGTGCAGAGCGAAAGCGACAACCCTCAGCATCATGCGCGCTTCGGTCTCTGAGGGATGGCAGGCTATGGTCAGTGGGTACTCCTGATACACATGCCGATCCATATCAGTCACATTTAGCTTGGCTTTGTAGATGCTCGACTTAATGGCCATATTGATACCCTTAAAACTTCAGTGATAAACGGCTTACGGTAGAACCCCGCTTTTTCCTATCGCACTTATCCGCCAGCTCATCCCTCGTCATAAGAAGCCCTTGCAAGATCAATCGCCTCAAGGTTCTCGACCGCCCAATACCCCAGCGCATCGACCGCGGCATGAAATGATAAACCCATCTCACTCAGTGCGTATTCAACCTTCGGCGGTATCTCCGGATAGTGTGTACGAACCACCAAGCCATCGCGCTCCAAGGCCTTAAGGGTCACACTCAGCATTCTCTGGGAAATACCCAAGCGGTGCTTAAGTTCGTTAAAACGTGAGGCGCCATTGCGCGCCATCGAGATCACTAGCAACACGCTCCAACGATCACCCACTCGGGCGAGTACCTGATTGATTCTTTCAAATTCGGGGCAGATCTCTGACTGGGACATAATGCTTCCTGACTTAGAGTCCTTGCTTACGGTTTCTTGCTTACGGTTCCTTCACAGTAACTGAGGCCAATAAGTGTGACGTCTTGCGGGATCCCTAGGTTACTTGTATAAACCCGGTATCAAAAATATACCACCTTAGTGCGTGCGCGTAAAAAGCGTGCTCACTGGCGCAATCGTCCATTAAATGACGCTGAGGATCTGTTCGCAGCCGTTAAAGGGACAACACCAAACACTATTGAATAATTAATCGGGAAATCTAAATGACCTCTTCAGCATCACCTTTGTTCCAACCTCTGGAGTTACCCAACGGCGTCGTTATTCCCAATCGCCTTTGCAAGGCCGCGATGGAAGAAAATCTCTGTGATGAAGGCCAAATACCCGGAGACCGCTTATTTGAACTTTATCGCCGCTGGGCCGAGGGGGGTGTAGGCCTTACCCTAACAGGCAACGTGATGGTCGCACCCGACGCCATGACCGGACCGGGAGGCGTTGTACTGCAAGCAGAGACCGACCTCGCTCCGTTTAGCCAGTGGGCAAAGGCGGGCACACCACCCGGTGGGCAGCTATGGATGCAAATCAATCACCCTGGGCGCCAAGTCTATGAGGCCATGGGTGAAACCGCCTTATCACCGTCCGATGTAGCCTTGGACATGGGTAATTTGTCCAAACTATTTGCGCAGCCTCGCGCTATGACAGAGGCTGAAATTGAAACCGTGATCGAGCGTTTTGCCACCACCAGTCAAAAGGCCGAGTCTGCAGGGTTTACCGGCGTTCAGGTACATGCCGCACACGGATATCTGATCAGCCAATTTCTATCGCCTTTAAGCAATCGCAGAACCGACCAATGGGGTGGAGATATCACCAACCGCTCGCGCATTCTTATCGAAGTCATCAAGCGCATACGGGCTGTCGTTGCACCTAAATTTTGCGTTTCGGTGAAACTTAATTCCGCAGATTTTCAAACCGGCGGATTCAGCCTCGCAGACGCTATCACCGTGGTTGAATCATTGAACGAACTCGGGGTTGATCTGGTAGAGCTATCCGGCGGTAGCTACGAGAGCCCTGCCATGCAGGGCCGAGTTGCTGAGAAAGAGGAAGGCAAGTCAGAATCAACACTACGTCGAGAAGCTTATTTTGTTGATTTCGCGAGGGAGGTGGCTGCCGTCGCCCAAATGCCCATTATGGTAACCGGGGGTATTTTGCGCCGCGCGGTCGCCGAGAACGCGCTGGAGAAAAATGAGGCCGGTTTTGCCGTCGCTATGCTGGGCATCGCGAGAGGCATGGCATTTCAACCTGACTTGCCCAATCGGTGGCGTGCTGGCGACTTCGATATTGACCTGCCCGAAGTCAATTGGAAAAATAAAACCTTCGCCGCACTCGCGGTAATGGCCGTGACAAAGGTGCAACTGAATCGGGTTGCTAGCGGTAAAACCCCTAAAAAAGAAGTCAGCCCTTTTTGGTCACTTTTAGCGGATCAATTCAAAACCAAACAAAAAACCAAGCGTTATCGAAAATGGCGCAGCCAATAGTGTCCACGTAAGCGGCCCTGACGAGGTAGAATGACAAGACAGAACTTAGAACTCACTGCCTCCAACGTTTAAGTTATTCCAATCGCTAAAACTTTCTAGAACAAGGAAAAATTCAATGCCAGAAATGATACCCCTAGGCTGGTTCCACACCATTTTGGGCATCGGCGCGGTCCTCAGTGGCTTTTACGCCGTGCTGAAATACAAGGTCATTTCCCTAGAGCATCGATCCGGCAAGCTGTATGCACTCCTGACGCTCATTGTTGCAGGCACTGCGCTAGGTATTTACAACCAGGGCGGCTTTGGCATTGCCCACATCCTTGGTGTTATGACGCTTGCTGCTCTCCTTTGTGGCGTGGTTATGGAAAAAACAAAACTCTTTGGGTCGTTATCCAAGTACTTTCAGGCCCTGGGTTACACCAGCACCCTGCTGTTTCACATGATTCCCGCCATTACCGACTTCCTAAGGCGGCTCCCTATTGGCGATCCGTTTATAGATACCCTCGAAGACCCTCTGCTGAGGCAGTTTCACCTCGCCTTTTTACTCATATTTGTGATTGGCCTGATGGCGCAATTTATTTGGCTGAAGAAACGCGCGAGTTCGTAATTGGACAGCTAGCGAGGGCGCAATCACGGTAACGAGGGTGACCCAACGTATCGGTATGTAACCCCGAAAAATCATTCATTTCGGTAGGGAGGGAGTGACCTTGCTATATTAAAGGTCCTTACGACACCGCCGATACCGGAGCACGCCATGCGTCTACTGCTACCCACCCTCTTCGCACTAATTTGGTCGCTGCAGGTTTCGGCTGATCACCACAAAAATCCGCTAGAAATTAGTGCCGACAATCTCTCCAATATCGTCAAGATTATGGCGTCAGATGAATTTGAAGGGAGGGCGCCAGGCACACCTGGCGAAGACAAAACCGTCGCCTACCTCATTGCGCAACTGCAGAAAATTGGACTGGAGCCCGGAGGCGCAAAAGGCAGCTGGACGCAGGCCGTTCCCATGATGCGTTCGGAGGTAAAGTCCCCCCTAAAAATGACGTTCTCGAGCCCGGAAACGGTTTTATCACTTGATCAAGGCATATCGGTATCCGTCGATACCGCGACGGCTCTCACAAACATTACTGCCGCTGATCTTCCCGTTGTTTTCGTGGGTTTCGGTGCCAATGCCCCCGAACAGGACTGGGATGACTATGGCGATATCGACTTAACCGACAAACTGGTCATTTACCTGGTCAACGATCCCGATTTTGCAGCAGAGCCCAATGAGCCCGTCGCGGGACGCTTCGGTAATCGGCGTATGACTTATTACGGCCGCTGGGCCTACAAGTTTGAAGAAGCGGCCCGGCGCGGGGCGTTCGGCGCCTTGGTGATTCACGAAACCAAAGCCGCCGGCTACGACTGGAGCGTGGCTGCAGCGGGGGCCGGAGAAAATGTCTCTCTGGCCAATAAAGATCCGAAGGCACTTCCTGTTAAATTACAGGGCTGGCTGCATAACGATGCGGCTCACGAGCTGTTAGCTACAGCCGGCCATGATCTAGATGCGCTTAGAGTGAAAGCCCGGCAACCCGAGTTTCAAGCATTTGAGCTTGAGGGCATTCGCTTTGATGCCGATCTGGAAGTCGATATTACGACCTTTGATAGCCAGAACGTTTTGGGGCTCATACCCGGCAGCGCACGACCTGATGAAGTGATCATGGCGTCTGCGCATTGGGATGCCTATGGCGTCGGCGCGCCCGATGAACAGGGTCGCACTATTCGTGCAGGCGCCAATGATGACGCTCTAGGAAGCGCAGGTATTCTTGAGCTTGCTCGAGTGATCAAGGCTCAGCCAGCTCTGGAGCGCAGTGTTTTATTGGCTTTTTGGACCGCGGAGGAAGCCGGGCTTGTCGGTTCAATGGCCTACGCTGCTGACCCTATTTTTCCCATTGAAAAAACTGTGGCCAACTTCACGCTAGACATCTTACAAACAGCCGGAGCGGCCAAGGATGTCATTCTTGTGGGTAAGGGACAAAGCGAGTTGGAGGATGACCTCGCTCGAGTCGCAGAGGCTGCAGGACGCTATGTCACTGAAGAGAATTTGCCCGAAAATGGCCTCTTTTACCGTGCCGACCATTTTTCTATGGCGCGGGTGGGGGTGCCGGTTTTATTAATGATGGGCATTGCTGGAGGTGCTGATCTTGTTGTCGGTGGCCGCGAGGCGGGCAACCAATGGATCGCTGACTACGTTGGCAACTGCTATCACAAGCCCTGCGATGCTTGGTCTGCTGATTGGGACTTAACCGGGGCAGTGCAAGATATCGAATTGTTCCATCAACTTATCTCGGAGCTGGGCAACGCCAAACGTTGGCCTGCTTGGAAACAAGGCTCGGAGTTCAAGGCACTACGAGAGCAGTCAGCTTCGGTCAGACAGTAAGTGCGCCACCCATAAAAAACCCCCGCCCAAGCGAGGGGTAACCTTTTAGGGAACCTTTTGCGCCAGGCTTCTAAAGCCACGATGGCTTCGCTATGTACCCTTAACCATCCAAGGGAAAAGCGCTAACCTAGAAATCCTTGGTAATGGCAAAACGTGCATTTAGTGGAGCACCTACCGTCGCCTGATGCGTGCTGTGCGAGCTTGGGAAATAGTCGGTATCGGTTAAGTTCTCAATATTGACCTGCATTCTTAGCGTATTCGAAAGTTGGTAGTAAAGGGCGGCGTCAATGCGGGTATAGCTGGGCAGCACCGCTGAATTGCTGTTGTTGATGAAACTTTCGTCCTGATAGGTCAAACCCAGGCCGCCGCTCAACTTTTGTGAGAACTGAAAAGAGTTCCACAGTGAAAACATATTTTCAGGAAGCTCCCTAGGCCGCCTTCCCGAGGGACCCGACCGTCCCACTTGCTCACCGTCTAAGTAGGTATAAGCCGCCGATATATTCCAGAAATCGGCCAGTCGTCCCTCAATTTGGATCTCGACACCATCTGTCTCTGTCTCAATCACATCAAGAGTTGAAGGGTCATTGTCAGCGACTTGTGGCGAGGTTTGTTGAATCTGGAACGCCGCGGCCGTCAGGCTTAAATCTGATGCTAGATCCCACTTAAAGCCAAGCTCCATATTTTCAAACGTATTGGGGTCGAGCTGCCCTTTGCTGCCATTGATATTGGCAAACTGTTCGCCGCTGCGTGGTAAGAAAGATTCGCTGTAGCTGGCGTACAGTGACATATTTACGGCGGGCTTAAACACCACACCCACACGAGGAGAAACCTCCTCATCAGTTCTCGAACTCTCGTCGTTGTTGGGCACATTGAAAACATCAATTGCAAAGTGATCGAAGCGCGCGCCAAGGACGATATCAAACTTCTCGGTAATACTGATCTCATCCTGAATGAACGCCGAATAGACATCGATGGAAACACGGGTGTCGTCGTTCAAATCGACATAAAAATCGTTGGTCGTCGGCATCCCACTCGAATTCACGCCCACGCCACCGAGCACCTGCAGGGGGCGATTGATAAAAAATGTTTCTTTATCGTCTGCGGTCGCCGACCAAAGCGTGTTCCAGCGGTCCTGATCTGACTTGGTGTGGACGAATTCTGCTCCGGCCAGGAAGCGATGTTGCATACCGCCTATGATGCTTTCGTTAACCAAGTTGCCCGACAATACGGTATTTTGCCGCTGTGTCGTGTCGACATAGCCATCCAGCGTTACTTCGTTTGGAGCGCTCGCTTCGTTGTAGCCTGATGCGTAAAAGTTTTGATAAGACTTGTCGTAATCACCATGGAAGAACGTCGCTTTACCTTTAGTCGACTCCGAAAAATCGTGATCAACACTGGCCATCAGAATGTGGGCTTTAAGGGTCGTCACGTTGACATCTTCATCACCAAAAGTGATTTTTTGGAAGGCTTCAACCGGACGACCGTCCGTGCCCGTGGGAATACCTCGATCAATAAATTGCTCGTGGTCTACATATTCATAAGACAGGTCAAGCATGGTGTTGTCGCTAAGGCGCATCTTGAAAGTAGGATTGATCGCCATGCGATCCCCATCGAAGAAGTCACGATGATTCTCCAACCCTTCCAGCATGGCATTGAGTCTGAACCCACTATTGTCGCCAGTTGCCCAATTGGTATCGACCTGAACGCCACCACCGCCAAAAGTGTCGGCGTAGCCTGTTAGCTGAGTAAACTGCTGACCCAACTCTGGCTTTTTGGTGACTCGATTGAGAATGCCGCCGGTGCCGCCGCGCCCAAACAACAGAGCATTAGGTCCCCGCAATACCTCAAGCTGCTCAAGGTTGTACAGCGGCCGAAAGTATTGCACGTCATCGCGAACACCATCGATAAAGAAATCTGCAGTAGAACGGACGCCACGAAATACGATAGCGTCGCGGTGGCCCTCGCCTTGAGAGACACTGACACCGGGCATATATTCAACAATCTCAGATACAGCTGCGTAACCCCGCTCCATAATGACATCGGAAGTAATGATACTCAGGCTCTGAGGCACATCGAGTATCGGTGTCGGCGAGCGAAGCGCATTGATTTGGCTAGACTGCAGGTACTGCCCCCGCACCAGCGTTTCTTCTAGGGGTCGTTCCTCTGCATCTACATTCGCTTCAGTGGGACTCTCAGCATGGACCGAAGCCGCATAAGACGCTGAAATGCAGGCAAGCACTCCAACCTTTAAAATTTCAAACCGCATAACCGCTACAACTAATCTAAATGATAATCGTTATTGTTAGCATTTATGGTCGAATGTCAAGCCCTCTCTAAAGTTTTTCATCGGATCGATTTCGCGGGGAAGGTCGTAGCTTCTGCGGAAAGCTTTGCTACAGGCGCAAGCACTCGTCATCAGGGAGTACTCAGTAGAAGGCGGCAATAATACCGCCGCTTGAAAAAATCAGCCCACTCGGCTCTGAATTTGCTCGGGTTTCATCCAGCAAGCATGAAACCCCGGTGGTATACGTGTTGGCATTTTTATCCGCGCAACGGGGCCCTGACTCAGGTCTTGGGCATCAAACACCTGAAGCTCCTGATTGCGCGTTTCATCGTTATAGGCAAAGGCAACCACATAACCATGATCCTCGGCTTTTTGATGGTCAGCAGGAGCAAACCAGGGCTCGCTGTACCAGCAGTGATCAAGATCATCTGACCACGCGCCCAAGCGTTCACCAGTATCGGTGTTGTATTTACAAATACCCCTCCAGCGCAAAATTTTTGGATCGTGGTCTACCAAATAAGCAAACTCACTTTTCCTTCCCGTGAGACGTGAGTCATAGCTGGGAAACTCCACATTAAAATCAGGGTCGAGACACGCTTCACTGCACTCACCGGTTTTCAGATTCATGCGATAACGCCATAGCCGCGCATCCATAACTAAGCGCGAAATCATTTTTGCGGTACCCACGTCATTGAAGCTGCCATCGGCATTCTTTGCAGGTTGATAGCGACAGGCGACCATGATGACCTCGTCGCCCTCTTCCCAAGCATTAATCACGTGATAAATAAACGCGCCCGAAAACTCGAACCATCGAATAGATGCGGCATCTCCTTTTCGAGGAATGACTCCGAGGCGGCTAGCCATCGTGGAATCGAAGACAATTTTATGCCGGCCAGCGGCCCGGGCCTCTTCATCATGAAAAACCGGGTGGTCATGTAAGATTGAGTAGTGCTCGGTAATGGCCATATCGTGGGGCAGCCGGTTTCCAGGCAATTCTATAGGCACTCGATGGGTTATCTCACCTTGGGCGTCGGCTACGCCGTACCACATGTAAGGCCAGTGATCCCCGTAGTCAAAGTACATGAGCTCTCCGGTAACCTCATCTACCTTACAATGGGCAGACATGCCCGAATCGGGTTTATCTAAGTAGTTATAACGGGGACCCAGTGTTTCCAGCGTAATAGGGTCAACCGCGTAGGGAACACCCGCTAAGTACCAAGTTGTTAATGCTGCACCCGCGTGACCAATGACATCGGTATTAGCCGAGTCTTTGATCGGCTGATCTTCCCGCCCCTTGAGTGTCTGGCGAATTCCCCAGTATTCGGCACCTTGTGTTGTATCTTCATGCTGCCAGGCGTCGGTTCTGACCCACTTGTTTCTTAGGACCAGACGCCCGTTTTCAAAATGTGCGCTGTGTAGCATGCCGTCGCCATCAAAGGGATGGTATTCACCCTTGGGCTCGAATCGTGGATTGGGGCTGTTGCGCAGATAAACGCCATTTAAATCGGCTGGAATCTCTCCGATAACCGGCAGGTCAGCGTAGGTCTCTTCCTCTGTAAGAGGTGCAAACACGTCGGTGACAAATGGACCGTATTTGTGGCCAAAGGGCGCATCGGGATCTTTAATCGGCTGATTCATGTAGCCACTCCTTGAAAACCTTTGTCAAAACATTTTGGGGCCATCGTTAATAAACTCCCCAGCACTTCTCAATCAGCTTACCCCTGATCTACTACAAAGCTGCAAACAGTTGCACAGGAACCGCCAATATTAAGGGTGGCAATTTGTTTTGCACCGTCGATCTGGGCGTCTCCTGCCCGTTGCGTCACCTGCTTTGTTGCATCTAAAAGCATACGAGCACCGGTTGCACCCACTGGATGACCGCAACCGATAAGTCCGCCACTGGCATTAATAGGTAGACGTCCACCCAAACCAATTGAACCATCCTCTACAGCCCTCCATGATTCGCCGGGAGCCGTAATACCAAAATGATCAATAGCCATATATTCGGTCATAGAAAAGCAGTCATGGGTCTCTATGCCATCGAGCTGGTGTACCTCGGCGATCCCCGCACGGCGAAAGCTATCCTCGATCGCCTCTCTAACATGCGGAAATACAAAGGTTGAATCCTTGCTGCGCTCGACTTTATCTCGATAACGGATGCCAGCGTTTCGATGACCCCAGCCCTTTATCCGCGCGATCGAACCGGTCTCTTTGCGCGTTTTCCTATAGTGTGCCGCAAATTTCTCAGAGGCCAACACGATGGCACAGGCACCATCGGTTATTTGACCGCAGTGTAAACGCCTAACACCAGGCTCAATCATGGGGTTCAAGGTGTCGTCTTCGCGAAAGCTGTTTTCAGCGAATTTCCACTGACGCGTTTGAGCCAGAGGATTACGTTTGGCATGGCCATAATTGATCTCGGCTATTTGATTGAGAACCTGTCGGTCTAGCCCGTAGCGCTGGTCATACTCATCAGCCAAAAGGCCAAAAACCGCCGGCCACATAAATTTACAGTGAATGTTTTCCCGGTCGCGCCATGCCGCCGAGTTCTGATTTTGGGAGGCTTGGTCACCAGGCAAGTTTTTAAATTCTTCAGCGCCTAGAACGAGAACACAATCGTAACGGCCGGCCTCAATTTCAGCCATGGCAGTGAGCACCGCCAAGGATGACGACGCGCAAGCGCCTTCGTGCCGCATTGCCGGTATGCCCCACAGCTCGGGCACCACCTGAGAGACCATGGCACCTAAATGCCCTTGTTGTCGCTGGGCCTCGGCAAAGGCATTGCCAACGTGAATAGACTCAATGGCCGAGGCCGGAAGGTTACAATCTTCAAGGGCTCCCAAACAGGACTCTCTAATCATGTCTGAGATATCTAAACCTTCCCTGGACCATGCCCGGGAAAAATCTGTCTGGATACCACCAAGAATGTAAACCGACTGTGTCATTAAGTGACGGCTCCAATGCGTTCCATGAAAAGCGGACTATGAATCGCGATCTGCACAAGGGTGAGAAAACGTCCTGAATATACGCTTGCACAATGAGACTGACTAGGGGGCGGCCGATGAAATTGGCGGCCTCGCGGCCAAACGGCATTGCTCGTTATTGGCATAGATCGGTGCCAGCAGGGCTAGCAACTATGCCGCAAAGAATACTCTGCTTTTGAGATTACCGGGGCTTCGAGCTCCCCGATTTCATGGCACAAACCGAACTTCAATATGAATACACGGCGCTGAGCGCCAGCACCGGATCCATCAGCACTACAGACGCTCAACCAATATCGCAGTGCCCGATCCAGCCGCACCACTGGTTGCTACCAGACCCAAGGTCAAATCACGACGATCCATCTCATCCAGCAACATACCCATCATGATAGACCCCGTGGCACCTAGAGGATGGCCCATGGCAATAACCCCTCCGTTCACGTTGAGTTTCTCTATCGGTATGCCCAGGTCAGCCCGCACCTTTAATACGGTGGCCGCAAAGGCCTCGTGAATTTCAAATAAATCGATATCGTCAATCGAGAGCTTTTGGGATTTGAGCAATTTTTCTGTTGCCGCAACACAACCCGTGAGAACTTGAAGTGGGTCGTCACTGGCATTAACCATGGCTCGAATAACGGCGCGGGGTTTAGCGCTTATTTTTTCACCCAGGCTTGCCGCGCCAATTAAAACCAATGCAGCGGCATCTGCCATGGCTGGAGAATTGCCTGCTGTGTGAACGTGGGAAATCGCCTTTAGATGGCCATACTCCGCTAGCTGAAGGGCATCTGCACCCGCTTTACCAACGCTCTCAAAACTCGCAGGGAGCGCTCCCAAAGATTCTAAAGTGATATCGCCCCGTATACATTCATCCTGACGAATGGTCTGCGCTTTCACCGGATTATCAATAGGAATGATAGAAGTAAAAAAACCAGAATCTCGAGCCAGTGCCGCCCGCTGCTGACTCATCAGGGCCACTTCATCGACATCATGTCGGGAAGCTCCATACAACGAAGCAATGAGGTCAGCACCGCTGCCCATGAGCAGAATACGCGCCGAAAGCGCCACTTCGGGATCTTTAAAAATGGCGGCCTGATCGCTCATCATTGGAACCCGCGACATCATCTCAATGCCACCCGCAACAGCCACCTCTTCCTGACCGGCGTTCACTTTCAAGGCGGCAATGTTGATGGCATCAAGACCCGAGGAGCAAAATCGGTTGATGGTTAGTCCAGACACATGGCTGGGCCACCCCGCATAAAGCGCCGAGCTCTTGGCGATATTGCCAGCTTGCTCTCCGTATTGCGTGACACAGCCAAGCACTACCTCACCTACCAGTTCTGCATCTAAACCTGTTCGCTTGCATATGGCCCGGTAGAGAGGCGCCAGCAACTGGAAAGGAGATAGATCATGAAGACCACCGCTGGCTTTCGCCTTGCCGCGTGGAGTGCGGATAGCGTCGTAAATAAATGCGTGGGGCACAATGGTTACCTCGCTCAGTTGGCGCTGTTTACAGCTTGCAGCCACTCCATTTCATAATAAAACCTAATAGAAAATGGGTCTACGGCCGACAACGAGAGCTCGCACAACAATTAAAAAAATAATCCTAAAAAACGATAGAAAATTTTGCCCTCGAACCCTTTGCGGGCTGGCAGCAACAATAGGGCTGCTGCTCCCGCCTAAATCAGAACACTTAGGACAGCGCCACCCTCCCCTGAGGAACCTATGCCACTGCCTCAAAACTTGGCAGAGTCTTCACGACAAAAAGTTACCGATAATCAGCGACCAACGAGGGCCACTGCGCTGCCCAAGGCTGCGCTGCTTCGAGCTCAAAAGCCAACTCGTATAAGCGCCGATCTTGACCCGGAGCCGCCATAAAGTGGCTGCCTATAGGCAGGCCCGTCTCGCCAGATCGAAACAGGGGAACCGACATCGCGGGGGCGCCAATGCCATTCGACGCCACTGTGTAGCCCAACAGCTGACGGTTACGTGCCATAGCTTGAGCAAAAGGGGTGTCGTGAGAAATATACCCTAGGCGAGGTGTTTCAATAGGTAATGTAGGGGTTAACCACACATCGTAATCGTTAAAAAACGGCGTGAACTTTTGCGTGAGCTCAGCAAAGTAGGCGAGCCCTCGTTGACGCGCATCGGCCGGCAGGCTTGCAGCGTAACGCCCGACGTCAACTGTTGCGCGGGTTAACAAGCCAGCGTCTTCAGCAGGCCGCCCTGTTAGAGATTCTACGTACCGCAGCAACCGAGGCAGGTCGGCTAACATAATGCCCTCGGCAGCTTGAAACAACGCATCGCCGTTTAATGGGTTAGGCAGCTCGATCACGTCATGCCCTAAAGCTTTACACAGCTGCATGGTTTTAATAATGACATTTTGGACGCTGGTTTCAGGTGCCTCCCCAAAAGCATTTTCCATGGAAACCGCAATGCGAAGACGCTTGGACCCCGGACCCTCAATTAAGCCAACGGGGTCATAACCGTTGGGGTGTCCTAGGGCTTCCGTCACGGCTAGCAAGGCCGCGCTGTCTCGTACGGTCCGACTCAAACACTGATGCGTTCTTAAAAAGTAGTGGCTGCCGTCTGCTTCTCCTGACGTTTGTCGATAACGACTGGCCTTCATGCCCAAAACACCGCAACAAGATGCGGGTATACGATTTGAGCCACCGCCATCTGTGCCGTGCGCCAAGGGAACATAACCTGCGGCGACTGCCGCCGCACTACCACCGCTAGACCCCCCTGCGTTGCGGGTTAAATCCCACGGGTTGCGTGTGGGCCCAAAAGCCAAGTTGTCGGTGAGTGCGCCCGAAGCAAATTCCGGCGTGTTCGTCATACCCAAAATATTCAGTCCCGCCTGCTCCATTGCCTTAACGTAGGCAACAGATGCTTGGGGTACCTGAGTCAAATGGAGTAAAGAACCGTTCGTTCGTCGCACACCTCCATAATCGACCAAATCTTTAAGCAAGGTCGGCACGCCGGCAAAAACTGTGCTCGCGTCTATTTTTGGCGCCCGGGCCAGCGCCGCAGAGAAATTGCGCGTCGTTAAGGCATTAATAGCGGGTTCAAGCGCTTCTATGCGCGCGATAGAAGCCTCAACGACCTCCTGCGCCGACAGCTCGCCCTGTCGAATTAGTTGCGCCAGACCCACAGCGTCAAAGTTCAGCAGATCGTCAGCAGGCAGTGGTAAACGCGCCTGCGCACTTGGCAGCCGCGCCATAGCGTGCAGGGCTACAGCACCGGTGAGCGAATTGAGCATGAAGCGTCTTCGGGAGGTAGTGGCATGAGTATCTGCGTCGCTAGAGTTCACGTCAGTAGACGCCACAACACGTAGGTACAGGCCTCACTATTGGCATTGGCATTAATCGAGTTACTCGCATCCGGCTGGTTTTCACTAATTGTTACCCATCAGTATTTTTAGCAAATCTGATTGATAAATCGATTTTTCCGGCACCGGTCTACCGCCACGATGAAGGTCAGCTTTTGAAACCTGACCCAGCTCATCAATAATAAAGGCGTGAGCTCTCGCAAGCTTTTCTATTTGGTCAAAATCAACACCGCCCGCATCGAAATCGGAGGTTGAATGGTAAAACTTTCCGGTTTGAATCCAACCCGATGAAATCGCATTAAGATCATTATAGGGTGGATGAAATGCAGCCTCGTCAGCTGCAGGATCAATATAAACCAGGTCACCCATGGCAATACCGTAGCGCGAGGCTGCGCGCTTAAACAAATCAATCAGTAACGGACTGCGATTAGTCACCAAGAGCATTAAAGGATCCGCTATATTGGATTTGGCCACCAACAACCCTTCATCCATCGGTCGATTCATTCCCAGATGCTCTGGGCGCAATACCAGCAATAGGTTCTGCTCCATCAGCTTTTGATATTTTGCGATAAAGGGCAGTGTTCCGCCGACACCGGGCACCTCGTGATCGCCTTGAAAGAGGAAAATAAGCCCATGCTGCCGCTCAGCAATGGGGATCTGTGCGTAATAACGCGCCAACGCTAAATTCAGCGCTACAGATGCGCCATTATCATGAACGCCATAGAAATATCCGTCGACATGCGTGGGAATTACAATGTAATCACCTGATTGTCCGGGCAACATGGCGTAGGTATTGCCACTCATACGCTGCGCTCCTGACTCCATCTGGCCTTGCACTTCAAGTCGCACCACTACAGGCTGCTCTGGCGTCACACGATCGAGGAGCTTCCGTAAATACAAACCTGCGTCGTTGCCAATGGTCGTCCATGGAAGTGCCTCACCAATAGAGTCGCCACCACCGGGCGCACCAACCCGCCCAGCGACCTGCTTGGCGTTCGGCACGTCCCACCACACCACCACGCCCGCGGGCATTCCATAATTGCCCGTAGCTAAACGCGAGTAAGCGGTGCGTGCCGTGTTAAGTAGCGCACTGGGTTCTGTGCGCCCCCGTAGCAAAAGAATTTTCCCAGTTAAGTCACGCCCCTGTAGCTCGGCGGCCGTGCCGTCCCCCACGTACACCATTTGGGCCTCTATGCCCCCGATAGGAGTAGTCGCTGAAACAAAAGCCGTGATGGGGTCTTTGAAGGAATAGGTCTGCCCTGCCTCAAAGGTCGGTGCGGAACGCACACTTAATGCGCAGGTCGTGGGACGCCACTGAGGATATTGAGAGGGAAACGGATCGTAATGTACGTCTTTAAGGCCAAAAGATTGCAGCTCACGATAAATCCACTCTAGGGTTTGCCGCTCATAAACCGTACCCTGAATTCGGCCCCAAAGAATTTCACCCTCATCCCGGGAGCGCTGGGCAATATCCACTAGCGTCTGACTGTAGTCAGACAGCTCACGCGCTTTAATGCTGGCTCTAGGGTCTTTATCTGCATCAAGATATTGGGGCAACTGCGTCAGGCCAATCGCCGCAGAGTGCTGTTGCCGAGCGGCCTCTATTTTTTCTAGATATTGCTCCGGAGGTAAAAACGCTGCATCGGTGAGCATCTCGACCAGCGCAGCTGGCGTTGTGGCGAGGGCCTGCTTGTTTTCGGGGCTATCCCCTAAAACTGCCGCTGCCACTAGGCTAAAGCTCAGGGCCAACCATCGAGTAGCCCTCATTACTTTTTTCATGAAACCGAACCCCCTGCCGACAGCCGCAGGTACTATCTTACCTCGGTGAGCTTGCTCGAACTCGCTTTTATGACATGGCTTCTCGCCAACCCTACCCAAAGCCACCGCCTTTGAGATTCGAATCCATGTCAAAGCGAACAATGGGCACCCCATAATGAGGTGCATAAACGGCTAACCTCGAGCATGGGCTTAATTATTAATGAGGCGTAGACAACTGTTTACTGCGACTGCGCTAGAAACAGCAAACGGATTATCTGGAGGCCTTGACCGTGCACTAGATAGCGCTAGCGTCATGGGTCTTGCACGACAAATTGGCGCACTTCCAGGCAGCGCTCTCACCGCGAAGAAGTAACGAGCAACGGCTTAGTTGCCACTAATTTTGATAAACCAACTCACCGTCGATGAAGGTCTGCTCAACCTGCACAGTACTAATGCGTTGCGCCGGTATGGCAAACAAGTCTTTAGACAGCACTACTACATCGGCCCGCTTACCAGGAGTGAGGCTGCCGGTCACCGAGTCCTGATGCATCGACCACGCCGCATTAATGGTATAGGCCTTAAGCATGGTATCGAGATCAACCCGCTCAGATCGATTCAACACATCCAACTGGCTGAGCTCCTCGTTACTCAGAGCATCGTTGGCCATCCAGTCTTGTCGCAAAATGGCGACCTCAATGGCATCGAGTGGATTGAGGGAGCTCACGTTCCAATCGCTGCCTCCAACAATCGTGGCACCGGACTCAACAACACTCGCGATCGGATACATCCGATGAACACGATCTACACCCACCACCGGCAAATTCAGATTGATCACCCACTCATCGGGTAGTGCCCAAAGGGCTTGAAAATTGGCGGCTATATTGAGCTCGGCAAAGCGGCCATGGTCATCGGGATGGATTAACTGCATGTGGGAAATTTGGTGGCGCAAATCTTTGGCGCCATGGGTTTTCTGAGCAAGCTCAAAGGCATCCAAAATGGCGCGCACACCTCCGTCGCCCAGCGCGTGTGTGTAAACCTGCACATCGTTTTCGACCAAATCAGAGACAATTTTATTCAGCTCTTCTTGGGGGTACGTCAGCTCTCCAAGATACCCGGGCTTATTGAGGTAAGGCGCAAGCAGCACTGCAGTTTCTCCCTCTAAGACCCCATCAATAAATAGCTTTACCGCCCCTAACTTGAAACGATCCGCACTCAACGCTTTCCGATGTTCTAAATGAGATTCGTAAACAGCTGCCGTATCGGTAGTAAATAGATCACCGTGACCATAAGCCAACGCCCCCCTTACTCGAAGTGTCAGTTGCTCCTCTGCCTCAAGAGCGCGATAAGCAGCCACATCGCTGGCGCTTACCCAAGCGTCAAACGCGCTGGTAATACCGAACTGATTAATGAACTTTATCGCAGCGCGCATCGTCTCAATCCGATCTTGCTCGGTCATGGTCGGCACATGCCGCTCTAACAGAGACATTGCCGACTCGCGAAAAGTACCGCTGGGGGCGCCGGACTCATCTCGTTCAATAATACCTGCCGGTGGGTTTTCGGTTTCAACGGAGATTTGAGCCATCTCCAGCCCTAAAGTATTTGCGGATACCGAATGCCCATCTGACGCCCTGAGGAGCATGGGCACGCGATCAGTAACACTATTTAACCAGCTCAGATCGGGGCCAGACTGCCCAAAAAACCCAAGATTCAGGCCCTCAGCAACCAGCCATTGCTGCTGTCGCTTTTCAAGGCATGAGCTGAGAATTGCCTCGACTGCTTGCAGGTCAGGAGCCGCAGCAAGATCACAGCCCAGTAAACTGCGCCCCCCCATAAAGGTATGCAGATGAGCATCGTGAAATCCGGGCATCACCATTTTGCCCTCAGTATTGATCACACGGGTAGATGGCTTGCGATAAGCCTCAGCCTCCTCCCTAGAGCCCACAAAAACAATCGTATCCCCCGAAATTACCAGCGCCTCAGCACTTGGCACGCTAGCGTCAGCGGTATAAATATGACCGCCAACCAGCATCAAATCAGCGGCCTCAGTTAGGGCCGGTGTGCCGATAAACAGCGCACAAGAAAGTAAACCTTTACCAGTGAACGCGGGCAATCCAAGCACCCAGTTTGTTGTTATATGCCATCTCATCGCTCGCATTCCTCATTAGCAACCGTCAATTAGCTCATTACATAAAATGTACAACCCAACACCACCCTCACTCAGCGTAACCCGATTTACCGCAAATTCATCTGGCGCAAACCTCATCAGCCGCAAAAAAGCAGCGACTGCCGACAGCGCCGCGCCAGAGCAGGCTAGGGTGAAATTTCTACTGCCAGCTGATCTTCCTCTACGGCATCACCTTCGGTAATGTGGGTGGCAGACACCTCACCTGAAATGGGAGCGGGATAAGGGACCTCCATTTTCATCACCTCTAAAATAAATAAGGTATCGCCTTGGGCTACCTGATCACCGGGTTTGACCAGCATCTTCCACACCGATCCACCCGTTTCTAACTCAACTTTCGTCATAACAACCCCCTCAAAAACAGCTATGGCCTGATCGAAAAGGCCGTTGGACCCAGCAAAGATGGCAGCAATGGCTGCACCCTATCCAGCCAGCGGCACAACTCGGGGCGCGTCTGGCGTGGATCGATGAGATCGTGAACCCCCAAAGCCTCGGCTCTGGGAAAGGGCGACTGCTTGGCCGCCAGTTGCTCTTCAAGTTCGCGGCGCCGCGCATCAGGGTCAGGCGCCGCTTCAATCTCTCTCCGGAACGCCACGGCCACGCCCCCCTCCACCGGCAGCGGCCCACTCTCGGCCGAAGGCCAAGCGATAACATAACCATCAGGCCCATAGTGCGCTGCCTGCGCGACCCCAAAAGATCGTCGGATCATGACAGAGACCCAGGGCACTGTAGTTAACGCTGCTGTCAGCACGGCCGAGGCGCCATGGCGAATAGTTGCCTCCCGTTCCGCCTGACTGCCAATCATAAATCCGGGTTCATCAACAAGACTCACTATTGGGAAACTGAAGGTTTCACAGAGCTCCATAAAGCGACGGGCTTTGTGAGCGCCATCGGCGGTCATAGAGCCGGCTAGGAACTTACCATCGTTTGCCCACACACCCACTGTTTGACCGTTGAGGCGAGCAAGCCCGGTAATTTGCGATCGACCATAACCTCTGCCCATCTCAAAGAAGCTTTCCCGATCAACAACCGATGCAATGATCGAGCGCATGTCAAAGGCTTGTCTGCGATTTCGGGGTACGACTTCTATGAGGTGCTCATCGCAACGGTCAACAGGATCATCACAGTTGATGACCGGTGCCAGCTGATAAATATTGTCGGGCATATACGATAAAAAGCGCCTGATCTCAGCGATGCAGGACGCCTCATCTTCGGCACCGTTATCAACAGTTCCATTCTTGGTGTGTACCTTCCAGCCCCCCAGCTCATCCTTGGTTTTTTGTTCACCCATTGCTCGCGCTACTACGGCAGGCCCAGCAGTAAGTATCTGCGCTGTACTTTTAGACATGACTGAAAAATGCGACGCTACAAGACGACCGGCAGGTAACCCGGCGACGGCACCCAGAGCAGCGCTAGCCACCGGCACCGTGCCCAGCGCTTGGGCTACTGAACGAAAACGTGCCGGCGCATTAACAGGACCGGGCAAACTGGGGCCCTTACCCCCAGTGCCGCCAACGCTCCCCCCTGAGCCCTCATGCAATCGCACCAGCGGCAGACGATACTGCACCGCCAGCTCTTCTGCATAAACGCTCTTGCGGAGTCCGGCTGCAGAGGGTGAACCTCCTCTCAAAGTGAAATCCTCGCCACCGACAACGATTCTGCGTCCGCCTACTTTGCCGAAACCTAATACAAAATTAGCGGGATCCAATCCCGTGAGCACACCGTTTTCGTCATATACCGGCGTGCCCGCAGCGGGCCCCACTTCCTCCAAACTACCCGGATCTATAAGTTTCTCAATGCGCTCACGGATTGTGAGGCGGTTTTGGCTGTGCTGTTTCGCGATCGCCGCTTCCCCACCCTGATTCAGAGCCAGTTCGCGCCGGCGTTCTATTTCATCGGTTTCTGTTTTCCAGGTCATTGCTTAGATAGAGCCGTGTCATTAAGTCATCAAAGCTTATATCACTTAGTGGTTTTGTGCTGGTTAAGCCAGCGGTTTCTCGAATGTAAGTCGCAAGCACACCGATAAAGGCGACAGGGATTTTATGGCGGCCGATGAAGCAGTTTTACAAGAATTGCCCTATGGTGGGTAAGCGCTACACTGCATCTTGTCTCAGGCAACAAATCGATCATCCAACTTGAACAACCCAATACAAAAAAAATTGCGAGAGCTACCCGCCGTTGGCGACATCCTCGAGTCCATGCCGCGTGAAATCGAACTCTGGGGTCATGCCCAGGTAGCACAGGCTGTGCGCAAGCGGCTATCACAATTGCGCCAGGAAATAAGCCTAGGAGACTCACCGCCGATTGATCTGGAAGAAATAAAGCAGTCTGTTGTCGAAGAGGTGGCCTCCGCCCATGACGCTACACTGGTCTCCGTTTTTAACCTGACCGGCATTGTTTTGCACAGCAACCTAGGCCGAGCGCAACTGTGCGAATCAGCAATTCAGGCGGTCAAAGACGTTGCAAGCAACGCGAGCAATCTTGAGTTTGATTTAGCGAGCGGTAAACGCGGTGATCGAGAAGCCCATGTCGAAGCCATGATCTGCGAGCAAACAGGAGCCGAGGCCGCCACCGCGGTCAATAACAACGCCGCCGCCGTGCTACTCGCCCTCAACACTTTGGCCATGGACCGTAAAGTCACCGTGTCACGAGGAGAGCTGGTCGAGATTGGTGGCTCTTTTCGTATCCCCGACATTATGAGCCGCGCGGGCTGCTCACTCACCGAGGTAGGCACCACCAACCGCACCCACCTCAAAGACTATGCCGAGGGTGTGGATACCGATACGGCACTACTCATGAAAGTTCATACCAGTAACTATCGGATTGAGGGCTATACGACCAACCCTACCGAATCCGAGCTGGCAAAGCTGGCCTCAGGCCTTGGCATCCCCTTCATGATCGATTTGGGCAGTGGCAACTTGCTTGATTTCACGGCGATGAATCTACCGAAAGAACCCACCGTTGCCGACGCCATCGGTCATGGCGCCGACCTCGTAACTTTTAGTGGCGACAAATTGCTTGGAGGACCTCAGGCCGGGCTGATCGCCGGCCGGGCAGACCTGATAGCACAGATTAAATCTAACCCCTTAAAGCGAGCCCTCCGTCTGGATAAGATGACTCTGGCCGCACTGGCGGAAACACTAAAGCTGTACAACCACCCGGAAAAGCTGCGCGAAAATTTGCCCACCTTGCGACTCATTACCCGGCCTAAGGCGGTTATTGAGAAACTTGCGACCTCACTGCTGCCCGAATTTGCATCGGCGCTGGGGCCGCAGTATGCCATCAGTGTCGAGGACACACTGAGTCAGATTGGAAGCGGTTCCTTACCTGTCGAAACGCTGCCCAGCTCGGCACTGAGAATCGAGGTCGTTTCTGGCGCCGACAGCGATTTGCGTGCCTTGGGCACAGCATTTCGGCAATTGCCTCAGCCAGTGATCGGTCGCATTCATCAAAGCGCCCTATGGTTCGATCTGCGCTGTTTAGAAGAGGATCAGAAGGCCCCATTAGTGCAACAGCTGGGCGAACTAAACCTTTGATCATTGCAACTGCAGGACATGTCGATCACGGTAAGACCTCGCTCATCCGAGCACTGACCGGGGTAGAGACCGATACCCTTGCGGAGGAAATCGAACGCGGGCTATCAATTAATTTGGGTTACGCCTTTCTTCCTCAAGGGTCCGATGAAACTCTGGGGTTTATCGACGTCCCCGGCCACAGAAAGTTTATCAACACCATGATTTCGGGTATCAGCGGCGTCGATATGGGGCTTCTGGTAGTAGCCGCTGATGATGGGCCTATGCCCCAAACCCTGGAGCATATTGATGTCCTCGAAATTTTGGGTGTAGAGAGCGTATGCGTTGTGATCAATAAGATCGATCGGGTAGAGGCATCTCGAGTTCATGCTGTGTTGGAGCAAGTTCAAGCGCTGATTGAACCACGACGCTGGCCGGAACACCGATCCTTTAACGTCTCTAGCCTGTCCGGCGAGGGTTTGGATTCTCTTAAAAACCATTTGATTAGCGCTGCAAAAGACCACAAAAAGCAGCGCAGTGCCGGAGACTTTCGTCTCTCTATAGATCGAAGCTTTAACATAAACGGGGTCGGGCTTATCGCCACAGGAACAGCGAGTGCCGGTGAGGTGCACAGGGGCGACCTACTTGACCTGCTACCGGGAGGCCAATCCGTTCGGGTTCGGCACTTAAGAGCAAACGGTAAAGAGGTAGATCATGCACTGGCCGGCCAGCGCGTAGCCTTAGCCTTAGCCGGTAAAATCTCCCTGAAACAGATAGCGCGCGGCGACTGGCTGGTAGCGCCCAAGTCACTGCCTCCTGCGTCGCGCCTTGACGTAGAGGTAACGTTGCTGACCAGCGCCCCCTTTGCATTGAAGCATATGGCACCGGTTAAACTTTATATTGGGGCCAAACGCCTGGCAGCACGTCTAGCTCACATCGATACACCAGATGGCCCTTTAAAACCGGGCGAATCCTGTCTTGCACAGCTGATCGTCGAGTGCTCGATTAGTAGCACATGGGGAGAACCTTTCTTAATTCAAGATCATGCAGAAGCTCGAGTTCTTGGCGGTGGCAGGGTACTGGACCCAGAAGGACCAAAATTTGGCAAGTCCCGCAACGATCGCTTGTATTGGCTGCGCGCTTTGCAATTACCTGATGCAACATCTGCACTATCTCGGTTGCTCGAAGCCAAGAACACGATAAACCTCTCACGATTTTGGGCGATCCGTAACCATCAGTCAGTACCAAAAAATCTATTTCCAAACGATGATATTCGCCAATTTCAACGCGGGGACACCCTGTGGGCTGTTGCAGAAACACAATGGCAATTCGTTATTCAATGGCTGGAGAAATACGTCGGCCACTGGCACCGGGAGCGGCCCAAGTTGCCGGGGGTGAAAATACCATCCCTACAAAAAGAAGCGGCTAAGCGCTTCGACTCAGCGCTGGGACACGCCGCGCTAGATGTTTTAATACGATCGGGCGGCCTAGTATTAAAAGAGGGTTATGTCAGCCGAAAAGGCTTTCAACCGGCTAAATCTCAAGAGGCTCTACAACATTGGAGGAAGCTCAAAGACCGGTTGGAGCAAAGCGGCACAGCCCTGCCACTGCTGGCAGATTTGTTGGCACTCGCGGAAGTACCAGAGCAGTTGTCTAAAGAAGTTCTGCGCCTAGGTATGAGCAGCGGTGAGCTGCATGAACTTAACCGTAACCGTTACGCCCTACCCTCACAGCTTCTGCATTATTACGGAAGTCTGGCACATGCTTGTGACCAGGGAGAGACCCTATCCGTAGCTGTCTTAAAAAAGAAATTTGGGGCGGGCCGTAATCTAACCGTTGAAATCCTTGAGCACTTCGATCGCTTGCACCTGACCCGTAGGGAGGGGAACGTGCGTGTGCTTTTGCCCCGTGCTAATGTGCATCGCGCGCTGGGTATTGAGCCTTAAAAGTACTGGAAGAGCGACGCCCCCGGTGGGGTGCCTGGTCTTCAAAACCAGTGAGGGGCTGAGAAAGCGCCTGGTGGGTTCGACTCCTACCTCTTCCGCCATATTTCAAGAGCTTCTTGCCCTGCGTGCCCACCTTCGAAAGCACAAACCACAGAAGCAGCAACATGCACATAAATCGTGTCGTAAATAAGCATACTTTTGACGGGCAATCCCTAACCACAACCCATGAGATCAGCCAAAATTTGGCATCTTTCCTTTGAAAATGGGTATCGCAACGGCGTATTCAGCGTCCTTCAAACCGTCGTCAAGAAGTCCCAATAAAATTTATTATATGTTTATTAAAAATATATCTTTAAATTTATTTTTGTGGTAAAGATTTAAACAGCTAGGCGTCGGGAGGCACCTGCGATGTTGAATGCGTATAACGTCTGCGAATTTATTCTGTATTTTTTTGCGGCAGCTGTTTTGATCCACACGTTATCAGTTCTTCAGATGGGCGGCGCTGAAGTTGTTACAGCATCGCCTGACGCCTATCAAATGGCTCAAGACCTGGTGCACTATCGGGCGGCTTTCACAGGCGGGCTCATAGTACTTTACCTATATCTTAGGATTTCATTGCGACCGGTAGCGAAAGTCCTCGCCATCGTTGCAGTGATTTCGTGGATTGCTTTTATCGAGGACTATCTTGCTCTCGACAACATCTTTTATGTCGCCGATTCCATAACCGGGCTAACCATCCAAACGCTGCGCCCACTTTACCTCGTGAGCATCGTGTACATGTCTGTTGAAGCTTTCAGGCGGGAGAGTCGGCATGGCTGAAAATAAATTTGACCAAAAACCGACGCTTTCTAAAGAGGAATTACAGGCATTACTAGAACCTCAGATCCTTAGCCTGTCTAATTTACAAGAGGCGCTTGGCGGCAAAACTCGGCTGTTTAAATTCTGCCTTATTGTGCTGACGACGCTCACTCTCGGCTATCTTATGATGTACAGCAGCGGCGTGCTGGATAAGTTTGTCTCTCACGGCTGGACAAAACACTACGGAGACTACCGAATCCATCAAATCCGCTTTGGGCTAGGATTTTTGATGCTCGTTCTTTTTTACGTATGGGTTTTGTTAAAAAAGCCCCTAGGCACCATTCTCGCCTGTTTTACCGGCGTGCTTTGTTACTTTCTAATTTCAGGTACAGCGAGGCTCTTTGTCGTTTTGGACCCAGCCCAAGACACCTGGTTTATAACGGTTTACTTCTTTCTACAACTCTCTTTTGTTGGGCTTTTGTTGGTCATGATTCGGGAAGAAGGTCGCTCTAGCTGGTAGACCCCGGTGTCTTAACATGAAGATACAGGCACATAAAAAAATGTATAGCTTGAACAGCAAGTAGCCGCCCCTTTCTGCAAAGCCATGCCCTACCTGCAGACAACAAAAACTCAATAAAAATGGAACACTGCAGAAACCGACGGATCTAGGCTAGTCTCTGCCAACAACAAGCCCCAAGGGACACCCCCAAGAAACCCTGACAGGAAACAATTATGAGAAACATTGCACTTTATTTTTTGCTACTCATTCCGAGCTTTGTCCAAGCAGGCCATCATGAAGAGAGCGGAAACTCGGCTAATATCGCTACGGCTAAGGCCGGGTATGATGCCTTTAATGCTGGAGATATGGAGGCTTGGCGTGCCGTGCAAGCGGATGAAACCGTTTGGACAATTCAAGTTGGCCTACCCTACACCGGCACCTACATAGGACCGGCAGCAGTAGAGGCAGGCGTATTTGGACCTATCGGAAAAATGTGGCCCGATTTCAAAGTTGACCCCATCAAATTTTATGAATCAGGTGACACCGTCTTCGTGCATGTTCACATGACGGCTGAGGGCCTTGATACCGAATCGATCCACATGATCAAAATCAAAGAGGGCAAATATATCGCCTTTCAACCCTTCGATGATTCCGCTGCTATGTTGCAAGCTGCAAAACGTTAAAAGGTGTTCTCTTTCGCTGTAGGGCACTGCTACTATCGACGTTTATCCTTTTAATTCGGTGCAACTCGCGATGGTAATGAACTAGCCCATGGAACGCGATAACCTTGGTTTCGATGCCCCTGCACCTATCGGTCACCCGGTACGGGCTAGCATGCCTGAGGGGGCATACTCTGGCCCCGCTATTGGCGAGCACCTCCCTGATTTTGAACTCCCCGACGCATTCGGCAGCACAATACGTTTCCATACAGATCGAGGTAACTCTAGAGCAGCATTGGTTTTTTATCGATCCGCGGTGTGGTGACCTCCCTGCTGGACGCAGCTCGGGGAGCTGCGAGACGCTCACGCTAAGTTTGAAGCCCACGGCATCAAGCTCTACGCTGTGTCGTATGACGACACGAAAGCCCTACGGGAATTTGCAGAAGCACAGCTAATAAACTATCCCCTGTTATCTGATCAAGATTCCGTGGTCATCAAACAATATGGCATCTTAAATACGCTGGTTTCCAAAGACGATGCCTTTATCTACGGCATTCCGTACCCCGGAGTGTTCGTGTGCGATGAGGGCGGCCGCGTTGTTTCGAAATTCTTTCACGACTCCTATAAAAAACGAGAAAGCCCAGAGACACTGATAGATGCAGCCCTGGGGCATATACAGATTGAAGACGATCTGCCCCAAACTTCTGGGGGGGAGTCAGGTATTGCGATCACAGCAGCAATACGAGGCGGCGATGGCAGTCTGCGCCAAGGCATCATCCGTCAGCTGATTGTCCGTTTTAGACTAAAAGATGGTCTGCATCTTTACGGAGCGCCAGTTCCTTCAGGTCTTACAGCCACCAAGGTAACAATTCTTGGCCCTAATGGTTTACACACCCTGCCGACCAGATACCCGCCCACAACGCCGCTACATCACAAAACACTGGGCATTGACCTCCATGTTTGGAGTAACGAAGTAGATATCGTAGTGCCATTTTATCCGGCAGAAGATCTGGCAACCGAAGCTGAAGTACCTTCACAGCCGTTTGCCTCGATAGATTTCGAAGTCTGCTATCAAGCTTGCAATGAAGACGCGTGCCTACTTCCTCAAACCCAGCGCTTCTCTATTGAACTACCGCTAGATGTAGTCGATGTGCCTGGCCTTTCGATACATCGGGGGCACGGTCAGCGCGAAAGCGACTATGACAGCACGCCGGCTATGCGCAGGCTCATTTGGCGAAAGATCCGATCGAACCCACTGCGACTGCTTAAGCTAGCTTGGAAAACCAGCCGACTTAAACGTCATGCAAAAAAGCATCAAGACAAAAAAAAGACCTTGGTTGAGTGACCAAGGCCTTGGTTGGCTGGCTAGCCGTCGCGACGGCAAACGCAAATCTAAGAATCGAAATTTGCTTGCATGGCGGCTAAGACCACGGACGGGTCGGACCGCCGCTGATAATCCTTCGACAAATCTATCCAAAGTACCCTGCCTTCTCGGTCCACTAAGAGCGTCGCAGGCACGGGTAAGGCCACCGATTCGTGGGTCGGGGGTGCAGAGTGAAAGCCTGTATTTCGTAAGCCAAAGGCATCTGTTACCTGCAACTGGACATCAGATAACATGCGCGCCTGTAATCCGTGAAGATGGCGCTCAGCGGCAATGTCTTCAGGTGAGTCTGTGCTGATCGTGATGACCCTCACATCGCGCTGCTCGAACTCTGCACGCAGTTCCTCGAGTCGACGTAACTCGCCGACACAGTAAGGTCACCAATGAGCTCTAAAAAATTTAATGAGCACCAAGTGCCCATTGAGGTCCTTTGACTCAAAGCGTTCACCTGCGTCATCCAAGGCTGAAAAGCTTGGAATCACATCACCGACAGCAATAGCCTTGTCAGATTCAACGCTTTGAGAACTTACGGCGATGGTAAAACTAAAAAATACGCCAATCAGTATCGCGCCTGCTGGAGGAACGCCACCAATCCAGCCGGTGCCTTTGATATAAGCCAAGACACCCAGGCTAGCCGCCGCAAGAAAAGCCACGACAAACCCCGTTCGATCCTCAGGGAGGTTCACCTGGCGAACAAAGTAGAACCACAGCACTGTAGTGCCAACCGCAAGCGCAAACGCGGCAATGCCAAATTTAGTCCCTACCCTCACTTTGTGTCCTCCGCGCACTGCTGCTTGTGAACCGTACATAAAAATGGACTTCAAGCCAAGGCTGCAAAACAGCCTCGTCAGATCAGCAGACCTGAACACACATCAACAACAAGGCCATGACCATCAATGCAAAGATGGCTTCCTCAAAAGCGAGGTGGTTTCCTGGGGTCGGGCACCTGTATAACGGCTAGTTACCCGTTAACTCACTCACCGACTCCATGATCTTGTTTAGGGGTGATACCCGATTTTTATACCAAATAGGCGACGACCATACCCGCTCCTGAAGGGTCATCGCCAGGTCTGAACGCGGTTCAACGCCAGCTCTTAAGGCATCCCAGGTTGACCAACGGCAAGTCGGGTTCTCCAGGACCCTTACGTAGTAAAAGGCTTCCTGACCTGGCTCAAAGTCTGGATCCTGCCAGACGGTCTTAAGTTCAGCAGCCCCAACGTTGGGCGTAATTGAGCAGTCTGCAAGGTTTACGCGAGCGCCGTTATCAGGGCAGCGGTGGGTTGTCGGATCAACAGATAATCCGTCACTGCAAGCCACGTCATAAACCTGCTCAGCATGCTCTCCGTCTTTCACGTAACCCTTAATGACCTGCGCGCGCTGCAGTGGAACACCACCAACTGCATCACTGACAGCCCAGACTAAAAACTGCGGCGCACTATCCCCCGAGGCTAAGAGATCAGATCCCATACTGACACCTTGGGCGTAAGCTTTTTTGGCCATTTCAGGATCATCAATAAGAGTCGCGTCAAAATCGTAACCGCCGAAAAAGCGCACCTTCATTCGCGGCCCACTCGTCGCAAACGTTTCCTTCCGACGAAAGGCATCATAAATGGCCTCTCGAGTATTTTCTTCAGCCCACACCCCTGCAACCCCGGAAGCACCCCACGTAGCGAAGGTCGACAAGGTCAAATAATCTTTGCCATCGACTTCAGTCAGTAGGTCTGGAGCGTTGTATTTAATAATCGTGCGCATCAAAAATGAGGCTGGCACAGAACCCCGCATTTCAGGGGTACCGTCTAAAAGGCCTACCTTGGAATAAAAATTGGCTTCGTCATCAGAAATTGCCCCTGTGTGCGTGTCGCTCGCGCCGACAAAACCAAATTTATAGGGGTTCGCCGTGCCCGCATCAGCCATCGCCATGCCACGCAACAAACCATCACGGACATAACTACCGGGGGCAGTACTCGCCAGTGTGGTCGCAACACGAAACGGCATCAGCTCGAAGCTTGCCCATTCATCAGTTTCAGACAACAACGGGTGGGTCTCGGACGTGCCTTTGACTTGGGTAATCTCGACTAAAGGCTCGTTTCGCAGTCGCTGATTGGCATAGTCATCGTCCATGGGGTCGCCCGCCCAATCGGCCAGCGCAAACATCGCACCATTAGATCCATTGGAATTGTGAGGGATCGCTAAACTCTCAACACCCTGCTCACGCAAATCGTCCATCCAGTTCCAAAGCCCTTCAGGGTTTTGGGAGTGAAAGCGAGAAAAGGGGACTTCGGGCAGCCGATCAGTTCCCTGAAAAATAACGTTTCGATGCAAGTTACCCATTTCATCAGTCGATGAGGTGTACTCATAGGCCGCGAAAGTTGTGAACTTGCCTGGTTGGTTGTACTGGTCTGCCGCATTAATACTATCCGCCCAGGCCGAGCGCGTGACCGCTTCAACCTCTGCCTCATCAAGGTTACCCGCGACCAATTCGCCCACGACATCAGGTAAAAATGTTGCAAACGCCGTTTGCCGGCCAAAAAAGCTATATGACCCATAATTATCTGGCGCGTTTATGTTGTGGATGGGTTGTGCCGCTTTGGTTTTAGAGAACGCAGTGGTGGTATCAGCCGCTTCCTTTAACAAACCCATAAACATGGCATGATCGGTCACGGCATAAAAATCTAGGGGCTGACGTAACTGCATTTCATAACCCGAGGGGTGGGCAAGGGGCTCCCCTTTCGCGTAGCGATACGCGTCATAAGGCGTGGCAACGGTTCCAAAAGCATAAGCATCGAAGGAATAGCCGGTGTGTACATGCAGATCACCGAAATATGCATTGCGCTCTGCGCTGTACTGGCGGCGCTCAACAATCGTGTTATTAACTTCAAGTACCTGATTGGGGATGTTCGCGCGGGCTGACATCGTCTCACTCATATCCGGACCCTGCTCCATACAAGCGGTAAGGCATAGCAGTAACGGTGCTACGGCGCCGATAGATCGAGTGCGGGTTGGGATTAGCTTCATTTAATAGCCCTTCTAATTATTAGAGTTAGCGCATTATCATATGTGGCGGTTTCAAGACTGAATACCACCGTGACCCCAACGAGCCTGCAGTACGGCTCAAGAGAGTCACCAACCAACGTGTTGGATCACGCGTTTTGAATCTCATCATACGTCTAGCTCGTGGCCATGGCATCCTCCTTACCGATTATTATTTTTTCGGCAGAAAGCTTACAGGTGATAAATCACGACTACCCTTGTCGCTATATTTGGGCCGAAATGGCCGGCGCTCCCACCCTTTGAAAACCGAGCGCCTCTGAGCCTCGAATTCGTCGCTGCGCCAAACCTAATGCCTTTCGCGCTAGTAGTTGCCACTCCAATACAAAGGCTCGCCAGTCGCGCGCTCTCGCTCATTAAGAATGACTAAACCATGCTCTCTTCGGAGCTCATCAATGGGCCTATCTAACCAAGGGTCCGGAAATTGATACGGCCATTTTTTTAACATTGAACGCGACCGTACAAACACCCGCCACTTTAACTTTAAAGTTTTCCAATAAAGCCGTGGCAAACCACGCCAACCAAACTCTTTGATAAGTGCCCGGTAGAGCGCTTTAATTTCAGGAAGCTTTCCATACGCTCGAATGTAAGACAGCCGCCATTGGCAACCAAAAAACAGCCAGCTGTCCAAACCCGCCTCTTGCTCTAGGGACGTATCCATACCAAAAAGCACATGGGTCGCATCGTGCTCTAGCAACAGTCGGGATCCTGCTGCGTCCTGCATAACTTTACGATCGATGGCAGCGAGATAGGCTCGATACTCATCGATCCCCTCTCTAAGAGTCATCGCACAGTGTTGCTGTTGATAATTTAACTCCATGTTGCCAATCCCCGAATCGCGGCTGCGGCCAGTATTATCCTTTCAGTTGACCACCAACAACCGAATCACTGCTGCAGTATCTCCTCAAAAAGTGTCGCCCGTCGAACTTCTACAAACCGCTGTATGGAGGCCCGATTAACGTCGCAAAAATCGCTAGAGTCGCCATCAATCTCCTCAGGATTATACGTTTGAGAACATTCTGATTGACCTAAAACCGTTTCAGCATCCGCAGCGTCGGTTGTAGTGATCGCAACGTCGAGCCGCTCACGTCGCTCTTGTAACCTCGGCGCCAAAACCGCCCAGTCAAAATGCTGATTGAGTATGTTTTCGATCTGGCTGTATAACTGCTCACGATAATCACTATTGGGACTGCCTTCAGCACCAAAAACGATCTCCCACAAAATAGGGGGATAATTGGGATAAAAAAATCGCCCAGCCCAGTGGGGAGCCATGCCGGTGTCGAAAGCCGTTGTCGATGCGAGGTCAGTAAATGCTTCCACATTGAGGATTTGCTGACAAATGGGCAGAAAGGTATTTACCGCACAATTCGGGCCGGTGACATCGATCATCGTGTAGTCAAAATCCGTCGGAATATAAATCCAGCGACCCGTCGGCTCGTTAAAATACAAATAATAGTTATTGGCGACCCGAACGTAATGGTCAACCGCGCCCAGTACAACCTCCATCGCTTGAGCCTTGATAAAACCAGGTACATCGAACCGTTCGGCCAAGGCCTCAGCCGTAGGCCGAGTTTGCACGAAGCTGGCAAAATCTTGCAGTGCCGCTCTGGCCTCATCGAGGGATTTTTTCTTAGTCTTTAAATCGTAAGTCGGCTTATAGGGGACAAACTGCGAAACGTTGCCGGCGACGCCATCACCATTAATATTGGAGTTTACAAATTCTGGATTTAAGTAATTGCCCTCGCCCAGCCACTCCAGCGCCGACTCCGGGTCAGACTTCTCAACACCAATGACACAGAAATTCTCATTGTAAAACACCGTCGACGCCTCGTAGGGGTCACAATCGCTATCCGACGCATCGGGCTCTGCTAAATTGCCGGGGGCGCCGGTCTTAAACAAATACCCATTTTTATCGAAGTAAAGCTTCAGAAAGGGCTTGTCGATTTGCTCCATCATTGTAAACACGCCCATATTGAACGTTTGAGGCAAGGCGGAGTTGTACAAGGTTTGACCCTCTGTACCGGTGATCACGAGGTTCACCTGAGCGTGTGTGGCCCGGGCCGCCGGCACACCGGCTGCATTCAATAATTCATGTGCGAGTACTTCACGTTGGTAAGTCGGGTCGTCACGATTAAAGCGGAATCTAAGCTTTTCCACATCCATAAACTCTCGACCGTCAGCCTCGGGGTATTCTGCGAGGTCTTGGCCAACAATATCGTAGCAGGGCTCGCCTGAAACGGCGGCGGGGGTGCCATTGGCGTCGATACACGCGTACACACTCTCGTCCTCGTCGAACTCTTCATCAAACTTTATCGAGAAGGCGAAGCGCCGAGGTCGATTGGGTTCGCTCTCCTGATCCACTGGATACTGCCGGCTGGTGTTGCCCTGCATCTTGAAGCCAACTTTTTCAACTTGGGTCTCAGTACCGTCAGCATTCAGATAGGTAAAATCTACTTGGCGATACACCTCGCTATGGGAAAAAGACGTCAAGGGTGACGCACTACCGCTGGCATCGTTGATCGAGTAATTCGCACGGATAGTGTCTAACTCAAAAGCACGCCATTCCTCCAAGGTCATAGTTAAGCGCACTTGGTGTAAACGGTCAGCGGAGAAAAGCTCAGTGGTTGCGTTGCTCGAGCATGAAATGTCAATGTCGGTGACGTCTTGCCCTTCAGTAATGCCCGAGGCACCCTCAATATCGCAGTCTAGGCGCGGCGGCTCACTGACAATGACAACTTCGTAAGGAGCGTCTGCTCGAGTGAAATCGGCAAAGACAAAAGCCCCGTCTTGATCAACCTCCAGCTGTGTGTCTCCCAACGCTAAGACCAGGGGCTCGCCAGAGTCTAACCCCGCCACCGTGCCTCCTACTGAAAGCAAAGCATTAGGGTTGGCCGTTGGATCACCACCACCAGCGCCACCCATCAAACTGACAACCGATAATAATTCAGCAAAAAATTTAGTAAGGCTGGACATGTTCTCAACTCCTACTGCACGCCAAAGAGCCTGCTCAAAACCTTATCAACTCAATCGTTAACTTGCCAGACGACTGGTTTGCAAAAGTACTACGAAGCTTGTCGCCTGTTTAAGCAGAAATCTCGAAAATCAACATCCGCTCTGACCGTAGGTTCTAGAAGTTTGATTCGACGAGACAGCATGCAGCTGAAGGCCCCGCAGCGACCATTATGTTAAAAGGCCATTGCGAGATTGAGACGCTCCTGAATTCCACACCAGAGTCACTGCTCTTACGAGTTTCAGCGTGCTAGTAAAGTCGCATTGGATATACTCTGCATAGAAAGCCGCAAGATTGATTACGTTTCAGCCCGCGATGAACAGGTAAGCAGCACACCCAAGCAGCCGATTCCTACTACACTCTTTTTATAGGGGTAGACCTGAGCGCCATCAGGCCCTTTTACGTCGACCGCGCCGGGAGCTTGTCTCTGAATCGGCAGCGTTGGGGTCGGGTAAATTCTTCCAAGCGACACCCAAAGCCAGGTCCATGGCAGCGGCATCAAAGGTCCCTTTAGAGGTACTGTTGAGTGCCTCGACCATAGCGGCAACGTGTTCTGGCGTAGTGCCACAACAACCGCCAATGACAGTGGCACCGGCGTCTCGGGCAAAAACAGCGTACTGCGCCATGAGCTCAGGGCTGCCGTGATAATGAATGGCACCGTCGACATACTCTGGAATCCCGCAGTTACCTTTGGCTGCTACGGGTATCACTGAGTTAGTTGCCAGCATCTCACGGGTGGAGTGCATTAATTCAGCGGGGCCCACGCCACAGTTTGCCCCCATCACACTTAAGCCCAGTTCCTCTGCACACTGTACAAAGTCCGTCGGGGTAATACCCATCATGGAGCGTTTAGCCGTATCAAACGTCATGGTGGCGCAAACGGGTAGCCCGGTCTTTTTACCGGCCTCCGCCGCCGCTGCGACCTCTTCATTAGCCGACATGGTTTCAATCCACAGAACGTCAGCTCCACCCTCCGCCAAGGCCTCCGCTTGCTCGGTGAAACAAGTGACTGCGGCTTCATAAGTTAGAGCTCCCATAGGCTCAAACAGCTCCCCCGTGGGGCCAATAGACCCTGCCACTAACGCCTTTCGACCGGTTTTTTGGGCGTGCGCTTCCACCGCTTGTCGTGCCAAGTTTGCCGCGGCGATATTGAGTTCGCGGACACGGTTTTCGGCTTGGTGCAGTTTCAGGCGCAAGGCATTACCCCCAAAACTATTTGTAAGAATCAGGTCAGACCCGGCAGATAAAAACTCTCCGTGGAGCCAGAGCACGTCTTCAGGTTTTTCTAAACACCAAAGCTCAGGCGGGTAACCGGCCTCTAGCCCACGCCCAAAGAAATTTGACCCAGTGGCGCCATCAGCGACACACCAACCTTTATCGGCAATCAGTGCTGAGATTGGATTTTCCATGACGGCCATCCTGTGCATATAAAAGTGAGTGCGCGGGATGATACCTAAATATTTACGCCATGCATTGGCAATTTTCCGGCGGCCAACCAACCCGCACTACTGACTGGGACCAGTGGCCCCTGCACTCTGTCCCGCTCGGGCGCGCATCTGCAGCATCTGTTGCATTTGCTGCATCATGCGGTCAATCGTAAAACTGGCGGTTGGCTGACGCGGCGGAAATTCCTGAAAGGTTCTCAGCCACTTACCCACTTCCTGCTGTGTCGGTACAAACAGCCACAGCTGGTCTGCAAAAAATCGCGCGTACGCACTCGAATCGATCGACGTTTCATAGGGATCGGTGCGCAGGTTGACAATGCGCGGAAAATTAAGCGACTCACGAGGCCCACCCCAGCCTTCCATTTGGAAAGCGAAATGAATTTTCCAATCGTTCCAACGCATCGCGTTTAAATTTGCATTGTCGTCGAAGTAGAAAACCGTGCTGCGACCACTTGCCCCCTCTCCAGCCAACAGCGCACGCTGATCATAGCCATCTAGGTGCACTTTGAAGGTTTTATCACCCACACGGTGACCTCGCTTAAGCTGCTCCCCGATGTCAGGCTGCCCCGCCGCCGCAAGGAAGGTTGGCAACCAATCCTGGTGCGACACGATGCCATTGATGACTGTGCCGGGCGCCACAACTTCAGGCCAGCGAATCAATGCCGGCACTCGAAACCCACCTTCCCAAGTGGATCCTTTCTCTCCACGGAAGGGCTCTGCGCCACCATCGGGGTAAGTATTTGTCTGCGAGCCATTATCGGTGGAGTAAACGACGATGGTGTTATCGGCGATACCCAAAGATTCCAACCGGTCCAACACGCGCCCTACATGATGGTCATGCTCCTTCATGCCGTCGGCGTACAAACCATAACCTGAACTGCCCTGCCATTTAGGGGCCAATCGGGTCCACACATGCATCCGAGTCGTGTTAAGCCACACAAAAAATGGTTTGTCGCTGGCGTGCGCCTTTTCAATAAAATCCAGTGCCGCATTGGTAAACTCTTCGTCGGCGGTTTCCATACGCTTGCGGGTCAACGGTCCGGTGTCCTCTACCTTGCCATCACTGTAGGAGTGAATCACGCCACGAGGAGCAAACCGCTTATGAAATTCCGGGTCTTTAGGATAAAAGTACGTCTCGGGTTCCTCTTCAGCGTTTAAGTGATAGAGGTTACCGAAAAACTCATCAAACCCGTGGTTGCTTGGTAGAAATTCGTCTTTATCACCCAGATGATTTTTACCAAACTGACCGGTGGCGTAACCCAGTGGTTTTAGCAACTCAGCAATCGTAGGGTCCTCCGGCTGCAGACCAATGTCCGCCCCCGGTAGGCCTACTTTGAGCAGCCCAGTGCGCAATGGATGCTGCCCCGTAATAAAGGCAGAGCGGCCTGCGGTACAGCTCTGCTCTCCGTAATAGTCGGTGAACATGGCACCTTCTTGGGCGATGCGATCGATGTTAGGGGTTCGGCTGCCCAGCATCCCACGGTGATAGGCGCTGATATTTGACCAACCAATATCATCGCCCCAAATAACAAGAATATTGGGCTTATCGCTGGCTGCGCTCACTGCATTACCCGAAATAGCCAACAGTAATAGGACGAATACTGGCCTGAATATCCTTATCATCGCGCTTCCCTCAATGTTTTTTACGCTTAGCACACTGTCGCTGCACTTATTTTTATCTCACTGGGCTTTTTGAACTCTTAAGATCAACACAGCAGCCCAGAGGGTTATTTATTCTTGTGACAGATCATCCCCTCGCAGCGCTCGATAGTGCAACACCCAATCGGCGTGATCATCTGGTCCGTTAGGACCTATCTTCCCCTTGGCAGATTTGAGCAGTGCCTGAGGATCGTATTCGACACCCGCTTTGAACACTCGATTTACATGGCGCGCAGCTTTGATGTCTTGTAACGGGTTCCCCTGCACCACAATTAGGTCGGCTTGCTTACCGGCTTCGATAGAGCCCAGGCGATCATGAACACCTAGAGCCCGAGCACCGTTTAGAGTTGCGGCCTGTAAAACCACGGCATTAGGAAGGCCGGCATGATGCATGGCCCATAGCTCACGGTGATAGGCGAATCCAGGGAGCAACAAGGTGTAGACCGGTTCATCCGTTCCAACAACCAACAAATCACGTCCACCCGCCTCATAAAGCAACCTCAGCTCCCGTTCACGTTGGGCAAATTCTTTGGCGCCGGACTCAGGAGGCGGATCACCCCGTGCCGTAAGAAGTTCCTGGGTATAGGGTGTGAAGTACTGCGCCTCATTGGTCCACAGCATGTCATCTGGGTGAGCCCGTCGTTCATTAATTCCACCGTACATTTGCAAGTTGGCGTCGTAATACACCTCGTGCTCAAGCATCAGATCAATCACCTCGGGCAACTCAGCACTGCGCTCGCCGCCACTACCTAAAGTGAGCTGATGCTCGACGCGATCAAGACCCATTAGAATCGCTGCTTGCAGATCAACGTCGTACTCCACATTGTAATTCGCGAGGTGGGACGCCGTTGTCATCCCGTGTTTGTGCGCTTGATCAATCAGGATGCGCATCTCTTCCGGGGTAGCCTGTTTGATTTTGATACTTGAAACGCCGGCTCGCTGCCAGACATCCACTTCGTTACGGATCTCCGTCTCAGTAATATCGTTAGGCCAACCAATACACTCATCTGCCGCCACTTTGACGCTGTACTCGCAGCGAAACGCGCCGAAATACGGACCAGAGGCGAATAAGCGAGGACCAATAGCCTCGCCCGCATCAATACGATCGCGCTGCGCAATGACCCGCTCTGGATAATACTCACCCGCCGACCACGTTGTAGTAACGCCGTTGGCGAGGAATAAAGCGCCGTTGTAGATCACTTCCTCAACGCGGCCCTCATCGATCAGATCGAGATTGTAGTGGGCATGCAGATCAAACATACCCGGCAGAATTGTCTCGGCTTTATCTAGGACGATCAAACGAGTTGTCGCGAGGGGAAAATCGGCGGGATTTACACCAAGCTCGGCAATTCTCCCGGCGCGAATAAGGATACCTGGGTTGGCCTGACGCTGATCACTAAACCCATCAAACAACCACCCACCTTGAATGATTGTGTCAGGCAAAGGTACCGATGAAGGATGAAGCCATTGCGCCCAAATTTGAGGTGAGACCAGCAAAAAAATCGCTGCCCAAAAGATACGGACTGTGCCCCTCATGATAGACCCCTTTATTGTTATCTCCTCAGCCACTGACGAAAGCACCGAAGCGTAATCAATCTATCGGAGCCCATAAGGTTGCGCTATGTCCGTCTGCCCCGAACCCCATAAAGCGTCGCATACAGCACGGGGATGACCCCCAGCGTGAAAACGGTGGACACCAATAGCCCCCCCATTATTGCTAGCGCCATAGGTTCCCACATCTCTCCGCCTCCCAGATATAGCGGCAATAACCCCAATACCGTTGTCGCGGTGGTGAGTATGATGGGGCGAGATCGTTGAACCGCTGCATTAAGAATGGCGTCTAGGTGCGACGCCCCCGCCGCTAACTCCAAGCCTATGCGCTCCAACAAAACGATGGCATTGTTGATAACAATACCCGCAAGGGAAACCACGCCCAATAGCGTCATGAAACCAAAAAATGACTGCCCCAATAGCAGGCTTGCCACCACACCGATCAACCCCAAAGGTATCGTTGTTAAAATAATGGCCGACTTTCTCAGAGAATTGAACTGTCCTACTAACAATAACAGTATGAGGAATGCGGCAATCGGAAGCTTGGCACCAATAGCTTCATTGGCATCGCCTGAACTCTCACTTTCACCGCCAAGCTCTATGCCTATGCTAGGACCCCAAACCTCTCGCTGCGCTTCCAACCAGGGCCCGATGAGCAGCATTCGATCGGCTGCCGTGACACCAGGCTCTAGCTGAGCGCCAACTGCAACGGTGCGAATACCGTCGCGTCGATAGACTTTGGCAATGTCCCAAACCAGTTTTACATCCGCTACCTGTCGCAGCGGCACCGCCTGCCCGCTAGACTGGTTGTACACCGACAGTGAGCTGACTTTATTAATGTCATGTAGCGTCGAGGCTTTTGAGCGTAAAACAACCGGAATAACATCTTCGCCCTCACGGTATTCTGTCAGTTGAATCCCCGTTAACCCCGCCTGCATTGATAAGGCAATATCCTGATTGGTAATACCCACTCGAACGGCACGGGCCTGGTTTATGCGCACCTCAAGTTTTTTCTGGCGCTGCCCCCAGTCATCACCAATATTACGCAGCCCCCCGACCTCTTGATATTGCTTTTTAACGGCATCTACAGCGTTAAATAAGGCCGTTGAATCAGTCCCCGACAACCGGATTTCCACCGGGTTATCGACTGCCGGCCCGTTCTCAATCAGACGTGTTTTGAGCTCAAGGTCGGGATACCGATCCTCGGTAAATTCCTCAAGCTCTTGGCGAATAGTGGCAATCGCACCGGAGGATGAGGTATTCACCACCATCAACGCAAAGCTCGGTGTAGGCGGCACCGGGTTATGTGACAGCACAAAACGCGGGCCACCGCTGCCCACATAAGTCACCCAATCCCGTACCCCTACATCACTATTGAGACTCGCCTTTAATTGCACCAGATATTGCTCTACTTCTGTAACGATTCTCTGGGTTTTATCGATGGACGTGCCGGTTGGCAATTCAAATTCGACGGTAAAATAGCTGCGGTCAGAGGGCGGAAAAAACAACTTGGGTACAAATTCAAAGCCACGCAGTGCTGCGACAAAGACGACTGCTGTCAGCAGCAGCGTAACTGTGCGGTAACGCAGCAGCCCGTTGAGCGCCTGACGATAAAGTCCCTCCACCTTTGATGGTGCAGTCACCACGTCCGTCTTAACTCTAAGAAATAAGACACATAACAAAGGAATAATTGTGAGGGATACCACCCAGGAACTCAGCAGAGTAATGGTTACCACTTTAAATAAAGACGCCGTAAATTCACCGACACTCGACTCAGCGAGATAAATGGGAAGGAATGCCGCTGCGGTGGTTAGCGATGCCGTCAGCAACGGGGTTCTTAACTCTGCAGAGGAACTCAAAGCAGCGTCGAAAGAGGTCTGCCCCTTCTCCATGCGCACCATAATGTTCTCTGACATCACGATGCCATTATCGACCAGCATACCCAGAGCTATGATCAGCGCCGCAAGGGATATTTGATCGAGCCCGATACTTAGAGAAGACATCACAATAATCGACAGCAGCATGGTGATCGGAATAAGACTCGACACCACGAGACCGGTTCTTAGCCCCAGAGTTGCCAACATAACCACTGAGACCACACCAATAGCTTGCATCAAGTTAGCGACGAAACCCTTTACTTTGTCCTCCACTTCTTGGGGTGAAAAGTTAACGAGCTTGAATTCAATGCCAATGGGGTAGGTGTCGTAAAAATCAGCTATCGCGCTCTTCACCGCCCGTCCTAGCTCTATGTTGTTACCTCCCTCGCGCATCGCGATCGCAATTCCAATGCCCGGGTCACCATTAATGCTGACCAATTCCTCAGGGGGGTCAACGTAACTTCTGCTTAGGGTTGCTACATCTCTCAACTGAAAGAGCTGATTCGTCTCAGGCAGGCGTAACAAGGTTTCACCAATCTCTTCAATAGACTCAAAATTACCGCTGGGCTCCAAGGAGATGCGCTCATCGCCCAGTTGAAGCTGCCACTGAGACCACAATATTTCGCTCTTCCAGGATCTGCGTGAGTAAACCAGGAGACAAACCCAGGTCAGCAAGGCGCGCGTTGTTGTACTCGACAAACACACGCTCCTCTTGAATCCCAAGAATTTCAACTTTGGCAGTATCTTGTATTTGCAGGAAAACGGCTTTTATCTCGTCAGCGATCATATCTAACTCGCTGAAGGTAAAACCTTCTCCAGTAAGTCCAACGACGATGCCGTAAACATCACCAAAGTCATCATTCACCTCGGGAACCGATACACCCCCGGGAAGTTCATTCGCGATGCTATCGATTTTTCGGCGCAAGTTATCCCAGATTGGCCGCATCTCACTGTAGCTCTCACGGATATTCACGCTAACGATGGATACGCCGTTGCGGGACTCACTCTGCACAAAGTCGAGCTCGGGCAACTCTTTAACGACTTCCTCTATCGGCGAGGACACTAGGGCTTCTACTCGCTCTGCCGCAGCCCCTGGAAAGTAGGTGACAACTTGTGCGGTTCTTATGATGAAGCCGGGATCGTACGCCCGAGGCATGTTGACGAAAGCCTGCAAGCCGGCCAAAACAATGACCGCCAATACGACCCAAGTAACGCGATTATTTTCAATCGCGAGGCGTGTCAGTGTCACGGCTGAGTCACCTGGCTAATTCTTACGAGCAAACCGTCTTGAAGTTTACTCATGCCTGCCGTGATGAGTCGATCGCCGGGCTCCACGCCCGAGAGCACCTCAAGCCCCGAACCCGTTAACTGACCAACCCGCAGACGTCGCTGAGCAACGACAGCCGTGCCATCGCCATTGGACATAGCGACAAAGGCGAAAGGCCCTTTCTGATCGGACAGCACAGCAATGGCCGGCACGAACAAAACTCCCGAAGACGCCCTGGCTGTCGGGCTCTCCAAGCGTACGGTCGCTGACATTCCGGGCAGAATATTGAAGTCTTCTGTGTTGGGAAACTCAAAGGTTACTTCAAAAGTATTCGTGCCATCAGAAGCGCGAGTCGCCACTTCGTTAAGCACCAAAGGAAAGCGTCGATCGGGAATTGCATCAAAAAAGGCACTCACGATAATGTCTTGATCACGGCGCGCGCCGATCATGACGCTTTCGGGCACATCAACTTTTACGGAAAGCGTCGAGACATCGTGCAAGGTATAGACCAGTTGCTGTGCAACGATCTCCTCGAAGTTTTCAACATAGCGCACGGCAATAAATCCCGCGAAAGGGGCTCGCAGTCTTGTCGCATCAAGATCACGCTCTGCCGACTCAAAACTAGATTTAGCCGTACTGGAGGTCGCTTCGAGCCGCTGGTAATCGGACCGCGAGATACCCCCGCTTTTAATCAAGGTTTCTCCCCTTTGAAAATCGGCAAACGCCTGTTCGTATTCAGCTTTGCGCGCCCGCAGGCGAATTTTCTGATCCTTATCATCGAGCTTAGCAACCAACTGCCCCACGGTGACCTCGTCGCCTTCAAGGGCCAAGAGCTCCAACAGCTCACCTGACACGCGAAAAGCCAAATTAGCGACCTTAGAGGCTTCAACTTTCCCGGGAAATTCCTGCCAAGCACCGGCATGGGATCCGTCTAGAACAATCGTACGCACTAACCTAGGTTTTGACGGCTCAGGTGCCGACTGATCTGACTGGCCGCAAGATACCAAGGCCAGTGACGCCAGTAGGCCACCCAATATAAATCGCGCCGATAGACTTCCCATGGTTTTATTACTCTCAGTTGGTGGTGTGCAGTGTACCTAACTGCTGCGAGTTATTTCGCAAGGTTACCCGGGCACACCAAAGCTTTACAGCGATCAAAGCTCCACCCAAAGGGCCATAGCAACAAGTCTGGGCAAGCGGCAAATGCAACATCAGTAGCAGCATTGGCGGCAAAAATCAGGGCTTATTAAATACCGGCTGGCGCTTTTCCATAAAAGCGGAGACCGCCTCTTGATGGTCGGGGGAAGCGGCGCATCGAACCAGCCGGTCCGCTTCCAAGGCTAGACACTCCTGCAACCCTGCTTGAGATGCGCGATTGATGTTCTCTTTCATATAACCCAAGGCTACTGCGGGGCCGTGGGCAATGTGGCGCGCCAATTCTGCGACGGTCGAGGTCAGGGCGTCATCGGCGACGACCGTATTAAAAATACCTAAATCCAAGGCCTCGTTTGATTGAACTCGACGCCCCGTAAAATAAAGCTCTTTGGTTTTCCCGGGACCCACCAAAGCATTGAGCAACCAGCTGCCACCATAATCGCCCGAGAAACCTACATTACGATAAGCCGTGGTTACAAACGCCGATTCACAGGCGATTCGAAGGTCACAGGCCAATGCCAGACAAAAACCCGCCCCCGCAGCAACGCCCGGCAGCGCGGCAATGGTGGGTTTAGCGTGGTTGTGAAGCCGCAGAGTGAGCGTCTCCTGTCGGTGGACAAGCTGGCGAACCTGCGCCTCCTGACTTAAGGCTTTGGATTGATCCGCCGACACGTTATCAGCCAGTCCCGAAATATCACCACCGGCACAAAACGCCGATCCAGAACCGGTAATAACAATACACCCCACATCATCTCTGAGCTCTAGATCCAGCAATATCTGGCGGAGTGCAGGGGTTAATCGATCCGAGAGCGCATTGCGTTTCTCAGGGCGATTCAGGGTCACAGTCGCAACGCGGTCATCTAGGCTCGCGAGTAATTCATCGGTACCGGTATCCAGCATTTCCAAGATGACTTACTCCTGCCTACTCATGAGTCGAAAGCTCCAGCCCATCGAGCTTGCCTTTGCGCCGCCATTTCGCCATCAAGCCAAAAAACTCCATAGGGCCTCCGCCATAAAACGTATTTTGTGGCTGAAACTGCACGTGACCCTCGTTGTTGTAATAGCCGGGGGTACAGGACTTTTGAAAATCTTCGGTTAATCGCGCTTTTTGAATAACGGTTTTTACCCAGTTAGATTCCGCTTTCGCGCTAGCTTCGACCCGAGTCGCACCCCGTTTTTGGAGCTGTTCAATAATATAGGCCGCATGAATACTGTTTTCGTCTAACGCATAGGTGAAGGCTGCAGTAAACCCGGACTGGATCGGTCCAAAGAAAAAACTGTTAGGAAAACCCCGAGCGTGTAAGCCGTGAAATGTTGCCATGCCGTCTTGCCACTTCTCGGTTACCGTCAACCCGTTCACGCCTTCAATTGAGTAGCCAGCGCGTCGAGAATAATCGGTGCCCACCTCAAAGCCCGTCGCAAAAATAATGCAATCGACCTCGTATTCCTCACCGTCAAACACCACGCCCGTCTCGGTAAATGTCTCAACGCCACGGCCGTCTGTATCAACAAGGGTGACACTGTCTCGATTAAACGACTTTAGGTATTCATCGTGAAAGCAGGGCCGCTTACAAAACTGTCGATAATATGGCTTGAGTGATTCCGCTGTTGATTTTTCTAAGACAACTTCGTCGGCTCTAGCGCGAACTTTTTCCATTTTCTCAAAGTCCGCCATCTCCATTTTCTGCATCAAGCCCATGTATTGAATGGCCCTGTCCATCAAATATTGCTTAAGACCGCGCTCACGCCGCTTGCTGGAAAACACACCTTGAACCGCCCACAAGGCAAGCCGGGCTTTACTTGGCATGCTATCGCCTAGACCCCCGAATAAATTTCGGAACGCCTCTGTCCAGCCATCACCGACCAAATCTTCCTTAACCGGCAGACCTGACATAATTGATTCAAAATTAGTTTGTCTTCGCTTTTGCCAGCCAGGCGTCTGTTTCGAAATCCAGTCGGGATTGGTTGGTTGATTGTCACGAACATCAATAGAAGACGGCGTTCGTTGAAACACGTAGAGCGCCTTTGCCGAAGCCGCCAAATGAGGCACACATTGCACTGCAGTCGCCCCAGTTCCAATAACAGCCACCCGTTTGTCTGCAAGTTGGCTCAGGTCGCCAAACGTAGTGCCACCTGTGTAGGCGTAATCCCAGCGGCTGGTATGAAATGTGTGTCCCTTAAACTGATCAATGCCCTTAATAGCAGGTAGCTTAGGTCTGTTGAGCGGGCCATTAGAGTGAATAACAAAACGGGCCTGAAGCTGGTCGCCGCGATCAGTTACTACCTGCCAGCGCCGACTGGATTCCTGCCAGACCACTTGTCTTACCTGTGTTTGCAGCAGAGCATGTTCATGTAGCCGGTAACGCTGTGCCAAAACCTCGCAATACTCTAGGGTTTCCTCTGCATTGGTGTACTTTTGTCGGGGAACAAATCCCGTTTCCTCAAGCAAAGGAAGATAAACATAAGCCTCTATATCGCAAGAAGCTCCGGGGTAACGGTTCCAGTACCAGGTTCCACCGAAACCGCCGCCTTTTTCGATCAGCATAAAATCGGTAATTCCGGCGTCCCGGAGTCGAGCAGCCGCCAGCATACCGCCGAAACCGCCCCCAATAATCACGACCTCAACGTCCCGAACAACTGAATCCCGTGTCATTCCGGGGGTAATGTAAGGATCGTCGACGTAGTGAGAAAAGTCGCCGGTAACCTCAACATACTGGTCATTGCCATCAGCTCGAATGCGCTTATCACGCTCAAGACGATACTTCTCTCGCAGTGCTTGGGGGTCGAAATTGAGCGTGCCGCCCTGCTGCGCAGCCGTACTAGTCATTTACTATCATCCGCTTCTTAGTGACAGGTTCCGTCCACGCGTCATCGTCCAAACCCAATACGCTTAAGTAACGGAACCCCGTGGCCGAATTGAATAATCATAACGGCTAAGACATGCAGTGCCGCCAAAGCAACCAACGCATGTGCAAGCCATTCATGGACATTTTGCAACCATTCTTCTCCCCAAAACGCATCGAGATCCTGCATCCATCCGGTAACGGCCAGCAGTAGCACGAGCGCCAGGATTACAACAATCATCCAACTACCAGCGGCACTGTGGTTTTCGTGATCTGTGTACCTGCCAGCGAGGCTTCTTAGGTCTTGCAGCACTAGCCCCGGCGCCAAACTCAAGCGGGCGAAGCTAGCATCACCGCGACTGAAAAAACCTGCCACCACGCGCAACACAACCAATGCACCTAGTACCCAGCCCAACCATTCGTGGAGCTCACCACCCGATTCCAGAAACTCATAATTAACCACGATGCCCAGAGACAACAGCCAGTGGAAACAGCGTATTAAAAAGTGACGCCTCAAATGGGCTAATCCACCTCTTTTTTCACAATGGCGCCATTGGCCATATCGAAATACACCTCAACGCGCTGTTCTTCACCCGATGCTAATGACTCCCAGCCATAAATCTCATAGCAGTTGTCATCAACCTTAAATTTTTTGATGGCGAAACCGTATTCATTAACGATTTTCTTCTGCAAATCCAAAACACTCATCCGTTCCGATTCGGCATACTCTGCACAATCAGCACCTGCAAGCACTGCTTGAGACATCAGCATTAACAAACCTAGAAATACCTGACGCATTAACTTACTCCTTTTATTAAAAACGTGAATAACTGGGAATTGTTGTCGGTCGACAACACACGTAAACGGAACAAAAGACTGCATTACGTTCACATGCTCCTGCAAGACCCTTTTAAAAAGGGGCATTGCGGGTTTTATGACCTACTGATACGACAATAAACAAAAAATCCCGTCGAGCCCATTTTGCTACAGTATTTGCGGATTAGACATCTATTCCAATAATCCGTTCCATCGCAGACTGCTTTGTAGCGCTGGGGATGAGTGAGCAGCTTGAAACAGCAAAATTCGGCAACAATTAAAATTTTTTGGGGGGGCTGCAGCAGGCGCCTATAGTTTCACGTAGAAGCCGACCAGATCATCGAAGGGCCACCCAAAGCCGTGCCGCTAAGCCGGCGAAACTTTAGATCAGTCTAAGCCAAACCATGGGGCTAACCCACAGCAGCGATATCTGCCTGAAGATCACCTCTCAGCACTTTCCCCATAGGGTTGCGCGGTAATGCAACTAAGTAGCTTATTTTCTCGGGCAGCTTAAATTTTGCTAACCCTTGAGCCTTTAAAAAACCGCAGACCTCCTTCAGAGAGGGGGGATGATCGGCGTCTTTTGGCACCAAACATACACAGACACGCTCACCCAATGCCTGGTCTGCATAGGCACACACTGCAGCTTCACGTACCTGGGGATGACTCTCAATTAAGGTATCAAGTTCTGCGGGAGAAATTTTCATACCACCGCGATTAATGATGTCCTTGCAGCGTCCTACGATGCGGTAATAGTGGGTCGGCGCGGCACTAATTTCCACTAAATCACCACTGCGGAAAAAACCGTCTTCAGTAAAAACATCGGTATCTTCTGTGCCAAAATAACCATCAAATACAGTTGCCCCAGCAAAGCATAGCTCACCAACGGCACCCGGTTCGTCCACCTCTAAGCCTGTGTCCGGATCAATAACCTTGCTTTGAACAGCGTGGTGACAGCGTCCTGGCCACTCGAGCCCAGGCGTACCAAATCGCGGAAAGTACGCAGCGCGCATCTCACTACTTGGCACTGTTTCGGGTGTCGCAAAGAGCGCCAGACCTTCGTTAGAACCATAAAAATTAATCACCGGTTTTTGGTAATCATTTTCGAATGTGGCAATCATCGCGGGCGACAACGGCGCCGACCCAGAGCCTACTGCTCGCAACGTACTAAAATCAAATTGCTGCCAAAACTCAGGTTGCGCTGCCAGCTGGTTTAACAGCGCGGGAGGTGCAATCGTGAAGTGTATTTTTTCATCCTGCATTTGGGTCAGATATACCGCCGGATCTAAAGGGTGGTGAAGAATAAGACCGCAGCCTAACTCTGCTGCGGCAAACAAAAATCCTCCAATAGCCGCCATATTGACCAGTGGAAAAGGGTTTAAAAGCCGATCTCCCCTTTGGTAGCCCCCCGCCTCTGCCGTTGCCCGCGCGGTGGCCAGCCACATATTGGCTGAACGAGGCACACCTTTGGGCGTACCTGTTGTACCCGATGTCCAGCATACGGTTAACACTCGATTAGCGGGGTCATTCAGACTTCGGCTGTAGGTTGCCAGTGTCCGGGTGCCCTTAAGCGGTACGGAGCTGGCAAGACACTCAAGGTCGTCACCAATGGCCAACACCGGAAGCCGCGGCAGTACATCTCTCGCGGTTTGAATGAGTGACTGACCTTTAAAACTGGGGCAACCAATAAACAGCGTGGTCTGAAGGGTGGTGCTGAGCTGTGTTATTTCATGAGCGCCGTACTGGACCGGTAAAGGTGAAATTATGGCTCCCAACTTACTTGCTGCATAAAAACAGACCACCAGCTCTACAATATTGGGCAGCTGGACCATAATACGGCTACCGGGACCAATACCACGTTCCAGTAACTGAAGGGCCAGTGCCGTACTCGCAATATCAAGATCGGAAAAGCTGAGTCGTGCCGGAGGCATACCCGTCAGCTCCATTTTGTCAGGCTGATCCGCCACCGCCAGAGCATGAGGCTCCTGAGCCACTCGCTCGGCCAGCAAACCATGCAGGCTATCTTGGCCCCAAAACCCACGCTCCGTGAGCGCTCTAATACGTGTATTAGTGCTCGTTTGCATACGCCGCCCCCAAAGCTGATTCAGCTCAACGCGTTGCTTAACTATCTTTATTATCGATTCCTAGACTACAGGGTGTGCCCATTTTTTACACGAGAAACTACACAAAGCCCCACCTAGTTCACGAAGTATGGCGCTATAAAACTGAACTAACGGCAGGAGTAGCTGAAAGATAGGTTGAATCTGTTTAGACTCACCGGCTGTCTTTTTATATATCCGCCGCCGACTGCAGCGGGTTCGTGGTAACTGAATTGGATGACGACGTGAATCAACCGGCCGACATAAAGACACTCCCCCTGCTCAGTGAACAAGAGACCATCGAACGTATCTTCCAGCATATCGATAACCGAACCACCGACCTTGGCGACACCGTGTGGCAAGAGCCCGTAGCGCACTACCACAGCCAAGAACGGTTCGACGCCGAGCTGTTGCTGCTCCGACAATCACCTATTCCTTTTTGCCCCTCTGCCGCGCTGCCTGAAAACGGCAGCTACGTCGCCCGCTCGGCCTCGGGTACGCCATTGCTAGTTGCTCGCGGCAACGACGGTGTGGCTCGAGCATTTATCAACGCCTGTCGCCACCGCGGCATGCAAGTCGCTAGTGGCCAGGGGTGTCAGAAGAACTTTTCCTGCCCTTACCACGCCTGGACCTATGGCCTTGACGGGGCACTGAAAGGCATACCGGGGCAAGCAGCGTTCCCCGGCTTGGATAAGCAGGAACACGGCTTGGTAGAGGTAAGCGCTCGGGAGTTTGGTGGACTTATCTACGTACAACAGATTGGCCAGATAAGCGATGAGGCTCTCAGCGACAAACCTCATTTTTTTACGCCCGATCAAGTTTGCTTTGATCAAAGCGAAGTTGCTGATAACGCCAATTGGAAATTAATCACTGAGACGCTCCTTGAGGGGTACCACATTAAGTCGCTGCACCAAGAGACCTTTTACCCCTTTGGTCTAGATAACATTAATGTCGTTGAGGTTTTCGGGGCTAACGCACGCGTTGTTTTTCCTTTTAAACGTATTGAAAAGCTACGCGACCTCGCACCTGAGGATCGGAAGCTAGATGGCATGGTCACCTCGGTTTATCACCTGTTCCCTAATGCCAGTGTGTCGCTCCTCTCAAAACACGCTAGCCTCACCATCATGGAGCCGCTCAGTCCCACAAGGACCCGTTTAGTGAGCTATTATGTGATGAACTCCTCAACCGATGATCGTCCGATAACGCTGGAGGCCGCGCAGCGCGACGTCGAGTTTGTCAATAATGCGGGACAGGTTGAGGATCGCGCCGCTGCCTGCGCCATTCAAGAAACTGTGAGCACACCAGCGAATCCTCACCTGACCTTTGGCTATTTTGAAAAAGCCATTGTCAACTTTCACCAACAGCTCGCGCAAAAAATATCCTGAACTGAGGCCTAGGGCAAACCGCCATGACTCCATTGGGCGTCGCTTGCCTTCTGGTTTTCTGGGGCTCAGCTATGGTCGTGTGCCGCAACATTTGCGTTGTAAATAGGCGCCAAAAATTACTCGCCAAAACAGCACGACTTGTCGCTATGATGCAGACATAGCAGCCCGAGATTCGCTCATGAAACAGGTATTAAAACTCCTCAGTCTTCTAGTGCTCACCGGAACCACATCAGTGAGCTGGTCTAACGCTTTGTCCTTGGAAGACATCTTGGCAACCACACCCGAGCTCAGGAGTGACCTGCCCTCGCCTACAACAGCGACTGGAGTCGCGGTAGGAGAACGCCACTGGTATCACCATGAAATTGTGGACTACCTCGATACCCTTGCAGCAGCGTCCCCTCGCATGGTGGCACTTGGATCTCATGCCAACAGCTACGGCGGGCGCTCCTTGGTGAGCTACGCCATATCCTCTGAATCTAATATTGCCAAGCTACAAGATATCAAAGCCGCCCGTGCCAAAATCATTGATCCTGCCAGTGGCCTAGAGGCCACCAAGCAACCCGCTGTAATGCATATGATGTACAGCATTCACGGTAACGAGCCCAGCGGTAGTAACGCCTCTCCCCTAGTTGCCTACTACCTCAATGCGTCTTTGGATCCGGCGATTACAGCGCAGCTTGAAGACGTAGTGATTATTTTTAACCCCATGCTCAATCCCGACGGCCTCGACCGCTTCGCACACTGGACCAATAGCCATCGCGGGCAAGTCCCCAGTCCTGACGCCAATGACCGTGAGCACCGGGAGTATGTTCCCAATGGGCGAACCAACTACTACTGGTTTGACCTCAATCGCGACTGGCTGCCCCATCAACACCCCGAAAGTCGCGGCAGACTCGCCTTGTTTCACACCTGGAAGCCCAATGTGCAACTCGATTTTCACGAGCAAGGCAGTAACAGCAATTTCTTTTTCATGCCGGGAAAACCTGAGCGCACCAACCCCCTCACACCGCCCATCAATCAAAAATTGACCGCCAAAATTGGCGAGTACCATGCACGGGCTTTTGATCGAGAGGGTGTTCTTTATTTTAGCGAAGAGGGCTACGACGACTTTTTTATGGGTAAAGGTTCGACCTATCCCGATCTGTTTGGTTGTGTTGGTATTTTATTTGAGCAACCGTCTTCCAGAGGAAGCCAACAAGATGTCATCAGTGGCCGCCTTACCTTTCCAGACACCATTACCAATCAATTTAGGGCCTCTCTATCATCACTTGAGGCCACGGCCGCACTCAAAGATGAGTTGCTCGCCTACCAGCAAACGTTTTATCAGGACAGCGCCAGCCAAGGTGATTCAGGTTATTACCTTGCCGCCGCCAACGGCGACCCAACACGGCTGCGAGAATTTGTACGGATTCTTGAGGGCCATGGCATTGTCACGGAAGCCCTGCGTCAAGATACTGAAGTCGAGGGCAACACCTATGTAGCCGGGTCGACCATTGCAATTCCCCTCAACCAACTTCAGTCGACCTACTTGAAGACACTTTGGAATCGACAGCTGGAGTTTGAAGAAAACGTTTTCTATGACGTCTCCACCTGGACCCTGCCTTGGGCTTTTAATTTGCAGCACACACGAGAGCCCGTGACCCGAGTGAAAACAACCGCAATTACTCAGGATTTTTTAGCTCTCAGCTCAACCCTTGCAGCATCTAATATTGGCTACCTGATCGACTGGCGCGACAGTGCCTCACCGAGCTTGCTCTACGGACTGCTCGAAGCAGGCGCCAATGTACGGGTAGCCCAGCGACCATTTACCGCTTCAATTATCGAACAAGGGCGTATTGATTTTGGCTATGGCTCACTACTGGTCACCCCCCGCCTCAACGACAGTATTCCAGTGTCGGCATTAGCTCTACTGAAGAATGCCGCAGACAGCGGGCTACCGGTTTACCCGGTGGCCAGCAGCCATACCGTTCAGGGTATCGACTTGGGCAGCCGCGATTTCCATGTTCTTCAAATGCCCAAGGTGCTGATCGCGACGGGTGCGGGCACTAGCGCATACGACGTTGGAGAAATCTGGCACCTGTTGGACCGTCGCGTTCAAATGCCGATAACCATGGTCGATACCCACCAATTGCCTCGCATTAATCTGGCAGACTACACACACGTTATTTTGACCAATCCACTAACCCAATCACCCGATCAACTCACCAATAACCTGAGCACCTTCGTTAGTAATGGCGGAGTGTTATGGGCGCAAGGTGCCGCCACCATTGACTGGCTAAGCGATGAAAATTTAACGATCGTAAACTGGCGCACTACCGAGGCCTCGAGCGCTAGTAAAAAAGCTAGCGCAGCCATAGCACAGGGTGATACCGAAGCCTTTGAAGCGCTGCTTCCGCAGCGCCAACCCTATGCAACAGCGCGGGATGAAGCGGCTTTTAAACTAGTACGCGGGGTCATTTTGGAAGGCCAAATTGATGCCACCCACCCCCTTGGTTATGGCTTCACCGACGAGGTACTGCCCATGTTTCGCCGCAGCGCGAACTTTATGGCCCGATCTGAAAATGCCTATTCAACGCCGGTGTTGTACAGCGCAACTCCCTTACTCTCAGGCTATATGTCAGCTGAGAACCAAGCTCTGGCATCGGGTTCAGCAAGCCTAATTGTAGATGCTCGAGGCAAAGGCGCTGTGGTGCTGGCTCTCGATGCCGTGACCTTTAGGGCATTTTGGTGGGGCACGCAGAAGCTGTTGCTCAACGCATTGTTCTTTGGAGAGTTATTGGAGGAACCGCGTTAGGGGCTAAGCGCTAAAAATTTAAGGCAGCCAGTATCGTGTAGAAATTCTGTTAAGGCAGGATGCTCGCTCACCGAAGCAAACTGACTGCGCAGACGCGTGAAACCCTGAGCCGGATACTTAAAGGTCTTTTGATAATAGCGCTGCCCGGCCATGGTGAGTCCCGTTTGCTTCTCTCCCTTCTCCCAAGCGCGAGCATTGGCCGCCGCCCAAGCCAAGAAGCGGGGCCCCACTTCCTCAGAAAAAATGGGGCGCAGTGTTAGCGTTAGATTCTCCAGCGCCTCAAAGTCACCCAGAAGCTCCGGCGACTCCATGCGCTTGATCCAAGCCACGACCGAGGGTCCTTTATCTTCCAAAATTTTGTGGCAACTCGGATCAGTAAACGCCTGATGCAATTGCCCCCAAAGACCAAAATCTGCCAGAGCGGGCCGCCCTCCAAACAGATAGAAACGCGACTGCAGGTGCAGCTCAAGCAGCTCAACAAGCCGGGCAAAGGAGGACACCAAAATAGGCCGATTGTTATCGGTAGACCCCGCGAAGGCCATGCGAGGCACCATACGCCTAACCATTAAGGGCGCTATTAAAGGCCTCATGAGTCTACCAAGCCAGGGAGCGGTCAAGCCGCCCAGGCTCCCTTCAGCGAGGGTACGGGACCGTCGCTTCTGATCTGCAACATAGCCCCAGCGATAGTGGAACATCAGCTTATTAGCCCACTCATCGGCGTACTCCTCTAAGAGATCGGACAAAAAGTGCAGCGCCGGATCTTTAGGATGAATCCCGGGTTCCGGATGACGTTCTTCAAGAAGTTCTAAGATGGGAGTTGAGTCTTGCATCGCTGTGCCGTCGGGCAAAAATAACAGCGGTATCAGCGGCACCTTGGCATGTTGTTTAAATAACTTGTTGTGGGCGAAGCGATCCAGCCATTGGTGAGGGACTTGCTTGTATCGTAATGCCGATCGAACCTTGAGGGTATAGCCCGACTCAGAGCGTCCCATGAGGTTGTACTCGTCCGGCGTGGGGTATTGCTGGCTCATGGTGGCTCTCCCTGTGTCCGGAGCGCTCATTACATCAAGGGCGCTTCAAGCCTCAAATACCACAGTACGAAATCTAACCACCGCAGCATACACCCATTGCCATGACGCTAAAAAAGCCGGCAAATTCTCTCCTTACATGAGACCTGAATGATACCTAGGCCGAAACTTCCCCACGGCGATCCAAAAATCTATCCAGCTTTACCAGTAAAGGCGGCAAAAACAGTAGATCTAAAAGTAATGCCACCACAATAATTGGTGTGAGCATCAGGGCAACGTTTTGATAGTAATAGGTGTTGGAGAACACCAATATAAAGGTACCCATGGCCAACGCTGCAGTGGTGATGGTAATCGCCGAGCCGGCTTTATCGAGGGAATAACGTACCGCCTCGTCAGGGTCTTCACCGGCTTTACGGGCCGCCATGTACTTGCTGAGTACGTGCACCGAATCATCGACCACCAAACCAATGCTGATCGAAAATAACATTAAAATGTATGGGCTCAGCTGACCCACAAAAAGGCCCCAAACCCCAAAGACAACAGCGGGTGGCAGCAGGTTAGGCGCGATACTGATGAGCCCGTAGCGAACGCTGCGCAACCCCACCAGCATGGTTAACGTAATCAACAAAAAGCTGACCGTGAACCCTTCAAGCAGCTGCCTTGAAATAGTGTCGTTGAGCCGCGCGTACAAAATGGTGTTGCTGCCATGCAAGACCCGATAGTCTGGATTTATATTGGCGGTATGCCAGGCTTCGATTCGTTTATTGAGCTCGAGCAGCTGGACATTGGATAAATTAGACGTACCTACCACCACGCGCACCGTGGTGTACTCAGGATCGAATATAGGCTCTAAGTGTGGCTCTATCTCCTGCACCAACTGATAACCCACCAAGTAGTCGATCACCTGCAGGTTGTCGTCGGGCAATATGTGCCAAGCCTCATCGTTGTCGTTCTCAGCCTCGTTAAGGGTCTTCAGCATTCCCACGTAGCTGTTCACCACACTGACATCGGGCTGCTCTTCTAGCCAATCTGCAAAGCGCTCGACCTCCAACATAAATGCAGGGTCGGCAATGCCATAGTACTGGCCGCTATCGATCGCATAAACCAGCGACTGATCATTGCCGATTTTCTCGGCCAGTGCGGTGATCACCCGATGAAAATCAGAGTCCTTATCGATAAATTCAAAGCGATCAAAATCGACTTTATTAAGAGGCAGCATTGCAAGGCAGACGACAATAATGACCGACAGCCCCCAAAACAGTGCGTTACCTCTTTGTGTGACGAGGTCGGACACCCGCCGGATCATGCCGCGCACACCCAGCGGACGGGGAATTCGGCGGGTTGGCACCCACATGATCAGGGCAGGCAATAAGGTTAGGGTGACCAAATAAGCCCAAACAACGCCCATAGCAACGGCGTTGCCAAAACCATAAATGCCCGCGGACGAACAGTAATTGAGACTGAGAAAGCCCATGGCGGTTGTCACGGTTGCTAAGGTGACCGGCTGTAGGTTCAGTCGCAAACTCTGCTCCAGAGCTTCCAGTTTGCTTAGACCCTCATGCAAGCCCTGCAAGTAAATCGAAATAATATGAATGCCATGGGCCATGGCAATGGTCAGAACGACGAGTGGTCCCATATTAGAGATTTGGTTAAAGGCAAAGCCCGACCAACCAACGGTGCCAATGGTGAGCAAAATACCCAGAAAGGAAACCACCAAGGTACACAGGGCATAAACCAATGAGTTGAGGCAAAGCCACAGCAATAAGGTCGTTGCTAAAGCCACCAAAGGTGCCAAGTTGTTTCGGTCTTTGATTTGCGCGTTGTAACTGTCGAGTTCAAATAAGTCATTGCCCAAGACATAGATTTCAACCCCTGGGTAATCGCCTCGTAGCCGATCTCGCAGTGCCACCACCGATCGCGCAATTTCAAGGCGCTCGGATAGCCCTTCGCCGCTGGGGCGGTACTTAAAAATAGCCAGTGCCATGTCGCCATCTCGGGCGAGTTGAGTCTTTACCAAGTCTTCATCAGCTAGGGCAATGTCTCGAACCTCAGCGAGGTCGTTATCGCTCAAGCTATCTACTGGCGGAAGTAAGTACTGACGTCCGTAAATGGTTTCATCGACCGCATTGAGTCGGTAATTAACCATCGAGCCCACCGCGACGGCCGACTGCACCTCACCAAAGCGCGCATGCAGCGCCTCCATGGCGGTCAGTGCCTCGCGGTTAAATATGTCTCCGTCTGGCGCAATGAAGGTAAATAACGCCGATCGACTACGAGGAAAATCGGCCTCGACAGCTTTAACCTCAGCCGCATAGGGGTCGTCCTCTGGCAAAATGGCGTCAGAGCGCGGGTCGATACTCGTTTTCGTGACGCCCCAGCCGACGACAATGCTGACGATTATTGTCAAAACCGCCAGCAGCGTTCGTCGCTCTACCAGCGTGCGTGCTAAATCCATATTTTAAACAGTGCTCCATCCTTGACGGCGGTTTTATAGCACAAAGCACATGGAAACTGAGCCTGATGTCGGTAAAATAATGGCAGCTGCGCTGCTGTAACAGCGCTAAAGATCTGCAGGAGACAGGCATGAAAGGGTTCATGAGCATTGCGATAGCAACGAGCATTTTAATCGGGCAATTAGCCTACGCTGGCGAGTCGCAACGCATTGGTGACTTTGCGCTGCTTGACCAAACCGGCAAACACCACAAATTGAGCTGGTATGGCGATCAAAAGGCGATTGTCATTTTCGTGCAGGGCAACGGCTGCCCTATTGTTCGCAACAGCGTGCCCCAGCTGCGCGCAATTCGCGATCAGTATGCCGATCAGGGGGTGCAATTTTTTATGCTCAACCCACAACCCCAAGATAATCGCGCCACTGTCGTCGCCGAAGCGGCTGATTTTGGTTACGACTTCCCCATACTCATCGACGAAACGCAGCTTATCGCCGAATCCCTGGGTGTCGATCGCACGTCTGAGGTTTTCATTATTAACCCCCAGACTCAGGAAGTGGTGTATCGCGGGCCGGTCGATGATCGTCTGCACTACGAAACGCAAAAAGCCGAGGCTAACAATGACTACTTACGCGATGCCTTGGACGCACACCTCGCGGGAACCCCCCTGCCTAGTAACGTACCCGAGGCCCCGGGCTGCCTGATTACTTTTGCGGCCAAAGAAGCCCACGAAAAAACACCGCCCACTTACTCGGCGGATATCGCACCAATACTCGAGCAGCACTGTGTAAAATGCCACCACGTGGGAGGCATTGGCCCCTGGGCCATGACCGAGCACGCCATGGTGCAGGGTTGGTCGCGCATGATGAAAGAAGTGCTGCTGACCCGCCGTATGCCCCCCGGCCAGCTCGACCCCCATGTGGGACGCCCGGTGCAAGAGGCTGCCGGGTTATCAGCCGAGCAACTACAAACTCTGGTGCACTGGATTGACGCTGGGGCACCCGGTGATGATCAGCCTGACCCCTTAAAGGCACTGGCATTTAGCGACGCGACATTTTCACTCGGTGAGCCCGATATTGTTCTGACGGTACCTGCTCAGGAAATACCAGCGACCGGGGTTATTGATTACCGCTACGTGCCAGTACCTCTCAATCTTAAGGAGGACATCTGGCTGCGCGCCGTGGAGTACGTACCCGGCGATCGAAAAGTTCTACACCACGTCATCACCTACCTCTCTAGCCCCGCTGATCGCACAGCTGGAGCCGGTAGCGACGATGGCGCATTAGGCGATTCGATTGGCGGCTTTGCCCCCGGTCGCCAACCCGATATTTGGCGAGACGACTCTGGCGCACTGATTCGCGCGGGCTCCAGTTTATTGTTGCAAATGCACTACACCACCACTGGTAAAGCAACCACCGATGAAACTCAAATCGGCATTTATCTTCACGATAAACCACCTAAGTACGTGATGTCTGGAGGCTCTGCAGGCCAGCGTCGATTTCTTATTCCACCTAACGCCAAAGAGCATCCTCTTGAGGGCGTGCAGGAAATTGAACGCGATGCCCTGCTATATAGTCTGATGCCCCACATGCACTACCGTGGCAAGCACATGAAATACATTGCCGAGTACCCCGACGGCACCTCAGAGGTGCTGCTATCCGTGCCCAAGTACGATTTTAACTGGCAGTTTAATTATCAGTTAGAAGAGCCAGTGCTGCTTCCCGCAGGAACACGCCTTATCGCCCGGGGTGCTATGGATAACTCAGACCGCAACCCCTATAACCCCAACCCCAACATGCCCGTGCGGTTTGGCTTACAAACCATGCACGAAATGTTTTTCGGATTTACCACCTACCGCTATTTGGGGGATACGCCCGAGAGCTTGGCAGCTAACCCCAAAGCGGGAGTAGACGGTGGGCAAGCTGGACGATAACACTCACTGCCTAAATGGAATCTCAACCACTGCCGGCATTTGATAAGCCCTACTGCAAAACCGGCAGTCTCGAGTGGGTATGATACGGATAAAATTGAGGCAGTAGCCTTACCGGGACGCTGGCTGTTGAGAAGCGCCAGCCTTGGAATGAATGCGGGAAGATGTAGTAGCGCCGGAATGTTCCAAAATTCTTGCCGGGGTCGACTACCCCGATCTTTTTACTACCAAGCATGCCTGTTTGCCATGTTAGTCCCATCACAACAGACCCTACTTTTCTCATCTGGGAGATCCGTTATGAAGCCACACAAGCTGCCCCCGCTCACCAAAATCACTGCACTTCTCACAGCGTTAGTGCTTTTTTTTGGTGGCACAACCAGCGCTGCGGCAAACGACAAAAGCGGCTGGTCCAACCAGGCGTTAATCTACATTTTAGCGCCTACCCTAGACGGCACTAGTGGAATTGGCCCCTTCGACACCGAAGTGGATATGGACGCGGCGGATGTATTTGACGCACTCGATGGCGCATTTTTGGGGGCGTATCGAGGTGAGGGCGAGCGTTTTGGCATACAGCTCGATATCGTCAGCATGGATCTGAAAATGGATGGCGAGGGTGACCGTGGAGCTCTGGCAGGCGAGGTAAAGGTCGAGCAAACAACGGTTATTACAACGGCATCTTGGCGCCTTAACAAAGAATTTCGACTCCTAGGAGGCGCCCTCTTTAATGACTTGTCCACCGGCGTTTCTCTAACCGGACCTTCTGGCACACGCCAACAGAGCGCGGGAGACGACTGGGTAGACCCTATCGTTGGAGTCGCTTATGAAACGCCGCTGGGTGCGCACTGGGATTTCTCTGGCTCTGCTTTGGTCGGTGGTTTTGGCGTGGGCTCCGAAAGTGTCGTGGTGCTCACTGGCAGTTTCGCCTATCGATTCAATCATTGGTCAAGCCTAACGCTGGGCTATCGCTACCTCGATTTTGATTACGAAGATGGCGAGGGAGCCGACCGTTTCAAGTTCAACATGAAGCAATATGGGCCGGCTGTTGGGGTTAGATTCGATTTTTGAGGCGTAATTTTTGAGGCGCTGTGAGGCAGTGGTGTTCCCCAACGACGGTTTAAGGGGCCATGGATTTCATGAGCCAGCGCCATAATTAGACACTGCAATATGAGCCACTGCATTGCTTTTTAGTCGCCCAGATCTTCAGACCCGCACCGCGCTACAACCCCATCCGATCAGCGGCTTTATCGCCGGCAATAGGCCCACAGACACAGCTGCTGCAATGCCACTGTCGCCCCCGCCAAAGCTGTAATCTCACTGACATCGTATGGGGGGGCCACCTCGACCACATCCATGCCCACCAAATTTATACCTCGCAGGTTCTGCAACAACTGCAGGGCTTGATGTGTAGAGAGCCCACCCACAACGGGTGTTCCCGTGCCCGGAGCAAAACTCGGGTCGAGACAATCGATATCGAAGGTGAGGTAACAGGGCCTGTCACCCACAATGCTTTTTACCCGCTGAGCAATAGCAGCCGCACCTTGCTCATGCACCGTAGGGCCATCAAAAATATTAAAGCCCATGGTCGATTCGTTGTAGGTGCGCAGACCTATCTGGGCCGAATGTTCAGGCACCACTAATCCTTGTTTTGTGGCGTGATAAAACATCGTGCCATGATCGATGCGTTCACCATCATCTTCCCAGGTGTCAGAGTGCGCATCGAAGTGAATCAACGCTAAAGGTCCGTACTTTTCAGCGTGAGCTCGCAACAACGGATATGAGACAAAGTGATCGCCACCCATAGACAGCAGGGCAGTATCGGTAGCCAGAATAGCTTTAGCCTGCTGATAAATTTGCTCGGGCACTTTCTCGGGAGTACCTGCATCGAAGGGGCAGTCGCCATAGTCAACGATTGCCAGTTCTTCCAACGGTGAAAAATCCCAGCCCTGAACCTGATTTTCCCAGGCCAAACTCGCCGAGGCAGTGCGAATACCTCGCGGGCCCAGTCGCGTGCCCGATCGGTTGGTGGTTGCAAGGTCAAAGGGCACACCGAGTACCGCAACATCGACCCCGGTCAAATCTCGGGTGTAGCGGCGGCGCATAAAGCTGGTGATGCCGCCATAGGTCGACTCGTCCTGAACGCCTTTTAGGCTCTCACGAGTCATTGCAAAATCGGTTTCTAACGACATTAGGGTCGGGGCCTCCCAACAGCTTTCGAGTTAAGCACGTCACAGTGCGCGCGATGCTATCCGAACGTAATATCGCGCTTCTCTACCTCGCTGTCACTAATAACCCACCTTGGGTCGTCATTTAGTTTTAGCACTCAGGCAGACACAGAACAGCTGCGGTATACGTTATCAGTCACGCTTCACTCAACAGGAAACGCTATCGCGAGTCTTGCAGGTATTTTTCAGCACGGCGCGTTGTGTTGCGACAGGGCATTAATGGACGTTTTCGGCACTTAGGAATGGGATGAGTCCACGCTATTTAGCGAACCTCGCTGCGAGATTATCTATCGAACAGGCTCAGATCCCATCTCTAAATGTAGCGACCCACCTTGCCACGGGTTCGCCCTGGCAACCGCTTCATTGAGTGAAACACCCAATCCGGGTTCGGTAGAAGGGATGACGTATCCATTTTGCCACTGTACCGGCTTATCGAGTAACTCGGCCTGAAAGCCCCCCCAGATTTCAATACCTTCGAGTATTAGGAAGTTCGGCGAACAGGTAGCCAATTGAATATTGGCCGCCCCTACTATCGGGCCGCAGTACATATGTGGCGCAAGCTGGGCGTAGTGCACCTCGGCTAATGCCGCTATTTTTTTGGCCTCCAAAAGGCCACCAACGCGTCCGAGGTTAAGCTGCAAAATAGAAGCGGCGCCGTCTGCCAAGACTCTGGCAAATTCGTACTTAGTGCAAAGTCGCTCCCCCGTAGCCACGGGAATAGAGGTAGCTTGAGCAACACGAGCCATGGCTGCGGTATTTTCAGGAGGTGTGGGCTCCTCGAACCAAAGGGGGTCGTAGGGCTCAAGTCGCTTAGCGAGACGAATAGCACCAGCCGGAGAGAATTGTCCGTGAGTTCCAAAAAGCAGATCCACTTCGGGACCAACAGCCTCCCGAATACGGCGAGTGAACTTTTCAGAGCGGTCTAGCTCCTGCCCCGTAGGCATACCTCCGTCAAACACAGTGTAGGGCCCCGCGGGGTCAAATTTAACCGCGGTAAAACCCTGTTTGACGTAGTCTAAAGCCCGCTTTGCGGCCCTGTCAGGATTAACATAAACGTGGTCCGTATCCTCCGGATCTGGATAGACGTCACCTGCCGCAGGATAAATATAGGTGTAGCTACGTAAGCGGTCGTGAACTTTTCCACCCAGCAGCTCATACACCGGTTTGTCACAGGCCTTACCGATAATGTCCCAACACGCCATTTCTAAAGCAGACAGAACGCTAACCAACGATACGTCAGGACGAAGGTTGTAGCCCGCACCGTAGATTCGACGCCAAAGCCTTTCAATATGAAAAGGATCATGGCCAAGGACAAATCGTTCCGCGGTATCTCTGAGCATGATTTCCACGGTTTCGGCACTGAAAGTAGCGCAGTACACTTCACCATAACCGACGATGCCCGTATCGGTTACCAGCTTCACAAAAATAAAATAACGCCCACCAAACCGCGGTGGTGGATTGCCAACGACGAAAGTTTCGAACTCTTTAATCACCATTAAAAAATGACCACGTTACGTAATGCCTCGCCCCGTTTGACCGAAGCAATGGCTTCATTAATTTCCTCTAATGCGTACCGCCCACTGATCATCTGATCAAGCTTGAGCTCACCGCTCTGGTACAAAGCCGCTAACTTAGGAATGTCGCGCTTCACTGATCCTGACCCCATCTTAGATCCCAGTACAGACTGACCGCGCGCTGCTAACTCACCCGGGTCATACTGTGCCATGACACCCGATGCCGGCATTCCAACAATGACAGCAGTACCAGACTTCGCCAAAAAACTGACTGACTGCTCAATAGCCGCCTTCGCACCCACAGTGACAAATACGTAGTCAACGCCGCGACCGGCAGTCAGTGCAATAACCTGATCGATACAGTCTTTTTCAGCGCTATTAACAGCGTGTGTCGCTCCAAACTGCTGGGCAAGCTCCAACTTATCATCAAGTAAATCGAGCGCAATAACCTGTGAAGCACCAGCATGCACCGCACCCTGAATACTGTTAATCCCCACACCACCACAGCCGATGACAGCCACCGTACTGCCCGCCTTAACCTGCGCAGTATTGACCACGGCACCAAAGCCCGTGAGTACACCACAGGCCAATATTGATGCGACGTCCAATGGAATGTCTTCTGGAATCACACAAACCTGGCTTTGCTCTACGACCACCTGCTCTGCAAAAGCACCGCTATTGAGCCCTTGGGAGACAACTTGGCCACTGCTATCAGATATTGGGCTCTGCTGATCTAGAGGAAAGGCACCGTCGCACTGGGTTTCAATCGACTGATTACAATAGTGACAGTTACCGCAAGAGCGAATAAGTGTTACCACCACGGGATCACCCGGCTTCAAATCTACGACACCCGAACCGATGGACTCCACGACACCTGACGCCTCGTGACCATAAACTGCGGGTAAGTCTCCACCCCAACCGCCATCAATTAAAATGACATCGCTATGACAAATGGCACAGGCGGTTAGCCGAACCTTGACCTCACCCGCTTTGGGTTCGGCAATGTCTAATTCTTCAATGGTCAGGGGATGTCCAAAGGCCCGGCAAACAGCTGCTTTCATTTTTCGTTTTCCTTGGGCGTTGAATCCAGTAATTTACCAACTGTAACGTGCTGATTTCATAAATCACGATGTCCAGAAGGATAACACCACGATGCGGGTAGGATTTATTGGCTTGGGTAATGTGGGATCAAAGCTAGCGGGCAGCCTGCTCCGCAATGAGATGTCCTTAATCGTTCGAGATCTAACAAGCCCTGGCAAAACCGTTCCTGGATGGCGGCGCGCAATGGGCCAACTCCCCTGCTGAAATGGCAGAGGCCGCTGACGTGATCATTACGTGTTTGCCGAGCCCAAAGGCCTGCGCAGAGGTTATGGAGGCCGAAAACGGGGTCATTGCAGGCCTAGGGCCCGGCAAGATCTGGATAGAAATGAGCACCACCGACCACCGAGAGGTACAACGCTTGGGGCACAAGGTCGCGCAGACTGGCGCAGACCCCGCTGACTGCCCGGTTTCAGGTGGCTGTCATCGCGCCGCAACCGGCAACATCGCTATTTTAGCGGGCTGCGAACGGCCGGTTTTCGAAAACATTTTACCCTTGTTAACCGTGCTGGGGCGGCGGATTTTACACAGTGGGCCCCTGGGCAGTGCTTCAAAAATAAAGGTAATGACCAACTACTTGGCAACCGCCAATTTGGTAACCCTCTGTGAGGCGCTGGTGACAGCCCAACAGTCTGACCTCGACCTAGCCACCGTTTACGAAGCTATTCGTATTTCGTCGGGTAATTCCTTTGTTCATGAAACCGAAAGTCAGGTCATCCTAAATGGCAGCCGTGACATTAACTTCACCATGGACCTTGTGCTGAAAGATATCGGCTTATTTCAAAGCATGGCCGACCAGGCCGGTGTACCTCTGGAAATCTCTCCCCAGCTGATCAAGATCTTTGAAGACGGACAGGCTCGGTTTGGTGAACGCGAGTGGTCACCCAATATTATTCGGCGCCTTGAAGAGGCCTGTGGTGCGCAAGTGTTAGCAGAGGGCTTTCCCGCACAAATGCATGATAACGAGCCCGAGGAGCCGGGTTATGAAGTAGTACCGCCGGGGAAAGGGCAACAACGCCTATGAGCTATGAGTGCGAGCACCTCGCCGCCCATGCGCTATTCCTACCCTATAAGCGCGAGCACGCAAGTCAGCGAGTTTGTTATGGTAGGCCAAACGAGTACGGCACCTCTGACTTAGGATCTATGACCCCATGAGAAATATCTATCACTCCTTATTACTAACCGGCGTAGTACTGGTCTCCCCGCTGATTGCCAGCGCTGATAGCGACCAGACCGCGGGAGATTGGTTTAAGAATTCTTACGGTCCCTTGTGGGCAGACACCCCCTACCAAGATATTGAAGCGATTTTGACGCACTACCATAGCGAGATCGTGACCCATGGCTCGGACGGCTCACTCAGCACCACGCCCAGCCGAGAATGGCTTACAGCCCCCATGGATAGCTGGCGGGAAGAAGGCTGGGTTCGTGCCGAATTAACCGACATGACAGCCACTAGTATTAATGCTGCAACCACTGGCGTGATGACCGTTTGGACCGACTACTACGCCGGCGACGTCACCGAAACAAGTTGTGGTTGGTATTTGGTGGATGCCATTAACAATGAATGGAAAATCACCCATTACGCCGACACACCCTGCTCCTAATTCTCACTGCTCAAAGACAGCGAGACCTTTACGATCGAAGTGAGTGCTTGTTAAACATGATGAAAACGAGGACCGACCAGTGACACGGAAAACCGATGAGCAATTGGGTATGCATCGATCGATTACTCGCAGGGATTTCGTTCAAGGTAGCAGTCTAGCTGTGCTGGGCGCCGTCACCTCGGGCGCTTTCAGCGTCACCGCAACGACGGCAGCCGAAGCGGCCTCAGCACGCACACCCGGCAGCTATTACCCGCCGACCAAAACAGGGATGCGCGGCTCTCACAATGGTGCCTATGAAGTAGCCCATGCCCTAGCAAGACAGGGCGCAAGTTTTGATAACCCCGAAGATACCGGTGAGGAATACGACCTTGTGATTGTCGGGGCCGGCATTTCTGGCCTCGCCGCAGCGTATTACTATCGTAAGCGCTTTGGCAACGACACGCGCATTTTGTTGCTTGAAAATCACGATGATTTTGGGGGACACGCCAAGCGTAATGAATTTCATCAGGGTGGCAGCATGGTGCTCTCCCTTGGCGGCACTCACAATCTTGAGTGGTGGCAGTTTAGTGATGCCGTGAAAGACTTTATGGATGAGTTCGGCGTTGATGTAAAAGCCATGCTCAAGAACATGGATTTCGATTACGGGCAGAGCGCACCAAACAGCCCCGCTATGTGGTTTGACGAAGACACCTATGGCGTTAACCGACTCGTGCCACGTCTCGATCTCAACAGGCGGCTAACTGCCGACACGATCGATCTAATCCCAATTTCTGAAGCGGGACGTGAATCGCTGAAAGCTTTCTATGGACGCAGCGATGATGTTTTCGCCGAGCTCAGCGAATCTGAAACCGATGAGCTGCTTTCCAGTATTAGCTATCCCGATTTTTTGCGGAAATATGGCGGCCTCACTGAAGACGCAGTACAGCTCTTTGACAAAAAAGAGCACGGCGCCTGGGGCATTGAAATGCGCGCACTCTCCGCCAACGATGCACTCTGGGACGACAACCCTGGCCGCCACTTAATGGGTGACGAATGGTCCTATGAAGGCCGTGATTACCCGGCGGCGCTGTGGCCTGATGGCAATGCCAGTTTGGTGCGCCTCATGGTGGCGGGCTTGCTGCCACACGTTGCACCCAACGTCACAGCCGACAACGTCGCCCTCGCCAAATTTAACTATGCCGCACTTGATGAGCCTGAAGGTGCCGTGCGTTTGCGTCTCAATGCCACCGTCGTCAACACGATAAATACCGAGACGGGCGCCAGCGTCACTTATGCCGAAGGCGGTCAACTGAAGAGGGTGACAACGAAACATGCAGTCCTCGCGTGTTACCACAGCGTGATTCCCCATCTGTGCCCTTCTTTACCTGAACAACAAAAGGAAGCGCTCAAGTACCAGGTCAAAATCCCCCTCATACTCACCAATGTACTAATTCGCAATACCGATGCGCTTGATAAGCTAGGTGTGGACGGCATCAATTGCCCAGGGCGCTTGCATGCCCGCCTCTTTTTATTCCGCGGCATTAATAACGGTGGCTATGACCATGCCGCAGACGACTCAGGTCCAGTCTCCCTGGTGTTCTGGGGGTCTATATCGCCCCCCGATGACGCTATTGATCTCAAGAGTCAGTTGCGCGCATCGCGACAAAAATTGCTCGATTTATCCTTTGAGGATTTTGAACGAGAGGTTCGCACTGTGCTCAATGACCTGTTGGGCCCCGAGGGCTTTGACGTCAATGAAGATATTCTGGCCATTACGGTTAACCGCTGGCCCCATGGTTATGCCTATGAGTACATGGATCTTTGGGATCCCGATTGGGCGGAGGGTGAAGCCCCCCACGAAATCGCCCGCCAACCCTTTGGCGCCATTGCCATTGCCAACTCTGACGCGGGGGCTTCGGCCTATACCCATGTCGCGATCGATGAAGCGTATCGTGCTATTGGTGAACTGCCTCACAACAGCGAAACCACATAGCCCGCAACGGCCAGACCTGTTTTTGGCAAGTTTCAGTTGTGACGTTGCTATGGAATGGTTAATACCGCCGAGGCACCGCATTACGGCCGTGGTCGGCGAAGGAAAACAAAAGCTTCAGTAGCTAGGCTTGACCTTCTGACGCGCCGTTTTCACCCGTGCCAATAACATCATCAATGCGACGCTCAACAACACTCGCCGGATCTTGGTGAATTACAATATCGGCACCGGGTATGGCTTGGCGCAATGCCGCCTCACGGTTATCAGCAATCTTGTGCGACTCGGATAAATGCATCTCATCATCAAGCTCAAGATGCAACTGAATATATACCGTACGGCCCGACACCCGCGTCCGTAAATCATGGGCCCCCAACACCTGAGGGTGGTCTGTCGCAATGCGTAAAATATCGTCGCGCTGGTCATCAGGCAGCTCGTGATCCAAGAGATCGTTCAACGCCTCTTTGGCGATCTGCCCGGCGCTGTACAAGATGTAAATAGCAACGCCTAGAGCAAACAGTGGGTCCATGGCATACCAACCCTGCTGGGATAACAACAGCGCCACAATGATGGCGGCATTGGTAAGCAAGTCAGTTTTGTAGTGCAACGAATCGGCCTTAATAGCCACCGAATTCGTTCGGCGAATTACGTAAGCCTGAATAACCAGTAAAATCAGAGTGGCCACAATCGCAAATGCCATCACCGCCAACCCCACACCCAGCTCATTAATCGGCCTTGGCTGAACCCATCGTTCAATAGATTCAATAATGAGGAACAGACCCGAGCCAGCAATGAACATTGCCTGAGCGAGACCCGCAATTGATTCGGCCTTGCCATGACCGAAGCGGTGCTCGCTGTCAGGGGGGGCCAATGCGTAGCGCACCGCAAACAAGTTGATCACAGAGGCCCCGGCATCAAGCAGCGAATCGACTAATGAAGCCAGAACACTGACAGAGTTGGTGGTGATGTAAGCGGCGAGCTTCACCGCAATAAGGATCCCAGCGGTCGTCACCGATGCGTAGGTCGCCAACTTCAGAAGTCGGCTGATTTCTGCACTTTCAACATGGGAGTGGTGATCGCTCATGGTCCTATGATGCCAGAGCCTAAGGTTAGGATCTCTACCTTGTTAGGCACTTCTGACAGCACCGTGCCGTGGGCGAAGTGCAATGGATGAAGTGCCGCACGTGAAATGCTACACGCCTTGCGAAAATCCCCCTGTAATTAACAACGAAAATTCCTGCTCGACCAACAAATGCGCAATTTTTTAATAGGTTTTGTTAACCAAAGATCCTTCAAATCATTGGCCCATCGCATTCGAATGGCAGCGCATCAACTTTTAGCCGCCTGTTTGCTTGCAACATGACGACGACCTTGTAGTCTTACGCCACCCAAAAATTGTTTTCAAGGAACCCAATGGAATTTCTGTACCCCCCGATTGAACCCCGACACCACGGCTGGCTAAACGTTGGCGATGGTCACGAAATTTATTTTGAAGAATCGGGCAATCCTGAGGGCAAACCCTGCATCTTTGTGCACGGTGGTCCTGGGGGCGGGTCATCTCCGGAAGCTCGGCAATTTTTTGATCCCGAGCGGTATCGCATTGTGGTGTTTGACCAGCGCGGCTGTGGTCAGTCGCGACCCCATGCCTCGCTAGAAGCCAATACGACTTGGCATTTGGTGTCGGACATAGAACGGCTGCGGGAATCCTTAAATATTAAACAGTGGTTAGTATTTGGCGGATCATGGGGAAGTACGCTCGCCCTCGCCTATGCACAAACGTATCCCGAGGCCGTCACCGAGCTGGTGCTGCGCGGTATTTTTCTATTACGCCCTCAGGAAATTCACTGGTTTTATCAAGAGGGTGCCAGCGCGCTGTACCCCGACACCTGGCAAAACTACCTGGCACCCATTCCGGAAGCCGAACGCGGTGATTTAGTGACCGCCTTCCATAAACGTTTGACCAGCGACGATGAAGCGACTCGCCTCGCCGCCGCCCGGGCTTGGTCGGTGTGGGAAGCGTCAGCGAGCTTCCTCATTCAAAATGGCGATTTTATGGAAAAGTTGGACGCCCCCGATGCCGCTCTTGCGATGGCGCGTATTGAATGTCACTACTTTGTTAACGACGGATTTTTTGATGGCCCCAATGAGCTAATAGAAAATATCGATCGAATTCGGCACATACCCACAGTGATTGTGCAGGGGCGATACGACGTCGTGTGTCCCCCAGTAACCGCCTGGGATTTGCATAACGCCTGGCCCGAAGCCGAGTTTAATCTCATACCCAATGCCGGACATTCGGCCTTCGACCCCGCCAATACCCAAGCCTTGGTGGCGGCAACTGATAACTTTGCCGCTTAACATAGACACCGTGGTCTATGGCCTTGCTCAGCCCGCCTAGAGCCCTCGCTAGCGGGAGGGCTGAGCCCGCTTTTAGGCTGTAGACCTGCATCCGCAGCGGCACAAAGGGTTCTGTTGGGCTGCAAACTTAGTGCGGCCTATTGGTACAGCCTAGTTATTGCGACCTGAGCGCCACCACATCGGCGAGGACGACTTAGCAAGCTCGGTTTGCTTAGCGTTGGGATCATCCGCATTCAGCGCTGTGGTATTCTGTGTTTTTTTCAAATTGAGTCCCAATATGCGCCTTTTCAAGCGAATTGCCATTGGCACCCTATTACTGGTTATCACTGTTACCACGGGCGCCGCCTTCTGGTTCTGGATTACCCCCGTGGGCGTCAACAACTACGTCAATAAAGTATCACTGCAACTGGCCACTGACTCCCCAGAGTTGCTCACCAGCATTGGCCTTATCGATAACACCTTCCTTGATTTTCACAGTGGTAAATTGAGTGACTACACTCAGGCCGGTGAAGAGGAGTCTTTGGAAACCCTGAGGCAGGCTAGAGCCGGGCTCGATGCCTATGGCCCTGAGGGCCTCAAGGGGCAAGAGCTACTTAGCTGGAAAATTGCCGCCTGGTTCTTCGACGATATACTCAGGCAATCGGAGCGAGAATACAGCGGCTACCGCATTAACCAGCTGAGCGGCGTTACTGTAAACCTGCCCGAATTTCTCACTGACACCCATGCCATCATCGACCGCCGCAGTGCCGAACGCTATGTAGCACGTCTGAAAGAGTTTGGGCGCGTACTGCGCGAGAGTCGCGACCGCGTGATCGATGACCGCGACCATGGCGTGGTCCCTCCCGACTTCATTATTGAAAGCGCACTGGTTGGCATGCGCAAATTCGTCGCAGGGGGCGTCTCGGAAAACATTCTGATCACCTCATTACCTGAGCGCTTAGCGTCAGTAGAAGAACTCGACGATGACAGCCAAGCCCAGCTCCAAGCCGCAGCCGAAGAAGTTGTTAGCGAAGCTGTGATTCCCGGCTACGAGGGCATCATTGCGCTCTTTGAAGACATGGCCTTAACCGCTAATCACGATGCCGGAGTTTGGCGTTTACCCGACGGCGAAGCCATTTATAAAGACCGGCTGCTTTCGAGCACCTCTACTGATTACAGTCCTGAAGAAATTCACAATACCGGACTCGCCGAGGTGGCTCGTATTGCTATTGAAATGCACGCCATTATGGATGCCCAAGGAATACCCGAGGGCCCTTTGGGTGAGCGCGTGCAGGTGGTTATGGAGGACCCCAGCCAACAGTTTCCTAATACCGATGAAGGTCGAGAGGAAATGATTGAATATCTAAAGGCCTTTGACGCCAAAGTGTTGGCGCAGGCTGACCAGTACTTTATTACCATTCCCCCTCAGCCCCTGGACATTATCAGGGTGGCCCCTGAGAGAGAGGACGCCTCACCGGGCGGCTATTACAGCGGGCCGGCTCTCGACGGTTCACGGCCAGGTCGGTTTTATATCAACCTGAAAGATACCGCTGACAATCCGCGCTGGAAGCTCCCCACTTTAATGATTCACGAGGGATCCCCAGGACATCACTTCCAAATATCTGCGGCACAACTCATTGAAGACGTGCCCATGCTGCGCAAGCTGTCACCGTTTACCGCTTTTGCAGAGGGCTGGGCACTGTATTCGGAGCGCATTGCCAAAACCGATATGGGTTTGTACGACGATGATCCTCTGGGTGATTTGGGACGTCTGCAGGCCGAGATGTTTCGTGCCGTACGCTTAGTCGTAGACACGGGCCTGCACGCCAAACGCTGGAGCCGTGAAAAGGCCATTGAGTACATGGTGACCAATACGGGCATGACCGAAGACGAGGTAACCCGAGAGATCGAACGCTATGTGGTGATACCCGGCCAGGCAACCGCTTATAAAACCGGACAACTGGCCCTGCTCGACTTACGTGCCGAAGCCGAGGCCCAGCTGGGTGACCGTTTTGACGTGCGAGAATTTCACGAGCTGGTGCTCATGAATGGCGCGATGCCCCTGGCCCTGCTGCGCGAACAAGTGGAAAACTGGATTGCACAACAGGCTGGCTCCTAAAAGGCCCACCACGGCGAACAACACAATGGCCTACCTGGGTAGGCCACGAGTGAAGGTAGGCCATGACGGCCCCATCGCTGCGCTCGACGATACGCCATTAAACGCTAACGCGAGCCATGCATACCATGCATAGGAGCCTTTTAAAGCGAGCACGTTAAAGCACGTACATGAAAACGAAGGCAAAGCGGCAGAGGGTCGTAGCCAACAATGTGATCACGCGTTCAAGGCACTAGTTCTCGGCATCAGTTCTTGGCATCAGTTCCTGCCACCCGTTCTGGGCATGCGTCGATGAAGACGCATCCGTTATAATTGCGGTCGGGGCCAAAGAAAGCGGCAAAAGCTTTTAAAGGTGACAACCCAGACCCCCATTAAGAGGTAATGCTGCAATGGGCCTCACTTTTTAATAGGGCTCAAGCAAGTAAGGCTCAAGAACCTGAGATAAGACGCCTTGTTGTTTTGAGCAACGCCTCCCCCCTAATTCATCTGGGGTTTTACAAATGACTGACCGACATTTAATCTCTGTGGCCTGAATATTTTAAAAGCGCCACCTACCTAAAAAAAAGGGCTACGCCATGACCGCACCTGAACCCCAACTGACCACCGCTGATGTTCTGACACAACTCAACGCGACTTTGAACAGCCAGAAACAGAGCTATCTTGCCGAAGGCGCTGTCAGTGCTGAAGTGCGCATGGATAGACTCGATCGTGCTCTGGATATTTTGGTGCGTCACGCCGAGCGAATCAGTGAAGCCATGAATGCTGACTTCGTCTGCCGCCCTCGACAGATCAATATGATGACCGATGTCGCCGGGTCGATCGATTGCATCAAGCACAACAAAAAGCATCTAAAGCGCTGGATGAAATCTGAGTCACGACCCAGTAAGTTTCCACTGGGCCTACTGGGCAGCCGCTCAAAAATTGAGTATCAACCCAAAGGTGTCGTGGGCATTATTGCCCCCTGGAACTTCCCCGTTGCCATGGTGTTTGAACCCCTAGCTAGCATTTTGGCGGCGGGCAACCGTGCCATGATTAAGCCTTCAGAGTTCACGCCAAAAACTGCCAATTTACTGGCTGAAATTATTGCCGAAGCTTTTGACCCCGATGAAGTGACCGTGATCACCGGCGGACCCGATGTTGGCCAGGCATTTTCAGCGCTGCCTTTCGACCACATGATCTTTACCGGCGCTACGAGCATTGCCAAGCACATTATGGCGGCCGCAGCGAAGAACCTCGTTCCAGTGACACTAGAGCTGGGGGGCAAGTCGCCTACTGTTATCTCTCGCAGCGCCGACCTCGAGCTTAGTCTGGAGCGAATTATGAGCGGCAAGTGCCTCAACGCCGGTCAAATCTGTATTGCCCCCGATTACCTTATGGTGCCTGAAGAATCCCTCGATGAGGTGATTAAAATCACGCAATCAGTGGTTGGGCAGATGTACCCCACCCTCCTTGATAACCCTCAGTACACATCGGTCATTAACCAGCGCCACCATGACCGTTTGTCGGGTTACCTTGCCGATGCGGAAAGCCAGGGCCTGCAGGTGATTCCCATTAATCCGGCGGATGAATCTTTTGAGACGTCGACAAGCATGAAGATTCCGCCGACCATGGTGATTAACCCCACGGATGACGCCAAGTGTATGCAGGAAGAAATGTTTGGCCCGATTCTGCCAATCGTCACTTATCGCAGCTTTGACGACACCATTGACTACATCAACAGCCATCCACGTCCGTTAGCGGCCTACTACTTTGGTACCGATGCCGCCGAGGAAGAGAACTTCCTCCAGCGCACCACCTCGGGCGGCGCCTGCGTCAATGACGTTATGTTCCATATGCTGCAGAAAGACCTGCCCTTTGGCGGCGTCGGTCCCAGCGGCATGGGGGCTTACCACGGCATTGAGGGCTTTAAGACCTTCAGCCACGCCAAGTCGGTGTACAAGCAAACCCTGTCCTTCAATGTTTCGAAGCTCGGTGGTTTCTTACCACCCTATGGCGACGCCGCAGAGAAAGCGATTAAAGCTCAGGTTAAACGCTAAGCCGCTGACAAAGACAATGCGGTTACTCGTTGTCACACGGGCCAGTTCGCTGGCCCCAATAACAGGAGCTCACCATGGCTGAGCTAAAACGTCGCGCGGTTACTGACGCTCAGAAGCAGTTCCGTCGGCAAGAAATACTCGACGGCGCCCGGGCCTATTTTGAAGCCTCAGGCTATGAAGGGTTTACGATGACCCGGCTGGCGGGTCGGCTGGGCATTGTTAAAGGCACGCTGTATCTGTATTTCCCCACTAAAGAAGCGATCATTCTCGCGTTATATGCACGGGCCCTCGAGGACTGGTGCGAGGCGGTAAAAGTGGAGCTTGCTACGCCGATAGCCGGCGACGATTTTGTCCAGCTGTTTTACGACACCGCCACCGCCGACCCCATACTGATACCCATACTGACGCGGCTTGAACATGTGATTGAACACAACATATCGGTTGAACTGCTGGTAGAGGCGAAGCGTCACTTTCAAACCTGCTTCGAGAGTATTGCCGACAAAACACAAAGCGCCCTTGGCCTGGCACCGGAACAAGCCCGTGAACTCATCTTGACCTTGGGGGTATTGCTCTCGGGAGCGTCCCAAAGTGATCAGGGTCCATCGCTGGAGGGAGAGGTGCTACCCCAGGACGTGCTTGATTTTATCGACAGCCTGTCTTCCGAACGCATCTTTGTCACCAACGGCCGGCGCATACTGGCGGGCATTCGTGGCGGTCAGTAAATCCTTGATCTACACATCTCACAGCAGAGCTACCGCACCTCGACATTACCGCGCTCATTCTGCAAGGGCTGTTGAATTACCCCCGAGACAGCCCACAGTTACCCGCACTTTCAGACCGACTTATGAGTGGGCGTGAACACCTTGCCCATCTATTTCTAACGTAACCCCCGGAGACTCCTATGACCGTAAACCGACAGTGGCTGCTGGCCAAACGCCCCGACGGCATGATTGGCCCCGACAACTTTAAATACACCGAGACCCCTGTGCCCACCCCGGGGGATCAGGAAGTGCTGATTCGCAATTTGTACTTTTCCTTTGACCCTACCCAGCGCAACTGGATGGTTGATCGCCCCAGTTACCTGCCGCCGGTAGGTTTGGGTGAAGTGATGCGCGCAGGTTCAGTAGGTCAAGTCGTGGAGTCGCGTCACAGCGACTTCAACGTGGGTGACCTGGTGCAAACCACCGGCTGCTGGCAAGACTATGTGGTGTTAGCACCCGGCGAGGGCCCTATGGGTCTTAACGTGTTGCCTCCAGGCGTACCCCCCGAGCTCATGCTTTCTGTGCTGGGCATTACCGGCATCACCGCCTACTTTGGGCTGCTCGATGTTGGCAAGCCCATAGCTGGAGACACCGTATTGGTCTCAGGGGCTGCCGGGGCGACCGGGTCGGTTGCTGCCCAAATTGCCCGTATTAAAGGCTGCCGCGTGGTGGGCATTGCCGGGGGTCCTGAGAAGTGTGCCTGGCTCACCGATAGCGCCAAGCTCGATGTCGCCATTGACTACAAAGCCGGTGATTTAGATGCCCAAATCGGTGCCGCCTGCCCCGACAAGTGGAATGTCTTTTTTGACAACGTCGGCGGCAGCACGATGCAGGCAGCCCTCAACCACATTTCTCTCAATGCTCGAATCGCCATGTGCGGCGGCATTTCGGGTTACAACGATATCGAGCCCCAGCCCGGCCCCAATAACCTAATGAACCTGGTGACCAACCGTGGCCGCATGGAGGGGTTTATTATTCTCGATTACCTCCATCGTGCCGCCGAGGCCGTACAGGAATTGATCGGCTGGGTGGGCTCAGGGGAAATTCAATATCAGGTTGACGTGCAGGAAGGGTTCGACAACATTCCCGCTACCTTGCAGCGGCTGTATACCGGCCAGAACAAAGGCAAGCAGTTACTTAAGATTGCCGACCCCGAGTAAGACTCACCGCAGCCGGGGCCCGTTTTACTCGGGCCCCGGCTGCGCTGCTAGGGCTTAGGGCTTAGGGCTTAGGGCTTAGGGCTTAGGGCTTAGGGCTTAGGGCTTAGGGCTTAGGGCTTAGGGCTTAGGGCTTAGGGCTTAGGGCTTAGGCAATATTGGGCCACGCCCGGAATACACAAATACAACGAAAGTGTCAGGTCTTTGTATGGCCATCCAAGTGCTGCTCACCAAAAACCTTCATGGCGCGCAGCATGGGTTTCAGTGCCTTGCCCCGCTCCGTGGGTATGTATTCAAACCGGGGCGGACGCTCCTGATACGGCACTTTGTCCAGAAGCCCAAGTCCTACTAATTTGCGCAGCCGATCGCTTAATAAATTGGTGGGAATGCGCTCTCTACTGGCGCAGAAATCGGCAAATGTGCGGCCCTTTAAAAACAGAGCATCGCGCATAATGAGCAAGGTCCAACGATCTCCCATGAGATCTAGCGACCTTGCAATAGGACAAGGCGATCGATGCTCAATTGCCTTCACTGAAGTGGAGGTGGTATTTTCGGTGTCGGGCTTCATGGTGTGCTTTGACCCCGCCTTAAGGCACCCCATTTTAAGGCGCTCACCATAATGATGCCGTAAATAACCATGCCGAATCCTGCGGCGTAAAATACTCCCGCCAATCCCCAGTCGGTGACGTTGATAAGAATAAGGGCACCGCCCACCGCCAGAATTGCTCTGAGCAAGAGTGATACCACTGGCCAGAACATAACGCCCGCACCCTGACAGGCAAAGTACAAAGACAAACCCAAGCCCTGAAAAGCAAAGCAAGGCCCAACAATTTGTATGTACTGCTTGGCCGCTGCCTGCACAATAAGGTCTTCGGTGAATGCGGGAATCCAGAGCTCGGGAAACACCGCCAAACTTAAGCCAATGACCCCGGCTAACAGTGCTGATCCCATACCGCCCACCCAACAAATGCGCTCGGCCCGTTTAATATCGCCGGCACCGACGCTCATGCCCACCAGGGATGTCATTGAAGCGCCAATACCAAATACCAGCGGAATTAAAAGAAACTCAATGCGCGAGCCTATGCCGTAGCCGGCCAGTGCCTGTTCACCAAAGCGCCCAATAATTGCCGTTAAGCAAAGGATGCTGGTGACCGTGAGCACCGGTGAGAGGGCCGCGGGCAGCGCCACCTTTAAAATCTCTCTAAAGTGCCGGGCCTCAAAACCAAACTGAGCCCAGCGAATGTTGATAACCGTGTTACCCACGATCAGTCGCAACAGCATGACCCCACTAAGCAGGCCCGCAGTGACCACAGCCGACACCGCAGCACCGACAATGCCCAGCTGCGGGGCACCAAAAGCACCGAGGACAAGGGCACCCGAGAGTGGCACCTGTACAAAAGCACTGGCAGTCATAACCAGCGCCGGAAATTTCATGTCGCCCATGCCACGATAAATGGCGCTGACCACACCCATTAACCAGAGAAAGATGCCCCCCGAAAACAACACCAGGCAGTAGCTTACAGCCTGATCAAGAATGTCGTTGCTGCCTCCCAGAAAGCGCAAAAAAGACACCCCAAAAAGCCCGAACAGGGTTAACAGCAGCAAGGCCCCCAGAGCGGCCAGCGCCAGTGCATGCCAAATGAGTTGTTCGCCACGCTCGCGATCACCCGCTCCCAAGGCCCGGGCAATAGCCGAGGCAACAGCCCCGCCCATGGCACCGCCAGACAGGGTTTGGGTAAGCATTAACAGCGGAAATACCAGCGCTATGGCTGCCAGAGAAGCACTGCCCAGCTGACCAATAAACCAAACCTCGGTCATGCTGACACCGGCCTGAATAAAAAAGGCAATGCTATTGGGTGCCGACATTCGGGCTAGCAAAGGTATGGGGGGCGCAGTTAGTAAAAGGCGGGTTCGATCATCCATAACGCGGTAGTCATTTAACGAATGTTGGCAGCAGGGGTTGCATTAGTAAGGTAGTCACTTTAATAATGCAAGTGACTTCTGAATCTTTAAAAAAAAGCACGCAATAACGAATAACAAATAAAAACAGTGAGGACGTTTTATGGATTATTGGTTACTGATGGGCGGCGCGGCGCTGTCACTGGTGGGCGGCTTGTTTCACGGCATTGCCGGTCACAAAATTTATATGAGCAACATAAACGGCAGTAACCTTGAGCAGATAGCAAAAACGCTAAGCCTGGTGAGCTGGCATATGTTTACGATATTGCTCATCGTGGGCGCAGGCACCTTGGTTTGCATTGCCTACGAGCCCGCCATGGCGCTCATGGCCTACCCCATTATTTTGGTCAATGCCGGCGGGGCGCTAATGTTTCTCGCCGTGGGGCTGGGGGGGCATGGCCAGCTACTGCGCTTACCCGGAATGTATCTCATGAGTGGCACCGCTATTTTGGCGTGGCTGGGTATCAGCTAAGCGTCTGTGCTGGCGCTAGGCTTGGGCTTGCAGTTGCGGTTGCGGTTGGAATTGCTGTTGAACACGGTAAATTCATAACATGTTATGAATTTACTAGCACTGGGCTTACGCAACCGACACTGGGGCCAGTACAAGCTAGGGCCTGCACAAACTAGGGCCTGCACAAGCTAGGCCCCGGTAAATTTTAAGCCAAACACCACTCAGCTCGGGTTTGCACCCAAGCACCCTCAGGCCCGTTCAACGGCCACTGCTTTTGGCAAACATAACTTCGGGCTCGTCAGGCTGCCAGGGCGGGTACTTGGCCATGATGCCAGTGAAGGTATCTGACACCAGCCAGTCGTTTAACCATGTGCGCACTGTTGGATAAGGTGCGTCTAGCCACCAGGTGGGGTCGACACCGGCAAACTGCCGCACAAAGGGAAACACGGCCACGTCGGCTCGTGTCGCCCGCTCACCGCCCAACCAGCGCTGTGCGCTTAGGCGTTGCTCCAGGTCACCAATAAACTCCTCGGCCTGCTCGCGGTAATACACCGCCGATTGTTCCGGATGACGGTCGGCATATTTGTACTTATCGAGCCAGCCCTTAAAACTCCCATCGCAGGCGTTAATAAGCGCGGCTGTTTCGGGGGAGGCGTCACACCAGCTATTGGGATCATTTTGCTCAAGGGCCCAATCGATAATGGCGAGGCTCTCTTCGATCACCGTACCGTTTGATAAAACCAGCACCGGCACCGTCGCCTTTGGCGAGGCCTCAATGAGTGCGGCAGGTTTATAACGCAGTACGACTTCTCGCAGGCTCACTGGGGTGTCCGATGCCCAAATGGCCATACGCGCGCGCATGGCATAGGGGCAGCGACGAAAGGAATACAAAATAGGCAGCGGACTCATGGCGCCTACCCTAACAGGGCTTCGGCTTAGGGCACAGACGGCAGCAGACGGCTTGAGCGAGTCGGGGTAAGCTAGGGCCATAGGCCAATGGAAGTAATGCCATGCGCGAAGACAGCAGCAGCAATAGCACCGGTTTGAAGCAGGGCGCGGTCGATTATGAATCTGTGGACAGCGGCTACCTAGAGCAACGCCAGCTTAAGCAAGGCACGGCAGGGTGGATTTTGCTGGCCGGGCTGGGGGTGTCTTATGTGATCTCGGGCGATTTTGCCGGCTGGAACTTTGGCTTTGCCCAAGGGGGCTTTGGCGGCATGTTTATTGCCACGGTGCTTATTGCCCTCATGTACGGCTGCATGGTGTTTGGCCTTGCCGAGCTGTCGGCCATGATTCCCACCGCGGGTGGCGGCTACGGCTTTGCCCGACGCGCCATGGGCCCGGTAGGTGGCTTCTTAACCGGCACGGCAATTTTACTGGAGTACGCCATTGCCCCCGCGGCCATTGCCGTTTTTATTGGCGGCTATACCGGCGCCCTCTTGGGTGTGGATGGCCCCATTATTTACGCCCTGTTCTACACCATATTTGTGGGCATTCATTTGCGGGGTACCGGTGAAGCCCTGAAAATTATGCTGGTCATTACCGCCGTCGCGGTGCTCGCCCTTTTACTGTTTGTGGTGGGCATGCTGCCGCACTTTTCCTGGGACAACCTCACCGACATGCCGGTTAACACCGACGCGGTGGGTGCCAGTATTTGGCTACCCGAGGGCTACTGGGGTATTTGGGGGGCCATTCCTTTTGCCATTTGGCTATTCCTCGCGGTTGAGGGCGTGCCCCTTGCGGCCGAAGAAAGTAAAGACCCGACCCGGGATATGCCCAAGGGCATTATTACGGCCATGCTCATTTTATTGCTGCTGGGTGGCTTGGTGTTGTTTCTGGCACCCGGGGGTTCTAGCGCTGCGCTAATGGCAGACCACGCTGCGCCGTTAGTAGGTGCCCTGCAACACGTGTATGGCGAAAACTCGGTGCTGGCCACTGTGGTCAATGTAGTGGGCCTCGCGGGGCTTATCGCCAGCTTCTTTTCTATTATTTTTGGCTACTCACGACAGGTGTTTGCCCTGTCACGCGCGGGGTATTTGCCGCGCTGGCTGTCGGTGACCAGCGCCCGCAAAGTGCCCGTGCTGGCCCTGATCGTACCGGGCGTGTTTGGCTTTGCCCTGTCGCTCACCGGTGCGGGTGACCTTATGATTACTATGGCGGTCTTTGGTGCCACGCTGTCTTACGGGCTGATGATGGCCTCACATATTTTGCTGCGTTTGAAAGAGCCCGATCTTGAGCGCCCCTACCGCACCCCCGGGGGCATACTCACCACTAGCATTGCCTTGGTACTATCGGTGGTGGCCTTTGCCAGTACCTTTGTGGTGAGTCGCGAAGCAGCGCTGTGGTCGGCTGTTTTCTACGGCGCGCTAGTGGCTTACTTTGCGCTGTATAGCCGGCATCATTTGGTGGCTCAGGCCCCCGAAGAAGAATTTGCGGCACTAGCCAAGGCCGAAGCCGAACTGCAATAGAGAGCGGCTGTTAATAACTGCGACTGATCGCTAGTGATGAGTCACTGCAATTAAGCGCTGTAATGAGAAGCTTTAATAAACAGCAGCGATCTATGCTGCCACGTGTATCGCCACAGGCGGTTGGGGTTTCGATACCCCATAACCACTGCAGCAACCTGAAGAGGGAACCCCACTACCGTGCTAACACCTCAAGACATAAACAGCGTTGACGATGCCAAGCGTATTGTCAGCGAGCGCAACCTAAGCCACGTCAAAATTGGCTTGTTCGACATTGACGGCGTCATGCGGGGCAAATACCTGCGTAAAGAAAAGTTCTTTGCCGCCCTCGATAAAGGCCTGGCCTTTTGCGACGTGGTGCTGGGCTGGGACTCTGGCGATCAGCTCTATGAGGGTGTTGGCGTGGAGTACACCGGCTGGCACACGGGTTACCCCGATGCCCCGGTGCAAGTGGTGCCCGGTAGCTGCCGAGACATTCCTTTTGAACCGGGCATGCTGCTGTTTTTATGTGAGTTTGCCGGCGACGCCGCAGCACTTTGCCCCCGCAACGTGTTGGCCCGCACCCTAGAGCGCGCCGCCGACATGGGCTATACCGCCCACGCCGCTTTTGAATACGAGTTCTTTTTGTTTAACGAAACTCCCCATTCGGTGCGACAAAAAAATTATCAAAACTTACAGCCCATAACGCCGGGGTTTTTTGGTTACTCCATGCTGCGCAACTCGGTGTACGCCGAGCTGTATCAAGAGTTATTAGATATGGGTGAGGCCATGGGCTTTCCCATTGAGGGGCTGCATACCGAGACCGGCCCCGGAGTCATTGAAGCCGCACTGGTCGTAGATGAGGCCGGCAACGCTGCCGACAAAGCAGCACTGTTTAAAACCTTCACCAAAGTCTGGGCCCAGCGCCGTGATCTTATGGCCACCTTTATGGCCAAATGGTCCAACGACTACCCAGGACAGTCGGGGCACATTCATGTGTCACTGCGCCACAAAGACGACGGCCGTTCAGCATTCTTTGACGCCGACCAACCCCTCACCATGAGCGACACCCAGCGGCATTTTATTGGCGGGCAACAGCGCTACATGCCCGAGCTGCTGGCCATGGTGGCCTCTACCGTGAACGCCTATACCCGCCTGGTGCCGGGGTTCTGGGCACCCACCGATGCCACCTGGGGCTGCGAAAATCGCACCACCGCCCTGCGGTTAATACCGGGTAGCGACAGCTCTCAGCGGGTGGAATATCGCGTAGGGCCGGCCGACGCCAACCCTTACTTGGCCCTGAGCGCGGCCTTGGCCTCGGGGCTTCAAGGTATTGCCGAGGGCCTCGAGCCCGAGCCCATGGTAGAAGGCAACGCCTACGACCAAACACACCCCGGGCACCTCGCCCTGCCCCAATCGCTAAGCGATGCCACCGCGTTATTTAAGCATTCCCGCACGGCGCGCAGCCTGTTTGGTGATGCCTTTGTCGACCACTTTGCCGCTAGCCGGCAGTGGGAAGCCTCGGAGCATCGCAAGCACGTGAGCGACTGGGAACTGCAACGTTATTTCGAAATTATTTGAGCCCATACCTATGACAACAGAACCCGTTGACTGGAGTTTTCCCACCCAAATGGCCGTAGGCCCCGGGCGCATTGCCGAGTTGCCTGAGTTTTGCCAACAGCAGGGCATACGGGCACCGCTCATTGTGACCGACCCGGGCTTGGCCGCCCTGCCCATGGTCGCGGCCATAAAAAACGCCTGTGATGACGCGGGCATGACCAGCGGCGTGTTTGCCGATGTTCAGGGCAACCCGACCCTTGAAAACGTTGAGGCCGGCGTAGTCGCTTTTCATGCTGGCGATCACGATGGCGTAGTGGCCTTAGGCGGCGGCTCGGCCCTTGATGCGGGAAAAGCCATTGCCTTTGCCTCGGGGCAAAACCGCCCCCTGTGGGACTTTGTTGACGTTGAAGACGGCTGGATGCTGGCCAAGAGCGAGGGCATTGCCCCGATTATTGCTGTACCCACCACCGCAGGCACGGGGTCGGAGGTGGGCCGAATTTCGGTGATCACCGACAGCGCCCAACACCAAAAGCGCTTGGTATTTCACCCTCAGATACAGCCCTCGGTGGTTATTTTAGACCCCGAGCTGACCCTGAGTTTGCCCAGTCACTTAACCGCAGCCACGGGTATGGACGCCCTGTCTCATAGCCTTGAAGCCTATTGCACCCCGGCTTTTCACCCGATGGCTGAGGGTATTGCCCTGCGGGGCATTCGCCTGACACAGCAATATTTGGCTCGGGCCGTTTACGACGGCAGTGACCTTGAGGCGCGCACCCAATTGCTGGTGGCGTCATCGATGGGGGCCACCGCGTTTCAAAAAGGCCTGGGAGCCATGCATGCCCTCGCCCACCCCATGGGGGCGCATTACAACGCTCATCACGGGCTGCTCAACGCTATTGTTATGCCCTATGTTTTGCACGCCAATCGCAGCGCTATTGAGCCTAAAATTACCGAGCTGGCCCGATACCTCGATTTGAAAAACCCTAGCTTTGACGCCTTCTTTGATTGGGTGTTAAACCTGCGAGCAGAAATAGGCATTGCCCCACGGCTTCTCGACATTGGCATTGATGACAGCGACGCCGAGCTTATTGGCGAAGAGGCCGCGGTAGACCCCACCGCCGCGACCAACCCTATTGCCTTTAGCCCTGCCCAATACAGCGCGCTGTTTCGCAACGCCGTAAACGGAGAGTTCGACGCGATAGGCTAAGCCTAGGGTGAGGCTAAATTGAGATGAGGGTGGTCCGAGGGTTACCCGCACCTCTTTACCTGCGCCTGGCTCCTGGCTCCTGACTTCTGGCTACCGGCCTCGCCGCATGGCTGCGCACTATGGGGCTGCTGGGCCGCTTAGCGCCCTGTCATGTCGCGCTTACCCATTGTGCACCAAACGATAAACCTCTCGTAGCCGTGGGTAACGGCACGGGCACGGACATGCACGTAAAGCTAAAAAAGCCCCTGCCATAATTCGCCACATTTGATCGCCGTTGCACAGCACTGCATAACGGTGCCGCCACCTTTGTTTGTCTTAATGAGGATCTAGCCCCCTTGGCAGGCAACCCGGAGCGACACGTTATGGAACACTCACAGCACACGCAAAAACTGGCGACTACAACTACCCTCAGCGCAACAAACCCACCAGCGAACGGCCGCAAGAACAATCTCACCCGAAAAACTCACCCACGGTGTGCCCGAGCCCACCGCCGCTCGTTACGCCGAGCCTTCCGCGAAGCCATGCGCCGAGCGCTCAGCAAAAAGTCTGTGCTTGCGGGGCTAGCGGCTGTTGTTGCCCAGGGCAGCCACGCTGAGACCAGCGCCACCCTCTCGAGCTACGCACCCGTGTTTAAAGATGCCGGGGGCTCGGCCTACGTGCTGTTGAAAAGCAATAATGTGGCCGACAACTATTTGGCGATTCACTTTGACGCGACCCAGCGCTGCCGTGCCACCCTGACGGTGCTCGACTACTACCTGCAAACCTTCGACGAAGAGGAAAAAGCTTCCTGGCAGGAACTCAATGGACGGCGATTCCCTACGGCCATGCAGGCGCAAATCGGTGATGCACCCCGAGGGGAAATTAACGCCCAAATACACTTCGAATTTGATGAGAGCGATAGCCCCCAAGGCTTATTGTCGGTGAGTTTTAAGGCCAGCACCCGCTTCATTCAAGACCTGCAAGAACAGCCACAAGCCGACCTGCGCTACCGCAAAGCCAGCGGCGAATGGACAGACGCACTGAGTTATTCGCTGACCTCAGCCCAAGCAGGCATCGGTTCGGCCATGGGACATTGTAAGGAGTGGGCTAGAGAGGTTCGGGGGCCTGAGGTGATTGTGATGTAAGGTCGCCACTCTGCCTAAATCATCCCTGCCGGCAGGTAGCACAGAAGTGATTATTGTGTAGCTTTATACGACACAATTGATTCAATAATGGGCACTCCCCTGGACTCAGATCCGCAACTCGTGCTTTAATCATCTATATAGATGGGTGGGGAATGGCTCGCCCACCAAAAGGTAGCTTAACGAGTATTTTGAGTGCATTTATGAAAAACACACCCTTAACGATGATCGATTTATTCGCTGGTTGTGGTGGATTATCTCTAGGTATGGAGCAAGCGGGATTTACGCCCATCTTTGTGAATGAGCTAAATGATGACGCACGTGCCTCTTATTTACTGAATCGAGACTTCGATCTAAAAGGGAAGCCATTTAATCAATGCCATGAGCTTCACTCCGCTGACATATACGAGCTCACACAAAGCCGACTTAAGCAGCTCAAAAAACATTTGCTCGATCTTGGCCTCATTACAGACCATGACTCCCACACCTCACTAGATCTAATTTGTGGCGGACCACCTTGCCAAGGCTACTCTGGCATCGGTCATAGAAGATCTTATGCCGTTGAGAAAAAAGATGTGCCCTCAAACCAGCTTTACGAAAAAATGGCAGAAATTATCGAATTTTTCAGACCCAAAATTTTCCTATTTGAAAATGTAAAAGGCCTGCTTTCATCAAAGTGGACCGATGAGGGTGCTAAAGGCGAGATTTGGCAAGATGTTTGGAATCGGTTTAACGCGATCGAAGGCTACACGATTCATTGGCAACTTGTCTCTGCGAAAGACTACGGTGTGCCACAAAATAGGCCTAGGGTTCTGCTGGTAGGTATACGCAACGACGCGATGATGTCAGATTTGGAAAAGCTCCAGCCCATAGTCGAGGCACAAGCTTATGATATTGGAGCTGCGGTCAAATGGGGCTTTCTTCCAGAGCCTACGAAAGACTATCCCGATCCAAAAATTCTGCTGGGAGATTTGGTGGATGATCCGGTGAAAGATATCCTCCTCAGCGGTAAATATCCGAATGATTTCTCTACAAAGCGCTACCCAAAGTCAGCTTCCCACAAGCTTCAAAAGCAGCTAAGAACTAGACCTGGAAGTAAAAGTGCCGAGCGAAAAGGCAATGAAGTTACGGAACATGAGTACAGCAAACATAAACCATCGGTAGTAAAGAAATTTGCCGCTATGATTGAAAACGACGGCGTTATCCCCGATGAATTCAAGACAAAGAAATTTGCACAAAGACTATTAAAGCCCGAGTGGCCACCTGAAGGGCCGAACATTACCGCCACGTCATTACCGGATGACTACGTTCACTTTAGTCAACCTAGAACATTGAGTGTCCGTGAGTGGGCGCGACTACAGATGTTTCCAGATTGGTATCGGTTCGCAGGTAAGCGCACGACAGGTGGAACCCGCAGGGCAGGCAACCCACTTGAGGGCAATTTTGACAGAGAGGTCCCGAAGTACACCCAAATTGGAAATGCGGTTCCGGTGAAACTCGCGCTGGAAATTGGTCGGCATTTCGCAACAAAACTGCTAAACCAATAAGCAATGATCTTTACCCTGACCTTCAAAGTCAGATGACTTAAGAGTCGGATTTCAATGACGACTTTAATGCATCGACCCCAAAAATCTACAGCACCCATGGCTGATATTTAACACCGCTAATAATCGCGACAACTAATCATGTTGTTGACTCCCCAGCCTCTCTCGATTTCAATCAAATGTATATCGTAGGGTTGGGATAACTTGAAGTGCTGTCATCCGCTAACATTAATGTCGCTGAAACACTCCAGAAATTCAAAGATAGAGGTATCGCGGTTGGATTCATAGTCCCGACAGAGACGGGATTAAACAAGTCGATTATGGATGCTCATGACAACTTGAGACGCTTCTTAAGTAAGCACGGCATCCACGACTATGAGGAACAGAGCCAAGGGACAGACAACAAGAAAATACTTCCTACCCTACTTTTTTCCAGTAACGAAGTCCTCGAAACCAGTACATCTCTATATCGACCAGAAACAAAATCTGGGGACCCCAGAATTTGGATATACAAGCTAGGGGGTTTCGCTAACCCTGGCGACCTAATAGCGGTAGCGGCCACAGAACAGCGCCTAGTTGCAATAAACTGCTCTCAATCAGACCTCAACAACTTACTTTCGCCGACTAATCAAGACTTAATGAAGCTCTTCCCCATCTCGGCTCGTGAAATCTCCGATGCAGCTAACAAACTCTTAGAAATGCTCTCTGAAGTTTCACGCCAAGGGTTCATTAAGACTATGAGGGCAGGTGATACAGGGGTTGGATACACCCTAGAAACGCTCCTTGGCATTGAAGCAAATAGTAAGAAAACCCCAGACTATAACGGCATTGAGCTAAAGAGCAGCAGGACCAGCAAAGCGGGCAACAAACAATCAACGGTCTTTTCTCAAGTCCCCAACTGGAAGCTCAGTAACCTCAAAGGGTCTAAAGACATCCTCAACAAACACGGCAGATTCAATTCCAGCAAAGGGCGCGACCAGCTGTATCACGAGATATCGTGTACAAAACTCAACTCCTATGATCTGCAGCTTGAGCTGAAAGATGACTGGGAGGAGCTTCGCCAAATTTACCTACCTGATGGAAATAAAGAAAGAAAAGAAACAGATGTTGTATGGCAGATGGATAAGCTGATTGAAAGGGTGGAAGAAAAGCACCAAGAAACTATGTGGGTCTCAGCAGAGACTCGGGGGAAACAATCCGATGAAGAGTTCTGGTACACCGCAGCGAAGCACACCACCGGACTAGACCCCACGGCACTACCCATACTCCTTGAGGCAGGATCTATGACTGTCCATTACCTAATTAAAAGGACGCCGTCTGGTGCGGCAAAAGATCAGGGGTATCTGTTCAAACTGGCCCCGAAGTACCTGCCAATACTATTCGCAAATTCGGTTACCTATAATCTAACAAGGCGCTAGTCACCGATAAGAGAGCTCTTAGCTAAACGTGTTGTCTAACTCTGGAAGTGCTTCACCATGACATCAGGTGGGGACAGGTCCCGAATGTATATATTTTTACACGCAGTCCAGAATTTAGTTCCGTTTCGAAGGTCCACTTCATCCTTCTCCCTAGTCACGGATTTCTGCTCGAAATTTTTTCTGGAAAGCACACCCAAAAGCCACCAAGAATGAAATCTCTCTAACCCGCGCTGCGCACCCTTGGTCCTCTCAAGAAATAAGAATGCGTGACCATCCACTGCTTGGTGATCATAGTTGTATAGAGGAGCACTACACTCAATCAGATCTCATTAATTTACTTTCGCGGACTAATCAAGACTTAATGTCGGTATTGCCTCGGCGCGCCAAAAAGCCTTGTCATGGTGGTCCTGCGTGATCCGAAACTTTATGTTAAAAAGTGCTCAGACCCATTTCTCGTTAGGAGAAATCTACTATTTTAGGTGCCGCCAGAGCGCAAAAAATGGACAGAGTAGTCCAACAGGCCTTCCCTTTAGAAGAGCCATGTTTGAGATGCCTGCCTCCTACGGTTCAGCATCGTGCAATGCCGCTCGCCAGAAATTTCACTATACTGACGATACTAAACGGTGGTCAGAACAAGTAAAAAACCCCGTCCCGACTGTAATTCTATCGTGAAATTAAAAGTGCGTGTGCCTTATGTCGCCACGGGAAGAGCTTGAGCGCTGCTCAAAAAATCAAACCTAAGTAATGACGTTTGATCCTTGTGAGTAAAAATTAAACGCTTCATCACTACTGGTTAACACGTCTAGACGTGCTGTCGCCCGCGTGAGACCAACAAATATGTCCTCCTTACCTAACGCCCTGCTAGTATCCGGCAAATCCATCTCGATCAAAACAACATGCGCTGCCTCCAGCCCTTTGAATGACTTGATCGTAGAAAAATAGACATAGCCCTCTTCGCCCAATTTTGTGAGGTCAGTCGTTAGCTCTAACTTGTGCCCCACCTTGTCAGCTCTTCCCATGCAACTGTTGTCGAGTGCGTATGGACTTAAAATAACCGAGCCTCCTCGAGGGTAAAGCTCGTGAGCTGCACTCCATGCGCGTAGTGCCATCATTTCCGTTTTTACCAAAGAAACGGTCGGAGGAAGTCCCTCGGCCATACCCGGCATTGACCTAAAATCAGTTCCGCATATGGTATTAGTGGCTGTGTTAATGCCAATAGGATTTCTGCAGTTATGCACCAACTTAAAGGTGACGTCAGGCCAGTTTTGCATCTCTTCAGCATCATGGTAGAGGCTCTGATTAAAGTCAGAAAACATAAGGAACTGCGGGCGGCCGCTATCCTTTAAAAGAAAACGAAGCGCAAAAACTCTCTCACCTAAAAAGTCTTGCCCCTCGTCGACGATAATGAGGTCGTGTTGGTAATCGTTAACCTGGTCGATGACCCTTTCAGGCAAAGTATGGGTGAAAAAGTCTGAGCTACCATTATTTCGAGCAGAGGTAAGGTCAGTGAACAATTTATCGACCGAGTGTATCGAGCTTGATATATCCGGAAACTTCAGCTTTAAAAATTGAGCAAGCGCCTTGTTAAAGCAAACGTATATAGCGCTCTTGCCCTCGCCGAGAGCGGCTTGGAGCCGCCATATAGCCAACAACGTCTTTCCTGACCCCGCTGGCCCTATTACCCCCACATCTCTTAGCTCAAAAATGCCCTTAAGTGCTGCAAATTGTTGCTCTGTGAGGCTCTCCACCTGATGAGCGGTTTCCTCACTTTCTAACTCAGTGTCCGTCGGCTCTACTATGAAGTTGCCATTAACCAAAAACTTGCCACATTTTTCTGCCAAGGATCGACTGAATTGCGTTGCAAGTGATTCAGGCCCTCGGTCTCGAAGCGTTGTCAAAACGACCTTTTTCAGTGACCCAATATCACGCTTGCTTACGACGGAATTGGGGTGGTACATGTCTAAAGCTCCTGTAACTTTCCCATTGGGATAGACGACTACCCAACCAAACAAGCCAGGGAAAAATTTGTGCCCAAGGAGATCCGCAAGTCTACTGGTTAAATTATGTGAATTACGGGTGGCCTGCTCAGGCGGAGGAGTAATCTTTTGTTTAGACCCGTCTCTCTTAATCAGAAGCCAGTCACCAGCATCCGTTACGGAAATACCTGTCGAGCCCTTTACCTCAATGACCACGAGACCTTTTTCCGGAACTAAGACAACAAAATCCGCCTGCCCATCACGAATGTAACCAGCTTCCTCGCGGCAGGAATAAGATACATCACACACCACGATCCAGTCGTCGGGTAGCTGCCGCTGCAGTTCTCTCTTTACAACCTTCTCCCACCGGTCGGAAGGAGAGCCCCCTATCACCCTCGCCACTTATGACTCTCCTACCCTTCTTGCAATAATCTTTAGGCCCGGATTTTTACTCGGTTCATATTTCCCTCCAGCCTTGCGCTTTGCAGCTTTTTTCCCCGGTATCTGCCGCAAGCTTACAAGTTCTGGAGCGCTACCTTTAGTGACCTGTCCATCTGAAATGAGCCACTCGCCATCTTCCGCTGACCACAAATCTTGAGGGGTAAGTTTCATCCAGCTCGAATCAAGCCAATCAAAGGTGTCACCAATATCCGTATCCATCCACATATCAAAAAAGGTATCGTCAGCGCCGGAATCTGTGCCCTCTAACATCACATCGTGAGTCATAAAAATATCGCGATTATCTTTGTTTCCTATTACCCAAGAAACGCGTCGCTCTATATTGAAAGTATCTATCAACATGACATGATTGCAGCCTGACACCTCCAAAAGTTCATCTATGGACTTTGAAATTAGAGTCCCCTCGCCAGGGCGATAGGACCAAAGGGGATGGGCAACAATATTCATGTAAGTCTGAGAACCCTTGGTACTGACTACTCCTATAATTGGCGAGTCGTCATCCAGCCTACGGACACTATTTTCGTCTTCTCCCAAGGCTGCAGCCAACATTGATGCAGCCTCAGTAGCACGAGCTACCCAATCCCCGTTCACAGACGATAAGGCCACTGAATAGTCTCTAGAAAAACCAGGCATGTAATCGGCATCGCGTAAAACGGAAAGTAAATCTATACCCAACTGCCAGTCGATCAGCCCATGAATATTCTTGTTTCTAAAGCCCTTTAACAACGCATCGGGACTTCGCCAACTCTCACCCAAAGAAGCGCGCTCATTTGCCTCTATAAGAAACCTACCCATCTGAGCTAAGTTGCCCTCTGCACTGGTGCAACCCAGCAATAAGGCGCTCCAATTCCTGTTGGCCCAATCAACTAACCCTGCGCCATTTGGGTGCTCATCGGCTAAATAAAGCTCAGCCCCACTCGACTTATCAGTGCTATGAAAGTGGACGGATGCGATTTCAATGGAAGTTGAATCAACATCTAGCTCCAAGGCGATTGCGCGTTGAAGAATTGTTGCAGCTGAATACCAAGCCGCTCTGCGAGCTGCGACTTGCCTATCGACATCAAAAAAACCCAGACCGTTACCGTCGTTGGCCCTTATACCCAAAAGGTCTGTCGTTTTCGGAGCAAAAAATCTAACGCTCACATCCGGCGACTGATCAGCTGTTACCCAGATATCCTGCGAATCAGAGAAAACCTTCTGCGGATTTTTATCGGAGCTTTTTGGTGGAACTGAAACTACTCCAACCCTCTTGAATTTAAAGGAACCGCCAGACATCTCCTTGCTAACTTTATAAACCTCGCCCTGAGCACTAAACGACAACTCAGCTCGCCCCTCTTTCCGAATTTTCGCATCAATCAATTTCGGCGATACCACCACAGACGTCGCGGCTTTAGACCTATTTGAATCCGCATGACTGGTCGGAGTATCGACTTTGAAGTCTGTGATAAACGCGACTGGCGTCACTGCGCAATATCGCTCCGCCTGCGAATCTCCACAACTCGGACAGACGACAAACGAATCTTCATCTACTTCTTCCAGTTTTATCTCATGTACTTGAAAATGTCGGCATGCTTTGCAAAAGATTTGCCGCTGAACAGAACTGACTGCAGGTGTCTTAACCTCCCAATTTCCATTTTTATATCCTGAGGGACGAATATGTCCGGATATACCTTTCACACTCAATAGCCTCTTATCCCACACCAACTCATTATTTGGAGCGAACTCCAGAATCGCCTGAGAAAGATCTCGATCTAAGGTCTTCGGCTCATTGCTGGATGATGCGTTTGGTAGGTCAAAATAAAGATCCCTCACCATCGTTGGCATACCGTACATCGGGAGTACACCTGCCTCAGCTAGCGATGAAGCTACGCCCTTATCTAAGTCTGCCTGACTGGACAGGATCTCATCACACAACGGCAATAATTTTTCTGTTGCGTACTCAAAGAGAGTGTCGGCTTCAATTTCGGTTCCACGCGCTATCTCAGCCGCGCATTTTTTTATTGTCACGGTGTTTGTCGCTAACCAAGTCGATATTGCCTGCTTAAGCTTTGGGCTTTCTAAAAAATCTCTAACCACGCCCATTTCCCCATTGGTATCAGGAGGGCTGCCAGAATCCTCCCAGGTCATCCCAGCCTGTCTAAACCCTAATCGGAGAACCTCCTTGGCCATTAGTCGGCGCGCAAGGATAGCTTGATCTGATCCAACTGATAGTGAAGGCTGTGGGGGAGTACCACCCGTCATCTCTTTTGGATGATCAAAATGGATTCGATCGTGAGTCTGACCGCGTGAGTACGTAAGTGCGACTGAAAAAGGCTGCCTCTTTCGGCCTGCCCGACCTACTCGCTGCTGATAATTAAACCGCTCTGGTGGCATATTTGCTTGCAATACCGCTTGCAGCGAGCCTATATCAACTCCGACCTCCATTGTGGTAGTTACCGATAACAGATCAATCGCATCTACAGCTGGATTAACGTCCCGAGAGGTCGAATCATCTTCAATAATTTTTTCGTTCTCGTAAAAAACTTCTCGGAAGTGACGCTGACGTTGAGACTGCGCTGTTGTCTGCCCAGTAAGCTCTTCAGCATGCACTCTCAGGTTAGAGTCCTCGCTGCTCGCGAGCAGCGCATAATAATTTTTGTCTATGAGGCTACCTGCTGTCATGACACGATCGTTTGTAGATAGAGACTTAAAGCATCTAGAACATACTTTCCCAGAGTCATGCAGATGAATTCGTCCACACGAAGGACACTCTATGACTTGAGAGCTTGCATCAACGACGGTTATCCAAAGATACGACAGCTCTACAACCCCCCACTGGTGTTGCGCAGATTGAAGCTGCGTCCTTACCGCCTCTTGCAACGTGCCCATTTGTGTTGTCCAAGTGACTGCACAAGCCTCCAGATAATTTAAAATCCGCTTTTTCTTTTCGGATCTAGATTTGTTATTTGGCTCGTCATCCCTCCATGCTTCAGCCCCACCCTGATCGAATGGATAGGGATTAACCAAACGCTCCTCCGTCAAAATTCGGAGAACTGAAGAACATATCTCAGAGAAAGTCTGGACCGTTAAGCTTCCGGGAGGAGTAACCTTCGAATTAGGTGGAATAACGAAATATCCAAACCCTTTCGCTTCCAAGTCGTATAGCAATTTACCTGAAATGGCCTTCCATGACGCTTTTCGAATTTCCTGACCCAAATTTCGTAGGAGCGTCCCATCTTCCGAAGTGAGCTCATCGCTCGGTCTTAAAGAGGGCATCCCATCTGTAAAATCAAACAGTTCAGGCCACCTCTGAAACCTCACATCTGGACCAGCCGGCGGCACGCCGAGCTTCACCAGATTCGACCAAAGCCCAGACAGCGGTTTGTCTGGCGTAGGAATACTGAAGACGTCATCTAGCCGCACTGTCTCTGGCGTTGCTAATCTCGACTTCGCCACACGATCTTTTTTAAAGTCATCCGCGAGGTCTGGATATTCAGTGATCGTTTTGTAGTCTTCGAATACGGATACTATTTCCCTAAATGACTGATCGGGTAATGACGCCTTGAGCCGAGTCAAAAATTTCGCGCCTGCCGAGATACCCTCTGCATCACATATTTCGAGTAATTGTTTAATCGCGACAAAATTTGAATTTTTTACATTAGACGATATCTCATCGAGTACGAAGTGTTGAATGAGGTGAGACCATTGCTCTTTCTCGACATCGTCAGCTAGCCTTGCTGCCGCTTGCCTACTATCTGAGAAAGCCACCAATTTCTTCGATGAGCCCTTGGGTAAACTCATCATTAAATGCTTAGACAACAATAAAGACATTTGCACCAAACCCGTCGCAAATGCTCGGATAGGTGAATAGCGCCCCCCCTTGCGGCGTGAATAGTCTGAATGGCACTGGGGGCACTTTTGCGGCATAGCCTTGTAGTCAACACTCTCTTCTGGAGATGCAATTAAATCAAAGAAAAGGCAATGCACCTCGCTTTTTGTGATGTTTTCAAAGGTACCAAGCGTCACTACACCACTTTCAAAGTCATAAATAGCCGGTTGCCAAGACGCTTGAGCCCTAGAGACAGGATCTCCAAAAAAACCTCGAGCAATTGAGCCCTGCTGCCAGTCTTCAAGACTGTCGGCGGCCGAATCCTTTGTGGGTAACAAGTAGATTACACCGATGGTGGCGTAGTCGGTCTCATCTGTTCGAACAACAGATCCATCATCAGGTAACTGCTCAGGATTACCTGGTAGAAAAGATAGTTCTGTCTTTACTTTAGATAAAGGAATGCGAAAGCCCGAGAGCAGTTGAGTACCGCAGCATTCACAGTACAAAACCTCAAGCAATCTATTCTTAGAGAGCCCTGTTGCAGCTTCAGCCGAGAGCTTACCAACCCGCCTTCTTTCATCTGATCCATATTCAGCTAAGTTGCCCGTCGCCCAAACGCCAGAGATATTCTTCATCATCCAGTGAAATCTGAGTCTAGGCAAATTCAAGTTGCCTAGATTTGGATTAGCAGCAGAAGCTCCAACAACTCTGAGCAACGCCCCTCCTGCCCTTTCAGCAGAATTCTTTGAGGCAAATGGGAACCAGCCTTTTACCACCTCAGAAAAAGGGGTCGCTCTGTATCTTTCTTCAACAGGGTCAAAAAATGGCTGGAGTAAGTATTCGGCGGAGCCAAAGCGGCTGAGGATCTCGTATGCGTTGTCCAGCAAATCAGGGGATAAAGCGCCGTCGTTGGCTGTATCTAAGGCATCAAATAATTTCTGGCCCAAGGACGGGCCCGAGATCGCGACAGGTTTATAAACTAGCTCGCCTGCTTCGATGTGAAATGAAGCCTTCGCCTGAGGTAATGACAAGCCAAACATGGCTCCAAGGAACTCATAGCTTGAGGCATCTGTTCCGTCCAAAGATGCACTCGATGCCAAAATTCGTAGCTGAGTGCTAGTAGCGTCAAGCCCGAGGCGAGCAAGGAAAAGTCGAATTAAGTAGGCCACTTCTGTTCCATCAGCCCCTCGATATAAATGGAGTTCGTCAATAACTAACTGGAAGACATTCCTTGGATCTTTAAGCCAACTTCTTGTGGCGTCGAAAACATCAGCGTCGGATCTGTCGTCCGGGTAATCAGGGTGCTTTTGACGCATGAGCATAATCGAAAGCATGCTCGTATTAGTAATTAGAATATCGGGAGGAGATCGCTGCATTTCCCATCGGTGAAACATCTCCGCAGAATCAACATTAACTCTGGGAATGAAAGACCTTTGATCGATTAGTCTGTCCAGCTCAACATCAAGCCTTTTCACCTCCACGCCATCATTTTGCGCGAGCGCGTGAGATATCAGTTTTTGCAGTGAGGTTATTTTTTTATCTAGATCTTCACTCTGCTTAATTGCAGATTTTAGCTTGGTTCTAAGCTCCCCCCGCTTGCTAAGATTAGACTTCGATCCACCTGCTCCATCACTAATTACTGGATGGCCTGAAACGGGGGTCGAGCCATTGTATCTACCAAATCGGATTCGGTTGCCCTCGACATATTCATCGAGGACCAGACGCGATTTCTCTGAATCTAATGCAGACCGTAGTCTAGATATCTGGTCTTCAACTAGTGCATTCATTGGATAAAGAATCAAAGCTCGGACTGCCGGAACCCGCGACTCTCCTCTGAGTTGACTGGCCGTATCGGACCATTTTGGTAAGGATTTTTGAGTCCACTTCGATGCATTCGGAATAGAAGGTGCAGCCCAACGCTGCTTAGGGGAACAAGCTTCGCTAACTATCTGTGCCAAGACGGGTAGAAGAAACGACTCCGTCTTTCCTGATCCAGTACCCGTCACGACAACTGCATGTTTGCCTGACAAGCTTTGTTTAAGCATATTTTGCTGGTGTGTATACAACGCAAACTCATCGGGCACCAAACCCTCGGACACCAATGCTTTGAATGCTGCAATAGCCGGCGCAGATAAGCCGGGAAGACCGGACTGATCGAGTTCAGTTACATGAGATCCGGTTTTGTATTCTGGAAGCGGTTCCAACATAGGTTCTTGGAAAAAAGCGCCTGGCTCATCCAGTATCCGCTTTCTCTCTTCCTCAAAGGATGGCGAGTTGGTTCCAAAAGCCGACGTCACATACTTCTGCAAAAACCAACGCAAATCATGGAAAGCACCCATTGGATCGTCAGAAATCTTTCTTACGCTGCTTTTCCCGTTGCTCATAATTCAATCCACAGCTTGCAGTCCAACTTCGAGGCCAGAATCGAAGCAATATATTCGGGTACACCTTCATAAACCAGCCAAGTACCCTCAGCCATGTCGTGATACACAGCAGGTACAGAGGCGACCTTTCGCATAGATTCCTCGCAGAACAGCTCAAATCTATCATCCGGCGAATTGTCAGAAGTTAAGCATTTTACTTTTGTTGGAAGGAGTCCCGCAGAAGCGCACAAAGCGCGCTCTACAATAGAGGGCAATCGCAGTCGGGCAGGCAGAATTAGCGAGTTAGTTTCAGAGCGGTAACACAAAGGCCATGGACTCAATGCGGGATAGCCGGGCAACGTGCTTGCGAAGTCAATAAAAGATGTAAAAGCCAACCACACAGCCCAACTTGAGTCCTCGATATAACTATACGTTGCACGATCCTCTTTGTTTATAGATCCCAGCATAGATACCCGCATAGCTGGAATGATTGGATCGTCTAGTCGGAATAACTCGACCTGCCTACTTGCATCTACCTTCATGCTGCCCAAAGCATCGGTAGTGAAGCGAGCCTGATTAGGATTAAATCGCTCCAGATTAGACGGACTACTTCTCTCCGCTATGGTTCTCTCACCAATTCTTGACCGCAACCCCGAAACTGAGCCCGCCCAACTCAATATGTTCGCCGCCGGATTTGCAACCATAAAAAAATTATTATCCCGAGCGAAAGAATGTAAGCTTCGAGAGTCACTAGTCTCCCAAAAAATATTAAGAATCCCTCTAAGGGCAAAAACACGTACCTCGTTCGCCTTAATCAGATTCACCCATACAATTTGTCGGAAAGTTCCCGAAAACCTCCATCGGGAGAGGTTTGGATTAGTCGTATCGCAGACCTCATAAATTATTGGCTCGCAAGCGTGAATTCTTATTAGATGACCTCTTTGATCCGTCTGAATTTCGAGGTGCCCTAAGGACTGCATGTCGTACAAAAAAGGTATGGGCGACAACCATTTATCCGAAGATGAGAGGTTTAGTCTACTGATTAGCTGCTTTGCCTCTCCAAATAAGAGCGAACCTTTAGACGCTAGCGCATCCATAAATTGCACTGATAACCAATCTGTAGGCGAGGTTTCAATTTTCCAGCTATCAAACAAAGAGGGCTTTTGGTAGCGATCAAAGTTGGGGGTCAAATGAACGGCATCTTCTGCAGGAAGTGTGTAGCCCCTAATGCCGTTCGAATCCAACCTAGGTTCACCGTAAATTCCTACTGAAAAATCTTTATGTAGCCCAACCGCAGCACCTGCCTCAGACGCTATTTTCAGTCTCTTAGTACAAAGTTTTTTACTACCCTGCTTAACACTAAGCTCAAACTGCAGCTTATTGCTGCCTTCCAGACGCGCGAGCGAGTAATGCTTCGCAGAAACATGTTTTTGTCCACTTTTGGAGCCTAGTGAGGGAGCTAGCTCCGTAATGGTCAGCCCATCACACTCAAGCACAGAATTCGGTGGCATTTGCACCTCGACGTGTGGCAGATCGTAGTCAAGATACATTCGTCCCCCCGCCCTCTGAATAACGCAACCGCCGTAAAAGGAGATACGAGCACGCTCTTCGGCACCGCTGTCGTCTCCAATCAATCTTTGCACCGCCGACCGTTCACTGGGGCGAAGATCATCAACATGCTCGATCACCCACAACCCCCACTTCGAGGACAGCCCATCAGTATCAGCAATCCGCTCAAACTTCGAGCCAAGCTCATTCCCCAACTGCTGACTCAGATCAGTTAGCCGTGACAATAAATAAAGAGGCCCCGAAACAGGCATTTCAGCCTCAGCGAGAGCAGTGCAGGAACCCTCAGTGGTATCGATCCAACAAAGCCCCCGTGTGGAAAGCTTTGACAGCTCAAGACTAATTGTCTCCGGTAGTCGATCGTCTCCTGAGTATTCGACGTTTGCTTCGATACTTGCTAGTGACTGAGCCCCATCATTCAATAGCTGCCAAGCGCCATCCTGCGCATTTGGCTGTGACGATCGGAATATTATGTGACCACGAATAGGATCTGTATCCCCGTGATACGGGCTATCCCCAATCTTTAGTTGGATATTCTCGAAATTCCCGTCTAGCCGGGACCTCCAACAAATTGACCACCCGTCAAAAGTATCCCTAAGCATCACCTGAAGTTTAGGTATTTCTGCGAGAGCCTGACCTCTTAACTTTGCTCTGCGCTCTCCTGTAGTTTCTTCCCATTCATTTAGTAAATTGGAAAAAATTTCATTTAAAGCATCTTCATAGGTACTAAGATCATTGCAGGCTTCTCGCATTCCGTTACTGCACTGCTCTGAGAAAGCAACAGATTCTGCAATCTGCTTGGTTAAGCTGGTAGTGAACTGTTGAGCAGGCTTTAAACCCAACCTCCCAAAAATCTTCGGCAACTCGATTCTGTCTTTCTGTGTGACCAAAGCCTGCGCTTTCGCCAACCCGACGTAGGCGTGCTTGCCGATCTTAAAACTAGAAAACCTTCCATATTCGCCAGCGAGGTCGTTGGTCCAATCTCTAAGGTCATTCCAAACGGAGCAAAGAAGCTCTCGACTGTCTTCAGAACTCTCAAAAAAGCCATCGGAAAGCTCGGCTGTCGTAGCGTAGTAACCGCCCTCACCCACTTCAGAGGCGGCGAGCACGAACAACGCTACATAGGGCATGTAGGCGGGGGCATCTAAGTTTTCGTAAAGCTCCTCATGTCGCCCGGGATCCTTATATGCAGCCATCCTCGAAGCCGCACTATTTCTCTGCCTGACCAAGGAATTTACAATAAGCACAATGTGTTTGGGGGACCAATTAGACCAAGAGGGTCCTGTCTTTACGGCATCAATTAAGCCTGCAGTGCCACCAAGACGAAACCCAAAGTCGTCAAGCTCCTCTCGGGTCGTTTGTATCCACACCTGTTCACCATCGTTTGCAGGACCGAAGTACTCCTTGAGCAAAAGCGCGTTCCATTCGTCATATAAATTTAAAGGTGTGCTCATAAAGTTACCAGTTCATGTTGCTTTTTTTGGACTTCATTACGTACCGCTCCATTCATGAGCCGCCACTACGACCTTTGACTCAATCAGCGGCGCGAAACTGAGCTCCTGAAACTATTCCTTGACAAGAAATTGCTCCTTGGCTTTGACAATATGTGTTCTAGAGTCACCTTTCCAGTATTCAGGCATCGGCCATCTCTTGGCTTTTCACCCTTAATTCGCGAATTGCACGAGTAACTATAATTGCGCAAAAATGCCTACGAGGCTGTGCCTACACCGCCAGTCGTCATGCAGACCGCGCCAATTGCACAGTTACCGGCAGGTCGTATTGCCCAAACTATCGGTGTAGCAGCTAATACGCTCGTCGCCGATAGTGCCCGAGGTATTGCCCAGACCATCGCTGTAGAGGTTTACCCGGTCGTCACCGGCCGTACCCGAGGTATTTCCCAGGCTATCTCGGTAAAGGTTCACACGGTCATCACCAATACTGCCGCTGGTGTTTCCCAATACATCGGCATAGACATTAACGCTATTGTCACCAATGCGACCCGAGGTGTTACCAAGGCTGTCTGAGTAAGTACTGATACCTGAGCCCGAACAGTTCCCCAGGTCGTCACAGTAGTAGCTTTGTGCCCAGCTCATGCTGGTGCCCAACCAAAGGGCGGCCAACATCACTAGGCAGGTGCACTCTAATAGTGTGGGTCTTTTCGAGGCTCGTTTTTTTGCGTTCATACGGATCTCCTTATCCTATGTACGAAGCGTAATGCCAAAATTTTATCGGTTACATACTGTAGATGCGTACATGTCGCTTAAGGCGGCTCGTTAGCCCGAGGAAATGGAAAAGAAGGCTTCCGCTAGCCTACCTTCACTTTGAGGCATCGCTCACACCTTTAAGCGGCTCTGAATTGCAGCTTAGGCGGTTTCTGCACAGTGATTGACGCCACCGGTCAATCCACTGCCAACCATTTCCATGATGCTGAGGGCTCAAGGATGCACTAAGTGCCACGGATGGTAATCACAATCAGAGGAGTGCTTCGCAATGAAGGAATTTTTCTTGGCGGTAGGCTTGTTGGGAATTGGCAGTAGCGTCTTAGCATGGGATGGGTACGACTACGAAGCAGGGCAATATGTAGAGATTGAGACTGGGAATCTGGTTCGCAGCGGTAACGATATCGAAGTTTATGACTATGGTGATGGCCAATATCACAATGTAGAGATTCAGGACATTACGCGTTACGGGAATACCGTTGAAGTGGAAGTCTATGACTACGATACGGGTGAGTACCGTACCTTTGAAATGGACGGAAAATAAAGTTGAGTGACCTAGGTATTACGCTTACTAGGAAAGTCCGGGAGACCCCATCGGGTATGGAAGGGACGAGATGACAGGAGAGGTTTTACGTTTTTCGATGGAGAGAAAAGTGTCGGTCAGCTATCTACGCTCAGCCGTCACTTATTTTTTTTGAGCCCTCTAAACAGTTTGAAGGCAGCTGTGAGCGTGTGCTGCGTTAGCGTTCAGCTGAGGCAGTTCGATGCCACAGAAGAAATTGTAAACTAACAGTTGACAGATTGTATTCTGTAAGTTTACAGTTGCCTCATGTTGGTGGCTGCAGCGTTTTATAAGTTCACCATGCCCAGTATGCAACTCGCTGCAACTGTGGAAATAAACAAGGAGTGGAGCACATGAACGAAGTTACAACACTGGCAGAGCGCCTAAGCGACCTGAGGGCCGTTAAGAAAATGGGCATCCGGGAGCTTGGTAGAGCTGTTGGGGTAACGGGTATGCATATTTCTAACCTAGAAAAGGGAAAGTCAGCACCTTCTGCGGAGCTTGTACTTAAGCTTGCGGAGGCTTTGGACGCCGATGCTGATGAGCTGCTGTCTCTGGCAGACCAGGTATCACCAGAAGTGGCAGCGGTAATCCAGAAGAACCACCAAACCATTCCAAACTTCTTACGGTCTGCGAAAGATCTGACCCCCGAACAGTGGACGAAGCTGCAGAAACAGGTCGAGAAAATGAATAAGGATAATCAGTGATGAGTCACCTAGAAATGGAATTTACAGAGATATCTCTCGCCGACATCGAAACGCGGGCTCAGAAACTCATAGAAGACTATGAGGATCATGTCGGTAAGCGCGTTCGCACCCCGGTACCTGTAGAAAGCATTGCCGAGCACTATCTCGGCTACACCATCGATATTACTGATGAGGGGCTATTCGAAGACCCGAAATACCTGGGAGGCATCGTATTCGATGACGCTGTTATACGCGTAAACGCGGCAGTAGAGTCCCACGAGGGGCGATATAACTTCACTATCGCTCACGAGATCGGTCATCACGTCTTACATCGAGAGCAATTTATAGCCGCACGAAATGAGCAGACGCCGAATATTATGTGTCGTGAAGTCTCAGCGAAACCTTTAGAGGAGCGACAGGCAGATCAGTTTGCATCGGCACTATTAATGCCAGCCGACGAGGTCGCAAAAGCCATGCGGAACATTCCGTCTGCCTCAGGCGATATCAGTGTGCGCGCCCTCCGAGCTCTGGCCGGTAAGGTGTGTAAGATCGGCGGCTTCTCCAATGTATCTAACACCGCCATGTGTAATCGCCTGATCACCCTAGGCTATGCCCGCGGGCTCGATTACCAGACAGGAACCGGCCTCGACCTTATGCGATCAGCGGATGCCCGTGGCTTTTCAGGTATCGATACCTGGCTATATAAACGCTTGAAGAAGTTTATGCGCATTTTTCGCTAGATCGTAGGTGCGAATCCCGCACCACTAACGCTAATAACCCGTCGCGGCGCTGATATCAGTGCCACGGACTAACTCGGCCAAAAAAACGTCACTGACTGGAGTAATACTATGATTAACGCAGGAACTATCGGAATGCCTCTGCACTTCGGGAAGGTCCCCAGCTTTTTAACGGAACGCATGGGAAAAATGGGCGATGCCATTGTTGAGAGCATCGTCTACAACTACGGTAAATCGGAAGTTCTGACACGCATGTCCGACCCGAACTGGTTTCAGGCGCTCGGTGCGGTTATGGGTATGCACTGGAATTCATCGGGTGTAACCGCAACGGTACTGGGCTCCCTGAGACCCCATGTAAATGCGAAGGCACAGAATTTAGGGCTCTATATATTAGGCGGGAAGGGTAAATACGCCTGGAATACACCGAAGCAAATCAACCGTGTCGCTGACCGTCATGGCTTACCCGGCACCGAGCTGGCTCGGTCAGCACGCCTCACCAACCGCATAGACAACAATGCAGTGCAGGATGGATTTAACCTGTATCAGCAGTATTTCATTCTCTCTGACGAGGGCGAGTGGACGTCTATTTCTCAGGGCATGAACCGTAACACGCGGCGAGCTCGTCGATATCACTGGCACTCTCCTAGCGTACGGTCATTTGGCGATAGCCCACACACCGGCATCATGGGGCTGGAAAATCAGCAGGTACTAAACCTCACTGATAGCAGTGCTGACCTGTTGCGCACCCACATGGTGGACCTCACGAAAGAGTCACCCAAGATTGTGGTCGAAGCAGTGCGCGAGGCTGAGCTGCCCGATCGTCACGATGTTCGGAAAGAGGACATCAACATGAACCGACTCGCTTCAGTTCTCGACCTGGCCTACAACCGCGACATTGAAAAATTTGAAGATCTGGTGGAGCTGCAAAACGTGGGCCCTCGAACCTTAAAGGCTCTGGCTATGGCCAGTGAGGTGATCCACGGAGACGCTACGCGGTTTGACGACCCGGCTCGATTCGCCTTCGCTGTGGGTGGAAAAGACGGCAGGCCACACCCCATAGATACCAAGGCTCTCGATGAGACGGTAGACATGCTGCAGAACGCGGTAGATCACGCGAAGCTCGGTGACAAAGAAAAGTCACAGGCCCTGAAGCGGCTGCACCAGGTAGCTAAGAAAGGCGAGAGCAAGGGAACTCCCATTGATTTTTTCAGTGATCTCATTGATCACGAATGGAATCACGCCGAGAACAGCGACGGCAAAACTTTCATGGGGTCGGTGGTGAAAGGTCTGACTCGCAAGCTTATGGATACACAGAATGGAGTGCTGTATGGCCGTAATAGCAAGTGATGCGGGCTACTGCCCCATTGAGCTGGGCACGGCCATGGAAAAGATAGTGGTTGATGGCAACCGCAGAAAGTACACGCAGCTAGGACGTACCCTCCGATTTTACGGGGGGACGACCAGTGCCACCGAAGTCGGCTGCAACCTGCGCTGTAAGTTCTGCTTTTCCGATAAGCCCGTCTGGAAGCCCGCACGCACGGGGCGCTTCTATACGCCCGAGCAGGTATTTTACGGTCTAGCCAAAAATGCACGTCGCCACGGCCATAAGACAATCTCGGCCTCAGCCTCTGAGGGGACGTTGGGACGAGATCACCTGTTCGAGCTACTCGACCTGGTCGAGCAAAGTGAGTTTGTTTATATCCTGGAAACAAACGGCATGACCCTAGGAGCTGACTCTGACTTCGCTAGACAACTAGCTCGCTACAAAAATCTGCACGTGCGGGTGTCACTTAAAGGATCTAACGAAGATGAGTACCACGAGCTCACGGGTGCGAATCGACACAGCTATCGACTGCCTTTTTTAGCACTAAAGCACCTTATAGACGCTGACGTCTCCTGCAACGCTTGCGTTATGGCATCGTTCTCATCAGACGTATCCCTGGCAGGCCTCAAGCATGCGCTCACCGATTTACATCCGGGCATTTTGAAGTCGCTAGAGATCGAGCACATCACGCTATTTCCCAAGGTACGTGAGCGACTTAAGCGTTATCAACTGACCCCTACGAAATCTCGTCGGCTTAGCCGGCAGCAACCTAACCAACCGGAGGCCGCATGACACGCTCGAAAACTAAAGGAGCTAAAACTCAACCCTCAACGGATGAGGATTCCGGCAATAAGGAAGAAACACTGAAAAGCACCTCTGCACCACTTACTTCCTGCGCAAGCGTGTGCATTGCTCTAGCTATCGGTGGAGTGGTGATGCAATGGTGGTGGCCGCTACCTATCCTCTTGTTTATCGGCTTCATGTCTCAAGTATGTGAAGAAGCGGTTGCCGCAAAAGCCAATTCTGGTTATCCCGGACTCGAAGTGGGCGATGCGATGGGGATCGCATTTATTGGGGGCGTGCTATTTATTTTCTGCTGTGTGTTGTTCTGGGGCTCCTTCTACCTTCCGACGGAAGGGTGGGACAAGATTTTTTCTGGACCTGATGTCGAATCAGTGCATGGCGTAATTGAGGCCGATGGTGATGCGTGACTTAAACCCACAGTTAACCCTGACGCTAGTGAAAATTGTTAGCCGCTCAAACTGTGTCGTCTTACAGCACGGCGGAGCAGCGTCCTATCGTATGCACACATCTCCCTGTGCTAGAAGCCGAGTGCCTTTTGCCCGCGGAGGAGCAAATTAATGGAACTAATAAAGAAAATTTTCACCTATCTTTTGATGATCCCTATTGGTGTCTGCATGGGGCCGTTTTTTGTCGTTATTTGGGCCTGGGTGGTCATAGGCATTTTGTTCGGCCGAAATGACCATGAAACTGAACCTGAAATTAAATGAAAATTAATTCATAGACCCCGCGGAGGGACAGATATGAAGGATGAACCTAGCTCCATAATCGCGCTTCTGCTCGTGCCGATATTCTTACCAATCTTGATACCTTTGGTGCTGTTCGCAGTTGTTAAAAAAGCAATCTATGAAACAAAAAAAATGCGGAGATGGGAAGAGGATGAGGCATAGTTTGCCCAGCCTGTGTGCATAGCTTTAGCAGTCAAAGCCAAAGACGATGGCAATATGAAACAGTTACACAACATTTGCGTAGGTCAAATTGTGCCATCCAATTGCTCCCGACGATCCCGCCTCGACTCATCAAACGCAGCGTTGTGAGCTGTATCAATAATTACTGGCACTTCCTCTACTGTTACAAGTTCCAGCATGGTCACTCACTGATGGCCCAGCGCGGAAAGTGTTTCATCTAAATAGCGCCCTAAGTCACAGCCCGAGTAATTGTCGCCTTTTGGGGTATGAGCCGGGCAGGTCTTCTGCTCGATAACAAATTGCTTTATGTCCGATAAGGTCTGCCCTACCCACGAGTGGTCAGCCTCGTAGGCAATGATACTGGCATCGAACTGCATCCAAGCTTTACCTGCGTCAGTGGCATCGGTAAGCATTCCCATGATGTCTTTGTGCTGAGCATCCACATAGACAAAATACCCGGTATTAGAGACATCAAACCCTTTGTTTTTTAACACCCAAACGTACATATCCATTTGACGCTTGTAGGCCTTTTTCCAGGGATCATCGAGGGATACAGGTTTTTTTTCGTAGTTATCGGGGGAGCGCGTTCCCTGCGCCGTGCTTTTGTAATCGACGACGTGAAGCTGCCCGGTTTGTGTATTCAAAAATACGTCGTCCAAACCCCCGCCAAAACGGATATTGCTCTCAAGATGGTCTGCATTAAAAAACGTCGCGTTCTGTCCAAACTGCATGGAGTTGGTCCAGTTTTCGAGGTGCTCGTGCTCAAAAGGAATGAGATGGCCTAGTCCGTTAGCCTCCCAAAGCGGCAATGTAGACCGCCCCCTGACCGCATCAGCATCGCGTTTTAACAAAATATCAGTGGTGGTGTTAATGGTAAAAGATGGCATCTCCGGGGGCTTGATACCTGCCACCCGGTCTAACCAAAAACAGCCCTTGCAGCTGATAAAGGTTTCAACTTTAGACCGCGACAATTCGAAAGGGGCTGGGTTGTTGGGCTTAAATGCACCACGGTGTCTCGCCATATTTGATATCTCCCTAAGCACGACGGCTAGTGCCGCTATTTACGCTTTGAATTGACCTTCTTCAAACTGCCCCTCAAAGACAGTCCCTCGCCATATCAATTTTCCAGCACCGTGATACTGTCCACCGCTAAAATCGCCCTCGTACTCCTCAATGACCTCGCCATGGTGCAAATAAACAAGCTTGCCCTGCCCCTCTGGAATCATCAAATGGCAGGGATTACCGAGCTGATTCACGGTTTTACGATTTAAAGTCTCCGCCACATAGTCGCCAATAACGACTTCACCCTCGTAGCGGGCAACGACAGCATCAGGATCAAAATTCTCATCAAAACCCGCATTCTTTTTGCCGAAACCAAACATAAGCTTTGCCCTTACTAAAATTTAATAGCAATCAAAAGATTCACCCTGAGTAAGCGTGTGCCGGTGGCACGGGCTTTCTAGCCAGTGCAGCAAGCCCGGCAAGTGGCCATGCGACGATGAAGTCCCACCATGCAACCATCAAAGGCTGTCAGGGGCTGGGTCTCGCCACACTGTTTGCACGTTCGTTGAAAATCGGGAGTAACGCAGGGCGCACAAACTGACGGATTCATGCGGACGCCGTCGATAACCACTGCAAACTGGTGCACTTCCTTTTCCTGACGACAACGACTACATCGCTGTGCCTGTACTACTGCTGAACTGCTCATCATTAAGACTCCTTGTCTTCCGGCATCTCATTACGAGCGCCGGATTACTGATGCTCATGGAAGAACAGGCTAACCCGACAAGTCACATACGGGAATCCCTGTACAGTTACACACGTCGCCTTAGGCGATAGATGAAACCAACAGGCCTTCTCTACATCATCACTCCTTCTGTCAACAGCGACACCCCAAACACGTCAATTTGGCGGAGACTGCGGGCTCAAAACGATGGGGCTTGATCACCGGCAATGTCTGCTCCACAGTGAGGTGAAAACCGAGCACTGCTACCACCGGAGCACTGACATGCCGTTAAAACCCCACTTTCATCCTCTCGCATTTCTGCTTTGCATCTCGCTGCTTTGGGCGCCGGTTACCTTGGCAAGCTATGCGATTTATGTGGGTAAAAATCTCACCGCCGACGGCAGCGTTATGATCGGTGGCTCAGGTGACGAAGTGTCTAGCCACTGGTTGGAGGTCGTTCCCGGAGCAGCCCATCCCGAGGATGCCACTGTCACCGTGGGTGTGACTGCTGAAGCCTTTATGCCCGGCGAGTTTTCGGAGATTCCCCAAGCCGGCGAAACCTATCGCTACCTCACCATGAACTACTCTGAGTACGAGGGCTTTCCGCCACCGCTGACCAACGGCGGCCTCAACGAGCACAACGTCGCTGGCCGCGATGTGTGGTCGCCCTCGCGGGACGAGCTGGTCGCCATGACCCCCAGCCCCCAAACGGGCCCGCAATACAGCGACCTGTCCCGCATTGCCATGGAGCGCGCCCGCACCGCCCGGGAAGCCGTGGAAATTATTGGTAAGCTCATCGACGAATACGGCTATTCCACCTATGGCGGCAATTCTCATATGTTTGCCGACGAACAAGAGGGCTGGGTGCTCCTCAACTTTGCCGGCGGCAAGGGCTTATGGATTGCCGAGCGTCTAGGGCCCGACGACGTCCGCATGTCTTACCCTGGCTACATTGGCGACATTCCACTGGACCTAAAAAATAACGATGACTTCATGGCCTCGGCCAACTTCATCGACTTTGCCATTGCACAAGGCTGGTACGACCCCGACAGCGGCGAGGGCTTTAATGTCACTAAGGTTTATGGCGTAGAAAAGGAGCGCTACCCACGCAGCGCAATGGAAGCTGAGCTTACAGCCGCCGCCCCCATCGACCTGCGTGCCATGATGAATGCCGTGCGCGACCCTCGCATTGCCAAAGACTCCACCGGCTATGGCCAGGTGGCCGCTCTCAAAGCCAATGCTTACCCCGATCTTAATCTGCTGTGGATTGCCCCCACAGGCTCGGTCACTGCGCCCTTCATTCCTTACCGCATTGGCGTCCAGACCATTGCCCCTCAGTTTGGTAAACACCGCTACCTCACCAAGGGCGAAGCCGCTGGCTTTTTACTGCAAGACTGGCAAATTCAGGAAGCCACGGAGTTTGCCGGGCGCACCTTCAAGCGCCTCATGTACTTCACCTGCGATAAACCCGAGCAATTTCTACCCGAGGTGACCGAAGCACTCACAGCCTTTGAAAATCGGCTAATGGCCGAGCAAGACGAGGTCGTCGCGATTTCCACTGCACTCTTTACTGCCGGCAAGGCAGAACTGGCGCAAGATTATCTGACACGCTATAGCGCGGAATCAGGGTTGGCGGGTTTGCGTTTAGGCAACGCCCTACTCACCAGTATAGAAGCCCGTACTGAAGTGCTCTTTGGTTATCGGGCACCTGAGGGTGATGTAGTGAGCGAACTCACCTACGACCGCATTGATTGTTTGCCCGAGCCCCAGTAGCACCGAATTAGCACCGCTGTGGTGGCTCGAGCCACTCCAGCGGGCTGGGTCACAGTGGGGCATGTCAGCGGAGACATGGCAAAAGAGAGCGGTAATAAACAGCCGAAGGTCGCGGGGCCCAGTAAGCGGGGTGTTCAGCCTTAGCTACCGCTTCTTAGCCTTCCAAGTGCCACCGTACTGATAACTCTCGCTGTGCTTAGCCTTAACCGTGGTTAAACAAGGCTCGCATAGAAACTGCCAGTCGGGACTCTCGCCATAACGACAGCGGTATAGCACCGGTGCCACCACTAAACACTGCCCACAGACTTTTTCACGCGTTCTCATATTTTTTCGGCGCTACCCTGTTATATACACCTTGTGCGGTTGCTGACAGATTCCAAACCACTACAAGTCAAGAGAGGTTCCGTATTCTCCAGCTGCCCGTGAGGCCCAGTAAGCTTCATCAATGGCCCGGGTTATGGGCCCGTTGGGGTTTTCAATAAGCCGGCCCGAAACCTCACGTACAGGCAACACACCCCCAGCAGTACTGCAGGTAAACACCTCATCGGCAGCATAAAGGTCAAAGCTGGTGAGCTGCGCCTGTTTGCAGGAAACACCGATACGCTCAGCCAGCTCTAATACTGTGGCGCGAGTTATGCCGTGCAAAATGCCACTGGCCGGCGTGAACAGCTGGCCTTTTTTCACCACAAATATATTGCTCGCCGCTGCTTCCGCAACATAGCCCTGAGTATCCAGCCAAACCGCATCGTCATAGCCAGCTTCTAAAGATTCCAATCGAATCAGCTGGGAATTGAGTCGATCAAGACACTTAAAACGCGGGTCCAGGGTATCGGGACTAAATCCTCGACTGGCACTAATCATCAGGCGAATACCCTCACGCCGTTTGATGTCATCTGCCAGAAAAATGTAAGGGGCCGCCCAAATCATTTCGGTAGGCACGATTTCCCGAGGGTCGGCCACCACACCGTCAGGTACACCCCGGGTCAAGATAAAGCGAATGCTGGCGTCGGCCAATTGATTGCGTCGCGTGGTTTCAATAATGGCTTCGCGCCATTGCTCCCGGGTCAGGCGCGTTTCCAACCGTGCTGCCCTCACCGAGTCGAAGAATCGATCGAGGTGTTCTTCCAACTTAAAAATAACCCCCTGCCAGGCAGAGACGACATCGAAAATACCGTCACCCAAAAGAAACCCCTGATCCAACGGTGAAATCCGCGCTGCAGATAACGGCAGGTATTCTCCATTCATGTACAAGGTGGGTTCGGTAGTGGTAGCTGGGGACGTCGTCATGATGATCACCTCACAATAAATGGAAGGGCGCCGGACCAGTTAAATGTTGCGCAACCGATCCCGCAATTCATTCTTTCGAATCTTACCCGTGGTGGTTTTGGGCAACGGTCCAAACACCACTTTCTTGGGGCGCTTAAACCCAGCCAGTAAGGCCCGGGCATGATCGAGCAACTCTTGCTCGGTGGCCGTGCTGCCTTCAACTAACTCCACAAAGGCGCAGGGTGTCTCGCCCCACTTCTCGTCGGCCATGGCCACCACCGCCACAAAATCGACGGCGGGGTGAGTATGCAGAGCATTCTCTACTTCGATGGACGAAATATTCTCGCCCCCCGAAATAATGATGTCCTTGGCGCGATCACGAATTTCAATGTAACCGTCGGGGTGCTGCACCGCTAAATCTCCCGACCAAAACCAGCCGTCGCGAAACGCAGCGTCGGTTTCTTCGGGACGCTTTAAATAACCCTTCATAACAATGTTGCCGCGAAAGACCACCTCGCCCTGGGTCTCCCCGTCTAGGGGCACCGGCAAGCTGGTCTCGGGGTCGAGCACGAGCACATCTTCTTCCAGCTCATAAGCCACACCTTGGCGCGCCTTGAGCTTCGATTGCTCATCGAGAGGCAACGCTGCCCATTCCGGCTTTTCAGCACAGACCACGGCGGGGCCATAGACTTCGGTCAGGCCATACACGTGGGTAATGGCAATACCCATTTGCTCCATAGCTTCAATAACCGGGGCCGGGGGCGGTGCCGCAGCGGTCATCATGCGCACTTTTTGGTCAAAAGGCTGACGCTCGTCGTTGGGGGCGCTGGCAATCATCGACATAATAATGGGCGCCCCACAGAGGTGAGTCACACCGTGCTCGGCAAAGGCCGCGTAAATGCCTTTGGCGGTGGGGCCGCGCATAAACACATGAGTACCCGCGAGCAGCGTAATCGTCCAGGGGAAGCACCAGCCGTTGCAGTGAAACAACGGCAGCGTCCACAGATAGGTGGGGTGATGGGGCATTTCCCAGGTCACCACATTGTTAACCGAGTTGGTCCAGGCACCGCGATGGGAATACACCACCCCTTTGGGGTGACCGGTGGTGCCCGAGGTGTAGTTCAGTGCCAGGGCGTCCCACTCGTCATCGGGCAAGGCATAGGCAAAGTCTTCCGAGCCCTCAGCCAATAGGGCCTCGTAGGTCAGCGCGCCAATACACGCACCTCCGGGGCCCTCGGTATCTTCAATATCGATCACCAACAGCTCGCGACCCGACAGGCGCACCGCTTCAGCGGCCACGGCAGAAAACTCGGTGTCCACCAACAACACCGAGGCCTCGCCGTGTTCAAGGATATAACCCAGCGTGCTGGCGTCAAGGCGCATATTGTTGGCATTGAGCACCGCACCGAGCATAGGCACTGCGAGGGCACACTCGAGTGCTTCGGGTATGTTGGGGGCAATGAGGGCAACGGTATCGCCTTTGCTCACCCCGCGCTTTGCCAGCGCCGAGGCGAGACGTTTACAGCGCGCCGCCACCTCACCCCAGTTGCGGCGAATGCTGCCGTGTACCTGGGCGGGTAAGTTCGGATGAACCCGTTCGACACGCTTTAAAATTGACACCGGTGACAGCGGCGTATGGTTCGCCGCAGTCTTGGCTAACTCGGGGCCGTCAAACAGCACTGGGCGCCGTGGCCGCGCTCAGCGAGGCGGCAGTAATTTGCTTCTTGGGGTCATAAAAAGGCTTTTCCACCACCGTAGCTAACCGCACACCGTCGGGCATGGCAACCGCTATTTCAGTGCCCAACGCTGCCGCGGCGCAGTCGACCATGGCCAGAGCAATGTTCTTTTTCAGCCGAGGTGAATACACCGCCGAGGTGACTTTTCCCACGGGAGCTTCGTCAACACTGAGTTCCCAGAATCGCGTGTTCGGCGCCGGCAACGCCTCGCCGTCAATCTCAAGACCCACCTGCTGTCGGGTGACGCCGGCATCACGAATGGCGGTCAACGCCGCCTTGCCGACAAATTCAAGGTCGGTATCAATAGCCGCCCAGTGCCCCAAGCCCACTTCGAAGGGGTTGGTCTGGTTATCCATGTCGGCGTGGTAAGAGAGCATGCCGCCTTCAATGCGGCGAATGGTCGAGGTGTGGCCGGGCTTAAGCCCGAAGGGCTCCCCCGCCGCCATAATGGCTTCCCATAAATCATCGCCCCGGCTGCCATCGAGTAAGTAAATCTCATAACCCAACTCACTAGACCAGCCCGTGCGCGATACGATTAAAGGAATGCCATCTAGGGTGTATTCCCGCAGCCAGTAATACCGCAGGTCGGCAATGTCGTCGCCAAATAGTACTTTGGCAATCTCCCCCGAGTTGGGCCCCTGCAGCTGCAACGGTGACACGTCGGGCTCGCAAATGTGTACGTCCATTCCCGCATTAACCGCCACGCCCTGAGCCCACAACAAAATATCGCTGTCGGCGAGAGACAACCAAAACTTATCTTCTGCTAAGCGCAACAGCACCGGGTCGTTCAAGATACAGCCGTCGTTGTTAGTAATCATGACGTACTTGCACTGTCCCACCGCCAGTTTCGAGAGATCTCTAGGGGTGAGTAACTGCACGAACCGGGCCGCGTCGGGGCCGGTAATTTGTACCTGCCGCTCTACCGCTACGTCGCAAAGAATGGCGGTGTTCACCAAGTTCCAAAAGTTTTGCTCGGGGTCACCAAAGTCACGGGGAATGTACATGTGGTTGTACACCGAAAAACTCTGGGCGCCCCAGCGCACCGTGGCGTCAAAGTAAGGCGACTTGCGTATTTGTGTTCCGAAACCAAATTCTTGTGATGGCTGGTTTGTCATAACCACACTCCACGATCTTATTGTTCATTAAACATTTCACTGACTTTCACAGTGATCCCATAGGGCCCTTAGCAGGGAAGCGTGCCCCCAAAACCCCGTAACGGTGCAAAGCAAAGCCTTGGTAGCAGGGCTCTCAGCGCTGTGTAAAACGCCGTATTCAAGGTTATCTACCACAGCATCGATACGCCTATTGGTGACGGCAAAGCCCTCACCCTCAGCAACCAAACCATAGCCTTGATGTGGCTTTACTCAACCGAGATGCTACGCCTAGACGTATACGGGAAACAGCCCCCAAGTGGCCCAATAACGGCCTGTTTGGGGATGAAAACGTCAGTCGGCGACGCTGCCGCTATCGTCTAGTTCAGGGAGGTCTTGGGGCACCGGACGACGGCGCCTTCGGGTGCGCTGGGGAATCATGCCGCGCATGACTTCGAGCTTGCCGAAACACAGCAATTTGTCTTCGGCTTCCAACTCACGACTGAGGCGGGGGTTAGGAATTACCCGGGTTGCTCGGTACAGCGTGAGTACGTTGAGCTCGCGATCGTTGAGCTGAAAGTCGGCCACAGTTTTGCCGACAAACTCGGAGCCCTCGGGAATATAAATTTCACTCACCCCGTAGCCCTTACTCACCGTTAAGCGCTGACGCACGTCGATCTCGGGAAAGTCGACTTGGGCGGCAATGTAGTCGACCACCGCCCCGGCAATATCCAGCTCGGTACAGCTTTCAATGCCCTCCAACCCAGGGGAGGAATTGACTTCCATGACCTGGGGGCCGTCTTTGCCTTCGAGCATATCGACTCCGGCTACGTTGAGACCCATGATTTGGGCACAGCGTACGGCGGTCTCGCGATATTCGTCGTCGAGCTCAACGGGCTCGGCAATACCACCCCGGTGCACGTTACTGCGAAATTCCTGACCCTGAGCCACCCGGCGCATGGCAGCCACCACTCGGTCACCGACCACAAAGGCGCGAATATCTCGTCCCTTACTCTCGGCCACAAATTTTTGAATGAGCACGTTTTGCTTCTGGCTTTGCAGCAATTCAATAATCGACTCGGCCTGCTTGACGGTGTCGGCCAACAGCACACCAATGCCCTGAGTACCCTCAATAAGTTTAATCACCACCGGTGCGCCACCTACCCGTTCTATGGCCGGTAACACGTCTTTCTTGTCGCGAACGAAGCTGGTTCGGGGAATACCAATATTGTGTCGACTCAAAATTTGCAGGCTGCGCAGCTTATCCCGGCTATTCAAAATACCGTGGGCAGTGTTCGCGCAAAAAATGCCCATCTCCTGAAATTGCCGCACCACCGCCGTGCCGTAATAGGTAACCGAAGCGCCGACTCGGGGTAACACCGCGTCGTAGTCGCTCAACTGCCGTGTGCGGAAATACAAATCTGGCGAACCTCGGTCGAGGTCAATCGAAAAATTAAGGGTATTGAGCACCTTCACCTCGTGGCCGCGCTGCTCGGCGGCTTCGCGAAAACGGACGGTGCTGTAGGCCCTGGGGGCACGGGAAAGAATGGCGAGTTTCATGAGTAGCTAACCGGGTTGGTAGTAATATTAAGCCTCCCTGAGTGGCAGCTACCTCTTCAGCCAATCAGAACGGGAGCGAGACTTTAGAGCATGCCATTGAAATCGCAAGCCAATAACTGCCATATTGCACTATTGCCCCAACAAGGGGTCTTGCAGTGAGCGACCCCATGGTTCGAAAACCCCGGCGCGGCCCCAAACCGCCCAAGGTCATTATTGGTTGGCAAGAGTGGTGTGCCCTGCCCGATCTCAATTTACCCGGCATTCTGGCCAAAATCGATACCGGGGCAAAAACCTCGGCGCTACACGCCGTAGACATACGTCCTAGCGACAAGGGCGACGACTGGCTCGACTTCAAAGTGCACCCTGTGCGGCGACGACGCCGCCCGGCGATTCAGTGTTCGGCCAAATGCATCGAATACCGCAAAATCACCAGCTCCAACGGTGAAACCGAAAAGCGCCCCGTTGTAGAAATGCAGCTAGCCTTGGGAGGCCACACCTTTCTCACCGAGGTCACGCTCACCAACCGTGACGATATGGGCTTGCGCATGCTCATTGGCCGGCAATCGCTGAAAAAGCGTTTTATTGTCGACCCCAGCCTATCGTTTTGCTGCGGCACCGAAGACGAAGCCGAGCTCTATCCGAAAGTCAGCCGGTAGTGCCTGAGGGAATAACGGGTAAAACGCTGGAAATCTGGAAATCTGGAAATCGAAAGATACTAAAAACAACAGAAGGGCCGGCACGAAATACCGGCCCTTTTTTTGCTGAACTCAGTTAGCTGACACGCTAGGCGCTGCCGGCGCTGTCGCTTCGCCCCGAGCTACTGCGTCCCAGGCCTGCTTAACCACGTAAGCACGAATAGCATCGGTCTCTTCTTTAGTGAGACGATCACCCACACCTACCATGCCCCGGGCACTGAGAGCGCCATCGCGAACCACAGTGTCCCAAGCGGCATCGCTAGAGGTCATTGCAGACCACCGTAAATCGGGCAACACCCCTGAACTGATCGCAAAGGCACCGTGGCACCACTGGCAATTGCCAGCGAACAATTTAAGACCTTCGGTATGCAGCGCCTCGTCACCAATAGGCTGGCTCTGGGGTGTACGGGCTATGCCGTTTTCCAGAGGCTTGGGTAACACACCGTCACCGCCAATTTTGAAGGTAATGACCCGTCCGGTTTCGGCCGCCACGGCCTCCTCGAAGACCACGCCGTAGACCATGGCAATGGTGCTGCCCCAGCCAGAAAGAATAGTCACATATTGCTCGCCATCGACCTCATAGGTCATGGGTGCTGCGCCGGGTCCACCGACTAGGCCGTGGGCCCAAACACGCCCACCGGTTTCAGCGTCGTAAGCCACCAGCTCACCCGCCTTATTGGCTTGAAAGATCAAACCGCTAGCGGTTGAAAGTGTGCCGCCGTTAAAAGGTACGGGGAACGGTACCGCCCAGCGGGCTTCACCTTTCACCGGATCCCAGGCCAGCAGCGAACCGCCGCCCATTTCACGCAGCCCTTCAATACCCCCCGCAGGAATCTCTAGTGGCCAGCCCGCATCTTCACGGTAACCAATGTTCCAATTGCTCTTAATGGGGTCATCAGGATCAGGCTGGCTATACACCAATGGCCAAATGTTGGTGGGAATATAAACAAGACCCGTGTCGGGGTTGTACGACATGGGGTGCCAGTTGTGGGCACCGGTGGGGCCGGGCAGCACCACAAAATCTTTGTCGAGGCTGCGGGCCTCGGGCACTTCAATAGGTCGACCGTTTTCATCAATGCCTGTGGCCCAGGTCATATCGGTAAAGGCATCGGCCGACAGCAACTCACCCGAGGCTGCGTCTAAAACATAGAAGAACCCGTTCTTGGGGGCCTGCATGACAACGCGGCGCGGCGCACCATCCACACCGAGGGGCAGGTCAGCCAACAGCATGGGCTGGGTTGCGGTGTAGTCCCACATATCACGTGGAGTGGTTTGGTAGTGCCACTTGTAGGCACCGGTGTCGGCATCGACCGCCAAAATTGACGACAGGAACAGGTTGTCACCGTTGCCCTCAGGGTCCCGAATCGCTGCATTCCAAGGGGAGCCGTTGCCCACACCCAATAACACCTGATCGTTGACGTGGTCATAAACAATCGCGTCCCAAACCGTACCGCCACCGCCATCGGTGGTCCAAGCGCCGGTGTCACCCCAGGTCTCATTGGCCAGTTTGGCGAAAATCTCATCCGAGATGGCGCCGTCGGGCTCTTTGTTGGGGTTGGGCACCGTGTAAAAACGCCACACCAAATCGCCGGTATCGGTATCGTAAGCAGTCACATAGCCACGCACACCCAGCTCGGCACCGCCATTACCAATAATAACTTTGTCCTTAATCACTCGAGGCGCGCCGGTAATGGTGTAAGGCTTGCTTTGGTCAACGGTGACGTTGCTCCAAACCACAGCCCCCGTCTTGGCGTCCAAAGCCTCCAGTCGACCGTCGAAGACGCCGACAAATACCTTACCTTCGTACACCGCCAAGCCGCGGTTCACCACGTCACAGCAGCCTTTGGCCGCGTCTTCGCCCGAAACCTCTGGGTCATAAACCCAAATCTCTTCACCCGTGCGGGCGTCGAGGGCATAGACCACCGACCACGAGCCGGTAACGTACATAACACCGTCCACCACGATAGGCGTTGCTTCCACGCCCCGGGGCTTTTTCATATCGTAGACCCAGCCAATACCCAGCTCGGACAAGGTGTCTCTGTTGACCTTGGTCAAACTCGAGTGGCGGGTTTCATCGTAAGAACCGCCATAAGTAAGCCACTGCTCGGGCTGTTCTGCAGCGTTGTCCAGCCGCGCCTGACTCACCTCGGCCATGGGTCGCGATGCTTCGGCTACCGCCGCCGGCTCGCTAGCTGCACTATCGGTCGGTGCTGCCACTGTGGCTTCTTTATCGCCACAACCCACTAGTAGGGCAAGGCCCACGGTTCCAATAAGCAATTTGGTTTGATTTATCACGACTATCCTCTTTTTTTGTTTTTTACGAGGGCTCCACCTCTAAGGGTGCATCGATATGGGCGCAACCCGAGCATCTACCGGATGACGCTCCGCAGGGAGGTAGTCACGACGGTCACTAGGCATTCTCGGATTACCTCTATGTTCCCTCAGAGATGGAGCGACGAGTGCCTGTCCCCCAGTAGCCAAACACTCAGGGCTAAGATTAGTCGGCCACCGGGCCCGGTGCAACCACGATGACTAACAGCCAAAAGAACGGCCCCTGAAACAGTCGCCAACGTCGACCCTAAGCCAGACAATGAGTTAGGGTGTGGCGATCGCGCATACATTAGGAATCTTTCCTTCATGACCTCGCTAGAACTGTTTTCACAACGCTTTGCTGAACTGGTTTGGGGAACCCCCCTAGTGGTTTTGCTGTTGGGCGGAGGCTGCTTTTTCCTAATTTTGTCCCGGGCACTGCCCTACCGTCATTTGGGCCACGCACTGAACATACTGTTGGGTCGCTTCGAAACCCCCGACCAACCGGGAGAACTATCTCATCAACAGGCCCTTGCGGCAGCGCTGTCTAACACTATGGGGCTTGGTAACGTTGCGGGCGTCGCCTTGGCAATTGTCGCGGGAGGCCCCGGGGCCGTGTTTTGGATGTGGATGTCGGCGGTCATTGGTATTGCCACCAAATTCTTTACCTGTTCGCTGGGGGTCATGTATCGCGGCACCGACAGCTTGGGCCAGCTGCAAGGCGGGCCTATGTACGTTATTCGCGAGGCCCTGCCCCGGGCCTTCTACCCCTTGGCCGTTATGTTTGCCCTGGCGGGACTCATTGGCACCCTGCCCTTGTTTCAGGCCAACCAGCTCACGGCCTTAATCAGCGATGCCGTATTTTCAGGTAACCCTCCCGTCTGGTCAGGCCCCGTAACAGGAGTAGCCCTCGCTGTTGTGGTAGGCAACGTTATCTTTGGCGGGCTGCCCCGAGTTGCCAAGGTTGCCGTGACGGCCTTACCCGTTATGGTGGTCGTCTATCTGGCCATGACGCTTTGGATTGTGATCGTCCATATCACCGAAGTTCCCGCCGTACTCATAAGCATTGTCAGCGAAGCCTTTCAGCCGACGGCCATTGGCGGCGGCATGCTAGGGGTAATTTTGATTGGTGTCAGCCGCGGCGCTTTTTCCAACGAGGCCGGCGTCGGCACCGAAGTCATGGCCCATGGTGCCGCCCGCACCGGTGAACCCATTCGAGAAGGGTTACTCGCCGCACTGGGGCCCATTATCGATACCCTGATCGTGTGTACTTGTACGGCACTGGTGATTTTACTGGCCGGCGATTGGCAGGCACCGGGTGACTTATCGGGTATTACCCTCACCGCCAATGCCTTTAGAGCAGAAATGGGACTGCCCGGCATACTGGCACTGAGCTTTGTCGCACTGGTTCTCAGTACCACCACCATGTTTACGGGCTGGTATTACGGCGCCAAGTGCTTTGGCTTTTTGGTAGGAGCCCAGTGGCAACCCTACTTTCGCTGGTTTTTTATTGCCGCGGTGGTCTTTGGTGCCTCGGTCAGTATCGAGTTGGTCTTCAACCTTATATCGGGCAGTTACGGGTTAATGGCAATTCCCACCATGGTTAGCACGCTGGTGCTGGCGCCCAAAGTGATGGTCGCCGCGAGAGATTACTTTGAGCGTTTAGGGCGTCGGTCATAGGCTTCTCATAGCAGGCTGACAGCGACCGAGCATTTAGTGGTGGGTCGTGGGTCAGATTAGGAACTACTAAAGTCTTGCTGAGACGAGCGCGCCGTCGAATAACAGCGCGCTTTGGTTAAACCGACGTTAGAGGCCGTCGATCACGTCGCGCAAGGCGGCCATAAACTGCGCACCCACGGCACCGTCAATCACGCGATGGTCACAAGACAAGGTCGCCGTGAGTACGGTAGCAATGCTCTGCTCTCCGTCTTTCACCACCACCTTAGGCTCGGCCTTGCCCAGCGCAAGAATGGCACCCATGGGGGGGTTAATTATGGCGGTAAATTCCGAAATACCGTACATGCCCAGGTTAGACACCGTGAAAGAACCGCCACTAATATCTTCCTTGGTGAGGCTGTTACTGCGAGCCTTCTCGGCCAGGGCACCGGTAGCCTGAGCCACCTCAGCCGGAGACTTGGCTTCAACACCAGGAATCGTTGCCGGATATAAACCGTCATCGGTGGCGATCGCCACGGCAATATTAGCGGCCTCAAACTGATGAATATCATCACCCACCAAGTTCACGTTAACCCTCGGTTCGCGCATTAGTGCCTGACCGACACACCACACCAGCAGGTCATTAACCGATACTTTGGTATCGCCACTGCCATTAAGGGTTTGACGATGGGCCATGAGACCGTCGAGGGCGTAATCGGCACTGAGATAAAAATGGGGAATGGTTTGCTTCGCCTCGGTGAGTCGGCGGGCAATGGTCTTACGCGTCGGCGAGAGGGGAATCACTTGAACCCCCACAGCCTCATCATTACCCCCTGCAGCGTCCCGCACATCGTTATCGGTAATTCGGCCCCTGCGACCGGTGCCAGTAACCGTACTGAGATCTACATTGAGCTCGTCTGCCAGCTTGCGTACCGATGGTGACGATCGGGTATAGGCGTCACTGGTTTGTGCAACCGGCTTGGCAGGCTCCGCGGTAGCCTGGGCCGGAGCTTCCTTGGCGTCATCTCCAGCATAACCTGCAATAAAGGTATCAATATCGCCGTCACTTACCGCCGCAGGCGCAATAACGCCCAACAGGGCGCCCACCGGATGGGCGTCACCGGGCTCTGCCAAAACCCGCCGTAAAACACCGTCTACCGGCGCCTCCCAAACATTGACAATTTTGTCTGACTCCATCTCAAACACTTCGTCACCCTTGGCAACCGCGTCACCCTGAGACTTGTTCCAAGTGGTAATGGTGCCTTCCACCATTTCGATGCCCCACTTGGGCACCGCAATTGGGTAAATATCGCTCAACGTTTATATCCTCGAAATAAGACGGCTTCAGGCCATAGTGGCTTTAATAGCCGCTTTGATTTTGTTGGTGTCGGGCAGGTACGCCGCTTCCAGCTCGGGTGAGAATGGTGTGGGGCTGTGGGGCGCGCACACCTGTTTAATAGGGCCTTTCAAACTGGAGAACGCCCGGTCAGCCGCCAGCCCGGCGATATCAGCGGTCAATCCACAGCGTGGCGGTGCCTCGTCGACTACCACCAATCGGCCGGTCGCCTCCACAGATTCTAAAATGGCATTTTCATCCAGGGGCGATGTGGTTCGAGGGTCTATCAAATCGCAGCTAATGCCCTCTGCAGCCAGCTCGTCAATCGCCGCCGCAGCCCTGGGCACCATTTGGCCAAAGGCGACTACCGTGACGTCGTCGCCCTCGCGTACGAAGGCTGCCTCGCCAAAGGGAATGGTGTACATCTCATCGGGCACGTCGCAGGCTTCCTGATAAAGCACCTTGGGCTCAAAAAACAGCACCGGGTCATCATCGGCAATGGCCGACAACAGCAGACCTTTCGCATCGTAGGCGTTAGAGGGCACCACCACTTTAATGCCGGGGAAAGACGTCATGATCTGGTACATGGCCTGACTGTGCTGACCCGCCGCACTAAAACCACCGCCGGCTGAAAAGCGAATCACCGCGGGGCAACGACTCTTGCCGCCAAACATGTACCGGAACTTCGCCATCTGGTTAACGATTTGATCCATACAAACGCCTATAAAGTCGGCGAACATTATTTCGGCGACGGGACGCATACCCACCAAGGCGGCCCCAGCTGCGGCACCGACAATGGCTGATTCGGAAATTGGGGTATCGATACAGCGGTCGGGCCAACGCTTGTAAATACCCGTCGTCACACCAAAGACACCACCCACAGCACCAACTTCGCCAGCACTGCCTTGGCAGCCCGCGACGTCTTCACCAATTACAAATACCGACTCATCCTGCTCCATGGCCTGGTGCAGGGCTTCGTTAATCGCATCGCGCATTGTTTTCTGAGACATGTTCTATTCTCCTCAGGCGCCTGCGCCGTAATTAATGTAAACGTCTTCGGTGACCTGATCTGGCGTTGGTCGGGCAGCAGCCTTGGCATCTATGGTGGCCTGCTCGATTAGGGCCATCACTTCAGCGTCAATCCCATCGAGCACGTCCTCGCTGACCTCACCGCTTTCCAACATGCGGGCGCGAAAATTTTTCAAACAGCAGCGGTTTTCTCGAAGGTCGTCGAGCTCGCCCTCACCCCGATAATGTTGGGGATCACCGACGAAGTGCCCGTGATAGCGCCCCTGCTCGGCAAAGACTCCCGCAGGCCCGTTGCCGGCACGGGCATGGGCAATGGCTTTGCCCGCCGCTTCATGAACCGCAAAGAAGTCGGCGCCATCGGCGACAAATACGGGAAAACCAAAGGCCTCAGTTCGAGCCTTCAGATCATCGCAGCCCACGGCATAGCTAATATTGGTGTGCTCAGAGTAATAATTGTTTTCAATGACAAAGACCGCTGGAACCTTCAATACCACGGCCATATTCATGGCCTCAAAGCAGGTGCCCTGGTTCACCGATCCATCTCCCGAAAAAGAGACCGCGACCTTGCCGTTTTTGCGTATTTTTGCCGCCAGTGCCGAACCGACTGAAATCGGCGGGCCACCCGCAACAATGCCATTGGCACCTAAAATGCCTTTATCAATATCGGCAACGTGCATAGAGCCGCCCTTGCCTTTGCAGAGACCCTCAGAAGATCCAAAGAGCTCTTTCATCATGCCCGAGACATCGGCACCCTTGGCAATACAGTGGCCATGACCCCGATGGGTGGAAATAATTGTGTCGTCTGTATCTAGGTGCGCGCAGACCCCAACCGCATTGGCTTCCTGACCCGTGTAGAGGTGGGTAAATCCGGGAATTTGCCCATTCATGATTTCGGCGTTCACACGCTCCTCAAATTCACGAATGGTCTTCATCAATCGATAAGCGTCACTCAGGGCTTCCGTTGGAATGGACACGCGCACCCTCCTCTTTAGGTTTTAAAATTATTGTGAGGTCCCTATTCAGGTGGCAGCTATTAAGGCCTAAGCCTTTGTTGGCGCTACTCGGCAGGTTCCTGATCAGTGCCTACGCTAACCGCTACACAAAAAACCGTCAAGCGTGAATGTTTTAATGGTTTTTATCCCTCAACGTCATGGGACGGCTGATCACGGTATTTTTTTCTGGAGGTTCGGGGGCATTTAAACAATCGGCCTGTCAAACCCGCCAGTCATCTGCGAGCCTTTAGCAGTCTGGCGCTAAAGCGGACATCATGGGGCTACAAATACTGAGGATACTGCTACTCACTGGCAACACAGCGCGACCCTAGAAGCATCTAGCAACGGTGATTTCATGAGCCAAAGGTGACCGTGACAGGGCCGATTTTTTACCAGTAAATGATCGGGGGTCATTAAAGGCACGTAACGTTACTTCTTCAACAGTAGACTCGAGCAATGCCGGCTGCCCATATGCTTTACAAGTTCCTTGGCCCGCTGGCATTACTTTGCCAGCTGCTATGGCCTCAAACGAGCCAGGCAGACAAGGAGGATTGGACCCTGAGCACCCACTACGATGGCAAGCGCTTTTACAACAGTGATGGCAGCGATAAGCATCTTGGCGACGTAAGTCGCTTCATCTGGACTAGTCTTGCCAATGAGAAGCCCTGGCCAAAGTGGCGGGAGAATCCCCCCGCTGATCCGATCACTGAGCGGCTTACCTCAGGCCTTCGCGTGACCTACATCAATCACGCAACGGTGCTGATTCAAGTGGCAGGCCTCAACATACTCACCGACCCCGTGTGGTCAAAGCGCGTGAGCCCGGTGGCTTTTGCCGGACCCAAACGCGTTAGAGCTCCCGGCATCCCCATAGAAGATTTACCCGAAATTGATCTCATTTTAATCAGTCACAACCACTACGATCATCTCGACACCCAAAGTCTCAAGGCCATTCGCGCACGTCAGGAAGAAGCCCCATTAATCATTAGCGGTCTGGGTAATCAAAAATTACTGCGCAAACTCGGCTACGAAACTGCTGTCGAACTCGACTGGAATGAATCGACAACCTTGGGAGAAACCACCGTCCACTTTGTCGAATGTCAGCACCGGTCGGGCCGAGGGGTCTTCGATCAAATGAAAACCCTGTGGGGCTCATTCGTGTTGGAAACCCCCGAAGGCAACCTTTATTTTGCCGGTGACACCGGCTATTCACCGCATTTTCGCGAGCAAGGTGAGCGCTGGGGCCCCTTTGCCCTAACCCTGCTACCCATTGGCGCCTACGAGCCCCGATGGTTTATGAAGGATGTACACCTTAACCCTAAGGAAGCCGTGCAGGCTCATCTCGATCTTCAAAGCCAGCAAAGTCTGGGCATTCACTTTGGAGTTTTTCAACTCACCTGGGAAGCCATTGACGAGCCGGCAGAAGATTTAGCCTCAGCACTTATTGACGAGGGCTTAGCTGGCGATACATTTTGGGTGTTGGAGCCGGGTCAGGGTGCGTCGCTTGAGAAACGCTAGTTAATGGCGCGTTCACCGACACCAAATATTAGCCCCTAACCTTATTTAAACGAGCCCTGCTTCGATCGATGCAGCTATCGATGCAGCTATCGAGGCAACTAAGGTAAAGCCGAGGCGACTTTTTCTGCAGGCGTTGGTTTTGGCATCTGCCGTACGAAGTAATCGCTGAGCGCCGCTAACACCGGCTCCATGGCCGATTTCGATTCTTCCAAAGTCAGGCCCAAACGCACCACAACCAGCTCAGCTTCGGGAATCACCACCACAAATTGCCCCGAATTACCCCCCGAGTGAAACGTATTTTCAGACAGATTAGGAAAGATACGCTGCTCGGTATTCAGCCAAAACCCCAAACCGTAGTTCGCTCCACCCGCGCTAACCCCGGGAGTCACAGCCGTTCGCTGCCAATCTTGAGACAGCAGCGTGTCCCGACCGTGCCAGGCATCGAGCCACCATTGACCCACCCGTGCCCAGTCTCTGGCAGTGAGGTTCGCGAAACTCGAGCCCACCTGAAATCCCGCCACATCGGGCTCTAGCAGGGGTTCGGTTAGGGCCAGTGGCGCATAAACTTCACGCTGCAACCAGTCTATATAGGGTTCATCTCCCAGCGTATTCTGCCAAAGGAAGGACACGACGTTGGTATCACCGCTGGAATAAGAAAATACCTCACCCGGCTCGTGTCGCTGCCCCAGCCCCACAGGCACCTGCCACATAGGTCCCTGTCCATAGAGCATCTCGGTCACATCGTCGCCGGGAAAGTAACGCTCTTCAAAATCGAGCCCGCTGGTCATCGACATTAAATGCTTGAGGTTCATGGCGTCCGACAAGCCAGCAAAGATTTTGGGAGAAACCCCCAGCGCAGTCAGGCGGGCGGCGACATTATCGGTGAGGGCCATATCGCCTTTGCCAACCTGAATACCTACAAAGGAAGCCATTAAGCTTTTATTCATGGACCAACCTTGCAATCGGGTGCTCGGGTTCACAGGGTCCGCGTAGCGTTCGGCGACGAGTTGCCCTCGGTGCATAACGACAATGGCCAAGGTGTTGCGTCCACCGCCGGCGGGCTCTGCAAAGGCCCCCTCAATAATTTGAGTTATGGCCTCTGGGGTAGCATTGCGTTGCTCAAACATCGTTCGAGCCTTGCTTGCCGCTGCCAAATCCAAAACCTGAGCAGACGCGACAGCATTGGGGGTGGCACTTTCTGCAACATCACCATGCAAGGTACAGCCGTAGCCCGCGCGATATGTCGCCTCGGCTTGAGCTGTCAACACTCGGGCTGAAGCTGTCTCCCCGTCAACGCCTGTTGTCAAAAATCGAGATAACAGTGGCACGGTAGCTAAGCGGGGTTCAATGTCATTTTCCACCACAAATTTGGCGGGTAACCCGCTTACAAACACCCCTGAGCACAGCTGCTTCGCTGCGTAACCAACACCCACTTTGCCCGCCGAATGAACCACAACCATAAGACCGGCAACAATCAGCAGTACCAACACCCAAGACACTCGCATTACTTGCACTCATTACGGGAAAGCCGACAGTGTATGCCTAAGCTGCCATGTTGTGTGATCGGGATTACAGCCGCGCTGTGCGAATGCTCTACCACTGCGGCTCAGGTGAAGCCGGAGGGCCAGCGACCGTACTTTCAGGCTTGTCCGCAAGAATATGGGCCAGCACCAACAGCCCCGAGCGCATTGTTTCAATAGTTAGACGGCCTGCAGCCAGCGTCTGTAGCGCATCAAGAAACCAGGGGTTATTGATTTCCCTCGCTGTAGCCTGAGTCACATGCTGCACAGCTAGAGCCAGCTGTTCGTACTCTTGCTGTTGCTTCTCTTCCCGGGATCTCATGAGGGCAAAGGATTCGCGCAGCCCTGAACTCAATCCGGCTTGATTGTGTAAATCGCCAATGTGCTCACTGCGCAATCGGCATAGCGCGGCTTGCTCTAACGGGGCCAACTCCCAAAGGCAAGAGTCGCGGTTACCCAAAATGCTATCCCCCAAGACTAAACACGCTGCGGCTGTCCACTGCTCTGATTCATTTTTTAAAAATGCGTATTGCTTTTCCGACCAACCAAAACGAAATCGACTCAGGATTGCCGCACGACCGTAAACAAGCTCGGCATCTGTTTCACTAGCGCCCAAGCTCGGCCCTGAAGCACCTTTAAAATTTAAAGCAGTTTGTTGCCAGGCAAGGGGCATGGGATTGCTGGTTAAAATCACGAGGTGGCACCTCCTTGGTGTTATTTCAGTTGCTGCGCTCTCGCCTTCAGATGAATGACCGGCATTTGCTAAACCTAAAGCGTAGCTAGCGTGTTAGTTTGGCGCAGTGCTAGAGATATTGGAGCGATGCTCTTTCAGTGGCTATGCCTTTGTCGCCAACCGCTTGTCCTCAGGCGCCAAACGACCCGAAACCTCTCATAAGCAACGCGCTCCAAGTAATAAGGACAGCAACTATGACCCAGGGAATCTATTCGGTATTGGCAACCCATCTGCGTATGGTTCTGCGTTGGCTGGAGGCTCAGGGAGAGCAAGCGCAAGAGCACTTTGAACGTCATGGGTTAGATGTAAACGTGTTACAGCAGCCTAGGGAGCGCCTTCCCGCGGCAGGGGTTGATGCGCTACTGGCTGATCTGCGAGATCGCTTTCAACGTCCGTGCTTGGGTACAGAGCTCGCTGAATTTCATCGTCTAAGTGACACTCACGCCTTGGGTATTACCCTGCTTGCTTCAGACAATGGCTTAGAAGCTCTGGAACGGGGTTTGCGATATCAGCGGTTACTGTCTACCGGGGCACCCATGCTGCTTGAAGAGCACAAAAATCAGGTATCCCTGATCTTTTCGCCTATGACTTTTGAGTTATCCAGAGACGTCCTTGGCACTTATATGAATGCCATGATCTGGCGCTGCATGAAAATGGCAGCACCCTCAGCACTGGAACCACTCAAAGTAGAAATGGCTGCCCCGCAGCCTGATAACCAGCATTTTGAAACAGCCATGGGCTGCAAGATCGCTTGGTCTCAAAATCGTACCGCCATGGTTTTTGACAAGTCCCAGTTGCTAGAGCCCTGGCAGATGCGTAACACCGAGATAATTCGCGCCAACGAGCCCATGCTCGATAATTTATTGAAGTCCCTTCGAACCGGAGATATCGCTGGCAAAGTTCGTTGGCAACTGCTCGATGCGTTAGATAAGGAATTGCCCTCCGAGGAAGCCATCGCACAGGCATTGCACATGAGCCCCCGCACCCTACAGCGCCGGCTCAAAGCGGAAAACACCTCCTATGGCGAGGTGGTACAGCAAACTCGAATGCAGTTAGCCCAACAGCTGTTAGCGTCACCCGACATCTCTGCAACAGAAGTTGGCCTCGCCTGCGGATTTTCCGACGCCTCGGCTTTTACCCGAGCCTTCAAACGCTGGACCGGTACCACCCCCAGCGACTATCGCAGTGGTATGCCCAATACCGACAGCTTGCAACAAAAGGGTTAGAAATCGCCATGAAACTCCGTTACAACTACCAACAATGCCTCACAAGAATCCACACGGCCATGAATACACACCCGAGCTACACGATCAAAAGCCGCTACGCCACCGCTGCGGCAACACTCATACTCTCCCTACTTTTGGCTCTATCAATGCCCACTGCAGCAAATGAACTCGCGACTGACCGGGTTGCGATCAATAACCTTCTAGACGGCTTGCACAACGATGCGGCACAAGCCCAATTTTCTGGCTATTTTGCCCGCTACACCGACGATGCGGTTTTTTTGGGTACCGATCGCAATGAGCGCTGGACCATTCCTGAGTTTAAGGCTTATGCCCGCCCGGTATTTGATGAGGGTCGGGGCTGGACCTATCACATGGTTGAACGCAACATTGAGGGTAAGGGAGAGATACGCTGGTTTGACGAGGTGCTGCACAACGAAAAGTTGGGGCATTGCCGCGGTACTGGCGTCGTTGTTCGTACTTCCGAGGGCTGGCGGGTTGCCCACTATGCGCTGACCATGCTCGTTCCAAATAGCATTGCTGCCGAGGTGGGGAGTCAAACCCAAGCCGCCGAGAATCTCAGCACTGTGCCCTGAACCTTCGAGGGTTTGCGGGAGCATGCCGCTCCTTTGAGAATTACGGCGCTCTGGACCCTCCAACAAAAACCCTGCTTAGGTTGCGAGGGCCGCGCCGGATGCCGGCTTACCTTAATGCGGGCTTAGTTTTTGGAGGCTTGCGTCACTGCGGGCTTACGACCCAGCGGTTAAAGCGCCACCCCCTCAGCTTTCAGCAGAGTTTCAAGGGGCTCTAGGTGGTGACGGTAATGCTCCCAAACATTAACCGCGCTGCTGTAGATCGGTTGGCGAACCTGCTCGGAACTGGCGGTGCGAATTGCACGGTCCTTCTCGTAATAGCGTAAACACGCCTCCTCGAAAGGCAAGCCACAGTGGGCCAACAAACCCGCCACCTGCGAATCAAGGTCCTTTACCACTTCCTCGTACTGCACGGTCAGTAAGCCACCAGGAAACGCACCATGCCAATGGTCCATAAGACGCAAATAATCGGCGTAGTAATGGCCAATCTCCTCAAGGCCGTAGGTAAATTCCTGACCTCGGGCAAAAAGCTGCTTAAAGTTGGCAAAACACGCCGCCATGGGATGACGTCGTGCGTCTATGATCGTGGCGTTGGGCAAAATGGCCTTGATCAATCCAATGTGTACCCAGTTATTAGGCAGTTTATCGACAAAATAGGGCTTGTCCGTCCGGTAAGCCGCCGCTCGATCTAGGTACCTTTGTCCCATAGCCGTGCGCTCGTCGGCAGACAACTCATTGAGGCTGCTGGGGTACAGGCTCTCTTCTGAGCGCTTGCGGATGCCAGAGATGTCACTAGCGATACGACCAATGAAGGGCAGCTCAGCCGTCGCTTCAACCTGAGAATGACTGGCTAAGATTTGCTCCAACAACGTGGATCCCGCCCGGGGCAATCCCAATATAAAAATAGGCGCATTGGAGGGATGCCCGGGGCACTCCAGAAGAGAACTACCGCAATGCTCAATCATGGCATCGACGCGCTCTCGGGTTCCCTCAGGTTTATAAGCACTGAACTGCCGCTTTATGGCATTGCCGTCGTCGTAGGCACGAAAGGACGCGTCATAATCGCCGCGGTCTTCATGGGCTTTACCCAGGGCAAAGGCGAGGTGATATTTGTTGGGGCCGGGACGATCGAGCGCCGCATACTCGTTCTCCATGCTTTCAAGCAGAGCGTCATCAAACTCCACCGTCTTGAGGTTGGCGAGGCTCCAGTAGGCCTCACCGGCGCCGGACTCCACGGCAATGGCACGACGATAGGCGTCAGCGGCCTCATCGCCCTTGCCGCCATAGCGCAATGCGTGACCGTAACTGGTAAGAATGCCAGCGTTATCTGGTACTTCCTTGAGCACCTCGGCGTACTGCTCGTGGGCGTCTTGAAAGCGTCCGGCCATCGCTAGCACTGACGCATACTGAACTTTATGCGTGAGTTTATCGGGTTCCTTAGACCTGAGGTGAGCGCAGGCCTCAAGCGCTTTGGCAAACTCCTGATGCCGTGCCAAAGCCGTGACAAAATTAGCTCGGGCAATGTGAAAATCTGGGGCCAGCTCTAGGCAGCGCTCCAGCAGGTTGATGGACTCATCCAGCACGCCCAAATTAATGCCAATCTCCGCCAGTAAACGAATGGCGTCGACATCATGAGGGCGACGTTTTAAGTACTCGCGACAAATGCCTTCCGCCGCGCCGAGACGCCCGGAACCCACGAGGTCTAGGGCTTTCTGCAATAAAGGGTCTAAGCCCTTTTGGCGAATCATTTGTCGATATGCTTCTGCCGCTGCGGCGTCATCGCCCTCTGCGGCACAGACTTCATAAAGGTCACGCCATGCTGCGGCGTAATCGGGTTTTAAACCCACGGCGCGCTCAAGGGCCTGGCGCGCTACACTCAGGCGACCCATGCCTCGCAGGGCAAGACCCAGCTCGTGATGCGCAGATTCTAGTCCAGGATCTACCTCAATCACCTTGCGCAGCAGTGGCTCTGCCGCCGCAAAATCATTGCAGCGTCGCAGGGCAAAGCCGTGCACCAAAATCAATCGGAAATCATTCGGGTCTAATGCACGGGCCTCAGCACAGAGGTCCCGGGCGCGTTCTGGCTCATTATTCCGCAGGGCAGCACGTGCCTGCTCAAAAAGTGGCTCAATAGATGACATAAACGTTGTTTTTAACAGTTGTTTGGAACACCGCAACGAGTATGCGGTGGACGTCGCACTAACGCAAAGGGCGTCTCAAGAGACGCCCTTTGTGGTTTTCATGCATCGCCGTGACTTAGAACGATTGACGCCAGCGCACACCAATACTGCGAGGCTGGTTAACCTGCTCACGGGTATCCCAGTTGACCGCGTTAATCCAAACAACGCCACGCTCATCAGTGACGTTCTGAACATAGACTTCAGCCGTCCAAGTGTCCCTCTGAAGACCCAGCGCAGTGTTCAACACGTCATAGGAGGGCTGCTCCCGCAATTCGTTCTGCGCTGAGCCACCATCGAATAATGTGTTGGTCGACTTACCGGTGTACATGTAAGACGCCTGCACAAACCAGTCCTGCATAAAGTCGTAGCGGGTTGTCAGGTTGAACTTCACGTCGGGAACCCGCGGCAGATCAGTGCCTGAGGCGGCATCGGGTTCTGGGCTGCTGGGATTACGTCGGTAATCTGAAGTCAGGGTTGAGTCGAGGAAACTCGCCGCGCCCGTGATACTCCAGTTATCGGTAATCATGGCCGCGAAATCAAACTCAAAGCCGTTGCTCTCTGCATTACCCACGTTATACGTCAAAGTAATTGGCGAGATTGACGTATCGAGACGCGAGAACTGGAAGTCTTCCCAGTCTTGCCAGAACGCCGCAGCATTCAAGCGGAGTCGACCGTCAAAGAGCTCAGATTTAAAGCCAACCTCAACAGCGGTCAGGAAGTCTGATGTGAATTCACAACCGATATTGATCGAGCCCTGACCGGGAAGGCCATCGGGGATACGCGTCTGACAGAAACGGTTCAGACCACCGGGTCTGTAACCCTCACCCCAGGTGGTATATAGCATGATGTCGTCGGTCACCTGCCAATCGGCAGCAATACGATACACCTCATCTTTGCTCTCGGTCACACGACTGTCTGGCGCACAAGAATCGCCGTAGTTACTGGCTGGGCGATCTCCCTGCGGGCCAAAGCCGCCGCAAGGCCAAAACACCGTGCCAGAGAAACCGTCGAGCGAGCTCTCGTAGTCAAATTGCCGCGCACTACCCGTCAGCGTTAAGCGGTCGGTAATATCAAAGGACACCTCACCAAAAATGGCTGTCTCTTCATAGAGCCGCTCAAAGTCGGTAGTCCAATAAATGTCGGGGGCATCAACGGCCGCCTGTGGCGTTTCTGCCAATCCCAGCACGTGCCACTCGTAGTCGTTCGTGCCCTCTACGTCGACATAGTAGAAACCCGCCATATAACGGAAACGCTTGTCGGGGTCTGACGCGTAGCGAATCTCAAAGGTCTGACGTCCCTGATTACTTTCCTGTGTGAACTGCTCGCGCGGATCGCCACAAGTTCCGAAGTAACTGACGTAACAGTTGTAATAGGGATCAACAAAGCCCTGAGACACGTAGTAATCGCTGTACAGCGAGTAATCGGCGTACACCTCAATATCGCGATCAAGGTCGGCTGCTGTGGCAGTTAATGTGCCGCCAAAGAGCTCGCCTTCAATTTTTGCTGAGAACTGGGTCCACTTGTCGGTCATGGACTCGGGCAACAACTGCATAACCTGTAGATCGCCAATAGTGGGGTCGTGATCCCAAACACCCTCACGATCAAGGTCCTGCATCATCGCAGTGGCGGTAAAGGTCCAAGAGTCATTCAGGTCAACCCTAAGCGCCGCACGGCCACCATAAGTTGTCGCTTCGTTGAAATTCTCCTTGGCAATATCGGCGTTACTCGCCGTAAAGTCTGAGGCAATGTCTCTCAGAGGGCTGCCCTCGGGAAGACCCGCGCGAATGTAACCACGCTTGAAGGTATGGGAGCCTTGAACGTTGTCGATATAGCCGCCGTCGTGCTTGTAATATCCCATGACTCTCAAAGCGGCACGCTCACCGATGGGAATGTTCACGAAGCCTTCGGCGCGATAACTTGGGTCACCGCTCTTAACCTGGCTGGTATCAAGACTGTAACCGCCCGAAAATTCACCGAGTTCGGGCTGGTTAGTGATGATACGCATTGCACCTGACTGGGCGTTGGCACCAAAGGTTGTGCCCTGAGGGCCCGCCAATACTTCAATACGGTTGACGTCATAAATGTGCGGGTTGAGGTAGTTACCCACCAACGTCACTGGCTGTTCATCAAGGTAGACAGCAACACTGGGGTTCGCGCCCAGGGTGCTCTCGCCACCACTCGATACGCCGCGAATATAGATATTGCCCGAACCTGGACCCAAAGTGACGTAGCTGACGTTGGGCAGCATCATCAGATAATCTTCCATATCTGTGATGTTGAGGTCCTGAAGCTGGGTCTCCCCCAGCACCGATACGCTCATCGGTACTTCTTGAACGCTTTCCGCACGACGTGTCGCTGTGACAACAACTTCCTCGATCTGTGCTTGAGCCACGCCCGGAATGGCGACTCCAGCCACACCTACGGCACCACAGGCAGCAGCAACAGCTAGCGCGAGTGGGCGATTAGTACGCCGTGAATGGGATAGATACTGATTGGTAGCTTTCATATTTTGTGGTCCCCCTTGGGCCAGAAGCAACATTTACAACCTGCTCTGACACACCTCGATTCGACCCATATAAATGAGCCATTTAATTCTTGTATTAGTTTTGTCTATTTATAACGCGATTGTCGCCCACAAATCAAATACTGGGCGCCTTTGCTAAATCGCTGTAAACATGAATCTGCGTTTGAAAATTGCCCTGTCATCCTAGACGCAAATTTATGCCCCGAAACCGCTAAAAATTGTAGGATGCCCAAACCAAAAGCTGCTACTGCAACGCGCTGCAAAAGCCCACAGGAGACGCCATGCACATTGAAGAACCCGCCAAGACCTTGCCAGTGATTCATCAAACCGACGTCCTAGTGGTGGGGTCAGGGCCGGGAGGCTTGGCGGCAGCCATTGCGGCGGCACGGTGTGGCGTTGAGGTGACTCTTTTGGAGCGCTTTGGGTGCTTCGGCGGAAACATCACCGCCGTCGGCGTTGAGGGCTTTGCCTGGTATCGCCACGAACAGACTATAGACAGTGAAGGTCTGGGTATTGAATTTGAGCAACGTGCCGTCAGTGCCGGTGCAGCGGTAGAAGAGCCGCAATCTAATAGCCATGCTATTGATGGCGAGGCTTTTAAGTGGGTCGCCGACACATTGGTATCCGAGGCGGGCATCACACCCATGCTTCATCGCATGTTTGTTGCACCCATTATGGAAGGCGACTGCATTGTGGGCGTCATTGTCGAAAGTAAGGCAGGGCGGGAGGCGATTCTTGCCAAGCGCATTATTGATGCCACTGGGGATGCCGACGTCACCCACCGCGCTGGTGCAACCACCCTTAAACAAGCTCCAGAGGACATGATTGGGACGTCGGTAATGTTCTCAATGTCAGGGGTCAACAAACAGCGCTTTATTGAACAGGTAAAGGCCGACCCCCAGACCTATCGGGATTGGGCTTATGGCCAGTGGACGGTGGAAACGACGGGGAAAGAAGACGAGATGTTTTCGCCGTTTTTACGCAAGCCCTTTGAACAGGCCCGAGAAGCCGGACTAATTCCTGCCAATCTCGACACCATCGCTGGCACTTGGGGCGCCATTTACGACAGTGGCGACCTCACCTATCTCAACCTGGTTCACCTGCTAGGCTATGACGGCACCAACCCCGACGACCTCACCCGCGGCGAGATGGAGGGTCGGGAACAAGCGATGATGGCGATTGAGGCACTGAAGCAATTCATGCCCGGCTGCGAAGGTGCCAAGCTGCGCAACTTTGGCATGACCCTGGGCATCCGAGATACGCGCAAGATTGATGCCCACTACAACATGACCGAGCACGATGTGCGCGAGCAGGGGCGCTTTGACGACAGTATTGGCATATTCCCCGAGTTCATTGACGGCTATGGCATTCTCATACTGCCCACGACCGGACGCTACTTTCAGATTCCCTACAGGACCCTGCTACCCGATAGGGTCAAACATCTGATCTGCGCGGGCCGCATTACCGGGGGCGACCGCGTGAGTCATGCGGCCACTCGCAATATGATGTGTTGTACGGTGACAGGGCAAGGTGCAGGCGTTGCCGCCGCCCTGTCGGTAAAGGAAAACCGTGACTTCTCTGAGCTATCTGTTGGTGCACTGCAAAAAGAGCTACTAAGGCAGGAAGTTCGCATTCATTAAATCGTAAGTCTGCAACAGGCTTTCAACCCCAAGGGGCTAACTTAGCAAGCCCGGTAGGTGACAAACATTGCATGACAATGGACAAGCTACCGTGTCCATGTGTTGAGGCAAAAGCACCTTAGGCGCTAACCCTCTTGTTGAGATTCACTTAACAGCTGGTACACAGTTGCATCTACTCTGATAAATATTAGGCCAAGGTCTGAAGCACAGTGTACCCTCTGCCAATAAAAGCATCGGTCTGTCGCCCAGCCAAGGCCCCAGCACTTCAGGATCAAAACTATGATGAAAAGCCGTCACCGCGTGTTTAGCGCAGCAATGGGTTGCGTTCTTTTACTGTGTACCAAGGTCAGCGCAGACATTCCAACTGAACGCATCGAGCAAGCAGGCTTTGCCCCGGAGCGGCTGCAGAAAATCAATGAATTTGTGCAGCGAGATATTGAGGCCGGAAGAGTCTCAGGTGCCGTCACGCTGGTGGCCCGCCACGGTCAATTGGTGCATTTTTCCGCTCAAGGCAACTTTGGTAGTGATGATGCACGACCGCTTCAAGAAGATACCTTGTTTCGAATTTATTCCATGACCAAACCCATCACCACGGTAGCGGCGATGATGCTTTACGAAGCCGGCGCATTTCACCTGAGTGACCCGGTCAGCCGCTATCTGCCAGAGTTTGAATCGGTTCAGCTGCTTCGCGATGGCAAATTAGTCGCACCCCAAAGGCCTGTGACGATAGGGCAGCTAATGACCCATACAGCGGGACTCTCCTATGGCTGGCACCCTAACGACCCCGTAGATCAGGCCTATGCAAAAGCCGACCTAATCAACAGCACTAGCAGCGATGACTTTATTCAGCGTCTGTCAGGCCTACCCTTACGCTTTGAGCCCGGAAGTCGCTATCACTACAGTGTTGCCACCGATGTTTTGGGTGTACTCGTCGAGCGTTTATCCGGCATGAGCCTCGAAGCCTTTTTTCAAACCCGAATTTTTGCACCCTTGGGCATGACGGATACCTTTTTCAATGTACCCAGCGACAAGCTTGATCGCTTTGCACCCAATCACTATTGGAATGCCCAACTAGGCGCGATTGCACCGATACCCGAAGCATCGGCACAACCTTTTACCGGTGTTACCACTTTTTCTGGTGGGGGTGGCTTGGTATCTACCGCGCGAGATTATTGGGCTTTTTGTGAAATGCTTCGCCGGGGTGGCAGCTATAACGGCGCACGAATATTAGGCCCCAAAACCGTGCAATTTATGACCGCAGATCACCTCACTCCGGAGGTCCGTCATCGCGGAGTCGGTGAATACCCCGACTCTCACTTATACCCCGGCCAGTCTGCGGGATTGGGGTTTGGTGTCATTACCGATCCCGGACAAACCGGCGTCATTTCATCTAAAGGCGCTTATTCCTGGGGCGGCGCCGCCAATACGAAATTCTGGATCGACCCTGAGGAAGATCTGATCGTTATTCTGATGACCCAAGTGATGGGTGCGCCCTATGGCGATGCCTTGCGCTTTGATTTGAAGGTAGCCACCTACCAAGCCCTAACTCGACTGGGAACTTCGCCCTAAAGCTTAAGCCCGCAGCTGCGCCCTATGCCGATAGACGAGGGCGTATACCGCGGCATAAATAGCAATAACCAGCAGGCCCACCCACTCAATCTTGAAGGGTGTGAACTGAAAAGACAGCACCAGCGCAAAAAGAATAAACCAGTTAAGTGCCACGTAGCGCCCGACCCCCAGACGCTCTACGGTTAAACCAATATTTTGAGTGTACAAGCGCGTTAATGAGTCTAACGAGTTCACGACGAACAACACGCCCACTGAGATCATTGCCCAGCTTAAGCCCCCGGTAACATTTAGGCCCTGTGTGAAGTAGCCGTACAAAACCGCAAACCACAAAGCGATCGGTATCGAGGGAACTACTAATAAAGCCAGCAGCAACTGCCAGGCGGTTAGCCCCCCTACAAATCGCGATACGAATTGCCCAATCATAATGCTCCAGGCAAACCACCAGAACAGATAAAACGCGTGGTAATCGTTGAGGGGCAGCACGAAACGGTGAATCTGCCCAAAATAATCGCCCAAACCTGCTAAGGACTCGCCCAGTCCAGCAAAACCCATATCTGAAGCCATGAAAGCGCCGGCAATGAGCAGAAAAAACAGCGCGGTTGAACTCAGGCTAAGCGCTTTAACAAAGCGCAAATGGGTGCTCGACAGCACCGCCAGCAAGACCACCAACGCCACCCCACCAAAGCGCAGGGCGTCTGAGATACCCGCCACGTAGTCGGGAAGGTAATGGAGGAACAAGTAACCAGTAAACGCGCAGGTGCCAATAATGCAAAAGTTATTGGCTAGTTTAATCACAGGTATCTCAAACAGCTTTAGCTTTGGCTCGACCACACAAAAATAAAAGGTCGTTAAAAAATAGAATCCCCAAACCAAAAATCCCCAGAAACCAAACTCTAGGGCAAGAGGATTAGCAAAGGCATACTCGGGATCTGCGGCAAAAGACTGGAAATCGACCAGCGGGAACATAATCAGCCCAACGTCTAGTCCCGAAGTGAAAAGAATCGCCAAGAAGGTAACCAACGGTACCGGCACACTGCCCTCAATCGTGACATTACGATACCTGAGTACTAGAAATAGCGAGGTTAGCGTCGTGACGATGATCGCTGTCGACAAAATAAAATTCATGGTCAATGGCCTCTATCAGATCGCAGGCGGTGGCCCCACCGGAACGGGGCGCAAAGGTTGCCCCACGCGCTGCAGTGCCTGCCAATTAGGTGCCTCCCAAACTCTAGCTTCCTGGCGCTCGGGGGCTCTATTACGTATCAAGTCAGCCGCACGCTCGGCCACCATAATCGTCGGTGCGTTGAGATTGCCATTGGGAATGATTGGGAAAATTGATGAATCGACAACCCGCAGACCTTGTAAACCACGGACGCGACATTGTGGGTCTACAACGGCGCCAATGTCTCTGGCCGCCCCCATGCGACAAGAGCACGACGGGTGATAGGCCGTTTCAACATTGGTCCGCACCCAGGCATCAATCGCGGCATCGTCGGCCAGATCAATCGCGGGTTGAATTTCCTCGGCGCGATAAGCATCAAGCGCCGGCTGTTGCAGTATTTCTCGGGTCAAACGCAAACAATTTCGCCAATCCTGTCGATCCTGCTCCGTTGCCAAATAATTAAATAAAATTTCCGGTTCATCTCCCGGGTCGGGCCCAGTGATACGAACATGTCCTCGGCTTTCGGGCTTGTTGGGGCCGACATGAACCTGAAAACCGTGGCCATCAAAAGCTGCTCGTCCGTCGTAGCGAATCGCCGCAGGCATAAAGTGGTACTGAATGTCGGGTGCAGATAATCCAGCACGAGAACGGATAAAACCACAGGACTCAAAATGATTGGTAGCGCCAAGGCCCGACTTTGTCAGTATCCAACGCACACCAATACGCAATTTGGAGAACCAGTCGAGGTGCCCATTCACCGTGATCGGTTGACGACAGCGATATTGGAAATACACCTCGAGATGATCTTGCAAATTTTCCCCCACCCCCGGCAAATCGTGAAGTACTTCGACCCCCGCAGCCTTGAGCACCGCCGACGGACCAATGCCAGAGCGTTGCAGCAACAGCGGCGATCCGACCGAGCCAGCACTGACTACCACCTCACGTCGTGCCGACACGGTTATCGATTGGCCCTTGCGACGATACTGCACCCCCGTTACCCGACTACCTGATACCACAACGCGCTCAACTTCAGCGCAGGTTACCAGCGTTAGGTTTGGCCGCTTACGCGCGGGTTTAAGGTAAGCCAAATCCGTTGAGCAGCGCTCCCCGTGACGAACGGTCATATGCATGGGGCCAAAACCCTCCTGACGAAAACCGTTGTAATCCGAGGTGCTGCCATAGCCCGCATCGCAACCCGCGTCGACAAAGGCCTGATAAAGCGGGTTACGCATGCGATTGCCGTTGCAAGTATCAACGGGGCCGTCACCGCCACGGTACTCATCAGCCCCTGACATCCAGCGCTCTGCTCGTCGGAAATACGGCAGGCAGTCGGCGTAGCTCCAGCCTTCGGCACCCTGCTCGACCCAACTGTCGAAATCTTCCGCATGACCTCGCACGTAAACCATGCCATTGATCGCTGAAGAGCCGCCTAATACTTTGCCCCGGGCGCAATCCATTTTACGACCGTCCAGACCGGGCTCTGGCTCGCCCCAGTAGCCCCAATTGAAACGGGGCGTATTCATAGGAATCGACAGCGCTGTAGGCATTCGGATAAAAAGACTTCTATCGTCCTTCCCCGCCTCGATCAGGAGCACCGAATGCTGCCCATCTTCAGTCAAACGATTGGCCAATACACAGCCCGCTGAGCCAGCGCCCACGATAATGTAGTCAAACTCGGTCAATGCTGTCCTGCTCCGTCTCGAGGTTGCCGGAGCGAAAATCTCAACGCGGCAACCCGTTTCATTTTATTGTTGACCCCGGGCAAGCCCCGTTTTATCCGGCGCTATCTGAGAGCCACCGCCCGCCTCGGCGGCTAGTACTTTGACCCTTGCTGGCACGCCAGCTTAATACAGAATGCCACTAATCAATAAACGAGCGGCCATCCAATGCGCCTGCGGTGGGCAACGGAATCCGGATACCAAGATGACTTACGATTGAAGGATAAATATCAACGATGCTGGGACGCTGATGAAAGCGAGCATTCAAGCGCCGACTATTTGTCGTAATCCAGGTCGTGCGTTCCCGTTCGCTCTGTCCGCCATGATCCCTCCCTGTCTCTCTATCGCGACCGTGATCGGTGGTGACCAAGATCAGCCAATCCTCATTGTGAGCTGCAGCTCGGGCCTGAACCGCTGTCCAAACAGTGCCGACCAACGCGTCCATAACTTCAACAGCAGCGTCAAGTTCGGAGCTGTCTCCTAGGGCGTGACCGACATCGTCGGTGTACTGTAGATACACCCAAGATAAGTCGGGCCCAAACTGTTCTATGGCCCGAGCAGCCTCTGCAGTGACATAGCGATCAATCACCTGAATATGGCGGTCATTGGGGGCATGGGGAAAACGCTGGGCATCGGTTTCAAACTCGTCGGCCACGTAGTCAATTGTGATACTCCCTGCGCTTGCTAGCCCCTCACCCAAAAGGACAGTTCTGTTGTCGGTCCAAGTTGAAAAAAGCCCGGTCTCCAAAGAAGGGTCAACGGCTTTGACCAGACGAAATAAATTCCAGTAGTCGTAATTTGGCGCCAGATCTGCGTTGCCATAAACGTTGTGCTTATTGGCCCAAGTCCCGGTCACCAAGCTCATATACCCCGGGGCAGAGACAGTGGGGGTCTCGGCAGGGTCGTTTAAAGGCCCCCCGACTTCGGCTCGGGTATAGCCACCCACCTTGGCAATAACATCAAGATTGGGTGTGGCCACGCGCTCGATGACATCGGCTGGAATACCGTCGACAATGAGAAAAACTGCCTTGTTACTCGCTACCGCTGTGGTGTTTGTCATTTCATTGTCCGCCCTTGCAACCGAGCCCGTGCCCATATTAATGACAATTACCGTCAGTGCGGCTAGGCAACGCGTGAGACAAACCCTGACGCTGTCAGTTGCACGAAACCTAGGCATAAAGCGGGCTCTCGAAAACCGTTCACCCGGAATACTGCAAATTGTGGTCATGGCTAGATCTCCTTTGAGGGTTGGACCCCACTGCACTCAGCATCCTACCTAGGGCAGCTTTTGCAGTAAGTGGTACTTCTTTTTTAGCACCTAACCCCCCCTCTTTAGTAAGCATCAAGTCACCACATTTTGCACGGCCAGTGTCCATGGGTGATGATGGCAGGATTAATACTGCACCAAAAATTGGATGACAATACACCCCGGACGCCCATGACCGTATCCGACTTACCAACGATTGATTTACAGGCCAGCGATGAGGTGGTCAAGCAGGCCTTGGAAACTGCGTTTACCACCATCGGCTTTGCCCTCATCAGTGGGCATGGCATAGCCGAGGGGCAGATTTTTGAAATGCGGCAGCTGCTGAAAACGTACTTCAACCGCCCCCTCCGCGAGAAACTGCAAGAGTCCATCACGCCAGAAAATTATCGCGGTTATATTCCGCTGGGATTTTTTTCGGCGAACAGCGACAACACCCTCGCCGATCACTATGAGGGTTATAAGCTCCACTATGAGGTCGCTGAAAAAGACCCGATCAGGGCACGGTGTGATTTATATGGCCCCAATCGCTGGCCCCATGAGCCCCCCCACTTCAAAGCTACCATTTTGAGTTATTGGCACGCCTGCGACCGCGTCAGCCATCGATTGTTGCGCCTATTGGCACAAATCATGGGCGTAGACCAGCACAGCTTTTTATCTCTTTTTGAATCGCCACTGACCAACATGACCCTGCTGCACTACCCGTCAATGCCGGCTAAACCAACCGAAGAGGCGGGATATGGCATTCACCCTCACAAAGATACCGACGCCTTAACCCTGCTATTTCCCGATCCGGTGGGTGGGCTGTGGCTACGCCCCCGGGAGCAAGATCACTGGCTCGAAGTGGCCGCAGAGAGTGACACCCTAATCGTCAATATTGGCGACCTGCTGGAGTTATGGTCTGGAGGTTATTTTGTTTCAACACCTCATAAAGTGGTCAACAAGTCGGGGCAAGAGCGCTACAGCTTCCCATTTTTCACCGTACCCCGACACGACGTTACGGTCGCCCCACTGGTGACACCACAGCCAGGCTTCGATCGAACACCGGTGCCCGTGGGGCCGGTATCTCGAGAAGTGTGGCGAACCAATTGGCCCGACAGCCAACCGAGTAACCAAAACTTTGATTTAGGCACCCTCACTGACTAGAGCTACACGCTGCAACCTAGCACCAGCACAGTCGAATAACACCGACATACACTACCGCCCCGATCACTGAAGCAGGTGCACGCCCTATTAGGGTGAGCGCGTTTGAGGTTTGGCCGCGAGTCGATTGAGAAAAGCCCCTGCCGCTGTGTCCTGCTCTCGAAGCACCTTGAGCAAGGCCACCAAATTGGCATCACGTTCGGCTTCTAAAGTACTCACCGAACGATCACCCGCTTGTGCATCAGACTGCTCAACAATGCGTCCTATCAGAGCATCATCAAGGTCGGGAACATCCATTAACTTGGTCCATGGCCAGGAGAGGCAGGGTCCAAATTGTTCGAGAAAGTGCTGCATGCCGGCTTCACCACCGGCAACACGATAGGTTTCAAACAGTCCTTTTTGGGCCCAGCGCAAACCAAAGCCATGGGTCATGATGTCGTCAATTTGTTCGGTCGTGGCCACACCATCCTTAATCAGCCAGAGCGCTTCTCGCCATAGAGCTTCCATCAAACGGTCACCAATATGGGCCGGGACCTCAGCTCCCACTGCCACCGGCTTCATACCGATTTGCTCCAGGGTAGCCATCGCTTGCGCTTGTATTTGCGCTGAGGTTGCCGGTGATGGCACACACTCAACAATGGGCAATAAATACACCGGGTTGTAGGGGTGAGTAACCAGTATCTGCTCGGGTCGCTGTGACTGTGCCTGAAGTTCAGATGGCATAAAGCCCGAAGTCGACGAACCAATGACCGCAGTCTCTGGACAGGCCGCCTGAATAGCTTCGAGCACCTGGTGTTTCACAGGTAATCGCTCAGGAGTGGACTCCTGAACCCAATCTGCCCCGGCTACGGCAGCCTCCAATGTTTGAACGATTTCAAGCTGGCCCTCGGGAGGGAGCGCGTCATAGACCTCGGGAACCCAGCGTCTGGCCTTTTCCAAAGTTCTCGCTAAAGCTTCGTCAGCCCCGGGGCCCGGATCAAAGTATCGAACGTCCCAACCGTTCAACAAAAACCGGGCAGCCCAACCCGAACCAATCACCCCACCGCCAATAATCGCTGCAACCGGCATTAGGGTAGCGCTCGCACAGTCAGGTTCAATTCGCTGCGAACTTCAGCGGGAGTCATAATTTCCACGCCCATAGCCCGAATGATGGTGGCGGCGCGCTCAACCAACTCGGCATTGGTAGCAAGTCGCCCTTTGTCGAGCCAAAGATTGTCTTCAAGCCCCACACGAACGTTGCCCCCCGAGAGCACCGCTGCCGCCACGTAGGCCATTTGGTGGCGACCGATGGCAAAGGCTGAATGCACCCAATCACTGGGGACGTTATTGACCATCGCCATAAAGGTATTGAGGTCATCCGGAGCGCCCCAGGGAACGCCCATACAAAGCTGGACCATTACCGGATCGGGAATAATGCCCTCTTTGACCAGCTCCTTGGCAAACCACAAGTGGCCCGTGTCGAAGGCCTCAATTTCAATTTGAATACCCAGGTCAGTCATGCGCTGGGCCATATCCCGAAGCATGCCTGGAGTGTTGGTCATGACGTAGTCGGCTTCAGCAAAATTCATGGTGCCGCAGTCGAGGGTCGCAATTTCGGGGAGACATGCCTCTAGATGTGCCACCCGCTCAGCAGCCGAGACCATGTCGGTGCCCTCGGGCTTTAAAGGTAAAGGGGCCTCAGTCGGGCCAAAGACCAAATCGCCCCCCATACCCGCGGTCAGGTTCACTACCACATCAACCTCTGACGCCCGAATACGCTCCACCACTTCGCGATATAAGTGGACATCACGTGAAGGGACGCCGGTGTCGGGGTCACGGACATGGCAATGTACAACCGCAGCGCCGGCGCGGGCGGCATCAATGGCTGATTCGGCAATCTGCTCAGGGCTGCGTGGCACCTTATCGCTGCGGTCTTGAGTGCTGCCAGAACCGGTTACCGCCGCCGTAATAAACACTTTTTTTCGCATAGCCAATGGCATAATTAATTTCGCTTTTTTAAGTCAGTTAGATAAAGGTTAAATTCTTTTTTAGACCGGTCTTTGAAACCACTTAATGACCGGCACTGCCTAGCTCAGACCCATAACTTCGGTTGAGAGCCCTCGCCCGAGACAAGATTTCATCGCGGTCAATGTAAACGCCCTGAAGGTGCCTTTTACCTGATCCTGAAAAACCCTTGCGTCCATGCATCACCCGTCGATTATCGAAACACATTATGTCCCCGGCACCTAGCCGAAAGGTGAGCTCAAAGCGCGGGTCATCGGCCAGCTTGTGGAAGCGCCGCAGCGCCTCATAGGCTTCGGCAACGTCACACTCGGGCATATCGGGAAACGCGCGAACCGGATAAAAAGCTCGCAAAGTGGGCAAGGCATGCGCTCCCGAAGTATCAATAATGGGTGCTGACCAGCGGTGGTCGATTCCGGGGCCACGATTGAAAAAGACCCAGCGACGCGTTGACAGTAATTCATAATCGGCCGGGTGATGCATTTTTAGCTCCTGAACTAGAGCAGCACCATCGGTGAGCGTAGATTCTCCACCATCGGCCTCATTGATAAGGCAATGAAGAAACTGGTATCCAGGGGGGATTTCCCGGGTGGGTAAATCGGTATGCGGCCCCAACCGCAGTCCCGTATTCGCAGTAGTATTGGTCTTAGCGTCTCCCGCCAAACTAATATCGGCGACGACATCCCACAGCGCGCCAAAGTTACTGTCCCGCACGGGACCGATTCTAGCAGCCAGTTTATTGAGAAACCCTTCCTCGCTCGGTGCACTCTCGAGCACGCAAACGCCAAAGCGAATTAAATCATTCATGACCTCGCACAGCTCACGATCACTTTCCAGCGCGCCAGAGGTGGATCTGCGAGGGGGTTGGGGCAAGATCTGGGCATCCCAGGCCTCGGGTTTGGGAATCCAGCTTTCGGGTAAGTGCTGGCCGTCGGCTATGTGGCGCAACCAACCCGCGTGGTAAATACAACGTTGCGCTTCGGGTTGCCAAAGCAGCGAGAGGTCACCTTGATCCGTCAGATCAGCGGCGGCAATTTTCATAGCGTCAGACAGATCCGCAGGATCCAGTAACCCTTCACGGGTTGCAGGGTCAATACCCCCGAGGCCCAAAGCATTTTCGCGCAGCCAAAATCGATGGCAGTGCAACCGTTGACCATCACCCCAGCTGAGGTGAATAAAGTCTCCATGGTGCTCTACCGCAGCGAGAGGGGCCGCGGCGTAAGCATAAAAATCGGGAACATCGATCCCGTTATTGACTTGCTGTGTCTGAGTCATACCGTTCTCCCTGGCAATACTCATGGTTCTTATTTTTCTTGGGCCAAACGCCTCAGACCGGCCCTTTGCCAGCGAGGGAAAGCCTTTGTCTCAAGAGAGGCCGTCAGAAAAAAAACGTCACGCAAAGCGTCTCTCTTCACGCCACGACCTGTCAGAGCGTGAAGGTACTCCAATAGCATGCTATGAGTCAGTAGTTAATCACGGCTACCGGCTTTTTTTACCATCTTGTACCCGGTTTTACCGACGCTTCGCTTTTCTAAAAATGCCACCCCAACAGCACTTTGATTCCCTACACCAAAAAGCAGGTGCACGAGCTGGCTGACCGCGGGATACTGCGGGTCATCGGCGATATTCACAGCAGCCCCTCTGCTAAGGACGATTTATGTTTCTCATTCAAGATTTCATCCGGCTCAGCACCCTGAGCCTTCTATTAATGAGTCCCCTACTAAACGCACAAGAGCCGGCACCTACCCGCTACGAGTCTATGGTAGAGGCGTTGCTACGCGACAGTATTGCCAGGGAAACCGCCCATGGGCTGGGGCAAGTCCCTGCCTACGCAAAATTTTTGCAAACGCAATTCTTAACCGCCGGCTTTGATGCCCAAGACGTAACGATTGTTCCCTATAAGGGCACAGCCTCGCTGCTAGTACGTTACCGTGGAGACGGTAGTAGCAATCGCCGCCCCATACTGTTCTCTTCCCATATGGACGTGGTACCCGCCGACCCCAACGATTGGGTTCGCAACCCCTTTCAATTGCAGGAAGATGACACCTTTTATTTTGGCCGAGGTGTGCTCGATAACAAATTTGACGTATCAGTACTGACCACACTTTTTATTTGGCTTAAAGAAGACGGCTTTGTACCTAATCGCGATCTGGTCATTGCCTTCACAGGCGATGAAGAATCTTTTCAGGAAACGGTTCAACAGCTAACCCGAGACTATCGCGAGGCCATTGATGCCGAATTTGCCTTCGTTGTAGACGGTGGCGGCGGTGTTCTCAATGACGCAGGCGAGGCAATTCAATACAAGGTGGGCTTCGCGGAAAAAACCTACGCCACTTTTGCGGTCACAGCACGTAATCCCGGAGGTCATTCCTCCATGCCCCGATCTGACAATGCCATTTTCGATTTATCAGACGCACTCAAGCGCTTGCAAGATTTTCGCTTCCCCGTCCAGACCAGCGAAATTACGCTAACCTACTTCGAGCGAACGGCACCGCTGATAGGCGGTGAAGTAGGTGATGCGATGGCTAGACTTGTCGCCGACCCATCGGACGCTGAGGCCATTAAAGTACTGCGCCAAAAGCCGGAGTATGTAGGCACTCTGGGTACTACCTGCATCCCCACCATGCTCGCTGGGGGCCACGCGGAAAATGCCTTGCCGCAGTCGGCAACTGCCACCGTCAACTGTCGAATTTTTCCTGGTAATTCGGTGGCCGATATTATGGGAACACTGCAGCTAGCGGCCGAAAACCCCGAACTTGATTGGACCGTTGTCGGCATGCCGGTTTCCAGCGATGCCTCGCCCTTTAATAACGAAGTCATGACGGCGGTCAAAACCAGCCTTGAACCGCTTTATCCCGGCATACCGGTTATTCCTCAAATGGGCTCTGGCACCACCGACGGCGCTTTTTTCCGCGCCGCGGGTATTCCCAGCTATAGCTTGACCGGTATTTTCATCAACCCTAAAGATTCCTTTGCCCATGGCTTGAACGAACGCATTCCCAAAGTGAGCATTCCACAGTCGCTGATCTTTTGGCGATCAATGATTGAGGAACTGGCGGGGCCCAGTGCTGTCGCGACGGATTAATTATTGCGCCCGTCAGTCCAGCCACAATGAGTGGCAGTCAGGCCACTGAGCATTCCTGTGAGCCGGCGCGAAGAAGGTCAGTGCAAAATGGTAAAAACACCTAAAAATAGAGGGTCAATCGGTGATCTGAGCGGTACTTTTTAACACCGCGACTCACCGCTCACGGTCGCGCACCCTGAGCACTTAAAATCTGCCAAAACTTACCAAAATTCGTGCTTGTCCCAAGCACGAATCTGACGAGAATGCGCGTCTCCTTTTTACACTTTGAAATTACGATCATGGGTAGCCTCCGCTCTGTCTCCTCTCTCCTGTTAACGACAGCATTCTTGCTTGCCGGACATGGTCTGCATATGACCTTTTTGCCGTTGCGAGCGGTCGAATTGGGCATGTCGACGTTACTCGTGGGCCTAAGCGGCTCCGCGTACTTTGCAGGCTTTCTCACCGGCGCCCTCATGACACCCCGGATTATTGCAAACGTTGGGCACATTCGAAGCTTCACTGCACTCATGGCCACATTTATCTGCAGCTTTTTGGTGCTAAGCCTGTGCGACGGTGGCGTTCTTTGGATTGTGGTGCGGTTCGTCTTGGGCACTGCGATGTGCGGCGCCTACACCGTGATCGAAAGCTGGCTTACCGAACAAACCGATCCCAAGGCACACGGACGGGTACTTTCGATTTATACGGTAATCGTATTGGCCTCGATGGCGCTGGGGCAGTATCTACTCAACCTCACCGACAGCAACCCACTGCACCCTTTCATTTTGGTGTCGCTCATGGTGGGTTTAGCGATAATTCCCGTAAGCCTCACGCGCTCCCCCGCTCCGGCACCGGTACCGGCCACCCGCTTTAGCTTCAGCAAGCTCTATCGTCGCTCTCACACGGCCTTTGCAGGGGCTTTGGGTTCGGGCCTCATCATGGGAAGCTTTTGGTCCCTCGGGGCTGTCTATGTGCTCGCACTAACTGGCGATCCGAGTTTCGTGCCTTGGTTTATTGCCGCCAATATTATTGGGGGGGCTCTGGCCCAGTACCCCATTGGCGTCGCCTCGGATCGTATCGACCGTCGCTATGTGTTGACGTTTCTGTGTGTCGCCTGCTGTGGAACTGCGCTAGCACTGTCTCAGGCAACCGAGCAAAGTACCTTGCTCTGGTGTTCAGCCGCCTTTGGCGCGGCAGGGAATTCCTTGTATGCCGTGTCCTTGGCTAAAGCCGCCGATAACTCAAAGCGCGATGAGTTTGTCATGCTGGGCTCTTCAGCGCTGTTGCTGAATGCGCTGGGCGCCTCCGCAGGCGCTTTATTCTTTGGCTTTGCTATTCGCTGGCTAGGCAACGAATCACTGTTTATTGCTGTGGCGTTGGCAAGCTTATTGTTTGGCGTCTTTACGTCACTGCAACCACGGGGAAAAACCGCTGTGGCCACCGACGCGCAGAGCGAGTTTGTGGGTACCACATCGGCCATGGCACCGATTGCGCTACAACAAGATCCCCGATCGAACGAGCCTTCGACAGATGCAACAGCCGAAGATTACGTGTCTAAAAATACTGAACAGAACTCAACGTCCGGGTGTGGCATGACGCTGGATTCCTCAGAAAAAATGACGGCCTGGTAATCGCCGGGCTGCCACGGCGGCCACGCCATTAATTCACTGCCGCCGGGATCGCCTTGGGAAATAAAACCCTGCCAGTAATCCAACATCAGGCGAGTCAGTGTGCGATCAACCGGCTCGGTAGGCAGCCAGCTGTCGTGTCGATCAAAAACATACGGTAACTCCGCACCGTGATAAGCACCAATGCTGTCAAAGCCCGGTCGCACTCGATCAAAACGATAGACGAATGCACGACCACCTGCTGCACTCACGGCGTTTGCCAGAGTGAGTGAGGGACAGAGAAAGGTCACGGCGGTTCCCAAACGGTCAAAGGTGGCTAGCTCATCAAGGTCATCACCCGCCGCCGCCAGCACTTCGGGCCAGCGCTGGGCCGGGACGCGACCCTCCAAATAAGAAGCAACCGAAGCTTCGGGTTTGATATACAACAAAGATTCATTGGCATTGGTTCCAATGATGATATTCAAAGGCGGCAAGTCACCGTCCATCACCTGTTGCTGCAACGTTCGAGGAAAACTTTCAGCATCTTGAATAGCGCCAAAGCGCATGCCAGCATAAATATCGCCGGTGACGTCGATGATCTTTTGCACTGGTACCCCCCGTAAACCTTCAAGGGAGCCCTTGGGGCCCAGCAACGTTTGCTGTAACTCCAAGGCTCGAGCCTTTGCCTCAGCCGGTGTTGGCCCACCAACCACAGGCCAGCCGCCACTTTGGTGAATAACGCCGCTGATTTTAGTGCCGCTCAAAGGCGACAGGGCGAGATGCAGTGCATTCGCAGCACCCGCTGATTCACCCGAAACCGTAATCCGCTCAGGATCGCCGCCAAACTCAGCAATGTGGGTATTTACCCAGTCTAAAGCTAGAGATAGATCATGCAGCGCCAGGTTGCTCGTCGCCATCTCAGGATGATTCATCCAGCCAAATACGCCCAATCGATAGGCCACCGTCACCACAATCACACCTTTTCTAGCCAGCGGACCTCCGTGATAGTTGGGCTCATAACTCCAGCCGCCGACATTTGAGCCGCCGTGGATAAAAATTAAAACCGGGCGTAGGGGTTGCTGATCAGGCTTTTGACCGACCTGCTGCCGATGCGCTGAGTCTGAAAGCGCAAGAGCTGCATCATCGAGATCGGTCCATACGTTGAGGTACAGGCAATCTTCAGAATACTTGGGACCCTCCATCAACGCAGGATCAACGCCAACTCGGGCCATCATGCCGTGATACCAATCAAGTCCACTCCCAGATTGCATGCAGGCAGGGGCAAACTGTGTCGCGTCTAGGCTGGGTGCGGTAAACCTATGGGGTACGGGGCGCAGCCAGCGAGCTTTGCCTACAGGGGGCTCAGCAAAGGGAATACCCAAAAACCTCGCAGTTCCAGAGGCATCTCGAGTGCCGATAATACGAGTGTCTCCCACTAGGACTTGGGGTGTAGTCACCGCGGTAAGAGCTTGCTCAGGACTCTGGGTTCCGGTCTCGCGTGCTTTCTCATCGCAACCCGTTAGAACCACACCGAGCAGGATCAATAATGGCCACGCCAGAGACTTGCTACTGCACACTAGGGTACTGAAACGACAATACATCCGTTGGTACCTCCCGCTTCAATAAGCTCATGGGCTTGAGTCATTTGTTCAAACGGCAACACGGCACTGAACCGATGCGCCAGCGCTTCAGCGTTTAAAGCGCCTTGGGTATCCTCGATCGCTTGCTGCTTAGCCGCTTCTGGCATGTCATACACAATAACCAAGCGCAGCGTAATATCCATAAACATCAGCGTTCGAAAAGGTAATGTCGGTTCGGGCACACGGGTGCTCGCGTAGGTAGCAATGACGCCACCGGTGGCGATGCACTCCATTACCTCGGGCAGGTTGGCACCAAACTCAACATCGACAACGCGCTGTATCTGCTGCCCCTGCAACTGCTCACGAAGTTGTGCTCCCCAGCCCGGCTGGTGGTGATCGACCACCACCTCAGCGCCCAAATTAAAACACAGCGCTCGGTCATCAGAGTTCCCCGCCGTCGCCACAACCCGAGCACCAAAGTGTCGGGCCCATTGAATCGCGTAATACCCAACGCGACCCGCACCCCCCGTAACCAGCACCCACTGGCCAGCAACAGGGCCGTCGGCAGTCACGCAGCGATGCGCTGTCATGATCGGAATGCCGATACAGGCACCCACCTCAAAAGACGCGTTATCAGGTAAAACGGGCGCCCGACGACTGTCAATGCAGACCCACTGTGCAGCTGTACCGCCCGAGCGACCGTGCTGTGCCTGGTAAACAAAAACGCGCTCCCCCACGCGGGTTGGAGAAACGCCATCACCAACGGCCTCAATCACACCGGCACCATCGCTATGAGGAATCACCGGCCCTGTATCGAGCAAGTCTGGGAAAGCGCCCGCGCGTTTTTTCACATCGGAAGGATTAACACCTGTAGTGTGCATACGCACCAAGACTTCCCCCGACGCCGGCTGCGGTGTGGGTCGGTCACCCTGCTGCAATACCGTCGCTGCCTGACCGAACTGTTCAAACCAAACTGCCTGCATACAATATTCCTCTAGCCCCAATAACCCTCGACCCTTAGGGATCAAGCCAGTTAGCGAGTGATTCGGTATGGCCATCAATGGCAATAGCTTGGCCAGAAACTTTTTTACCACCGGGACCTGCTAAAAAGCTGACCATTGCAGCAATGTCTTCGGGATCAGTGAACTGGCGTAACGAGCCCTGCCGCTGGTACACCCTACGAATATCGTCCGCTTCCATGCCTCTCGCCTCAGCGTCGCGATTGATCACCCCTTCGATTCGAGGGCCCGACACGCTTCCGGGGCACAGTGCATTGACGCGAATGTTCCAGGGACCCAGTTCCATTGCCCAAGTTTTGGCAAGGCCAATAGCTGCCCACTTGGAGGCCGCGTAAGGCGAGCGCAGAGGGCAACCTGAGAGTCCCGCATTGGATGACATGTTGATGATGGCACCGTTGCGTTGTGCCTTCATAAGGGGAATAGCGTGGCGTGTCATATAAAACAAGCTGTTAAGGTCGGTATCGATGGTGCGTTGCCACTCGTCGACCGCAAGATCTTCAAGGGCACCTTGTGGGCCGGCGATGCCTGCATTGTTCACCAGCAGATCGAGGCGCTGATGCTGAGCGGCAAACACCGTAAAGGCCTCATCAACCTGATGGGGGTCTGAAACATCACAAACCTTGGCACTGCCCTCACCATAAACCCGCTGAAACTGGGCGACATGATCAGGATCAATATCAACAATAAAAAGCAGGTACCCCAGTTCGTGAAGTGACTGCGCAATCGACAGGCCGATGCCCGATCCCCCCGCCGAAATAATTGCTACTGATTGATCAGACGACACGCGAGCTCCTCTGCTTAGCCATAAATTACTGCGGGGTTGATCGCACCGAGAGCATGGCCCAACCGCTTGGCTTCAAAGCCCTCGCCAACAAAGAACTCTAGTGACTGGCCTCGTCGATAAAACACGTTTTAGTGCCTCTACGCTTCGCTGGACAGGTCAGCAGCATTTTGGCGCTGGCGGTCGGCTTGCAAGGACTTCAGCAAACCGTAGCCCGCTGGCCACAGCGTCAATACAAGTGGCAGCGACACCACCAGCACCGCCGTTTGCGCCTCGCGAATACCCCCGGCATACATCAGCGCTATCGGTAATATGGCAACGGCAATCGCCCAGAACAATCGATGCCAGCGCGGCGGATCCTCAGAGGGATGCAGCTGCTCTGTGGCACTGGTGGCCAGAGTATAAGAGGCACTGTCGTAGGTGGTCGCGCAGAAGATCACCGACACAAAGCACAACAGCCCAATGATGAGCCCTGCGAGAGGCAGGGTATCGAGCCCGGCAATGATCGCTGCATTCCCTCCGGAGCTTTCCATAACGGCCATGACATCAAGCTTGCCCTGCACCTGTAAACCAAGACTGTGGTTACCCAGCAACATATAAAACAGCCAGCACCCTAAGGAGCCCAGTATCAACATGCCGAGAACCACTTCGCGAATCGTCCGGCCTCGAGATATTCGACTGACAAACAAACCGACAAAGGGACCGTAAGACACCCACCAAGCCCAGTAGAAAATAGTCCAGTCCTCGACAAACCCTGAGCGACCAATCGGGTCTGTCCAGAAGGTCATAGCAATGGTGTTTTGCAGCATATGGCCCACTGAATTAATCGCCATGCGTAATAAAAACAACGTGTCCCCTGCAAATAGAATAGTTACCAAAAGCACCAGCGCCACAATCATGTTGAGGTCACTAAGCCTGCGAATACCCCGCCCCAGCCCCATTGCAACACTGGTTGAAAATATAGCCACACAGAGGATCACTACGGCCATTTCCAATCCGAAACTCTCGGGGATGCCCGTGAGCCTCGAAATTAAAGCGGCTATGAGCGGCGTGGAAAAGCCCAGAGAACTGCCTGCGCCACCAATTAACGCCACCATGAACATGCCGTCCATGAGTTTCGCCACCCAACTGTTTTGCCGCCCTTTCAACCAGTAGTCGGCGGCGGTGCTGTACTTGAGGTAGGGAACCCGCCTGACATAAAAAGGGTAGGCAATGGCAAGGGTTGGCAGGCAATACAGAGCCCAGGCGACTATACCCCAGTGATGCATGCCGTAAGACGCGGCCCATTGATAGGCCTCAGGTGACTTCGGTTCCGCACCAAAGGGGGGTGCCGCCGCATAGTGGGCCCACTCAATACCACTCCAGTACATAAGTCCCGCACCGATGCCGGCGGCAAATAGCATCGACGCCCAGCTTGTAAAGCTGAATTCAGGAGGCCCCTCACCTAAACGAATTTGAGAATGCGGGCCAAAAGCGAGGTACAGCGAAACGCCTAGGGCCGTCGCACCGGTGAGAATATAAAACCAACCAAAGGTTTGTCCGATCCATGCGTACGCTGTTTTCAATAGTTGCGCGCTTGCTTCGGGAAAAAACAGCAGCGGCAGGGAGATCCCCAATAGCACTGCAATAGTGAGTGAGAAATTAAACCGGTCAACCCGAGGAGTCATAGCCATGGCGTCTTTTTTTATAGTTTAGTACCTGCTGAAAGTTGAGCTTAACACCTCTGAGCCATTTGACGACTGCCGACACTCAAGAGCAATTGATCACGTCCGGCAGCGACGCCTTCAGAAACCATTGCAATCTACCTGTGCAGGACGCATTGTTCGATTACGCACTATGAAATACAGCGCATGGAGGGGAGGAATGCCGGAAAAAAAATCTGAAGATGTTGTACCAAAGAGCTCCAATCTGGACAGCTGCCACCCTCACCACCGTATTTTGTTTGACCCCATTAAGATCGGGCCTGTCGTTGCACCCAACCGTTTTTATCAAGTGCCCCACGCCAGTGGGATGACCGAGTCCAATCCACGGGTCAGGGCCGCTTTCAGAGGGACCAAGGCCGAAGGGGGTTGGGGCGTTGTCAGTACCGGCGCCGTATCAATTCACCCCAGCTCCGATGATTCACCCCTGCCCTTCGCCCGGCTTTGGAACGACGCTGATATCGCATCCCATGCCTTAACCACTGAAGCCGTGCACAAGCACGGTAGCCTAGCTGCGGTTGAACTCTGGCACGGTGGCGCCGTGGTCATGAACAGAACCTCACGATTACCTCCGCTCTCACCATCGGGAGTGCCATGGGCCGCCACGCACATTGGCTTCATGGGGCAACAGCGACCCAAACCGATGGACGGTAAAGATATTGATGCGGTGCTCAATTGGCAGCGCGCAGCGACGCGCAGAGCACTCGATGCCGGCTTTGACATCATTTATGTATATGCCGGTATGGGCTATCTCGGTTATGAATTTTTACTCCCCGAATACAACTGGCGCACCGATGGCTATGGGGGCAGCCTGGAGAACAGAACCCGCTTTGTCCGTGAAATGCTTGAAGTGACACGTGATGAGGCCGGGGGCCGTGCCGCTGTCGCACTACGGATTAGCCTGGAAGAACTTCGGGCTAAGCCTAGTGATCACTATGCCAGTGAAGCCCATGGTGTCGTCAGCCTGCTCTCGGACGTGCCTGATTTGTGGGACGTTAAAATGGATTCCAGTCCCAACGACTGCGGTGCATCGCGGTTTCGCCCCGAGGGCGCCCACGAACCTATCATCGATTTCGTCAGAACCGTCACCGATCGCCCGGTTGTGGGGGTAGGCCGATTTACCTCTCCAGACACAATGGTGTCTCAGATCAAACGCGGCGTGCTCGACCTTATTGGCGGAGCCCGAGCCAGCATCGCTGACCCATTCTTACCCGAAAAAATTCGCAGAGGTGACACCGATGCCATCCGTGAGTGCATCGGCTGCAATATGTGTATCGCGAGTTGGCATGACGGCGTACCCGTGCGCTGCACACAAAATGCGACCGCCGGGGAAGAGTGGCGTCGAAACTGGCATCCCGAGCAATTTAAACGCACGGAAAAATCTGAAAGTGTTCTAGTGATTGGTGGCGGTCCAGCGGGACTCGAAGCCGCGCTAGTCGCGGCGCGACAGGGGTATGACGTAACCCTTGCAGAACAAAATAACGACTGGGGTGGACGAGTGCTTCAAGAAAGCCAGCTCCCGGGACTGGCGGAATGGCGGCGGGTCCGCGACTATCGGGTTTGGGCGCTATCACAACTGGGTAATGTGGCGATGTATACCGACAGTCCCATGGGTGTCGATGAAATTGGCAGTCTCGGGGCACGGCACATTGCCGTCGCCACAGGTGCACACTGGACTACGCATTTATACTCGCCTTTGGAAATACCCTCTGAGCCACTATTAGGCCCTCAGGTGTTCACCCCGGACGATGTGTTTGCGGGTCGGGTGGCGGGCGATCGAATTCTTGTCTTCGACTATGACAATTACTACATCGGGGGTGTCATTGCAGAACACCTCGGTCGTCAGGGCGCACAAGTCGTTTATGCAACGCCCGCGGGTCACGCTTCGGCCTGGACGTTTATGACCAACGAACTGCCCTATGTCTACAAAGCACTTGGCGAGCAAGGCGTGGAAATTCTCACAACAACCAACCTCGATCACTTTGATGGACGGCAAGCTCGGCTCAGCAATCTCTTCAACCAACAAGCATTCGAACGACCTATCGATGCTGTGGTTGTCGTTGGACTTCGTCAGCCTAATCTTGAGCTTTACCAGTCATTACAAGCCGCGGAAGTAGACACTCACAATGCGTGGGTTAATACCTCTATCGCTTTGGTGGGTGATGCCCTCGCACCGGGTGCTATCGCCCATGCGGTCCACAGTGGTCACGGCTTCGCGCGATCGCTCCTTGATGGCGACAGCGAGTATTTAAGAGATGAGCCAATTAACTTGCTAGAACCGCAACCTGTTTTTATTGAAGGCTGATATTCATGCCCTCCAAAACATTAAATAGCGCAAAAGGCGGCAAATGGCCGACGTAACGCTTGATACGTTAGAGAAAACATTGCCCCGGGAATATTATCTCGACGATGCGCTGTATCAACGCGAGTTTGCCGCCATTTTCCATTGCGATTGGGTTTGCATTGGCAGGGCCGAAGCGCTCTCCCAACCCGGTGATTATAAAGCCGTGCGATTTGGCGAACAGTCTATCGTTGTATTACGCGGCGAAGCGTTTGAGTTACGTGCCTTCTACAACGTCTGCCGCCATCGCGGTGCAGAACTTGTTCCCATGCCCGACTCACAGACACGAAGGGGGCATTTTGATCGGCGCATTACTTGCCCGTATCACGCCTGGAGCTATCGACTCGATGGCACTCTCCGCGGAACTCCCCATTTAGCAATTGAACCCGGGGCTACTACCCTACACCCGGTATCTGTCGCCGAGTGGGGGGGCTTTATTTTTATTCGTCTAGATGATCGCCGCGGGGAATCTCTAACTGAAGCATTGGGGGCCGCTACCCAGCGCCTCAAAAACTACCCGCTATCAGATCTCCGCCTTGGACACAGCCTCGAGTATCAGGTGGACGCCAACTGGAAAGTCATACTTGAAAACTACAACGAGTGTTATCACTGTGGTCCTGTCCATCCGGAGCTTTGCAAAATTGTGCCCGCCTTCCGTCAAGGAGGTGGTCACGATTTAGACTGGGATATTGGTGTACCGCACCGGGACGGTTCTGACACCTTCACCGCAAGCGGCAGCACCCACCGAGCTCCCTTCCCAGGTCTCAGCGACACCGAAAAAACCCATCATAAAGGCGAACTGTTTTACCCCAACCTAATGCTTAGTTTGGCCATGGACCACGTGGCGGCTTTTTATGTGTGGCCAAAATCTGCCGGCGTCACCCAAATACGCTGCGACTTTCTGTTTCATCCCAGTGAACTCGAGAAGCCAAATTTCGATCCCATGGATGCCGTCGAATTTTGGGACCTTGTCAACAAACAGGATTGGAAGATTTGCGAAAGCGTGCAGCGGGGAATGCAAAATGCTGTTTTTAAGCACGGCTATTACGCCCCGATGGAAGATTACAGCTTGGACATTCGCCGCTATGTAACCGATCGACTCGATGATATTGGCACCGTCCCCGCTGCACCCGTGCGAACAACTAACACCCACCTAAATGAATAAGCTCACGCCGGATTTTTGGGACGCCCCAGTATGAATTTGCATCAAATTCCCGTGCGCTGGCGATTGTTTGGCGTCCTGTTTTTACTCAGCTTTCTGTCCTATCTAATGCGGCAAAATATTCATGTCGCCGGCGAACTCATGATGCCCGAGTTACAGCTCAGTGAGCTGGAGATGGGATGGATTTATGCAAGCTTCATCTGGGGGTACGCGCTGTTTCAGTTGCCAGGAGGCATTGCAGGAAGTCGATTTGGCCCCCGGCGAACATTGCTGGTCGTGGGCTTACTAGGCATTTTGGCATCAGGGCTAACCGGTCTTTTACCCGGGCTTCTCTTTCAATCGACAACGGGTGTAATCGCAGTACTGCTCTTGGTGCGATTTATCATGGGGATAGCCCATGCACCCATGTACCCCATTCAGGCGGCGGTAGTTGAGCGCTGGTTTCCGGTCGGTCAATGGGCCCTTCCCAATGCTGTATCAAGTACCGGGCTCACCCTGGGTGCCGCAGCAGCGCAGCCCCTGGTAGCCGTGGTCATGGTGTACTGGGGCTGGCGCGCCTCCTTCTATGTTTTTATTCCTCTGGGACTTGGCTTATTTGGTTTGTGGTGGTGGT